>JACKDL010000051.1 GCA_020633555.1 Myxococcales bacterium | reverse complement strand
CCATGCGGTGGGTGGGCACCTTCGGCTTCAGGAGCTGGAGCAGATGCCAGCCGATGCTCTCCCCCTCCCGATCTTCATCGGTGGCCAGGTAGAGGACCTCGGCGTCCTTCAGCAGCTTCTTCAGGCTGCTGACCACCTTCTTCTTGTCCGACGGGACCACGTAGACCGGCTGGTAGCCGTTCTCCACGTCCACCGCCAGCCGCGCCCAGGGCTTGCCCTTGACGGACGCGGGCATCTCGGCCGCCGAGCTGGGCAGATCACGCACGTGCCCCATCGACGCCTCGACCATGTAGTCGTCGCCGAGGAACTTGCGGATCGTGCGCGCCTTCGTCGGCGACTCCACGATCACGAGTGCTCGCCCGCCCTGCTCTGCCACCGTGACCTCCGTCGCCTGGTGTTGCGGTTTTGGGGGGCGAGGGTGAACGGTCCCGTCGGAGGACGCAAGCCCACCCTTGCGGCAAGGCGCGCACCTTGCCCGGCGACGAGGCCCAGGCGGGGCTTGCCCCGGCGACCCCGGCGCCCCCAGACTCGTCCCACGCTCACACAGCCCCGAGGCCTTGCCGTGCAGCCCGCCCCAGACACCCTCCGTCGCCTGCTGCAGGCCGTGCAGTCGGTCATCCTGGGCAAGCCCGAGGTGGTGCGCCACGCCCTCACCGCCGTGCTGGCCGGCGGCCACATCCTGCTCGAGGACGTGCCCGGTGTGGGCAAGACCACCCTGGCCCAGAGCATCGCGCGGGCCCTGGGCTGCAGCTTCCGCCGCATCCAGTTCACCAGCGACCTGCTGCCCAGCGACATCCTGGGAGTGAACGTCTACAGCCAGCGCGAGGAGCGCTTCGAGTTCCGCCCCGGCCCAGTCTTCGCCAACCTCGTGCTGGCCGACGAGATCAACCGCACCACGCCGAAGACCCAGTCGAGCCTGCTCGAGGCCATGAACGAGGGCCAGGTGAGCCTGGACGACCAGACCCGCCCCCTGCCCCGCCCGTTCATCGTCATTGCCACCCAGAACCCGCAGGACTACCACGGCACCTACCCGCTGCCCGAGAGCCAGCTCGACCGGTTCATGGTGCGCCTGCGGCTGGGCTACCCCGCCGACGACGTGGAGCGGGCCATCCTGCGCGGCGAGGGCGGCCACGCCCTGTTCGACGACCTGAGCGCCCAGACCACCGCCGAGGAGCTGCTGGCGCTGCAGGCGCAGGTGGACGCCGTCAAGGTCGAGCCCCTGGTGCTGGACTACCTGCTGTCCCTGGTGCACGCCACCCGCAACGCGCCCCACATCGAGCTGGGCATCAGCACCCGCGGCGCCCTGGCCTTCCAGCGCGCCGCCAAGGCCCGGGCCCTGCTGGACGGCCGCGGCTTCGTGCGGCCCGATGACTTGAAGGCGTTGGCGATCCCGGTGCTGGCCCACCGCGTCCACGTCACGGGCGCGGGCGACGGCCTGTTCCGCCCCCAGGCCGAGGCCGAGCAGGCCATCCAGCGGGTCCTGGCGTCGGTGCCCGTGCCGCTCTGAGGCGGGGCCGAGCTGCGCGGCGGTCCCGCTAGTCGAACCACTCCTTCAAGCGGTCCAGGAAGCCCTTGCGGCGCGGCTGCACCGACTCGCCCTTCTCGTCGGCCTCGATCTGCTCCAGCTCCTCGAGCAGCTCCCGCTGCCGGGCAGAGAGGCGGCTGGGGGTCTCCACCTGCAGCCGGATGAGCTGATCGCCGCGTCCACCGCCGCGCACCTTGGGCAGCCCCTTGCCCCGCAGGCGCAGGACCTTGCCGGACTGGGTGCCCGCGGGCACCTTGACCTGCGCCTTGCCCTCCAACGTGGGCACCTCGATGGACGCCCCCAGCGCCACCTGGGGGAAGCTGACGGGCACCTCGCACACCAGGTCGTCGCCCTCGCGCACGAAGAACGGGTCGTCCGTCACCTGGATGCGCACGTACAGATCGCCGGGGTGCCCACCGTTGCGCCCGTGGCCGCCCTCGCCGTCCAGCCGCAGCTTGTGGCCGGTGGCCACGCCGGGGGGCACGGGCAGCGTGATCGACACCTCTTCGGTGGCCAGGCCGCTGCCCCGGCAGTCCCCACAGGGCGTGCCGATGCTCTGCCCCCGCCCGCCGCAGTCCGGGCAGCCCTGCACCATCTGGATGAAGCCGTGGGCCACCCGCACCTTGCCGGCGCCGCCGCAGGTGGAGCACGTCACAGGGCGCGAGCCGGGGGCCGCCCCCGAGCCGTCGCAGGGCTTGCAGCGGCCCGGCCGGGTGAAGCTGACCTTGCGGTCGCCGCCCAGGGCCACCTCGTTCAGGCTCAGGGTCAGATCCACCACGATGTCGCGGCCATGGCGCGCACCGCGCCGGGTGGCGCCCATGCCGCCGAAGAAGCTGCCGAACAGTTCCCCGAACAGGTCACCCCCAAAGATGTCCCGCAGATCGTCGGGGTTGATGCCCCCGGCGAAGGGGTTGCCCCCGGCCGCCGGGCCCTCGTGGCCGAAGCGATCGTAGTGAGCGCGCTTCTGCGGATCGCTCAGCACCGCATACGCCTCGTTGATCTGCTTGAACTTCTCTTCGGCGTCAGGGGCGTCGTTGCGGTCGGGGTGGTACTGGAGCGCGAGCTGGCGGAAGGCCTTCTTCAGCTCGGCCGCGTCCACGTCGCGAGGCACGCCCAGCAGCTCATAGTAGTCCAGCTTCTCGGCCACGGTGACTCACCCACACTGATTGACGACCGCCCGTGCGATGCCGCAGCCCGCTCGGGGTCGCGGGCGCCGGCCCGCTCGGGGCGGGCCACGGGCCGGGGGGGACGCAGGTGGCGCCCGTCAGGGAACGAGCGCGCCGCCTGGCGTGCCGCTAGTCGAGATCATCCAGGGCCGCGTCCAGGCCGCCCTTGCCCTTGCCCTTGCCACTGCCGCTCTGGGCGTACATGGCGTCGGCGATGCGGTAGGCGCTCTGCTCCAGGTTCTGGATCGCCAACCGCAGCTCGTCGGGGTCCACCGTGTCCAGCGAGAGGCGCAGGGTCTGCACGTCGGTGCGAATCTCTTCGAGATCCAGCGGCGACAGCACGTCCCCGTACTCCTCCAGCGAGCGCTCGGTGGTGTGGATCAGGCCCTCGGCCGTGTTGCGCAGCTCCACCAGCTCCTTGCGCTCCACGTCGGCCACCCGGTGCCGCTCGGCCTCGTTGATCATCCGGTCGATCTCGACCTCGCTCAGGCCGCTCGACGCCCGGACCTCGACGCGCTGCTCGCGGCCGGTCCCCAGGTCGCGTGCGCTGACGTGCAGGATGCCGTCGGCGTCGATCTCGAAGGTGACCTCGATCTGCGGCACGCCGCGGGGCGCCGGCGGCAGGCCCAGCAGCTCGAAGCGGGCCAGGGACCGGTTGTCCTTGGCCATCGGGCGCTCGCCCTGGAGCACGTGCACCGACACCATGGGCTGGTTGTCGACGGCGGTGCTGAACACCTGAGCCGCGCTGTACGGGATGGTGGTGTTCTTCTCGATCAGGCGGGTGAACACCCCGCCCTGGGTCTCGACACCCAGCGACAGCGGGGTCACGTCCAGCAGCAGGACGTCCTCGACCTCGCCGCTGAGCACGCCGCCCTGGATGGCGGCGCCCACGGCCACCACCTCGTCGGGGTTCACGCCCTTGCTCGGCGGCTTGCCGAAGAAGGCCTCCACCGACTGCTGCACCCGGGGCATGCGGGTCATGCCGCCCACCAGCAGCACGGCGTCCACGTCGTGGATGCTCAGCCCGGCGTCCTCGAGGGCGATCTGGCAGGGCTCCAGCGTGGCCTCCACCAGGTCCTCCACCAGCGCCTCGAACCGGGTGCGGGTGATGCGCACGTTCAGGTGCTTGGGGCCGGTGGCGTCCGCCGTGATGAAGGGCAGGTTGACCTCGGTCTCCAGCGCGCTCGACAGCTCGTGCTTCGCCTTCTCGGCGGCCTCCTTCAGGCGCTGCATGGCCATCTTGTCGGCGGCCAGGTCGATGCGCTCGGCCTTCTCGAACTCGTCGATGAGGAAGTCGATGAGCCGGAAGTCGAAGTCCTCACCACCCAGGAAGGTGTCGCCCGAGGTGCTGAGCACCTCGAACATGCCGTCGGTGAGCTCGAGGATCGAGATGTCGAAGGTGCCGCCGCCCAGGTCGTAGACGGCCACCTTCTGCGCGCCGTCGCGGTCCATGCCGTAGGCCAGCGCCGCGGCGGTGGGCTCGTTGATGATCCGCAGCACGTTCAGGCCGGCGATGCGGCCCGCGTCCTTGGTGGCCTGCCGCTGGGCGTCGTTGAAGTAGGCGGGCACGGTGACCACCGCGTCCACCACCTCTTTGCCCAGGTAGTCCTCGGCGGTCTGCTTCATCTTGCCGAGGATGAAGCTGCCCACCTCGGCGGGGCTGTAGTCCTGATCCCGCAGGCGGATCCAGGCGTCGCCGTTGGGCGACTCCACCACGTCGTAGGGGATGCGCTCGCGCTGGCTCACCAGCTCGGGGCTGTTGTACTTGCGCCCGATCAGCCGCTTCGAGGCGAAGACCGTGTGCTGGGGGTTGGTGATGGCCTGTCGCTTGGCGATCTGGCCCACCAGCCGCTCCCCGCTCTCGGAGATGGCCACCATCGACGGCGTGGTGCGGCTGCCCTCGGCGTTGGGAATCACCAGGGGCTCACCGCCCTCGATGTACGCCACGCACGAGTTCGTCGTGCCCAGATCGATACCGATGATCATCGAACGCGTCCCCCTGGCGGGTCGAATCGGGCCCTCGGGCCGGAATGCATTCTTGCGGGATTCGGGGGCACGAATCGAGAACTTCGCGACCCCCATCCGGCCGCTCGCCGCCTAAGGCCGGCAGGCTCAGGCCGGCTCGTCGCCGCCCTTGGCCTCGGCCCCGTCGGCCGCCTCGGGGGCGTCGTCATCGCCATCGGCCGCGGTGGCCTCGGGCTCTGGGGCCGCGCTCGCCTCGTCAGCGGCGGCCTCGGCGGCGCCCTCGTCGTCCGCCTCGGGCTCGGCCGCCGGCACCTCGTCGGTGTCGGGGCTCTTGGCGGCCGCCTCGGGCATCGCCATGCCCACGATGACCATGGCCGGGCGGATCAGGCGTTCACCCAGGTACCAGCCGCGCTGGAACACCTGCGCCACGTGGCCGGGGGGCACCTCGTCGCTGGGCATCTGCGACATGGCCTCGTGCACCTGCGGGTCGAAGGGCTCGCCCTTGGCGTCGAACGTCCGCGCGCCGTGCTTGCCCAGCTCCTCCATGAACTGGCGCAGCACCATCTTCACCCCGGTGCCCAGCGGCGTGTTGATGGCCTCACCCGCGTGCTCGACGGCCCGCTCGAGGTTGTCCACCACGGGCAGCAGGTCCCGCACCAGGTTCTCGGCGGCCACCTTGCGCAGCTCCACCTTCTCCTTGGCGAAGCGCTTGCGCAGGTTGTCCATGTCCGCGGCGTAGCGGTGCGCCCGCTGGCGCCACTCGTCCACCTGGGCCATGGCGTCCGCCACGGCCGGCGACAGCGCCGGCGCCTCGATGGTGTCCGAGATGCGCGGGGACTCGGTGGCCTCTGCGGTCTCCTCGCCAGCAGCGTCGGCCGCGGCCTCGGAGGTCTTCGGCTCGGCCTCGGTGGCCTCGGGCTCGACCGCGGGGGATTCCTTCTGCTCTGCGTCCGACATCGGTACTCCAGCCGTGCTCAGGCGCCGCCGTCCGGCGCCCGCGTCGCGTCAGTGAACCGCAGGGATGCCCGGTCCCGCGCCACAGCGCAAGGGTCCCGTGCAGGAGCCCCCGGCGGGGGCGCGCCCTGCGCGCGGCGCTCTGATAGGCACCGCGCGGCAGGTGGCAAGGGCCAGGGGGAGGCCGGTGGGGGGCGCAAGCCCCCCGAGCCGGATCAGGGCAGGCAGACCACGTCGTAGGCGACGGGGATGTTGCAGAAGCCCTCCCAGCGGTCATCCAGGGGCCCGGGGAGCTGGTTGAACAGATCGCAGTCCATGCCGCCGGGGACGTTGGCGTTCAGGTCCATGCACAGGCCCTCCTCCCACGAGAGCGCCGGCCCGTGGCCGTGGAAGGCGCAGGCCGCGTTGGCGCAGGTGCGGGCGTCGCCACAGCCGTTGAAGGTGTCGCACGAACCGTGATGGCCGAAGCCCTGGTTGCGCCCGAGCTCGATGCCCACGTTGAAACAGGCGTCCGCCGCCGCCACGTCGCAGGCCTG
This sequence comes from Myxococcales bacterium, assembly GCA_020633555.1. Lineage (GTDB taxonomy): Bacteria > Myxococcota_A > Bradymonadia > UBA7976 > UBA1532 > JACKDL01. The sequence continues at coordinate 21,422 of JACKDL010000051.1, read as the reverse complement.
GCCGTCGATGGCGTCGGCAAGGCAGGCACCGATGGTGGCCGGCCAGTTGTCGTCGGGCCGCCCGCTGGCCATCTGGCCGGTGCAGCGCTGGGCGCAGGCCTGGGCGTCGGCGAAGGCCTCACCGCACGCCGGCACATCGGCGCAGGCGGCCACACACGCCGGGTTCAGATCGGCGGGCAGGTCGAAGCACGCCTCGAAGTCGGCGTTGTCGCAGCGCAGCACGTCGGCGCAGGCGAGCTGGATGGGCAGCGCCGCCGGCTCGGGGGTGCACGCCAACCGGCACAGGAACGGATCGAAGGCGCGGTCGCAGGCGCGGCGCGCCTCGCAGCTCGCCACGCACGCCGGGCTGGCGGGCGGCGGCGTGAAGTCCACGCAGGCGGCCACGGCCGCGCAGCCACCGTTTGCTCGGCGGGCGTCGGCCACGCAGCCCGCCGTGTCCAGGCTGACGTCGCCGCCGGCGCAGGCCGCCGCGCAACCCTCGGCCGGGATCTGGCACGCCGCCAGCTCGCCACAGTGAGCCTCGCAGTCCACCTCGAGGGCTGCGGGCAGGCAGGCCTGCAACACGGCGCACGGCGCCTCGGGGTTCACCTGGGCCAGGCAAGCCCGCCCCGCGGCGAAACGCAGGCCGTTCGCGTCCTGGAAGCCCGCCACGCAGCCGTTCATGCAGGCCAGCAGGTCGTCCTCGGCCTCGGGGTTGCACTCGCCGGTGGTGGCGCGGCAGAAGCCCAGGCAGGCGCGGGCCCCGGGCCCGGGATCCTCCAGGCAGGCCAGCGCGCCGCCCTCCCCTTCACACGCGTCGGCGCTCAGCAGGCAGGCCACCTCCAGGGTGGTGTCCAGCGGCGCCACGAAGTGCCGGTCGTCGCAGTCGGCGGCGCAGGTCTCGCCCACGTCGGCGCAGGCGCCCAGGGCCTCGCAGGCCTGGTCGCACGGCACCGCCGGGGCCAGCTCACAGGCCTGGATGGCGCCGCAGCCCTCGGCCCGCGCCAGATCGACGCAGGCCCGGTAGTCGAACTGGCGCAGCCGCCCGAAGTCGCGGTCGCAGTCGGCGCGGCACACCGCCTCGTCGATGCCCTCGTCGCAGCCCGCCAACGCCTCGCAGTGCTGCGCGCAGACGGCCGCGGGGCGGCTGTCGTCCAGGCAGGCCGCCAGGTCGGGGCACGACCAGGCCCCGGCGCACGCGAGCTGATAGGCCACCCGGGCCACGGGATCCGCGACGTTCGCCGAGGCCTGGGCCTCGCAGTCCCGCCGGCAGCGGGGCTGGTCTTGCGCGGCGGCGTCGCCGCAGAAAGCGCGGGCTTCGCACAGATCGCGGCACTCGTCGGCGATGGGGTTGGGCGGCGCAGGGCCGCCGCCGCCCTCGAAGCAGATGAAGATCTCCTCGGGATCCCGCGGGCACTGGTTGCGCAGCAGGTTGTAGACGCACTCCACCAGGTTGCCGTCCCGCCCGAAGTCGGCCAGCACCTGCTCGCAGGGCCCGAAGAACTGATCCATGCCGCACTGGTTCCACAGCGGGCACACCAGCTCGGGGGTGACCACCACCACCTGCTCGCCCGGCTGGGGCGGCCGTACCTCGGTCACCAGGCACTCGCGCACCGCCGGGCACGCGCCCGCCGCCTCGTCCAGGCACGGGCCGTCCAGCAGCACCCGCAGCCGCGACAGGGGGTCCTCGGCGCAGGCAGCCTCGCAGTCGGTCAGCTCGACCCCGCAGGCGCTGGCCCCGGCGCAGAAGGCCGGGCAGTCCACGGCCAGGTCGTCGGGCACGCACGCGTCGAGCGCCGCGCACGCCGCGTCGGCCCCCAGCCCCGCCAGGCAGGCCCGCGAGGCGCGGAACCGCAGGCCATCGTCCCCCACGAAGCCATCGCCGCAGCGGCTCAGGCAGGCGCCCAGGCTCTCCTCGCCCCCGCCGCACTCCCCCTGCGCCCGGCAGTAGCCCAGGCAAGCCAGGCCGTCCTGCGGGGTCGACCGGCACCCCTGCACCGAGGGCTCGCCCGCCGCCGCTGGCTGGCAGGCCGGGGCCACCACGACGCACGCGTCAAACAGCAGCTCGGGCACGGGGTTGGCGAAGTGTTCGTCGTCGCAGCGGGCCTCGCAGCCCACCGCCTGGTCGATGCCACACGGCACCGCCGCCGCGCAGTACTCGGCGCAGGGCGCCGCCGGCGCCACAGCGCACTCGGCCACGTCGGCGCACTCGGGCGCCTCGGCCACGCAGGCGCGGTACGCCGCGTGGCGGTCCCGGGGCCACTGGGCGTCGCAGGCGGCCTCGCAGTCCGCCGGGGCCTGGCCGCACGCGGCCAGGCGATCACACAAGGCGCTGCACTCAGCCCCCGGGCCCACGCCCGCCAGGCACTCGTCCAGCTCGCCGCATCGCGTGGCCCCGGCGCACGCCAGCTCGGCCGCGGCCCGCTCGGCCTCGTCGGGATCGGCGTTGTTGCCACCCGTGCACGCGTTGATGCAGGCCGGCCGCCCCCCCGCCGCCAGGTCACCGCAGACGTCGCGGGCCTCGCACAGCAGGTTGCACTGCTGGAGCAGCGCGTTGTTCCCGCCGCCCCCGTCGAAGCACTGCTCCAGCGCCAGGAAGGGATCCCGCGGGCACACGTCGCGGATGGCCGCGTAGGCGCACTGCAGGAAGTTGGGCTGCTGGCCGATCTCGAACACCAGATCCCGGCACGGGAAGAAGTCGTCGAAGCCGCAGGCGGACCAGCGGGCGCAGAAGACCTGCTCGTTCACCACCGGCACCTGCCCCGGATCGGGCGGGTTGATGCAGTCGTTGATGGCCAGGCAGTCGTTCGCCGGGGTGCGGCCCACGCAAGCGTTGCGCTGCGTGGCGCGCAGCCGGAACAGCGGATCGGGATCCGCCTCCGCCGCCACGCACTCGAAGACGCAACCGTCGGCGGGCAGGATGTTGCAGCCAATGGCCCGCTCACAGAGCGTCCCACAGCGGGGAAACACGTCGCGGCCCAGGCACGCCGCGAAGCCGTTGACGTCACACGCACCGAACAGCGCCTCGCCGCAGGCCCGGAAGGGCGCCTCGGCGTCGGCGCAGGTGGCCTCGCACTCGGGCAGGTCGACGCCGCAGCCCTCGGCGTTCGCACACACCTCGGCACAGGTCAGCGGCTGGGGCTCGGGCACCCGACAGAGCTGGATCAGGTTGCACTGCTCGACCTCGAGACAGCTCCACCAGTTCTCCGGCACGGCCCCACCGCGGGTCACCCGCTCGCAGCGGGCCATGCAGGCGTCCTCGTCGCCGAACAGCTCCACGAGCCGCTCGCAGCCCGCGTACCGGTCGCATGCGTCCTGGCACGACTCGATGTCGGTCCCGGCGAACATGTCGGGCCGCGGGCCCTGGTCGGGAGGACCCAGGTCCATGCCACCGCCCATGCCGCCCATGCCACCCATGCCGCCCACGCCGCCGGCACCACCCATGCCGCCGCCGCCGCCCATGCCTCCGGCGCCGCCCATGCCTCCGGCGCCGCCCATGCCCCCGTCGGTGCGCTGGCCCTGATCGGCGTCCTGGCCCACGTTCTCGGTCTCCGGGCAGCCGGCCAGCATCAGGCCAAGCAGCGCCACCCACCACATCGCAGCAGTCTTCATGTTGGTCGTCCCTCTCACCGTCGGCGCAGCTTAGCGTGAGGGCGCCGGTCCTCGACAACGATCCTTCGGGACGCCTTTGGCCAGTGGGCGCGGCGGTCAGCGCGCGGCCACCACCTCGAGCACCACCCGGTCGAGGACGGCCCGCCCCGCCGGGGTGGCCCGCCAGCGGTCGCCGTCGTCGGTGAGCCAGCCGCGGGCCACCGCCGCCGCGGCGCCCCCGCCGAACCGGACGCGCAGATCGGCGTCCACCGGCAGGCCCGCCCAGCGACGCAGGCCGGTGAGCACCCGCTCCTCGGCCAACGTGGCCGCGTCCACCGCCTCCACCTCCTGCAGCAGGCGGCCCGCGAGGGCGCCCTCCATGTAGCGCTGTGGGTGCTTGCCGTTCGCCCACCGCGCGCCGCCCCCCCGCCCCCGCCGGAAGCCGTGTGCGCCGGCCCCCAACCCCAGATACTCGGCGAAGCTCCAGTACAGGCCGTTGTGCACGGCCTCGTGCCCCGGCCGCGCCGCGTTGCTGATCTCATAGAAGCGCACACCGCCGGCCTCCAGGGTGGCCTGCACCGCCGCGTACATCTCGGCCAGCAGGCCGTCCTCGGCCAGCAAGGTCTGACCCCGCCGGGCCCACAGGCCGAAGCGGGTGCGCGCCTCGATGGTGAGCTGGTACGTGCTGACGTGCGGGGCGCCGGTGGCCAGCGCCGCCGCCGCGTCCCCCACGGCCTCGGCCACCGTCTGGCCCGCCATGCCGTGGATCAGATCCACGCTGATCTCGCCCAGCCCAACCCGACGCAGCGCCGCGATGGCAGCATGCACGTCGGCGGCCCGGTGCGCCCGCCCCAGGAAGGCCAGGTGCTGATCGGCGAAGCTCTGCACGCCCAGCGAGATCCGGTTCACGCCCGCCGCCCGCCAGCCCAGCGCGTGGGCGGCGGTCACCTCGCCGGGGTTGGCCTCGACGGTGATCTCGGCGTCGGCCGCCAGGCCCACCGTGTCCGCGACGGCGTCGATCACCGCGCCCAGCGCCGCCGGGTCCCAGAGCCCGGGCGTGCCTCCACCGAAGTACACGCTCACCGCGGGCGGCCGCTCGGTGAAGTCGCGGGCGCGGGCGCGCAGCTCGGCGATCACCGCGTCGCGGTAGCGATCGTCGTCCAGGGCCCGGGTGGTGACGGTGAAGTCGCAGTAGGGGCACCGCGCGCTGCAATAGGGGTAGTGCACGTACACCCCCAGCCGGCGCGCTTCGGCGGGCAGCGGCGGGGGCTCGGGCGGACTGGGCGGGGTGCGGGCCATCGGCCCGTCCTACGCGGGCCGGCGGTCCCCGTCCAGGGGGTCGACGCGGGGGTGCCCTCGCGGGGGCTGCCTCGACTCCCTTTGGTCTGGTAGCTTGCCGCCGTCCACCCCCTCCCCCGGAGCCGCCCATGCGCCTGTTGGCCGCCCTGTTGTTCGTGAGCTTCACCACCGGCTGCGGTGGCCTGCTGATCTCGGCGAAGCAAGAGCGCGAGCTCGGCGCTGGCGTCCACGAGGAGATCAAGAAGCAGTACAAGCTGCTGGAGAAGGACGACCCCATCACCAGCTGGGCGGTGGCCATGGTGAAGCCGCTGGAGGGCGCATCGAAGCGCTTCCGGGATCCGGCGGAGCTGGGCGGCTACAAGGTGGCGGTCATCTACGATGACAAGCTCATCAACGCCTTCGCGGCGCCTGGCGGCTACACCTACCTGAGCACCGGCCTGATCCTGTCGGCCACGAGCTGCACCGAGATCGCCGGCGTCATGGGCCACGAGCTGGCCCACGTGACCCAGAAGCACGGCGTGCAGGCCATGGAGCAGCAGGTGGCCGCGGGCACGCTGGCCCAGTGGTTCCTGGGCGACGGCGTGGCCCACGACGCCATCCTCACCGCCTTCGGGGTGGTGCAGAGCACCCAGTTCAGCCGGGCCCACGAGGCCGAGTCCGACGAGGTGGGCGTGCAGATCGCCTACGCCGGGGGCTACAACCCCTATGGCCTGGTGACCTTCTTCGAGAAGCTGCTGGCGCAGCACGGCAGCGGGGGCCCGGAGTTCCTGTCCAGCCACCCCGCCACCGATCGCCGCATCGCCGACACCAGCGACCTGATCAAGCGCAAGTACCCGGATCTGCGTCGTAATGACCCGCAGCGCGACGCCTGCCAGGGTAGCCGGCTGACCCTGCAGGACGTGCAGGGGCGGATCCGCCAGAAGCAGGTGAAGGTGGCCGCCGGCACCGGCACGGGCCGCCAGGTCAAGCGCTGACCCCCCTGCCCTTCACTCCGCCCCTGCCCCCCGCTACGGTGCCGCCCATGGCCATCTACCTCGACAATGCCGCCACCACGCCCATGGATCCGGCGATCATCGCCGGGCTGGCCGACCGCCAGGCGCGCTGGTTCGCCAACCCCGCCAGCACCCACCCCCTGGGCCGCGAGGCCGGAAAGGCCCTGGAGCGCGCCCGCGCTCGGCTGGCTGCCCAGCTCGGAGGCCAGCCCGATCAAGTGGTGTTCACGGGCGGCGGCACCGAGGCCCTGGGCCTGGCCATGCTGGGCCTGGGCGGACGCAGCCCCGGCCGCGTGGCCCTGTCGGCGGTGGAGCACTCCTGCGTGCGCGAGGCCGCCCACCGGCTGGTGGAGCGCTTCGGCTGGGCGCTGGACGTCATCCCGGTGGACGCCGAGGGCCGCGTCACCGCCCAGGCCCTCGAGCAGGTGCTCACGCCCGCGCACAAGCTGGTGGCGGTCATGCTCGCCAACAACGAGGTGGGCACGGTCAACGACGTCGAGGCGCTGGCGCGGCTCGCCCGTGAGCGCGCGCCCCGCGCGAAGTTCGTGGTGGACGCGGTGCAGGCCTTCGGGAAGGTGCCGGTGGACGTGGGCCGGCTGGGGGTGGACGCCCTGGCCCTCACGGCCCACAAGATCCACGGGCCCAAGGGCATCGGCGCGCTCTGGACCCGGGCGCCCTTCGAGCCGGTGTTCCGCGGCGGCGGCCAGGAGCGTGGCCTGCGGGGGGGCACCCAGTCCGCGCCGCTGGCGTGGGCCCTGGCTGAGGCCGCCGCTCGGGCGCCCGCCGACGCCCCCCGCATCACCGCCCTGCGCGATGCGCTCGTGGCGCAGATTCAGGCGCAGGTCCCCCGGGCGCGCCTGGTGGGCGCCCCCATCGGCCCCGAGCGCCTGGGCCACAACGCCTACCTGCTGTTCCCCGGACTCACCAGCGACCACCTGCTCAACGCCCTGGCCGCCGAGGGCCTGTGTGCCTCCGCCGGCAGCGCCTGCCGCAAGGGCCAGTTCAGCGGCACCCTGACGGCCATGGGGCGCAGGGCGGACGAGGGCGCCTTCCTGCGCCTGAGCACGGGCCGCTTCACCACCGACGAGGACGTGGCCCGCGGGGCGCGGATCGTCGGGCAAGCCGTGCAGATGCTGGGCGGGGTGCACCCGTGACGCAGCCCCGCGCCCAGTACCCTGTCATCCAGGGGCGGTTTGGCGAGCTGTGGCTGAAGGGCCGCAACCGCAACGACTTCATCGATCGGCTGCGGTCCAACGCCCGGGCCGCGGTGAAGGCCGCCGCCGGCCCCGTGGAGTTGCACCGCAAGCACGGCCGGCTCCTGGTGCACCTGAGCGATCCCGCCCGCTGCGGCGCCGCCCTGGAGGCCCTGGCCGACGTGCCGGGGCTGGTGAGCGTGCAGTGCGTGCGGCAGGTGCCCCTGGACCTTTCGGCCATCACCGCCGAGGCCCTGCGCCAGGCTGCCGACGAGTGGCTCGAGCCCGGCAGCTTCCGGGTGGAGACACGGCGGCCCGACAAGCAGGCCGCCCTGCGCTCGAGCGCGGTGGACCGCCACGTGGGCGCCGCCCTGGTGGCCGCCACCGGCCGCCCGGTGAACCTGAAGGCGCCCGACCGCACCCTCTGGATCGAACTGCGCCGAGACCACGCCTGGGTGTGGACCGTGCAGCAGGCCGCGGTGGCCGGGCTGCCCGTGGGCACCTCGGGCCGCGCCCTGCTGCTGCTCTCGGGGGGCCTGGACTCGCCCGTCGCAGGCTACCTGGCCCAGAAGCGCGGCTGCGCCCTCGACGCGGTGTACTTCCACTCGCCGCCGTTCATCGGCGAGGCCAGCCGCGACAAGGTGGAGCAGCTCGCGGCCCGCCTGGCGCTGCGCCAGGGCAAGCTGCCCTTGCACGTGGTGCGCTTCACCGAGGTCCAGCAGGCCATCCACGCCCACTGCGCGCCCCGGTTCGCCGTGCTGCTCTATCGGCGCTTCATGTACCGCATTGCCAACGCCATCGCCGCACAGCACGCGCTGGACGCCCTGTGCACCGGCGAGAGCCTGGGCCAGGTGGCCAGCCAGACCATGCTCAACCTGACCGCGGTGGAGCAGGTGGTGGACCGGCTGACCTTGCGGCCGCTGATCACCATGGACAAGACCGACATCACCGAGATCGCCCGGCGGATTGGGACGTACGATCTGTCCACCCTGCCCTTCGAGGACTGCTGCACCTTGTTCGTGCCCGACCACCCCGCCACCCACGCGAACCGGTTCCTGTTGGAGCGCGCCGAAGAGGCGCTGGACGTGCCCGGCCTGGTGGCGCAGGCCCTGGCAGCCACCGAGCGCGTGGTCATCAGCGCCCAGGACTCGCTCAGCGACGAGGAAGCGCCATGAGTCGGTATCGGATCCAGGCCGTGGCCCGGCTGTCGGGGGTGACCTCGGCCACCCTGCGGGCGTGGGAGCGCCGCTACGGCCTGCCCGAGCCGGAGCGCGGCGAGAACGGCTACCGCCTCTACAGCGAGGTCGATCTGGCCCGCGTGCAGCGGATGGTGGCCCTGATCGAGGCGGGCCACGCGCCCAGCGACGCCGCTCGGCTCGCCCGCACCGAGCCGGTGGTCACCGCCGAGGCGCCCATCTACGACCCCGCAGAGGCCGTCCGCGACGCCCTGCTGTCCGCCGTGCGGGGCATGGACGCCGAGGGCGCCCGGCTCGCCATCCACCGGGCGCTGACCTTGGGGCCCGCCTGGCGCATCCACGAGGAGGTCTTCGTCCCGGTGCTGGCCACCATCGGCGAGGCGTGGGCTGCGGGCACGCTGACCGTCGGCCACGAACACTTCGCCAGCGAGGCCATCGGCGGCGCGCTCCGGGACCTGCTGCGGCTCATGGATCCGCCCTCGGGGGCGCGCACGTTGCTGCTGGCCTGCGTGGACGAGGAGCAGCACAGCCTGCCGCTGCTGGGGGTGGCGCTGATGGGCGCCCACGCCGGGTGGCGGCCGGTGCTGCTGGGGGCCCGCACGCCGCCGCAAGCCCTGGCCGCGGCTGCCACCCAGCTCAAGCCCGACGCCGTGGCGCTCAGCGCGACGATCCACCGCCCCGGCCTGGCCTGGGGCGACTACGCCAAGGCCGTGGGCCGCACGCCCTGGATCGCCGGCGGCCGCGCCGCCCGCACCGACCGCGCCGCCCTGGAGTCTCTGGGCGCCGTGGTGGGCGATTACGCGCGCACCCTGCAGAGCTTCCTGGCCGGCTTGACGCCGCGCGCGGTGGCCCGGTGACGCCTCTGGCCCTGGGCGCCTGGCTGCTGCTGACGCTGCCCGCCGGCCCCGAAGCCCGCTTCCCGTGGTTGGCCGACCACCCGGTGGCCGCCACCCAGCCCCTGAGCGCGCGGTTTGCGCCGCCCGCGGGCTTCGAGCGGGTCCCCGTGGAGGCCGGCAGCTTCCCCGCCTGGCTGCGCGACCTGCCCCTGCGCACCGACCGCACCCGGGTGCTGGCCTACGACGGCCGCCCGCTGCTGCGCCCCTCGGCCGCGGTGGCCGCGCTGGACGTGGGCCAGCGCGATCTGCAGCAGTGTGCCGACACGGTCATCCGGCTGCACGCCGAGTACCTGTGGGTCACCGGGCGGGCCGAGCAGGCCGGCTACCACTTCACGAGCGGAGATCTGAGCACCTGGGCGAAGTGGCGCCGGGGCGAGCGCTTCAAGGTGCAGGGCAGCCGGGTGGCCCGGGTGCGCGGGGGGCGCGGTGCCGCGGGCCACGCGGGCTACCGCCAGTGGCTCACCCACACCTTCCGCTACGCCGGCACCCAGTCGCTGAAGTTCGACAGCGAGCCGGTGGGCGACCGCCCCTACCGGGCCGGCGACTTCTTCGTGCAGCCCGGCGGTCCGGGCCACGCGGTGGTGCTGCTGGATCTGGCCGCCCACCCCGACGGGCGCGTCGCCGCCCTGGTGGGCCAGGGCTTCATGCCCGCCGAGGATCTGCACGTGCTCGCCGGCGGGCACGACCGGGTGATCGACGGGGTGTGGTTCCTGCTGCCCACCGCCGACCGGCCCCACCTGGCGACCCCTTCCTGGGCCCCCTTCCACCGCGACGAGGCCCGCCGCTTCAAGCTGCAGTGAGCGAGAGATGAGCGCAGAGACCCAGGTGGTGGCCCCCGGCCCCCACCCCCAGATCGTGATCCTGGCCGACGGCACCCCCAGCAAGGTGCCCGAGGGCTGGGCGTTCCTGAAGTCGGGGGACGCGGCGCTCACCCGTCGGGTGAAGGCCGCCGGCCCCCACTGGGTGGTCCAGGTGACCTGGAAGCGGCGCACCATCAGCAAGGGGCTGTGGGCCCCTGCCGAGGCCATCGCGAAGGCCGAGCGCATGGTGGAGCGCCAGCGGGCCGATCCCGGCTACCAGCGCAAGCTGGCCCAGGGGCGCGCCCGGCGCGACCGCGAGCAGGCCAACTACGTGGACCAGTTCGAGCGAGCCGTGCACCAGTTCCTGGCCTTTCACAGCGCCCACGCCGAGCTTGCGGACGCGCTGGCGAAGGCCATCGCAGCCCACGCCACGCCGGTGGGCAGCGGCACCGTGGCGCGCACCGAGCGCATCCCCGTGGAGCGCCGGGCCGAGGCCGCCGTCATCGCCTGGCTGCGCCACCAGACCACCGGCTACGACGACATGCGCATCGAGCGGGTGAAGGGCGCCCGCCGCGAGGTGCGCCGCGCCCTGGCCGAACGCAGCCGGCGCCTGTTGGGTCTGTACCGGCAGGGCGTGGCCGTGCCCCCCGAGCAGTGCCCCCTGCGCAAGGCGCTCGACGCGAGCGCGGCGACGCCCGCGCCCTGAGCCCGCGGGCCCGCCGAGCGACCCTTGGGTCAGATCCCCCACGCTCCCGGCGCGTTCCACCACGGAAACCCGGAGGTCTCCCCATGCTTCGCTGTGCCGTGCTCGCTCTTCTGGCCCTCGTCTCGCTGCCCGGCGCGGCCCACGCCCGGTGCAAGCCCTCGGGTCTGACGGCCTGGCCCCCCGCCGGGGAGGTCGGGATCAGCCCGCTGATCGCCGTGACCGGCTACGCCATGGACGCCATGGTGGCGAAGGAGCATGCCGCCCGTGTGCGGCTGTTGGACGCGCAGTCCGGCCAGCGGGTGCCCCTGGTGGAGTGGACGGCCCAAAGCGCTGGGTATCGCACGCATCAGGTGCTGCTGAAGCCCGACCGGCCCCTGAAGCTCGGGCACCGGTACCGGCTCGAGGTCAAGGCCGGGAAGACCTGGCAGGGCGGCAAGGTCACCGCTGATCGGCCCTTTGCGCCCGCGCGCGGCCCCGACGGCGTACCCATCGAGTGGCGCGTGCGCGACTGGCCGCAGGCCGCGCCCGCCTGGCGCCAGCGCCCTGTGGATGGCCCCATCGAGACGCAACAGTTCGGCTGCGGCCCGGCCGTGCAGGCCCGCGTCCCGGTGGCCGTCGCGGGGTCAGCGGCGTTCCTGGTCCAGCTCGAAGGCGAGGCCGACGCCCACCAGGCCCTGGTGGTGCCGCAGGAGGGCACCCTGATCCTGGGCCACGGGATGTGCGCGGGCCCGTTCACGATGGCGGAGAGCCGGTACGCGGCCGTCCTGGTCCCCGTAGACGCCGCCGGCCAGGAGGGTCAGGCGCAGACGGTCTACCTCACCGCCGGCGCCGCGGCCCCCTGAAACGAAAACGGCCGCCTGTGGGGCGGCCGTTCTCCTCGGAGGTGCTGGCTGGATGGCTCAGGCGTCGCCCTTCTTGGCGTCGGCCTTGGCCACCTTCAGGCCAGCCTTCATCCAGCCCTCGATGCCGCCCGCGTAGACGTACACCTGGGTGTAGCCCATCTCGATGGCCGCCATGGCCGCCTTGTGGCTGGCCTTGCAGGACTCGTTGTAGCAGTAGAACACCAGCTTGGCGTCCTTGGCCTGGGGCAGCGCCGCGGCCTTCATGGCGTCGTAGCGCATGTGCACCGCGCCCGGGACGTGGTTCTTGGCAAACGTCTCGGCCTTGTTGGCGTCGATGACGGTGACCTTGCCCTCGGCGTGCCAGGCCTTGAAGTCGTCCAGGCTGACGTACTCGAAGCTCTTGGTCTCGGCGGCGGCCATCTCCCCCGGGCAGGCCAGGGCGGGCACGGCGAACAGGGCGGCGGCGGCCACGATGCAGGCGGACAGCAAGCGCATGATCAGTTCCCTTCGTCGAGCACCCCGTGGTGGGCGGGGTGCGCCGGTGTCAGTTCCCAGGATGGGAGGACGCTGCCGAAAGGATGCGCAGGGGGCGAGGCGGTTTCAACCGCCTCAGGTGGGCCTCAGCGGCCGCCCAGCTTGCCACTGACGGGCGCAGTGCCCGGGGCGGGGGCGCCCAGCTTGGCGGGCGCCACGGGCGCCGGGCCGCCCAGCTTGCCGGCGGGCGCCATGGGCGTGCCGCCCATCGGAGCGGGCGTGCCGCCCATGGGCGCGGGGGGGGCGCCGATGGGGGCGGGGCCACCCAGCTTGCCGCTGACCGGCGCCACGGGCTGCCCCAGCGGCTGCGCCGGGGCGCCCAGCGCGCTCTTCGGCGCCATGGCGGCCGTGGCGGGGGCGGTCACCTTGGCCCCCGCCTGGCTGGTGGTGGTCTTGGGCGCCAGCGAGGGGTCGAGCTTCTTGACGTACTCTTCCATGCGCCGGTTCAGGGCCAACAGGGCGTTCTTCTTGGCCTCTTCGTCGCCGCTGATCTTGTCGTGCTCGGCCTTGAAGCCCTCGAGCTTGCCGGCCACCGCGCTGCGCATCATGGGGTGCTTGGCGAGCAGCGCCTCGATGGTGTCCATGTTGCGCTTGTAGCGCTGCTCCTGCTTCTCGGCGGTGGTGCCACAAGCGAGCACCAGGCTCAGCAGCCCGGTGAGCAGGAAGACATAGAAGGTACGGATCATGGTGGGTGTCCCCTCTCTCAGTTCTGGTCGTAGTGCCCGTGGACCTGCTTCTCGAGCGCGTCGGCGTTCTTGGCCACGTAGAACACCGCCCGCTGCAGCTCATCGTAGTCCGCGGACTGCATGAGCTGGGTCTCCATGAGGATGACGTCGCGATCCCGCACCGCCAGCGCCCCGTAGCTGAACTGGCTGTTCAGGCCCAGCAGGTACCAGGGGTCGCCCACGTTGTCGATGGTGGTCACCCGCGACCAGATGAAGGCCAGCGGCCGGCCGTCGGGATCGGCGCCCTGGCTGACCTCGACCACCTGCGTGCGGCCGTACTCGGTGGGGACCTCGATTCGGTAGCCGCCGTAGGGCGAGCCGGTGTGCGGCCAGCCGTGGCTGGCGGCGACCTGCTGGATCAGGACGTCGAAGTTCACGTGTCGCCTCCATGGGTTCGCGGTGCTCGAGTGCTGGCACGCTACACCCCCCGGGGCACGGATTGAAGCCCGCGCGCGACGTCGGGGTTGATCGGGTCGGCGGGGCCCCGTAAAGGACACCGGTTTCAAGCCCGACACCGGATCGCCCGAAGGTGGGGGCGGTCACTGCAAACGGCCGCCCCCCGGGGCCGAGATCGGCAAGGAGGACCGATGAAAGTCAGCGATTACATGACCAAGGACGTCGTCACCGCAAATCTGCGAGACGGCCTGCGTCAGACGCACGAGCGCATGCACGAGCGGCTCATCCGCCACATGCCCGTGCTCGGCGACGATGGCAAGCTGGCCGGGATCATCACCGATCGCGACATCCGGCGGCCCGACTTCGTGGACACGAACCCGGACAAGGTCGACGTCTACGCCATCGACGACGCGCACACCGTGCAGCAGGCCATGAGCGGCAACCCCCACACCGTGCACGCCAACGACGACATCCGGGCCGCGCTGAACGAGTTCCTGGGCAAGGGCTTCGGCGCCCTGCCCGTGGTGGACGACCATGGCAATGTCGTGGGCCTCCTGAGCGCCTACGACCTCCTCCGCGCCTTCAAGGACGTGCTGAACGCCGGCTGAGCCGGCCCACGCCCCGGCGGCCGACGACCGCCCCTGCTCACTGCGGGGGATCGCCAGTCGGCGCCCCCCCCGCCCCCTCTTCCCAGCCCTCGTCACCGTCATCGCCGTCAGCGCCTCCCTCGCCCTCGGGCAGGGCCGCGGGCGCCGCGCTCGCGGGGGCCAACACGTTGGGATCGGGCACCGCGCCCACCTCGATTGCCTTGGCGACGCCGTCGCTGCAGTCGGTGTAGTTCGTCTCGCACAGCTTGAAGTAGCGGTGGGCGTTGACATGATCGCCACGCTTCTCGGCGTAGCACTTGCCTGCGGCCCAGGCGACGCTCGGGTCGAGCGTGACGGTGCGCTGCTGCACCACCTGGACGGCCCCCGCGCAGTCCCCCTTGGCCGCCAAGGTCCGCGACAGGAAGAAGAAGCCGTCGTTGCGCACCACGTCCAGCGCGATGGACTGCCGCAGAATCTTCTCGGCCTCGTCGTAGCGGTGGTGTTCGAGCAGCCAGGCGCCCAGGCCGATGTAGCCAAAGGACACATCCGGGTGCTCCTCGACCATGGCCCCGAACAGGCGATCGCCGCTCCACCACACGGGGATGGCCCGCTGGGCCTGCAGGCTGAAGCCCAAAGCCACCACGGCCGCCACGCCCGCCCCCGCCGACCGCAGGTTGCGGCCCCGCCCCAGCTCGAGGAACAGCCCGCCCAGGCCCCAGAACAGGCCCGGGCTGCCCATGTAGAACCAGCGGTGCAAGCCCGGCCAGCCCAGCACGCCGATGAGCAGCACGGGGATCAGGCTGCCCAGCCACCACAGGAACCCGAAGGCGGCCACCCGCTGCCCCCGCCGCCACAGCCACAGGGCCGCCGAGAGCTGCGCCACGGTGGCCGCCGCGCCGCCGTACCACCAGGCGGGGTGGGCGTTCACCAGCCAGCGGCGCAGGTGGTTCACCGAGATCTCATAGGGCCACAGCATGGCCTGGGTGCACTTGCCCAGCAGCGCCGGCGCCGCCGTCAGGGCCTGGGTCTTGAAGTTCAGGGCCACGCCCGCGGCGGCGCCCCCCTCGAGCGCGTGGGCGCGCAGGGCCAGATAGATCATCACCGCCGCCCCGGCCGCCAGCGCCGTGGGCCAGTGCAGCCGCCGGTACCAGGCCCGCGCCTGGGCGGCCCCGCTGGCCTCGGTGGCCAGGAACACCACCACGGGCACGAAGACCATGCCGGCCTCCTTGCCGAACAGGGCGAACAGCAGGCCCAGGCCAGCGAGCGCCGAGTGTCCGGGCCCCACCTGCCGGCGGGACACCGCCAGCGCCGCCAGGCCGCCGAACAGCAGGGCGAAGACCTCGGAGCGCCCGTTCACCCAGGCCACCGCCTCGGCGTGGTTGGGGTGCACGGCCCACACCAGCGTGACCGCGAAGGCCGCCCGCCAGTCCACCCAGCGGCTCATGAGCGCGTAGAGCGTGGCGCTCGCGGCCAGGTGGTACAGCAGGCTGGTCAGGTGCAGGCCGGTGGGGCTGTCGCCCAGCACGTTCAGGTCCAGCACGAAGCTGGCCAGGGCAAGCGGCCGGTAGGTGCCCACGGTGGCCTGGGCCTTGTTCGCCGACCACATCGCGTCGTGCAGGAAGACCTCGTACAGGGACGACCAGTGGCGCAGCCGATCGCCGTACAGCAGGTTGTCCAGGTCGTCCCAGACGTAGCCGCCCAGCAGGGCGCGGCTCCAGACCAGGGTGATGAGGCCGAGCAGCACGAGGCCGGCCGAGCGGCGCTGAAGCAAGGGAGGCTCCGGTGGGGCACTGGGGCAAAGCGGCCGAAAGCCTACGGGACCCGGCGGGGTGTTGCCACCCCGGGGGCAACCTGCGAGCATCCGCGCCGTGCGACGCTTCCGCTCCCACGGTGACGGCCGGTTCCAGCCCGAAGAGCTCGCGGCCGTGGGCGATCACGCCGTCTTCGAAGAAGGCGTGCGGATCTGGCACCCCGAGCGGGTGTACCTGGGGCAGAACGTCTACGTGGGCCACCAGGCCATGCTGAAGGGCTACTACAAGAACGACCTGCGCATCGGCGACGACTGCTGGATCGGCCAAGGCTGCTTCTTCCACGCGGCCGGCGGGATCACGGTGGGCGACCGGGTGGGCGTGGGGCCCTTCGTCAAGATCCTCACCAGCTTCCACGGCGAGGCCGGGCGGGCGGTGCCCATCCTGGACTCGCCGCTGGAGTTCGCCCCGGTGGTCGTGGGCGACGACTGCGACCTGGGCGTCGGCAGCCTGCTGTTGCCGGGGGTGACCCTGGGGCGCGGCGTGCAGGTGGGCGCCGGCGCGGTGGTCACCAAGGACGTGCCCGACTTCGCCGTCGTGGCTGGCAACCCCGCCCGCATCCTGCGGTATCGACCCGAGTGACCGCCCGGGCCCTCGCCGACGCCCGGGCCGGTTGGATCAGCGCCCTGCTGCTGGGCGCCTGGTACGCCGCCACCGCCGCCCGGGGCCTGATGTGGTTCGACACCGGTGAGTTCGCGCTGGTGGCGGGCGCGGGCGGCGTGAGCCACCCCCCCGGGCAGCCGCTGTACACATGGCTCTCACAAGCCGCCTACGGCTTGGGCGGCCTGGTTGGGCTGAACCTGCTGTCGGCCTTCGCCGCGGCGCTCTGCGCCGTGCCCAGCGACGCCCTGCTGCGGCGCCTGACGGATCTGGGCGCCACCGGACGCGCGCTGGCCCTGCTGTGCGTGGGCGTGCTGGCCCCTGTCTGGGATCAGGCCACCCGCATCGAACTCTACGCCCCCGCGGCGTTGCTCAGCCTGACGACGGTGGCGGCGGGGCTGGCGGTGGTGGACGACGACCGCGGCCCACGGGCCTGGCTGGGGCTGGGGCTGGGCGTCGGCCTGCTGGCCTGCCTGAACGCCATCTTCGCGGTGGGCACGGCCCTGGCGGTGGGGGGCTACGGCGCCCTGGTGCTGCGCCGAGCGCCCAGACGCCTGCTCGCCGCGGGCCTGGCGGCCGCCGTGGGCGCCGTCGCAGGGCTGCTGCCCTATGCTCAGATCGCCCTGAGCCACAGCGATCCCAGCCGCTTCGTCTGGGGTGACTTCGACACCGCCCAGGGCTGGCTGGACTTCCTGCGCGGCCGCGATTACGGCCACACCGCCCACGCCGCCTGGGGCCGGGTGCCCGCCCACGGAGGGGTGTGGCTGGGCTGGCTGCTGGGCGAGGGTTCGGCGCCCACCGTGCTGTTGGGGGCCCTGGGCTGGCTGGCCGACGCCCGGCTGCGCCGCCGCCTGTGGTTGCCCGGCGCGCTGGTCTTCGCCGGGGTGGCCTTCACGTTCACCTACGGCAGCTACCAACCCCAGGTGCCGGACTACAACGGCTACTTCCTGCCGGCCCTGTGGCTGGGGGCCGTGGGGCTGGCCGGCCTGGCGGGACGGGCTCGGCGCGGCATGGGGCTGGGGCTTCTGACCGCTGCGCTGGTCGCCGGGGGCCTCACCGGCGCTCGCCCACTGCCCCTGCAGCGGGACCGCAGCGGCTTGCAAGGCGCCGAGCAGCTCGCCCAGGCCTGGCTGGACGCCACGCCCCCCGACGGCGTGCTGCTGGTGGAGAGCGACCACCTGGTGTTCCCGCTGATGTATCTGCAGGAGGTGAAGGGCGCCCGCCCGGACCTTCTGCTGATCAACGTGGGCTTCGCCGCGTCGGGCTGGTACTGGCGCCACCTGTACGCCCGCCACCCCGCCCTGCCGAAGATCCCCCTGGCCGCCCCCAGCACCGCGGCCCGGCTGGACCGCCTGCTGCGGGCCCTGCCCGGGCGCCCCGTCCGCGTGGAGCACCTGGGGCTGGCGGCCGGGCTGCGGCGGGCCGCCTGCCTGGACGGCTGGGGGCTGCGGCTGGCCCCCTGCGACCCCGCCGCCGACCGCCCCGAGGCCCTGCCGGCCCTGCTCAGCCGCCTGTGGCGCCGCGAGGGGCACGACCTGATCACCCCGCACGTGCTCGCGGGGCTGGCGCTGGCCCGCGCCCAGGCGGCGTGGGCCTTGGATCGGCCCGAGCAGGCCGTCGCGGCCCTCGCCGCCGGGGCCCCACCCGGGAAAACCCCACCGCCCGTCGCCGACGCCGCCGCCGGCCAGGCCGCCCTTGGGCCCCGCCCGCTGCCGAGCCCTGCCCCCGGCACCCTGATCGGTGATCCGGCCCACAACCGCGCGCTCTACGAGGCGCTGACGGGGACCCGATGGCCGGAGTGACGCCCGAGCCGGCCGGCCGCGCCGCCGGGGTCTTCGCGGTCGCCGGCGCCTTCTTTGCCTGGGCCGCCATGCCGGCCGTGCACTGGCACGACACGGCGGAGTTCGCCGCGGTGGCGCGGCGGCTGAGCCTCAGCCACTCCCCCGGCCACCCCCTGCACGCGCTGACCACGCACGGCGTGCAGCAGGCCCTGCCCCTGGGCGACGCGGCCTTCCGCGCCAACCTGGCCAGCGGGCTGTGCCTGGCGCTGGCCTGCGCCGCGCTGTACCGGGTGGCGCGGGCGGTCGCGCCGGGGCTGCCTTGGCTGGGCGCGGCCGCCCTGGCCCTCGTGCCCGCCCTGCTCCCCGGCATCTGGCTGCAAGGGGTGCGGGCCGAGGTCTACGCCCTGCAGCTCGCCCTGAGCGTGGCGCTGGGGGGCGGCCTGCTGGCGGTGGCCCGGGGCGACGGCCGGGCGCTGCCGGCGGTGGCCTTGGGGTTCGGGCTGGCGGGGGCCAACCACAGCCTCATCGGGGCGGCCTTGCTGCCCGCCGCCCTGCTGGCCATGGCGGCCGGTGTGCGCCGCCTGCGGCCGGTGCTGGGGGCCGTCCCCGCCGGCGCGCTGGGGCTGGCCACCTACGCCTATGTCGTGCTGCGGGCCACGGCGGGCGGCGAGGTGGGCTGGGGCCGTCCCACCGACCTGGCCGGCCTGTGGGCCACGGTCAGCGCCCAGGAGTGGGCGAAGAACGCCACCAGCGCCGACGTGGACCTGGCCGAGAACACCGGGCGGCTGGCCCTGTACCTTGCCCAGCAATACGGCACGGCCGCGCTGGGGCTGCTGGCCCTGCTGCTGGCCTTCGGCGCGCTGCCCGCCCTGCGCCTGAACCGGGCCGCCTTCCTGGGCGCGCTGGCGGTGGCGGCAGGCATGTTCGGCACCCGGTTCTTCTACACCTTCGACCCGCTCAACCCCGATCTGTCGGGGTACTTCGCGGCAGGCGTGGTGGCGCTGCTGGTGGCGGGCTGGGCGGCCCTGGCGGCGCTCGTGCAGGCCCTGGAGCGCCCAGCGCTGCGCGGGCTGGCCGCCGCGCTGCCCGCCGCGCTGCTGTTGACCTCGGTGCCCGGCTACGACCCCGGCGGCCGCCAGGGGGCGCGCCGGGCGGGCAGCTACGGCCGGGGGCTGCTGGACGAGGCGCCGGTGGGCGGCGCGCTGGTGACCAGCGACTACAGCAGCACGTTCCTGGCGTGGGCCCTGCGGGCGCTGGAGGGCGCCCGCCCCGACGTGGCCATCGTCTTCCGCGGGCAGGTGAACCGGCCGTGGTTCGCCGCGCGGCTGGCCACCCAGGCGCCGCGGTGGGCGGCCCGCCTGCCCGACTTCCCGGCGGGCCTGGGCACCCCCGCCGCCCGCTTCGAGCCGGGCGTCGAGGGCCACCGGCTGGGCCCGCTGCTGCCCCGGCTCGGGCCCGCCGGGCTCACCTTGGCGCTGGGCGGTGCCGCGGTGGCCCCGCCCGAGGCCGCGTGGGCGCCCTTCGATGCGCCCGCGGGCGCCGATCTGGACACCCGCCGGGCCGTGGCGCTGCACCACGTGGAGCACGCCATGCACCTGCTCGATCGGGGGCTGCCCCCCGAGCAGCCCCTGGCGGCCTGGCACCTGCAACGCGCCGAGGCCCTCGCGGGCCCCGATCCGATGATCGCTGATCTCGCGGCCCGCCTCGGGCCGCAGGGCTTGCAGCCCAGCGGGCGTTGACCCAAGATTCGCCGGCGGTCGGCCCGGTGCGGGCCCCCGCCCCGTCAACGACTCGGCGAGTGCGATGAGCGCCCCAGCGCTGCAGGTCCAAGACCTGGTGAAGACCTTCGATGTGGGCTTCCTGGGCGCCGTGCCCGGCGTCCGCCGGCTCACCCGCGGGTGGAACCTGAAGGGCATCGCCCAGCGCGTCGAGGCGGTCCGCGGGCTGAGCCTCACGGTGGCGCCGGGCCAGACCTTCGGGTTCCTGGGCCCGAACGGCGCCGGCAAGACCACCACCATCAAGATGCTCATGGGGCTCATCCACCCCACCTCGGGGGGCGGTACCCTGCTGGGCGAGCCGCTGGGCTCGAAGGCCGCCCGGGCGCGCCTGGGCTTCCTGCCCGAGCACCCCTACTTCTACGAGTACCTCAAGCCCCTGGAATTCCTGGATTTCTACGGCAGCCTCTTCAACATGACCGCCCGAGAGCGCAAGCGCCGGGCCGAGGCCCTGATCGACCGGGTGGGCCTGCAGCACGCCATCAACCGGCCCATCCGCAAGTTCTCGAAGGGCATGGTGCAGCGCATCGGCGTGGCCCAGGCGCTGATCAACGACCCTGATCTGGTGGTGCTGGACGAGCCCATGAGCGGCCTGGATCCCATGGGCCGCAAGGACGTGCGCGACATCATCACGGACCTGCGGGCCAAGGGGAAGACGGTGTTCTTCTCCAGCCACATCCTGCAGGACGTGGAGCTCATCTGCGATCGGGTGGCCATCGTCACCCACGGGCGGGTGCGCGCCGAGGGGCCCCTGGATGAGCTGATGGACGCGCCCACCGCCAACGTCGAGGTGGTGGCCCGCGGGCTCGACGGCGCCGCGGTGGCCCGCCTGGCTGAGCGCGCGCTGACCGCGCAGCCCGCCGGCGCCGGCCGTCAGAGCTTCATGCTGGCCGATGAGTCCGCGGTGGCGCCGTTCCTGGCCGCCCTGGCCGCCGAGGCCGGCAACCTGATCAGCGTGGTGCCCCACCGCCGCTCCCTCGAGGAGATCTTCGTCGAGACCGCCGGGCGCGAGGAGGCGCCGTGAGCCAGATCATCGCCATCGCCCTGAACACGTTCCGCGAGGCCATCCGCAACCGGGTGTTCTTCGCCCTGGTGCTGTTCGCCATCGGCATGCTGCTGATGACCCTGGCGGTCAGCTCGGCGTCGCTGCACGAGGAGGTGCGCTTGATGAAGGACGTGGGGCTGTTCCTCACGTCGTCCTTCGCGGTGCTGATCTCGATCTTCGTGGGCGTGAACCTGGTCTACAAAGAGATCGAGCGGAAGACGGTCTACACCATCATGCCCAAGCCCATCCCGCGGGCGAGCTTCCTCCTGGGGAAGTACGCGGGGCTGGCGGGCACCATGGCCATCCAGATCGGCATCATGGGCGCCGTGCTGGCGGCGCTGTTCGCCAGCATCGACAAGGCGCTGACGCCGGTGCTGGTGCTGCTGGCCGGCCTGCTGGGCTGGTGGGTCCTGGACTTCGTGCTGCAGGCCGTGGGCGCCCGGCAGCTCGACCCCACCGCCCGCGGCGACATGCCGGTCCACATCGACCGCCTGCGCCGCCTGCTGGCCGCAGGGGTGGCCGTCGGCGGGATGGTGTTCACCGTCAGCACCCTGTCCACCGAGGTGTTGCAGGCGCTGTTCCTGATCTACATCGAGGTGCTGATCATCATCGCGCTGGCCATGGTGTTCTCGAGCTTCAGCACCCCGTTCCTGTCGGGCGGGCTCACCTTCGGCGTG
>JACKDL010000050.1 GCA_020633555.1 Myxococcales bacterium | reverse complement strand
TCCATCGGCAGGCTGCAGCGGGTGTCGCGTCTTTCTGTGGGAATTTCTTGAATCCGCTTTGAAAACAACGCCTTGCAAGCCATTGGGCTGGGCGGGGGATTGCAGGCAGCGTCGATCGCGGCCATTCAGGGGGGTGACCACCCGCGCAAACCTCCAGGGCACCCACCCGAGGGGCGCTCAGAGCGTCTTCAAGTACTCCACCAACGCCAAGCGCTCCCCGTCGGCCAGATCGGCGCCGAACTCGTGGCCGGTGTTGCGGTTGCCCGGCAGGCGGGTGTCGATGGTGAACGGGCCCGAGTCGGACACATAGCCCACCTTCTTCGGGTCGTAGCTCCAGCGGCCGGTGGCGAAGGTCTGGGGCCGCTGTGTGGCGGGCAGCAGCAGGTCGTACAAGGTGGGCACCGAGCCGTTGTGCAGGTAGGGCGAGGCCGCCCAGATGCCGTTCAGGGGGCGGGCCTTGTAGGTGCGCAGGGGCGCGCCGGGGTCGGCTTCACTCGCCGCGGGGAACTGGCCTTGGCGGGGCGTCTCTTCGCCCTGGCCGTTGAGCTTGGCGTTGGTCAGCGCCTTGACCACCGCCACCTTGTTGCGGGCCAGTACACCCCGCACCAGATCGCCCAGCAGGGTGTTCACCGGCTCCACGGCGCCGTAGGTGCCCTGGCCGCCCGAGCGCCAGGCACCCTCCAGGATGCCGGTGGGCGCCTTGGCGGTGGTCAGGTTCTGCACGGCCAGGGGATCGGTGCCGATCTTGTCCACCGAGTACATCTGCGCGGTGATCTTGCGATCAGCGTCGTCGCGGTCGATGAGCGCGTGGCAGCCGCTGCAGCGCCTGGCATACAGGGCCTCGCCCGTCTTCGCGAGCGCGCGGTCGATGGGGGGCAGCACCTGCTCGGGCCACTGGGGCGAGGTGAGCTTGCGCAGGGCCTCCTCCATGGCCACCAGCTCGTGGGTCTCGATGGTGGAGTCGTAGCCCGCCTTCACGGCCTCCTCGGTGGTGTGCTTCTGCACCTTCACCTGCCCGAACACACCCACCACCTGGCCGGTGTTGCGGGCCAGCGAGCCGGGGCCGGCGTTCGACGAGAAGCCCGCCCACTGCACGTAGTCATGCCGGGGGGCGTCCCACAGCAGGGGGTAGCTGGCCGGGGCGTTGGGCTCCAGCGCGTTCTCGGGGCCGCTGGTCATGCGGATGACCTGGTTGAAGATGAGCCCGATGGCGTCC
The DNA here is from genome assembly GCA_020633555.1 of Myxococcales bacterium. GTDB lineage: Bacteria > Myxococcota_A > Bradymonadia > UBA7976 > UBA1532 > JACKDL01. The sequence goes on along the minus strand of JACKDL010000050.1, from coordinate 30,963 downwards.
ACCCGGCCGTGGCCGGCCTGGGTGGTGGTCTGGGCGGCCTTCAGATAGCTGACGAACCAGGCGTGATCCCGCGCCAGGGCGGTGCGGACGGCCGCGGCGCTGCGATCGCCTGCGGTGGCTTTGGCGAAGCGGGCGAACTTCGCCTCATCGGCCAGCGTGGCGGCCATGGCGTCGCGCAGGCCCTCCAGGAACCCCAGCATGTCGATGAGGGACGGTCCCCCGTCGATGCGCACGGCGGTGCGGTCGTAGACGATCTGCGTGGCGTGGCAGGCGGCGCAGGTCAGCCCCGCCATGGGCTCGCCGTCGCCCTCGTGCTTCGCGAAGCCCACGGGCAGCGCGTCGGGGTTGTTGGGCGTGGGCTGCTGGAGCAGGAAGCGGTAGCGCACCAGGTTCGCGGGGGCCACGAAGCGCTCGGTGCCGTCGGCCTGCTCCAGGTTGACCAGCGTGGCGTAGGGCAGCAGCACTGAGCCTTGGTCGGCGAAGTAGAACCACAGGGTCTCCAGGGGGGCCCAGTTCTGGTCCAGGTACATCAGCCGATCGGCGCCATCACCGAAGGGATCGTCGGGCAAGGCCACGCCCGCGCGCTGGTCGATCTTCTGCGCCAGAGGGCGCAAGGGCGGGGGCAGCGCGTGGGTGGGGATGGGCGCGGTGGCGGGGCAGCCGGAGAGCAGCCCGAGGCCAAGGCCGAGGAGCAGGGTGCGACGCATGAAGGGGCCCTTTTGGGGATGAAGCCGGCCACAGTATGCGGCGGCCTTGACCCCCAGGCGCAAAAACGGCGCATGTCCCGCAACCCAAAGGGCCTCGACGCCCGGCCGCCCTATTCGTCGTCGCGGGGGACCACCATCAGGCCCTCGTCTTCGGAGCGGTCCGCAGGCGCGGGGGCCGGAGGGGTGGCGGGCTCTTCCGAGGGGGCGGGCGCCGGGGGCGTCGAGTGGTCGGGCGCCGGCGGGGTAGGGGTCAGCGGCTGGTCCACCACCTCGCGGAGCTGCTGAAGAGGGTCGGTGGTGCGCGAGCGGAAGGCCGACTGCAGCACCTCGACCAGCAGGGCGTCGGCCTCGGCCTGACCCACGTGGGTGCCGCCGCCGGCCTTGGCGATGGCGGCGTGCTGGGGCAGCACCTCGCGGTCGTACTCGCGGGTCACGGCCTTGTTGGTGCCGTAGCCCACCGGCTTGGTGCTCATCACCGACAAGCGCCCACCGGCCTTGCGAAAGTGCTCGGCGACGGCCAGGCAGGGGCGGGCGTCCTTGCTCTGTGCGGCGGCGTCGGACACGGCGATCATCAGCCGCAGGGCGTTGGGGCGCCAGCCCGCCTTCTCGGCGGCGGCCAGGCCCCCGCACAGCCACTCGGGGCGGTCCTTGTCGCGGCTGGTGCTGGTGGCCTCGATGCCCGTCAGGAAGCCCTCCAAGGCGGCCTCGTCGCGGGTCAGCGGGTGCTCCTGCAGGCGCAGGGCCTTGCGCTCGCGCTTGTCGCGGAACACCACCACGCCCACCCGGGCGGTGGGGCTGACCACCCGCAGGGCGGCCACGGTGGCCCGCAGGTTGCGGCGGGTGGTCTCGAGGCTGTCGGCCATGGACTGGGTGCCGTCGATGACCAGCATGGCGTCCACGGGCGCGGCGCTGTGGGGGTCCAGGGCGCTCATGGCCTCGCGGGCGGCGCCCTCCAGGGCCTCCAGGCGCTCGCGGGTGCGGGCCAGGGCCTCGCGCTGGGCGTCCAGCTCACCGCGCACCACCGCCAGCTCGGTGGCCAGCTTGTTGCGGTCGCCCTCCACGGCCTGCGCCTGGGCCTTGGCGGCGGCCAGCGCCTGCTCCAGGGCCGAGTTCTGGCCGCGCACCACCTGCTTCTCCACCTCGGCGCGCTGGCGGCCCTCCTTCTGGGCCAGCAGGCGCTCCTGGGTGCTGGCGTGGGCCGACTTCTCGGCGCTCAGGCTGGTCTTGATCTGCGTGACGGCCACCAGGAACAGCAGCACCACGCAGCCCAGGGCCGTGGTGAGGATGTCGGCGAGCGAGGTCCCGAAGGCCTCGCCCGCCTGGCGGTCCCGGCGGCGGCGGCTCACCAGCCCTCCTCGCGGTCGCGGCGCACGGCGCGCGGCAGGGTGGGGTCGATGCTGCGCTCGGGGGCCGTGTCGCCGGGGCGCTGGGCGCCCGGCGGCTGGGGGTGCGGGGCCCGGGGCACGGTCTGCACCTCGCGCCGGGCCACGGGGCCCCGGGTCAGGGTCACGGGGGCCTCGCCCTGCGCCCGCAGAGCCTCGAGCTCGGCCACGGCCTCGGGCAGGTGGGTCTGGGCCACCCGGGCGGCCAGGGTCAGCTCATTCAGCGCGCGGGTGAACTCGGGCATGGTGCCCAGGGTGCTGGCGATGCTGCCCAGCACCTGGTCGATGGTGTCCACCGCGCGCTCGATGCGCTCCACCCGTTCGGCGTAGCGGTCCAGCACGGCCTCCAGCGGGCTCTGCTGGGCGATGCCCGCCAGGTCCAGCCGCTGGACGTAGCCGGTGCCCAGGGCGTCGTCGATGGACCGCACCAGGCGCTGGTCGCGGGCGTCCAGGCCCACCTCCATGAGCTTCAGCGGGATCACACCCACCAGGGCCAGCAGGGTGGTGTCGAAGGCGGTGGCCAGGCCCTGCACCGAGGGCGCCAGGGCGCTGAGGTTGTCGGCGATGGAGCTGATGACCCCGTCGAAGCTGGCGATGGCCGCCGACATGCCCAGCACGGTGCCCACGAAGCCCGACAGGGGAAGCAACCACATCACGGCGTTCAGGGGGCGGTACGCCAGCTCCACGTCGTCGCGGGCCTGGTCCATGGCCTTGTGGGCCACGTCCACCACCTCGTCACGGGTGGGGCGGTGGGAACGGAAGTAGCTGAGCACCGCCGCCGCCACGCCGCCGGCCAGGCTGTCCTTGTGGGGCTCGAGCTGCTGGATCATGGGCCCGGCGGCGTGGGGCTGGATGGGGTCGCGCACGAAGGCCACTTTGCAGATCTTCAGGGCGCGGCGCTCCATGGCCTGCACCCACAGGCGCTTGAGCGCATGGCCCACGCCCCAGAAGAACAGGCCCACGGTCACCGGCTGGGTCCAGCCGCGCTCCAGCAACAGCGTGGCGTAGCGGCCGGGCGTCAGCGCCTGTGCGGCGGCGAAGGCGGCGGCCGTACCCAGGATGGCCACCCCGATGGGCAGCAAGCGAAGCAGGGGCGCCTGGCCCCCGGCGGATCGACTGGTCTGGCTCACCCCAACTCCTCGCGGCCGATCCCACTCACGGGCGGCGCGCCGTCCACACCCCGGGCTGCTCGTCGGGCAACAACCCGTCGGCCTCGCCCATGTATTCGCCGTCGATGATCCGGGCGCCCTGGAGCCGGCCGGCGTACCACCAGTCCAGGTCGCGGCCCCGGTAGGCCTTGCGGAACACCACGGCGCCCGTCACCGGGTCGAACACGCCGTCCACGGTGGCCTCGCCCACGCGATCGGTGATCGTGCCGCCAATCTGGCCGAAGTCGCTGACGATGAACACCGCCTCGCCCACGCCGAAGTCGGCCTCGAGGGTCCAGGCGCCGCCGAGGGTGGCCGGGTCGAAGGCGGGCGCCCGGCGGCCCTCCCAGTCGGCCACGGGGGGCTGGTCCACCAGGCCCCAGCCGCCGTCCACCAGCCGCAAGGGGTCGCCCGCCTGCACCTGCCCGGCGTACAGGAACACCGTCGCGTCCTCGCCCGGCTCGGGGGCGCTGGGGCCGGCGGCGTAGGTCTTGCGCGCCTGGAGGGTACCGTCGGCCTGGACGCTCCCGCGCAGGGTCGCCACGCCGTAGCGGTCGATGCTCAGGCCGGCCACCCGGCCGTCGGGGGCGGCCTGCAGGGCCACCAGGCTGGTGAAGCGCACGGGCTCGCTGAAGGGCTGCTCGAAGGTCCAGGCCCAGGCCCCGGCCACGGCGGGCGGCGGCTCAGGGGGGCCCTGGTCGGGCGGTGGGGCCTGGTCGGGCGGTGGGGCCTGGTCGGGCGGCGGGGCCTGGTCGGGGGGCGGGGCCTGGTCAGGCTCTGGGCCCTGGTCGAGCGCGGGGGCCAGGTCGGGGGCGCCCTGATCCAGGTCGGGCGGCGCCAGGTCGGGCGAGGCCGGGCCCCGATCCGCGACCGGCGCCGCGTCCAGCGGGGTGGCGTCGGCCAGGTCAGCGTCCAGCGCAGGATTCGGGCGGGCGGCGTCCGGGGCAGGCGGCGCCGCGTCCCGCAGCCCGGCGTCGAAGCGTTGGCCGGCGTCGCGCCCGCGGGGCACCTCGCGCTCGGCCGCCGGCACCGGCGACTCCTCGGCGGCGCAGCCGACCGCCAGCAAGGCCAGGCACAGGGTGATCTTCACCGGAACAGCGCCCCCAACACGGCCGCGGTGCCCGCGTGGCCGGCGTCCACCGCGGCCTTCAACTTCGGCAGCACCGCCCGCAGGCTGTCCAGGCCGGTCTTGTAGGCGGGCACGCCGCCGTAGGTGCCGGCCAGGAAGAAGATGTCCAGCAGGTCGCGCACCGACAGGCCCAGGGCCAGCCCCCAGTAGACGTGGATGGCCAGCTCGGTGCCGCCCCGGGGGGCCAGGATGGCCAGCACGCAGCGCTCGCGATCCACCGGCGCCATGCCCTCGCCGGACATGCGCTCCAGCGCGTAGAAGTGGTCGGTCTGGGCCTTCACCCAGGCGCCGCCGGGCCCATAGGGGGCGATGACCGAGGCGGTGAAGGCCGCCTCCATGACGGTGTAGTCGTAGCCGGCGCGGAGCGCGGCCAGGTCGGCGTCGCTCAGGATCTCCAGCAGTTCGGCCATGGGGTCCTCCTTCAGCGGGCGCCGTCGAGCAGGGCCTGCACGGCGGCCATCACCTGGGCGTGCAGCGGCAGCAGTGCCTGGCGATCGGCCGCGGCGGTGAGCCCACCCGCCGCCGGGTCGATGGGCGCCCCCACGATCTGGCGGAAGCGCGCGGGGAAGGGCAAGGCCAGCGGCCACACGCCGCCCAGCCCCAGGCCCAGCCACGCCGGGTAGCCGGGGGGCAGCCGCAGGCGGCGGGCGGTGGCCTCGCCGTCGTTCAGGCCCAGGAAGGCGTGGTCGGTGCCGTGGGCCGCCACGGGTACGATGCGCAAGCCCAGCCGCAGCGCCAGCCGCAGGTAGCCGACGCGCTGCCCCCAACACACCCGGTGGCGGTGGCGGACGCTGCGCAGCCCCTCGCGGGTGCCTCCCGGGGTGACGATGATGTGCTCGCCCCGGGCCACCGCGGCGTCCAACTCGGGGCCGTCGCCGGGCAGCATGCCGAGCCCCTGAAACAGCGGCGCGCTCAGTGGGTGCTCGTACAGGGTCCGGTGCACGATGGCGTGGGGCCGGTAGCCCTTGCGGGCGTGGATGGCCTCTTGCAGCAGGATCAGATCGTGGGCGATGGGGCGCCCATGATAGCCCACCACCAGGAAGGGCTCTGCGCCCAGCAGGGTGTCCAGGCCATGGACTTGGTAGCGGTGCCACCGGCGCAGGCCGGCGAAGGCGGCGGTCCAGGCGGCCACCGCGGCGCGCCCGGCCCGATCGTTGAGGGGCCCTGCGGCCGCCGCTGTCGTCACAGCCGCCACAGCAGCGCCCCCCGGCTGGCCCCCGCGCCCACCGCCACGAACAGGACGGTCTGCCCGGGGCGCAGCGGGCGGGTGGCCCGCAGCTCGGCCAGCCCGCAGGCCGCCGAGGCCGCCCCCACGCTGCCGATGCGGTCCACCAGCCGCACGGTGCGTTCCGGCGGGATCGCCAGCACCTCCAGGAAGCGGTCGAACAGCGCGCCGTTGGGCTGGTGAAGGACGAACCAGTCCACCTCGGTCGAGTCCAGGGCGGCCTGGGTCAGCACGGTCTGCGCGCTGCGCAGCATGCCCTCCAGGGCGTAGTCGAAGAACGCCCGCCCAGGTACCCCGAAGGTGATGCGCTCGGCCACGCCGTGCTGGAGCGTCACGGAGGGCAGCTTCTCGCCGTCGTTGCCGAAGTCGGCGGCCAGCAGGCCCGCGCCGGGCGGACCGGCCTCGACCAGGCAGGCGGCGCCGGCGTCGCCCAGCACCACCAGGGCCCGCGGCTGGCTGGCGTCGATCCACTTCGACAGCAGCTCCACCGTCAGCACCGCCACCCGCTCGAGCCCGGTGGCCACCAGCCGGGCCGCCAGGTCCAGCGCGGTCACGAAGCCGGTGCAGGCGTTGTTCAGGTCGAAGGCCCCGCACGTGTGCCGGATGCCGGCGGCCTCGAGCACTGCGTTGGCGGTGGCGGGGATGGGGTGGTCGCCCCCGTGGCTGTTCACGAGGATCAGGCGCTGGAGCGTGTGCGGCGCCCACCCGGCCTGGTCGAGGGCGGTCCGCAGCAGGGCTGCGCCGATCTCGGCCACGGTGTCGCCGGGGTCGGCGAAGTGCCGCGCGTCGATGCCGATGCGCCGGGCCATGTCCACCGGATCGCGCTCGGGCATGGCCTGCCGGATCAGGGTCTCGGTGGTCACCGGAGACCCCGGCAGCGCCAGGCAGGTGGCGGCGATTCGTTGTCCTCTCACCGTGGGCGACATTCGGTGCTAAGCTCCGCGTTCCGTGCCAGCCCCTTGGACTGTAACGCCTTTGTCCGCTTCGCTCACCACCCTGGCCGCAGCCTTCCCGGCGCCCTACGCCGGGCCCCTGCGGCGGGGCGTGCTGCCGGACGGCGTGCCGGCGCTGCTGCGCTTCGCTGCCGCGGACGATCCTTCCGAGCGCGCAGCCCTCACGAACGCCCGCGCCATCGCGGCCGCGCTCCCCGCCTCCGCGGTGCTGCGGCCGCTGGCCACCCAGGTGCTCGACGGGCGCCCCACGCTGGCGGTGGCCCACGACGGGCAGCGCCCGCTGAGCCTGGCCGAGCCGGTGGTGGGCGATCTGCACGCCTTCCTGGCGCGGGCCGAGGCGCTGGTGGCGGCGCTGGCCGAGGTGCACGCGGCGGGGGTGATTCACCGCGCGCTCGGGCCGGACGCCATCTGGATCTCGCCCGAGGGGCAGTGCTGGCTGTCGGGGTTCGATGAGGCCACGCGGCTGAGCGCCGCCGGGACCGTCCCGCCGGTGGACCCCAGCGCCGCAGGCGCCCGGCTGCCCTATCTGGCCCCCGAGCAGACCGGGCGCCTGAACCGGGTGGTGGATCAGCGGGCCGATCTGTACGCGATGGGGGTGCTGCTCTTTGAGCAGTTCGCGGGGGCGCTGCCCCTGCAGGCCGATGACCCCTCGGGCTGGGTGCACGCCCACGTGGCCCGGCGTCCGGCGCGGCTGGAGGCCCCGCGGGGCGTGGCGGATCTGGTGGAGCGCCTGCTGGCGAAGGCGCCCGAGGATCGCTACCAGACGGCGGCGGGCCTGCTGTCGGACCTGGCCACCGCGCGCCAGGCCCTGGCCATGGGCACCCTCTCGGACTTCAGCCCCACGGGGCACACCTTCAGCGACCGCTTCCAGATCCCTCAAGCGCTGTATGGCCGAGACGCCGAGCTCTCGGTGCTCGGGGCGGCGTTCGAGGCGGCCGCGTCCGGGGCACCCCAGCTCACCCTGGTGGGCGGGCCCGCCGGCATCGGGAAGAGCCGGCTGGTGGCGGAGCTGAAGCCGCTGGTCGCCGGTCGCCAGGGCTTCTTCTGTGCGGGCAAGGCCCGTCGCTACGAGCGCGACCGCCCGTACGCGGTGCTCGCGGACGCCCTGGGCGAGCTGATGGCGCAGGCCCTGACGCGCCCGTCCGCCGAGGTGGATGGCTGGGCGGCCGGACTCGCCGAGGCCCTGGGGCCCAACGGGCGGGTGCTGGTGGATCTGGTGCCCGCGGCGCAGCACCTGGTGGGCGACGTGGCCCCCGTGCCCGGCCTGGCGCCCGAGGCCGCCCAGGTCCGTCTGGCCGGCACGCTGGCGGCGGTGCTGGCGGTGCTGGCGCGGCCCGAGCACCCGGTGGTGCTTGCCTTGGACGACCTGCAGTGGGCCGACGGGGCCACGCTGGCGCTGGTGGAGCGCCTGCTGCAGGGCGAGGCCGGGCTGGCCCTGCACGTGGTGGGGGCTCATCGCGACGACTCCCTGGACGACGACCACCCGCTGCGGGCGCTCCAGGCCGCGCTCACGGCGCGTGGCCACACCCTGCAGACAGTGCGGTTGGAGCCCTTGGCCGTGCCCGCGGTGGCGGCGCTGGTGGCGGCGGCGGTGGGCGAGACGCCCGAGCTGGTGGCGCCCCTGGCCGAGCTGGTGGGCCAGAAGACAGGGGCCAACCCCTTCTTCGTCGGGCGCTTCCTGCAGACCCTGCACGAGGACGGCCTGCTCAGCCGCGACCAGGCGGCCCACCGCTGGCGGTGGGACCTGGCGGCCATCGCGGCCGCCGACATCACCGACAACGTGGTGGAGCTGATGGCCGGGCGCATCCGCCGGCTGCCCGACGTGTCGCGGGCCCTGCTGGTGCAGGCCGCGGTGGTGGGCAGCGTGGTGGCCGTGGACGCGCTGGCCGAGGTGCGCCACCTGCCCCCCGAGATGGTGGCCCGCGGGCTGGCGCCGGCGGTTCGGCAGGGGCTGCTGTTGCCCTTGGGCGAGGCGGCGCTGCGCCCCGAGGCGGCGGGTGCGGGCAGCCAGTACCGCTTCGTGCACGATCGCGTGCAAGAGGCCGCGCGGTCGCTGCTGCCCGAGCGGGAGCGGACGGCGCTGCACCTGGCCCTGGCGCGACGTCTCATGCCGCGGCTGCCCGAGGCCGACGACGGTCTGCTGTTCGACGTGGCCGACCACCTGGCCAAGGGCGCCCCGGCGTTGCAGGCGGCGGCCGAGCGGCAGCAGGCGGCCGATGTGCTGGCCCGGGCCGCTGGGCGAGCCCGCGCGGCGGGCGCGCACGAGCTCGCCCAGGGACACTTCCAGGCCGCCCGGGAGCTGCTCGCCGACACCGGCTGGACCGCCTGTTACCCGCTGACCCTGGCGGTGAACCTGGGGCTCGCGGACGCCCTGCGGCTGGCCGGCGACGTGGCCGGGGCGCAGACCCTGGCGCAGGAGGTCGAGGGCCACGCTCGGACGGCGCTGGATCGGGTGGGCGTGTACGGCCTGCGAGCCCACCTGCTCATCAACGAGCTGCGGCTGGCGGACGGTGGCCGGCTGGTGCTGGCAACCGCGGCCGATCTGGGCCACCCCGTCCCGGTGCCCACCGGACCAGAGGACCTGTTCGCGCGGCTGGGCGCCACGATGAACCGGGTGATGGCGCTGGGCCCCGCGGGGGTGCAGGCGCTCGAGAACGCCACCGATCCGGCGGTGGTGGCCACCTCGCAGGTGCTCGGCAGCGGTCTGCCCGCCATGGCCATGGGGCTGCGCGAGATGCACCCCTCGGCGGCTCTGCACGTGGTGGACCTGACCCTGAGCCACGGCGTGGCGCCCGGATCGGCCGCGGCCTTCAGCCACCTGGGGATCATGCTCTGCGCCAGCGGCCAGTACGACGCGGGCTGGCTCGTCGGGCAGATGAGCGAGGCCCTGCGGCGGCGCGACGTACCCCAGGGGCTCACCGGCGGCCTGGTGGAGTACCTGGCCTTCATCCACCACTGGAAGCAGCCCTTCACCCGCACGGCGGTGGAGCTGGCGGCGGGCGCCCGCCGGGCGCTGGAGCTGGGGGATCCGAACGTCTACGGCTACTGCGCCAACACCCGCTACATGGTGCGGCTGCTGGCGGGCGAGTCGCTGGACCGGATGGACGCCGACTTCGCGCCCACGGTGACGGGCCTGTTGCACCACGGGCAGGATCTGGCGGCCATATCGGCGGGCATCTGGGGGCAGGTGGTGGCCAACCTGCGGGCCGGGGGCGAGCACGCCGCCCGGCTGGAGGGTGCCCGCTTCGATGCCCCGACGATGCGGCCCATCGTCGCGCAGGCGCCGCCCGTGATCACGGCCTACATGGCCTGCGCTGAGGCGCTGCTGGGGCTGGTCTTCAGCGAGCCGGCCCACGCCCTGGCGGCTCTGGACGCGGCGGCCGAGACCCTGGCGGATCCGGCGGTGGCGCCGGCGGTGGCCTTCCCGGCGGCGGTGACCTACCGGGCCGTGGCGGTGGCCGCGGCGGCGGCGGCAGCCCAGGGCGAGGCGCGCGACGCGCTGCTGGCCCGGCTGGAGGCCGATCTGGGTCTGCTGGCCGCCTTCGCCGAGACCGCGCCTGCCAACCACATGCACCGGCTGCTTTGGGCCCGCGCCGAGCGGGCGGCCCTCGCGGGTGATGTGGGCGGCGCCATGGACGGCTACGGCCGGGCCGCGCACACGGCGCAGACCGCAGGCTTCGTGCACGACGAGGCCCTCATCCAGCACCGGGCGGCCTTGTTCCACCTGGTGGCGGGGCGGGTGGTGCCGGCGCGCGGGCACCTGCGCGAGGCCGTGCGCGCCCTGCGGGAGTGGGGCGCGGCCGGCGCGGCGGACGCCCTGTGGCAGGCCCACGCCGACGTGTTGGGCGCCCAGCAGGAGGTTGTGGCGGGGCCCACGCTGGACGTGGGCGCCGTGCTGGCGGCGAACGAGGCCCTGGGGGCCGCGCGGGATCTGGATGGGCTGCTCGCGGCCTTGATGCGCATCGTCATCGAGAACGCCGCCGCCGAGCGCGGCGTGTTGGTGCTCGATCGCGAGGGCGAGCTGCTGGTGGCTGCCGAGGCCCGGCCCGAGGCCACCGAGGTCATGCAGGCGGTGGCCCTGGATCACTTCGCCGGGGTGCCGCTGGATCTCGTGCACTACGTGGCCCGCACCGGCGAGACGGTGGTGTGCGAGGACGCCGCCGACAGCCGGTTCGCGGGGTCGCCCGACGTGCAGGCGCGGGGCGTGCGCTCGGTGCTGTGCGTGGCCCTGGTGCACCAGGGGGGCCGGCTGGGGGTGCTGTACCTCGAGAACAACCTGGCCAGCGGGGTGTTTACCGAGGCGCGGGCCCGCCTGGTGCAGGCGCTGGCCCGGCAGGGCGCCACGGCCCTGCAGAACGCCATCCTGCTCAAGGCCGCCCGCGAGGCCGCCGAGCGGCTGGCGATCCAGAACCGGCAGCTCACCCACGTGGACCGCCTGCGCGAGGAGTTCCTGGCGAAGACCAGCCACGAGCTGCGGACCCCGCTCAACGGCATCATCGGGCTGGCCCGCAGCCTGCTGGACGGCGCGCAGGGCGAGTTGCGGCCCGGCGTGACGCAGAACCTCGACATGATCGTGTCGAGCGGGCGGCGGCTCGCCTCGCTGATCAACGACATCCTCGACTTCTCGGCCCTGCGGGAGGACGCGCTCACGGTGCACCTGGCGCCGGTCGAGGCCGTGGGGGTCGTGGACCGCGCGGTGGCCATCCTGCGGCCGTTGTTGGACGCCAAGCGGCTGGCGGTGCGCGACACGCTGCCCGGGGATCTGCCGCTGGTGCTCGCTGACGAGGACCGGCTGGAACAGGTGCTGCTGAACCTGCTGGGCAACGCGGCCAAGTTCACCGACGAGGGTCAGATCACCGTGCGGGCCCAGGTGGAGGGCGAGCGGATCCGCTTTGAGGTGACCGACACCGGCCCGGGCATCGACGCGGGCCTGCACGAGCGGATCTTCCAGGCCTTCGATCAAGGCGACGCCGACGTGGACACGGCCCGGGGAGGCACGGGCCTGGGGCTGCCCATCGCGCGGCAGCTCGTCGAGGCGCAGGGCGGCCAGATCGGCGTGCGCAGCGTGCCGGGGCAGGGCAGCACCTTCTGGTTCACGCTCCCCGTGGCCCAGGGGGTCGATCACCTGGCGGCGCGCACGCCTCGGCGCAGCGTCAAGCCCGCGGGCAAGCCCCAGACGGTGGTGCTGGAGCCCGTGGGGGACCAGCCCCGGCCGGGGGACGGCGCACGGATCCTGGTGGTGGACGATGAGCCCGTGAACCTGCAGGTGGTGCTGCAGCACTTGCAGCCGCAGGGCTTCACGGTGCACACGGCGTTGGGCGGCCGCGCGGCGCTCGACCGACTCAACGGCGGGCTCGAGGTGGACGCGATCATCCTGGATGTGATGATGCCCGACCTGGACGGCCTGGCGGTGACCGAGGCCATCCGGCAGACCCGCCATGGGGTGGCGCTGCCCATCCTGCTGTTGACGGCCAAGAACCAGACGGGCGACCTGATCGCCGGCCTGGGCGCCGGGGCCAACGACTATGTGACCAAGCCGGTGGACGGGCCGGAGCTCATCGCCCGCCTGCGCACCCACCTGACCCTCAGCCGCTTCAACCGGGCCGCCGATCGCTTCGTCCCCCACGCCTTCATGCAGGCCCTGGGGCGCGACTCGCTCACCGAGGTGCAGCCGGGCGACGCCAAGGCCCAGCGCATGACCGTGCTGTTTGCCGACATGCACGGCTTCGGCGCGCTGACCCGCGGCTGGGATCCCACCGACAGCTTCCGGTTCGTCAACCGCTGGCTGTCGGTGCTGGAGCCCCCCATCACCCGCCACGGCGGCTTCGTGGACAAGTACATGGGCGACTCGGTGATGGCGCTGTTCCCCGGCGCCTTCACCGACGCCGTGGCCGCCGCGGTGGACATGCAGCGGGCCGTGGCCGAGTTCAACGAGGCCCGGCGGGCGGTGGGCCGCGCGCCGGTCCACCTGGGCGTGGGCGTCCACACGGGCGAGCTGGTGCTGGGGGCCGTGGGCAACCAGCGGCGCTTGGACACGACCGTCATCAGCGACGCGGTGAACGCGGCCAGCGCCCTCGAGGCGCGCACCAAGCGGCTGCGGGCCGGCGTGCTGGTGGCGGGCGAGGCCGAGCCCGTGCTGCGGGCGGCTGGTCACCGCATGCGGCACATCGACGAGATCCACGGGCAGCCCGTCTTCGAGATCTACGACGCCGATCCCCAGGGCGCCGTGGCGGCCAAGGAGGCCACCCGGCCCATCTTCGAGCGGGCGGTGCGCGCCTTCCACGACCGGGCCTTCGGCGAAGCGGAGCGCCTGTTCCAGGTGTGCCGCGCGCTGGACCCCGCCGATCCCGCCGCCCGCGACTACGCCGAGCGGTGCGAGCGGGTGCGGCGCTCCATCGAAGGGGGGGGCGTCTGATGCAGGATCTGGCCGGCTTTGACGCCCTGCTCGAGGCCCTGCAGAGCCTGCCGCCGCCCAAGCGCGAGGCGGTGCTCGGCAGCCTGCCCCCCGCCTTGGCCAGCCGCGCCCGCGAGGCGCTCGTGATCCCGCCGGTGCTGGGCACCCTGGACACCCTGATCAGCACCGATCAAGCGGGGGGTCATCGGGGGCCGGCCCCCGATCGCCACGCCCTGCTGGCCGAGGCCTTCGGGCTCAAGCCCATGGTGCTGGAGCGGGCCGCGGATCACCCCGACGACCTGGACGGCTACGAGCGGGTGAGCAAGCTCGGCCAGGGCGGCATGGGCGAGGTGCTCGAGGTGCGCGATCCGGTGCTCGACCGCCGGGTGGCCTTGAAGAAGGTGGACGGCCGCGAGGTGGGCGCCGAGGCCGTGATGCGCTTCATCGAAGAGGCGCGGCTGACCGCCAAGCTGCAGCACCCGGGCATCGTGAGCGTGCACGGCATCGGGCGCCTGGACGATGACCGCCTGTACTACACCATGCAGCGGGTCCGGGGGCGGACCCTCACCAAGCACATCCAGGCGCTGCACGGCGATCCCCCGCCCGACCTGAAGCCGCCCACGCTGCACCGGATCGTCGGCTGGTTCCACTCGGCCTGCGAGGCCATGGCCTACGCCCACAGCCGGGGGGTGATCCATCGCGACCTGAAGCCCGAGAACATCATGATCGGCGCCTTCGGCGAGGTGCTGGTGATGGATTGGGGCATCGCCAAGCCGCTGGGCCAGCTCGTACCCACCGACGAGGACGCCACCCTGGTGGATCCCGAGCACATCATCCAGCGGCGCAGCCTGCAGGAGGGCTCGCCCCTGGAGACGCGCACGGGCGACGCCGTGGGCACGCCCATGTACATGCCGCCCGAGCAGGCCCGCGGCGATCTGGCCGCGCTCAGCCCGGCCAGCGACGTGTTCTCGCTGGGGGCCGTGCTCTACCAGATCCTCACCGGGCGCTACCCCTTCGAGGGCGAGAAGCCGCTGGCGGTGATGATGCAGGTGATCCTGGGGCGGCGGCGCCCGCTCGAGGGGGATCTCCCCATTCCGCAGCCGCTCGCGGATATCTGCGACAAGGCCATGGCCCAGGCGGCGGGTGATCGCTTCCCGGACGCGGGCGCCCTGGCGACGGCCGTGGCCGAGTGGCTGGAGGGGGCGCGCAAGCGCACGGACGCGCTGCGCCTGGTGCGCGAGGCCGACGCGCTGGTGCCCGCCATCGCCGAGCACCGCCAGGCGGCCCGCGAGGCCCGCCGCGCGGCCCAGGGCATGCTGGCCGGGCTGCCGCCCTACGCGCCCGTGGCCCAGAAGTACGCCGCCTGGGCCAAGGCCGAGGAGGCCGAGGCCAGCGCCCGCGCCGCGGCACAGGCCGAGGTGCTGCGCGAGGAGCGCCTGCGGGCGGCCCTGAGCCACGTGCCCGAGCTGCCCGAGGCCCATGGGCGCCTGGCGCGCCTGTACCAGGACCGGCACGCGGCGGCCGAAGCCGAGCGCGACGAGGCCGAGACGATTCGCTACGCGAGCCTGCTGCGGACCCACGCCTCGGCGCTGCCGGCCACCTCGAGCCAGCGCGAGGAGTACCTGGCCTACCTGGCCGACGAGGGTCGCCTGTCGCTGCTCACCGATCCGCCCGACGCGGCGGCCGAGCTGTTCCGGGTGGTGGCCGAGGGGCGCCGTGCCCGGCCCGAGCCGGTGCGCGCGCTGACCGAGCGCCCCGTCAGCCGCCTGCGCCTGCCCAGCGGCAGCTACCTGATCCGCTTGAGCGCGCCGGGGTGCGCCACGGTGGACTACCCCGTGCACGTGGAGCGGCGCCGCCATTGGGACGGACGGCGGGCCGGCGAACAGGGCGAGCGGCCCGTGCGCCTGCCCCCTGCGGACGCGGTGGGGCCCGACGAGGTGTTCGTGCCGGCGGGCCCGGCCTTGCTCGGCGGCGATCCCGCTGCGGTGGATGGGCTGCGGAGCCAGACCGCCTGGGTGGACGACTTCGTGATCGAGCGGGATCCGGTCACCAACGGGGCCTACCTGCAGTTCATCCACGCGCTGGTGCAGGCGGGCCGCGAGGCCGATGCCATCCGTTGGGCGCCCCGCATCAACGGCGACGCGGCCGATCACACCTACACCTGGAACACCCGGCTGCCGGTGGTGATGATCGACTTCGAGTGCGCCCAGGCCTACGCCCGCTGGCGGGCCGAGCACACCGGCCTGCCCTGGCGCCTGCCCACCGCGGCGGAGTGGGAGAAGGCGGCCCGGGGCGTGGACGGGCGCTGCTTCCCGTGGGGGAACCACCTGGATCCCACCTGGTGCAAGATGCGCGACTCGGCCCCCGCCCAGCGCCCATTGGTGGCGGTGGACGCCTACCCGGACGATCTGAGCCCCTATGGTGTGCGCGGCATGGGCGGCAACGTGCGCGAGTGGACCACCGAGCCCTTCGAGGTGGACGCCGGCGCCCAGGCGCCCCGGGTAGCCCGGGGGGGCTGCTACGAGGCCGCCGAGGCGGGCTGCCGGGTGGCCAGCCGCTTCAGCGTGCGCCTGGAGGCCCGCCACCAGTGGTTGGGCTTCCGCCTCGTGCGCTCGCTCTGAGGAGCGGCGGCCCGGGCTCGGGGCCGCGGTCGGGCGGGGGGCCGGGCGGCTCAGCCCGGGGTCTTGCCCAGCTTCTCGCGCTCCCGCACGGCGATGGCGGCCGCCTGATCGGCCTCGAGCTGGGTCTTCTTGAAGTGCTTCTCCTGGCGGAGCTGGATGGCAGCCTCTTTGGCCTGCTGCTCGTGCGCCCGCTGATCGGGCAGCCGCTGGGCCACCTGCTGCTGGTGCTGCAGCCGGTGCATCTCGGCCTGCTGCTTGTGCTGCCCCTCGCGGGCCGCGTGGGCCTCCTGCTTGCGGCGGGTCTCGGCGGCCTTGGCCTTCTGGGCGGCCTCCTGGTGGGCGCTGCGCTGGTGCTCGGCCTGGGCCTGCTGGGCCTGCCGGGCGAGCTGTTGCTTGCGGAGCTGCTCCTGGGCCGGGTTCATCGCCACCCCTCCTCATCGTCACCGCCCACGGTAGGCCGCGGCGTCCAGGCGGTCAACGCGACCCGCGCGGCGGCGGCGGCCCGGGCGACGGGCTCGGGGAAGCTGGCCAGGTCGGGCGGGTGGTACAGGCCCACGGCCACGGGCGCCCTGGGCGGGCCGGCAAGCTCCACCTGCAGCCAAGGTCGCCGGGCGCGGGCGGCGGCGACCTGCACCGTCTGCGTCAGCGCCGCGACGTCGGGCGGTTCGCCGGCCTCGTCTGCCACGGGGATCCAGCCCAGCACCGCCCCCCCGGCCCAGAGGGCGCGCCACCGAACGGGGAGGGCAGCGTCTGCCTCGGTCAACGCCAGCAGGGAGGGCTGGTGCGCCGGCACCGCGCCCAGGACCGAGGCCAGGCGCCAGGCGGCCACGCTCCAGCCCGCACGCAGGATTTCGGCGTCGGCGGGCGGTGGGCCCGGCGCGCCGTTGGTGACCGCCAGGCGCCGCAGCCCGCGCCCGGCCGCCACGGTCGCCTCGGCCAGGAGCTCGGCGTTGTACGGGGCCCCCTCGTCGTCGATGAGCCACACCGGGCCCGCTGGACGGTCCATCGGCCCTGAGGCGGCCGGCGCCGCTGGGGGGGGCGCCGCCCGCAGCCAGGCCACCATGGCAGCGGCCACCGGCACCCCGGCGAGCACCTCGGCGTGGGCGAAGTAGCAAGGGAAGTTGGTCTCCAGCACCACCGGCGGTCGGCCCGGGGCCACCACCAGATCCACCCCCCCGTGGCGCACGCCGAGCGCGCTGCAAGCGGTGATCGCGGCCTGCGCGAGGGCCGCCGGGACCCGGTCGACCACCTGGCGCGGATCCTCGGTGCCCTGGGTGCGGAAGTCCCCCGGTCGCACCGGGTTGGGGTACGCCGCCACGGCCCGGTCGCCCACCACCACCACCCGCCAGTGGACGCCGGGCGCGAAGGCCATGAGCCAGGGCGTCTGGCCCTCGCCCAGCAGGTAGTCGGTCAGGCTGCTCAGGGCCGGGCGGCTGTCCACCTGGAACACCCCGTGCCCGCCCGCGTGCCCCGGGATCTTCACCACCCAGGGCGGCGGCCCGACCGCAGCCTCCGCGGCGTCCAGGGCGGCCGGCGCGGCGCTGGGCAGATCGGCCCAGGCGGGCACGGCTGCGCCCGCGCGGGTCAGCAGGGTGGGGGGGAAGGCCGGCACCGCCCAGGGCCCATCCGTGGTGGCCCAGAAGGTGTGTAGATCCGCGCGCCAGAGCCGCCGCTCCAGGGCCATGGCGGCCGGCGACACCGCTGGCCGGAACAGCAGGTCCCCGGCGGCCGGGCGCGGGAGGGGATCGCCCGGGCGCACCACCTGCCAGCCCACGCCCTGGCTCGCCGCGGCCGCCGCCAGCAAGCTCAGCGTCTCGGGCGGCACGTCGTCGTCCACGCACCACAGGGTGGGGGCGGTCAATCGGGGGTCCCGTCGTAGCGGTACAAGGCGTTGCGGAAGGGCACCGGCTCGGCCCGCTGCACGAAGGCCAGGGCCAGCCGGGCAGTGGCGGCGCGGGCATCCACCAGCGACCGCTTCAGGGCCGGCACGTCCATGGGCTGGCTGCGCCCCGGGGCGCCGCTGTATTTGTGCCCCACACCCACCGCGCAGGTGGGGATCTGCAGCTCGTTGGCCAGCACCAGCTCGGGGCCCACGCTCATGGAGTTGATCTGCGCGCCGCTGGCCGCCCACCAGCGGTTCTCGGCCCGCGTCTTCGACCGGGGCCCGCCCACGTACGCGAACACCGCCTCGCCCGCCACGGGCCACCCTTCGGCCGCCGCCAGCGCGCGAACCTGGGCGCCCAGCGCCACGCTGCACAGACCCTCGTCCAGCACCAGGTGGCCCTGACCCGGCGTCGGCTCAGGGTAGACGCTGCACGCGGTGCCGTCGGGCAGCCGGTTGTCGGGCATGAGCAGGTCGCTCACCAGCAGGGGCTGGAACAGGGGCAGCGTGGGATCCATCACACCCACGGAGCTGGTGATCAGCAGGGCACCCACGCCCACCTCGGCCAGCGCCAGGGCCTGCGCACGCCAGGGGATCTGGTGCGGCAGGTAGCGGTGGGGCAGCCCATGCCGCACCAGCGCCCAGCCGGGCCCGTCGCCCACCCGGTGCAGCACCGCAGGGCCCGCGCGGGTGGGCACCTCGACGGCGTGCAGCGGCACCCCGGCCAGGCTCGGCTCGTCGAAGGCGCTCCCCAGGATCACTGCGTTCACGTGCATGCCCGCGACTGTGGGGCAGGGGCCGCCGGGGATCAATGCCAGGGGGCGCGCGGGCTTGCCCTGGGCGCCGGCGGCCGGCAAGGTGCCGGTGGGCAGGAGGCGTGGCCGTGCAGATCAAGATTTGCTGCATCAGCAGCGACGAAGAGGTGGACGCGGCGGTCGCGGCCGGCGCCAACGCGCTGGGGTTCGTCTCCTCCCAGGCTCGGAAGGTGCGCCATGTCAGCGACGAGGCCATCGTGCGCATGGCCGCCCGGGTCCCGCTGGGCGTGCGTACGGCCGTGCTCACCCCCCTCATCGACGCCGACGCCATCCTGACGCACCATGGCCACCTGCCGGTGGACGCCCTGCAGCTCGTCAACCGGCCCGTGCTCGACACTCTCCGCGCGCTCCGGCGCCGCCGTTCCGACTGGCTGCTCTGGCAGTCGGTGCACGTCGCAGGGCCCGAGGCGGTCGACCTGGCCCGTGCCGTCGCCCCCTGGGTGGACGGCCTCATCCTCGACTCCGGCAACGTCAACGGCGGCCGCCTGGGGGGCACCGGGGTGGTGCACGACTGGACCGTCAGCCGCCAGATCCGTGACGCGGTGCCCGATCGCTTCCTGTGGTTGGCCGGGGGCCTGCGGGCCAGCAACGTCGAGGCGGCGGTGCGGGCGGTGTGCCCCGACGGGGTCGATGTCTGCACCGGCGTCCGCACCGCGGGCCGGCTGGACGACGCCTGCCTGGTGCGGTTCACCCATGGGGCGCGCGCCGCTGGCGGATCGGGCCGCGGGCCGTGCCCGGAGCGACGCCCGACCCCCGCGGGTTGAGCTGGCCCGGTCTGCCGGGTTGGCGCGATCGCTGAGACTCGGGTTTGGGGGGCTGTGGCGTGACCGCGCCGCTGCCGAGAGGCGGGGCGAAAGGGCGCGGCCGATGGGCCCCGACAGAAGTTGCCCCCTGGAGAGACTCTACCCAGCGCCGGGGGGACGCCAAGCTCGGAACCCAGGCAGAGAATGGCACATGCCATGGGGAGATCCCCGCCCGAGCCTCCAGGGGGCATCGCGGCCCACCGGCCCCGCGCCCGGCGCCCTGGTGTCACGCCCGGGGGCGAATCTTAGCCTGCTCGGTCACTTTTTTTCGGCCGTGCTCGATTGCGCCGTCCGGCGTGCGCGGGTGCGGGCGCGGACGATGGCTGTGCTAACCTCGCGCCTTCGACGGATCGCAGGAGGCGCCCATGGCGGGGCACTGGCGACGGCTTTGGTGGGTGACGTGCCTGGCGGCCGCGCTGGGCTGCAGTCGGGGCAAGCCGGCCGGGCCGCCCGCCGCTTCACCGGGGTCCGTGGGCGCTCCGGCCAGCGCCGCGGCGAGCGCCGCCCCCTCGGGCCCGGCGTACCGCATGCACGAGGGGCCACCGCCCGAGCAGCTCACGGTGCTGCCCGCCGTGGCCGAGCCAGCCCGGCCGGGGTTCACCAACGGCCCGGGCCCCGAGGCCTGTGCGGACTGCCACCCCGACCATGTCGAGGGGTTCCGCAAGACGGGCATGGGGCGTTCGCTCTACAGGCCCGGCTCGCGCCCGCCCATCGAGGACTTCGACCCGAAGAAGGCGACGGTGAAGCACCCCGAGACGGGGGTGCTGTACCAGGCCTATGTGGAT
The DNA here is from genome assembly GCA_020633555.1 of Myxococcales bacterium. Lineage (GTDB taxonomy): Bacteria > Myxococcota_A > Bradymonadia > UBA7976 > UBA1532 > JACKDL01. The sequence goes on along the minus strand of JACKDL010000050.1, from coordinate 11,119 downwards.
GACCAGGGCCGCTGGTGGCAGGCGGAGTTCACCGCCGACGGCACCTACCGCCGGGCCGTCGAGGTCCTGTACGTGGTGGGTTCGGGCAACCACACCCGCTCCTACATCGGCGAGCAGGAGGGTGAGCTGGTGGAGCTGCCCCTGACCTGGTACTCGCGGCGCAAGATCTGGGACATGAGCCCGGGCTACCAGCACCGCGGACACATGCGGTTCGACCGGCCCATCAAGGCCGAGTGCAGCTTCTGCCACAACGGCCTTTCGCCGCTGCGCGACGAGACCATGGCGGGCTACCAGGCCCCCTTCGCCGAGGGCATCGGCTGCGAGCGCTGCCACGGCAACGGGCAGGCTCACGTCACCGCGCGGCTGGATGGCAAGGACCCCGCCGAGGGCCAGCCCGATCCCACCATCTTCAACCCCAAGTACGAGACGAACCAGCGCCAGCTCGAGATCTGCCAGCAGTGCCACCTGCAGGGCGAGACACGCCTGCTGCGCGAGGGGCAGCGCTGGGACGCCTTCGACCCGCGTACGCCGCTGGGCGACTACATGCAGATCTTCGCGTACGCCAAGGGCGGGGGGGCCGACTTCCGCATCGCCAGCCACGGCGAGCGGCTGGGCATGAGTCAGTGCTTCCTGAAGAGCGACGGCAAGCTCACCTGCACCACCTGCCACGATCCACACCTGCCCACCAGCGCCGGCAAGCCCCGCTACGGCGGCTGCGTGCAGTGCCACAAGCCCACCGACTGCGGCGACGCCCACGGCGCCAGGGAGGGGGACGACTGCGCCCGCTGCCACATGAAGCACGGCGGCACCAGCGACATCCCCCACGTGAGCTTCACCGACCACCTGATCCGCCGGAAGCTGGGCGACGAGGACGCCCCGCCCAAGCCCTTCGCGCTGGAGCTGGTGGACGCGCTGAAGCCGTCGCGCACCGTGCCCATGGACCCGGTGGAGGAGAAGATCCGGCTGGGCATCGCCCACGAGGAGGTCTGGCGGTTCCAGAGCAAGGACTACCACGCGCCCGAGGCCCAGCGGCTGTTGGTGCAGGGCCTGGCCGACCGGCCCGACTACGTGCCCGGCATCCGGGCCCTGGCCAGCGTGCTCAAGGGCCTGGGGGACATCCCCGGCGCCCTGGCCGCCTATGCCGAGCTCGAGAAGCTGCACCCCGAGGGGGTGCTGCACCGCACCGACTACGCCAACCTGCTCATGCAGGTGGGGGACATGCGGCGGGCCGAGACCGTGCTGCGCCGCGCGGTGGCCCAGCGGCCCGACAGCCGCATCGTCGCAGGCGAGCTGGCCAACGCCCTGCAGCACCAGGGCAAGCACGCCGAGGCCGAGCAGTGGTACGCGTACGCCGACCGCATCAACCCGCAGGAGCCCATCACCGCCAACAACCGCGGCCACAACGCGCTGGCGCTGGGCAAGCTGGACGAGGCGAAGCGCTGGTTCGAGGAGGCGGTCAAGCGGGACGGCGCCAACCCCATGGGCCACTTCAACCTGGGCACGCTGGCCCTGCGCAACCAGGACCCAAAGGGGGCGCTGGCCCACTTCGAGAAGGCGCTGGCGGTGGACGACCAGTTCGGCCAGGGCTACCGGGCCCGCGGCCGCGTGCGGGCCTTCCAGGGCGACCTGAAGGGGGCGCGCGAGGACTTCGAGCGCTTCACCCGCTACAGCCCCAAGGATCCCAACGCCTGGCTGGAGCTGGCCCGCCTGCTGGCCCGTGACGGCGATCCGCAGAAGGCCCAGGTGACGCTGCGCGAGGGCTTCCACCAGGCGGGCGGGCACCCCAACATCCGCCAGGCCATGCAGGCCCTGCAGGCGGGCCAGCCCTTCTGAGGCCCGAGGCGGGGCGCCTTGTGTCTCAGTCCACCCGCCAGGGGCACCACGCCTGATACGGCTGCTCGGCCACCTGCTGCCACAGCGCCAGGGGCTCCTGGACCGCCGCCGGCAGCGGGGCCATTCGCGCGCTCAGCAGCCCCCGGACTACCGCGCGCAGGTTGCGCGGCGGCGTGATGTACGCCACCCGGTCGGGCACCTCGGCCAGGCCCACGCGCTCCGCCAGCCACGCCAACCCGTCGCGCTCGTCGCCCAGCCGGTCCACCAGGCCATGGGCCAGGGCTGCCTGGCCCGACCACACCCGGCCCTGGGCCACGGGATCCACCTCGGCGGGCGTGCGGTCGCGGCCCTCGGCCACCCGCGCCAGGAACACCTGGTAGAAGTCGTCCACCGTGCGCTGCAGGGCCTCGCGCTCGCCCTGCGAGAGCCGCTTGCCCGGGTGCAGCAGGTGGGCCCGGGGCCCTGGGCCCAGCGTGTGCTGGAACAGGCCCAGGCGGGTCAGCAGGCCCTGCGCGGTGGGCCGCGCGGCGATGACGCCGATGCTGCCCGTGAGCGTGGTGGGCGCGGCCACGATGCCGTCGCACGCGGCCGCGACGTAATAGCCACCGCTGGCCGCCACGTCGCCCATGACGGCGATCACTGGCTTCTTCGCTGCGAGCCGACGCACGGCCCGCCACATGGCCTCGCTGGCGGTGGCGCTGCCGCCCGGGCTGTCGATGGCCAGCAGCACGCCCTTGATGCGCTTGCTGCGCCGGGCCTTGGCCAGCGCGCCCGCCAGGGCCCGTGGCACGGCGCCGGTGGGGGCCGGATCCAGCGCCCGGCCGTCCTTGATGGTGCCGCGCAGATCCACCACCGCCAGCCGTGGCTGGCGGAAGCGGATGCGGGGCCAGGGCGACGGCCGCCCTGCGTAGTCGGCGGCGTCCACCGTGCGCCCGTCGGCCTCGGGGTCGAAGACCTCGTCCTCGGCGGCCAGCCGGTCGAGCAGGCCCATCGCCAAGGCCTCGGGGGCGGCCAGAGGGGCGGCGGCGAAGGCGTCGCGGATCACCTGGGCGTCCACCCCTCGGGCGGCGGCCAGATCGGTCACCACCGCGCCGTCCAAATCCGCCAGCAGAGCTTCGATGGCCTCGCGGTTGGGGCCCGAGGGGCCCGTGCGCGTGAATGGCTCCATGGCCGACTTGTAGTCGCCCGCGGCCAGCGCCTCGACCTCAACGCCCGCGCGGCCCAGCGCCTCGGCGAAGAAGGTCATGCGGGCGGCCAGCCCGCCGGCAGTCAGCGGCTCGTGGGGCGGCGCCACCAGCGCGTCGCTGGCGCTGGCCACCCACAGGCTGCGCAGGTCGCTGGCGGCCAGGAAGGCCTGCACCTTCAGGCCGGCTTCGCGGGCGCCCTGTAGCAGCCGCCGCAGGGTCCAGGCCTCGGCCCAGCCCCCGGTGAGCGGGCCCACCCGCACGCGCACCTGCGTCACCCGCGGATCGGCCGCGGCCTCGCGCAGGGCGCGCCGCAGGGCCATCCGCGAGATGCCCATGGGCCCGCCGCGCAGGCCCCTGGGGCCGCCGCGCTCGGGGTGGGCGCCCTCGAGCACCACCTGCAGGGCAAAGGGGCGAGGTCGCAGCCGGCTCAGCCCCCAGCGCAGGCTGGTGAGCGGCAACAGCAGAGCCCAAAGCAGGGCCTTCCAGATCAAGCGCAGCATGGGCGTGGGACGCCGGCCGGAAGGCCGGGGCTTCCAAATTGCTCGGGGTGGGGCGCATGGTAGCGCCATGCTGAAGCTGCTGCTCGATCCCCGCGCCGAGGGCGCGTTCTTCGCCGACACGGTGGCCGTGGCCCTGGCCGAGGTGGGGGCGGTGTTCCCCGCCGCCGAGCCCCGGGTGGATGCCCGCGCGTCGGTGACCTTCCTGGACGTGAGCCTGCCCGAGGACGCGGCGCCGGCGCTGCTGCGCCTGGCGGCCGTGCAGGCGGTGTTCGCCCCCGAGGGCGGTGGCCTGCGGCTGGTGGACGCCGAGCCCGGCTTTGCCCTGCCCGCGGAGCTGGTCTGGGGCGCCAAGTACCGGGGCAAGACCCACGAGCTGGCCACCCAACTCGCGCTGAACGTGGCCCTGGCCCACTGCCGGGCCGAGGGGCCGCCCAAGCTGCTCGACCCCATGGCGGGGCGGGGGAGCACGCTGCTGTGGGCGGCGCGCTACGGCCTGGAGGCCCGCGGCATCGAGCACGATCCCCGCGCGCTGCCGGACTTCCAGCGCCACGTGAAGGGCCAGTGCACCCTGCAGCGGCTGAAGCACCAGGAGCGGCAAGGTTCGGTGCACGCCAAGCGCAAGGACGGCGTGGGGCGGTTCCTGGAGTACCGCTTTGGCGAGCGCGCCCTGAAGCTGATCACCGGCGACGCCCGCGACGCCCCGGCGCTGCTGGGCGGGGAGCGGGTCCACCTGATCGTCGCCGATCTGCCCTACGGCGTGCAGCACGTGGGCCCCACGGGCACCCGCGACCCCCTGCCCGTGCTGCGCGAGTGCGCGCCGGGGTGGGCCGAGCTGCTCAAGCCCGGTGGCGCCATGGTGCTGATCTACAACCGCTTTCTGCCCAAGCGCGAGGCGCTGGTCGAGGCCTTCGAGGCCGCGGGGCTGGCCGCGCAGCCCTTCGAGGCGCCGCACCGCATGAGCGCGTCGATCCTGCGGGATCTGGCGGTCTTCACCCGCCCTTGAGCCGAGCGGCGAACCGGCGCGCGGCGGCCTTCACGCCGCCGCGCACGGTGTCGCGGACGGTCCGGCGCATCCCGGCCCGGAAGGAGCGGATCAGCTTGCGTCGCAGGTACAGCCGGGTGGCCAGGCCACCGGCGGTCAGCAGCGCCGGCCCCATCCCGTAGCCCCCCTGCCACAGGGCCTGCCCCCAGTGAAACTCGCCCTCGCCCACGGCCTCGCGGGTCAGCAGCGCCACCTCGGCCACGGGGCCCAGCCACATCAGGCCGCGCAGCACCTTGCTCAGGCCGGTGCCCAACAGCTTCAGCTCGGCCAGCACCGCGGCCACCCGCTCGAAGTGGCGGTCGTGGAGCGCGGCGTCGGTGAGCTTGTCGGGGCGGACGAAGGTGAGCACGTCGCCGTCGAGCTGGATCACCGTGCGCAGGCAGATCTGGCCGTCGGCCAGGGTCTCTACGGCGTGGCCGCCCTCGTCCAGCATCTGGCGGACCAGGGCCGGCGCCCGCAGCGGGCCCGGGCCGGCGCTACGCCCCATCCCCGCCGCCGCGGCCGCCCAGGGCGCCGAGCAGGCGCTCCACCACGTCCAACAGGGTGGTCCAGGTGCGCAGGGCGACCCCCACGCTCTGCTCGTGGATCTGCACCAGCGCCGCCCGCTTGCCCCGCGCCACGTCGGGCACCACGCGGGTGATGACGTCGCCGTCGAGCTGCACCACCGACTGCATGACCACCCGCTCGCAGCCCAGCTCCCAGATCTTGCGCAGGGTGGTGCGGTCCTGGGCGTCCAGGTGCAGCGGGTGCCGGGCGGTGCCGTTGGACATGAGCTGCTGGCGGGTCACCCCGATGGTGGCGGGGTACTTGTCGTCGCCCTGGTGGTGCTGGGCGAGGCGGGTGAGCAGGCCCTTGAGCTGATCGCAGTTGCCCTTGATGCGGTCGCACAGGATCAGGTCGTCCAGGCTGGCGTCGCCTTTGGCCTCGAGCTGCTTGCGCCCGTAGCGCGCGGCGTAGCGCACCCGCAGGAACGTCTCGGGGCCGTTGGTCAGCCGCTCGTCGTCGAAGCTGTGGTCCTCGGGGCCCTCGGGCGGGCCGCTGCGCAGGCTCGCCAGGTCGCGCACGTTGGGGTGGAAGAAGTAGCCCACGGGCACGCCGCGGTCGGCCAGCCAGCCGGCGTACTCCTTCGCCACGTCCAGCAGCACATGGGGCGGCTCGGGCATCTTGCCGCCGGTCATGCTGTCTTTGACGCAGGTGTTGATCTCGAGGGTGGTCAGGTCCTCGACGATGCCGCGCACGCTCTCGCGGAAGCGCTCGAGCCGCGGGAACAGGGGCTTCTTCGCCGCCAAGGGGCCGTCAGCTCTCGTCGGTCTCGGGCTCGTCGGCGAGCAGCTCGCCCAGCTTGCCCAGGATGGCCTTCAGCATCTCGATGCGCGCCGCCACGATGCCCTCGGCCTTCGACACCTGCTCGCCGTGGAAGGCGCGGAGCTGCTCCAGATCGCCGGTGAGGAAGTCGGCGTGCACCTCGTTGACGATGTCGCCGTCGATGAGGTCGATGGTGGTGCGCAGGGCGCGGGCCCGGCCGGTGGTGCCCACCACCTTGGTCTCGATCTTCAAGGTGGTCAGATCGGCGCCCTGGGCCTTCAGCTTGTCCACGAGGCTCTTGAGATCCATGGGCCTTCTCCGGCGAGTTCGGGGGAGCTGGCGCGAGCATGCCAGGGGCCCCCCGAGCCGTCCATTTCCCGCCGGGCGCGGGCCCGCTACTCTCCACCGGTCACTGCACCACCCAGGAGCCGCAGCCATGGCGCGCCTGCGCATCGCCTACGCCCGCATCGCCCAGGAAACCAACGCCCTGTCGCCGGTGCGCACCGAGCTGGCCGACTTCGAGCGTACGCACTTGTTCGCGGGCGCCGAGCTGCACGCCAACTGCCAGAAGGGTGGCTACGAGGCGCCGGGCTTCCTGAAGAACGCCGAGCTGTCGGGGTTCATCCGCGCCGTCGAGGCCGAGGGGGGCGTCGAGGCCGTGCCCCTGTTCAGCGCGTGGGCCGTGCCCAACGGGCCGCTTTCGGCCGAGTGCTTCGCCACCCTGCGCGACCGCCTGGTGGCCGAGCTGGAAGCCGCGGGCCCCGTGGACGCCCTGTTCCTGGTGCTGCACGGCGCCATGAACGCCGACGGGCAGGCCGAGCCCGAGGCGGCGCTGGTGGCGGCCGCGCGCACGGTGCTGGGCGACAAGCCGGTGGCCGTGACCATGGACCTGCACGCCAACCTCTCGCGCGAGAAGGTGGCCGCCATGGACCTGATCTGCGCCTACCGCACCAACCCCCACCGGGACCACGCCAAGGTGGGCGAGCGCTGCGGGCGCATCCTCATCCGGCAGCTCAAGGGGCAGGTGCGGCCCACCCGGGCGTGGCGCAGCCTGCCGCTGATCCTGGGCGGCGGCACCACTGTGGACTTTTTGCCCACCATGCGCCCGTTGTTCCGGCGCATGAAGCAGCTCGAGAAGGATCCCCGAGTGCTGTACTGCAGCCTCTTCATGGTCCACCTGTGGAACGACTCCCCCGAGATCGGGTGGTCCACCCACGTCATCACCGACGACGCCCCCGAGCTGGCCGAGCAGCTCGCCGAGGAGCTGGCGGACCTGGCGTGGGGGGTGCGCGACGTCATGCCCCCCGAGTTCCCCGGGCCGGCCGAGGCCCTGGCGAAGGTCCGCAGGGCGCGCCTGGCGCGGGCCATCGGCACGGTGACGCTTTGCGACGCCAGCGACGTGGTGGGCACCGGGGCGGCCGGTGAGAGCCCACACCTGGTGAAGGCCCTGCTCGAAGCCACGGATCTGGTGAGCTACGCGCCCATCCGCGACGCCGGTGTCATCGACCAGATCTGGGGCACCCCCGAAGGCGAGCGGGTGCAGGTCACGCTGGCGGGCAAGCTGGACCCCGCCCGCAACCCGCCGCTGCCGGTGGAGGGCACGCTGCTGCGCAAGTTGCCCACCGAGCCCTTCGGGCGGGTGGCGGTGCTCGACCTGGGCGCGCTGAAGCTGGTGGTCACCGAGGGGCAGCCCCTGGCCATGAAGCCGGCCTTCTACAAGGACGTGGGGCTCGACCCCATGAAGGCCGACGCCGTGGTGGTGAAGAGCCTGTTCCCGTTCTTGCTCTACTTCCTGCCGTACCACCGGCGGGCGGTGTACGTGCGCACGCAGGGGGTCAGCGACTTCGACGCCGCCCGCGAGCTGAGCTTCCTGGACCCCGTGCACCCCTTCGACCCGGTGACGGCCTGGCGCCCCATCGACCGGATGCGGCGGGGCCTGGTGCCGCGGCCGGCGGCGTGAGGACGACCCACACTTGAATACCCCCCTGAGCGCGCGCATCGTGGGCGCCCATGCGTAGCCTGTTCACCCCGCTGCTGGCCATCCTGCTCTGCGCGCTGTCTCTCGGGGGATGCGCGGCGCAAGCCCGCGGCCACAAGACCCGCCTGCGGCCCGGCACCGTGGATCTGCGGCACGTGAACACCAAGGAGCGGGTGGATCGGCTGGCCCTGTTCAAGGGCAGCGATCCCCGCAAGCGCCGCGTCAGCAAGCAAGCCCACAAGGTCTTCCGCCGCTACCTGCGCGACTGGCGCCACGACAAGAGCCACCCGGTGCCCGAGGCCCTGATCTGGAACCTGTACCTGGTGGCACACCACTTCGACCGCCCCCTGGAGATTGTCAGCGGCTTCCGCGCCAAGGAGCGGGCGTCCAGCCGGCACCGGAAGGGCGTGGCCGTGGACTTCCGTGTCGAGGGCGTGGAGCCCAAGGTCGTGTGGGAGTTCTGCAAGACCAGGTTCAAGGGCGTGGGCCTGGGCTACTACCCCACGTCCCGCTTCGTGCACATGGACGTCCGCCCCAAGTCCTACTACTGGATCGACGACTCGGGGCCGGGCGAAGAGGCCCAGTACCGCGAGGGCGTCTCGCAGCGCCGTCCGAAGCCTGTGAAGAAGCGCTCGGCCAAGCCCGCCCGAAAGCGCTCGACCAAGCCCGCCCGAAGGCGCTCGACCAAGCCCGCCAGGAAGCGCTCGGCGGCCGGGCGTTCGGGCAAGGAGGGCTCGGCTCCCGCGCCCTCGGCTTCCAAGCCGCCCGCTGACCCTGGGGCCGCCCAGACCCGGGCCAAGAGCCCGGCGCCGGAGCGGTCGAGGAAGTGACGCGGGCCCCGCCCGGGGCCCGGGTCGACCTCGACCCTCAACCTCGACCCGACGGGGCGCCCGATGAGCGGTTTCAACGAGTACCAGTTTGTGGAGATGTCCCTGCCCACCCGCGATGTGGACGCGCAGGAAGAGTTCTGGACCCGGCTGTTCGACGCCCAGACCATCTTCCGGGGGCGAATGATGGGCCTGCGCTTCACCCGCATGATGGTGTGCGGCATCAGCCTCATCTTCCGCGAGGATCCCGACTTCGTGCCGCCACCGGGCCCCGGCGAGGAGTGGCTGTTCCGCAGCCACCTGGGCATCCGGGTCCACGACATGGACAAGGCCATCGCCGATCTCGAGGCCAAGGGCGCGCAGTTCGTGCTCACGCCGGCGCGGGTGCGCGAGCTGCAGCGCATGACCCAGGAGAAGGGCGAGTACGAAGGCCACAAGTACCTCGAGACCGACTACATCCGCCCGCCGCTCACCCTCGATCGCATCAAGGCCGGCGAGTTCCGCCACGACGTGGCCATCCTGGTGGCGCCCGACAACTACTGGGTCGAGCTGAACCACGTGACCGAGCCGGCGGACACCCGCTGGTACCCGGGGAGCTGACGACCCCGGTGTGACCTGCGTGCCCCGGTTCGCCGGCCCCATCGCGCGCCGCGGCAGGCGCCTCCCAGCGGCACACCCCTTGCTTCATCGCGAGGGAAGACACGCGGGGGGACACCATGGCACGCCGGATCATCGTCATCGCGCTGGGGCTGCTGGCCTTCGCCTGCTCGGACGTGGACGAGCCCACCGCAGCGCGCACCGGGGACGACCTCATCGGGCACGCCGCCGCCGAGGATCTGGAGCCCGCGCTGCTGAGCAAGGCGGCGGTGCAGGGCCTGCCCGACACCTTCACCCGCAACCGCGTCATGGACGACGCGTTCTTCAACGCCGTCGACGCGGTCAGCGCCGCGCAGGTGCAGGCCTTCCTGGAGCGCTCGCCCTATGGCGGCGGGCAGCGCTGCTTCCTGGCCGACGTGCGGGTCAACGGCGTGAGCGCCGCCGAGGCCATCGTGCGCGGTTCACGGGCCCACGGTATCAACCCCATCGTCATGATCGCCCGCATGCAGGTGGAGAAGGGGCTCATCTCGAAGACTCGCAGCCCCGGCGGCAATGCGGTGGACTTCGCGTTCGGCTGCGGCTGCCCCGACGGGCGGGCCTGCGCCGAGAGCCGCCGTGGGCTCGACCGGCAGATCGAGTGTGCTGCGCAGACCCTGCGCCGCTGGTACGACGGCTCGGTGAATGGCGACGGCCTGTGGGTGCGGGGCGTGGGCAAGCGCACGCTTGACCCCATCACCGTGACCCCCGCCAACCACGCCACGGCCAGCCTCTACGCCTACACCCCCTGGGTGCTCGAGGGGCAGGGGGGCAACTGGCTGGTGTGGAACGTCACCCGCCGCCACGCCCAGCACTTCGCTACGCTGGGTCCGGTGAACGTGGGGGCCGATGACCCCGCCGCGCCCCCTGCGGCCCGGCCCGCGTGGATCGGCACCCCGTGCGCCAACGACGCGGTATGCAGCTACGCGGGCGGCCGCTGCGAGGGCGGCATCTGCACCCAGGCCTGCGCCGGCACCTGCCCGGATCGCGACGGCTACGCCACCACCTTCTGCGTGGCCGCGGAGCACCTGGATGGCTCGGGCGGCGGCCTGTGCACGGTGTACGGCGACAGCGACAACCAGCAGTGCCAGGGCCTGCCCGGCTACCGGCTGCGAGACACCGACCGCTACGTGGGCAGCAGCGGGTCGAGCGCTCGCCGCGCGCCGGTCTGCGTGCGCGATCCCGGCGCCGCCCCCGCGCCCGAGCCTGCCCCGCAGGATCCGGTGCCCCCCGCCGAGGACCCGGCCGAGGAGCCCGCGGCCCCCGCCGAGGACCCCGTGCCCGGCCTGCCGGCCGATCCCCCGGCCGCCTCGGGCGTGGCCTGCGGTGAGCTGGGGGTGGGGGCTTCCGGCCGCTGCGAGGACGGGCTGGCGCTGCGCTGCGTGAATGGGGTGGTGCAGGCGGCCGACTGCGCCGCCTTTGGTCAGCCCTGTGGCGTCGGCGCGGGCCGGCAGGCCGCCTGCGTACCTTTGGAGTCCGCCACGCCCCGCAACCTGCCCCAGTGCCCCGCCGCCGGCTTCGTGGGCACCTGCCAGGCCAACGTGGCCATCTGGTGCGAGAACAGCGCCAGCTTCGCGGTGGACTGCACCTGGTTCGGCAAGGCCTGCACGCCCGAGAGCGGCGACGGCCTGGGCTACTGGTGTCGCTGAGGTCGGTCGGGCGCGCCTGCGACGGCTGACGGCCGCCTCTGGATCAGAAGGTGCCCATGGCCGCCAGCCCGTCGGGCCGGGGCACGAGCTGCCAGCGTGCTTGCTCCGGGGCGTCGTCCTCGGTGTAGCGGCTGCCCAGCCAGGCACCCAGCCCGCCGCCCAGCA
>JACKDL010000005.1 GCA_020633555.1 Myxococcales bacterium | reverse complement strand
AGCTGGCCCGCGCCGAGCAGTTCGCCGCCGAGCGGCCGCTCACGCCGGCCGAGACGGACTTCGTGGCGGCGGCCCGGGCCTGGGAGCTGCGCAAGAGCCAGGAGGAGGACGAGCGCGCCCGCCGCAAGCGCCTGGTGATGGGCGGCGGCATGGTGCTCGCGGGGCTGGTGGTGGGCATGTCCATCTTCGGCATGCTGAAGCAGGGTGAGGCCGAGCGCAGCGCCGCCACCGCGGCCACCATCACCGACTCGGTGCGGCTGGCCGAGGGCCCCGACGACGAGGCCGCGCTGCACCGGGCCCAGTCGAAGTACGCCGCCGCCGCTGCCGAAGGCGACGTGGTGGCGCAGGCCCACTACGGCGCTGCGCTGGTGAAGCTGAACCTGGACGAGGGCGCTGTGGCCGAGGCCGCCCGGGTGGCCGACGAGGTGGCCGCGAAGCTGCCCGCTCTGGCGGCCCAGGACGCCAACGCGGCGGCCCTGGCGCAGGAACGGCTTGAGAAGGCCCGCGCCCGGCTGGTGGACGCCGAGTGGTTCAAGGGGCTCACCGGCGCGCTGGCCAAGGCCGACTTCGTCATCCTGTTGGACGTCGACGCGCTGCTGGACCGCCAGTACGACCCCACCCTGTCGGCGCGCTGCCCCGCCGAGGTCACCGACGAGCGGGGGCAGGTGATCCGCGTCCCGCGGGCGCAGATCACCGCCGACGGGGCCCCGCGCACGGTGGTGGTGCGCCCCGACTGGAAGCTGCTGTGCCAGCGCATCTACGGGGGCGACGGCAAGCTGGTGCTGGTGGTGGACCGCCGTGACGCCGCCGCCGAGGCGCTGGTGGCGGCGCTGGAGTTCAGCGACCGCCCGCTGACCCAGGAGCCCTTCTTCGCGGGCACCATCGGCCGCGGCGAGGTGAGCTGGCTGGTGGACGAGCCCGCGCTGATGAAGAAGACGGTGCTGGTGGCCCGGGACGTGGCCTTCCCGCCCCGCAACACCCGGCCCATCGACGGCTTCGAGGCCGATCGCATCTGCGGCGGCGTGCCGGTGCGCGACCCCGGCCGGCAGATGCGCCTGCTGGCGCAGCAGATCGACGAGGCGCTGGCCGCCAAGGGCGACTTCGCGGCGGCCTTCCTGCCGTACACCGCCTACGGCTGGCCCCGGCTCATCGAGCTGAAGGAGCAGCGGGGCATCAGCGCCGACGAGGCCCGCGCCCTGCTGCGGCGGTACGGCAGCGCCGAGCCGCCCGAGGAGCGGGCGCCCCAGAAGGACGGCGACGCGGTGGAGTCGCCCAGCCCGCCGCCCGAGGTGCACGACCCGACGCCCCAGCGCCCACGCCCGAAGCCCTTCGGGTACCGCCGCGCGCCCCGGTAACAGGGGCCCCCGCCGGCCCGTAGGGCGCCGGCAACCCCCAGGAGATCCCATGGCCCGACCGCTGTTGACGCTGTACCTCGCGGCCGCCGCCCTGGCGGGCTGCACCGCCGATCTGCGCCCGCCGACCCTGCGGTCGGGGGTGGCGGCCGATCAAGCGGCCCAAGGCCGCGCCCTGCTCGCGAAGATGTTGGCCGCCCACGGCGGCGCCGCGCGGTTCCGCGCCGCGCGGGACGCCCGCTTCACGCTCACCGACACCTGGCCGCAGTGGCTGAACCGCACGGCGGCCATGCCCTGGCCCGCCAGCGGGCAGCGGCTGCGCGCCGAGTTCCTGCTGGGGCAGGACGACGGCCGGCTCACCTTCCTGGGCGGCGACGAGGACGGCTGGGTGTGGGGCGTGCAGGACTGGGCCACCTGGACCCAGCGGCCGGGCCAGGCCCGCGACTGGGATGACGACGACGACGTGCGCTTCTGGGTGCCCACGCTGGCCTACTTCCTGGAGCTGCCCTTCCGCATCGGCGAGGCCACCGTGGTGGCCCATGGGGGCGAGGTCGAGGTGGCGGGGCAGACCTACACCACCGTCTTCGCCTCGTGGGGCACCGCCGAGCCCCAGGCCGACGTGGATCAGTATGTGCTGTACCTGGATCCGCAGACCCACCGGCTGGCCTACGCGGCCTACACGGTGCGCGACATGTACGGCTTCTTGAAGGGCGCCGTGCGCTACCAGGACTGGCAGCCGGTGGGCGGGCTGCTGTTCCCCCAGCGCATGACCATGACCGACGTGCCGGGGGGCGACGACGTGACCCACGAGGTGCGGATCGAGGCCGCCGACGTCGAGCTGAAGCAGCCCGACGCCTTCTACCGCCCGGAGCCTGCCCGGGCGCAGGCCAAGCACGGGGCCGACACTTGACTTAGATGCATCGCACGCCTAACTTGAATGCAGATCGCATTGAAGGAGGTCGAGATGTCGTTGAAGGATCAAGCCCTGCAGGTGCTGGCGTGGTGTGACGCGGGCCGGTACCCCGCCCCGTCCGGCGCCCCCGTGGACTTCGCCGCCGCCCAGGCCGCGGCCGTCGCCGGCACCCGGCTGTACCGCCCGGCCGAGTGTGCGGCCTTGTTGGATCACCCCGACGGCGCGGGCCCGCCCCCGCGGATCACGGTCACGGCCGAGACCACCCAGGCGGCCACCCACCGGCTGCTGACCGAGGGCCCGGGCGCCGTGGCGCTGCTGAACTTCGCGTCGGCCCGCAACCCCGGCGGGGGCTTCCTGGGCGGCGCGAAGGCCCAGGAGGAGGACCTGTGCCGCTGCTCGGGGCTGTTTCCCTGCCTGGTGACCCAGCCCGACTACTACACGGTGAACCGCGCCGAGCGATCGCTGATCTACACGGACCACCTGATCTGGTCGCCGGCGGTCCCCTTCTTTGCGGTGGAGGCGGGCCAGCCCCTGGCGCAGCCGTTCCTGGCCGGCGTGATCACGTCGCCGGCGCCGAACGGGGCCCACCTGCAGCGGCACCCCGATGACCGGGTGGCTTTCGAGGCGGCCTTCAAGCAGCGCATCGGCCACGTGCTGGCCGTGGCGCAGGCCCAGGGCCACCGGCGGCTGGTGCTGGGGGCGTGGGGCTGCGGCGCCTTCGCCAACGATCCCGGCACGGTGGCGCCCTTGTTCCGCGGGTGGCTGCTGAGCCCGCGGTTTGCGGGGGCCTTCGACGAGGCGGTGTTCGCGGTGTACGCCCCGGGCCGGCACCGGCGGAACCTGGAGGTGTTTCAGGCGGTGCTGCGCGGCGGGGCCGGGTGACGGGGCGGGCCGCGCCGGGCGAGGGGCCGTGGGCGCAGGGCAAAAAAAAAGGGCCGACAGCCAGAAGCTGTCGGCCCTTTTCGTGTCGGGGCGAGAGGATTTGAACCTCCGACCCCTTGCTCCCGAAGCAAGTGCGCTACCAGACTGCGCTACACCCCGTCACTGCCTCGACCGGCCCGGGCCCCCTCGCGGAGATCCGAAATGGCCTGCCGATAATCGGCGGCTTTGAAGACCGCAGAGCCCGCCACAAAGACGTTGGCTCCTGCTCGGGAGGCCTCCAAAACGGTGCCGGAAGATATGCCCCCATCCACCTGGATGTCAACATCCAAGCCGCGGGCTGCGATCATCTCACGCAAACGCTTGATCTTGTTGGTGATCGCGGGGATGTAGGCCTGCCCCCCGAAGCCCGGGTTCACGGTCATCAGGAGCACCAGGTCCACATCGTCGAGCACGTACTCCAACACGCTCAGCGGCGTGTGGGGGTTCAGGCTCACGCCCACCTTGGCCCCCGTGCCCCGCACCACCTGCAGGCTGCGGTGCAGGTGGCGGGTGGCCTCGGCGTGCACGGTGATCAGGTCGGCCCCGGCGTCGCGGAACTGCGGCGCGTAGGTGTCGGGATCGGTGATCATCAGGTGCACGTCAAAGGGCCTCTCGGTGGCCCCGCGCACCCACTTCACCACCGGCGGCCCGAAGGTCAGGTTGGGGACGAAGTGCCCGTCCATCACGTCCAGGTGGATCCAGTCGGCGCCGGCAGCGTCCACCGCCTGGATCTCCGCGGCCAGGCGGCCGAAGTCGGCGCTGAGGATCGACGGGGCGATCAGGATCGGGCGGTGGCTCACGGGGTCTCCTCCGGGGTGGGCGCGGGGGCCTCTTCCGACGCGGGCGCGGCGGCCGGCTCGGCAACTTCGCCCTCGGCCTTACGGCGCAAGCGCACGGCGAAGAAGCCGTCGGTGTCATGGCGCTCGGGGCTCAGCCGCACGAAGCCGCGCTTGCTCGACAGGCGGCGCCAGTTCACACGGGTGCCGGGCCCCGGGACCTCGATCTCGAACTCGGGGTGGGCCTCCAGGAAGGGCACGATGACGCCGTGGGTCTCCTCGTCGGTGTCGGTGCACACGCTGTACACCAGCACCCCGCCCGGCTTGACGCCGCGGCACACCGCCTCGAGCAGCGCCGCCTGCACCTCGGCCTTCTTGGCCGGATCGCGGGGGCTGCGGCGCCACTTGATCTCGGGGTGGCGGCGTACGGTGCCCAGGGCCGTGCACGGGGCGTCCAGCATCACCCGGTCGAAGGGCGGCGGACCGTCCAGGGGCTGGGTGGCGTCGAGCTGCCGAGCCTGGGCGCTGCCCAGGTCGTCCAGATCGTGGGCCAGACGCTCCACCTTCGCCGGGTTCACGTCGGTGGCCAGCACCATGCCCGTGTCGCCCATGCGCCGCGCGATGGCGCGGGTCTTCCCGCCCGGCGCCGCGCACACGTCCCACACCGCCTCGCCGGGCTGCGGGTCGAGCAGCTCGACGATGAGCTGGCTGGCCTCGTCCTGGGCCCGCCACTGGCCCTCGAGGAAGCTGGCGCTCTTGAAGGGCGCGCCGCCGTGGCGCTCGATGACGACCCCGTCGGGGGCGATGCGGCAGGGGCGCACGGTGGCGCCCTCGGCCTGCAGCCGGGCCATCAGGCCGTCGCGGTCCAGGTCGCGGGCGTCCACCCGCACGGTCAGCGGGGCGGGCCGGTTGTTGGCGCGGCCGCGCTCCAGGGCCAGCCGCGGGCCGCCCTGGCTGAACCAGCGCTGCACCATCCACTTGGGGTGGCTGGTGCGGATCACCACGTCGGGCACCCGCTCGCCCTCGGGGGGCGGGGCTTCGCCATCGCGCAGCAAGTTGCGCAGCACGCCGTTGACCATGCGCGAGGCACCGGGGCCCACCGCCAGCCGGGCCTGCTCCACCGCCTCGTTCACCGCCGCGTGGGGCGGGATCCGGTCCAGGAACAGGATCTGGTAGGCCGCCAGCCGCAGGATGCGCTGCAGGGGCGCGGGGGTGTTGGCCATGCCCCGGTTCACCAGGGCCTCGAGGCTGTGGTCCAGGCGCAGGCGCAGGCGCTCTACGCCCATCACCAGCTCCAGGGCCAGGCCCCGATCCCGCGCGTCCAGGTTGGCCCGCCGGGCGAACCGCTCCAGGGCCGGCTGGAGGAACGCGTCCTCCTCCTCCAGCGCCTGCAGGGTGTTCAGGGCCACCTCGCGGGCGCGGCCCGAGGTGGGGGTGCCCTTGCGTCGCTTGGGCTGGATCGCTTGCTCGCTCATGAGAGTTGCTCGCCGATGGGCAGGGGGGCGCCCCGCAGGAAGTCGGCGCCAGACACCCGGTTCTTGCCCGGGCGCTGCACCTCCAGAAGGGTGACGGCGCCGTCGCCACAGGCGATGCGGGGGCCGTCGGGGTCGTGGGCGATGACGGCGCCGGGCGGGCCCTGGCCGTCGGTGACCCGCGTGCGGTGGATCTTCAGGGCGCCGTCGGGGCGCTCGATGTAGGCGCCGGGCCAGGGGGCCGTGCCCCGCACCCGGTCGTGGACCTGCTGGGCGGGCCAGGCGAAGTCCAGCAGGCCGTCGGTCTTCTCGAGCATGGGCGCGAGCGTGGCGGCCGCGTGGTCCTGCGCCACAAAGGGCACGGTGCCTGCCAGGATGCCCGGAAGGGCCTGCTCGAAGGCGTCGGCGGTGAGCTGGCTGAGCCGGTCGTGCAGCTCGCCCGCGGTCTCGTCGGGGCCGATGGGCGTGCGCAGCGTGGCGGCCACGGGGCCGGTGTCCATGCCGGCCTCCATCTTCATCACGCAGGTGCCGGCCTGGCTGTGACCGCGGATCACCGCCCACTGGATGGGCGCCGCGCCCCGCAGCCCGGGCAACAGGCTGGCGTGCCCGTTCAGGCAGCCGTGGGTGGGCAGGTCCAGGTAGCGCTGGGGCAGGATCTTGCCGTAGGCCACCACCACGCACAGCGCGGGCTGCAGGGCCTGCAGGGTGGCGTAGCTGTCGTTGTTCAGCCGCGGCCACTGGTACACCGGCACCCCGTGGGCGTCGGCGCAGGCGGCCACGGGCGTGCGGGCCA
Source organism: Myxococcales bacterium (assembly GCA_020633555.1). Taxonomy (GTDB): domain Bacteria; phylum Myxococcota_A; class Bradymonadia; order UBA7976; family UBA1532; genus JACKDL01. The sequence continues at coordinate 253,383 of JACKDL010000005.1, read as the reverse complement.
GCTTCCGGCCGCGTCCCTTCTTGCGGTCGGGCTGGCTGACCACCGCCACCACGTCGGCGCCCAGGGCGATGAGCCGCTCCAAGGTGGGCACGGCGAAGTCGGGGGTGCCCATGAAGATCGTGCGCAGGCCGTCCAGGGGGCGCGGGCCGATCAGGGGACTCTCCATGGGCAGCTCCCGGGGCGGGGGGCGCCCCTCGGTCGGTGTGCTCAGCCGGCGGCGGGGGCGTCGCGATCCGCGAGGACCGCGCGCCGCTCCAGCTCACCGAGCCGGTCGATATAGAGGCGACCGTCCAGATGATCCACCTCATGTTGCAGGCAGACGGCCTCCAGGCCCGCCAGCTCGATGATCTGCGGCTGCCCCTGCAGGTCGCAGAAGCGCACGGTCACCGCCTCTGCGCGATCCACGTCGGCCCGCGCGCCGGGCACCGACAGGCAGCCTTCGCTCCAGACGATCTCGCCGTCGCGGGCGACGATCTCGGGGTTCACGAAGACCAGCGGGCGGGGCTCATCGCGGCCGCAGTCCATCACCAGCACCCGCAGGTGCACGTCGATCTGCGTGGCCGCGATGCCCACGCCGCCCTCGAAGGCCATGGTGTCGAACAGATCGGTCACCAGCTCGGCGAGCGCAGCGTCGAAGGCGGTCACCGGCGCGGCGACGGTGCGCAGCCGCGCGTCGGGGTACGTCAGGACGGGGCGGGTGGCCAAAGGGGAAGCTCCTGCGCGGGAAGTCAGCCGACGGCGCGCTCGTAGCGGGCGCGCAGCCGGCCGTCGCTCAGCATGGTCCAGGCGTCGTCCACGACGCTGGCGATCTCCTGGACCTGATGCCACAGGGGGCCGTCACGGCGCACCCGGTGGGGGTCGAAGCGGCGCTTCAGGGTCTCCCAGGCCGCGCGCAGCTCGGCGGTGCCGGCCGTGCGGGGGACCCCCAGCACCTGGAAGTAGTCGGCGCTCTGCACCTCGGCGAGCTTGCTGGCCACCAGATCGGGGAAGCCGGGCAGGTCGTCCGCCGTGCGCGGCGCCCCCGCGCGGGCCAGATCCCCCGCGTCCAGGGGCGGCAGGGCCCCCGCGCGGCGGCGGCCGCCAGGCGGCTCGATGAGGCCGAGCACCGCCAGCCCGTACAGCACGGCCAGGGTGTCCACCTCGTTCAGGCGGGCGGCCCGGGCCACCTCCAGGGCCGTGCGCCGGCCGTCGCAGTGGTGCAGCACGGCCTCCTCGTCGGTGCGCAGGCTGAGCCCGTCGGGGCGCACCTGGCCCAGGGGCGTGGGCACCACCGCGGGCGTACCGAAGGCGCGATACAGCCGCAAGCGCCCGTACTTACGACGTAATCCATCCAAAACCAGGCGCCCGGGGTGCATGCCCAGATCCACCGGATCCAGCGGCCGCGGCCCGCCCTGCACCACCACGGCGTCGCCCGCCTCGACCCCGAACAGGTCCAGCACCCGGTGCACCACGTGGCCGTGCAGCGCCCGCCACACCTCGTCGGGCTGCAGGTAGCCGGCCTCCATCAGCACCTCTTCGGGGCTGGCGCCGATCTGGTCGGCCCGGGCGCGGGCGCGGGCCAGGGCCGCGCGGGCCACGTAGCCCTCGGCGGCCAGCCAGGCGCTCAGGTCCTCGCCGTGGGCGCTGCTGTCGGCGTACACCGGCCGGCCGGCGTCCAGGAACACCCGCCGCAGCACGCCCCCCGAGGCCACCTCGACCCGCCCGCTGAGCCGCACCTGGGCCGCCGCCGCCAGGATCTCGGGCAGGCCGCGGCGCTCCAGGGCCACCCCGCGGCCGGGCTGCAGGATCTCGGCGTGCACCGCCAGTGGATCCGGCGGGGGCGCCGCGGGCGGGGCGAAGTCGTCGGGCTGCCGGGGCGGGAAGTCGGCGGGCGGGGGGAAGCCCTCGTCGGGCTCCACCACCGTGGGCTCGTCGGGCAGCGCCTCGCGGGGGCCTGGCGAGGCGTTGGGGGCGGGCGCGGCCACGGCCCCGGGCCCGATGAAGGTGGCGATCTTGTCGAGCAGGGCGTCGACGCCCCCGGGCTTGCGGAAGAAGTGGTCGGCCCCGGCGGCGATGGCCTCGCCCGGGGTGCGCACGCCCTCGTCGCCCGTGCCCAGCAGCAGGATGGGCACCAGGGCGCCGCGGGGGCGGGCGCGCAGGTTGCGCACCAGCCGGCGGGCCCCGTCGTCGCGCAGGGTGAGGCTGACCACCACCAGCTCGGGGTGGCGATCGTTGAAGCGGCCCAGCGCGGCCTCGGCGTCCAGGGCCCGCTCGGGCGCATAGCCGCGCGCGGTCAGCCGCCGCACCAGGGCGTCGGCGACCGTGTCGTCGTTCTCGGCGATGAGGACGCGCTTCTCCACGGCGCGGGAGTGTAGCACAGGGCAGGCGGCCGGCGGTCAGCCCGCGATGCGCATCCGCCCCATCTTCTGCGCCAGTCCCAGGGCGCGGGTCAGCCAACCGCTCACCCGGTCGGCCCCGCGGGGCAGCCGCAGGCGGATCAACATGCGCAGCACCGCCTGGGCCAGCTCGGTCATGGTGAGCAGGAGCTGGATGCGCTCGGGGTCCCAGCCCGCCTCGGGGGTCTCGCGGGCGGCGTCGCGGGCGCCCTCCAGGGCCTGCCGCACGCCCTCGAGCAGCATCCACTCCCGCTCGCGCAGCACGTCGCTGATGGTGGGCCACACGTCCAGCACCGCTTCGTAGGGCGCGTTGCGGTGATCGCCCACCGGGCGCACCAGGCCGAACTCGGTGAGCTCGTGCACGGCGCCGCTGACGAGCGAGCGGCTGACGCCCAGAGTGCGCGCCAGCTCGGACTGCGGCATGGGGCGGCCCGCCAGCGCCAGCGCGGTCCACACCCGGCCGTGGATGGCCTTGAAGCCCCAGTACTCGATGAACGCCCCCACGCCATCGCAGGCGCGCAGCACCCGCCGGGTGAGGGGGTCGAGCTCGGCGGCGGCGGACATGTTCACCACTCCCTGAACAGCTTCATGGTCGCATCCTCAGCCTGACGGATCGCATCTTTGAAACGCAAGCAGAGCTTGAAAGCGTCGCGGGTTCCCAATACCGTCCCGCTTGTTCACAGAGGACTGAACAACGTGCCAGGTCAGCCACACCCCCAGGCCCGCTCGGCGGCCCGCCGCGTGCTCACCCGGGCCACGGCGCGGGCACACGCCACCGGCCAGGCCACCCTGGCGCGGCTCTCTCACCCGGCGGCCCCGGTGGGCCTTGCGGGCGGCCTGCGGGCCGCGCTGGCGGCGGGCGAGGTGGTGTTCGGGGCCCGGGACCTGAGCAGCGGCGCCGCGGTGTTCGCCCTGGGCCCCCTGGCGGGCTGGGGCGGCACGCCCGCGACGCCCGCCGAGGCCCGCACGCTCTTCACCCGCGCGCAGGCCCGTCTGGTGACCGAGGGCGACGACCCCACGGCGCCCCTGGCAGTGTTCGCCCTGCCCTTTCGGCCCGGCCCCCGCCGCCCCGACTCGCCGTGGGCGGGCGCCCCGGCGGGCACGCTGTGGGTGCCCTCGGCCGTCTGGTCCCGGCCCGGCCGCGGCGCCGACTGGACCCTGACTCGGCACGTCATCGTCGCCCCCGACGCCGCCGAGGGGCCGCTGCTGGCCGCGCTGTGCGACGCCGGCCCGCCCCCGGCCCTGGCCGGCCCGAGCAGCCCCGCGGTGGGCCCCGAGCCGGCGCCGCTGGAGGGCGAGGCCGCCTGGATGGGCCGGGTGGCCTCGGCGGTGCGGGCCTGCGACGCGGGCGCGCTGGCGAAGGTCGTGCTGGCCCGGGCGGTGCGCTACGCCGTGCCCGCCGGCGAACGCTTCGACGTAGCGGGCACCGTCGAGGCGCTGCTGCGCCGCGAGCCCGAGACCACCGTGTTCGCCCTGTCGGCCGGCGCCGCCGGCGTTTTCCTGGGCGCCACCCCCGAGCTGCTGGCCGAGGTGCAGGGGCGACGGATCATCACCCAGGCGCTGGCCGGCACCACGGGCCGCGTGCGCGACGACCGGGCCGCCGACGCCCTGGCCCGGCAGGCCCTGCAGGCCAGCGAGAAGGACGGCCGCGAGCACGACGCGGTGGTGCAGGGCGTGCGCGAGGCCCTGGCCCCCGTGTGCCCGCTGCTGGGGGGCGACACCCAGCCCCGCCTGCGGACGCTGGCGTCGGTGCACCACCTGGAGACCCGGCTGGAGGGGCGGCTGCGCCCCGGCGTGGGCCTGCTGGAGGTCATCGAGCACCTGCACCCCACCCCCGCGTTGGGCGGCGCGCCGCGGGCCGAGGCCGGCCGGTGGCTGGCCGAGTCCGAGCCGCTGGATCGCGGCTGGTATGGCGCCCCGCTGGGCTGGCTGACCCCCGACGGCGGGGGGCGGGCCCAGGTGGGCATCCGCTCGGCGCTGGTGCGGCCCGAGGCCGCCGTGCTCTTCGCGGGGGCGGGCATCGTCTCGGGCAGCGACCCCGCCCACGAGTGGCGCGAGACCGGCCTGAAGCTGCAGCCGGTGCGCGCGGCCCTGCACCTGGAGCGGCGCCGTGAGCGCTGAGGCGAACCGGCAGGCGGCCGCGGCCTTCGTGCGGGGCCTGCTGGACGGCGGCGTGGTGGCCGCCGTGCTGTCGCCGGGCGCGCGCAGCACCCCGCTGGCCTTCGCGCTGGCCGACGCGGCCGACCGCGGCGAGCTGGCGCTGGAGGTGGAGCTGGACGAGCGCGCGGCGGGCTTCCTGGCCCTGGGCCGCGCCCGGGCGGCGCGGGCCCCCGTGGCCCTGGCCTGCACGTCGGGCTCCGCCGGCGCCCACTGGCTGCCCGCCGCCATCGAGGCCGCCGAGAGTGGGGTGCCGCTGGTGCTGTGCACCGCCGACCGCCCCGCCGAGCTGCTGGGGGTGGGCGCCCCGCAGGCCATCGACCAGCGGCGCCTGTTCGGCGCCTTCGCGCCCTTCGCCCGCGACCTGCCCGCCCCCGGCGCGGCGCCGGTCGAGCTGTGGCGAGCGGTGGCGGTGGACGCCGCCGCCAGCGGCGGGGTGGCCCACGTGAACCTGGCCTTCCGCGAGCCCCTGTGGGCGCCCGGCGCGGCGCTGCCCGCGCTGGCCTCGCGGCCGGCGCCCCTGCGCGGTGCGCCGCGGCTGGATGACGCCCAGGTGGGTGCGCTGGCGGGGCGGCTGGCCGGCGCCCGGCGGGGGCTCATCCACTGCGGGCCCCACGCCAGCGCCGATCCGGCCTTCGGGCCCGCGGTGCTGGCCCTGGGCGAGCGGCTGGGCTGGCCGGTCGTCACCGAGTTCGGATCAGGCGCCCGCCTGGGGCCGCCCGCCGCGGCCCGCGTCACCCGCCTGGACGCGCTGGCCCGCGACGAGGCCTTCGCCCCGGCGTGGGCCCCCGATCTGGTGCTGCGCTTCGGCCGCGCCCCCCACAGCCGCGCCGTACAGCGGGCCTGGCGAGTGGCCGATCCGCAGCTCATCGGGGTGGATCCGCGGGGGCTGCGGCAGGATCCGCAGCTCATGCTGGGCCAGACCGTGACCGCCGAGCCCGTGGCGCTGCTCCAGGGGCTGCTGGCCCGCCTGGAGGGCGCCCCAGCGGCCGGCTGGCTGGCGGGCTGGCAGGCCCTGGAGGCGCGGGCGAGCGCCGCCCTGGACGCGGCGGCCGCCGAGGGCGCCTGGGGCGGCGCGGCCGCGCGGGCCTTGGCGCTGGGGGCGCCGGCGGGTGCGTTCCTGCACGGCGCCAGCAGCCTGGCCTTCCGGGATCTGGACGGCTGGGTGCCCACAGGGACCCGCGCCGCCCGGGCGCTGGTGAGCCGGGGCGCCAACGGCATCGACGGCACCCTGAGCGCCGCCGTGGGCCACGCGCGCGTGCGCCCCACCGCCCTGCTCACGGGCGATCTGGCCTTCCTGCACGACCTGTCGGGGCTGCGGCTCATGGGCCGCACCCGGCCCGATCTGGTGGTGGTGGTGGTGGACAACGACGGCGGGGGCATCTTCGACCACCTGCCCCTGGCGGGCGCCCCCGCGGCGCGGCTCGAACGGCTGTTCACCACCCCGCAAGCGGCTGATTTCAAAGCCATTTGCGGCAGCTTTGGCGTGCCCTTCGCCGACGCACCGGCGCCCGAGCTGGCCGCCGCCGTGGCCCAGGCCTTCGCGGCCGGCGGGCCCCATGTGCTGCGGCTCGCCGTCGGTCGCGCCGAGGACCAGGCCCGCCGCGAGGCCGCCTGGGCCGCGGTGGCCACCGCGACCCGGGGGGTGCGCCCGTGAGCCACCACGCCACCGCCCAGCGGCCGGACAGCGCCGTCGCCGTGTGGATCGCAGCCATCCGCCCCGCGACCCTCTGGGCCGGCGCGGTGCCCGTGTTCGTGGGCACCGCCCTGGCCCTGGCCGGCGGCGCCCGGGCCTGGCTGCCCGCCGCCGCCGCCCTGCTGGGCGCGCTGCTGATCCAGATCGGCTGCAACCTGGTGAACGACTACGCCGACTTCCACAAGGGCGCCGACACGGCCGACCGGCTGGGCCCGGTGCGGGCCACGGCGAAGGGCTGGCTGACGCCCCGCCAGGTGGCCGCGGGGGCCGCGCTGGCCCTGGCCGGCGGCGCGCTGACCGGCGTGTACCTGACCTGGGTGGGCGGCTGGCCCATCCTGGCGCTGGGGCTGGCCAGCCTGGCGGCCGCCGTGGCCTACACCGCCGGGCCCTTTCCCCTGGGCTACCACGGCCTGGGCGACCTGTTCGTGCTGCTGTTCTTCGGCTTCGGGGCCACCGTGGGCACCGCCTGGGTGGTGGGCGGCGCGGCCCCCGCCGCCGCCTGGTGGGCGGGCGCCGGCGTGGGCGCGCTGGCCACGGCGATCCTGGTGGTGAACAACCTGCGCGACCGCGCGGGCGACGCGAAGGCGGGCAAGCGCACCCTGGCGGTGCGCTTCGGGCCCACCTTCGCCCGGGCCGAGTACACGGCGCTGGTGGCCTTCGCCTACGCCGTCCCCGTGGGGCTGGTGGCCGCGGGCGCCCCCTGGGGGGGGCTGCTGCCGCTGGCCAGCCTGCCGCTGGCCGTGAAGGCCGTGCGCGCCCTGTGGATCACCGACGGGGCGGCCCTGAACCCCTGGCTGGGCGCCACCGCCCGGCTGGAGCTGTTGTACGGGCTGCTGTTCAGCGCGGGGGTGCTGCTGTGAAGGTCGCGCGGGTGACCGCCGCCCGGGCGGTGCCCTATGCCCTGGCCCTGCCCCGCCCGCTGGTGACCTCGGCCGGGCGCTTCGCCGCCCGCGAGGGCTGGTGGGTGCGGCTGGAAGACAGCGAAGGCCGGGTGGGCTTCGGCGACGTGGCCCCGTGGCCCGGCTTCGGCGTGGGCCCCGCCAACGCCGCCGGCGAGGTGGAGCAGGCGGTGGCCGCTGTGCTCGGCCGGCGGGTGGACACCGTGGCGCAGGCGGTGGCCCCCTCGGTGCGCCACGGCCTGGCGTTGGCGCTGGACGACCTGCAGGCCCAGGCCGCCGAGCAGCCCCTGGCCCGCTGGCTGGCTCCCGACGCCCTGGACCGGGTCCAGAGCCACGTGCTGGTGGATGACGCCGCCGCGGCCCGCGCCACCCGCGCGCCGGCGCTGAAGGTGAAGGTGGGCGCCGGCCCGCTGGCCGAGGACCTGGCCCGGCTGAGCGCCATCCGCGACGCCCGCCCCGACGCCGAGCTGCGCCTGGACGCCAACGGCGCCTGGGCCCCCGTGGAGGCCGACGCCGCGCTGCGGGCGCTGGCGGCCTTCGAGCCCGCCTGGGTGGAGCAGCCCCTGAGCCGCTTCGCCCCGCCCGAGGCCTTCCGCCGGCTGCGCCGCTGGTGCCGGGTGGCCGCCGACGAGTCCGTGACCGGCTCCGAGGCGCTGCAGACGCTGCTCGACGCCCAGGCCGTGGACGCCGTGATCCTGAAGCCCATGTTCGTGGGCGGCCCCGCCGCCGCCGTGGCCCTGGGGCACGCCGCCCTGGCCCGGGGGGTCACCGTCTGCGTCACCCACGCCTTCGGGTCCGCCGTGGGGCGCTGGGCCGCCGTGCACGTGGCCTGCGCCCTGGCCGCCGCCGGGCCCGTGGCCGCCGGCCTGACGGGTGGCCCCGACACGCCGGGGCTGCCGGGCCCCGTGGCCGACGACCACGGCTGGATCCACCTGCCACAGGCCCCCGGGCTGGGAGGCCAGCCCACATGGTGAGCCTGCCCCTGCCGCACCTGGCGGCGGCCCGCGCCCGGCCCGATCACCCCGCCCTGGTGGGCCCGGGGGGCACGCTCACCTGGGGGGCCTTCGCGGCCCGGGTGGCCCGGCGCGCGGCGGCGCTCATCGAGCAGGGTGTGGGGCCGGGCACGGTGGTGGGCCTCATCGGGCCAGCCACCCCCGCGTGGCTGGTGGAGTGCTTCGCCGTGGGGCACGCCGGCGCCGCCGTGGCCCCGCTGGACGTCCGGGCCCCGGCCGCGGAGCTGAAGGGCCGCCTGCGGGCCGCCGCGCCCACCTTCGTCAGCGCCCCCGAGGCCGCCCACCTGTCGCCGCCCCAGCGCGAGGCCCTGGCCACCGCTGGCGCCGCGCGCCTGCTGGTGCCCGGCCTGGGCGCCGAGGCCGCGCCGGAGCGCTTCTGGCCGCTGGACGAGGTGCGCTGGGTGATCCTGACCTCGGGCACCACCCGCCGGCCGCGGCCCGTGCGGCTGACGACCGCGCAGTTGGTCTTCAGCGCCTTCGGCAGCGCCACCCGACTGGGCCTGGATCCCGCCGACCGCTGGCTGGCCTGCCTGCCCCTGCACCACGTGGGCGGGCTGTCGATCCCCTGGCGCTGCGCCTGGGCGGCCACCACCGTCGAGCTGCACCCCGGCTTCGATCCCCCCACGGTGGCGGCCCGGCTCGACAGCGGGCAGGTCGCTCTGGCCTCGCTCACGCCCAGCATGCTGCAGGCGGTGCTGGACGCCCGGCCCGAGGGCCCCCTGCCGGCCGCGGTGCGCGCGATCCTCATCGGCGGCGCCGCCGCGCCCGAGGCCCTGGTGGACCGGTGCCGCCGGCTGGGCCTGCCCGTGGCGCTCACCTGGGGCATGACCGAGGCCGGCAGCCAGATCAGCACTCGCCATCCCGGCGATCTGGATCCCGCCAGCGGCGCGGGCGCCCCCCTGCCCTTCGCGGTGGTTCAGGCCGACGCCCAGGGCGCGCTGACGGTGCACGGGCCCCTGGTGGGCGGCACGCTGACCACCCAGGACCACGGGTACGTGGACGAGCGGGGGCGCGTGCACGTGGGCGGGCGGCGCGACGACGTCATCGTCAGCGGCGGCGTGAACCTGTCGCCGGCCGAGATCGAGCAGGCGCTGCTGGCGCACCCGGCGGTGGCCGACGCGGGCGTCGTGGGCGTACCCGACGCCCAGTGGGGCGCCCGCCCGGTGGCGGCGCTGGTGGCCGCGGGGGCCGCGCGGCCCTCGTTGGAGGCGCTGCAGGCGTGGTGCCGCGCCCGGCTGGCCCCCTACAAGGCCCCCGACCGGGTGGTGTGGCTGGACGCCCTGCCCCGCGACGGGCTGGGCAAGCTGAGCCGCGCCCGGCTAGGGGGCCTCATCGGCCGGAACGACGCCCAGGGCCTCCATGGCCTGGACGAAGGCGGCCGGCCGGGGCACCGGCTTGAACTCGGGGAAGCGCACGTAGGCGTGCTTCAGCCGCACCACGGCGCGCACGTCGGCGGGGTCGCCCTCGCCGACCACCGTGTGGCGGAAGGTGACCGAGCGCTCGGTCCAGCGCTCGATGACCGTGCGGATCACCAGCGCGTCGCCCCGGCGGGTGGGGCGGGCGAAGTCGCCCTCCACGTGCACCAGCGGCAGCCCGAAGCCCACCCGCTCGAAGGGGCTCTCGCCCGCGGGCAGGGCCCGGTCCAGCAGGGCCTCGAAGGCCTGGTGGGCGTACTCGAAGTAGCGCCCGAAGAAGACCACCCCCGCGGCATCCACCTCGTGGAAGCGGGCGGTGATCCGGTGCTCGAAGGCCATCTGACGACTCTTTCCGGCTCCCCGGAGGAACCCTGACATGCGTGATCTCGACGCGACGCCTCTGCCGCGCAGCGCGGCGCACCCCACGGCGCACGCCGAGGTGATGCCCACCCTGGCCCGGGCGTCTCGCCGCCAGGGCCTGACCGGGCTCGCCGAGCGGCTGCTGACCCTGCGGGCCCTGCTGGCCGACGACCTGAAGGCGCTCGAGGCCACCCTGGCCGAGGTGGGCGCCGAGGGCCAGGACGTGGCGTGGTCGGCGGGGCGCTACCTGCTGGCCCGGCCGGGCAAGCGGGCGCGCCCCATCTGCGTGCTGCTGGCCGCCCGCCTGGGGGGCCGGCCCGGGGACCGCGCGGTGCTCGACTGCGCTGCCTCGGTGGAGCTGGTGCACGCCGCCACGCTGATGCACGACGACGTGCTGGACCTGGGCGACAGCCGGCGCGGTGCGCCCGCAGCCCGGGTGGTGTACGGGAACGCCGCCAGCGTGCTGGGCGGCGATCACCTGCTCGTGGACGCCCTGCGCAAGGTGCGCTCGGCGCCGGTCGCGGTGCAGCACGCGCTGGTGGACGTCATCGCCCAGATGGTCGAGGCCGAGGCCCTGCAGCTCGAGCGCCGCGGCCGCTTCGACGGCGACCGGCAGGCCTACCTGGACGTCATCGCCGGCAAGACCGCCGTGCTGTTCCGCTGGGCCCTTCAGGCAGGCGGGGCGCTGGGCGAGCTGCCCGCCGAGCAGGTGGCCCGCCTGGGCCGGCTGGGCGACGCCCTGGGCGCCGCCTTCCAGCTCGTGGATGACGTGCTGGACCTGGAGGGGGATCCCGCCGAGACGGGCAAGAGCGCCTGCACCGATCTGCGCGAGGGCAAGCTGACCTGGCCGCTGATCCTGGCCAGCGAGCGGGTGCCGGGGCTCACCGCCCGGCTGGCCGCCTTCGCCCAGGCCGAGGGTGACGTGGACGACGCCGAGGCCGCCCGGCTGGTGGCCGACGTGAAGGCCTGTGGGGCCCTGGCCGACACCCGGGCCGAGGCCTTCGCCCGCGGCGACGACGCCCGCGCCGAGCTGGCCGGCCTGCCCGCGGGGCCCGCCCGCGAGGCCCTGTCGGCGGTCATCGACACCGTGCTGGCCCGGAGCCGGTAGGAGGCCCCATGTCCACCGTGTTGATCCTGGATCCGGCCGCCGACGCGAAGGCCGTGGGGGGCGCCCTGAAGCGCCTGGGCCAGTGGGCGAGCCTGCTGGAAGGTCCGCCCCGCGCCTACCGCCTGGACCCGCCATCGGCCCCCGTGACCCGCGCGGCGCTCGCCGCCGTGCCCGGCGTGGCGCAGGTGCTGGTGCCGGCCTCCCCCCACCCGCGGGTGGACGGGCAGGCGCACCGGGCCGTGCCCTTCGGCCCCGTGGCCGTGGGGGGCGACGCCCCGCCCGTGTTCATCGCCGGGCCCTGCAGCGTCGAGAGCCTGCAGACCGCCCACGAGGCCGCCGCCGCCGCCGCCCACGCCGGCGCCCGGCTGCTTCGGGGCGGCGCATACAAGCCGCGGACGTCGCCCTACAGCTTCCAGGGCAAGGGCAGCGACGCGTTGGGCTGGCTGCGCGAGGCCGCCGACGCCCACGGCCTGGGCGTGGTGACCGAGGTGCTCAGCGAGCCCACCGTGGACGCCGTGGCCGGCGCCGCCGACGTGCTGCAGGTGGGCTCCCGAAACATGCAGAACTTCGCGCTGTTGAAGGCCGTGGGGGCCGCCGGCATGCCGGTGCTGCTCAAGCGGGCCATGGCGGCCACCCTCGAGGAGTGGCTGCTGGCCGGCGAGTACCTGCTGGACGCGGGCGCCCCGTCGGTCGTGTTCTGCGAGCGCGGCATCAAGGGCTTCGATCCGCAGACCCGCAACCTGCTGGACCTGGGGGCCGTGGCGGTGCTCGCCCACGCCATGGGCCAGCCCGTCCTGGTGGATCCCAGCCACGCCACCGGCCGCCGCGACCTGGTGCCGCCCCTGACCGCCGCCGCCCTGGCCGCGGGCGCCGCGGGCGTGATGGTGGAGTACCACCCCGATCCCGCCCAGGCCCTGAGCGATGGGCCCCAGGCCCTGGACGCCGCCGGCCTGGCCGCGGTGGCCGCCCACTTCCCCGGGAGCGCCCGATGACCCCGCCCACCGCCCCGAACCCGGCCCCCTCGGTGCCCGCCCGCGCCGACGGCAGCGGCCAGATGTTCGATCGCATCGCCCGCCGCTACGACCTGCTGAACCGCATCCTCAGCCTGGGCCTGGACCGGAGCTGGCGCCGCAAGCTGGTGGCCGCGCTGCCCGATCAGGGCCGCCTGCTGGACGTGGCCACGGGCACCGGCGACGTGGCGCTGGCCCTGGCCAAGGCATACCCGCAGGTCACCGTGACCGGCCTGGATCCCAGCGTGGGCATGCTGGACGTGGGCCGCGGGAAGGTCACCGCCCGCCAGCTCGACGCCCGGGTCGAGCTCATCGAGGGGGACGCCCAGGCCATGCCCTTCCCCGACAACCACTTCGCGGGCGCGTGCATCGCCTTCGGCATCCGCAACGTGCCCGATCGGGCCCGCGGCCTGGCCGAGATGGCCCGCGTGGTCCAGCCCGGCGGCCCGGTGGTGATCCTGGAGTTGGGTGAGCCCCGTAAGGGCCTGATGGCGCCCTTCGCCCGCTTCCACGTGCGCCATGTGGTGCCCTGGATCGGCGCCCTGCTCTCGGGCGACGCCGAGTACCGCTACCTGCAGAAGTCGGTGGCCGCCTTCCCCGCCCCCGAGGCCTTCTGCGACCTCATGCGCGACGCCGGCCTGAGGGACGTGGGCTGCCAGGCCATGCCCTTCGACGCCGCCCACCTGTACGTGGGCCACGCCTGACCGAGCGCCAGCCGGGTGTTTCACCCGTCGAACATTCCTGCGTCTCCGGCAACAGTCCGTTCCCCAGGGAAACGTCGCAACCGGCGCCGCTGCGACGTATCCAAGGGGCGCCGCATGTCGCGGCCCGATTACACGACCCAACGCAGGAGTCACCCATGTTCAAGCGTCTGCTCGGCACCGTCCTCGCCGCCAGCTTCCTCTTCGCCGGCGCCGCCCAGGCCGCCGACTACGATGTGGACGGGGCCCACGCCTTCGCCGTCTTCAAGGTCATGCACCTGGGCGTCGCCCCCTCCTACGGCCAGTTCGTCAAGGTGGGCGGCAGCCTGCAGGTGGACGGCGAGGAGCTGAAGGCGCTCGCCATCGAGATCGACACCGCCTCGATCTTCTCGGCCAACAAGAAGCGCGACGATCACCTGAAGGGCCCTGACTTCTTCGACGTGAAGCAGTTCCCCAAGGCCACCTTCAAGGCCACCAAGATCGAGAAGGCCGGCGACAAGGCCTTCAAGGTCACCGGCGACATGACCATCAAGGGCAAGACCCAGTCCATCACCCTGGACGCCACCATGACCGGCGCCGGCACCGATCCCTGGGGCAACGAGCGCGTGGGCTTCGAGGCCAACTTCAAGATCGACCGCATGGCCTTCGGCGTGGACTACATGCCCGACGGCCTGGGCAAGCAGGTGGACTTCATGGTGGCCCTCGAGGGCATCAAGAAGAAGTAAGCGGCCCCACCGCTTGCCCCGACCCGCCCCGCCCCCCGTTCCCGCGGAAACCCTGTAGCCCCCCTGGAGGACCCATGGACGCGGCCACCAAGCTGAAGATCACCGGTGCGTTGTTCACCCTGGTTCTGCCGGTGGGGACCGCCGCCGCGGTCACCCTGGCGGGGCGCAAGCTCAAGCCCCAGGCCGCCGGCCGCCCGTGGCTGGCTCCCCTGGCCCTGCTGAGCGCCTTCACCGTCGCCTGGCTGGGCATCAACGGCTGGCCCGGCCTGCCGCCGGCCTCGGTGGACGGCTACGTCCTGTGGGGCGCGCTGGCCACGGGGCTGGGTGTGCTGGCCGCCGATCGCGGCCCCGCCGCCCTGCGGCCGGCCCTGACGGGGGTGGTGATCACCGCCGGGCTGGCGCTCTTCCTGTGGCGTCTGTTGGCGCCGCTGGCCCTGTGGGGCGACGGCGCCGTGGCGCCGCTGGCCCGCGACGCCTGGGCCCTGGACGCCGGGCTGGCCGCGCTGGTGGTGGCCCTGGCCCTCGACCACACCCAGCGCAGCGCGCCGGCCCCGGTGGTGCTGGGCCCCCTGGCGCTGGCCATGGGGCTGGGCGCGGTGGCCGTGGGCCTGGGCGGCAGCGCCCGCATGGCCCAGACCCTGGGGGCCCTGGCCCTCGTGACCGGCGCGGTGGGCCTGCTGGGCTGGCGCTGGCCCGATCTGCGCCCCGGCGCGGCCACCGTGGCCGCCGCGCTCACCGCCTTCGCGCTGGTGCTGGTGCACGCCCGGTTCTACGTGGACGTACCGCGGCCCGGGTTGGCGCTGCTGCTGCTGGCGCCGCTGGGGGCCGTGGCCGGCGCCCGGCTGGGCCGCACCCTGCCCGCGGTGGCGGTGGGCCTGGGCCTGACCTTGGCGCCCGCCGGGCTCGGTGCCTGGCTCACCTGGCAGGCCAGCGAGCTGCCTGCCGCGGCGGCCCCGGCCACGCCCGACGCCGACGGCACCTACCTGCCCTACGGCGACGACAGCGGCGGCGACCAGGCCGACCCCTACAACCCCTACTGAGCGTCGCCCCGGCGCGGCGCTACCGCAGCGCCAGGCGCGTGTACGGGAAACGCGGCCGCTCGCCCGTGCCACGCAGCTCGCCCATCACCGCCGCCAGCTCACCCACGGTCATGTCCGCCAGCGGGTAGATGACCACCGTCTTCACCCCGGCGTGGGCCTCGCCCAGCTCCTCGAGCCGCTCCCGCAGCGCCCGCAGATCCAGGCTGCCGTCCTCTTCGCGGCGGGGCAGGATGCGCGGCTCGGCGCTCTTCACCTCGCCCGCCTCCTGCACGGTGACGTGGAAGCCAGTGGTCCGCCCGATGCGCACCACCAGCACCTGGCCCTCCAGCGGATCCTTGCGGCGGTGCACGGTGAAGCCCAACCCGCCCAGCCCGCCCGAGTTCCGGGCCACCAGCAGCACGAAGTCGGCCACGCCGCCCTTCACGCCGGCATAGGCCAACCGCAGAAGATCCTTGACCTTCTGTTCCTTGGGCAGGCCGAAGGCCAGGGGCTGGCCGGTGGGCAGCGTCTCGCCCGACAGCCGGCGGGCCAGGGCACCCACCCACTCGCCGTCCCCGTCGCTCTCCACCATCGTGTCGCGGATCAGGGTGCTGGGCAGCCCGGCCACCGGCCCGAAGCTCGCCTGCAGACCCTCGGGGCCGCCGGCGATCCAGGCGCCGCCGTCCTTCATCGCCTCGGGGCCGCTCACCACCGGCAGCTTGGCCTGGCCGGCTTCGAGCTGCTGCTCGATGCGAACGTCCCAGGCCGCGGGCGGCCCGGGGGTCGCCTCGGCGGTGGGGCTGGCCTCGGGCGCCACATCGGCGGCCTTCGTCCGCAGCCCGAACCACCAGCCCGCGAACCCGCCGCCGCCCAGCAACACCACCACCAAGGCGATGATCAGCCCGCGGCGGCTCTTGCCCGGCGGCGGCAACGTCGAGCGGCCCTTCTCGGGGTCCACCGGGCGCAGCGGCTCGGGCCGCGGCGCCGCCGGGGTGGCCGGCTGCGCGGGGGTGATGGCCATGGCCGCCGTGGGCGGCATGGGCGCCTCGACGGGCCGGGGCACGGGCGCCGGCGCCGGCCGCGCCCCGAAGGGCTTGGGGGCCGCCTTGGGGGCGGGCGCCACGGGGTTGGGCGCCGCGGCGTCCAACAGCGGATCGATGGGGCGCCCGGCGTCATCCACCGCCCCCAGCACCCGGGTCCGCCCGGCCCGCGCCGGGAAGGGGTTGCTGGGCGCCGGCGCCGCAACGGGCGCCGCCACCGGCGCCGCCACCGGGGCCGGCACCGGCGCGGGGAACCCCCCCGGCCGTCGCTCGGCGGCGCGGGCCTTCACCGCATCGCTCAGACCGTCGAAGGCCATGGTCTTCACGATGGCGGGGTCCAGCTCCGAGAGCTGCCCCGGCTCCACCGTCACCGTCGCCTCGGGGGCCTCCAGCTCCTCGTCTTCCGGGTCGTAGGGCTCCACCGGGCGCCCGCACTGCGGGCAGGTGAGGTTGGCCGCCAGATCACCGGCGTCCACCTCGAACAGCAGCTCACACTGGAAGCACGCCCGATAGGCCAAGGGATTTCGCTCCGCGGGGACGCCAATGGGGTCTGGAGGCGCCCATCGTACCCGCAATCGCGCGCGAGGTGCACCCCGCAGGCCTGCCCCGTTGTCCAACGGGCGTCGGCCCACTACCTTGCGCCCGTCATGAGCCCCCGGATGCCCCTGCCCTACGCCCCCGCGTTCTCGCTGATCCCGCCCCCCGGGACCCGGATCCTGTTGGGGCTGATCGCCGCCTGCACCGTGGCGGGCCTGCTCGTGCCCAGCGCGGTGTTCTTCGACTGGATGACCACCGACCCCGGCACGCTGCCCGAGCTGCGCCTCACGGGCCTGTGGATCAGCCGCCTTCTCAGCGCCCCCGGCTCGGGGCTGGGGCTGCTGATCTTTCTGGTCTTGCTGGGCTGGATCTATCAGGCGCCGCTGCGGCGGCTCTGGCACCGCAAGCCGCTGCCCCTGGTGGTGGGCGGTGCGGTGGCGGTGGCGGTGGGCGTCACCCTGAACGACCTGATGCACGGCCTGCTCTTCGGGCTCGTCCTGTCGACCCTGACCGTGGGCTGGGGCGCCGCCAGCGCCGAGCGGGTCTGGGGTGCGAAGCGGCTGCTCCTCTTCACCGGCCTGGTGGTGACCGCCGTGGGGGTGGTGGACGGGCTGGTGGCGTGGATTTGGCCGGGCAGCTTCAGCGGTCTGTTCGGCGGCGGCACCACAGGCCTCGTGGGCAGCGCCTATGGGGGGGCCGCCACGCCCGCCCTCGACCTGCCGAAGGTGGTGGGCAGCTACGCCGCCGTGGGCACCGATCCGTTGTTTCACGGCTTCATGGCCGTCTTCGCCGCCATCGTCGGCCGGCGCCGCCTCGCGCCCATCCCCTTCGAGGGGCGGCACCTGATCTGGCTCTTCGTCGCCCTCGACCTCATCGACCTGTTCTTCGTCAGCTTCCGCCAGGGCCTCGCCGGCCTGGTGGCCATCACCGCCGCCCGCGCTCTCATGGACGGCACCTGGCGCCCCCAGTCGTGGATCGATCGCCTCCGCATGTGGCGCCTGGCCCGCCGCCGCGGGAAGCTGCGCGTGGTCCAGGGCGGCGGCCGCACCCTGCACTGAACGCTCGGAGACCCCCATGCCCCCCAAGACCCGCCGCTGCCCCCAGTGTGGGCAGCCCGCCGCCGCGCCGACTGATCCGGCGTCGCCCTTCTGCTCGAAGCGTTGCAAGCTCGCCGACCTTTCCCGGTGGCTCGACGGTGACTACGTCATCTCCACCCCTCTGGGCGGTGGCCTTGTGCCGCGAGATCCCGAGGAAAATGGTCAGTAGGCGTCAAGAAGGCGCCCCCGCCTGGGCGGGTGTGCTAGCATCCGCGCGTCTCGCCAGGGGGCTGCGCGCCCGTGGTGCGACTGGGCCGGAGGGGTCCCGGAGAGCGTTGGCGCGTCCATGAGCCAGAGCAGCGCCCAGACAGACTCGATGATCGGGTTGGCCGTCGACGGCGGCCGGTACACCATCGTCAAGCTCATCGGCGAGGGCGGCATGGGGCGGGTGTTCCAGGCCCGCCAGACCTCCATGAACCGCATGGTGGCGCTGAAGATCCTGCGGCGGCAGCTCGCGGGCGACAGCCACCTGCTCGACCGCTTCGAGCGCGAGGCCATGAGCGTCTCGCGGCTGCGCCACCCCAACACCATCACCATCTATGACTACGGGAAGACCGAGGACGGCTTCCTGTTCATGGCGATGGAGCTGCTGGGCGGCCGCAGCCTGTACAGCATGCTGCGCGACGACGGCGCGCTGCCCCTGCCCCGGGCCCTGCACATCTTCGAGCAGGTCTGCGGCGCCGTGCAGGAGGCCCACACCCTGGGCATCGTGCACCGCGATCTGAAGCCCGAGAACATCCAGATCGACCAGGTCGCCAACGATCCCGACTACGCCAAGGTGCTCGACTTCGGCATCGCGAAGATCGTCCACGGCGACCAGGACATCACCGGCGAGCAGAAGACGCTGACCCTGGCGGGCGCGGTCTTCGGCACCCCGCACTACATGAGCCCCGAGCAGGTCCACGGGCTCAAGATCGACCACCGCACCGACATCTACTCGCTGGGCGTCATCCTCTTCGAGATGCTCAGCGGCCGGACCCCCTTCGACGGGGCCACGCCGATGGCGGTGATGATGGCGCAGGCCAACAAGGCGCCGCCCAACCTGCGCGAGGTCAACCCCGACGCCGACGCCACCGAGTCGGTGATCGCGCTGATCAACGACTGCATGGCGAAGGAGCGCGAGGCGCGCCCCGCCGACATGCAGGCGGTGCTGCGCCGCGTGCAGCAGATCCAGTACGAGCTGGGCGAGGTGTCCTCGGTCCGACTCCCGGCGGCCGCGCTGGGCATCAACGCCAGCGGCGGCATGGCCAGCAAAGACCGCGCAACGCCCCTGCCGCAGGTGTCGGGCGCCAGCGACGCCGGCCCCACCCCCGAGTTCGCGGGCGCGGTGGGCACCCTGGCCCCCGGCAGCCTGGGCACCGACGACTTCACCCCGCCCCGGCGTACCGGCGTCTGGCTGGCCCTGGGCGCCGTGCTGCTCATCGGGGGCGGCGTGGCCGTCTGGCAGATGAACCAGCCCGAGGCCGCGCCCGCCGCCGCCGCGGATCAGACCCCCGCGCGGGTCACTGTGGTGCCCGACAAGACCAAGAGCTACCAGATCACGTCCACGCCCAAGGCGTTCGTGCACCTGGCCGGCGAGAGCCAGGGCCTGACGCCCATCGAGCTGCGGCTGGACCCCTCGAAGGCCTGGCGGGTGGAGCTGCGGGCCGACGGCCACCAGCCCGCCACCATCGACTTCGACGCCGATCTGCCCGACGACGGGCGGGTGCGGCACGTGAAGCTCGAGAAGATCCCCGACACCCCGCGGGACTGGCTGACCCTGGTGAGTGATCCGCCGGGCGCCGAGATCTACCGGGGGGCCAACTACCTGGGCACCACCCCCTACGAGTGGAAGCCCGAGGTGGACCAGCTCCCGGTGGAGCTGAAGTTCTCGCTGAAGGGCTACAGCGATCACGCGGTGTCGGTGAAGCTGCAGGCGGCGGGCGAGGCCGCGCGGGAGTTCAAGGTGGCGCTCGAGGCGCCCAAGGCCGCCGTGGCGCCCCCGAAGCCCACCCCCGCGCCTCAGCCCGTCGTGCGCCGGCGCCGCCGGCCGGTGACCGCCCCGGTGGCGCGACCGGCCAGCCAGGCCCCAGCCACCCAGGCCCCCGTGAAGGCGCCCCCCAAGGCCCCCGAGACCAAGGCCCCCGCCACCCAGGCGCCGCGCTACGAGAAGCTCTGACAGGGGTTCACGCCCTGTGAGGCCGGTCCCACCCGGCCCCTGGCCTGGGTCCCATGTGACCCGAGCCCGAAAAGTGCCACCGCCATGGGACCGTAGGGGTGTGCCGAGAGGTGCGGAGGGGCGGATCCATGTCCGACGGTTTCCAGCCGCTGACGAGTGACGGTCTGGTGGGGCAGATCCTGGCGGGGCGCATGCGTGTCCTCGACCGAGTCCACGCCGGACCCCGCAGCCGGATCTACGAGGTCGAGCCGCCGGGCGTGGGCGAGGTGCGCCGCGCCCTGAAGGTGCTGTGCGCCCCCGAGGCACGCGAGCCCGAGGTGTACGAGCGGCTGCAGACCCTGGCGGACGTGGATCGGGGCATCGACCACCCTCACCTGGAGCGGGTCTTCACCTGCGGGCGCCTCTCCGATGACACGCCATACCTGGCCTGCGAGTGGCTGCCCCTGCCCAGCCTGGCCAGCGTGCTGAAGGTTGAGGGCGGCGTGGACCGCGCCCGCGCCCTGCAGATCATCGAGGCGGTGGCCGCCGCGCTGGGCGCCCTGCACGCCCGCGGCCTGGTGCACGGCGATGTGCGCCCCGAGCACGTGCTGGTGGCGCCCGGGGTGGGCGGCTTCGAGCGGGTGGTGCTGGTGGACGCCGGCGTGGACGCCGCGCTCGACACGCCGCCCTCGCGCTCCCTCACCGGCGCGCTCGCCTACCGCGCGCCCGAGCGCCTGGACGGCGCCACCGCCTCGGCCGCCGCCGATCTGTACGCGCTGGGGGTCATGAGCTGGCAGCTCATCACGGGCCGGCTCCCCTTCCGCCCCGACGACCTGCGCGCGGCGGGGGTGGCGGCGGACCCCGCGGAGCGCTTGCGCTGGCTGCACCACAACGCCTTGCCCCTGCGCCCGTCGGTGGCGGGTGGGGCCCTCCTGCCGCCTGCCGTCGAGGCGGTGATCGGCCGCGCCATGGCCAAGGATCCGCGCCAGCGCCCCTCGGACGCCGACCGCTTTCTGGACGCCCTGGACGCGGCCCGCGCGGGCCTGAGCGCCGACGACGGCGAGGCGTGGTTCCACGCGCCGCCCCGGCAGGCCACCGATCCGTCGCTGCCGGCCATCCAGCCCCCGCCCCCGCCCGAGCCCGCCGAGCCCGAGTGGGTGGCGCCCGTGGGCCTGGCCCCCTGGCTGGCCGCCGGCCTGGCCTGCGGCATCGTGGGCGCCACCCTGGTGCAGTTGGTGGGCTGACGGGGGCCGCCGGGCCCCCACGCGTTGACCCACCGGACCCCTTCGCCCATGCTCCGCGGCCGATGGGTGGCTGCGGCATCCATTCCCCGCGAACGGCCAAGGGGGCGAGGAACCCGATGGAGAGCAAGACTGGCGTGCTGGTGGTGAACCTGGGCAGCCCCGACGCCCCCACCCCCAGCGCCGTGCGGCGCTACCTGCGCGAGTTCCTGGGCGACGAGCGGGTGCTCGACATGAACCCGGTGGGCCGCTTCCTGCTCCTGGAGGGCATCATCCTGCCCCTGCGGCCGGCGAAGTCCGCCGAGGCCTACCAGCAGATCTGGACCGACGAGGGATCTCCGCTGCTGGTGCACGGCCGCGCGCTGGTCGAGGGCCTGAGGCGGGCCCTGCCCGCCGATCACGAGGTGGTGCTGGCCATGCGCTACGGTCAGCCCAGCCTGGCCAGCGGCCTGGACGAGCTGCGCCGCCGCGGCTGCGACCGGCTGGTCATCTTCCCGCTCTACCCGCAGTACGCCTCGAGCACCACGGGCAGCACGCTCGAGGCCGTCTACCGGCACGTCTCGCAGGGCTGGAACACCCCGTGGATCCAGGTGGTGCCCCCGTACTACGACGACGCGGGGTTCATCGACGCCTTCGCCGCGGTGGGCCAGCCCGTGCTGGACGAGCTGAAGCCCGATCACGTGCTGCTGAGCTTCCACGGGGTGCCCGAGCGGCACGTCACCAAGAGCGACGACACCGGCCTGCACTGCCTGAACCGCCCCGACTGCTGCGCGACGATCACCGACGCCAACCGCAACTGCTACCGCGCGCACTGCTTCGCCACGGCCCGGGCGCTGGCGGCGAAGCTGGGCGTGGACGAGGCCGACTACACCATCTGCTTCCAGAGCCGCCTGGGCCGCACGCCCTGGATCAAGCCCTACACCGACGAGACCATCCTGCAGCTCGCGAAGGCCGGCAAGAAGCGCCTGGCCGTGTTCTGCCCGGCCTTCACGGCCGACTGCCTGGAGACGTTGGAGGAGATCGGCATCCGCGCGGTGGAGGACTTCGAGGCCGCCGGCGGCGAGGCCCTGCGCCTGGTCCCCAGCCTGAACGCCACCCCCGCGTGGGTGGCCGCCGCCGCCCGCCTGATCACCCAGGTGAGCGGCGCCCCCGCCTGACGCGGCCGCCCGTCAGTTGGCGTACCGGGTCTCACCCGGGCCGTCGGCCACCTCGAGCAGCAGCCGGCCCACGGCGTCGCAGCACAGCTCCAGCCGCTCGGCCACGTCCACGCAGCTCAGCAGCCGCTGGCGCACCTGCGCGTCGCTGGTGGCGTGGGCCCCCAGCAGATCGGTGAGCGCCGACGGCGAGCTGGCCTGGCTCAGCAGCAGGGTGAGCGCCTTCTCGGCGTCGGGGGCCTGCATGGCCAGGCCGGCCACCATCTGCCGCAGCCGCTCGTAGGCCGGGTGGTCCAGGGGCGCCGGCGTCTCGATGAGCCGCTCGGCCCGCACCTGCCGGTAGGGGGTGTCCACCGGCAGCTCCTCCACCAGCCGCAGCCGATCGGTGCCCTTCAGGATGATGTTCCAGCGCCCGTCGCCCGTGGGCCGGGCCGCCACGATGATCCCGGCGCCCAGCACCGGATGCACCGGGGGGTTGGGATCCCCCTCACGGGCCAGATCGCTGTCGATGGCGGCCATGGCGAGCGCTCGGTCGCCCGCCAGGGCGTCCTGCAGCAGCTCCACGTAGCGGGGCTCGAAGATGTGCAACGGCAGCAGCGTGCCCGGGAAGAGGTGCACGTCCACCAGCGGGAAGATGGGGAGCTGCTCCAGGCGATCTTCGGGGATGAAGCGGGGCGCGGCCATGGCGCCAGCTTAGCCGATGGGCGCAGCCGGGGTCATTTTGCGGCGTCGCGGGCGGCGTAAGCCTTGGCGTTGTCGACGTAATGCTGCCAGGCGTAGGCGATCCAGCCGCGCTCGCGCTCGCCCACCGGGCGCAGCACCTTGAAGGGGTTGCCCAGGATGAACTGCCCGGGCGCCACCACCTTGTTGGGGGGCACCAGCGTGCCGCCGCCCACGTAGCAGCCGTCGCCGATGCGGGCGTTGTCCATCAGCAGCGAGCCCATGCCGATCAGGCAGTCGTCGCCGATGACGCAGCCGTGGAGGATGCAGTTGTGGCCCACGGTGACCCGCGCCCCCACGTGGGTGTCGCTCTCGCCGCCGGTCATGTGGATGGTGCTGCCGTCCTGGATGTTGCTGCCGGCGCCGATGACGATCTTCCCCTCGTCGCCGCGCAGGGTGACGTTGGGCCAGATGCTCACGTCGGGCCCGATGGTCACGTCGCCGATGATCACCGCGCTCTCGTGGATCCACGCGCTCTCGTGGATGGTGGGCCACACGCCCTTGAAGGGCTCGCCCCGTCGCTGACTCACGCCATCTCCTCCCGAGCCCTTGCGGTCGGGCTCGTCGTGCCTACCGTGCCCGCCGCCAGGGGCGGCGCGGGGCGCCAGGATGCGCGCTGCCGGCCCCGAAGGACAACCACCGACGAAGCGGAAAGGAGGCCCCGGAGTGGCCGCGGAAGCGTACGAGTTCAAGTCCGAGGCCCAGCAGCTGCTGGACCTGATGATCCACTCGATCTACTCCAACAAGGAGATCTTCCTGCGGGAGCTGGTCTCGAACGCCTCCGACGCCCTGGACAAGCTGCGCTTCGAGCGGCTGACCGACGAGTCGCTGCGCACGGACGCCGCGCTGAAGATCCGGGTGTGGGCCGACGCCGAGGCGCGGACCCTGACCGTCGAGGACAATGGCATCGGCATGAGCCGCGACGAGGTCATCCAGAACCTGGGGACCATCGCGCACTCGGGCACGAAGCAGTTCGCCAGCAAGCTCAAGGCCGCCCAGGACAGCGACAACGCCGAGCGCCTCATCGGCCAGTTCGGGGTGGGCTTCTACTCGAGCTTCATGGTGGCCGACGAGGTCACCGTGGTGACCCGGAAGGCCGGCGAGGAGGGCGCCACCCGCTGGCACAGCGCCGGCGGCGGCACCTTCGACATCGACACCGCCGAGCGCGAGGGCCACGGCACCACCGTCACCCTGCACCTGCGCCCGGTGGACGAAGAGAACGGCCTGGTGGACTTCACCGCCGAGTGGTCGCTGCGCGGGATCATCAAGAAGTACAACGACTTCGTGACCTACCCCGTCGAGCTGCGCACCGAGCGCACCGAGCTGGAGCGCGACGACGAGGGCAAGCCCATCGAGGGCGCCGAGCCCAACACCGTGGTCGAGTGGACCGTGGTCAACAGCCAGAAGGCCATCTGGACCCGCGACCCGAAGGACGTCTCCGAGGAGGAGTACGCCGAGTTCTACAAGCACATCGCCCACGACTGGGAGGCGCCCTTCGAGACCATCGCGCTGAAGGCCGAGGGCCTGTTCGAGTACCGCGCGCTGCTCTTCATCCCCCAGCGGGCGCCCTTCGACCTGTTCTACCGGGACCAGAAGTACGGGCTGCAGCTCTACGTGAACAAGGTGCTCATCGAGGAGCGCAACGAGGATCTGGTGCCCGACTGGCTGCGGTTCGTGAAGGGGGTGGTGGACTCGCCGGATCTGAGCCTGAACGTCAGCCGCGAGATGCTGCAGCAGGACCGGCGGGTGAAGGCCATCCGCAAGAAGGTGGTGCGCAAGGTCCTGGACACCCTCGAGACGCTGCTGAAGGACGACCGCGAGAAGTACCTGAAGTTCTGGGGGCAGTTCGGCCGCGTGCTCAAGGAGGGCGCCACCGACCGCGACTTCCAGGCCAAGGTCGAGCCGCTGCTGTTCTTCCAGAGCTCGACTCAGGACGAGCTGACCACGCTGGGCGAGTACGTCGAGCGGATGAAGCCGGGCCAGGACGCCATCTTCTACATCACCGGCGAGAGCCTGGACGCCGTGAAGTCCTCGCCGCACCTGGAGGCCTTCGCCGCCAAGGGCTACGAGGTGCTCTACCTCACCGATCCCATCGACGAGATCATGGTGGGCCACGTGACCGAGTTCGGGGACTTCCCGCTCAAGAGCGTGGGCAAGGGCGAGGTGGAGCTGGGCACCGACGAGGAGAAGAAGGCCGCCGAGGAGGCCCGCGAGCAGAAGCAGGCCGAGCACAAGGACCTGCTGGAGAAGCTGGGCAACCTGCTCGCGGATCACGTGAAGGAGGTGCGCCTGTCGAGCCGCCTGACCACCTCGGCGGTGTGCCTGGTGGGCGGCGAGCACGATCTGTCGCCGGGCCTGGAGAAGATGCTGCGGCAGGCCAACCAGGCCACCCCCGACACCAAGCGCATCCTGGAGCTGAACGGCGACCACCCGCTGATGGGCAAGCTGAAGGCCCTGTACGCCGCCGACGGCGACGACCCGAAGCTGGGGGACTACGCCAAGCTCCTGTACGGCCAGGCCCTCATCGCCGAGGGCGCGGCGCCCCCCGAGCCGGCGGAGTTCGCCCGGCTCGTGGCCGGCTTGATGGTCTGACGGTCGCCTGGGGGCCAGCGCGCGCCGTCGGCCCCCGCCTTCAGATCCCGAACAAGCGCTCGGCGTTCGCCGTGCTGGCGGCGGCCACCGCGGCCACCGGCTGCCCCAAGGCCTGCGCGATCACCTCGACGATGTGAGGCAGGAAGGCCGGCTCGTTGCGGCCGCCCCTGGGCTTGGGCCGCAGCGACCGCGGCACCAGGTAGGGCGCGTCCGTCTCCACCAGCAGCCGGTCCAGCGGGATGCGGGGGGCTAGCGCCTTCAGCTCGAGCCCGCGCCGCTCGTCGCAGATCCAGCCCGTGATGCCGATGTGCAACCCCAGCGCCAGCGCGCGGTCCAGCTCGTCGCCGTTGCCGGTGAAGCAGTGCAGCACGCCGGGGTGGCCGGGCGCGTGGGCGTGGAAGAGCTGCTCGAAGTCGGCGAAGGCCGCCCGGCAGTGGAGGAACAGGGGCTTGCCCACGTCCCTCGCCAGCGCGAGCTGATCGGCGAACACCGCCCGCTGCACCGGCCGCGGCGAGAAGTCGCGGTCATAGTCCAGGCCGCACTCGCCCACCGCCACCACGTGGGGCTGGTCGAGCAGCGCCGCCAGCGCCGGCAGGGTGTGGGCGTCCACGGTCTTGGCGTCATGGGGGTGGACGCCGGCGGTGGCGAACAGCACGCCGGGCTGGCTGGCCGCCAGCTCGGCCACCGCGTGGCTGCGGGGCAGGCTGGTGCCCGTGAGCAGCAGCCGATCCACGCCCGCGGCCCGGGCGCGCTGCACCACCGCCTCGCGATCCGGCGCGAAGCGCCGGTCGCCCAGGTTCACCCCGATGTCGACCAGGCGCATCAGAAGGGCTTGGTGATCGCCAGCCAGGCCGCCACGCCCACCAGGGCGAGCTGCACGAACCACAGGGCCTTGGCGGGACCCGCCTTCTTGCCCAGGGCGATGAGCCCGCCGAAGGCGATCCAGACGATGATCTTGGCGATGACCCACTTGGGCCACGGCCACGCGATCTGCAGCCGCGCCAGCATGCCGAAGCCACCCAGCAGCACCAGAAACAACCCCACGCCGTGGGTGATCACCGCGCCCTTGCGCCAGCCGGTGCCCTTGGTGCCGCCGGCCAGCGTGTGCGCCGCCACCCCGCCCAGGCCGGCGACCGTGGCCGCCAGGCCCACCAGGTGGATGATCTTGTAGAGCTCGTAGGGCATGAAAGCCTCCCTTGGGTTCGCCGGCGGTGTCGCACGGGGGGCGCCCGCCGCGCAACGGATGCACCGGCGGGCGGCGGGGCCGCGTTCAGCGCGGGGGCAGGGCCAGCGCCTCGGCGAGCATCTTCTCCTGCTCGGCCGGATCGGCCCAGCGGGCCTGGGCGTCGGCGTCGAGCTGATCGATGGGATCGAAGTACAGGAAGCTCTTGCCGGGCTTCACCGAGGGCGCCGTGTAGACCGACACGCCCGTCTTGCGGTCGTAGGCCTCGTAGCTGTGGGCGTTGCGCTTGCCGCCGCCGCCGGGGGCGTCCACCACGAAGGTGGGGGTGTTGAAGCCCGCGGTGCTGCCGCGCACGTACTTCTCGAGGTCCAGGGCGGTCTGCAGCGTGGTGCGCATGTCCTCGCCGCCCTTCACCAGGTCGTGCACGTAGACGTAGTACGGGTGCGCGTTGATGTGCCCGATGCGCTTGATGAGCAGGCCCATGCTCTCGTTGGTGTCGTTCACGCCGCGCAGCAGCACCGACTGGTTGCGCACCGTGATGCCCTCACCGTGCATGCGGTCGAGCGCCCGCTTGCTGTAGGCGGTGATCTCGTTGGCGTGGTTGAAGTGGGTGTGGAAGGCCACCTCCTTGCCCATCTTCCGGCCGAGGGCGTTCACGTCGGCCAGGGCCTGGAACCACGCGTCATCCGTCAGGACCTTCTGGGGCATCACCGCCAGGCCCTTGCTGGCGAAGCGGATCCGCCGGATGTTGGGCATGTTCAGCAGGCGGGTGCCGATCTCGGCGATCCAGTCGGCGCGCAGGTTGTAGCTGTCGCCGCCGCTGATGACGATGTCCTCCAGCTCCGGCCGGCTCTGGATGTAGGCAAAGGCCTTCTCCCAGCGGTCCGCCTTGGGCTTGAGCTGCACCTTCTCGACCTGCTCGGTGTCCAGGCCCACGGCGTAGCTGCGGGTGCAGAAGCGGCAGTAGACCGGGCAGGTGTCGATGACCAGGAACAGGGCCTTGTCGGGGTAGCGGTGGGTCAGGCCCGGCGTGGGCGCGTCGGCCTGCTCGCCCAGGCTGTCCAGGCCCAGCTTGGGGTGGTCGGGCAGGAACCGGCTGCCCACGGGCAGGAACTGGATGCGCAGCGGGTCGTTGTAGGGATCTTCCCAGTTGATCAGGCTGAGCAGGTAGGGGCTGACCCGCACCGCCATGGGGGCGCGCCGGAAGCCCGCCTCCACGTCGTCGATGAAGGCCTGCGGCACCAGCCCGCCGATGGCCGCCAGCAGCTTGTCGGCCCGGGTGATGGTGTGCTTCGACTGCCAGCGGTGGTCGAGGAAGGTGGCCTCGTCCACGGCGGCATAGGCGGGGACTTTCCGCCAGAAGTCGCCGTCCAGCAGGTCCTTGTGCTTCAGGGTGGCGGGGTCGACGGGCGGCTTGAGGGCCTTGGGCACGTCGGCGATCACGGGCAGGGCGTCGGCCATGGGGGATCCTGGTGCAGGGGCGCCGGCGCCGGGCGCCGGGGCGGGTCACGCTGTCGAGTTGTGCGAGGGGCGGCGGTTCAGGGGCGCGCGCGGGGGCGCGGATCCGGGCGGATCAGACGTCGGGCTGGTGCAGGACGTTGGCGTTGAACCACATGACGCCCGCACCGTAGCGGCAGGGCCGGCCGGCGGTCAATCCGGCGACGCGGCGAGGGGGACGTCCAGCGGGATGCCCTCGGGGCCCTCACCCTCGAAGCCCACACCCCAAGCCGCCAGGCGGCGCTGCGCGTCCACGAAGGCGAAGGTGGGGGTCTGCTCGACCACAAGCAGCCGGGCGGCTTCGCCCGTGGGGTCCAGGAGCACCTCGAAGGGCCAGGCGGCCGGATCCTGCCGGGCCTGCTTCAGGAAGCGCTGGACGTCCGCCAGGGGCGCGCCGGTGATGGCCAGCACCTGGGCGCCCCGGGCGCGGGCCCAGCCGGCCAGGTGCGGCGCCGCCCGCTTGCAGGGCTTGCACGCGGGGTCCCAGAAGAACAGCAGCGACGGCGTGCCCTCGCCCAGGGCCGGCAGAGGGGCGCCGGGCTCCAGGGGCTGCAGCGCCAGCGGGGGCACCACCTGGTCGAGGCCCGGCGGCGCCGGGGGCAGGGGCGCGGGCGCGGCGACGACCGGCACCGTCAGGGTCTGCCGCCCCCGGCGGACCTGCAGGGGCACCAGCCCGCCCACCGACGCCGCCAGGGTAGCCCGGCGCAGATCGCCCTCGCGGGCCAGCGGGCGGCGGCCCACGGCCAGGATCCGATCACCGATCTGCAGGGCGCTGGCCTGCGCAGGCCCGCCGGGCGTGAAGCCGGTGACCTCCACCACGCCCTTGCGACGGTCGCGAAACTCCAAGCCCAGCCAGGCGGGCCGCGCCGACTCGACCACGGCGGCGGACTGGCTCAAAGGCGCCAGGGGCCGGGGCTCGGGCGTCGGTTCCCCGGGATCGGGCAGGAACAGGGGGCTGGCCTCGCAGCGGCGCAGCTCGTCCAGGTGGCGCTGGCCGGCGGCGTCGAGCACGGCGGGCCCGGCCATGCGCCCGAACAGGTACGCCGTCCGCAGCAGGGCCGCCTCTTGCAGGTCGAGCCGGTCGAGCACCCCGTGCAGGCGATCCACCTGGGCCCGCTGCTGGACGATGCTGGCCCGGTCGGGATCGGCGGCCAGCGCTGCCTGCAGGGCCTGCGCGGCCTGCGCCCGCGCGGCCACCTTCGCGTCGCGGGCCTTCAGCGGGCGGAGCTTGCGGACCACGGGCTCGGCCAGCCGCTTCAGCTCACCGTGCAGCGCGTGCTCCCAGCGGGCCAGCCAGGCCTCGGCGGCGTAGCGGTCGGCGGCCACCCGGTCCAACGCCCGCAACACGTCGCCGTAGCCGGCCAGCCGGCCGAGCCCATAGCGTGCGCTCGCCTGCGCCACGAGGCGCCAGGCGGGGTGCGCGGGATCCACGGCGGCCAGGCGATCGTCGAGGAACGTGTCCAGGGGGGCGCCGGCGGCCTGGGCGGCCTGGGAGAGCTGCTCGAAGAGGAAGGCGTCGCTGGTCAGGTGCGGGGCGTCGGGGGCGTCGTCGTGCAGCAGGGCGTCGTCGCTGGCTCCGGCCAGGTGACCCGCGCGCTCCAGCCCCTCCAGCAGGCGCAGGAAGTGCCCCACGTCGGTGCGGGCGGCGAGCTGCGGGTAGCACCCGTAGGCCACCCGCTCGGCGGTGGTGCTGAAGGCCCCGCAGGTGTTGGGCCGGTGGCGCAGATCGGCGAACCCCCCCGAGTAGCACTGGCTCATCCAGAGCTGCACCCGCACGTCCTCGGGCACGGCGTCCAGATCGCGGGCGAGCTGCTCCACGCTCAGGGCCTCGCCCCACAGCGAGATGCGCGTGTCGGGGCCGCCCTGCGGATCGGGCTGGCCGTGATCGGTCACCGCGATCAGCAGGGTGTCGCCCGGGCTCAGCGAGGGGCCGATCTCCTCCAGCCACTGGCGCAGGGCGCCCCGCTTGGCCGGACGGGCGCCCGGCCAGGGCGTGTGGGCCAGCTCGGGGCCGGGGTCCAGCTCGGTGGCCAGCCGCGTGCCCTCGAGGAGCCAGGCCCCCTCGGGCGCGGCCTCGGGCACCACCGCCCGATCGGGGCCAGGGGCCTCGCCGTCGGCCCAGAACACCTGCACGTCGGCCGCGGGCACGCCCCGCGCCTCGAACAGGGCCTGGGCGCGCAGCAGGTGCACGCGGTGGGAGTGGTGGTTCTCCTTCGCCTCGACCCCGCCGGCGAGCAGCAGGACCTTCACGGCGAACAGCGTCAGGGAGAGGGTGCCCGGCATGGGAGCGGCATCATAACGGGCGCAGGCGTTTGGTGCACCGCGTCTTGCGCCCGCGCGGTGTTCCGGAGGCGGTCAGGGCTCAAGATCCATCTGGATGGTCTGCGAGCGCACCAGGGTCCCGCGATCGGGCGCCGGCAGCTCGGCGCGGAACACGTCCCAGCGCAGGGCCAGGATGCGCACGTCGGTGTCCCCCGCCGGCCAGAACTCGGCGGTGAACTCGGCGGGCAGGGTCAGGGCGTTCAGGCTGGGGTCGTCCACCACGCAGCTGATCTGGCGCCGCTCGGGGATGGCGTTGTCCTGCAGGATCAGGGTGACCGTCAGCGGGCCCGCGCCCGGCGGCAGCGCGCTCCACTCCACCAGCAGGGGCTCGCCCGGGGCGATCTCGCGCACGTTGGGGCTGGGGTTCGTGATCTGGAAGGGCCGCTCGGCGTCGCGCTCCAGAGGGCCGGAGCGCCCCAGACGCAGGCGCTGGCCGATCTGGGCCGAGACGCTGTGGCTGCCCAGGGGCAGTCGCAGCTCGGCCTGGCGCACCAGATCCACGCGGATGGCGCTTTCGGGCAGCCCGCCGCCGAAGAGCTCGGGAGCCAACACGAACTCACCGTCATCCCGCAGGCGCCCGTCGATCTGGTAGCTGTCGGTGCCCCGGTACACCGAGGTGCGGAAGATGGGGCGGCTGCCGCCGATGAACAGGCCCACGGGCAGGCGGGGATCGCCGCCGGGCGCCCAGGTGAGCGTGTAGGGCGCGTCGCGGTTGCCCTGGGCCAGGTCGGCGATGGGCGCCAGGTCGTCCTCGGTGACCTGGGCCAGGCGATCGGGCGCCGTGAGCGTGAAGTCGAAGGGGCCCACCAACAGCCCGCCGCCGGCGCGCACCTGCACCGCGTCGCCGGCGTCGTGCACCGTGGTGGCGCCCAATTCGGGGGTGTTCAGGTAGCGGTGGGCGCCGAGCCGGTCGTCGTACACCGGGCCCAGGTTCAGGTTGGCCTGCGGGCTGTCCACGTTCACCTGGCCCAGGTGGGCGTCCACCGGGCTGGCGGGGATGCGCAGGATCTCGCACAGGGCCCCCGGGATCATCTGCTCGCTGAAGCCGAGGGCCGCGCCGGTGAGGCCCACCACGCCGTCGGGCACCAAGGTGCTCTGGGCGTTCTGCACCAGGCTCACCCGCCAGGCCTGGCAGCCCTCGGGGGGCAGCCCGCCGCAGCCGCCGCAGGCGTTGCTCACCCCCTCGTCGATCAGGCCGTCCTGGTCCTGGTCCTGGCCGTCGCAGATCTCGGGCTCGGCGGGGCCCACGTCCGGGGCGACGAACATGTCGCGGCCCTGATCGGGCTCGGCGTCGCCGCCGCCCCCCACGCCCTCATCGGTCGGGGTCATGTCGGGGTCGCCGGCGCCGCCGCCCCCGCCGGCGCCGCCGAGGTCGGTGGCCACCCCCTCGTCGGGGTTCAGGTTGGGATCCCGTTCGCGGGTGGCGCTGTCGTCGCAGGCGAACAGCACGGCGGGCAGCAGGGTGAGCGTCAGGCGGCGCATGGGCGTCCTCGAGTCGAGCCGATGGCCCATTGGAGCCCGACGGCGGGGGTCATGTCACACGCCGTGGCGCGGGCCGCCGGCTGTCAGGGCAGCAGCGCGAGCACCTCGGCCAGGCGCTCCGCGCTCAGGACCTTGGCCGCCATGGCGTCCAGGGCCTCCACGGGGGCGGCCTGGATGCGGCCGCGGGCGGCCTGCGGGACCGGCCCGAACTTGAGCTGCAGCAGCTTGAGCAGCACGTCGACTCGGCCGGCCCGGAAGCCCTGCGCGCGGCCCTGCTCCAAGCCCTGCTCCAAGCCTTGCTCCAAGCCCTGCTCCAGGCCAAGGCGCAGGCCCTCCTCGCGGCCTTCGGCCTTCAGCATGTCGGCGGCGGTCATGACGGCCTCCTGTGGCTCGGGGTCCAGGGCGGGGGCGATCTCGTCGGTGAGGACCGCGCGGGTGTCGGCCTCGCCCACGAGCAGACAATACCGGATGACGGCGCACAATGCCGCCAGGCCCGACGGGCTCTGCTCCACCTGCAGGAACAGGGCCTTGGCCTCCCGCAGGCTGCGGGCCAGGTCGCCCCGGGCGTCCCGCATGGCCCGCAGCCCCAGCTCCGCCGCGGCAGCCATGGCCCGCGCCCGCAGCGCCTGGTCCTGCACGGTCGGCAGGTCGTCCAGCAGGAACTGGCCGTCGAACACGAAGGGCGCGATGGCGGCTTTGAAGTGCGCGCCGCCGGCCTGCAGGTCCAGCAGGCTCAGCCGGGTCCGCCAGGGCCGGCGCCCGTTGTGCACCACCAGCGGGATGACGAGCGGCACCTGCTTCGCGCGCTTGTGGTCGCGGCGGTGGCGCGCCCACACCCCGTGGGCGTACTCGCTCAGGCGCAGCGCCATCCAACGATCCGGGCGGCTCTGGTGCTCGCACAGCACCACCACGTGCGCGGCGGGCTGCTGCCCGTCGCGCCAGGGCACCTCGCAGACGAGATCGGCGCGCCGCCCGCCCTTGCCGACGGCCGGAAACTCACCGTCGCAGACCGCCAGCCGGTCCAGGTCGAGGCCGGCGACGAGGCCCTTGGGCAGCAGCCCGCGCAGCAACGAGGCGGCCAAGTTTGGCTGCGCGAAGAGCGTGCGGAAGAGCTGGTCGTGGGGTGAGGGCATGGGGGCTCCGCAGCAGACGGGCCCGCAGACCGGGCCCTCCCCCCCTCCATCGGCGGATCTCGGCGCGTGTCGCGTCTAAATCGTCCCGGGCTCGAACGGGGGCCTGCCCGGGCGCCCGGACCGGCGCCCTCAGGCGAGCCCTTGCGCCGCCAGCGCGGCGGCCACCGCCCGGTCCAGGGCCAGCCCGACGCTCAGGGTTTCCGCGGGCACCGGCCCCTCCAGGGCGGGGGCCGCCCGCAGGCCCAGGCCCTGCGCCACTCGGCCGCCGAGCTGGTCGAGCTCGGGCGGGGTGAAGCGGGCGAAGGCGCGGCGCAGTTCGGGCAGGGCCCGCTTGAAGGTGGCCCAGTCCAGGTCGCCCAGGGCCCGATCCACCACCGCCAGCAGGCGCCGGCCCCGCAGCAGGGCGCCGCGGGCCTGGGTGAGCAGGCCGTCGAGGAAGCGCCCCGCCGCCAGCGCTGCCTCGGGGCCGCCATCCAGGTAGCCGGCCAGGGCCTGCGCCACCCGGGCCTCGCCCACCTGCCCGAACCCATGGAGGACCCCGTAGGCGGCCCCCCGCAGGGTGGGCCGCGCCGCGCCGTCCTCGGCCAGCGCCGCCGCGGCCTCCAGCAGGACCTCGGGGGCCAGCCCGTCCACCCGGCCGTCCACCGTCAGCCGCACCAGCCGCACCAGCCGCTCCAAGGTGGGCCCCAGCCGATCGGGATCCAGGCCCGCCAGCGTGGGCAGGGCTCGGCAGGCCCGGTCGTGCACCTGCGCCACCACCCGCGCCAGCCGCGCCAGGCCGTGGGTCGGCAGGGTGGTGCGCTGCCCCAGCAGGAAGGCGAAGCGCTCCAGGGCGTCGACCAGGTGGGCGAAGGCCCGATCCGCCAGCACCGCCGCCTCGACGGTGGCCAGCACCGGGTCGAACAGGTCGTTCAGCCCCATCTGGGCCGCCTGCAGCAGCGCCACGCTGGCGCCGTCCGCGTCTTCGCGCAGGGCGGGCAGCGCCGCCCGCAGGGTGGTGCCCGCCGCCGCCGCCAGGCTGGTGCCCCGATCCGCCAGGCTCAGCAGGCGGTCGTCCACCTGCTCGCTCCACTGCACGGCCCAGGTCTCGCCCAGCAGGTGCAGGTCCTCGCCACGCACGGGATCGGGGCCACGCAGGTGCCGCCCGGGGTGCTTGTCGAGCTCGCCGAACAGGGGCACCTGCAGGTACGCCGCCTGGTGCAGGAACGCGCTCTTGTCGCGGTGCCTGGGGTCGCGGCGCAGATCCAGGCGCACGGTCTTCTGGACCCCGCTGAGATCCAGCCGGAACCGCCGCGCGTCGTCGCGGAAGCTGGCCAGCAGGGGCACCTCGCCCGCCGCCGCCGTCACCCGCCCGACGGCCGTGCCCGTCAGCACGTCCCGCAGGGCCCGCGCCACCGCCCCGCCCTGCTCGCGCGCGTCACCCTTCACCAGCGCCGAGCGCACCCCGTCGCGCAGGTCGTCCAGGGTCACCTGGGCGTTGCCCCGCAGCCGCGCCAGGTTCTGCGCCTGCTGCCAGGCGCCCACGCCGTCGGCCGTGCTCGCCCCGGCGTCGCCGCCCCGGGCCGCCCGCACCACCTGCACCAGCAGATCGAGCGCCGCAGCGTCGTACGGCCGCGCCGCCCCCGCCTCCATGGCGGCCCACACCGCCGCCCCGTGGCCGGGCTGGCGGGCCATGTCGTACAGGCGGCTCAGCGCCGGGTAGCTGTGGGGAGTCAGGCGGATCTCGGCGGCCTTGTCGGCGGGCCACTTCGCCCGCTGCGCCTTCATGAACGGCAGGGCCACCGCGTGGAACGCGCCGGTGACCACGGCCACGCGCCCGGTGGGGTGCCGCTTGAGCGCCTGGTCGATGTGCCAGCGCATGTGCCCCTCGCGGGCCAGCGTGCCGTCGGCGGTCAGCCCCGCCTCGCGCCGGGCCAGATCCACGCCCGCGTGGCGGGCGCACCAGGCGAAGGTGTGCACCGCCCGCATCACCTCGGCGGGCGGCGTGTCCTGAGCGCCCACCTCGAACAGGGCCTCCCACAACCCCATGAAGCTCGGCCGCCCGGTGCGCGCCCGCAGGGCCTGGAAGTAGGCGTTGGCCCACAGGTGCCGGTCCTCGATCACCTGGTCGGGATCCAGCGTCCGGGCGTGCTGAAAGGGGATGCGCGCCAACAGGGGCAGATCGATGAAAGCGAGCTCGGCGCCCACCGCGGCCCCCGCCTGCAGGGCCGCGTACTCGGGGCTCCACGCCACGAAGGGCCACCAGGCCCGGAACCGGGCGGGCAGCTCGGGTTCGGGGGTCAGCACGCCGTTGAGTTCAAAGCGGTTTTTCTGATCGACGTAGCTGGCGAACAGGGTCACCGGCGGCGCGGTCTCGGGCGCGATCAGGTGCTCGATGAGGGGCGTGCCGTCCTCGGGCCCCTCCACCAGCACGGCCGCCGGGCGCGCCTCGCGGATGAGCGCCGCCGCCGCCCGCGCGCAGGACGGGCTGTAGTGCTTCACGCCGATCCACAGCACCCGCTCGTCGGCCAGGATCTGCGCGACGGCCCCGGCCACGTCCGTCTCGGCCGGGGGCTTGGGCCGCTTCGCCATCAGCTCAAGAGCTTGCGGGCCGCGTAGTACGCCTTCCAGGCGCCCTCGGCCCGCTGCGCCCGTGGCTTCACGGCCACGTCGAAGTAGGCCCGGATCACCTTCAGATCCTCGCGGGCGTCCTTGGCCACCACCCCGCCGAGCTGCAGCGCCAGATGCTCGGGGGTCACCTGCCCGTCGGCGAAGAAGCTCGCGAAGAGCGCCGCGTTCAGCCCCACGCTCACCGCCTCGGCGGTGGACATCACGCCCTGGCTGGGCCGGTCGAGCTGCACCCCCTCCAGGGTCTGGCCCTGGCGCACCTCGTGGAAGGTGGTCACCAGCAGCTCCAGCACGTCGTCGCCCAGGGTGGCGGTGTGGCCGCCCTCGTCGAGCAGGCGGCCCACCTGCTCACGCACGATGCGCACCTCCTCGTTCAGCGCCTGCACGGGCGGCACCGTCTCGAAGTTGAAGCGCCGCTTCAGCGCGCTGGACATCTCGTTCACACCCCGGTCGCGGGTGTTGGCCGTGGCGATGAGGTTGAAGCCGGGCCGGGCCAACACCACGCCGGCGTCGCCGGGCAGCTCGGGCAGCGTGATCACCTTGTCCGACAGGGCCGACAGCAAGGTGTCCTGCACCTCGTGCGGCGCCCGGGTGATCTCCTCGAAGCGCATCACCTGCCCGCCCTGCATGGCGCGGTAGAGCGGGCCCGGCACCAGGGCCTTCTCGCTGGGCCCCTCGGCCAGCAGCAGGGCGTAGTTCCAGCCGTACTTGATCTGGTCCTCGGTGAGCCCCGCGGTGCCCTGCACCGTCAGCAGGCTGCTGCCGCTGATGGCCGCCGCCAGGTGCTCCGAAAGCCAGCTCTTGGCCGTGCCCGGCTCGCCGATGAGCAGCAGCCCCCGGTCGCTGGCCAGGGTGACGATGGCCCGCTGCACCAACACATCGGCGCCATAGAACTTCTTGCCGATCACCGTCTCGTGGGCCTGCCCATCGCCGTCGGTCCAGGCGATGGGCGCGTCGCCGCTGCCCAGGATGAAGGTCTGCACGGCTCGGGGCGACAGGCGCCAGCCCGCCGGCCGCGGATCGGCGTCCACCGCCGCCAGGGCGGCCAGCTCGTCGGCCCAGCGGCGCTCGGCGGGCAATCTCAGGGCGTCGGCCATGGGGGTCCTCCGGGTGGGCCGCCGCAGGATACGGGGCGCACCACGGGGTTCAAAGGGGCCATCGCGCGGGGCTATGCTGGGCGGCCCGGCGGAGGGGCCTGGGCGAGAGGGGACATCGATGAAGGCACTGCACCGCGCCGTGGCGCTGGGGCTGGTGGGGGCGCTCGCTGCGCCCGCGCTGGCCCAGCCGGCGGCTCAACCCAAGCCGAAAGACATCCAGTCGCAGGACACGGCGGCCGAGGCGCCCGCCGATCCGCACCGCTGGTTCTACCAGAGCCTGAGCGTGCTGCGGCTGAACCCGCTGGGGCTCATCACCCGCAACCAGATCGGCTACATGTACAAGCTGTGGGGCGCCCCCCCGGTGGACGAGTCGGCGCCGCTGGGGCAGAAGCTCAAGCAGAACACGTACTTGAAGGTGGCGCTGAACACGCAGCTCAGCCCGGGCTTCGTGCGCCCTGGCGTCCTGGTGGAGGCCGTGCCGCTCGCCCTGCTGGTGCTGCGCGCCCGCCTGGAGCACCACACCTACTTCGGGGCCTTCAACCTCACCACCGACTTCGACAGCCCCACGGCGGCCCACGACGAGGACACGCTCGACGCCGCCCACAGCTACGCCACCACCGGCTGGTCGGCCCGGCTCGACGCGCGGCTGCAGATCAAGCTGGGCAAGGTGGCCGCCCGCAGCGAGCTGCGCGCCGAGTACTTCAACCTGGACCTGGAGGACGACGCCCCGGTCTTCTACGAGTCCGTGCTGGACACCCTGGTGCCCAACCGCGGCTGGGGCCTGGTGAAGGACACCGACCTGCTCTACTTCGCCAACGACAACTGGATCATCGGCGCCCGGTGGACCTGGACGAAGGCACTGTTCGAGGCCGACGACTACCGGCCCGGCGAGGCGCAGACCCCGAACAACAGCCCCATGCACCGAGTGGGGCCCGCGATCATCTGGCAGATGGACCCCAAGCGCACCGGGACGCTGTTCAACCAGCCCACCATGTTCCTGATCACCCAGTTCTGGCTGGAGCACGCCTCGCGGGCGGGCCAGCAGGTCACCCAGGCCTACCCGTACACGCTGCTGGGCTTCGCCTTCAACGGCGACCTTTGATCCCGATCCCCGCGCTGCTGGTGGACCTGCAGGCCACCGGCGCCA
Organism: Myxococcales bacterium; assembly: GCA_020633555.1. Classification (GTDB taxonomy): domain Bacteria; phylum Myxococcota_A; class Bradymonadia; order UBA7976; family UBA1532; genus JACKDL01. The sequence goes on along the minus strand of JACKDL010000005.1, from coordinate 215,919 downwards.
GCCCCGCCCACGGCCACCCCCTGGAGCTGGCGTGGGCCCTGCCCGACGCCAAGCCCGACGCCCCGCCCACCGCCCACCTGCTGGCGCTGCCCGAGGGCATCCAGATCCCGCGCCCGATCCAGCGGCTGACGGGGATCACCGCCGAGCTGCTGGCCGACGCGCTCCCCGCGGCCCAGGTCATCGACGCGCTGCGACACGCGGCCCGAGGCCGGGTGCTGGTGGCCCACTGGGCCCGCTACGAGCAAGCGTTCCTGACCGCGCACCTGCCCGACGCCGAGTGGATCTGCACCTACGAGCTGGCCCGCCGGCTGCTGCCCGATCTGCCCCGGCGGGGGCTGCGCGCGGTGGCGGGCTTCCTGGGGCTGGCCCTGCCCGAGCACAAGCGAGCCGCCGGCCACGTGCAGGCCACGGCGCTCATCTGGCGCGCCCTGCAGCCGCACCTGGCCGCCCGGGGCGTCACCGATCTCGCGGGGCTGCGCACCCTGCTCGCCGAGGCGCCCCCCAAGCCCGGCAAGGCCCGCTACCGCCTGCCGGCCAAGGTGCGGCTGGCCCTGCCCGAGGGGCCCGGCGTCTACCGCATGCTCGGCAAGGGCGGCGAGGTGCTGTACGTGGGCAAGGCCACGTCGTTGAAGGCCCGCGTGAACAGCTACTTCCGCGGCAAGAAGGGCCAGGGCGCGCGCAAGCAGGAGATGGCGCAGCAGGTGTGGGATCTGGACTGCACCGAGTGCGCCAGCCCCCTCGAGGCGGCCCTGCTCGAGGCCGACGAGATCAAGCGCCACGCCCCGCCCTACAACACGGCCCTGCGCCAGCGGGACCGGCGGCTGCTGTTCGCCGACGCCGCGTTTCAGGCGGCCGACACCCCCAGCGCGGCGCACCGCTGGGGCCCGGTCACCCACGCCGCCGCGCTGGCGCCGTTGGCCGCGTGGATCGGGGGGGCGCCCCTGGAGCTGCCGTGGCCCGAGCCCGTGGATCCCGCGGTCCTCGCGGACGGCGCCGCCCTCCAGCGGGCCCGCCACGGCGACCGCTCGGTGTGGGTCGTCGGCGCTCGCCTGTGGCTCGAGCGGCAACTGGCCTCCGATGAGACCGCGGATCCCCCGCAGGCGGACGACAGCGCCCGGGAGGCGAGCGAGCGACCCTGGACCGCCGAGCGCGTGGCCGACGCCCTGGACGGCGCGGTGGCCCACGGGGTCCACGCCCTGCGCCGGGGGCGCGTGCTGGCCGCCCTGGCCCACGCGGTGATCCGCTGGCGCCCCCCGGGCCATGGGGTGGACCGGCAGATCGTGGTGGACCGGGGGGTCATCACCGTGGGCCCCGCCGACGGCCCCTGGCCCACCCTGGCCCCGCTGGATCGGCTGGGTCGACTGCAGGCCCTGGACATCCCTACATGGGATCGCCTCGCGGTGTTGGCTCAGGTCCTTCGGATCCGGCTGCGCGACGGCCTGCCCGTCGAGGTGCGCCGGCCGGCCCACCCGCCGCTCACGGCCGAGCCGCTGCACACCCTGCTGAGCTGGGTGATCTGACCGGCACCCCGCCCAATAAACCCTTGGCCTGCAAAGCATTTCACCGCACGGCACTTTCCTGGCGATTGCGCTTGATCCGCACTCGAACTCGCGACCACCGTTCGCGCTGCGCACCCCATACCCGAAGGAGGGATTTCATGCGCATGCTGCTGATGGCCTTTGCGGCCATGCTCTTCGCGCTCCCGGTCTACGCCCAGGACGAGGACGACTTCGACGACCGGCCCGCCCCCGAGGCGCAGCAGGACGACGACGGTGCCGCCAAGGGCAACACCGTGAAGCGCGGCAAGAAGGGCAAGAAGGCCGGCAAGGCCAAGAAGGGCAAGGGCCCCAAGGCCGGCAAGGGCAAGGCCGGCAAGGTCAAGAAGGGCGCCAAGGGCAAGAAGGCGAAGAAGGGCAAGAAGGCGAAGAAGGGCAAGAAGGGCAAGAAGCACCACGGCAAGAAGGCCGGCAAGGGCAAGCAGCCGGCCCAGGACGCGCCCGACGCCCCGGTGGGCGACGACGGCGACCTGCCCGCCGAGCCCGCTGACGAGCCCGCCGCGGCCGAGCCCGCTGACGAGCCCGCCGCGGCCGAGCCCGCTGACGAGCCCGCCGAGCCCGCTGACGAGCCCGCTGACGAGCCCGCTGACGAGCCCGCCGATGAGCCCGCCGATGAGCCCGCCGACGGCGAGGGCGACTGAGCCATGCGGACGCTGCTGATGACCCTGGCGGCCCTGTGCTTCGCGCTTCCGGTGCACGCACAGGAAGAGGAAGAGGTCCAGGCCCGCCCCGCCCCCACCGCTCGGCCCGACGGCCACGCCGGCAAGGGCAAGGCGAAGGCCGTGAAGGCGGCCAAGGGCAAGGCGGCCAAGGCCAAGACGAAGGCCACGGCCGCGGACGACGCGGCCGGCGGCGCCGAGGCCGCCCGCCACAACCGGAAGCGGCCGGGCGGCACCCTCAAGCCCGAAGACCGCAAGAAGTAGCCTGCCGTGGGCCCACCCCGACGGGTGGGCCGTCGAGAGTCTCGCTCATGCGCCTCCGGCTCAGGAGATCCCATGCACTTGCTGCTCGCTGCCGCCGCCCTGCTCTTTGCCCTGCCTGCCTTCGCGCAGGAGGAAGAGGAGCCGATCCAGATGCGCCCCAACCCCGAGGCCACCCAGGCGCGGGGGGGCAAGGCCCGTCCAGCCCTGAGGGGCAAGCGGGCCGCGGTCGCCAAGGGTGAAGAGGAAGAGGAGTCGCTGCAGGCCCGCAAGCCGGCGGACGGCAAGGGCGACAAGGCCCTGAACCCTTCGCGGACCTACCGCGCCAAGGGTGACAAGCGCCCCACCGAGGTCATCGGGGTCGTGGGGGCCGGGCCGGAGCTGCCCGGCAAGAAGGCCCAGCCCAAGGCCCGCACCGCCCAGCCCGCCCCGGGCCGCGCCGTGAAGCTGCACAACCACAAGCCCACGGGCGACTGAACCGCCGGTCTCATCGGGTGTCACGTTCAGGTTGAGCCTGTTCCACCGGAACGTGACAGACGATCAGTCCACCTTGACGCACCCCGGCGTGCCCGGGGTGCAGTCCTCGCGGCCGTCCAGGTTGCGGATCATGTTCATCATCATCTGGTGGCTCTGCTGGTTGAGCGCGCCCATGGCCTTCAGGTGGGCGGCGTCGGCCCCCGCGGGCCCGGCGGCCGCCGCCGTGCCGGGCGCCTGCCCCGAGATCACGGTCAGGAGCAGCCGGCTGCCGCCCAGCGCGTCGTAGCGGGCGGTGGGCGCGGCGAAGGCCGCCAGCACCCCGCCGCCCTGGGGGCTCGGCACCGCCAGCAGCGCCAGCTTCGCGGGGATGCCCGTGATGGCGCCCTGGTACTCCACCAGCGCGCCCCCGAACAGCGGCGCCTGGCCCAGCACGGTGGCCCCCTTGGGCATGCTGGCCTCCACCAACGCCTTCGCCAGCGCCGGCACGGCCTGGGCCCCCTGCGCCGCGGGCACGTTGAAGATGACGACCGAGGGGCTGTCGGCGGCCCCGGGCCGCTCCTCGAGCTTCAGCGCGGGGTAGGGCTGCGCCTCCTGGGTCACCGCCCAGCCCGCGGGCACGGCCACCTTGGCCCCGCCGATCTGCTGCACCTTGAAGGCCGGCGCCTGGGCCCAGGCGGCGCCCACCAGGGCCACGCCGATCACCAGTGCCTGCATCACAATCCGCCGCATCGTCCACCTCACCGTCATGTGTACCGTGGGCTACGCATCGGCCGGTGACCGTCTTTTCCCGAAACGGCGGGTCAGGGCGTCGCCGGCGTGGCCCGCGGTCCACCGACGAGCAGCAGCGCGCTGGAGGCCACGATGAGCCCCCCGCCCAGCAGCGCCCAGCCGCCGGGGGCCTGCCCGAAGAAGATCAGGTCCACCAGCACGGCCCACACGGGCGCCATGTAGCCGGCGGCGGACACCACCGCCGCCCGATCGTGGCGGTAGGCGTGGGTCATGAAGAGCTGCCCCACCACCGACGCCAGGCTGGCGCCCGCCAGCCAGGGCCAGGCGTCCGCCGGCGGCCAGTGCAGCCCCGTGGTGCTGACCGCCCCCAACCCCGCCGCGGTGATGATGGCGATCTGGAACCAGAACACGAGCGCCGCCGGGGTCTCGGAGCGGTTCAGCGCCCGCACGGCCACATGGGCGGCGCCGGCGAAGCCAGCCCCCGCCAGCACCACCATGCCAGGGACCAGCGCCTGCGCCCCGAGCTGCACCTTGGGGCCCAGCAGCACCCCGCAGCCCACCAGCCCCACCAGCAGCAGCCCCCACACCCGCCCCCCCGGCCGCTCACCGTGGCCCAGGAACAGCGGGGCCAGCGCCGCCACGAACAGGGGCTGGCTGCGCCAGATCAGGGCATGATCGGCCACCGGCAGCGCCGCGGCGCCGAAGTAGGCGCCGAACATGGCTGCCGTGCCCAGCACCATCCGGCCCAGGAACAGCCCGCGCCGGTGGATGCGCAGCCCGCCCTGCCCCCGCGCGATCAGGTACACCAGCGGCGCCGCCAGCAGCCCGCGCCAGAGCATGACCTCGAAGGTGCTGAGCTGCCCCCGCGCCTGCTTGACGAAGGCCACCATCGCCACGAAGCCCAGGCTGGCGATGACCATGTACAGGGGACCCCGGCGCATGGGCCAACGGATGCCCCGGCCCTGGGGACTGATTCAGGGGCAGCGCTGTCGGCGGATCAGCGCCACCCCTTCGCGCTGCTCGGCGCTCAGGTCGGGTGGCAGGGGCACCGTGGGCGCCAGGCACAGCCGGCCGGCCCAGGCGTCGAGCAGGCGGGGCGCCGCGCGCAGGGCCTGATCGAAGTCGGCCCGGGCCCCGTCGGCCTGGCCAAGGGCGCGGCGGGCGAAGCCGCGCAGGGCCAGCGCCTCGGGATCCCCCGGAAACGCTTGCAGAAAACGCTCGACGTCGCCCAGCGCGCCCTGGGCATCGCCGGTGGTCAGGCGCGCGTCGGCCTCCACGAGCCACAGCGCCGACGGCGCGGCGCCACCCAAGGCCGCGTGGGCCTCGGCGGCGTCCTCGAGGGCCGCGGCAGCGTCCAGATCAGCCTGCGCGGCCACCCGCAGCAGCCAGTAGGTGCGCGCGAAGGCCACCGGCAACCCCTCGGGCGACAGGGCCAACAGCGTGGCCCGGGCCTCGGCCACCTGGCCCGCCTGGATGGTGCCGATCAGCCCCCACAGCGCCTGCACCTTGGGGATCCAGGGCGGCGTCTCGGCGGCACGCCCCGCGGTGATCCCCACCGCCAGCGCCTCGCTGGTGCGCACGCCCACGTCCACGTCCTCGACGTCGTAGATCTTCCACCCCAGCAGGCCCGGACGGACCCAGTAGCGGCGCCGGAACACGGTGTTCAGGCGCTCGCTGCGGTGGCGCACCGTCAGCACCTGCCGGCCGCCCGCCAGGGCCTCGGCCCGCAGGATCTCGGTGTGCTGCCAGTTCAGGATCGGCGCCAGCTCCACGGCCCGCCGGGCCTGCCCCTGAGCCAGGCCGCGGAGCACCCGGCGTCGATCGCCGCGCGGGATGGGCTGCATGAGCCCGCTGGCCACGCCCTCGTCGAGCATGTCGGCGTAGTCGTATGCGCCAGCCGCCGCGTCGCCGTCGGCGCGGGTGAGCGCGTCCCCCAGCCGATCCAGCAGGGTCTGCAGCGCGGGGCTCGGGGTGGGGTTGGCGGCGGGGGCCGCCGGCGGCGGGGCCGCCAGGCAGGCCAGGGCGAGGAGGAGGGCGGTCATGCCAGCAGGTGTGGCACGGCCACGCGGCGCTTACCAGCCCTCGACCACGACGGAGGTGGTGCGCACCTGCTGCGCCACGATGGAGCCGCCGTCCAGGGCGGGGTCCAGCACGCCCACCCGGGTGCGGCGCAGGGTCACGTCGAGGGTGCAGGGGCTGCCGTCCCAGCTCGAGGTGGCGTCCAGCTCGCCGGGGCGGAGCAGGAACACGCCGTCGTCGAAGCGCAGGGTGCGCTCGAAGCCGAAGATGCAGTGGCCGCTGATCTCCACCGACATGGCGTCGTCGCTGCCGCCGCTCCACTCGATGGGGATGGTGTCGTAGTCCACGTCGTAGACGCCCCGGGTGCGGAAGGCCTCGAAGGGATCGGGCAGCCGCACCCGCGAGTCGGGCGCCGGGGTGAAGCTCATGCGATCCAGGGCCACGCGCACCAGCATGTCGGGGGCGTCGGTGGGCAGCACCCCCGAGTAGCCGAAGCCCCCGTCGAGCCGCCTGCGGCGCCCGTCGTACTCGGCCACCAGGGCGTCGCCCGTCTCGAGGTTGACGCTCTCGCCCCAGGCGGAGCGGGCGTGGCGGAGATCGGCGTCGATGACCGTGCGGCCGTCGCCGCGGGCGGTGAGGGTGATGGTGGCCTCGATGTCCTGGGTGGGCACCTGCGAGGAGCCCATCTGGCTGCAGCCGGTGGCGAGGGTGGCGAAGGTCAGGGCGGCCAGGGTCTTGGTGAGGGTGGTCATCTTCAATCTCTCCCGAGTCGGTCTACGCGGCCCCCGACGGCGCCCCCGCACCCTTCTTCAAACCCAATTGACCCGAGCCTGGATGACCACTACACCGCCCCCCGGGGATGCAGACATCTGGCCCTTCGAGGAGGGGACATGGGTTCGACACGAGTCTACGGCTGGGCGCTCGTCGCGCTCGGCGCGCTGTTCTTCGGCTGCGATGACGGCGGGGGCGGCGGCGGCGGTGGCGGTGATCAGGGCGTGGCCCAGTGCCTGGACGGCGCCCGGCGCTGCGCGAGCGACGGCACGCTGGAGGCCTGCGCCCAGGGGCGTTGGGCCAGCCTGGGGAGCTGCCCGGCGGGCGAGAGCTGCACCGGCGCCGGCGACTGCACCAGCGACTGCGCCCCCTCGTGCGACGGGCGCGCCTGCGGCCCCGACGGCTGCGGCGGCCAGTGCGGGGTGTGCGGCGCCGATCAGCGCTGCACCGCCGAGGGCGCCTGTGAGGACCTGCCCCGCTGCGGCGACGGTGAGTGCCAGGCCACCGAGAACTGCGCGCTGTGCCCGGGTGACTGCGGCGCCTGCTGCGGCGACGGCGCCTGCGCCCCCGACGAGGGCTGCGCCCTGTGCCCGGCCGACTGCGGCTGCGGCGACGGCCGTGCCTGCGACGCCGAGGCCAACCGCTGCGTCTGCGAGCCCCAGTGCGCCGGGCGCCTGTGCGGGCCCGACGGCTGCGGCGGCTCGTGCGGCGGCTGCGGCGACGCCGAGTTCTGCACCGAGGCCGGCCGCTGCGAGGCCGTGCCCGCCCAGTGCGGCGACGGCACCTGCGACGCGGGCGAGGAGAGCTGCCTGAACTGCCCCGCCGACTGCGGCCAGTGCTGCGGCGACGGCGTGTGCACCGCGAACCAGGGCGAGGACTGCGCCACCTGCGCCGCCGACTGCGGCTGCGAGGACGGCGAGCGCTGCGACGCCCAGAGCCGGAGCTGCGAGCCCGAGTGCGTGGCCGTCTGTGCGGGCCGGCAGTGCGGCGACGACGGCTGCGGCGGCACCTGCGGCGCCTGCAACGGCGCCCAGATCTGCAACGACGGCGGCCGCTGCGTGGCGCCCCCCGCCCAGTGCGGCGACGGCGCCTGCAACGGCGACGAGGACTGCGCCACCTGCCCCGCCGACTGCGGCCAGTGCTGCGGCAACGGCGAGTGCGCCGGCGCCGAGAACTGCGCCACCTGCCCGGCCGACTGCGCCTGCGCCGACGGCCAGCGCTGCGACTTCGAGCGCCGCGCCTGCGCCGCCGTGTGCCAGCGGGTGTGTCAGGGCCGGGCCTGCGGCGACGACGGCTGCGGTGGCTCCTGCGGCGCGTGCCAGGGCGAGCAGCTCTGCGACGCCAACGGCCAGTGCGTGGATCCCGCGGGCCGCTGTGGCGACAACGCCTGCGACAACGGCGAGGACTGCGCCACCTGCCCCGCCGACTGCGGCCAGTGCTGCGGCAACGGGCGGTGCGGCGCCGGTGAGAACTGCGCCCTGTGCCCCGCCGACTGCGCCTGCGCCGGCGGCCAGGAATGTGACGTGCAGGCCCGCGAGTGCGTGGACATCTGCGTGCCCGCCTGCGCCGGGCTGACCTGCGGCCCCGACGGCTGCGGCGGCTCGTGCGGGCGCTGCGGCAACGGCACCAACTGCGAGGGCGGCCAGTGCGTCATGGTCTGCAACCCCGACTGCGACGGGCGGGCCTGCGGCGACGACGGCTGCGGCGGCGTCTGCGGCCTGTGCGACGACGGCCAGATCTGCAGCGGCCAGGGCCAGTGCCTGGGCGGCGGGCCCGCCTGCGACGCGTGCGCGGACGGCGAGGCCTGCCTGGACGGCGTGTGCCGGGCCCCCGAGGAGCTGTGCGGCGGCGAGAACCCCAACGGCCTGTGCCCCAACGGCCAGGACTGCGTGGCCGGCGCCTGTGAGGACAGCGGCGCGGGCTGCTCGCCCCAGAACCCCACCGGCCTGTGCCCCGTGGGCCAGGTGTGCCGGGACGGCGGCTGCGCCGAGTTCGACGGCCCGGGGCTGTGCGACGACAACAACCCCTGCACCGCCGACGCCTTCGACTTCGCCCGCAACCGCTGCGTGCACCAGCCGGTGGCGGCCCAGTGCACCGACGGCAACGGCTGCACCGTCAACGCCTGCGTGGCGGGTGAGTGCACTGCCCAGCCCATCATGGGCTGCGTGGCGCCGCCCACCGTCGAGCCCATCGCCTCGCCCACCAACGTGGGGGCCCAGACCCTGCGCGGCACCAAGCCCGCGGGCTCGGCCATCGAGATCAACGGCGAGGTGGCCGTGCCCGAGAGCCCCGAGGCCAACTGGCAGGTGCCGGTGAACCTGGTGCCCGGCCGCAACGTGTACCGCATCCGCAGCACCGACGCCGGCCAGGCCAGCGCCGAGACCGAGGTGGTGGTGGTCTACGACATCACCCCGCCCACCCTGAACCCCTCGCCCGCCGGCGGCGTGTACCTGAACGGCGTGACCCTGACCGTGGCCGCCAACGAGCCGGGCTGGGTGTACTTCACCACCGACGGCGGCACCCCCGACGCCTGGAGCGACCGCTTCTACTCGGCCCGCACCTTCCGCGTGTTCGACACCACCCGCTTCCGCTTCCGGGCCCAGGATCTGGCGGGCAACTGGCAGGCCGAGATCACCGAGGCCGCCTTCGAGATCACCGGCGAGAACAACCACTGGTCCACCCGGGCGCAGCTCCCCGAGCCGCGCACCCTGGCGGGCATCACCGGCGAGGTGGCCGGCAACCTGTGGATCGCCGGCGGCACCGACGGCCAGGCCCCGCAGGCGGGCGCCTGGCGCTACAACGTGCGCACCGACGCCTGGACCGACCTGCCCTCGCTGCCCGTGGCCCGCAGCCAGCTCGCCCTGGCCCGCTGGAGCGGCCGGATCTACGCCTTCGGCGGCGAGAACGACGGCATCCCCCTGAACCTGGTGCGCCAGCTCGTGGACGGGCAGCCCGCCTGGGCCGATCGCCGCGCCATGCCGAGCACCCGCTTCGGGCTGCAGGCGGTGACCGTGGGCGACCGCATCTACGTGTTCGGCGGCAAGACCAACGGCGGCGTCGTGCTCGAGACCCTGGAGGTCTACAACCCCGCGGCCGACACCTGGACCAACGAGGTGGCCCAGATGCCGCGGGCCCGCTACGGCTTCGCCGCCGTGGCCGACGGCACCGACATCTATCTGCTGGGCGGTGAGGACGCCGCCGGCGCCCCCATCGCCGCGGTGGACGTGTACGACACCGCGGGCAACCGCTGGCGGCAGGTGGGCGACCTGCCCACCCCCCGGGCCTTCCTGGGCGCCTTCTACGAGCGCAACGAGGGCAACATCACCGGCGGCGCGGCCAGCATCATCACCGTCGGCGGCAAGGTGCTGGGCGGCGCCGCCAGCGCCGTGGTCGAGGCCTACATCATCGACGAGGACCGCTGGGTGCCGCGCACCCCGCTGCCCCAGGCGCGCCACAGCCACGCCACCTTCAGCACCCGCAACACGGGCGGCCTGGACACCGAGCACCGCGAGGGCTGGGTGGTGGGCGGCCAGGTGGCCCAGGCGGCCGCCGGCGGCACCCGCCTGACCGACGACATGAGCGCCTACGAGGCCGCCCATGACCACACCCGGCGCCTGCTGGAGCTGCCCGCGGGCCGATTCATGCACGCCGCGGTGGCCATCGGCGAGCAGATCTACGTGGTGGGCGGGCGCGAGTTCCAGGAGACCACCGTGGTCTGGCGCTTCGACCCCGAGACTGGCCGCTACGAGGATCTGGCCGAGCTGCCCGGGGCCCAGAACGGCCTGTCGGCGGTGAGCTACGGCGGCAAGCTGTACACCTTCGGCGGCACCAACGCCTTCGGCCTGGCCCTGCCCACGGTGCGCAGCTACGACCCCGTGCTCGACCGCTGGACCGACCACGCCCCCATGCGCAACGGGCGCCGGGACGCGGTGGCCCTGGTGCGGGGCGCCGAGATCTGGGTCATCGGCGGCGACAACAACGGCGCCGTGCAGGCGGTGGAGATCTACGACCCCGCGGCCAACACCTGGCGCAACGGCCCCCTGCTGCCTCAGGCCCGCGCGGGCGCCGTGGGCATGCAGCACGACGGCCAGCTCGTCATCTTCGGCGGGCGGGACGCCGACGGGCAGATCCAGGGCACGCTGTTCACCCTCAACAACGGCCAGTGGGCCTCGCGCAACGCCGGCATCGCCGTGGCCGACGCGGTGGGCGTGCTCATGCACGACCACGAGGCGGTGATCTTCGGCGGCCGCACCGCGGGCGGGCTGACCAACCGGCACTGGGTCTACGAGCTGAACACCAACCGCGTGGACTTCGAGTGGGTGGCCAGCCACCGGCTGCTGGCGCCCTACGACTTCGCGGCGGCGGTGAAGCTGAACGGCGAGATCTACGTGCTCGGCGGCAACGCCAGCGCCGAGGTGGGCCCCAACGGTGAGCGCACGGTGCAGAAGCTGGCCGGGCGCTGCTTCGACGGCCAGCAGGGCACCTACGAGATCACCAACTCCGGCCAGACCGACCTGGACGGCGGCTGCGGCGCCATCAACATCGAGGTGCCGCTGAACAGCAACAAGGGCTACGGCCACCACGGCTCGTGCAATTCGTGGAACGCCTGCGGCAGCGCGGCGGGCTGCGCCAACATGGCCTGCAGCTACTACAACCACGGCCCGGCGCTGAGCTTCCAGAGCACCACCTGCACCGCCTGGCGGCGGGTCGGCGGGCGGACCTGCGACATCTTCAGCAACGCCAACTCGCTGGATCAGAACTTCAGCGGCTGCGACCTGCCCATCGCCACCAACGTGGTCTGTACCCGGCGCTAGCCGTTCGCCGCGCCGCGGCCCCGCTCAGTGGGCCGCGGCGTACACCGCGAACACCTCGCGGCTGGTCTTGCGCGGCCGAAAGCCGAACTCCCGCTTCAGCGCGTCGTTGCCCATCACTGGGCGGTACTTCAGGAACCGCACCTGCTCGGGCCCGTAGGGCGCCCGCCCCAGCCGCTTCAGCGCCGTGAGCGCCGCCCCGATGACCCGGCTGGGCACGGCCACGTAGGGCTTGCCCAGGGCCACGGCGATCTCGCGCAGGGTCATCACGCCGTCGCCGATGAGGTTGTAGATGCCCGCCTTGTCGCCGCGGGCGCCGGCCACCAGCGCGGCCACCACGTCCTGGTCCCAGATGAAGTTGAAGGGCGTGGCCGCATCGCTCAAGCCCATCACCACCGGCTTCTCGAACAGCGCGGTGATCTGGTTGCGCACCGTCTCGCCCAGGATGGTGCCGGGGCGGAAGACGAGCTGCGCCAGCTCGGGGTGACGGGCCCGGTAGTCCGCCAGCATCTCTTCGACCAGGCGCTTGTGCCGGCTGTAGGCGAACTCCTCGTTGCCCCGCAGCGGGCAGCCCTCGGTGAGCAGGGGCGCGTTGTCGGCGTGGTAGCCGTAGGCCGCCCCGCTCGAGGTCAGCACGATCTTCCTCACCCCGTTGGCCAGGCAGGCGCCCAGGACATGCCGCGTGCCCTCCACGTCCACCTTGTAGGCCAGCGCCTCGCCGTCGCCCGGCTTGGGCGTGACGATGGCCGCCAGGTGCACCACCACGTCCACGCCGGCCAGCGCCGCGGTCAGATCGGGCTGGGTGACGTCCAGCGCGCGGTGCTCGACGCCCGCCACGGGCGCCTGGGGCAGCCGCAGATCGGTGGCGATCACCCGCTCGCCGGGCTGTGCGTCGGCGGCCAGGGCCTGGGTGAGCAGGCGGCCCACGTAGCCGTTGGCCCCTGTGATCAGGATCGTGCGGGCCGGCGCGCTCATCCCTGCGGCTCCTGGTGCATGGCCTTGAAGTGCCGCAGGCCGGGGGCCCACATGTGCTTGGTGGGATCCACGTCCACGTGGATCACCGCCGGCCCGCCGTGGGCCAGCGCCCGCCGCAGCGCACCCTCGAGCCCCGCCGGATCGGCCACCCGCTCGCCGTAGGCGCCCATGGCGCGGCCCAGGTCGTCGAAGCGCGTCTCGGCCAGATCGCCGTTGATGGTCTCGCCCTCGTCCAGCCGCTTCTTGATGAGGGTCTTCAGGGGCTTGAAGGCGAACTGCTGGGTCATCTTCACCATGCCCCACTGCTGGTCGGCCACCACCACGAACAGCACGGGCAGGCCGTTGCGCACGGCCGTCTCCACCTCCTGCTGGTGCATGCCCATGGCGCCGTCGCCGATGAGGCAGACCACCGGCTTGCCCGTGGCCACCGCCGCCCCCAGCGCCTGACCCTGGCCCGCGCCCAGCATGCCCATCTTGGGCGTGCCCAGCACCGTGCCCGGCACCCGGATCTGGTGGAAGAAGTTGCCCCAGACCGCCGTGTTGCCGCCGTCGAAGACGGTGACCGTGTCGTCGGGCAGCACCCGCTGCAGGGTGGCGGCCACGTGGGCGGGGTTCATGGGCACGGCCTGGTCGGCCAGGTGCTTGTCGAGCTTGGCGCGGTGCTTCGCCATCTGGGCGCCCAGATCCGCCAGCCAGGCCTTGCGCTCGGCCAGGGGCAGCCGGTTGCGGCGGGCCTTCAGGGCCACCGTGAGCTGCTGCAAGAACACCTTCACGTCGGCCCGCACCAGCAGATCGGCGGGGCGCACGTTGCCGAGCACCTCGGGGTCCACGTCCACCTGGATGAGTTGCTGCGCGTCGGGCTGGCCCCAGTAGGGCGCCTTGCCCCACCAGTCCGTCTCGCCCAGCCGCGAGCCCAGCACCAGCACCAGATCCGCCTGGGTGCGGGCGGCGTTCACCGCGTCGATCTGCACCATGGGCAGGGCGCGCGGATCCCGCTCGTCCAGGGCGCAGCGGGCGCCCCAGCTCGTGGTGACCGGCGCCTCCAGCGTCTTCGCCAGCTCGGCCAGCTCGGCGTAGGCCTTGGCGTGCACCACGCCGCTGCCCGCGTGCACCACCACCTTGCGGGCCTGGGTGAGCAGCTCCACGGCGTGGGCCACCTGGTCGGGCGCGGGCGGGTTGGGCGTCACGTCGCGGTACTGGTTGGGCTCGGCGAACCAGCGCGCGTCGGGGGTGACGTCGCCGTTCATCAGGTCCTCGGGCACGTCCAGGTGCACCACCCCGGGCCGCCCGGTGAAGCAAGCCCGCAGGGCCCGGCGCACCGTCTCGGCCAGCCGGTCCATGCGGTCCACCCGCACGGCCCACTTGGCCACCTGGCCCGTCACCGCGGTCTGCGGGAAGTGCTGGTAGGCGCCGCCCCGGTCGGGGCCCTGGAGCTGCGCACGGCGGCTGCTGGTGATGAGCAGCACCCGGTTGCCCTCGACCTGCTCCACCACCACGCCGGGGAGGATGTTGGCCACCCCGGGGCCGTTGCTGGCGATGCACACACCCAGCCCGCCGGTGAGCCGGGCGTAGGCGCCGGCCATATGGGCGGCCGTGGTCTCGTGGCGGGGCGTCACCAGGGCGATGCCGTGCTCGGCGAAGCTGCCGAACAGCCCCAGGTAGGTGCCATCGACGATGCCGAAGACGCGGGTCACGCCCTCGGCGGCGAGCAGGCGCGAGATGATCGCGCCGCCCTTGATCTGGTCGGACTTTCGAAGCGCGGGCAGGCCCATGGATCCCCTCCTGGGTGGTTCTGAGGGTGGGATCTAGCGTCGTTTGACCGCTTGGTCAAACCGTTTGGTCAAACCGTTTGGTCAAACCACCTTGCCCGGGGCCGGGCGGCGCCCGTAGGATCGGGGCCATGAGACCGCGCAAACACACGGCCGAGAGCGGGCAGGCGAGCGCGGCGGCGCTGCTCGACGCCGCCGACAAGATCCTGGCGGAGGAGGGCCTGGGGGCGCTGACGGCGCGGACCGTGGCCGAGCGCGCCGGGGTGAACAAGGGGCTGGTCTTCTACCACTTCCAGAGCAAGGCGGGCCTGCTGCAGGCGGTGCTGGAGCGCTACTACGCCGCCCACCGCGAGGCGCTGGCCCACGCCTTCGCCGACAACGGCGCGCCCATCGCCGTGCGGCTGCAGCGCATGGTGGACGCCTACTTCGACTTCATCGCGGCCCACCAGCGCTACCCGCGCATCGTGCAGCAGCAGGTGAGCGGAGGCGATCCGGCCCTGGTACAGGCCAACCTGCAGCCCCTGCTGGCGTGGTTCGAGGGGGTGCTGGCCGAGCTGACGCCCACCGCCGGCCCGCTGGCGGCCCGGCAGTTCTTCCTGACCTTCTCGGGCATGGTCATCAACTACTTCACCTACGGCCCCACCATGGCCGAGGCGTGGGGCGCCGATCCCCTGTCGCCCGAGGGCATCGCCGAGCGGCGCGCCCACGTGCACTGGATGGTGGACGCGGTGCTGGCGAAGCTGGCCGGCTGAGCCCGCGGGGTGGGCGCCCGGTCCCCTGCCCGTTCCCTCGGCGGCCCCCAGCGGGTAGGGTCGCCCCCATGTGGGGCATGTGGTTCAGCATCGGGTTGGGGGCCGCGGCGGTGCTGGCGGCGGTGGCGTGGGCCTACCGGCGCCCCGAGGCGCGGGACCCCGAGTGGAAGGCCGCCTTCGACGACAGCGAGGCCGCCGGGCGCGCCGACGGGCGCAAGGCCTGGGTGGCCGCCGTGTACGCCCTGGCCGTCGACGACGCCGATCCGGCCCTGCGGCCCGCCTTCGCCGCCCAGCGCCTGGCCGCCCTGGGCGTCGCCGGCGCGGACGCCTTGGCGCACCGGGTGGCGGAGCTGGCCGGCGGCGACGAGGACGCCTGGCCCCTGGTGCAGGCCATCGCCCTGTGGCGCCTGGGGGTGGGCCGCGGCTGGTGCCCCGACGCCGAGGCGTGGCGGCACATCTGGCCGCTGGCCCGCGCCCTGCAAACCCGCTACTCGGACTTCGAGCATCTGGCCCAGGACTACCTGCGCGGCCTGAAGGCCGCCGGGCGCCCCGCCGCCGAAGCCGCGCACGTGGCCCAGACGGTGATCACCCTGCGCGCCGAGACCTGGCCGCGGATCCGCTACGAACAACCCCTCTGAAGGCCTGGGCCGGATCGCCCGACCCGCCGACCTGCTACCCTCCGCGCCGATGGCGAGCCTGGACGACACCCTGCAGCCCACCGGGCCCGGCGCGGCCGGCGCCGACGGCGCCCTGCCGGCGCGCATCGGGCCCTACCGGATCACCGGCCTGCTGGGCCGGGGCGGCATGGGCGAGGTGTACGCCGGGGTGGACGACAAGCTCGGCCGGCCGGTGGCCATCAAGCGGGTGGCCGCGCCGCTGCGCGGGGTGGCCGAGGCGCGGGCGCGCTTCTGGCGCGAGGCCCGCGCGCTGGCGGCCGTCGATCACCCCGGCGTGGTGCGGGTGCACCGGGTGGACGAGACGGCCGAGGGCGACCTGTACCTGGCCATGGCCCACGTGGACGGGGTGCCCCTGAGCGCTCACCTGGGCGCGACGCCCTGGCCGCCCGCCGCGGTGCACGACCTGCTGCGGCAGGCCGCCGACGCCCTGGGCGCCGCCCACCGGGCGGGCCTGGTGCACCGCGACGTGAAGCCGGGCAACCTGCTGGTGGACGCCGCGGGTCGGGTGGTGCTGGTGGACTTCGGCCTGGCCCGCAGCGCCGACGGGCTGGAGGACCGGGTGACCGCCACCGGCGCGGTGCTGGGCACCCCCGCCTGGATGGCCCCCGAGCAGGTCGACGGCGCCGGCGTGACCCCGGCCACCGACGTCTTCGCCCTGGGCGCCGTGGCCTATCGGCTGCTGGCCGGCCGCCACCCCTTCGCCCGCGAGTCCCGCGAGGCCACCGCCCTGGCCCTGGCCGCCGGGCGCTACCCGCCGCTGGGCCCCCTGGCCCCCCAGGCGCCGGCCGCCTTGGTGGCGCTGGTGGATCGCTGCCTGGCGCGGGATCCCTCGGCGCGGCCGCCGGACGGGGCGGCCCTGGCCGCAGCCCTGGATGACCGGCTGGGGCCGCCCACGCCGGCGCTGGCTGATCTGCCGGCGCCCGCGCGGGATCCCGGCCGGCCCACCCCCAGCGCGCCGGCGCCCGCCCTGCTGACCACCCTGCCCCCTGCGCGGCGTGGCTGGCCCTGGATCGCCGCGCTGGCGGTGGTGTTGACGGCGGGCGGCCTGTGGTGGGCCGGGCGCCCAAGTGGCCCCCCCCCGGTGGCGGCGCCGCCGCCCGGTGTCACCCTGCCCGCGCGCCCGGTGGTGGCGGTGTTCGACCTGACGGGGCCTCAGGGTGCCGTCGTGGCCGACGCCCTGCGCCACCAGCTCGACACCGCCCCCGATCGGCTCGCCGCGCTGGATCGCGCGGCCATGGTGGCGGCGGTGGGCCCGGGGCGCCCCTTGGATCAGCCCCCGGCGGCGCTGCCCGCCGACGGCCCCGGCCGGGTGGACGTGGTGGTCACCGGGGCCGTGCAGCCGAGGCCGGACGGGCTGGTGGCCACGCTGTCCCTGCGTCGGCACCCGACGGGCCCGGCCCTGGGCCAGATCGAGGCCGCAGCGACCGACGCCGTGGCCCTGGCGCCCGCCCTGGCGGGCCCCCTGGCCAGCGCCCTGGGGCAGCCCCCGCTGCCCGCCCCGCCGGCCCTCACCACCTCGCCCGCCGCCTGGGCCCACCACCTGGCGGCCCTGCGCGCCCAGGAGACGGGCGACCTGGCCGGCTTCGAGCGGGAGCTGGCGCTGGCCGATCGGGCCGATCCGCGCTTCGCGCCGGCCCAGCTCGAGTTGCTGGAGTCGCTGCGAGCCGCCCGCCGCTTCGACGCCCTGGCCGCCCAGGCCCGCACGCTGCTCGAGGCCGCCCTGCCCCCCCGCCTGGAGGCCCACGCCCGCGCCTGGCTGGCCCTGGGGCAGGGCGACACGGCGCAGGCCCTGCGCATCCTGCGGGACCTGGGCGAGCGCTGGCCCCGGGACGTGTCGGCGGGGCGCCTGCGGCTGGCCATCCGCTTCCACGATCCCGTGCACGGCGATCTGGCGGTGGCCGAGCAGATCGGCCGCGAGCTGCTGGCGGTGGCCCCCTACCAGGAGGACGTGGCCTCGCGGCTGCTGCGGGCCATGGCCATCCGGGGCAAGGCCAGCGAGGTGGGCCCCCTGTTCGCCCGGCTGGGCGTGCCCCGCGACGCCCCCGCGCTGACCGAGCTCTGGGCGGATCTGGCTTTGTTTCAGGGGCGTTACGACGACGCTTTGGCCGGCTACCGCGAGGCGGAGCGGCTGGCCGGCGGCGAGGACTTCTACAGCCACCACATGGCCATCGCGGCGCAGATCCTGGCGGGCGACTGCGCGGCGGCCGCCGCCCAGGCCCTGGCCCGCATCGACCGCGTGGCCGCCCTGGGCCGCGACTTCAACCTGGACTGGACCTACAGCCTGGCCAGCCAGGCGCTGCTGTGCCGGCAGGCCTTCGGGCCGCTGGCGGGGCTGCTGGACCGCTGGGCAGGCCACAGCGACAGCGGGCGGGCGCAGGTGCCCGGTCTGCGGGCGCGGGCGCGGATCCTCGCCGGCGACGCGCCGGCGGCCGTGGCCGCGTGGATCGAGGGCCAGCTCGCGGACGCGGACACCCCCGCCGGCGCCCGCCTGGACCTGCTGGGCAGCCTGGCCCGCACGGCCACCGATGCCGCGACCCTGCGGCGGCACGCCGAGGCCGCCGAGGCCCGGTCGCTGGACGGGCAGACCCCGCCCACCGAGCGCGCGGCCTGGGCGGGCATGGCCCGCAGCCTGGTGCTGCGCGCCCGCCTGCTGAGCGAGCCGGGCGACGAGGTGCTGGCGGATCTGGCCGCGGCGGTGCCCGCCCCCGAGACCCTGCGCGCCGAGGGCCAGCTCGCCCTGCGGGTCAGCGCGCTGGTCCACCACGCCGAGGCGCTGGCGGTCCGCGGCCGCGCTGAGGCGGCACAGGCGGTCTGGCGGGACATCGCCCAGATGGGCTATGCCCGCTTGTGGGTGACCGACCTGTGGGTCACCGCCACCGCACGCCAAGGCGAGGGATCCGGCGGCCCATGAGTCTGGACGAGACCACCGAAGCCCTGCCCCCCGCCGCCCGCCGGCGGGCCGCCACGCCCAAGGCCAGGCCCGCCCTGGTGCTGGCCTGGTCGGCCAGCGAGCCCCACCGGGTGGGCGAGGTGATCGCGCTGGAGGACGACCGCCCCGTCGAGGTGGGCCGCGCCGGCCCCGGGCTGCGCCAGCAGCGCCCCGGCGAGACGCCCGACACCGGCCCGCTGACCGCCCGCGGGATCAGCCGCCGACACCTGCGGCTGCAGGCCCTGAGCGAGCAGCGCCTGCAGGTGGAGCTGCTGGGGCGCGCCGCCCTGCACGTGGACGGCCGGCCCACGGCGCAGGCCGTGGTGGCCCCGGAGTCCCAGATCCTCATCGAGGGCGAGGCCCTGTTCTGGGTGACCACCCGCCCGCCCCGGTTCGTGCCCCTGAGCGCCGGCGAGTGGCCCCCCTTCCCCTTCGCCGGGCCCGACGCCGGGGGGCTGGTGGGCGAGAGCCCGGCCGCGTGGACCCTGCGCGACCGCGTCGCCTTCGTGGGGCCGCGGGCGGGCCATGTGCTGGTGCTGGGCCCCAGCGGCGCCGGCAAGGAGCTGGTGGCCCGCGCGCTGCACCGGCTGTCCGATCGCCCCCAGGGGCCCTTCGTGGCCCGCAACGCGGCCACCCTGCCCGAGAGCCTGGTGGACGCCGAGCTGTTCGGCCACGCCCGCAACTACCCGCAGGCCGGCATGCCCGAGCGCCCCGGCCTGGTGGGCGAGGCCGACGGCGGCACCCTGTTCCTCGACGAGATCGGCGAGCTGCCCCAGCCCCTGCAGGCCCACCTGCTGCGGCTGATGGACGGCGGCGAGTACCGCCGCCTGGGCGAGGCCGGCGCCCGCCGAGCCGAGCTGCGCATCGTGGCGGCCACCAACCGCCCCCGCGAGGCCCTGAAGCACGACCTGCTGGCCCGCTTCCGCCACGTCATCGAGGTGCCCCCGCTGGTGGAGCGCCGCGCGGACATCCCGCTGCTGCTGCGGCACCTGCTGCGGCAGGCCGCCGCCGAGGATCCGCTGCTGGCGCGGCGCTTCCTGGATGACGCGGGCGAGCCGCGCTTTGCGGCCGCGCTGGTGAGCGCCCTGCTGCGCCACCCCCTGCCCCTGCAGGTGCGCGAGCTGGACAACCTGCTGTGGCGCTGCCTGGGCGCTTCGCCGGACGACACGGTGCAGCCCACCGCCGACCTGCTGGACGCCGGGGCCCCGGTGGACGAAGGGCGCGACCCGGCCACCATCACCCGGACCGAGCTCGAGGCCGCACTGGCCGAGCACGAGGGGGTGCAGGCCAAGGTGTGGCCCGCCCTGGGGCTGCAGAGCCGCTACCAGCTCCGCCGGCTGCTGCGGAAGTACGGGCTGGGCTGAGCGCGCGCCGGCGGCGCGGGGGGCAGCCCGGCCAGCGCCCGCAGTCGCGCGACGCGGGCGGGCGTGGCCGGGTGGCTGCGCAGCCAGTCGGGGATGGCGTCGGCCCGTGGCGACCGGCGCGGCACCAGCAGCGACCAGGGCCAGGGCAGCCGCGGGCCCCGCTCCAGGGTGTCCAGCGCGCTGGCCAGGCCCAGCGGATCCCCCGTGAGCGTCGCCGCCGCCGCGTCGGCCTCGAACTCGCGGGTGCGCGACAGCGCGAGCTGCACCAGGCCCACCGCCGCCGGCGTCAGCCACAGCAGCAGCAGCCCCAGCCAGGGCACGGGCTGCCCGGCCAGCAGCAGGAAGGGCGCCAGCAGCAGCCCCGCCATCAGCCCCAGCCGGGCCACCTGGGTGGTCACCGCGCCGGCGATCTGGCTCCAGGTCAGCAGGGCGATGTCGCCGTGGCGCAGGTGGGCCAGCTCGTGGGCCAGCACCCCCACCAGCTCCCGCTCGCTCAGCCGGTGCAGCAGACCCGTGGTCACCGCCACCGTCGCCTGGCGGGCCTCGCCCAGGGCCATGGCCTGCGGCGTGTCGCTGGGGATCAGGTGGAGCTGCGGGGCCGGCACGCCCGCCCGCCGGGCCAGCGCGCTCACCACCTGGGACAGCCCCGGAGCCTCCAGCGGGTGAAGCCGCCGCGCCCCCCACTGGCGGAGCTGCGCCGCCGGGGGCAGGGGCCGGCGCTGGAACATGAACCAGGCGGCCGCCCCCACCGACAGGCCCGCGCCCAACCAACCGCCGAAGCTCAGAGCGCCCACCCCGGCCAGCAGGGCGAGCAGGAGCGCCAGGAGCGCGGCGGTCTGGAGGCGGGGGTCCAGGCCCAGGGGGACGGAGGGGGTGGTGGAGGTCAGCGGGTGTGCCATGCCCGGCACCGTGAGCACGGCCCGCGGCCGGTCAAGGCCAGGCCCCGTTGCGAAGTATGTCGGGGCTCACACCGAGCGGTCAGGCCGCGGCGGGATCCTCGGCGGGCACCTGCCCGCGCTGGCGGGCCTTGTCGCTGTAGGGGAACGCCGCCTTCCCGGCGATCCACAGAAAGTCCTCGAGGATCAGGTAGATGGCCGGCACCACCAACAGGATGAGGAAGGTGCTGGCCAGCACGCCGAAGCCCAGGCTGATGGCCATGGGGATGAGGAACCGCGCCTGCACCGAGGTCTCGAAGATCATCGGCATGAGGCCGAAGAAGGTGGTCAGCGAGGTGAGCAGGATGGGGCGGAAGCGGCGGATGGCGCCGCGGATCACCGCCTCGAAGGTGTCCATGCCCTCCTGCTCGCGCAGCTCGTTGATGGCCACCACCATGATCAGGCTGTCGTTCACCACGATGCCCGACAGGGCCACGATGCCCATGATGCTGATGAAGCTCAGGTCGAAGCCCAGGGCGATGTGGCCCAGGATGGCGCCGATGAGGCCGAAGGGGATGGCCGACATGATGATCCCCGGCTGCAGGTAGCTGCCGAAGGGGATGGCGAGCAGGGCGTAGATGGCGAACAGCGCCAGCAAGAAGCCGATGCGCAGGGCGCTGAAGCTGTCGCGGCGGTCCTTGTTGGCGCCCTCGAAGCCCCAGGTGAGCCCGGGGTAGTCCCGCGTCAGCTTGGGCATGACCGTCTCGGCCACGTCCGCCAGGATCTTCTCGGCGTTGCCGCTGGCGTTCACGTCGCCGGTGACGTGGATCACCCGCCGCCCGCCCTCGCGCTGGATGCTGGTGTAGGCCTTGCCCGGCACCACCGTGGCCGCCTGGGCCAGCGGCAGCTCGGCGCCGTTGGGGGCCCGCAGCATCAGGTTCTCGAAGCTGGCCAGGCTCTCGCGGTCCGCCTCGGGCAGCCGCACCATGACCTTCACCTCGTCGCGGCCCCGCTGCTGCCGCAGGGCCTCGGCGCCGAAGAAGGCGTCGCGGAGCTGGCGGGCCACCATGTTCTCGGTGAGGCCCACCGCCAGCGCGCCCGGCTTGAGCTTGATGTCGAGCTGGGGCTTGCCGCCCGCCACGCCGTCGTCGATGTCGGCGGCCCCGTCGAAGGCCCGCAGCGCCTCGGCAAGCTGCCGCGCGGCGTGCTCCAGCGTCTCGGTGTCGCGGTGGCTGAGCACCACGTCGATGGGGCTGCCGCCGCCCGTGCGCAGGGCCCCCGAGAACGTCAGCGACTTCAGACCCAGCAGATCGGTGTTGGCCGCCCGCCAGCGGTTGGCCACCTCGGTGCTGCGGATGTCGCGATCGCCGGCGGGCACCAGCCGCACCGCCACGTCGACGATGTGGCTGCCGCCGCCGATGGCCCCCGCCGAGGGCCGGTTGCCCTGGGCGATGGCCTGCCCCACGGAGGCGTAGATGCCCCGGCTGAGCTTCGCCTCGCCGCCGGCCTCCTCGAGGATGGTGCGCACCGACGCGATGAGCCGGTCGCGCACCTTCACCGTCTCCTCGATGGGCACCCCCTCGGGCAGCCGGGCGCTGGCGGTGACCAGATCGCCCTCCACCTTGGGCATGAAGGTGAACTCCACGTGGCCGCCGGCCACGGTGCCCACGGTGGCGATGAGCAGCGCCATGGCCCCCGACAGGGCCAGGTAGCGGTTGCGCGCCATGAAACGCAGCAGCGGCTGGTAGATCTCGTAGATGAAGCGCTGCAGCCCGCCGCTGAACAGCCGGCGGAAGAACTCGGGCCCGGCCATGAGCCGGCGGATCCAGGGGTTCTCGCTCTTCTTCGAGTGGGCCAGGTGGGCCGGCAGGATGAACAGCGACTCCACCAGCGAGAACAGGATCACCGAGACCACGATGGCCGGGATGTTGCGCATGAACTTGCCGCTGACGCCGGGCACGAAGAACAGCGGGCTGAAGGCCGCCACCGTCGTGAGCACGGCGAACACCACCGGCACCGCCACCTGTTTGGACCCCGCGATGGCCGCCTCGAGCGGGGGGATCCCCTTCTCGCGCAGCTCGTAGACGTTCTCGCCGACGACGATGGCGTCATCCACCACGATGCCCAGGGTCACGATGAACGCGAACAGGCTGATCATGTTGACCGACACGTCCATGACCGGCATCAGCAGGAACGCCCCCATGAACGAGATGGGGATGCCGAGCATGACCCAGAAGGCCAGCTTGAACTCGAGGAACAGGGCCAGGGCCAGGAACACCAGCACCAGGCCCATCTTGGCGTTGCGCATGAGCAGGTCGATGCGGTCGGCCAGGATCTCGGAGCTGTCGTTCCAGGTGTCCACCTGCACGCCCGGCGGCAGGGTCGCCGCGAAGGCCTTGGCGTACTCGTTGACCGCCGCCGCCACCGCGATGGGGGTCTGGGCCCCCACCCGGTACACGTCCACCTGCACGGCGGTCTTGCCGTTGTAGGTGGCCTTCAGATCCTCGTCCGCGAAGGCGTCGCGCACCTTGGCCAGGTCGCGCACCCGCAGCACGGCCCCGCCCCGGGCGCTCTTGATGGCCACGTCGGCGAACTCGCTGCCGTAGTCCCGGCGCTCGCGGGTGCGCAGCAAGGTCTCGCCGGCGTCGCTCTTCACGCTGCCGGCCGGCAGGTCGATGGAGGCCCGCCGCATGGCCTCGGCCACCGCGCTCAAAGTCAGCCCGTGGGCCCGCAGATCCGCCTGCGCGATCTCGACCGCGATCTCGCGGCTGCGCACGCCCACCAGCTCCACCTGGGTGACGGCCTCGCTCTGCAGCACCTCGTCGCGGGCCTTCTCGATGAGCTGCCGCAGGCTCTCCTCGTCCTGGTCGCCGTAGACCACCAGGCTGATGACCTTGTTGCGGGCCAGGAACAGGCTGGTGACGGGCTCCTCGGCGTCCTCGGGGAAGCTGACGATGCGGTCCACCGCCGCCTTGATGTCGCTGAGCGCCTTGTTGCCGTCGGTGCCGTCGATGAGCTCGATGTTGATGCTCGCGACGCTCTCCAGGGCCCGGCTGGTGACCTTGTCCACCCCGTCCAGGCCGCGCACGGCCTCCTCGATGACGGTCACGATGCCCTGCTCCACCTCCTCGGGCGAGGCGCCGGGGTAGGGCACGCTGACGTTCACCAGATCCAGGGTGAACTCGGGGAAGACCTCCTGCTTGACCTGCCCGACCATGAAGAAGCCGCCCAGCAGCAGCACCCCCATCATCAGGTTGGCCGCCACCGAGTTCTTCGCCATCCAGGCGATGGGGCCCCGCCGCTGGAGCTTGCGCGCCCGGGCGGGGTTCATCGGGCCACCTCGGCGCGGCTGGCGGGCTGGCTGGCCGGGGCCGCGGCGCCCTTGGCGGGGCCGCCCTTGCCGCCCCTCCCTGGGGCCGCGCTGGTGGGCGGGGCCTCACCGGCGGGGGCCGCGCCCTTGAGCCGCAGCGGCATGCCGGGGATGGGGCTGGCCAGGCGGCTGACGATGAGCTGGTCGCCGGCGCTCAGGCCCTTGCGCACCAGCACCGAGTCCCGCAGGCGGCGGCTGACCTCGACCTGCCGGGTCACCAGCCTGCCGTCCTGGAAGAGCCACACCTGATCGCCCTCGTGCAGGGCCAGGCGGGGCACCTCCACCACGTCGTCCAGCGCCTTGCCCTGGAAGCTGACCTCGACGAAGGCCCCCAGCAGCAGCGGCGCGCCGCCCCCCTTCAGCGCCAGGGGGTCGTCGATCTGCACCACCACCCGGGCCAGGCGGCCCACGGGATCCAGATCGCCCAGCAGCCGCACCAGGTGGCCCTCACGGACCACCAGGCCGTCGCCGGTGTCCAGCGTGACCGTGGCCGGCGAGCCGCGGCCCTCGGGGCCCTGGGGCAGGCTCAGCCACTTCAGATCCGCCAGCGGGATGCTCACCTGCACCCAGAAGGCGTCGGTGCCCACCAGCCGCGCGAGCTGCGCGCCGGGGGCCACCACCTGGCCCAGATCGACGCTCTCCTGCAGCACGATGGCGTTGAAGGGCGCGGTGATCTTGGCCCGGCTCACGCCCACCTGGGCCTGGCGCAGGGCGGCCTGGGCGGCGTCGACCTGGGCCTGGGCCTGGGCGAGCTGGGGCTCGCGCAAGGCGCGGGCGCGGGCCTCGGCGTCCGCCTTGTCGCGGCGGGCCTCGCCCAGGAGCTGCCACTCGCGGCGGGCGATGACCTGCCGGCCCTTCTCGAGCGCCAGGGCCTGCTTCGCTTGCTCGAGCTGGGTGCGCGCCTGAGCCACCGCCAGGCGGTAGTCGACGTCCTCGATGCGCAGCAGCGTGTCGTCGGCGCTGATCTTGCCGCCCGCCACCAGATCGGGGTGCACCTCGAGCACCTTGCCGGTGATCTGGGGTTGCAGGGTGACCTGCTGGGCCGCCACCACCTCGCCCTGGGCGCGCAGGGTCAGGGCCCGCGACGTGGTGGTCACCGGCGCCGTCTCCACCAGCGCGCCCTGCTCGACGTGGGGCTTCTTGCCCGGCTTGGGGCGCATGGACACCAGCTTGCGGGCCACGCCGACGCCGATGGCGATGACGAGGATGGGCAGGATGATGCGCAGCGCGATGCGGAGCTTGTCCACTCGTTGCCTCCGGGGTCTCAGTCGGCGTGGGCGACGGGCTCGCGCTCGATCTTCGAGAGCACGTCCCGCCAGTCGCCGCCGAGGGCGCGATACAGTTGGATGCGGTCGCTGATGAGCTGGCGGCGGGCCGCCAGCAGGCCCTGCTCCAGGCCCTGCACCGTGCGCAGGGCGGTGAACACCGGCAGGTAGTCGGTGACGCCCTCCAGGTAGCGGGCCTGGCTGTCTTCGTGCAGGCGTTGGGCGAGGGCGAGCTGGGCCTCCAGCCGGGCCAGGTGCTCGCGCCGGCGGGCCTCCTGCACCAGCGCGTCCTCCACCTCCCTCAGGGCGGTGAGGCTGACGCTGGCCAGGGCGGCCACCCGCTCGCGCAGGGCGGCCTTGCTGCGATCGATCTCGGCGCTCAGGCGGCCGCCGTCGAAGACGACGCCCGCCAGGTTGCCGGCGATGGACCAGATGTAGCCGTCGAAGAAGGTGCTCAGATCGTCGAAGGCCTGCAGGCCCAGGCTGCCGCTGAGCGACAGGCTGGGCAGCCGGTTGGCGATGGCCACGGCGATGCGGTGGTCGGCGGCCTCGAGCCGGGCCTGGGCGGCGGCCACGTCGGGGCGCTGCGCGAGCACCTTGCCGGGCACCGGTACGGTGGGCAGCGGCGGCGGCTCGGGCAGCGCCGCGGCCGTGGCCACGTCCACCCCGGGCACGTCGCGCACCAGCACGGCGAGCTGGTGCTCCAGCAGGCGGATGCGGGCCTTCACCAGGGGGAGCTGGGCCTCGCCCTGGGCCACCTGGCTCTCCTGCTGCAGCACGTCCACCGAGCTGCCGAAGCCGTTCTCCAGCTTCACGTGCATCAGCTCGAGCACGGCCCGGTTCGTGTCGAGCTGGGCCTCGATGAGCGCCGCCAGGGTGCGCTGCTCGATGAGGGTGAACCACAGATCGGCCAAGGTGGCGGTGAGGGTCATCGCCAGCGTCTGCACCTGGAGCTGCGCCCCGCGCAGATCCGCCGCCGCCGCCGCCGCGCCGTGCTTCACCTTGCCCCACAGGTCGAGCTCGTAGCTCACGTCCAGGCTGGCGGTGAAGGTGTCGTTGGTGATCTCCAGCGGGCCGCCGCCGCCGGGGGCGTTGGCGCCCAGGTTCAGCAGCCGCTTGGACCGCGAGGCGTTGCCCCCCGCGCTCACCCGCGGCCACCAGCCCCCCTCCACCGCCGCCAGGCCCGCCTTGGCCTGATCCACCACGGCCACCGCCTGCTCCAGGTCGAGGTTGCGGGCCAGCAGGCGATCCACCATGGCGTCGAGCTGGGGATCGCCCAGGGCGGTCCACCACCGGGTGGGCGCGGCGGCCTCGCCCCCCGTGCCGGCCGTGAAGGCCTGCGGGGCGGGCACCGGCACGTCGTCCTTCTTGCGCAGGGTGTGCGGGTTGCACCCCAGCGCGAAGGCGGCGGCGCACCACAGGAGGGGGCGGGGGTTCAGCACGGTCGGAAGCTCCCAGGGGCCAGCGGCGGGGGCGTTGTGCCACCGATGCGGGGCGGGCGCCACGGTCGCGACGGGCGGCGGCGACGGTCCGTCCACAGGATGACCCTACGGGCCCGCGGTTTCGGCCAATTCGACGCATGATGAAGAACAGTGAACTTCAAGTTGCGCAACCGGTCGGCGGCCCCGCGGCGGGCGGCGACGCCGTCCTGCGGAAAGAACGAGGTCGGCGACCGTGTATGGGGCTTCGACCCGGTGCAGCCCGCGCGCCACGCCTTCGGGCTGGCGGCCGACGGGGGCCTCTTCGTGGGGTTCAACAACGACGGGACGGGCGTGATGAAGATCAGCGCCGACGGGCAGACCTGCGAGATCCTGTCGCGCTGGGCGTCGCGGAACCTGGCCGAGCCCCTGCCCGACATCGGCGGCTTCACCCCCCAGTACGGCACCATCACCGGGCTGCTGCACCACCGCGGGCGGGTCATCGCGCAGACCCACGACGTGCTGCTGGTCATCGACGATCAGACCGGCGACCGCACGGTGTGGGGCTCGGGCGACGGCATCGGCGGGGTGGGCGAGGCCAACTTCATCGTGGACGAGGCCCGCAACGTGCTCGTCGCCTGCGGCGGCGAGGCGCCGCGGAAGTGCAGCGTGCACCACTTGCAGGACGGGGTGCCGGCCCAGGGGCTGTTCCAGGTGGGCCAGGCTCAGCCGCTGTTGCCCGGCCTCTACCCGCAGACCCAGGGGTCGCGGGGCGCGCTGGAGAACGGCGCGGTGAACGCCTGGGGCGCCGTGGTGATGCACCCCGATGACCCGAACGTGCTGTTCTTCACGGTGATCTCGGGCTTCATCAAGTACGAGATCGACACCGGCAACAACTTCCTCTTCTCGCTCTGAGCGGGCGGCCGCGGGGCCAGCCCCGTCAGAAGGCGCTGCGGCCCGCGCGTCCCCAAGCCCACAAAAGGCCGGTGACCGCGGCCCCCAGCGCCGCCACGGCCACGAGCAGCCCGAAGACCGCCTCGAGCCCGTGGTAGGCCTTCAGGTAGCCGATGATCTCCTCCTGCAGGGCGGGCCCCGCGGAGCCCACGCCGTTGACGATGCCGGCCGCCAGCACCGCCCGGCGCCGGTCGCCCACGTCGATGGCCCCCACCCCCACCAGCAGACTGTCGGGGCCGAACAGCGTGAAGCCCACCAGGCCGATGCCGACGGCGAAGGCGGGCAGGCTGTCGAGCCCCGCGACCCACAGCCACGCCGCGCTGCCCACCATGGCCAGGGCCATGGCGAAGGCCACGGGCGAGCGGCGGCCCCCGAAGAAGCGGTCGCTTGCCCAGCCCGCGGCGATGACGCCTGTGAAGCCCACCCAGTCGAACACGGTGCTCACGTAGCCCGCCGTGCTCGTGTCGGTGGCGAAGCGCTCCTCGATGACCATGGGCGCCCAGGAGTCCAGGCCGTAGCGCAGGAACTTGAAGCTGAAGTAGGCGAGCCCCATGACCACCACCGTGCGCAGGGCGCCGGGGGCCCAGCCGTCGGGCGCCGCCGCGGGCGCGCCCCCGGCAGGGGCCGGCGCGGGCTCGATGATGGCGGGCAGCCCTACGTCCTCGGGCTGGTCGCGCTGGAGCAGGAAGAAGGTGATCCACACCCCCACCATCACCAGCGAGGCGCCCCAGAAGCTCCAGGCCACACCCAGGCAGCCCACCATGAAGGCGGCGAAGGCCTTCGCGGCGATGCTGCCGAGCTGGTAGCAGGTGGCCCAGAAGCCCATGACCGTGCCCCGCTCCTCGCGGCGGAACCACTGGGCCAGGGTGCCGATGTTGCCCGGCCAGCCGGTGGCCTGGGCGAAGCCGTTGGCGATCATGAAGCCGAAGAAGGCCCAGTAGCCGGCGGGGCCCAGGCCGTGGGCCAGCCCGAAGGCCACGTTGCAGGCGGCGGTCAGGGCCATGCCCGTCAGCAGCAGCCGCCGGGTGGCCACCTTGGTGCCCCACCAGCCCGCCAGGAACTGCCCCAGCATGTAGGCCACCAGGTAGGCCGTGAACAGGTGGGCGAGCTGGTAGTCGTCCACGGCCAGCGCCGCCTTGATGGGCGCCTTCACGATGCCGAAGGCCTTCCGGCAGAAGTAGTAGCCGGCGTAACTCAGCCAGGTGGCCGTGAGGATCCGCACCCGCCACAGCCGCTGCTCGGGCGAGAGGGGGGCGGCCGCGGTCACTCGCCCCGGCCCAGGATCCAGTCGCGGGCCCGGCCCAGCATGTTGCCGGCCGGCAGGTCGAGCTCCACGTGCACCCCCTGGCCGGGGCGCAGGACGTGCCCGGGGTTGGCGATGTGCCCGCGCACCCGCCAGGTCCCCTCCCCCGTGGGCACGGGCGCGTCCAGACGGGCCTCGTAGGCGCGGGGCTCCGGCAGCCCGCGGGGCACCACCGTGACCATGCGCTCGTCGCCCAGGGCGTCGAGCTGGGCTCCGTCGAGCTCCAGGGCCACCGCCAACGTGTCCACGTCGATGATGACGAACAGCGGGTCCCCCGCTGCCACCTCGCCCCCGGTCTGCAGGTCGGGCTGGCCGCCCACGGGGCCCAGCAGCCCGCCCCGGGGGGCCGTCACCGTCACCCGCAGCTCGGCCGCCAGCTTCTCCTTGCGCGCCACCAGCTCCCCGATGCGCTGCAGGAGCGCCGCGTCCGGGGGCTGGGTCACCACCTCCTGGCGGGCCTGCTCGGTGCGGATCTGCTGGCGGAGCTGCTGCACCGTGCGATCGGCCGTCGCCTCCTGCGCCCGCGCGGCCTCCAGGGCGGCCAGGCCCAGCTCCCTGCGGTTGAAGGCGCTGAGCACGGCCTTGCGGTGCTGGCGGGCCTGGTCCAGGGCCCGCTCCGCGGCGCTCAGGCGCTGCAGCAGCGCCGGCGAGGCCACGCCCGGGCGCACGATGGCCTTGGGGTCCTTCGCCTCGGCCTCCAGGGCCGCGATGGCGGCCGTGAGCTGCTCCACGTCGGCCTTCGCGTCCAGATCCACCAGGCGCACCACCACCTCGCCCGCGGCCACCAACTCGCCCGCCTGCTTCGCCAGGTGATCCACCCGCCCGCGGACCGTGGCCCGCACGTCCTGGGTGTTGGGGGCGGTGAGGCGCCCCTTCAGGGTGATCTGGCGGGGCACGGGGATGAGCGCGGCGCCACCCACGATGGCCCCCAGCAGCAGGCCGAGGACCAGCGCCCGCCGCGCCGTGCGCAGCCCCTGCTTGCCCTGCCTGGCGCGCCAGCGGGCCTCCGGGGGCAGCCTGTCGGTCTCGGGCGCCATCTCGGCGGTGGGGCCCGGCACCACCTCCTCGGGCGGGCGGGTGGGCGACAGGTAGCGCGCCCCGTCCTCCAGCTCGTCGTCGTCAACGGCCCCTTCGGTCATGGTCGGCGCGCTGGTCGGCAGATCATCGGCGCTGAGCTGCAGCACCGGATCGCCGCTCTTGGCGCTGTCGGTGCGCTCCTTGATGAGCAGCGTGCCATCGCCCAGGGGCTCCGCCTGGGCAATCTCGTCGGGGCTGGCAACCCGCAGCACGATCTCGTGATCGCCCACGGTCAGCCGGTCGCCCGCGCGGGCGGGCACGATGCCGCTGATCACCTGGCCGTTCAGCAGGGTGGGCCGCTGCCGCTGCAGGGTCACCACGAACAGCAGCTCGGCGCCGAAGGCGTCCACCCGCACGTGCTGGGCGGCCACCTCGGGGCCCTGCAGGTTGATGGCGCAGTTCAGCCGCCCGATCTGGGTCGAGGCCCGCGTGGTGGCCAGCGTGCGCCCGGCGTTGCGCCCCTGGGTGAACTCGAGCACGAGCTGCACGGGGCTGTCGCGGTAGCTGTACAGGAAGCGCACGTCGGTGGCGCCCAGGCGCACCACGTCGCCGTGGGCCAGCAGCCGCTCGCGCACCCGCTCGCCGTTGCAGAAGGTGCCGTTGGTGCTCTGCAGATCCCGCAGCACGAGCTGGCCGCCCTCGTGGGCGATGTAGGCGTGCCGGGTGCTGACCGCCCCGTCGTTGAGGCTGATGTTGCAGTCGGGCCCGCGGCCGAAAGCGAAGAACTTGCCGCCCGCAAAGCTGTTGGGCACCAGGGCGTACCAGTCGATGCGCCCGAAGGGATCGTAGACGTACAGGTTGGCCCGATAGGCGCCGCCGGGGAAACGGATCTCGCCGTTGCGCGCCGTGTCGTCGGACTCGGGCAACTCGAACTTGCCGGACTGGACCGACACTGATCTCAACCCCCAAGGCGAAGCGACGGGCGAATCGTAGGCGCCCCGGGCACCGAGCGCCAATCGGGGCGCAGCGGCCCGCGGGCGGCGGGTTGAACACCGCCCGCCCTGCCGCGTTTGCCGGCAATCGGGTCCCGGTGCTAGAAACCGGGCCTTCTCAGGAGGACGCCATGACCGCGCTGCTGATGGTCTTCGCTCTGCTCAACCCCGCCGGCAACAACCTCATGGGCGACGAGGCCGTCGTCCACCGGGGTGCCCAGTTCACGCTGGCGGAGCAGATCACCCTGGACGACATCGCCAAGGCCCCCGAGCAGTACGCCGGCAAGACCGTGAAGGTGGCCGCCAAGATCACCAACGTCTGCCGCAAGAAGGGCTGCTGGATGAGCGTGGCCGGCTCGACCCCGGGCGCCCGGGCCCGCGTGGCTTTCAAGGACTACGCCTTCTTCGCCCCCTTCGACGCCACCGGCAAGCTGGCCATCATCGAGGGCACCGTGAAGGTGAAGGCCATGAGCGAGGCCGAGCGCAAGCACCTGGCCGACGACGCCGGCAAGCCCGTCAGCGAGATCCCCACCGCCGAGCTGCGCCTGGTCGCCAGCGCCCTCGAGGTCCGCAAGATCGGGCACTGACCGCCCACCCGCTGCGAGCCCTTGTCTGCCCCCGACCCGTTGCGTCACTGTGGTTGCGCGGGTTTGAAGGGGCGGCATGGTCATCATCCATCTGTGTATCGAGGCGCCCGAGGTGGCCGAGCGCATCGCGAGCGCGGTGCGCCTGGCCGGGTTCGAGCCCCGCGACATCGGTGATCCCCGCGGTCACCCCGCCCTGATCATCGCCGACGGCCCCCTGCCGGGCGGGCAGAGCCAGGCCCCCCTGGTGCTTGTGGCCGACTCCGCTGGCCCCGAGGCCCAGGCCGCCCTGGACGCGGGCGCCGCCGATCTCATCGACGCCCGCACACCCCTGCCGCTCACGGCCCGCCGCTTGCGCCGCCTGGTGGATCACCGCCTGGCACGGGGCGAGGGCGAGCAGTTCCTGCGCCGGGTCACCCACGATCTGAAGTCGCCGCTGCTGAACATGCGGCAGATGGCGCGCTTCCTGGTGGAGGACGAGCCCGACCTGAGCCCCGGCGGCAAGCGCTTCGCCACCCGCATCGCCAAGAACGCCGAGCGGATGACCCGGGTGGTGGACCGGCTGGGCCGGCTGGTGGACCTGAGCAACACCTCGCTGCGCATCCTGCGCTGCGATCCCGTGGCCGCCGTGCGCGAGGCCGTGCGGCCCGTGGGCCTGCCCCTGATCGTCCACGGCGAGATCCCCGAGGTCTGGGTGGACCTGGCGCGGTTCGGCCAGCTCGTGCTGGAGGTGGCGCAGAACGCCGAGCAGGCCGGGGCGCGCACCCTCACGCTCACCGCGCACCGCCGGGAGCCCATGCTCGAGCTGGTGCTCACCGACGACGGCGCCGGCCTGCCCGAGGATCAGCTCGAGCGGGTGCTGGCTCCCATGGTGCGCCTGGGCCGCGACGAGCAGCGCACCGGCCTGGGGCTGGCCATCGCCCATCGGGTGGCGCGCATCCACGACGGCGAGCTGTGGCTGAGCCGGCCCCTGGCCGGGGGCCTGGCGGTGCACGTCACCCTCCCCACCCGGCTCTGACGCCTCCCCGACGCCCCGATCAGCTCGCCAGCGCGCGCAGCACCTCGGCCCGCAGTGCGGGCAGCGCCACCGCCTCGGGCCGCTGGGGCGCCCGCACCGCCACCGACACGGGCCGCCGCCAAGGGCCCTGCCGGCGACCGGCGCGGCTGAAGCGGCTGCCCCACAACCCCCGCAAGCCCACCGGCACCACCGGCACCGGGCGGCGGGCCAGGATCTTCAGCAGCCCCGGGCGGAACTCGCCCACGGCGCCGTCCCGGGTCAGGCGGCCCTCGGGGAAGATCGCCACCAGCTCGCCCGCCGCCAGGGCCCCGTCGATGGCGTCGTAGGCGGCCGCCAGCCGGGCCGGGTCCTCGCGGCGCGAGGCGATGGGGATGGCGCCGAACAGCCGGCAGAACCAGCCCAGCGCCCAGTGGTCGTAGTAGCGGTGGTCCATGACGAAGCGCACCGGGCGCGGGGTCAGCCGGCTCAGCAGCAACGCGTCGATGAAGGTCACGTGGTTGGCCACGAGCACCGCGCCGCCCCGGGCGGGGATGTGCCCCAGCCCGCGGGCGCGGACGCGGTACACCAGCCCCAACAGGGCCAGCATGAGGAGGCGGAGGGCGGCGCGGAGGGGCTGGCGGGGCATGGGATCTCCGGGGTTCGGGTTCGACCCCCTTCTTCTCAAGGCCCGTGCCAGCCCCTGCGGGCTCCCGCGCCCACCGCGGCACTCAGGCCGTGCACCTGATGCACACACACCATACACTGCGCGTATGCCTGCTGCACTGACCCCCGCTGAACGCGACTTCCTCCGCCTGGTGAGCCGGGCGGCCTACGCCAACCCCTTCAGCGCCGAGCGCGACGGGCTCGACACGCGCATCGCCGCGGTGCCCGGCGACGAGCCCGACGTGCTCGCGCGGCTGCTCTCGCGCCTGCGGCGCCGGCTGGTGGCCATCGAGCGCCGCGTGGCGCTGGCCGAGCTGTCCCCCGAGGACCGGGCGCTGGTGGCCCACGGCACCTTCTTCGACGTGTTCCACCGCTTCGCGGCCGACTTCGACGGGCTCATCGCCGCCCAGCTCGAGGCGGGCGAGCGGCGGGTGGCCGTGCCCTTCGCCCGCGAGGTGCTGGGGCGCCTGACGGGCCGCGGCATCGCCCCCGAGCGGGCCGAGCGCCTGCTGGGCTTTTTCTGGCAGATGCGCCGGGCCTGGTCCTTCATCGGCGGCGGGCTGGTGGGCCAGGGGTCGGCCATGCGGGCCCTGCGCGAGGCGGCCTGGAGCAGCGTGTTCACCCACGACGTGGCCCTGTTCGAGGCCTGGCTGTGGGACCGGCTGGAGGACTTCGCCACCCTGATCCTGGGCGAGACGGGCACCGGCAAGGGCGCGGTGGCGGGCGCCATCGGGCGCTCGGGCTACATCCCCTGGGATCCGGCCCGCGCGGCCTTCGCCGCCTCGTTCACTCAGACCTTCGTGCCGGTGAACCTGGCGGAGTTCAGCGAGGGCCTCATCGAGTCGGCCCTGTTCGGCCACAAGAAGGGCGCCTTTACGGGCGCCGTGGCCGATCACCCGGGCCTGCTGGCGCGGGTGCCGAAGCACGGGGCGGTGCTCCTGGATGAGATTGGCGAGGTGTCCCTCCACACCCAGGTGAAGCTGCTGCGGGTGCTGCAGGAGCGCGCGTTCACGCCGGTGGGCGGCGAGGTCCCCGAGCGCTTCGCCGGGCGCATCCTGGGGGCCACCCACCAGGATCTGGACCGGCTGCGGGCCGAGGGTCGCCTGCGGGACGACTTCTACTACCGGCTGTGCGCCGACACGATTCGCGTGCCCAGCCTGCGGGAGCGCCTGGCCGAGGCGCCCGGCGAGCTCGGCGAGCTGGTGCAGGTGCTGGTGGCCCGCATCGTGGGCGCCCCCGCGCCCGACCTGGCGCGCACCGTCGAGGCCCGCATCGTCGCCGAGCTGGGCCCCGCGCACCCCTGGCCGGGCAACGTGCGCGAGCTGGAGCAGGTGTGCCGTCGGGCCCTGCTCACCGGGCGCTGCGGCGCCCCGTCGGTCCCCCCGCCCGACGACGCCGACGCCCTGGCCGCGGCCCTGCGGGCCGGGGCGCTGGACGCCGGGGATCTCCTGGCCCGGTACTGCGCCCTGCTGTACGCCGCCCACGGCACCTACGAGCGGGTGGCGCGGATCACGGGGCTGGATCGGCGCACGGCGAAGAAGCATGTCCAGCGGGGGCAGGCGCTGGCCGAGGCTGGCTGACCGGCACTTGCGGGGCGCGGGCCCAAGCACCGCGCAGGGCGCTGGCGGGCGCCAGGGCGGGGTGCTCGACCACCACCGAGGCCAGCGCGGCGCCCAGCCGGGCGGCCTCGACAAAGCCGCGGCCCTCCAGCAGGCCGGCCACGAGGCCCGCCGCGAAGGAGTCGCCCGCGCCGGTGGGATCCACCGCCCGGGGGACGGGCGCCACGCCCACCGCCGTGGTACGGCCGCGCTCGAAGAGCACGCTGCCCCGGGCGCCGTCGGTGAGCACCACCCGGGGCACCACCGCCTGCAGCGCGTCCAGCCAGGCCCGATCGCCCGCCAGATCCTCGGTGCTCAGGCACGCCACGTGGGCGCCGGCGAACTGGCGGGGATCCACCCCCGCCGGCCCGTGGCGCACCGGGCCACCCACCCGGGCCTGCTTCAGCCAGCCCTGCAGGCCCAGCACCACCAGCCCCGCCGGCCGCCGCAGCCACGGCGCCGCAGCCACCTCGCCCAACACGGGGCACAGGAACAGGCCCACCGGCGGGTCCCAGGCCGCGGGCCACTCGGCCGGATCCAGAGGGGCCGCCTGCGCCGTCAGCACCTGGGCGCGGTCACCGGCCGGGGTGTAGTCGTTGCGAAACGCCGTGGTGTGGGCCGAGGGGCACACGTGCACGGGGGCCGGCAGATCCACCGTGGCTTCGCGGGCCGCCGTGAACACGCGGGCCGGCCGCCCCAGGGCCGCCCAGGCGTGGGCCGCGTAGCTCACGCTGCCGCCCAGGGTCACCGGCCCGCCGTCCAGCACGTCCCAGGTGACGTGCCCCACCGCCACCACCGTGCCCCCAGCCCGCCCGTTCATGCCGTGAACTCCCCACCCCCGATGTTGTAGGCCTGCCCGGTGATCATGGCCGCCCGGGGGCTGGCCAGGAAGCCCACCAGGGCCGCCACCTCGGCGGGCTCGACGAACCGGCCCAGGGGGATGTCGGCCGCCGCCTGCGCCTCGGTCCAGCCGTGGTGGGCCAGATCGGCGGCGGACATGGCGGTGCGCACCCAGCCGGGGCAGACCGCGTTGACGGTGATCTGCCGCGGCGCCCACTCCAAGGCCAGGCTGCGCACCAGGCCGATGACCCCGTGCTTCGCCGCGCCGTAGGCCGTGTAGCCCGCCCGGCCGCCCTTGCCCAGGCCCGACGAGATGGCCACGAAGCGGCCGCCCGGCCCCAGCCGGGGCGCGGCCACCCGGGCGGTGTGGAAGGCCCCGTCCAGGTTCACGGACAGCACCTCGCGCCACACTGCCGGCGCTGCGGCGTCGGCCACCTCGGCCGTCGCGCACCGGCCGGCGTTGGCCACCACCACCGCCAGCGCGGGCCAGGGCGCCAGGGCGGCCGCGAGCCCCTCGGGGTCGGTGACATCGGCGACCACCGGCGTCACCCCGGGCCCCGTGGGCAGGGTCGCGAGGGTCCGGCCCACGGCCAGGACGTGGTACCCGTCGGCCCGCAGCCGGGCCACCGTGGCGCGCCCGATGCCGCCGGCGGCCCCGGTCACGCACGCGAAGCCCACGGGGTCCTCCACGCCTGCAGGGCATCCACGGCCTCGACGATCACGGCGTCGGGCACGGGCAGCGCCGTCCGGCCCTCCACCTGAGCGAGGCGGCCGGGGGCGGCCACCAGCGCCAGGTGGGCGCCGGCACTCACCCGGGCCCGCTTGTCGTCCTTCAGGCCCGCCAGCACGGCCCGCCCGTCCAAGCCCTCGGGCACCCGGCTGGGCAGGCCGAAGTGGTCGAGCGCGCGCTGGTGGAGCTGCTCGGTGGCCCCGTCGCTCAGGCCCATGCGGCGGGCGATGCGCGCGGCCACCCGCATGCCCACGGCCACGGCCTCGCCGTGCAGGAGCGCGAAGTTCGAGCCCCACTCCACGGCGTGCCCGATGGCGTGCCCGTACTGGAGCACCATGCCCTCCACCCGCTCGGTGGGGTCCGAGGCCATCACCGCGCACTTCAGATCCACCGTGCGCTGCACCATGGTCTGCGCCACGTCCAGGTCCCGCACGTCGCCCCCGTGGGCGAGCAGGTCGTCGAGCAGGCCGGCGTCCTGGGCCAGGCCGTGCTTGATGATCTCGGCGTAGCCGTCGCGGATGCGGCGGGTCTCCAGGGTCTGCAGAGCCTCCACGTCCACCACCACCCGGCGGGGGGCGTAGTAGGCGCCCACCAGGTTCTTGCCCCGGTGGCCGTTCAGCGCCTGCTTGTGGCTGATGGCGGCGTCCGCCTGGGCCATCAGGGTGGTGGGCACGTGCACGAGCCCCAGCCCCCGGTACAGCGTGGCGGCCAGCATGCCGGTGACGTTGCACACCACCCCGCCCCCCAGCGCCACCAGCTCGGAGTACTCGTCGATGCCCCGGTCGAGGATCGCCGTCACCAGCCGCTGGTATTGGGCGAGCGTCTTGGCCTGCTCGCCGTCGGGCATGATCATCAGGTGCACGGTCTGGCCGGTGGCCCGCAGCCGCTCCACGAAGGGGTGGGCGTACAGGGACGCCACCGTGTGATCGGTACACACCACCAGCGGCGACTGGCGGGCCTCGGGGCCCTGCGCCAGCGCGGCCACGGGGTCGCGCAGCAGGCCGCGGCCCACCACCACTTCGGTGGTGACCGGGCGGCCGGTGACGAAGTGGGCACGGTGGGACTTGGGCAGGTCGGTGAGGGGCGTGGCGGTCATGGCGGCACTCCGTCCGGGCTTGTGTCGGGGTGCCTTTTCAAGGGCCGTGCCGAAGGGCCGTGTCGAAGGGCCATGCCGGCGGATCCGGGCTCATCCGGGGGCCAACTGGACGAGACGTGCCCCAACTCGGCCGCCACGGTGGCGGGGCCGTGCTCCGGTCGCCGCCGGGTTTGATCCGAACCGCGGCCTGGCCCATCCTCGTCGGGCAACCTGACGGGGGACTCCCAATGCCACGCCGCGCCTTCGCCCTGGCCTGCCTGCTGGCGCTCACCGGCTGCGATGAGCTCCTGCAGGCCCTGGGCGGCGATCAGTACCTGGGGGGCCCCCCGGTGGACGCCGAGGTGGGCCCCGCCGACGTGGCCGGCGAGTGGCAGCTCACCGGCAGCGGGCGCATGTTCGACTGCAGCGACGACGCCTACGAGACCGACGCCCTGCGCATCGACGCGGCGCCCCTGCGGGTGGCCCAGGACGGGGCGGCGCTCACCGTGCCGAACCCGCCCGCCGTACCGGGCGGCGCCTTCGCGTTCCGCGACGGCCTGGTCACGGGCAGCCGGGTGCGCTTCGTCACCGAGGAGGTGCTGCCCGACGGCGACAAGCTCACCCTGGAGTTCCAGGGCGTGCTGGACAGCCTGGGCCGCGTCGCCGGCACCTTCGAGGGCTCGGGCCCCCGCAGTTGCGCCAGCGAGGGCCGCTTCAGTGTCGAGATCCGCTGACCCGGGCGGCCCCGGCCCCGGCGGCGCGGGCCGCGGGGCTTTTTCCTTCCGATCCCAAAGGCCGATCCCCACAATGCGCCGCACCGTTTCCTCGCTGAGCGCACCGTGCTGGCCGAGACCCGCCGCACCTACAAGGCGTCCCTGAAACCAGCGGACTCCCTGTTCAACCTCTACCTGGCCCGCCCCCTGGCGGCGCCGCTGGTGGTGGCCTGCGCGCGCACCCGGCTGACCCCGAACCAGATCACCTTCGTCTCGCTGTTCATCATGCTGGGGGCGGCGGCGGGCTTCATCGCCCTGCCGGGCCTGTGGGGCGTGTGGGTGGGCGTCGGGCTGGTGGAGCTGTCGTACGTCTTCGACTGCGTGGACGGGCAGCTCGCGCGGGTGACGGGGCGCACGTCTGCGGTGGGCGGCTCCCTCGACTTCCTCATGGACGAGCTGAAGGCGGCGCTGCTCATCGCCGCCCTCACCGCCCGCTGGGTGCTCCACGAGGGGGGCGGCCTGACCGCCGTGTGGGTGGGCCTTGGGACCCTGGTGGTGCTGAGCTGGGCCCTGTCGATCACCAAGTTCGTGCGCAGCCCCGAGTACGCCCAGGCCACCGGGGCGAAGGCCCTGAAGCACGGCGAGGCCGCCGGCGCGGCCCGGGCACAGGGGGGGCTGCTCTGGCCGCTGAAGGCCGCCATCCGCAGCATCAGCCAGTACCCTGGCACCCTGCCGATCTTCGCCGCATTCGACGCGCTGCCGATCTTCGTGTACGCCTACGGCGCCGTGCACCTCTTGTACGTCGGCCAGAGCGGGCTGATGCTGGTCTGGAAGCTGGGCCGCTTCGCGCCGCCCCCGGGAGACGAGCCATGAAGGCCATCATCATCGCCGCCGGTCAGGGCAAGCGGCTGCGCCCGCACACCGACCACAAGGCGAAGACCATGGTCGAGATCAACGGACGCGCCCTGCTGCACCGGCAGGTGGACGCCCTGCGAGCCGCCGGCGTGGACGACATCGTGGTCATCCGGGGCTACAAGGCAGGCACGGTCCAGGCGGACGGCGTGCGCTACATCGAGAACGCCGACTTCGCGAACAACAACATCCTCGAGAGCCTGATGTGCGCCGGCGACGAGCTGGTGGGCGATGTCATCGTCAGCTACGGCGACATCTTCTACCGCCCCGAGATCGCCGCCGCGCTGGCCCGCAGCTACCTGCCCGGCACCCTGGTGGTGGACCGCGCGTGGGCCGACGTCTACGACGGCCGCGACGATCACCCGGTGGCCCAGGCCGAGCTGTGCGAGCTCAGCGAGTTCGGCCTGGTGACCCGGGTGGGCAAGCAGGTGGGCCCCGAGAACGCCTTCGGCGAGTTCATCGGGCTGGCCCGCTTCAGCGCCCCGCTGCTGGCCCGCCTGATGGCCCGCTACCTGCTGGCCCGCGGTCGCGGGCTGGACGTGCCCTTTGGCAGCGCGCCCAGCCTGCGGCAGGCCTACCTGACCGACCTGATCAACGACGGCATCGCCCACGGCGAGTCCATCGGCGTGCTGGCCACCGACGGCGGCTGGCGCGAGATCGACACCGTGCAGGACTACGAGCGCGCCCAGGGCACCATCCGCTGGTAGCGCCGCCCCTTCTCCGACATCCCCCACATCCGCTGGAGGCCGCCCGTGCAGATCCTCGAGAGCTACCTGGAGGGCGCCTGGCGCGCCGGTGACGGCGACGGCGCCCACCTGTACGACCCCACCACCGAGCAGCCCGTGGCCCGCGCCAGCACCGCCGGCCTGGACCTGGGCGCGGCGCTGGCCCATGCCCGCGAGGTGGGCGGCCCCGCCCTGCGGGCGTTGACCTTTGCCGAGCGGGGCGACCTGCTGGCCCGGATGAGCAAGGCCATCCACGCCGAGCGCGAGGCCCTCATCGAGATCGGGCGCGTCAACGCCGGCAACACCCGCGGCGACGCCAAGTTCGACATCGACGGCGCCACCGGCACGCTCATGTTCTACGCCGGCCTGGGCAAGCAGCTCGGCGATCGGCGCGTGCTGCGCGACGGCGAGCTGGCCCAGCTCACCCGCAACAACCGGCTGGTGGGCCAGCACATCCGGGTGGCGCGGCCCGGCGTGGCCGTGCTCATCAACGCCTTCAACTTCCCCGCCTGGGGCCTGGCCGAGAAGATGGCGCAGGCCCTGCTGGCCGGCATGCCCGTGCTGGGCAAGCCCGCCACCGCCACCGCCTGGATGACCGAGGCCATGGTGCGCGCGGTGGTGGCCGCCGACATCCTGCCGGCGGGCGCCCTGAGCCTGCTCACGGGCTCGGCGGGCGACCTGCTGGACCACCTCACCTGGGGCGACGTGGTGGCCTTCACCGGCGGCGCCGAGACCGGGGCCACCATCCGCAAGCACCCGGCGATCCTGGCCAACGGCGTGACGGTGAACGTCGAGGCCGACAGCCTGAACGCCACGATCCTGCTGCCCGGGGCCGACGAGGCCACCTACGACGCCTTCCTGCGGGCCGCCCACACCGAGATCACCCAGAAGTCCGGGCAGAAGTGCACCGCCACCCGGCGGATCCTGGTGCCGGCTGAGATGGTCGAGGACGTCATCGAGGATCTGGGCGCAATGCTGGCCCGCACGAAGATCGGCGACCCGGCCGATGCCGACGTGCGGATGGGCCCGCTGGCCTCCGCGGCGCAGCTCGCCAGCGCCCGCGAGGGCCTGGCGGCGCTGCAGGCCCACGCCGACGTGGTGTGGGGTGATCCCGAGGGGGGGGCGGCCGTCAACGACGGCGTGGGCCACTTCATGACCCCCGTGCTGCTGCGGGCCAAGGCCCCGCTCGAGCCGGGCCCCATCCACGACCGCGAGGTCTTCGGCCCGGTGTCCACCCTGCTGCCCTACGCCGATCTGGACGAGGCCATCGCCGCCACCCGCCTGGGCCAGGGCAGCCTGGTCACCAGCGTCTTCGGCGACGACCGCGACGCCCTGCGCGCCCTCATCGAGCAGCTCGCCGGCTGGCACGGCCGCCTGGTGATCACCGACGCCAAGATCGCCGAGAAGGCCCTGTCGCCGGGCCTGGTGATGCCGCACCTGCAGCACGGTGGCCCGGGGCGCGCGGGCGGCGGCGCCGAGCTGGCCGGCGAGGCAGGCCTGGCCCTCTACACCCAGCGCTGCGCCATCCAGGGCAACGCGGGCCTGCTCGACCACATCCTGGCCTGATCGGGCCCGCGGGGCGGCCCGGCAAAGAAATCTCCAGACCGCCGGCCACTTTGACGCGACACGCCTGCCACGCCGCCGATGGGAAGGGGGAGCCTCCTTCTCGCCGGAGCGGCCCATGGCGTCCCCCCACGATCAGTTCTTCCGCACGCTCTTCGGGCAGCCTCGGCTGGCGGCCAGCCTGCTGAGGGGCCTGTTGCCCGCCGGCCTGGTGACGGGCCTCGACCTGGACCGGCTGATCGTGCGCGACGGCGAGTTCCCCGCCATCGGCCGCGGGGGGCGCCGCGCGGATCTGGTGTGCGAGGTCCCCTGGCGGGACGGGCCCGCGGCGCCCGCCCACGTGGTGGTGCTGTGTGAGCATCAGAGCCGGCGCGACCGCTGGATGGCCCTGCGGCTGAGCGAGTACGCCCACGGCGTCTGGGCAGCCTGGCGCCAGGCTCACCCGCGCACCAAGCACGTGCCCCTGGTGTTGCCCGTTGTGGTCTACAACGGGGACAGCCCATGGCGGGCTCCACCCGGACTGCTGGACCTGCAGAGCGGCCCGCAGAAGTTCAAGCAGGCGGCGCGACCGGGCGTGTTCGACGGCCACTTCCTGCTGGACGATTTGCCCTCCACGGTGGACGCGGCGCTTCGGGCCCGGGCCATGGAGGCCGCGGCCGAGCTGGGCCTGCGCCTGCTGCGGGACGCCCGCGGCGATCTGGCGGCGGGGGTGCGGGCCGCCAAGGCGCTGTTCGCCCGCATCGACGAGA
The DNA here is from genome assembly GCA_020633555.1 of Myxococcales bacterium. Classification (GTDB taxonomy): domain Bacteria; phylum Myxococcota_A; class Bradymonadia; order UBA7976; family UBA1532; genus JACKDL01. Next base: position 173,827 of record JACKDL010000005.1, on the reverse strand, counting down.
GCCCATCGGGGCTGGCGGCGCTCGGCGCCGTGATCCGCTATTGTCTGGTGGCCGACGATGGCACCGTCGAGCGGGTGCTCGTCGAAGAGATCGCCCCGACCCTGGAACCCGAGCCGCAGGAGATCCTCATGAGTTCCGCCGATCGCCTCCGCGCCGAGGGCCGCGCCGAGGGCCTGAAGCAGGGCCTGGAGCAGGGCTTGGAGCAGGGCTTGGAGCAGGGCCTCGAGCGGGGCCTCCGAGCCGGCCGCGTGGCGCTGCTGCTCAACCTGCTGAAGCTGAAGTTCGGGGCCCTGCCCGAGCACGCCCGGGCGGCCATCAACGCCGCCGACGTCGCCGATCTGGACGTGATGGCCGCGCGCGTACTGGCCGCCGAGCGCCTGGACGACGTGCTGGGCGACTGAGCCCCGCCGTCATTCCACCTCGCCCTCGGCGCAGATCCGCTGCAAGCGTAGCATGGGATCCACCACCAGGGCCGAGGGCGCGCCGGGCTGGCAGCCCAGCGCGGGGGTGTCGCCCGCCTCGCAGACGTACCCATCGGCCAGCCGGCAGTCGTCCACGTCGTCGCAAGGCTGCAGCAGCGCCCCCGCCAGGCTCGGCTGCGTGAGGCCGCCACAGGCCGGATCGTCGGCGGACACGGTGCAGTACCCGTTCGGCCAGAGCGTGCCCCCAAGCTGCAGCCGGCACATGCCGCCCGGCCCGCAGGTCGCATCAGCGGCGCAGGGCTGCCCCACGGGCGCGGCGCACCCCGGCGGCAGTCCCGGCTCGGCGTGCGGGGCCTCGCCGGCCTCGAGCCAGGGGCAGGCCATGGGCAGCCGCGCCGTGTGGAACCCCACCGCCAGCGGCCGGCCCGTGGGCGACGCGCCGGCCGACAGGGCGCGCTCGGCGTACAGCAGCACCTGATCCGCGGCGCCGCCGCGCAGCTCCCCCGCGTCGTAACGCCCGTTGCGGTTCACGTCCTCGTAGAGCAGCACGAAGCCCACCCGGAAGCCGGCCTGGGGATCCTCCCAGGCGTGGTCGGGCGGCCGCTGGAAGACGTTGATCTCGAAGATGCCCGGGAAGCGCACGGCCACGGCGATGGCGGGCTGCTCCACCAGGTCGTCGTCCAGGCCGGCCTCGTCGGTCTCGGTGCTCCAGAACAGGCTGGCCCGCAGCGGGTGAGCGAAGTCGACGGTGCGCCCGGCCGTGGTGACCTGGCCGGTGTAGTGGAACAGCACCTCGCCCCGGTAGCCACGCTCCACCAGGCCGTCGCCGCAGCCCAGCAGCGCCAGCGCCAGCGCGGCGCGGCGCGCCCAACCGCTCAGAAGCGCCATGTGACCCCCAGGGCGGCCTGGCCGGTGACCCGGCTGGCGAGCGCGGTGCCCGTCTGGGCGCCGTTGTCGACGGTGGCGGCCGGGAAGACGTGGGTCACCGGGCCGCCCTCGAGCCGCAGCCCCAGCCCGCCCCACAGCGGCACCTCGGCGCTGCCCAGCGCGCCGAAGATCAAGGCCTGCCCGTCGCGCACCTCACCGGTCAGGCGCTGCCGCGTCCAGGCCCCCTCGGCCAGCAGGCCCAGCCCCAGGCTGAGCCAGCCGGTCACGTCGAAGACGTGCTCGGCGGTGAGCCCCAGCCCCACCGTCCGCTCCGTCAGGTCCAGCCCGTCCACGGTGTCGGCGCCCTGGGCATACCGGCCGCGCAGGCCCAGGGTCAGCCAGGGCAGGTCCAGGGTGTAGCCCAGCACCGCCTCGGGGGCCATGGCCCGGCCGTGGAGCACGGGCAGGCGGCTGCCCGCCAGCAGCAGCAGGCCGTGGGCCGAGCGCACGGCGCCGCCCTTGCGCACCAGGCGCGCGTAGGCCACGCGCTGCCCCTTCACCCGCGCCAGATCGGCCCGGTCCGCGCGCCCCAGCCGCACGGTGTACTCCGTGTAGTGCTCGGGGTGGCGGGCCTGCACGAAGTAGCGCCCCGGCGCCAGGCTGACGGCCGCGTACGGGCGGTCGGGGACCACCTCGGCGGCCAGCGGGCCCTGGGCGTCGTCCAGCCAGATCAGGTGCCGCACCGGGTGGGCCAGCACGAGCTGCCCCAGCCCGTCGGCGTGGGCCGGGCGGGCGAGCACGAAGTCCCCCCGCCCCTTCAGGTCGTAGTGGTAGGTGGGGTGCTGCAGCCGCGCCGTGCGGCCGCTGGCCTGCAAGGTGTGGTGGTAGGCGTAGGTGTAGGCCTCGGTCAGGGTCACGTCGCCGTCGGCGTTGTGGTCCCCCGCCCCCAACAGCGCCGCGATCAGGTGATGGGTGAAGAAGCTGCCCCCCAGCCGATCGGACTCGTGGCTGTCCTCGCCGGCGGCGCTGCTGGTCATCACCGCCAGGCCCTCCACCGCCAGCTTGTCGTCCAGGGCCAGATCGAAGGGCTCGGCGGGCGCCGCCCCCTTCACCCGGGTGGCCCCGCCCGAGCGGCAGCCGTCGATGATCAGCACCCGCACGGCGGCGGGGGCGTCGCGCACGGCGGCGCGCAGGGTCTCGTAGGTCAGGGTGGTGCGGCCCAGGTGCAGCCCCACCGCGTCGGCGTGGCCGCTGTAGTACACCACCAGCGCGGCGTCCTGGGCGTTGCCCTCGCGGGCCAGGCGCTCGGTGAGGTTGGCCAGCGCGGCCCGGGCCTCGTCGGCTCCGCCATCGCCCACGAACACCACGTCGGTGGGGCGGACCCCGCCCACCTGGCGCAGGACCTGCGCGAAGCGCTCCGCGTCCCGGCGGGCGAAGCGCAGCTCGACCTCCTGCGGCTGCCCCACGTCGTTGCCGAGGGCCAGCACGTAGGTGCGCCCGTGCGCTGCGCTGCAGAGCCCCAGCGCGCAGAGCGCGAGCAAGGCGCGGAACGCGGCACCGATCACGGTTTGACGATCTCGAAGGCGGCCTGCTGACAGCCCTGCGGCACGGCGAGGGCCCCGTCGGTGCCGGGCCCCACGTCCTTCAGGCTGAAGGGCTGCGCGCACCACACCAGCACCGCCCGCTCGCGACCTCGCGACCCGTCCAGCGCGGCCGCGCCCGGCAGCGCGCCGTCGCCGTCCAGTTCCGAGGCGGGCCGCGCCTGCCCGTCGGCCGGCAGGTAGGGAAACCGGTCGCCGTCCGCCTCGACCCCCAGCACGAGCAGGAAGCCGTCCGGCGACCCCCCCTCGGCCACGAAGCGCAGCCGGTCGCCCGCCTGTGCCGCGTCGCCGCTGACGAGCTCGGTGGACACGTCGCCGCGGCGGCGGAACACCCGCAGGCCCACCTGGCCCTTGCTGAGAATGGTCTCTGTGGGCTCGCCCGGGGGCGATGGCGTGCGCGTGAGCAGCACCGCCGCGGCCACCGCGGTCGCCGCTGCCAGGCCGAGCCCCAGCGGCCAGCGCCAGCGTGCGCGGGGTGGGCGAGCCGCCACCGGCGCCGGGGCCTCCACGGCCTGCTGGATGCGCGCCCACATGGCCTGGGCGTTGGCCCCGGGCAGGGCGTCGAAGCCGGCCCGGCGGGCGTCCAGCGCGGCCCGGTGGGCGGGATCGGCCGCGGCCCAGGCCTCGACCGCAGCCGCCGCCTCCCCCGCCAGCTCCCCCGCCACGTAGGCATCCAGGGTGAGCTCGCTGGGGGCGCCTTCGGCCCGCAGGGTCCAGGGGGTGTCGCTCATGCCCGGCTCACTCCTCCGCCCCCAGCCGGGCGCGGGCCCAGGCCACGAAGCGGTCGCACAGGTTGCCCACCGTGCGCCGCGAGACCTGAAGGATCTCGGCGGCCTCGGCGTGGCTCATGCCGTCCACGAACACCGCGACGGCGGCGCTGGCCTCGCGCTCGTCGGCGTCGGCCAGCAGATCCCGCAGCGCGAGCAGGCGCTGCGGATCGTAGGCGGCGGAGCCCGGCACCAGCTCCTCTTGGCGGGCGTCCAGCAGCTCGCGGCGCCGGGCCCCATCGCGGATCTGGTTCAGGCAGTAGTTGGTGGTGATGCGGTACAGCCAGGTGCTGGGCTTCGCCCGGGGGTCGTAGCGATCCAGCGCCTTGGCGGCCCGGATGAACACCTCCTGGGTGGCCTCTTCGGCCAGGGCGTCGCTGCCCAGAAGCTGCCGCGCGCGGCGGAAGACGCCGGGCCCGTACAGGCGAAACCAGTCGGCAAGTCGGGGATCCACGGCCCCGACCGTATCGCCTGGCCCGCGGCAGTGCACGCCGATCCCGCCGCCCGCGGCCATCAGTCGTCGTCCCCGCCGTCCTCCTCGGCGCCGGGCACGGCCCCGGACGCGGCGCCGCCGTTCACGTACCCGTAGATGGCCTGCACCTCGGCGTCGGTGAGCTGGGCGCGGGTCCACGCGGGCATGTAGTCCCGCCGGCTGCCGTAGCGCCGGCCGCCCTCGCCCTCGCGCACCGTCTCCAGGAAATCGCCGTAGCCCTCGCCGCGCAGGCTCGCGCCCACCGGCCCGCCGCGGCCTCCGACGCCATGGCAGTTCGCACAGAAGCGCCCGTACAGCCCCGCCCCATCGCGGGGCTTGGGGAAGCCGCCCAGCCAGGTCAGCAGCTCGCTGAGCTGGGCGTCGGGCAACACCTGCGCGTCGTAGCCGGGCATGGGCGAGCCGAAGCCCACGCCCTCGCGGCCGTTGCGGATGACCCAGGTGGCGTAGCCGGCCACGGGGCTGCGGATCTGGGGGCCCAAGGCCGCGCCCTCGCCCTGCTCGCCGTGGCAGCCGGCGCACTGGAAAGCGAAGAGGTCGCGGGCGCTCAGCGCCCCCCCCGGCGCCGGGCCCGCCCCACCGCCGGCGGCGGGCGCGTCCGACAGAAAGCGCTCGATGTCCAGCACGTCGGCCTGTGTGAGCTGGGGGAACGGAGGCATCTCGCCGATCCCGCCGGTGACCACCGCGAAGATCCCCACGCGGTCGCGGATGGAGGCCGGGTACGGGCCCGCGCCCTGCCCGTCCGCGCCGTGGCACACGGCGCAGTAGCGGGCGAACAGGGCCTCGCCCTCCGCCGCCGAGGGGCCCGCCGCCCCCCCGCCCGGATCGGCCTGCCCGGCGCCGCCGGGGCTGATGGGCACCGCCGCCCCCCCGGGGGCCGCCCCCGGCGCCGCGGGCTGGGGCCCGGGGTTGGGGTCGAACACGCCACAGCCCGTCAGGGCCAGCGAAGTCAGGGCCAGCACGGCCACGATCCACAGTGACTGCCGCTTCATCACACCACCTCCATGCGCACGGCCGCGATCGCGTTCACGCCGTCGCTGATTTCCAGATCTCGTTCGGGTTGCGCGTTGCCGGCGCGGTCGATGGCCCGCACCTCCAGCCGGTAGCGGCCGGGCTCGGCGTCGAAGGCGAAGGTCCACAGGGCCCACACCGCCCGGCAGGGCCAGCCGAAGCGGCCCGGATCGGCGAGCTGCGCCGCCCCGCCCACCTCGGGGGCCCCGGCCAGCACGTCCTCGGGGGTGGCCAGCGTGGCGGGCAGCCACGGGCCGCCGTTCAGCCGGCACTCCACGCGGTCCACGCCCGCGTGCCCCGAGGTGGCGAAGCCGTGGCACACCACGGTGCCCGCCGGCACCCGCAGGTTGTCCGTGGGCGCGGTGATCTTGCTGAACACCGGCGAGGTGCTCTCATCGGTGAAGCCCGTGTCCTGGTAGGTGCCGAAGGGCCGGTCGTCGGCGGTCACCTCGATGCGGCGGATCCACTTCACGCTGGCGTAGCCGAAGCCGTCGGGCACCAGCAGGCGCACCGGGGCCCCGTGCCGGCGGGTCAGGGGCGCGCCGTTCATGTGGGTGACCAGCAGCGGCCCCACCAGCCCCTCCAGCGCCGCCGGGTCGTAGATGCGACCCAGGGGCAGGTTGTTGGTGAAGCCGTCGGCGCCGAAGACGTGGATCCGCTTGCCGTTCACCCGGTCGGCCCCGGCCCGGTCCAGCAGCAGCCGCAGCGGGATGCCCCGCCACAGCGCCGTGCCCACCAGCCCCTGCGCCGTGCCGCTGTCCACCACGCACTGCATGGTCTTCAGCACGCTCACGGCCTGCCCGTCCAGGGCCTGCAGATCGGCCAGCGTGACCGTCAGGGGCGTGTCCACCAGGCCGTCCAGCGTCAGCGACCAGGCCTCGGCGGCCAGGTCGGGCTCACGCCAGCCGGCGATGGAGCCCTCGGCCCCGTTCTTCACGTAGTGCTCGCCCACGGGGGTCAGGAACGGCAGCGCCAGGCCGCCGGTGAGCGGGGTGATCTCGTGCTTCGCGCAGCGGGCCAGGCTCAAGCCCAGCAGGCCCACCGCGGTCTGGCCCAGGAAGGTGCGTCGCGACAGGAGCATGTCACACCCCCCACAGATCGAAGGCGGTGTGCACGCCGACGAACACGTCGACCGAGCGCACGGTGTTCTGGCCCCACGGCGTCACGAAGCCCTGCGCCGACAGGCCCAGGTGCTCGTGCAGGTCCACCGCCAGGCCGGCGCCGACCTTCACGAAGCGCTGCTGCATGGGGAAGGGCTGCTCCGCCGAGAAGCCCACCGCCGGCTTGTCCACGCTGATCACCGCGCTGCCCATGAGCTGAAGCAGCACCGGGCCGAAGGGGCGCACGCCCACCTCCAGGCGGCCCACCAGCTCGTCGCCCAGATCGGGCTGGGTGTCGGCGGTACAGCCGCGGTCGCGGCCCGCCTGGCAGGGCGTGGCCGACGACAGCCCGTACCAGCCGCTGCGCAGGCGGTAGCCCGCGCCGCCCTGCACGTACGCCCAGGAGCTCAGGCCCCGCCCCACGTCCAGCGTGGCGCTGGCGTCCACCTGCCCGTTGCCCGGCGAGGGCACCGTGTTGCGCACGTAGCCGGTGGGCAGGCCCACGGTCAGGTTGACGGCCGCCGCCAGGCCCAGCGGCGCGGGCAGGCGGGCCCGCAGCCCCAGCGCCAGGTCGCCCACCGCCGCCGCGTCGTAGCGGAAGGTGGTGTCGTTCACCGTCAGCCGCTTGTAGGGCAGGCTGAAGCTGGCGGTCAGGCCGTCCAGCACCCCCACCTCGCCGTACAGGTACACCGACCGGTCGAAGAAGGACGGGGCGAGCACATCATCGGCGTACAGCTTGGTGCGTCCGTCGAAGGCGTACTGCTCGCTGGCCGTGGCGCTGCCGTAGGCCAGCTTCAGGTAGGCATGGCCCGGCGACTGGGTCCACGCCTGACCATGGGCCTGCCGCGCCAGGGCCAGGGCGAACAGCAGCAGCAAGGCGGCGAGCAAGCGGTGGGTGTGCGCCCGAGTGACCATGGTGAACCTCCTCTCCCCCGGCGCGGGCGCACGTCACCGGTGCGCCGGGCGAACCCGGCGGCGGTGGCCGCGCCAAGGGGTGTCTTCACCGGTGGAACCCGGGGCCGGGCGGGGGTGGGCAAGGGGCCGGGCGCTTTTCTGCGCGCCGCCTGGCTTGTGACGGGGCCGGGCGCCGGGCAGGCTGCGCCCGTGAGCGAGCACGACCCCTTCGCGCCCCTGCGGGCCGCCCTGGAGGCCAGCGACGCCGCCCCCGAGGCGGCCGCCGTGGAGCGCGCCCTGCGCTGGCGCCTGATCCTGGGCCAGCACGCCGACGACGCCCTGGGCCTGGACGACCTGCGCGCCCAGGACGGCGAGGGCGCGCTCGACGACCGCTTCGGCGAGGCCGACGCCCTGGAGCTGCCCCTGGCCTTCCTGTACGAGCGCCAGCACGGCGAGCAGCAGCGGCACGGCGGCGCCTCGGGGGGCACGGGGCTCACGGTGCCGCTGTGGGTGCGCGACGTGCGCCGCCTGTTCCCCCGCGAGGCCGTCGAGGTCATGGAGCGCGACGCCCTGCACCGCTACGGGCTGACCGAGCTGGTGACCGACGCCGAGGTGCTGGCGAAGCAGCGCCCCAGCCAGGCGCTGGTGAAGGCCATCGTGCAGTTCAAGCACCTCATGGGCAGCGAGGTGCTGGCGGTGGCCCGGCGCATCGTGGCCGAGGTGGTGGAGACCCTGCGCGCCAGCCTGGAGACCCAGGCCCGCCCCGCCCTGTACGGCCCCGCCCGGCCCAGCGGCCGGCCGCCCATCCGCACCGCCCGCAACGTGGACTGGCACCGCACCATCCGCGGCAACCTGAAGCACTTCGACCGCGGCCGCGAGCGGCTGGTCATCGAGCGGGTGCGCTACCGCCACCGCAGCCAGCAGCGCAGCCCCTGGCGCATCGTGCTGGCGGTGGATCAGTCGGGCAGCATGGTGGACAGCCTGATCCACGCCGCGGTGATGGCGGCCATCTTCGCCGGCGCCCCCAGCACCGACGTGAAGCTGGTGCTGTGGGATCACCGGGTGGTGGACCTGAGCCACCTGGCGGCCGATCCGCTGGAGGTGCTGATGAGCAGCCAGCTCGGCGGCGGCACCCGGCTGCTGCCCGCGCTGGACTACTGCGCCGGCTTCATCGAGCAGCCCGCCCGCACCATCCTGGTGGTGATCAGCGACTGGTACCTGGCCGACGAGCGCCGCGCGGTGCTGGTGCGCGCCCGCGCCCTGGCCGAGGCCGGCGTGAAGTGCCTGGGCCTCACCGCCCTGGACGCCGAGGGCCGCGCCGTGGGCGACGCGGGCCTGGCCAAGGCCCTGGCGGGCGCGGGCTGGTTCGTGGGCGCCCTGACCCCAAAGGCCCTGGCCGAGCACGTCGGGCGGATCCTCCGGTGAGCGCGGCCGAGCGCAAGGCGGCGGTCCAGCGGGCCCTGCTGGCCGACGCCCTGGGCGCCGTGGGGGCCGCCCTGGCCGATCTGCTGGGCCAGGGGGCGCTGCGGGCCACGCCGGCGGGCGTCAGCGAGTTGCAGGCCCTGGCCCAGCAGTGCCACGCCGCCGGCGCCATCCACCTGAGCCGCGCGGTGGAGGGCCTGGCCACCCAGCTCAAGCGGGTGGTGGAGCGCGATCCGCTGGCCAGCCTGAGCGCCTGGGCCACCGCCCTGAACCGAGCCTGGGCGCAGCACCGCGCCCTGGCGGCCGCCGCCCCGGCCGACGCCGATCTGGAGGCCCTGGCGCCCCTGCTGGGCGAGGCCCGCCGCCGCTATGACGCCGTGGATGGGGCGCTCACGGTGCAGTGCCTGTACGCCTGGGGCTGGGTCACCGACGCCGGCTTCATGGGCGTGACCTTCCGCCTGGCCTGCGCGGAGCGGCCCGAGCCGCTGACCGTGAGCCTGGCCCGCCCCACCCTGCACTTCGGCGACGAGCCCGCCCGCCTGTGGGCCTGGCCGCTGCACGACGCGCTGCCCCAGACCGGCAAGGACCTGGGACACGGCGCCTGGCGGGTGGATCAGGCGAAGCTGAGCGCCGACGGCCGCCTGTCGCTGCACGGTGAGCTGGGGCTGACGCCCGCCCCCTGGCAGGGCGCGCAGGCGTGGCAGCCGCTGCGCTGCGCCGGCTTCGCCGAGGTGCTCGACCGGCTGGCCGAGCAGGCCGCCGATCTGGCCGGAGACGGCGCCGGCGGCGCGGTGGTGTGGATCGAGCCGGCGGCCGTGGGCCCCCTGACCGAGGACCGCACCCGCGGCCACAGCACCTTGACGCTGACCGATGGGGCCGGCGCCGAGGCGCAGGTGGTGGTGCCCATGGCCCCCTGGCACCGACCCGTGGTGGAGAACCTGACGCTGCTGGCCCGGGGCACCGACGAGCGGGGCCGCCCGCTGCCCATGCCGCGGGGCTGGATCGCGCGGGCCACGGTGGCCGGCGACCGGCTGGTGCTCATGCCGTACACGGTGCTCTTCGACGCCCCCATCGAGCTGGGCGGCCGGGGCGCGCGCACCTACACCCACCAGCTCCACCTGAGCCTGGAGGAGCTGAGCCGCGCCCGCTGGGCCAAGGGCAGCCTGTGAGCGCGCCCCAGCCCTCCCCGGCGCTCAGCCTGCTGGCGGACTGGCTGGCCGCGGTGGGCGAGGCCCTGGCGCACGCCTTGGCGGGCGGGGTGGCCCGCCCCGATCCCGATCTGCCCGATGACCTGGACACCCTGGCGCAGCGGGGCCTGGACCTGGGCCTGGCGGGCGGGGCCGGGCGGCTGGAGGCGGCGGCCCAGGCGCTGCGGGCCCGGCTGATGGCCCCCCGGGGGCCCGTCCCCAACGGCCTGGTGGACGCGCTGCAGCGGGCGCTGGCCTGGCACCGGCTGGCCACCCGTCAGCTCGCGCTGGCCCGCGCCCGCGCCGCCACCCGCCGGGGCGCCGCAGCGGCGTCACCCCCGCCCCGGCCCCGCTTCAGCGGCGACGCGTGGCCCGTGGGCATCGAGCTGGACGGCGAGGCCGCCGTGATCCACGCCCGCGACGCCGACGGGGCGCCGGTGCTGGTGCGCGACCGCCTGACCCTGGACGCCGACGCCCCCTTCGACCGGCCGGCGCTGAGCCGCCTGTGCCAGGCCCGGCTGGATCTGCGGGCCACCCTGGCGGGCCTGCTGCGCTTCGACGGCCACCCCATCGCCGCCCGCACCGCCCACGGCCTGGCCCTGGCGCCCGCCTTCGACCGGGTGCCCGAGCGGCTGTCGCTGGCGCCCGGCGTCGACGTGCCGCGGCCCGGCGCCGTGCCGCTGGCCGGCGCGCTGACGCCCGAGGGGCTGACCTGGACGGGCCCCGCCGGCCCGGTGCTGCTGGCCGACTCCCCCGCCCTGGCCCTGAACGCGGTGAAGCTGGCCCTGCGCGGTCACCTGGCCTTCGATCGGGCCCTGTGGGCGCCGCGGGGGCCCGCGCAGGTGCTGTTGGCCGCCCAGACCGCCCATGACGGCTGGATGTACCCGGCCTGGGATCCCGGGGCCGTGCGCCTGAGCCCGGCCCACCTGGCCGGCGCCCTGGCCGACCGGCCCGGCGATCCGGCGGCCCGGTACCGGCTGGCGGCCGAGCTGGCGGCCCTGGGCGGCCCCGATCCCGGCGCGCCCCCCCGCGGCGACGCTGGCGGACGCCTGGCACCTGACCGAGGGCCGCTGCGCCACCGGCGCCCGCCCCCCGGCGGTGGCGGGCGCGGTGGCGGACGGCCTGGCCCTGCTGCGCGCCCCCACGACGTGGCCCTGCGGCAGGCCGCGCTGGGCCGGCCCGACACGCCGCCCGACGGCCCCGCCGCCTGGCAGGCCGTAGCGCTGGCTCTGGCCGATCCCCAGCCCCACGCCCGCGCCCTGGCGGGCCTGGTACAGGCCTGGGCCAGCCCGCCCACCGCGCCGGGCCCCTACCGGGTCGCCGCGCGCACGCTCTTGCTGGCCTGGCAGGCCCACCAGGACGCCGCCATCGACGACGGCGACGTGCCGGGCACGCTCACCGAGGTGCGCGACTGGTTCCAGGCCTGGGCCACCGCCCTGCAGGAGGGCGGGCTGGCGGATCCGGCCGCGTGGCTGGCCCTGGGCGAGGCCCACGCCGCGCTCACCGACGGGCCCTTCGGCCTGCCGGGCGAGCCGGGGCGGCTGCTGCCCTTCACCGCCGCGCTGGTGGCTCTGCAGGCGGGCGACGCCGCCCAGGCCGCGGCCGGGCTGGCGCTCATCCGTCGGGCGGGTCTGGCGGACTGGCTGGTGGGCTGAGCAGCGTGCCGGCTACTCCGGGCAGCTCGCGGCCACCACGGCCACCCGCCCGTCCCCCGCGCACTCGAAGCGCTGGCCGTTCACGCACAGCACCGTCCACAGGCGGGGGTCGCAGGTGAGCTCGCTGGCCGGCTGGCAGGCCGTGGCGTCCTTGGCGCAGAGCTGGTCGGTCGGGCAGGCCACCGCCAGCACGTAGGCCGCGCTGGCCTCACAGGTCACCACCCGCCCGTTCTCGCAGCGATCCGCGGGCGGGTCCTCGGGGTCGCAGGGCAGCGCGGTGGCCGGCACGCACTGGGGCGCGGGGCTGTCGGCCGCGCAGCGGGCCTCGCCGCACTCCTGGCGCACCGGCTCGCCCGCCTCGTCGCAGCGCACCACCGCGTTCTGCTCGCAGCGCAGGGCGCAGGGATCCTCGGGCGGGGCCTCGCCCTCGCAGCCGGGGGTGAAAGCCAGCGCCGCCAGCGCTACCCTGCGCGCCATGCACAGCCTGCCCCCCGTCATCGACAGCCACGCCCACCTGACCTTCGAGGACGCCTTCGGCGCCGATCGCGCCGAGGTCATGGCCCGCGCGCGGGCCGCGGGGGTGGAGCGCATCATCTGCATCGGCACCAGCGTGACCTCCTCGACCCAGGCGCGGGATCTGGCCCACGCCTGGCCCGACGTGTTCGCCTCGGCGGGCATCCACCCGCACCAGGTGGACGAGTTCACCGACGACCAGTGGCCCGCCCTCGAGGCCCTGTGGGCCGACGCGCGGGTGCGCGCCGTGGGCGAGACCGGGCTGGACTACTTCTACGACTACGGCGACCGCGACCGCCAGCGGGCCCTGTTCCGGCGCCACCTGGAGGCCGCCGGCCGGGTGGGCAAGCCCGTGGTGGTGCACATCCGCGACGCCTTCGACGACGCCTTCGCCGCCGTGGCCGACGTGGGCCTGCCCGCCGGCGGGGTGGTGCACTGCTTCACGGGCGGGCAGGCCGAGCTGGAGCGGGCCCTGGCGCTTGGCTTCGACATCAGCCTTTCGGGCATCGCCACCTTCAAGACCGCCAAAGATCTGCGCGCGGCCATCCCCCACATCCCGCTGGACCGGCTGCACATCGAGACCGACGCGCCGTACCTGGCCCCCGTGCCCCACCGCGGCAAGCGCTGCGAACCCGCCATGGTGGTGGACACCGCCCGCGGGGTGGCCGCCCTGCGCGGCGAGGACCCCGCGGCCCTCGCCGCCGCCACGCGCGCCAACACCGTGCGTTTGTTTGGTCTACCGGCGAGTTGAAAACCGCCCCCGCGGCCCGGTATCCACGGGGCTCCAAGCGCGGGGGATGCCATGCGGATCGGGTGTTGGGCGGCCATCGGGCTGCTGCTGCTGAGCGGGTGCGATGACGGGGACGGGCCCGGGCCGGCGCAGACCGCCGACGCCCAGGTGATCACCGACGGCGGCGCGGACGCCGCGCCCCTGGACGCCGCGCCCCCCGCCGACATGGCCCCGGACGTGGGCCCCGACATGGCGCCCGTGCAGTGCGCCGACGGGCCGGACCCCGAGTGCGGGGCCTTCGAGCGCCAGGTGGGCTGCCGCTGCGAGAGCGTCTTCGACCGCCGCTGCGAGACCGATCTGGACTGCCGCCCCGGCGAGACCTGCCGCGAGGTGGAGGGCTCGGCCCTGCCCCTGTGCTGGTTCGAGGCGCCCCCGGCGCGCACCTGCCCGGGCAGCCCCGGCTGCGAGGACGCCGAAGGCCCGCTGCTGGCCGGCGCCGCGCGGCGGGTCATCACCCCCATGGGCTTCGAGGTGCCCAACCCCGACGCCCTGGACGGCGTGCAGATGACCTTCGCCGAGCCCTTCGAGCCCGACACCGAGTGGTACGACTGCGGCTTCGACGGCCTGTGCGAGGGCGACGCCGGCTACCCCGGCCCCGACGAGGGCGAGGGCGACGGGCGCATGCAGGGCGTGTGGATCGCGGGCTTCGGCTACGGCCGCCCGGCCCTGCACTGCCCCCCCGAGCTGATCGGCTGCCAGGGCCCCGAGTGCTGCGCCCACAAGTGGGCCCACGACGACCTGCAGGCCAACGCCCTGGTGCTGCGCAAGGGCCAGACCACCGTGGCCTTCGTCAGCCTGGATCTGCTGGGCTTCTTCCACGACGACATCGACGCCATCCGCGCGCGCCTGGCGGCCGAGCTCGAGGTGGATCTGCTGGTGGTGGGCAGCACCCACAACCACGAGGGGCCCGACACCGTGGGGCAGTGGGGCCCGGGCAACGGCGCCCCCGTCCGCACCGGCCGCGAGCCCTACGTGTTCGAGGCCATCATCGGCAACGCCGCCGAGGCCGTGCGCGAGGCGGTGGACCGGCTGGAGCCCGCCCGGGTGGCCGCCGGCGTGGTGGAGACGGGCGTGGACGGCATGGCCATCACCGACAGCCGCACCCCGTACATTTTCGACGACAACCTGCCCATCCTGCACGTGACCGCCGAGACGGGCGCCACGCTGGCCACCGCCTTCAGCTACGGCAACCACGCCGAGGTGCGCTGGTCGGGCAACCAGCACCTGACCGCCGACTACTACGGTGCGGCGCGGCGCCACATCGAGGCCGGCCTGGGCGCGGTGACCACCGAGGGGGGCGTCGAGAAGCCGGCCCTTGCGGGCTTGGGCGGCGTGACCCTGAGCTTCGCGGGCGCCGTGGGCGGCCTCATCAACCCGGGCCGCGGCGGCGCCAAGGACTACGCCGATCGCACCGACTTCGGCGGCGACCACACCTGGGCCGCCATGGACGCCGTGGGCCAGCGGGTGGCCATGCACGTGCTGCAGGCGGTGCACGGCGGCGGCCTGCGGGACCTGGGCGAGGATCCGCCCCTGCGCTTCGCCCACGTGCCCTTCCTGTCGCGGGTGAACAACCCCACCTTCGAGCTGGGCGCCTTCGTGCTGAAGCTCATCGAACGCAACGTCTACAACGTGGTGCGCCGCATGGGCGGCTACGAGCCCGACCGCCCGCTCATCCTCAGCGAGGTGAACGTGGTGCGCCTGGGCCCGCTGACCTTCTTCACCGCCCCCGGCGAGGCCTTCCCCGAGACGCTGTGCGGCGGCTACCCGGGCAAGGGCACCGCCGGCAACCCGGTGGTGGGCGACGTGCAGGGCCACCGGGTGCCGTTGATCTGCGGCCCCGACGGCCTGCCCACCGAGGGCGGCGACCAGCCCTGCGTGGTGAAGCCCGACCAGGAGAACGCCCCCGACTGGGCGGCCGCGCCCGACGGCCCGTACGTCTACGACCGCGTGCCCGGCGAGATCCCCTTCTTCATCGGACTGGGCGGCGACTTCCTCGGCTACATGGTGCCGCCCTACGACTACAAGCCGGGCCCGGCCCCGCTCACCGAAGCGCCGGGCGACCACTACGAGGAGACGAACTCGGTGGGCGGCGACGTGAACCCCGACTGGGAGCGCCACCTGGACCTGGCCATCGAGCTGGTCGGGGGGCTGTGACCTTCAAGTCCCATGGGACGCCAGGGTCCGAGACACTCGTGGACACGGGACGCGGAGGCCCAGGAACCGCGGGCCAGCGGGGTTGGCCCGGAAAATGAACAAGCGGTCAGTCAGCACAACGCCACTCTTCTGGGGAGCGAGATGTTGCGACTGGACACCCGCCTTGCCACCGCCGCCCTGCTGCTGGGCCTGCCCCTGACCGCTTGCGGCCCCGCCGAGCTCACCGCGCCGGGCGACGAGAAGCCCGCGGTCAGCGATCCCACCGCCGAGTTCGCGCCGAAGATCCGCAACGGCACCCGGACCCCCACCGCCGTGCCCCTGACCGCCGGCCAGCAGCTCGCCATCGGCTGGCTGCACTACGAGCCCCGGGCCAGCAACACCTTCTGCACCGGCACCCTCATCGGGCCGCGGGTGGTGGCCACCGCCAGCCACTGCACCGAGGACCTGCGCCAGGGGCAGTTCGGCTTCGGCGTGGGGCTCGAACCCACCGCGCCCCGGGCCACCTTCAACGTCATCCGCTTCCACGAGCACCCCACCCTGGACGCCGCGATCCTCATCCTGGACCGCGACGCCACCCAGGCCGTGCCCGAGCTGGAGCTCATCGCCGCCAACACCGCCAACCCCAGCGGGCTGGTGGGCACCACCGTCGAGGCCGGCGGCTTCGGCGACACCATGGACGCCAGCCGCACCGGCCGCTGGTTCGCCGCCCTGGCCCTCATCGACGTGGACAGCCGCTTCGTGGTGGTGGACGGCCAGCAGCGCCGGGGCATCTGCTTCGGCGACTCGGGCGGCCCCGTGCTGTCGGACCGCCTTTGGAACGGCGAGCCGGTGGTGCTGGGCATGGAGAGCTACGGCGACGAGAACTGCCTGGGCGTCGACCACCTGACCCGCGCCGATCTGCTCACCGACTGGATCGCCGGCCTCACCGCCGACGTGGGCGGCGTCATCGCCCCCGGGCAGGCCGAGGCGGCCCCCGAGCCCGAGCCCGAGCCCGAGCCGGCCGATCCCTGCGGCGGGCTGACCTACGAAGGCGCCTGCGACGGCGACACCGCCCGCTGGTGCGCCGACGGCCAGATCCGCGCCCGCGACTGCAGCACCCAGGGCCAGACCTGCGGCTACGCCGGCGCCCAGCTCGGCTACTACTGCGTGGATCGGCCGCCGGAGCCGGAGCCGGAGCCGGAGCCCGAGCCCGAGCCCGAGCCGCTGTGCCCGGGGCTGGGCTACGACGGCACCTGCGAGGGCACGGTGGCCGTGTGGTGCGACGGCGCCACCGAGCGCCGCGTGGACTGCCGGCAGTACAACGCCCGCTGCGGCTGGGCCGGCCCGAGCTACGGCTACTACTGCGTGCGCTGAGTGGCGCCGCGCTGAAGGCGCCCGCCGGGGGCCAGCCGATCAGCCTTTGCCGGCCCCGAAGATGCCCCGCAGATCCACCCCCGGGATCACCGTGGCGTAGGTGCCCAGCAGCTCCTGCACCGCCGTGGACAGCGCCGCCTCGACGCCCGCCTTGGTGGGCTGCGCGCCCCCCTTCACCGCCCCGCCGCTCTTGGCAGCGGCCTGGTCCAGCGCCTTCGCCACCGCCTGCCAGCCCGCCCCGGCGTTGCCGTCGGGGAAGCTCACCTCGTCGATGGAGACCTTGCCACCGCGGCCCACCGAGATGCGCGACAGCGTGGCCACCGGCGCGCCCGCGGCGTCCACCACCTGGAAGGCGTCCGAGGCGAAGCTGATGCGGGTGAGGTTGGCGGCCTCGGCCATGGCCTGGGCGCCGCCGTCCTTGGCCTGGGCGATGTCCTTGCCCGTGCTCTTGCTGGCCACGCTCACCGTCAGCGCGCCCCCGGGTGCGATGCGCAGGCCGTCCTGGGCGAAGCCCTTGCCCAGGCTGACGGTGGCCTCGGCGCCCAGATCGCGGATGTCCTCGGGCCCGGCCTTCATCTCACCGCCGCCGCCGCCCTGGCCGCCCATGCCCTGCACGTTGCCCACCACGGCCTTCAGGGTCCCGGCCAGATCGCCGTCGGCCAGCGGGTCGTAGCCCTGCTTCGCCACCGCCGTGCCCGCCATGGCCCCCTGCAGCTTCTCGCCGAAGGCGTCGCGGGCCTTGCCGGTGAAGTCCATGCCCCCGCCGGTCTTGCGCAGGTTCACCACGGGCTTGCCGCTCTCGAAGGACCAGCCCACCCGGTCCAGCTCCATGTCCCCGGCGGGCCAGGGCACGTCCAGGAACACCCCGGGCGAGAAGTCGAACCACAGGCCGGTCTTGTCCACCGACGCGCGGCCCTGGGTGTCCTGTTTGGTCTGGATGGTGGCCGAGCCCGCGTCGATGGAGATGCCCTTCGCCAGGGTGAAGGTCAGCGCCATGGACGACAGATCGACGCCCTCGGGCAGCTTGTCGCGGGCCGCCCCGGGCGCGGCGCCGGCGGCCAGCAGCTCGTTGGCCTGCGCCCGCGCGGCGTCCCCGCGCTGGTCGAGCTGGCCGGGGGCCTGCTTGCCCGAGTCCCGGGCGTCGCGGTCGAGCGGCTTGGCGTAGTCGGGCATGGCGGGCTCCCCGGGGGCGACGGCGCAAGATAACGGGTTTCGCGCCCCGGGTCACACCGGCTCAGGTCCAGCGGCGGGTCTGGTTGCGGGCGTTCTTGGCGCGGAAGGCCGCCTCCAGGTCGATGTCCAGGCGGTTGCAGATGGCCAGCAGGTAGTTGAGGACGTCCACCACCTCCTCGGCCACGTGGGCCTTGGAGTCCTCCAGAGCGGCCGCCTCGGCCTGCTCGAACTTCTTCAGGTGACGGCGCACCGCCTTGAACAGCTCGCCCACCTCCTCGCCCATGAGGAAGCAGTTGTTCACCAGATCCACCTCCAGCCAGCCGTGGAAGGCCTCCAGGGCGTGGATGTAGCGCTGGTACTCGGCCATGGGGGCGTCGGGGGGCAGCTCGATGGCCATGGGGCCTCCTCGTGAAGGGGTCGCCGGGGTGGTGCCAAGGTCGCTTGGCGCTGTCAACCGACCCCGTGCCAAGGCCCCTTGACCCCCGGAGGGCCCCAGCGCCCGCCGGGCCCTTTTGAGACGGCGTTTTCATATCTGGCACACCCGATGCACAACCAGTGGGCGCTTCAGGAAACGAAGCAGGAGAAAGCCGAAGGAGGCTCAAGATGTTGTCCCGCAAGCTCTTCGTCGCCGTCGTCGCCCTGGGGTTCACCGTCGCCTGTGGCGAGACGGAGCCCACCGACAGCACGGCCGAGTTCCAGGACGCCCTGCGGGCCGCCGAGGCCCGTGCCCAGGCCGAGGCCCTGGGCGAGGGGAACCAGGGCGAGGACGCGGTGCAGGCGCAGGCCCGGGAGCAGGCCCGCGAGGACATGGGCGAGTGCCTGGAGGCCTGCCGCCCCGAGGCCAACCAGGCCCACGAGGCCTGCGAAGCGGCCCAGGGCGAGCGCGACGAGTGCCGGGCCCGCGGCCTGGCCGCCGCCGAGCCGTGCCACGCGGCGTGCGGGGACGAGGCCGAGCAGGTCATGGAGCGCGCCCGTGAGGGCGGCGAAGGCCAGGGCCAGGCCGGTGAGGGCCGCCAGGGCGGCGAGGGCCAGGGCGAGGGCGCCGAGGGCCAGGGCGACGGCCACCAGGGCGAGGCCGGCCCGCACGGCGACGGCGAGTGCGACGGCGAGTGCGACGGCGCCGGTGAGGGCCCGCACGGCGACGGCGAGTGCGACGGCGAAGGCGCCGGCGAGCCCCAGGGCCCCCAGGGCGGCGAAGGCCAGCAGGGCGAGCGCCAGGGCGCCGGTGAGCCCCAGGGCGACGGTGAGTGCGCCGGCGACGGCGAGTGCGACGGCGCCGGCGAGCCCCAGGGCCCGCAGGGCGGCGAAGGCCAGCAGGCCGGCGAAGGCCAGCAGGGCGAGCGCCAGGGCGCCGGTGAGCCCCAGGGCGACGGCGAGTGCGACGGCGACGGCGAGTGCGACGGCGAAGGCGCCGGTGAGCCCCGCGGCGGGCGCCAGGGCGGCCGCTGAGCTGAACCTCCGGGGCGCACGCCCCTACGATCCCACCCCGCTCGGGGGGCGGCCCCAACGCCATCCCCTCCCGGCGGCTCCCGCCCGCGCTCAACCCTGAGCGCCGGCGAGCCCGCCCCCCGAGCGGCGTCCCCACCCCCACCTGTGGCATCCTGCGAGGATGTCGCTCTCCCCCCAGGCCCGCCGCGTCGCGCAGGCGCACACCGCCGCCCTCCTGCAGGCCGAGAAGGCCCGCCTGAGCGGCTGGATCGACCGCATCTGCCAGGCCGCGACGCCGCCGCTCAGCCGCGGCGAGCTGTCGGAGGCCCTGGGCCTGCCCCGCACCGAGCTGGGCCGTGGCGTCAGCCCCAAGACCCCCAGCCTGCCCGATCGCCCCGTGCGCGGGGCCCTGCAGGCCGCCGCCGAGGGCGCCCTGTTGCTGGCGGTGACCGGCCCCCTGGAGGGCCGCCAGGTGCTGCTGTGCACCCCGCCCGAGGCCGCCCGGCTGGGCGCCGAGTGGCAGGTGGTGGATCCCACCGGAAAGCCCGTGGCGGGCCGCCCCGACACCGACTGGGACGACGACCTGCTCTGGGCCGATCCCTTCGACCGCGAGGCCGCCGCGGCCCCCGCCAGCGCCCCCTGGCCCGCCCGCCCCATCGGCCCCGCCGACGACGCCCTGTGGGTGCCCCCCGTGGGCCTGGGCGCCATGCGCCTGAGCACCGAGGGCCGCCCCACCGAGGCCGAGGCCGTGGCCCTGCTGCACGCCGCCTGGGACGCGGGCCTGACCTTCGTGGACACCGCCGACGTCTATGGCCTGAGCGAGGCCGACCTGCACCACAACGAGCGGCTCATCGCCCGGGCCCGCGCCACCTGGGCGGGCGACGCCGGCCGGCTGGTCATCGCCACCAAGGGCGGCCTGATCCGGAAGGCCGCCCGCTGGCTGCCGGCGGGCGATCCCGAGCGGCTGGTGCGCCAGGCCGCGGCCAGCCGGCAGGCCCTGGGGGTCGAGCGCCTGGACCTGTACCTGCTGCACGCCCCCGACAAGCGCGTGCCCTGGGCCGAGCAGGTGGCCGCGCTGGCGCGCCTCAAGGCCCAGGGCGTGGCCCGCCACGTGGGCCTGTGCAACCTCACCGAGCCTGCCCAGCTCCAGGAGGCCCTGGCCCAGGTGCCCATCGCCGCGGTGCAGATCCCGCTGAGCCCCCTGGACGGCAAGGCCGTGCGCAGCGGCCTGGTGGATGTGTGCGCCGCCGCCGGCGTGGCCGTCATCGCCCACAGCCCCCTGGGCGGCTGGCGCAAGCGCGGCCGGGTGGCCGCCGAGGCCGCCTTCGCCACCGTGGCCGGGCGCCGCGGCCTCACGCCCGAGGCGGTGGCCCTCGCCTGGCTGGTGCAGGGCGTCCCCCACCTCATCGCCATCCCCGGCGCCACCCGGCTGGCGTCCGTGCGGTCGAGCGCCCAGGCGCTGACGGCCCGCCTCACCGACGGCGACCGCCGCGCCCTGGCCACCAAGGCCCCCTTCCTGGCCGCCCCCGCCGAGGACGCCGGTGAGGCCGTGGTGATCCTGGGCCCGCCCGCCAGCGGCAAGACCAGCCGGGTGCAGCCCTGGCTGGACCAGGGCTACGAGCGCCTCAACCGCGACGAGCGCGGCGGCACCCTGGCGGGCCTGCTGGCCCCCATGGAGGCCGCCCTGGGCCGCGGGCAGCGCCGCTTCGTGCTCGACAACACCTGGCCCACCGTCGAGAGCCGGGCCGGGCTGATGACCCTGGCGCGGCGCCACCACCTGCCCGTGCGCTGCGTGTGGGTGGACGCCACGGTCGAGCAGTGCCGCCTGTTCGCCGCCCGGCGGATGATCCAGCGCCACGGCCGCCTGCTCGACGCCGACGAGATCATGGCCGAAGGCAAGCGCGACCCCAACATGCTGCCGCCCGTCGCCATCGATCGCTGGTTCCACCGCTTCGAGCCCCCCACCGCCGCCGAGGGCTTCGCCCACATCGAGCGGGTCCCCGTCGCGGTCACCTGGGGCCCCGAGTACACCCACAAGGCGGTGTTCCTGGACTACGACGGCACCCTGCGCGACACGCCGCGGGCGCTGCGCCGGCCCTTCCCCAAGCGCCCGGAGGAGGTGGAGATCCTGCCCGGCCGGGTGGAGAAGCTGGCGGCCCTGCAGGCCGAGGGGTGGATCCTGGTGGGCGTGTCGAACCAGGCCGGCGTGGCCCTGGGCCAGCTCACCGAGGCCCAGGCCCGCGAGTGCATCGCCCACACCAACCGGCTGTTGGGCGTGCCCATCGACGCCGAGATCGCGCCGGGCCCCGCGGGGCCGCCGGTGGACTTCACCCGCAAGCCCATGCCCGGCCTGGCGGTGCACTTCATCGAGAAGTACCGGCTGGATCCCGGCCGCTGCGTCATGGTGGGCGATCGCGACAGCGACCGGGCCTTCGCCCAGGGCGCCGGCCTGAAGTACCTGGACGCGGCGGACTTCTTCGGCTGAGGCCTGGGCGGCCCGCCCGGCCTCGGCCTACAGCGCGGCCGGCATGCCCTTCAGCGCGCCCTGGATGGCGTGCCGGTGGCCGGCCCCCTTGAACCACTTGTAGGTGGCCGGGCGCAGGCGCTGCAGCGCCGCCGGGTGGCCCCGGAACAGCGCGTAGGCCTCGGCGAAGGACTCCTCGAGCGCCGTGGCGCCATACACCGTGGGGGCGCCGGCCTTGCCCAGGGTCTTCTGGTAGGCCGCCAGCACCGGGTTGTGCTTCTGCTGCTGGTCCACGGCCTTCTGCAGCGCCTTCAGGCGCTTGGCCGCGCCGGGCTTGCCCGCGTTGGCGGCCTTCACCGTCTGGTTGTAGCGACGCACCGCCTCCAGGCGGGGAAACGCCGACAGCCCGTGGCCGATCTCGTGGTAGTAGGTGAGCAGGCTGCGGGGCTGGGGCTGGTCGGGGGCCCCCACGAAGCCGCGCTCGCGGGCATCCTTCGTGGCGTCATAGATCTCGATGCGGTGGCCCTTCTCGTTGGCGATGTACTTGCCACCCTCGGTGCCGTGCCGGCCGGGCACCCGGTGGAAGGTGACGCCCTTCAATAGGGCCCGATCCGCCTCACCGACCTGATCCCAGGCCAGCGCCAGATCCCCCGCCATGCCGTCCTCCCACTTGCCCCGCAGCAGTGGCTTGATGGGGCCGGCGTCGCGCCGCTCCTTGTCGGGGTACCAGGCGGGCCCGCCCTCGACGGTGATGGCGCCCTTCACGTCCACCCGGATGCTCACCGGGCGGCGCTTCTTGTCCACCATGAACAGCACGTCGCGCTCGACGCCCTTGGGCATCTCGCTGGCGGTGTGGATGGCCACCAGGGCCGCCATGGGCAGCTTGCCCACGGCCTTCGGGCTCAGGCGCTCCGGCCTGCCCGCGTCCACCCAGGTCACCGCGCGCTTCTTCACCACCCCCGCCGCGGCCTGCTGATACCGCTTCTTGTGGGTGCGCTCGCTGAAAGCCGGCGCCTTCAGCGTGCCGTTGTCGTAGTAGGTGGCCGGCCGCGGCGGCGCGCTGGATCCACAGGCCGCCAGCCACAGGGCCAGCAGGATCGGCCCGGCAGCGCGGCTCATCGCTCGATCAGCACGAGGTGGTTGGGCGTGGTCATGGCCTGCACCTTCTTGCCGTGCAGCACCTTGGGCAGGGGCACGGTCTGCTGGCTGCGGAACAGCTTCTTGTTGGCCCCGTCGCACACGTAGCCCTGGTTGGTGCCGGTGTTGTGCTTGCGGAGGCTGGCCTTGACGCAGCGCCCGTTCAGCCGCAGGACGTTCTTCTTGTGGTCCACCCACAGGCTGCCCTCCATGGTGATGGAGCCGCCCGCCGTCAGGGCCTCCTTGGCCTGGCGCGCATCCTTGCTGCCCGCCATGGGCACGCCCTTGAGGTTCACGTTGACGCCCTTGCCCTTGAAGTCCCAGGTCCACTGGGCCCGGTTGCGCGGCAGCAGCTTGAACCCACGCACGTTGCTCAGCGTGAAGTCGCCGGTGATGCGCTTCGAGAGCTTCCGCCCGTCGAAGGCGTACGGCATGTGCGCTTGGATGATCTTCGCGATGGCGTCATCGCCCAGGATCACGCGCCGGGTGGTGTCCTTCTTGCCGATGGACTGGGTGTACCCCTTCCCCGCGTCGGCCGCGGACTCCGCCGCGTTGAGCTGGTTGCGCTGGCTGTGCACATCCGTGCGCAGCTTCTTCAGGTCCGCCTGGGTGGTGGCACAGCCGGTGGTGAGCCAGGCCGCGGCGAGCAACATCAAGATCCGCGTGGCCATCACTTCACCGACACGTCGAAGGTCTCGCACTGAACGCCCGAGACGGTCTTGTCACGCTTGCTGACGAGGGCGGCCTTCTTCTTGCCGGTGAACGGCAGGGCCCCGAAGTACTGGCCGCTGGCGCTGCCGCCGCACACCAGGACACCCTTGTAGACCAGCTTCTTGGCCTTCTCGGCGGCGCCGGCGTCGCGAAACGCCTTGTCGGCGGCGGCGTTGGCCGCGCCGATGCGCTTCTGGATGCTGGCCTGCTCCTGCTTGAGGGCGTCGTACTCTTTCTGCTCGTTCGGCTTGAGCTGGCTGCCCCCGCACCCCGCCAAGGTCAGCCCGCTCAGGGCCAGACCGGCGAGCCATCTCCCCATGCTCCCCATCGTCGCCTCGCTTCTCCAGGTCGTTGCGCGCCCGGCTCGGGCGCGGGCGGGGCCCGCCGACGGGGCGGGCCGCCAGCCATTCAGCCTGCCGCGGACCCCTGGCCCAGCGCGTCCGCCCGCGCCCGCTCCGCCTGCACGCGCGTCACCTCGTCGGCGGCGCCCAGGGCCTGCCACTGCACCTGCGCCAGGTCCCAGGCCTGCGCCGCGCGGCGGGGCTCACCCCGGCGCAGCGCCGCCTGGGCCGCCTGCTCGGCCAGCCGGATGGCGTCGCGCCCCGCCGCCAGGTGGTCCTCCACCAGCGGCCGGGCCAGATCCACCGTCTCGTCCCAGGACTCCCAGTCCTCGTCATCGGCGGCCACCGCCAGCAGACCCAAGGTGGCGTGCAGGGTGCGCCCGTGACGCCCGTGCTGCCCCAGCTTCTCGCGCAGGCCGGCGAACAGACCCCAGGCCTCGTCGCGCTTGCCCTGCGCCAGCCGCAGCTCGGCCAGGTTCAGCTTCGCCAGGGGCGCGTTCACCCCGCCCAGCACCTGGTAGCGCTGCACCGCCTCCTGGAGCAGCTCCTCGGCGCCGGCCAGGTCGCCCGCCAGCAGGCGCACCAGCCCCCGCTCGGCGAGCACCATGGCGTGCCCCCAGCGGGTGTGATCGGCCAGGAAGTGCCGATCGGCCTCGTCGAGCCAGGCCTCGGCCTGGGCGTACTGCCCCTGCCGGCGCGCGAGTTGGGCGTGGTTCACCGCCGTCAACGCCAGGCCCTGCGGGTGGTTCTGCGCGGCGTAGACCGCCCGCGCTTCCTCGAGCAGCGACCGCACCCGGGCGGGATCACGATCGAGCTGGAGCACCGCCTGGTTGCGCAGGCTGTTGGCCTGCAGGTTGCTGTCGGCGTGCTGCTGGGCGATGCGGGCGCCCTCGGCCATGCGGTCCAGGCCGAGCTGCAGATCGCCCTCGTTGAAGGCGTCCCAGCCCCGGTCCACCAGGGTCCGCGCCAGCACCTTCCACCAGTTGTGGCGGCGGGCCTCGGCCTCGGCGGCCTCGGCGAGCTGTCGGGCCCGCTTCAGCTCGCCCTGGGTGCGGGCGATGCGACACTTCAAGTGCAGCCCGGCGGCCCGCTGGGCGTCGTCCGGCGGCAGATCCAGCCGCATCACCGCGTTGCGCCACTGCTCGTACAGCGCCTGGGCCCGATCGTGCTCGCTGGCCTTCAGCCGCGCCCAGGCGGCGTCGATGAGGGGCTCCAGCGCCGCCGCGTCGTCCCCCGCCGCCAACAGGTGGCGGGCCTGCCGCTCCGACACCCCCGGGCGCTTGCGGAAGCCCGCCAGGGCCACGCCGCAGGCCGCGTGGTGAGCCAGGCCGCGCCCGCCCTCGCGCACCAGCCGCAGCATGCTCTGGTGCAGCAGGCCGTGGGCGAAGGCCCAGTGATCCCGCTCCCGCAGGGTGCGGGTCGCCAGGCCACCCTCGATGAGCACCTCCACCAGATCCTCGGTGGGGTGGACGCCGGCGTGGCGGCAGGCCGCGGCCCACTCGTCCATGGCCACCCGCTGACCCAGCACCGCCGCCAGCTCCAGCGCGCGCCAGTCCTGCGCGGCCTCGCCCAACAGCGCATCCAGCCGGTCCAGCCAGATGGCGTGGATGCTGTCGGGCAGCTTGATCTTGACCCCGGGCGGCCGGCGGAAGCCCTGGGGCGTGGCCTGCAGCTCGCCGCGCTGCACCCAGTCGCCCACGAGCTGGATGGCGAACAGGGGGTTGCCCTCGGCCCGGCGCTCCACCGCCTGGGCCACCTCGCCCACCAGACCCAGCAGGCTCTGCACCAGCTCGGTCATCTGCTCGGCGTCCAGGGGCTCGAGCACCACGCGCTCGGCGCCGGTGACGTGGGCGCTCCCGTCGCTGGTGAGCACCACCAGCACGTGCAGCTCCTCGCGGCTGGCCAGCACCGAGCGCGCGAAATCCAAGGCGTCGTCGGCCCACTGGGCGTCGTCCACCAGCAGGATCACCGGACGCGCCCGGCTGAGCCGGCGCAGGTGGTCGAGCAGGATCCGCCGCCGCTGCCGGGGCGAGATGGGGCGGGTGTCGGCGTCGGACTCGGCCAACAGATCGCCGATCTGGTGCCAGCGCTCCTCGTTGTGCTCGCCCAGGTGGCGCAGGATCCGCGCCATGCGATCGGTGGCCTCGCCGCGGTCCAGGCCGTGGCACTGGTGGAAGCGGGCGAAGCCGGGCACCAGCCCGTCCTTCGGCGAGCCCTGCGCGCTGTGCGTGATCTCCACCACCTGCGCCACGCCGTACTCGCTGGCCCGCTCGGCCAGCCAGTGCACCAGGCGGGTCTTGCCGAAGCCCGGTGGCCCCTCGATCACCGCGCCCCGCGGGCGCCCGTCGGCGTGCACCTCGGTGAGCAGATCCCACAGGCGATCGCGGGCGTGCTCACGGCCCACCAGGGGCAGCGACCGCAACCCCCACAGCCCCAGCCCGGCGCCCACCATGGGGTTCCAGGCCACCTCCTCCACCACCCGCCGCCAGTTGCCCGGCACGGGGGGGACCTCACGGCCCGGCAGGAAGCTGACCGAGGCCGACTGGGACAGCTCGCTCAGGTCCCAGTTGAGGGTGTGGCGCACCCCCGACACCGCCACGCTCGCGTCGAGCTGCTTGTCGGAGCTGCTGATGGCCTTGAAGTCCAGCCGGGTGGCCTTGGCGTCCCGGCCGCTCAGCGGCTCGCCGCCCTCGAGCACCTGCATGAGCGCCCAGGCGGCGTCGGCGGCGCAGGCGTAGCGCCGGTCGGGCTCCTTCTCGAGCAGCCGATCCACCCAGCGGCAGAAGCCGTCGGGCACGTCAGCCACCAGCGGCGGCGGCGGATCCTCCAGGTGCGCCTTGAGAATGGCCCGCGAGCCCCGCCCGGCGAAGGGCGGCCGCCCGGTGGCCAGGGCGTGAGCCAGGCAGCCCAGGGCGTACAGGTCCGTCCACGGCCCGTAGTCCCGCCAGGCCACCATCACCTGCTCGGGCGCCATGTAGTTCGGCGTGCCCGCCATGCGCTCCAGGAACGGGTTCGCCGCGTCGGGCCGGGTGGCGTGGGCCAACCCGAAGTCGGTGAGCTTCACCGTCAGGGCGCCCGCCTCGTCGGGGGTGACCATGACGTTGTGCGGCTTCAGATCCCGGTGGATCAGCCCGCGCGCGTGGGCGTGGCCCAGGGCGTCCAGCAGCCCCAGCAGGATATTGGCCAGCGTGGGCCAGGCCAGCCGCCCGCAGAGCTGGCGCAGGCTCATGCCCTCCACCAGCTCCATCACCAGGTAGGGGCTGCCCACCGGGTAGCGCCCGTTGGTCCACTCCTCGGTCTTCTGATCCGTGCGCCCGTAGTCGTAGACGGTGACGATGTTGGGGTGGTCCAGGCTGGCGGCCGCGCGGACCTCCTCGCGGAAGCCGATCTCGTAGCGGGCGTCCAGGGTGTCGCGCCGGGTCAGGATCTTCACCGCGACGGGCAGCCCCTGCGGCTTGTGCGTGCCCCGCCAAACCTCGCCCATGGCACCCCGGCCCAGCGGGTCGTGCAGGTGGTAGATCTCACCCAGCGGGATCGGCGGCAGGTCGTCTTCGGCGTGCATCGGTCGCGCAGCGTACCACCCCGGGGCGGCCGCTACAGCCGCCATTTTCCACCGGCCCGCAACTGCTCAATTGTTCAGCCAATTCCAGGCAAGCCCTCAGCGGGCGCACCGCCCGCCAGCGGCTGGGTGGCCCGTAGCCCCCGGATTACGGTCACCATCGCGTCGGCGAGCGCACGCAGCCGAGGGATCTCGCGGTAGGCGTCGGGCAGCAGCAGCCAGAACGGGATGGTGCCGCCCACCTGATCGGCCAGCACCGCCCGCAGCGGCTCCGGGCCCTCGCCGGGCTGCCGGAAGCCCGCGTCGGGGAAGTGGCCGATGCACTGCCCCGCCACGGTCAGCGTGCGCAGGGTGTAGACGTTGTTGCTGACGAGCAGGGGCGGCGCGGGGAAGTCGACGAGCGCGCCGTCCCGCCGCCGCAGGGGCTCGGTGCCGCCCAGGTCGCTGCGCCAGGCGAGCACGCGGTGCGCGGCCAGGTCCTCGACGCGCTGTGGGGCGCCGTGCTGCGCCAGGTAGGCGGGGCTGGCCGCGAGCAGCAGGTTGAAGTCCATGAGGTGGACGGCCTCCCAGGGGCCGTCGGGGGGGCTCTGCGCGAACACCAGCGCGGCGTCGGCGTGTTCGGTCAGCAGCCGCTGCGGGGTCGCCGCGTTGATGAGCTCGAGCTGGACCTGGGGCCAGCGGCGGCCCACCCCCTGCAGCGCCAGGCCCGCCAGAAACGGGGGCTCCCCCGCCGTGAGCGCCACCCGGATGAGGCCTTGCGGCTCGGTGCCGACGGCGGCGGCCTGATCCATGAGCGCGGTGGCCTGCGCCAGCAGGCTGCGGGCGCCGCGCAGCAGCAGCCGACCGGCCTCGGTGGGCAGGAGGTGGTCGCCCCGCCGCACCATCAGGCTCACGCCGGCGCGGGCCTCCACCTCGATCAGCCGCCGGCGCATGGTGGTGCGCGACGCGCCCAGCGCGCGGGCCGCCGCCGACAGGGTGCCGCCGTCGGCGATGGCCACCAGCGCGCGCAACAGATCCAGGTCGAAGTCGGCCAGCACGTCGCGCTCCCAGGGGGTGGCGGTCGGGTGGACAAAATGTGACACGCGTGCACCCATTTGACCATTCTCGTCTCAACAGCCGGCCGCTAGCGTTGAAAGTCAACATCAAGAACGGTGCGTTCTCGGGGGGTGGCCGTGTCGCTGCGACGGTGGACATGCGGGGCGCTGCTGCTGTGGGCGGCGGGCTGCGACGACGGGGGCGGCGAAGGGCCGGCCGACCTGGGGGGACGGCTGGACGGGGCCATCACCGACATGCGGGGCGCGCCCACGGACCAGGGGGGCGCCGATCAGGGTGAGGTTGATCAGGGGCACGCCGATGGCGGGGCGGCGGACGCCGGGCCGCCTGACATGACGGTGCCTGACATGACGGTGCCTGACATGACGGTGCCTGACATGGCGGTGCCTGACATGGCGGTGCCTGACATGGCGGTGCCTGACATGGCGGTGCCTGACATGGCGGTGCCCGACATGGCCGCGCCCGACATGGCCGCGCCCGACATGGCCGTGCCCCCGCCGGACGACGACGGCGACGGCGTGCCCGACGCAGGCGACAACTGCCCGGGTCGGCCCAACCCCGAGCAGGCTGACCTGGACGGGGACGGGCTGGGCGACGCGTGCGACGCCGATCGCGACGGGGACGGGGCCGAGGACGCGGACGAGCGGGCGTGTGGCACCGATCCGGCGGACGCCGCGAGCGCCCCCGGCGACGGCGATCGCGACGGGGTCTGTGACGCCCTCGACAACTGCCCGATGGCGGTGAACCCCGAGCAGGCCGACCGGGACGGCGACGGCCGCGGCAACGTCTGCGATGACGACACCGACGGCGACGGCGCGGCCGACGACCTGGAGGTGGACTGCGGCTCCGACCCCGCTGATCCCCAGAGCCGGCCGGTGGATGGCGACGACGACGGGGTGTGCGACCCCCTGGACCGGTGCCCCGAGGTGCCGGATCCCGACCAACGCGACGCCGACGGGGACGGCGCGGGCGACGCCTGCGACGCCGATGACGACGGCGACGGCGCCCATGACGTCCTGGAGGCGCGGTGCGGCAGCGATCCGCTGGACGCCGGGTCGCTGCCCGCCGACGCCGACGGCGACGGCCTGTGCGACGCGCTGGACAACTGCCCCCAGGCGCCCAACCCCGACCAGGCCGATCTGGACGGCGACGGTCAAGGCGACCCGTGCGACGCCGATCGCGATGGTGACGGCGCCTCGGACGCCCAGGAAGGGCGCTGCGCGTCGGATCCCGCCGACGCCGGCAGCCTGCCCGCCGACGGCGACGGCGACGGGGTGTGCGACGCCCTGGATGTGTGCCCGGCGGTGGCCGATCCGGCCCAGCGCGACACGGACGGCGACGGCGACGGCGACGCCTGCGACGCCGACGACGACGGCGACGGCGCCCCGGACGCCCTGGAGGCCGACTGCGGCAGCGATCCGCTGGACGGCGCCGCGCTGCCCCCCGACGGGGACGGCGACGCCCTGTGCGACGCGCTGGACAACTGCCCCCTGGCGGCCAACCCCGACCAGGCGGACGGCGATGGCGACGGGGCGGGTGACGCCTGCGACGGCTGCCCCGGGGTGGCCAACGCCGACCAGGCCGACCGGGACGGCGACGGGGTTGGCGACGCTTGTGACAACTGCCCGGCCGCCGCCAACGCCGATCAGGCCGACCGGGACGGCGACGGGGCGGGCGACGCCTGCGATCCCAACCAGCCCCCATCGATCCAGGGGGTGCAGATCGTGAACAGCGTGGTCCCCCGCGGCGGCACCTTCGAGTGCCGGGCGTTCGGCTACGAGGATCCCGAGGGTGATCCCGAGCAGGTGGCGTTCACCTGGATCGCGCCCGGCGCCAACGGCGCGCCGCCGCAGCTCCTGGGCGAAGGCCCCACCCTGGACGCCACGGGCCTGTTCCCCGACACGGTCGTGCGCTGCGTGGGCGTGCCGGTGGACAGCCTGGACGCGCAGGGCGAGGCGGCGACGTCGAACAACGTGGGCCGGGTGAGCAACCGCCCGCCGCAGATGACCTCGGTGCGGGTGCTGCCCGAGGCGCCGTCTTCGGACCAGCGGCTGCTGTGCGCCGCGACGGCCACCGATCCCGACAGCGACGCCTACCGCTTCGAGTACGCGTGGTCCACCGCCGACGGGGTAATCCCCGGCGCGAACGGGCCCAGCCTGTCGGCCACCGGCCTGGGCGGCGCCGCGGTGCGCTGCGAGGTGTTCGTAGAGGACGCCTACGCGCCCGGCGATGTGCTGGCCTCGGCCCCCGTGCAGGTGACGCAGGTGCCCCCCGTGGCGCAGACGGTGACCGTCGAGGCCGACTCGGCCAGCCCCTGTGCCGAGCAGCGCTGTGTGGTGACGCTGCCCGCGGGGGTCCAGGCGGACCTGAGCTACGCGTGGCTGGTGGACGGCCGTGTGGTGAACGGCGCCACCGGCGCGACGTACCAGGCCGGCGCCCTGCGCGGGGGCCAGGCGGTGCGCTGCCAGGTGACCGCAAGCAACGCGGACGGAGTGGGTGAGCCGGTGCGCTCGGCGGCGAACGTCCTGGTCAACGCGCCCCCCACCGGCGCGGCGGCGCAGCTCCCCGGCGTGGCCGAGCCGGGCGATCTGATCTTCTGCCGGGCCGAGGGCTACGCCGACGACTGCAGCGCCGAGCGGTGGACCTACCGCTGGACGGTGGATGGGGAGGCCGCGGAGGAGACCGGGCCGGGCCTGCTCACCGAGGGAGTACCCGCGGGCAGCACGGTGTACTGCTTCGCGAGACCGCTGGACGCCGAGACCCAAGGCGCCGAGATCCGCTCGAACCCCAGCAGCCTGCTGGGCTCGGGCTTCGAGCTGTTCGGCGACACCGAGCGGGGCCTGGCGGGCACGTCGGTGGCGGTGGTGGACGATCTGGACGGCGACGGCCTGGCCGAGGTGCTGGTGGGCGCCCCGAACACCACCATCGAGGGGCGCGAGCAGGCCGGGCAGGTCTACGTGGCCTACGGCAACGAGAGCGATCAGGTCATGCCGCTGGCAGCGCTCGCCGCCGGCGAGGGGGGCTTCGTCGTCGCCGGCCTGGGCGGCAGCTACCCGCTCGAGTTCGACCTGTGCCACGAGACGGGGATCCAGAACTGCCCGGTGCGGACGGACGCGGGCGACGCGCGCTCCGAGCAGGCCTGGAACGCCGGCCCCGCGGGCGACGGGCTGGGCACCGTGGTGGCCTACCCCGGCGACGTGGACGGCGACGGCGTGGGCGACCTGCTGGTCACCGCGCCCTACACCCGCGTGCTGGACGCGCTGTACAGCGGCACGGGGCATGTGCTGAGCGGGCGGGGCCTGAGCGCGGCCACCGACCTGGTGGCCGAGGGCTCGGGCTGGACGCTGGAGGGCGAGTGCGGCCGGCGGCGCATCGGCGCGCAGGGCGAGGACACCGTGCGGGGCACCAACGGCGACCTGGCCGGCTGGGCCGCCGACGGGGCGGGCGACGTGAACGGCGACGGCCTGGCAGACGTGATCCTGGGCGCCCCCAACTCGGGCGACGCCGACGACGGGACGGCCTATGTGGTGTATGGGCAGGCCGATCCCGAGACCCTGCGCCTGAGCGCGGTGGACGCCCGGATCTGCCGCCGCGGCGCGGCCGACCTGCCCGAGCCCGACGACGATGGCTTGGGCTTCGGCATCACCGACACCGCCGATCGCGACTTCAACCCCCGCTGGGGCTACTACGTGAGCGGCGTGGGCGACGTGGACGGCGACGGCTACGACGACGTGCTGGTGGGCGCCGTGCAGGCCGGCAGCCACGACAGCTACGTGGTGCTGGGCGCCGAGACGCAGCCCGACGTGGATCTGAACGCCCCGGGCGCCGCCCACCGGGTCATCCGCGTGGAGGCGGGCTACCGCCGGTACGGCTTCACCCGCGACGAGAACGGGGATCCGGTGCTGCGCATCGACGGCGCCATCGCGGCGGGCCAGCGCGGCGGCGGCGGGGACGTGGACGGCGACGGGCGCAGCGACCTCGCGCTGACCATGCTGCGCGGGCAGGATGTGCCCGGCGACGCCGTGGCGTCGGTGGGCGTGCTCTTCGACGTGGCCGGCGGCGGGCTGAACTACACCGCCCGGGTCGAGGCGCTGGACCGGGGGCTGTGGATCGAGGGCCCCGACGTGCCGCTGGACGCCCAGGGCGGCCCGGTGCGCATCGACGGCGATCTGAACGGCGACGGCTACGACGACCTGGTGGTGGGCGTGCCCTTGGACACCACCGCCGCGGGCGACGAGGCCGGCCGGGTGTACGTGGCCTACGGCGGCCCCGACGCCCGCATCGCCACCTTCGCCGAGCTGCGCCAGGGGATCGGCGGCTTCGCCCTGGACGGCACCCAGGCCGGCGAGCGCTTCGGCTGGGCGGTGGACGTGGCCGACGTGGACGGCGACGGCCTGGCGGACCTGGTGGTGGGCGCGCCGCGCTTCGACACCGACGCCCACGAGGACGCCGGCCGGGTGCAGGTGATCCTGGGGCGCGACTTCAGCGGGGTGATCACAGCGCTGGGCACCCCGAACGCGGACGACCTGGCAGGCACCAACGACGCCGTCACCCTGGACGTGCTCATCGGCGGGCGCGGCGACGACGTGCTCCGCACCGGCGACGGCCCCGACGTGGTCTACGCCGGCTCCGGCGACGACGAGGTGCGCACGGCGGGCCGCATCGATCGCCGGCTGGACGGCGGGCGCGGCGACGACCGGCTGGTGCTCAACGCCGGCGGCGCCTACAGCCTGGCCGCGTGGGGCAGCCGGGTGCGCGGCTTCGAGCGCATCGCGCTGGGCAGCGGCGCCCAGACCCTGCAGATCACCCGCCGGCACCTGCTGCGGCAGAGCGACACCCGCAACCGGCTGTATGTCACCGGCGACGCCGCCGATCTGGTGGTCTCGGAGGACGAGGCCTGGGTGCTGGGCGAGCCGGTGGACGAGGGCGGCCAGACCTGGAAGGTGCTCACCAGCGGCCGCGCCGAGCTGTACCTGGCGCCGGCCGTGGGCACCCGCTTCGACCCCTACATCGTGCCGGCGGTGTTCGAGCTGGACGAGAACCCCGCGCTGGGAGCCGTGGTGGGCCAGATCCAGGCGGCCGATCCCGACGGCCAGGTGGCCCGCATCGAGCTGCTGCCCGGCGATCACGCCGACCGCTACGCCGTGGCCGCCGACGGCACCGTCCGGGTGAACGGGCCGCTGGACTTCGAGTCGAGCGACGCGGTGATCACGCTCCCCCTGCGGGTGACCGACGACCAGGGCCTGAGCGCCGACGGCACCGTCGAGGTGCGGCTGCGCGACGTGAACGAGCCGCCGCGCTTCGTGGCCCCCGACGGGCTGCGGTTCGAGTACTCCGAGGGGCTCTACGACAACGAGGTGGCCTCGCGCTTCGCCGCCGTCGATCCCGACGGGGGCGAGGTGCTGACCTACACCCTGGTGGATCCCGTCGAGCCCTTCCACCTGGACCCGCAGACGGGCGATCTGGGGGTGGACGGGCCGCTCGACTTCGAGACCCGCGCGCGCTACCCGCTGACGCTGGTGGTCACGGACTCGGGCGGGCTGAGCCACCAGATCCAGGTGACGGTGGATGTGCTGGACAGCGACACGTTCGCCCAGACCTACACCCTGGTGTTCAACACCGCCGGCAACCGCTTCATCCAGCCCGGGGACGACTGCTGGACCCAGCACGTGAACTACCGCGAGGACTTCAACCGGCAGCCCGGCGACGGGCTCCCGGCCACGGTGATCAACCCCTTCGACACCAGCCAGGTGTTCGTGGCGGAGCTCAGCGGCGACTTCTCGCTGATCTTCCGCTCGCTGCCCGATGGCGGGCAGTACGACGCCAACGCGGTGGTGCGGGTGCGCCTGGAGCTGCCCGACGAGATCCGCCCCGGCGACACGGTGCCCATCCGGTACGGGGCCGAGCCGGTGCGCACGGCGGTCAGCGGCCGCACCCCGGGCTACGGCTTCGAGGCGCGGACCATCCTGCGCGACTCGCGGTTCGCCGCCTACAACTGCCCGGCGGCGGCCCTGCTGGCCAGCCCCGCCGACTACGACGGTGACTGCGACGTGCTGTCCGACCAGGACCTGAGCATCGAGGACAACGGCGGCCTGCCGCGGGTGTACGGCGAGGAGGCCCGCGCCGAGTCGCTGCCCTTCAGCCTCGTGAGCACCGACGACGCCCCCGACCGGGTGCAGACCCAGGCCCGCGAGGGGCTGTTCTCCATCCACTACGCCTCGATCGGGTGGACCGAGTGGGCGGCGCGGCTGCTGGGCGTCCCCACCTTCAACTACGTGCGGTCCAGCTACCGGGTCGGCGCCCAGATCATCGAGTACACGGCGGTGGGCTACGAGTACGGGGGGCGGCTGGATCACACCTACCGCAGCCGCGCGGGGCTGCGGCAGCAGGGCGTGCGCGCCCGACTGGTGTTCGAGAACGGCGAGGCCGTCACGCTGGACGTGCCCCTGTGCGACGCGGCGTGCGCGGCGGCCGGCCTGCCCCAGGCCGATCTGGCCATCCCAGCCAACGCGGACGCGGACGGCGACGGGCTGGCCCGCCTGGCCATCGAGTTCACCCTGGCGGCGGAGGTGGGGCGCGAGCTGACCCTGCGCACGAACGTGGGCGGCTACGTGAAGGCCGTCGAGGCCACGGTGGACAGCACCGACCTGTCCGACCCCGAGAACCCGGTGACCACCCGCGCCAGGCAGGTGGGGCCGAAGTTCTATCAGGCCATCACCGCGGAGTACGACGACGAGTGCGATACGGCGGGTGCGGTGGAGTTCAACACGGCCCGCCGGCTCGGCGCGGTGGATCTGGTGGCGCCATGAGGATGCGGACGATGAAGACCGTGTACGCGAGCCTGATCGCGGGCGGGCTGCTGCCGTGCGCGGCGCTCGCCCAGAACCCCGCGCCCATCCTCTGGGTGGCCCCACCGGTCACGGACGAGCTGCCGGGCGGGGCCCGGTTCCGCCTGGACAACGTGGCGGTGGGTGATCTGACCGGCGACGGGCGCCCCGATCTGGTCTACGTGGACCGGCGCTCCGGGGCGGTGCACCTGCGGGCGAACCAGATGAACGGCCACGGGTGGCCTCGGCAGGCCGGCGCGCCCCTGGCCACCACCTCGGCCGACGGCTTCGTGGCGGTGGGCGATCTGACCGGCGATGGCCGGCCCGACGTCGTCACCCTGAGCCTTCAGGGCGACGGCGCGCTGCGCTTCGGGGTGCGCCAGCCCGACGGCGCGCTGGGGTGGGGCGGCGTGGACTTCGCCGCCGCGGCCCCCCTGGGGTCGAGCCATGGGCTGACGCTGGCCGATGTGAACGGCGACGGGGCCCAGGACGTGGCGCTCAACGACCCCGGCCACCGCGTCTACCGGGTCGCGGGCGCCGGCTACGAAGAGATCGTGCTGAGCGGCTTCCGGGCGCTGCCCCACCCCCTCCAGTTCGTGGACTTCGACGGCGACGGCGACCTCGACGCGCTCAGCTCGCCCGACAACCGCCCGGTGCTGTTCCGCAACGACGGCGCCTTCCCCTGGATCCCCACGGGGCCCGCGGGCCGCAACCTGGGCGAGGGCCGGTTCGCCTTTGCGGACATCATCCCCGGCAACGGCGCCGAGCCCATCGGCTCGACCGTCGACCACCTGCACCTCATGCGCAAGAGCGCCCCCGTCGAGTGGCCCGAGTGGGCGCAGACCCCGCACCTGGGCATGTACCAGCCGGTGGCCGGGGACTTCGACGGGGACGGCGACCAGGATCTGGTGGGCGCCAGCCCGCGCGACCGGCAGACCCTGGTGTTCCTGGAGAACGACGGGGCCGGCACCTTCCGGCAACAGCAGATCGGCCCGGGGGTGGCGCAGGCGGGCAGCCGGGGCCGGGTGTGGCCGGCGGACCTGAACGGCGACGGCTTCCAGGACTTCGTGGTGTCGTACGACCTGTCCTCGTACATGGTCTACACCGTGGGCCGCGGGGTGCTGGGCGCCACCTGGGCACACGACGGCGACCAGCAGCTCAGCTCGGGTGTGCTGGCCGACCTGGGCGTCGTCACCGTGCAGGCCCTGGTGCCCCTGCCCGAGCCGGTGGCCGTCACCGAGCTCACCGTGCTGCTGGACGGCGCCGCCGCGGCCGACGTCTTCGCGGCGGTGGAGGTGACCCGCGGGGGCCAGGCGGTGGGGCGCCTGGACGCCGCCGCGCTGCAGGCCGTGGGGGCCCAGGGGGTGCTGCGCATCCCGCTGGCGGGCGGCGGCCTGCAGGTGGCCAACGGCAGCGACGTGGCGCTGCGGATCCGCGCCCGGCTGAGCGACGGCGCCCACCGGGTCGGGCCCGACTTCCGCGTGGCCTGGGACGCGGTGGGTGCGACCTTCGCCGACGGTGAAGACGCGCCCGTGGTGAACCAGATCGAGTGGGCCGAGACCTGGTCGCTGCCCAACACCGCGCCCGTGGCCGCGCTCGACCAGTTCCAGGCGCCCGAGGGGGGCACCGTGCTGCTGGACGTGCTGGCCAACGACAGCGACGCCGAGCAGGATCCGCTGACCATCGAGATCGTCCAGGCGCCCCGCCGGGGGCAGGCCGAGGTGGTCGACGGCCAGATCCGCTACACCCACGACGGGCAGGAGGGGGGCCTGAGCGACCTCTTCCAATACCGAGCCCGCGACCCCCGCGGCGCGACGTCGGCGGAGACCATCGTGGCCGTCGGCATCACCCCCACCAACGACGCGCCGCAGGCGAACCCCGACGCCTACGTCACCGTCGAGGACGTGCCCTTGGTGGTCGAGCCCGATCTGGGGCCGCTGGCCAACGACGTGGACCCCGACAGCGAGATCCTGACCGTCGCAGTGGCCCAGCCGCCGGCCGTGGGCGAGCTGCAGCTCCAACCGGACGGCGCCTTCGTCTACCTGCCCCCCGCCGACTTCAACGGCGAGGTCACGTTCACCTACCGCGCCGACGACGGCGAGGCGGTGAGCGAGCCGGCCACCGTCACGATCACCGTGCTGCCCGACGACGACGCCCCCCGCCCCGCCGAAGGGCCCTTCGCCACCGCGGTGGACACCCCGGTGGTGTTGGCCCTGGGCGGCGTGGATCCCGAGGGCGCCGCCACCGTCCTGCTGATCGAGAGCTTCCCCGCCCGCGGCTCCCTGGTCGACCTGCGCCCCGAGGCCGGCCGGGTGACGTATGTGCCCCGCCGCGGTGTGGTGGGCGAGGATCGCTTCACCTATCGCCTGCGCGACGACGCCGCGGCGTCCGAGGTGTACGAGGCGGTGGTGCGGGTGACGCCGCCGTAGGTCCGCGCCCGCGGCGGCCGCCGCCCCGACTCGACCTCGGTGCGGAGCGCCATCCCGGCTCAGCGACGCCCGGGGGGGATCCAGTCGCCGCGGCCGGCGGCCACTTCCGCCAGCCGGTGGCAGGCGGCGTGGTGGTCCGAGCCCACGGCCTGCAGCGTGGCGGCCGCCTCACACCCGGCCGCGGCGAAGCCGCACCGGTTGCGGAAGCGACACCCCTCGGGGAAGGCGGTGGCGGCGGGCACCATGCCGGGCACGGGGTCCAGCGCCTGGCGCGGCCCCTCCAGATCGGGCAGGGACTTGAACAGGCCCACCGTGTAGGGGTGGCGCGGATCGCCGAACAGCGCGTCCACCGAGGCGGTCTCCACGGCCTGTCCGGCGTACATCACCACCACCCGGTGGGCCATCTCGGCCACCACGCCCAGGTCGTGGGTGATGAGCACGATGCCCATGCCCGTCTCGGTCTGCAGGTCCCGCAGCAGGTCCAGGATCTGCGCCTGGATGGTCACGTCCAGCGCCGTGGTGGGCTCGTCGGCGATGAGCAGCTCGGGATCACAGGCCAGCGCCATGGCGATCATCACCCGCTGCTTCATGCCCCCCGAGAGCTGGTGCGGGTAGTCGTCCACCCGCTTGCCCGGATCGGGGATGCCCACCCGTTCCAGCAGCTCGATGGCCCGCTGGCGGGCCGCCTTGCGCGACAGGCCCTTGTGCCGCCGCAGGGTCTCGGCGATCTGCCCGCCCACCTTGTAGATGGGGTTCAGGCTGGTCATGGGCTCCTGGAAGATCATGGCGATGCGCCCGCCCCGCAGGGCCCGCATCTTGCGCTCGGGCAGGGTCAGCAGGTCCTGCCCGTCGAAGCGGATGGCCCCCGCCGGGTGGAAGCCGGGCGGCGTGGGCACCAGGCCCATGATCGACAGGCTGGTCACGCTCTTGCCGCAGCCCGACTCGCCCACGATGCCCAGGGTTTCGCCCTTGGCCACCGTGAAGCTCAGCCCGTCCACCGCCCGGGCCACGCCCGCCTTGGTGCGAAAGTGCGTGTGCAGGTCGTCGACCTGGAGCAGCGGCGCGCTCACCGGCCCCCCTTCTCCAAGGCGCGCGGATCGGCCGCGTCGCGCAGCCCGTCGCCCAGGAAGTTGAAGGCCATCACCGCCAGGAAGATGAAGAAGCCCGGCGTCACCACCCACTTGTAGTCGGTGAGGTAGCTGACGTTCTGGGCGTCGCGCAGCATGTTGCCCCACGAGGCCTCGGGCTCCTGGATGCCCACGCCCAGGAAGCTCAGGGCCACCTCGCCCAGGATGTAGTAGGGCACCGCCAGCGTGGCGGTGACGATGACGAAGCTCAGGGTGTTGGGCAGGATGTGCCGCACGATGATGGCCAGCTTGGGCAGGCCCAGGGCCTCGGCCGCCGTCACGTACTCGTGCTCCTTGAGGCTCAGCACCATGCCCCGGATCACTCGAGCGTTGCCGGCCCAGCCGATGAAGGCCAGCACCAGCACGATGATCAGGTAGGTCTGGCTCGACGGCATGTCCTGCCCGAAGGCCTGGCGCACGGTGAGGATCAGGTACAGCCCCGGCAGCGCCAGGATCAGCTCCACCAGCCGCATGAGCACGAAGTCCACCCGCCCGCCGAAGTACCCGGCGATGCCCCCGATGAGCATGCCCAGCGTCATGCTGATGAGGATGCCCAGCAGCCCCACCGACAAGCTGATGCGCCCGCCGTACAGCACCCGGCTGTAGATGTCGCGGCCGTACTGATCGGCGCCGAACAGGAACAGGGGCTGACCGTCGCGCCGCCCGAACAGGTGCAGGTTCGTCTCGACGCCCAGGAACGTGTAGGCGTCGCCCCGCACGAAGAAGTCGATCTCGGCCACCTGCTCGGTGGTCTGGTACTCGGCCAGCACCAGGTTCTCGCGGGCGGTCTCGTAGACGAAGGGCCCCTTGAACTCGCCCTCGTGGAAGAAGTGCACGTCGAAGAGCTGCGGGGGGTGCCAGTTGCGCTCGCGCACCTGGGTGCCGAAGTGGTGGGGCGCCAGGAAGGGCGCGAACACCGCCCCCAGGTACAGGAAGCCCAGCACCCACAGGCCCAGCATGGCGGCCCGATCGGCCCGCAGCTTGGCCCACATCAGGCGCCAGGGGCCCTGGCTGCGGCGGGTCGTGGTGCCCTGGACGGGGGTGCCCATCACTCGAGCCCGATCCGGGGATCCACGATCCCCAGCAGCAGATCGGCGATCAGGTTGCCCACCACCAGCATCACGGTGGCCATCACCACCGAGGCCATGACCACGGGCTCATCCTGGGCGAACACGGCGTCCACCGTCAGGGTGGCCAGGCCCGGCCAGCCGAACACCACCTCCACCAGGAAGCTGCCCGTGAGCAGCGCCGCCAGGCTGTAGCCGAACAGGGTGATCAGCGGGTTCACGGCGTTGCCGAAGGCGTGCTTCCACACCACCTCCCAAGGGGCCAGCCCCTTGGCCTTGGCGGTGCGCACGAAGTCCTTGCCCAGCGTCTCGACCATCTCGGCGCGCATCTGGCGCATGTAGTGGGCCATCTGGGTGGTGCCCACCACCACCGCCGGCAGCACCGTGTGGTGCGCCACGTCCACCCAGCGCTCCCAGGCGGTGAAGTCGTCCCAGTCGATGGGATCGCGCATGCCGCCCGTGGGGAACCAGCCGGTGACCGCGGCGAACATCACCATCAGCAGGGCGAAGAACACCCGCGGGATGCTCAGGCCCAGGAAGCTCAGGAAGCCCACGGTCTTGTCGATCCAGGTGCCCTGCTTCACCGCCGCCAGCACCCCCAGGGGCAGGGCCAGGCCCCACGCCAGCACCAGGGCGCTGCCCGACAGCAGCAGGGTGTTGCCCAGCCGCTCGCCGATGAGCTCGAAGACCGGCATGTCGAAGCGGAAGCTGTGGCCGAAGTCCCCGCCCACGGCGTGGCTCAGCCAGGCCCAGTAGCGCTCGAAGATCCCGCCGTCCAGGTGGAACTTCGCGCGCAGGGCCGCCATGTACGCCTCGGTGACCGCCGGATCCTCGGCCAGCCGCGAGAAGTAGTCCCCCGGGGCCGCGGCGAGCAGGCAGTGGGTGAGGAAGCTGACCGCCAGCAGCAGCGGCGGGATCGCCAGCAGCCGGCGCGCGACGTAGGTCCACATGCCGTGGGCTCAGCGCTTGCGCTTCTGGGTCAGGAACATCTGCTCCACGTTCCAGCTCAGCATGGGGCGCAGGGCCGAGGGCCGGAAGTTGCCCAGGTGGTCGCGCCCGGCCACGAACTGGTTGGGGCTCACCAGCATGATCTGCGGGAGCTGCTCGGCCCAGATGGCCAGGATCCGGTCCATGTGCTTCTTGCGCTCGGCGAAGTCGCTGGTGGCCGCGTTGGCGTACAGCGCGTCGTCCATCTCGCGCTCCCAGGGGCGCACGGGCGTGGCCTGGTGTGGATCCCACGCGTGGCCCGAGCCGCTGGACAGCAGCACGTTCTTCGACTGGGCCGGATCGGGCGGCACCGCCGAGCCCCAGCCCAGCAGGATCGCGTCGAAGTTGCGGGCGTTGCGCATGGCCGACACCACCTCGTTGAAGGGGGCCGGGCGCAGGTGCACCGCCATGCCCAGCTTCGCCAGGTCGTCCTTGATGACGTTCAGCATGGCGATGCGGGTGGCGTTCTCGCTGTTGGTGGTCACCGAGAACTCCACCGGGTGGCCCTGCAGGTCGTGCAGCTTGCCGTCCTTCATCACGAAGCCCGCCTCGGTGAGCAGGGCGCGGGCCTTGTCCAGGTCGTAGGGGTAGCTGGCGGTGTCCGGGTTGAACCACTTCTTGTTGCCGGGGCTGAAGTAGCTGTAGAGCGGCACGCCGCGGCCGGCCATGACCGTGCGCACGATGCCGTCGCGATCGATGGCGTGGCTGACGGCCTTGCGGAAGCGCACGTCCTCGAACCAGCCCTTCTTGATGGGATCGACGTAGGGCTTGCCGTCCTTCCCCGTGCGGCTGTCCAGGTTGAACATCAGGTAGTAGGTGGCCAGGGCGGGGCCCAGGTCGTGCACCTTGAACTCGCCCTTGGCCTCCTCGCGCTTCAGGGCGTCGTAGTGCTCGGGCCGCACCTCGATGGCGTCCAGCTCGCGGTCCTTGAAGCGCACGAACTGGGCGTTGAAGTCCCGCACCACCGCGAAGATGACCTTGTCCAGGTACGGCAGCCGGTAGCCCTGCTTGTCCACCTTCCAGTAGCGGGGGTTGCGCACCAGCACCACCCGCTCGCCCGAGGCGAAGCTCTGGATGCGGAAGGGCCCCGAGGCCGGCATGTCCTCGGGCTTCTCGTTCAGGCGCATGATCTGGTTGAAGCGCCCCTCGGCATACGCCTTGCCCCAGGCGTGCTCGGGCACCGTGCGGATGCTGGCCACGTTCACGTGGAACAGCACGTCGGGCTGGTGGAGCTGGAAGCGGAAGGTGCGCTCATCCAGCACCGTCAGCGTGGGGAAGCGGGTGTTGCCTTGGGCGTCCACCCCCTGCCGGAACAGGTCCACCGTGCTGTTGGGGATGCTCGGATCGGTGATGACCTTGTAGCTGAAGGCGAAGTCCTGGGCGGTGATGGGCTTGCCGTCGCTCCAGGTGATCCCCTCGCGCAGCTTGAAGGTGTAGGTGAGCTGATCG
Source organism: Myxococcales bacterium (assembly GCA_020633555.1). Classification (GTDB taxonomy): domain Bacteria; phylum Myxococcota_A; class Bradymonadia; order UBA7976; family UBA1532; genus JACKDL01. The sequence continues at coordinate 131,849 of JACKDL010000005.1, read as the reverse complement.
GCGCTCACCTCGTAGCCCTCGCACAGGGCCGGCTCCATCTCCTGCGTGTCGTTGTGGAAGCGCAGGCACGCGTCGTAGACCTTGCCGAACAGCACCCGGTTGGTGGGCACATCATTGGCCAGCAAGGGATTGAAAGTGCTGGGGTTTCCAGCAATGGACAGCACCAGCCGGCCGCCGTAGCGGCCCACCTCGCCGTCCATGACCTTCATGGCGCCCTTGGCCAGCTCGCCCTCGAAGCCGGGCCGCGGCGTGCCGATGGGGGTGGCCTCACCGGCCTTGGCCTTGCCGTCGCCGTCCTTGCCGCCGGAGCAGGCCGCCCCGCCCAGCACCAGCAGGCCCAGGCCCACCGCACAGAATACCCGTCGTCCAGCGATCCTGGAGGCCATGGCGCACCCACCCTCAGCGTGGCGAAGGCCCGCAGGCTAGCTTGAAGGCGCGCCGTCGCCAACCCCGGCCGACAGGCAGGCCTCCACCAGCGACGCCAGCCGCAGCCGCTCGTGATCCACCACCGCCCGGCACAGGACCTCGCCTTGGGCGAACCAGGGCGGGATCCAGCCGGCCGCGGTGAACCAGGGCGCCACGTCCTCGGCCGTGGGTGGGTCGGGCAGGGCCGCCACCGCGGCGGCCAGGTGGGCGGCGAAGGCCCGCTCCAGGGCGTGGGGCACCCGGCGCATCAGCGCCTCGACTTTGGGGTGGATGGCCTCCAAGAGCACCCCGTCCAGGTGCACCAGCCGAGCGGCATCGTCGCTCTGGCGGGCCAGGGCCGGGGCCAGCGCCGCGCGCAGATCCCGCAGGGCGAACCGGGCGCGCTTGAGCTGGGTGTCCACGAAGCTGTGATACGGGGCCCACAGGGTGCGGGTGGCCACCTTCAGCGGCCGGCCCCCGCGCTCGACCAGGGCCCCGGCCTCGCCCAGCAGCCGCAGGGTGCGCTGGGCATCGGGCAGCCGGTAGCGGGGGCGAAAGGCGTGCTTGAACCCGTCGTCCAGCCGGCGCTGGATGTCGCCCACCCCGTCGCGGAGCTGGGCCCGCACCGCGCTGGCTGGGGGCGCGTCGCCGGGGGGTGCCACCACGGCGTCGAGCCCGTCCAGGGCGTCCGAGAGGGTCACGCCGCCGCGCAGATCGATGAGCGAGGCCAGGAAGGCCGCCGGGTCGGGCCGCAGCGGCTCTTCGGTGGCCAGCGGGGCGGCGGCGGCCGTCAGCGGGCCGGGGGGGAGAAGGGGGAGCTGCACGCGCGCAGGATCGCGGGGCAGCGCCTGGGGCACAAGCCCGGCGGGATCAGGGACAGGCGCCAGCGCTCACCGTCAGCAGGAAGTCGCCGGTGCTGTTTGCGCCGAAGCCGTCCACGAACATGAAGTAGTCCGTGCCTGCGCTGGCCTCCAGGGTCAGTTGGGACTGCAGCAGGGCGCCCACGTCGTCGTTGCAGGCCACCTGGGCCGCCGGATCGCGGCAGATCCCAACGGCCGCGTCGCCGGCGCGCACGTGCAGCACGGTGTCGTAGCTGGAGCCGACGGTGCTGAGGCACACGGTCGCGTCCTCGGCCGGGGTCCAGATGAAGACCGCGTCGGGGCTGGTCGCGCCGGCCCCGCAGCTCGCCTGGCTGCCGTCGCGCTCGGCGCCCTCGGTGCTGCCGCGCACCTGCCCGGGCCCGTCGAGGCGCACCGGCTCCGCGCAGGTGCCGGCGGCGACGACGGCCGGGGGCAGCAGCACCGCGCCGATCACGTGGAGCACGCCGTTGGCGGCGAAGCCGTCGGTCTCGAGCACGGGGGCGTCGTTGATGAACACCCCGTCGTCGGTGATGGCGGGGATCAGGGCCACCGCCTCGCCCAGCAGGGTCGGCAGGCTGGGCGCGCTCAGCACGTCCGCCGCGGTCTGGGCGCCGGCGACCACGTGGTACAGCAGCACGTCGGCCAGCGCCGCCGGATCGGCCAACAGGCCCTCGATGGCCGCCGGGCCCAGCGCCGCGAAGGCCGCATCGGTGGGCGCGAACACCGTCAGCGGACCCGCCCCCTCGAGGGCACCCGTCAGCCCGGCGGCGTCCAGCGCCGCCAGCAGCAGCGTGAAGCGGCCGTCGGCCTCCAGCGCGGCGATCAGGGTGGCCGGCACCGGATCGGCGCCCGGCAGCAGCACCCCGCCCGCAGCGTGGATCACCCCGTTGCTGGCGCCGATGTCCACGGCCACCAGCCGCTCACCCGCCACCAGCACCGTGTCGCCGATGACCGTGATGGGCAGGTCATCGCCCTGCAAGGTCGGCAGGGCGTCGGCCGCCACCACGGCGGCGCTGTCCTGCACCCCCGCCACCACGTGGTAGAGCAGGATCTGGCTCAGCGCCTGCGGGTCGGCCAGCAGCCCGGCGATGGTCCCGGGGGCCGCGGCCTCCAGGGCCTCGAAGGCCGCGTCGGTGGGCGCGAACACGGTCAGCGGATCGGCGCCCATCAGGGCCGCGCTCAGCCCGGTGGCCTGCAGCGCCGCCACCAGCGTGGTGAACCGCCCGTCGAGAACCAGCGTCTCGAACAGGTCGGGCTCGGCGTCGCAGCCGCCCGAGCGCAGCGTCAGCGACGCGTCGCCGGTGGCCGCGCCGAAGCCGTCCACCACCACGAAGTAGGCCTGGCCCTCGGCCACGGCAAACTCCAGCTCGCTGCGCACGTTGCCGGGCGCCACGTCGTCGTTGCAGCCCACCTGGCTCTCGGGATCGACACAGGCGGTGCGCACATACAGCACGGTGTCGAAGCTCGACCCCTCGGTGCTGGCGCACACCACGCCGTCGGCGGGCGCCTCGAAGGTGTAGACCACCTCGGGGGCCAGACCGGCGCGGCCGCCGCAGTCCACGGGCGCCATCTCGGCCGCCCGACCCACCGTGCTCGCGGCGGCCCGCCCCGGCGGGGTCAGCTCGGCCGCGGCGTCGCAGTTGGCCCGCGCCAGGGCGGGCGGCAGCAGCACGTTGGGCGAGAAGTGCACCAGGCCGGTCGCCACCACCTGGTTGGCCACGAAGATCCGCGGCCCGGCCAGGGTGCCGTCGTCGCGCACGGTCACCGGGATGCTCAGCCCGTCCACCGTCTGCAGGCTCGCGGCCGCCAGCACGTCGCCGCGGGTCACCCGCCCCGGCACCAGGTGGTAGCGCAGGGTCCGCCGCAGCAGGAAGGGCTCGGCCCGCAGCGCAGCCAGGCTGCCCGGGCGCACCCGCTCCAGCCCCGCGAAGGCGCTGTCGGTGGGCGCGAACAGGGTCACCGGGTCGATGCCCCGGAGGGTGTCGGCCAGGCCGGCCTCGTCCACCAGGCTCAGGAAGGTGGTGAAGCGCCCATCGTTCGCCAGCAGCGCCAGGATGTCGGGCGGCAGCGCGATGACCCCGCCCAGCGCGTGCACCACGCCGTTGCTGGCCCGCAGATCCACCTCGACGATGGCCACGCCGTTCAGGCGCACGCCGCCGGCGTCCGCCTGGACCCCCAGGGGCAGCCCCTGCAGGGTGGGCAGCAGCTCGGCGGCCACCACGGCCCCGCTGAGCTGCGCCCCGGGGCTGACGTGGTACAGCAGCACCTGGGCCAGCGCGTCCGGATCGGCCAGCAGCCCTTCCAGCGCCCCCTCGGGCAGCGCCGCGAAGGCCTCGTCGGTGGGCGCGAACACGGTCAGCGGATCCACGCCGCGCAGCGCGTCGGTGAGGTTGCTCGCGTCCAGCGCCCGCAGCAACACCGTGAAGCGCCCGTCGGCCTGCAGCAGGCCCACCAGGTCCGGCGCCGGCTCGGCGCCGGGCACCAGCACGCCGTCGAGCACGTGGATCACGCCGTTGCTGGCGCCCAGATCCACCTCGATGACCGGCACGCCGTTGATGCGCACCGCGCCGCCGGCCACCTCGACGGTCAGGGCGCCGCCCTGCAGGCTGTCAAAGGTGTCCGCCGCGGCCACGGCCTCGGCGTCCTGCGCCCCCGCCACCACGTGGTACAGCAGGATCCCCGCCAGCGCCTCCGGATCGGCCAGCAGCGCCTCCAGGGTGCCGGGGTTGGCGGCCTCGAAGGCCCGGAAGGCGTCGTCGGTGGGGGCAAACACCGTCAGCGGATCCGCCCCCCGCAGGGCGTCCACCAGGCCAGCGGCCTGGATCGCGGTGGTCAGCAGGGTGAAGCGCCCGTCCAGCAGCAGGGTGGTCCACAGATCGGCGGCCGCGTCGCAGCCGCCCTCGCGCACGTTCAGCACGAAGTCGCCGCGGGCGCCGCCAAAGCCGTCCACCACGATGAAGTAGGTGACGTCGGCGGTGACCGCCAGCTCGAGCTGCGAGCGGGTGCCCCGGCCACCGTCATCGTCGCAGCCCAGCTCGGCGCCCGGATCCAGGCAGTTGTCGGCCCGCACGTGCAGCGACGTGTCGAAGCTCGACCCGTTGGTGTCCAGGCAGATCACGCCGTCGGCGGGGGCCACCCAGCGGAACACCACCTCGCTGCTGTCGGACACGCCACCGGCGCCCTGGCAGTCCAGCTCGGCGGGGGCGTCGGCGGTGGAGCCCAGCACCCGCGCCGGCAGCCCGGCCAGGGCCTCGGCCCCGTCGCAGACGCTCGGGGGCGGCAGCAGCACCGCGCTGACGGTGTGCAGCACGCCGTTGATGGCCTGGCCATCCACCGCAGCGATGGGCGCGCCCGCCACCGTCGGCGGCGCCGCAGCGGCGTCCACGGGGATCGCCAGGCCGTTGGCCGAGGTCAGCTCGGCCTCGGCCAGCACGGCCGCCGCGTCCAGCCGGCCGCCCACCACGTGGTACAGCAGGATCCGCGTCAGGGCCGGCGGATCGGCCAGCAGCGCCTCGATGGTCCCGGGCGCGGCCGCCTCCAGCGCCGCAAAGGCGGCGTCCGTGGGCGCGAACAGGGTGAAGGGCCCCGGGCCCTCCAGGGTGGCGGTCAGGCCGGTGGCCTGCAGGGCCGCCAGCAGGGTCTCGAAGGTCCCCGCGGCCCGCAGCTCCTCCACCAGGGTGCCGGGCAGCGGCGCCGGGCGGCACTCGCCCGCCTCGCAGGCCTCGCCCTCGGCGCAGTCGGCGTCCGCCGCGCAGGCGGCGGGGGGCAGCAGCACCGCCGCCAGCTCGTGGAAGCGGCCGTTGGTGGCCACGTTGTCGGCGCCGATCACCTCGACCCCGTTGACGAACACCGCGCCCCCGCGCACCTCCACCCGCAGGGCCTGGCCCTGCAGGGTCTGGATGTCCGCGGCGGCGGCCACAGCGGCCGCGTCCAGATCCGCGCCCGCCACGTGGAACAGCAGGATCTGGGCGAGGGTCTCGGGATCGGCGATCAGCGCGTCGATGGTGCCCGGGTTGGCCGCCTCCAGGGCCGCGAAGGCCTCATCGTTGGGCGCGAACACCGTGAACGGCCCGGCGCCGCGCAGCGCGTCGGTGAGCCCGGCGGCGTCGATGGCCGCCCGCAGCGTGGTGAAGCGCCCGGCCGCCTCCAGCTCGTACAGCAGGTCGCGCGGGGCGTCGCAGCGGCCCGAGAACAGGTTGAGCGCGAAGTCGCCCGAGTTGCGGTTGTAGCCGTCGACGATGACGAAGTAGTCAGTGCCGGCGGTCACCGCGAACTCGGCCTCGGACGCCAGCCCGAAGCGGCTGTCGTCGTTGCAGGCCACCTGGGCCAGCGGGCTGTAGCAGTTGGCTTCGCGCACGTGCAGCACGGTGTCGTAGGCCGAGCCGCGCAGGCCGGCGCACACCACGCCGTCGGCGGGCGCGGTGAAGCGGAACACCTTCTCGGCCGCCAGCCCGCGCAGGTTGCCGCAGTTCACCGGCACCAGATCCGCCAGGCCGTCCGCCGTGCTCCCCTGGAAGTCCCCGTCCGCGGCCTCGAGGGCGCCGTCGCAGGAGCTCGCCGGGGGCAGCATCACCGCGGCCAGCGTGTGGTAGGTGCCGTTGAAGGCCGGCGCGTCCACCGCGGCCACCGGGGCGCCCGCGACGCTCACCGCGTCGCCGTCCACGAGCACCGGGATCGGCTGGTTGGAGATGGAGATCAGCGCCTCGGCCGCCACCACCTCGGGCGAGGCCACCAGGCTCGGCAGCACGTGGTACAGCAGCACGTTGGTCAAGGCGGGGATGTCCGCCAGCAGGGCGTCGATGGTGCCCGGGTTGGCCGCCTCGAGCGCCGCGAAGGCGTCATCGGTGGGGGCGAACACGGTGAAGGGGCCGGGCTGCTCCAGCACCACGGTCAGCCCCGCGGCGTCGATGGCCGCCAGCAGGGTCTGGAAGGTCCCGGCGGCGCGCAGCTCAGCGATGAGGGTCCCGGGGGGCGCCGGCGCCTCGCACTGGCCGGCGTTGCACACCTGCCCCTCGGCGCAGTCGGCCGCCTCGGCACAGGCCGTCGGGGGCAGCAGCACCGCCTGGACCACGTGGGCGACGCCGTTGCTGGCCAGGCCGTCCACCGCCAGCAGCTCCACGCCGGCGACGAACACCAGCGGGCCGCGCACCTCGACGCTCAGGGTGGTGTCCGCCAGGGTGGGCAGCCGGTCGCGGGCCACCACGGCCGCGGCGTCCAGCGCCTCGCCCACCACGTGGTGGGTCAGCACGCGGGCCAGCGCCGCCGGATCGGCCAGCAGCCCCTCGATGATGCCGGGGTTGGCCGCCTCCAGGGCCTCGAAGGCCGCGTCGGGCGGGGCGAACAGGGTGATGGCGCCCGGCTCGTCGATGGCCGCCGCCAGGCCGGCGGCGTCGATGGCCGTCAGCAGAATGGTGAAGCTGCCGTCGGCCTCGAGCAGGGCCCGCAGGGTCGGCAGCGGCGCGTCGGCGCAGGCGCCGTCCTGGCAGACCTGGCCCGCGTCACAGTCCGCGTCCACCGCGCAGGCCGGCGGGGCCGGCACACAGACGCCGGCCGCGCACACCTGCCCGGGATCGCAGTCCCCGTCGAGCTCGCACTCGGGGATCATGCCGCCCATGCCCCCGGCGCCGCCTTCGCCGCCCATGCCACCGGCGCCGCCTTCGCCGCCCATGCCACCGGCGCCGCCTTCGCCGCCCATGCCACCGGCGCCGCCTCCGCCACCCATGCCACCGGCGCCGCCTTCGCCACCCATGCCACCGGCACCGCCAGCGCCGCCCATGCCACCGGCACAGGCCCACCTGGCCCGCCCGCGCCACCGGCACCGCCAGCGCCACCCGGCCGCCCGCGCCACCGGCACCGCCAGCGCCACCCTGGCCGCCTGCGCCGCCCATGCCACCGGCACCGCCAGCGCCTGGCAGCCCGCCAGCGCCGCCGGCCGCCACCGCCGCGCCGCCCATGCCGCCCATGCCGCCTTCACCGCCTGCGCCGCCTTCACCGCCTGCGCCGCCCATGCCACCGGCACCGCCGGCGCCACCCTGGCCGCCCGCGCCGCCCATGCCACCAGCACCGCCGGCGCCGCCGTCGATCCCCTGGCCGCCAGCCCCCCCGGCCCCGCCGTCCGCGGTGCCCGGGTTGTTCTCCCCGTCATCACAGGCCGGCAGCACCAGCCCCACCGCGCTCATCAGCAGCGCGATCCTCAGCAACCTCCAGCCACGCTTCATCGTGCGCTCCCCTTCGTCCCGGTTCAGATCCGTACGCCGACCCGTGCGCACACGGGCCCCTGACCGCCCCAAGATGGACAAAGGCTAGTCAAGGCTTCGACAGGCCTGACTTTTTCGCGGAGAGTCGCGCCGACGCGCTACCGGGCCGGGGGCGGCGCCAACCGGCGCTTGCGCTCCGCGGTGTAGGCCCACCACGCCTTGGGCTCGCCGCCCTGCGCCTGGTCCACCGCCGACAGGAACACGTCGATCACGCAGGGATCGTGGCGCACGCCGGTCACGGCGCAGAGCCGGTCGTACAGGGCGAAGGCGTCCAGGCCGACGAGCTGCTCCACCCGGGTGATGCCCAGGCGGAGCAGGTCGCCTTCGGTGGCCGGGCCCACGTTGCGCAGGCGCTGCAGCTCACCCACGGCGACGCCGGCGCAGGCCCACCAGCAGCGGCAAGGCCCACAGGCCCAGGGCGGCGGGGCCGCCCGCCGCGCGACAGCCGCCGTCGTCGTCACCGCCCCCGACCCTGGGCGCGCTGGCGTCGGGCAGGGCCGCGTCACTCGGGGGGGCCCCCATGTCCGCCGCAGGCCCCAGGTCGGCCGGGCCCGCGTCGGGCTCGGGCTCGGGCCGGGTGCCGCCCAGGGCGGTGAAGCAGGCCTCCACCTCGGCGGGGCTGCCGAAGCACACGCCGGGCCGCCGGCTCTGGTCCGCCTGGCCGCCGTTGCTCACCCACAGCACGGCCGTGGTCCAGTCGGCGCCCACCGGCACCACCGTGCCCCCCTGCAGGTCCAACGGGATGGGCTCGAGCTGGCGCCGGTTCCCGCGCGGCGCCAGGAACAGGCGCAGATCCGCCAGGTCGTCGGCGTCGCCCACCAGGGCCGCCGTCAGGGCCTCGCGGTCGCCCGGGTTGGCCTCGTAGTAAGTGTTCGACAGGCGGTAGTACCGCTCGCGCTGGTCCTGCATGGGCAGGCCCCGAATCTCGGTCTTCACCGCCGGGTAGTTCGCCCCCTGCGCGTAGCTCTGCTCGGGATCCGCGTAGGGCCCCGTGAACAGGTTCCAGCGCCCCAGGGCCTCGATCTCGTCGGCCAGGCGGCTGTCGTAGCTGGCCTGCAGCAGCCCATCCAGCACGTCCACCCAGTAGGGATCCGCCGCGCCCGCGGCGCCGTCCTCGCACAGGGCCCACAGGGCGGGGATGATCTCGCGGCCGTGGCGCTCGCTCAGGAACTGGAACACCAGCCCGGCCCCGTAGCTGAAGGCGTCCACGGGCCCCGGCAGCGGCTCGTCCAGCGGCCGGTCGGGGTTCTCCAGGTAGCCGTCCACGAAGGCCTCGAAGTCGCTCAGGCTGGGGTCGTACTGCTCGGTGGCCCACACCGCCGTGCCCTCGGCCAGCACGCTGCCCTGATCGGCGTCGTAGGCCGCCTGCACGGCGTGGAAGTACTCGTGGCTGGCCAGGATGCGCACCGCGTAGTCCAGCGACGGGTAGTTGTAGCCGCGGAAGTCGTTCTCCTGGGCCATGTACCCGGCACAACGGCTCGGCGCGTCGGCCAGGCAGGCCTCGCGGGTGTAGTGCCCGTCGCCCACGCCGCCGAAGTCCACCAGGTACACGTCGAACCGGGCGTCCCCGCCGTTGGCGTTGGCCACGATGTCATCGGCCAGCGGGGGCCGGAAGCCCAGCTCCCCCTCGTAGAAGGCCGCCACCTCGTCGTAACGCTGGGCCACCGTCAGCACGCTCGCGGGCGTGCCCTCGGCGTCGGCGCCGGGCACCGCGTGCGGCCCGCTGCGGGTGAACCAGATGCGGAACGACCCGCCCGGCGAGTCAAAGGCCTCCACCACGTCGCCCGGATCGAAGCGGAACGCCTCGCGGTTGCCCGGGCTGTCGGGCCGAAGGGGCGCCTCGGCCTGTTCCCAGGCGGCGGGGGGCGGCGCGCAGGCCAGCAACCCCGACGCCGCCGCGACGGTGAGCAGTCGCCTCACGGGTTCAGGAAGGCCCAGCGGATCTTCATCTGCCCCGAGTTGCTCGGCATGGGCACCGCGCCGGTCTCGTTGCAGGTCTGCTGGTTCTCGGCGGCGTAGTACTGATCGACGGTGAACTTCACCTGCCGGCCGTCGCCCAGGTCGATCACATACACGTTGCCGGTCATCTGCACGCACGAGGCGTAGGTCCAGTAGGTGCTCAGCACCGTGCCCGGCGAGGGCAGGCCCGAGCCGTCAGGCACCACCTCACACGAGTCGGTCATGTACTCCTCCTCGAAGAAGGTGACCTGCTCGGGCGTGGCGTCCAGGGCGCCGAAGTCGGTGTTGGGCGCCGTGCGGCCCGCGGTGACGCAGCCGGGGCCCCCCACGCCGCTGTTCAGCCGGAACACATAGCGCCGCGCCGAGATGTGCCAGGCCTCCTCGACGAAGGCGTCCTCGTCGCTGATGGGCCCCTTCATCAGGCCGTCCTCGGTGAAGGCCATGTAGACGTAGGACTCGCTGGGCTGGAAGCCGCCGCCGGTGGTGTCGATCTCGGTCACCCACCACCCGTTGGCCTCGTCCCAGGTGTTGCGCACCTCGCCCTCGGCCACGTTGTCCTTCAGATCCAGGGCCAGGATGGACTGGTCCTCGCAGGGCACCTCGTGGGCCTCGCACATGGGGCCGGCGCCGCCCATGCCGCCCTCGCCGCCCGCGCCGCCCGCGCCGCCCATGCCGCCGGCGCCGCCCATGCCGCCGGCACCGCCCATGCCGCCCGCGCCCCCGGCGCCGCCCATGCCGCCGGCGCCGCCCATGTCGGCGGTCATCCCGCCGGCCCCGCCAGCGCCCTCGCTGCCGCTCGACTCGTCGTCGCAGCCAGAGGTCAGGGCCACCAGCGCCAGGCAGGGCAGCAGGGTGTTCAAGGTCGACTTGACCGACATGGTGTTCTCCGCGGAACGTGGCCCGGCTCGCCGCCGAGCGGGTGGAAAATTGGGGCGTCATGAAAGCGAAAGCGCCAGCGCTGATCCACTGCTTGTTGTCCGCCGGCCTCGCCGGCCCTGCCCTGGCGCAGACCGCGCCACCCCCGGGCCCGGAGCGACCCGCGGTCGACTACCGGGACGGCGACCAGCCCCGCGCGGCCCGCCGGCTTGGCCCCGCGGGGGATCGCACCGCCGTCGAGGTGGCTGTGCCCGACGGCCGCCGCTTCCCCGCCGAGATCGACGCCCACGCCCTGGTGCGGCTCACGCCGCAGGCGGACGCCGACGCCACCTTCGCGGCCCTGGGCTTGACGCCCGTGCGGCGGGTGCACCGGCGCGAGCGGATCTGGCAGGTCACCGGCCACCCCGGCGAGGACGGGCTGGCCGTCGCCGCCCGGCTCATGGACGCCCCGGGCGTGGCCAACGCCACCCCCGATCTGTGGCTGGCCCACACCCGGCACGCCATCGACATCCCGCCGGACGATCCCCGCTACGACGGCCAGTGGTACCTGGAGCGCATCACCATCGAGGACGCCTGGGCCCTCAGCACGGGCGCCCCCGAGGTGAACATCACGATCATCGACGGCGGCTGCCAGACCGAGCACCCCGACCTGGTGGCCAAGATGGATCCCGGCTACGACGCCGCCGACGACGACGCCGATCCCAACCCCGACATCGGCTACCCCGGCGACAACCACGGCACCTCGGTGGCCGGCGTGGCCGCCGCCAGCACCGACAACGGCGTGGGCGTGGCCGGCGCCTGCCCCGAGTGCCGCCTGCGCTGCGTGCGGCTGCTGCCCGAGGACGGCGGTCCCGTGGCCCTGTCGGCGGACGTGGCGGCCTTCGACTTCGCCCTGGAGCAGGGCGCGTGGGTGGTGAACAACTCGTGGGGCTTCACGAACCCCATGCCCGCCCCCGCCGATCTGGCGCGGGCCATCCAGCGGGTGGCCACCGAGGGCCGCGAAGGCAAGGGCGCCCTGGTGGTGTTCGCCGTGGGCAACGACAGCCGCCGCCTGGGCAACGACGAGCTCCCGGGCCTGCCCGGCGTGCTCGGCGTGGGCGCCACCAACCTGCGCAACGAGCTCACCCAGTTCTCGAACTCGGGCCGGGCCGTGGACGTGGTGGCCCCCACCGGCACCCTGGCGCCGGATCTGGTGGGCGCGGACGGGGACGATCCCGGTGACTACACGGTGCACTTCGGGGGCACCTCGTCGGCCGCGCCGGTGGTGTCGGGCCTGGCCGGCCTGCTCTTGGCCGCCGCGCCCGATCGCACCTCGCAGGCCATCCACGACGCGCTGACCGACACGGCCCAGCAGAGCTTGTTCGCGGCCGAGCTGGCGGCCGACGGCCACGATCCCGAGTACGGCTTCGGGGTGGTGCGGCCCGCCCACGCGCTGCGCGCGCTGTTGGGGCTGCCCGAGCCCGGCGAGGAACCGGACGCAGGGCCGCCGGACGCCGCGCTGGGCGATCAGGGGCTGGCGGACGGCGCGGTGGGGGACGGGGGCCTGGCGGACGCCAGCGCGGCTGACGGCGGCCCCCAAAACGCGAAACCCGCCGCGACCTCCGACGGCTGTGAAGCCAGCGGGGGGCCGGGCGGGTGGGGCGCGCTGCTGCTCATCCCTTGGGCGCTCGGGCGGCGTCGCCGCCGGCGCCCTGACTGACGGGAGCGGCCGCTGCGACTACAGCAGGCGCGCGTAGTACTCGACGACCAGCTGGACGTCGATCTCGAAGGGCACGGAGCTCTCGTCCGGGAGGCCGGTGATCTTGGTCACCCGCTTCTCGGCGTCGAAGTCCATCCAGTCAGGCCGCATGATCGAGACGCTCTCGAGGCTCTCCTCGATGATCTTCAGCTTCTTGCTGCGCTCGCGCAGCTCGATGATGTCCCCCTCCTTGACGCGCATCGAGGGGACGTTGGCCTTGCGGCCGTTCAGCCGGAAGTGGCCGTGGTTCACCATCTGGCGCGCGGCCGGGATGGTGGCGGCGTAGCCCGCGCGGAAGACCACGTTGTCCAGCCGACGCTCCAGGAGCTCCAGGAGCTTCTTGCCGGTCTCGGACTTGCCGCGACGGGCCTCGACCATGAGCCGGCGGAACTGGCGCTCGCCGATGCCGTAGTTGAAGCGAAGCTTCTGCTTCTCCTTCATCTGGCGGGCGTAGTCGCTGGGCCGCTTGCGCCGCATGCCGCCGTGCTGACCGGGCGGGTAGGGGCGACGCTCAATGGTCTTGCGGGAAAGGCCGGGGAGATCCAGGCCGAGGGCGCGCATCTGCTTGACGCGGGGTCCGGTGCTTCGAGCCATGAAACCTTGCTCTCTTCTCGTCAAAGGGGTGAGCCAGCAGCCCGCGCATTCTAGGGAAGGGCGACTTCGGTGCAAGAAAAAAGGCCCCCGGGGGGCGGGAACTCCTTGCGTGGCGCGCCGTTGTATGGGGGGTGCGGATCCGGATCGGCGTCTAAGACGCAGCAGCCGCCAGGGCCCGCATCCGCTCGACCATGGCCGCGAACCCGTTGCGTCGGTTGGGCGACAGGTGGCTGTCCAGGCCCAGCGTGCGGAAAATCGCGCCCACATCGGTGGCCAGCACCTGGGCCGGTGGCTGGCCATCGAGCAGCACCATCAGCACCGCGATGAGCCCCCGCACGATGTGCGCGTCCGAGTCGGCCTGGTAGCGCATGACCCCGCCCTGGGCGCCGCCCACCAGCCACACCTGGCTCATGCAGCCCGTGACCTTGTTCTCGTCCGTGCGCGCGCCCGCGGGCAGCGCCGGCAGCGCCCGGCCCAGCTCGATGAGGTAGCCGAAGCGCTCCTCCCAGTCGCCCAGCAGCTCGAAGTTCTCGATCAGCTCGTCGGTGGTCATGGGCTCCCCCGGCATCAAAGGGGCGGTGATACGGGATCCGGCCCGCTCCGCGCCAGCCCCGCTTGACAAGCCGCGCCACGCGCGGCAAAGGTCCCGGGCTTTCATACCCGCGCACACGTGAGACAAGGCGAGCAGAATGGGACTCTTCGGTGGGGGGCGCCTCAAGGCGCAAGTCGACCAGCTCAGCGCTGATCTCGAGGCCGCCAAGGCCGAGCTCGAGGCCGCCCGCAAGGCGGCCGCTCAGGCCAAGAAGGACGCCGACGCCGCCAAGGCTGCGGCCGATGAGGCCCAGAAGCAGGCCAAGGCCAACCGCAAGAAGGCCGACAAGGCCAGCGAGGGGCGCCACGCCGCCGAGAAGAAGGCCCACGATCTGGCCGAGCAGGTCGCCCACCTCGAAGGCGAGGTGAGCGACTTCCGCACCGCGATGCTGGAAGCCAAGCGCGAGCTAGAGCGGGCCCGCGGCCGGGTCATCGAGCTGGAGCGGCGGCAGGGCAAGCCCGCGGCCGCTGCGCCCACCCCCGCGCCGGCCCCCGAAGCCCCCGCCGCCGAGACCGCCCCCGAGGCCGCCGCCGACGCCGCCGAGCCGGCCGCCGACGAGCGCGCCCCGCGCCGCCGGGATCTGGAGCGCCTGGAGAGCAAGCTCGCCCGGGTGACCGAGGATCGCGACGGGCTGAAGGACAAGCTCAAGGAGGCCCAGGACAAGGCCCGGGGCGCCGAGCGCAAGGCCCGCAGCGAGACGCAGCGCGCCCAGACCACCCTGCGCGACCTGCAGCACAACCTGAAGAGCGAGCGCCGGGCCTACAAGATCCTGCAGATGCAGTACGAGGCCCTCATCGATCGCACCCGCGGGCTGGAGCAGCAGGTGGACGCCAAGGTGGCCGCCGCCCTCCAGGCCCAGGGCCAGGCCGCCGCCGTCGAGGCCCCTGTGGTCACCGCCGAGGCCCCCAAGCCCCTCGTCGAGGTGGTCGAGGAGTAGGCGACGCGGGGGCCTCGCGCCCCCGCGCTCCCCCCAACTTCCTGGTGTGCTCGAGCTGCCACTTGGCAGGCCGGTTTCGGTTGCGACTTGATCTGCCACTTGGCAGGCCGCCAACAGGGATTGGCCTGCTCGAGCATCCTGCTCGCAGGGGATCCGAAAGAGGGCTTCGCCCTCTCTCGGGCTCTCACCCACCAGGGCTCTGCCCTGGACCCGTGGGATGCACCGGGAAGCCCCGCCGTAACGTTGGCTGCGCGGGCAGGGTGGTGGGCGATCTCCCGTCAGCCGGGGAGGACCCCGGTCCCCCGCTCGACAGTGGCAGGCCACTGGAACGATCAGGCTTTGAGCGCCGTTGGTGCCCCCTGAGTCCGGGGGGAATCCCCCGGACCCCCTCGGACGGGGTTGCGGTCGGGCGTCGGCTGCGAACACCACGAACCGCTGGTTGAATGCGCCCGGTCGCGGGTGCCTGCGGCTGCGGCTGCGACTGGATGGCGACGGGACGGCGACGGTACCCGCCCAACCTGGCGAGTTCGCCGAGCGCCAGACCGCCAACAACCTCCCGCTTCTCGACTTCTCCCAACAACCGAGCCCCGGCGCAGCCAGCCCCGACAACCTGGCGGACCACGCCAGGCGCCAGTCGGCCCACACCTCTCGATTCTCTACTTCTCCCAACCCCGAGATCGGCCACCCCGCGAGCGGGCGCCGGTCAGGTCGGCGATGGGGCGCCCGCAGGCGGCTGGGTGCGGCCCTGCCGCGCCCAGCCGCCGAGGATTTGCCCCTGAGCCGACCTGCCCGGCGTTTCGCGGCGAGTGGCCGCCCACCACCGAAGGGGTGGACCGGCGCCAGCCGGTCCACCCCGGCACCGACCACCCCGTGTTCACCTGGCCAACAACGTCGCGCACCAAACCCCGCAACCTGGCGAACCACGCCAAGCACCAGCCGGCCAACAACCTCCCGATTCTCTACTTCCCCCAACCCCGAGATCGGCCACCCGCGAGCGGGCGCCGGGCAGGTCGGCGATGGGGCGCCCGCAGGCCGCTGGGCGCGGCCCCGCCGCGCCCAGCCGCCGAGGATTTGCCCTGGAGCCGACCTGCCCGGCGCCCGCGGCGAGTGGCCGCCCACGGCCGAAGGGGTGGACCGGCGCCAGCCGGTCCACCCCGACACCGACCACCCCGTGTTCACCTGGCCAACAACGTCGCGCACCAAACCCCGCAACCTGGCGAACCACGCCAAGCACCAGCCGGCCAACAACCTCCCGATTCTCTACTTCCCCAACCCCGAGATCGGCCACCCGCGAGCGGGCGCCGGGCAGGTCGGCGATGGGGCGCCCGCAGGCCGCTGGGCGCGGCCCCGCCGCGCCCAGCGGCCGAGGATTTGCCCAGAGCCGACCTGCCCGGCGCCCGCGGCGAGTGGCCGCCCACAACCGAAGGGGTGGACCGGCGCCAGCCGGTCCACCCCGACACCGACCACCCCGTGTTCACCTGGCCAACAACGGCCAAGCCACATCCCAATGACTTGGAGGCTCGAAAGCCGACGCCTACTCGAATGTCAGCTTCGGCGGCACCTTCAGGTGGGCACACTGCATCGCCCAGCGCTTCGCCACCTCGTGAGCGATGGCCTGCCGCCGCCGCTGGGCGATCTTCCCGTGACGGTGGGCCGCCTTGGCCGCCAGGCGGTTGGCCAGCTCGCTCTGCTCCATGTGCTGGCCCTCTTTGCACAGCTCGCTGGCCCAGCCCTCCATGTCGGCTTCCAGCCGCTCGGTGGGCGACTGGCGCACCACCCCACCCCAGGCGTTCAGGCTCTTGGCCAGCTTGCCGGGGGTGGTGATCTTCGGCACGCCCTTCACGTCGAAGCGCGACTCGCACGCCGCCCGCAGGGCCTGCAGGCGCTTGCGCTTGCCCTCCATGCCCTTGGCCAGCTTGCCGCCCACCTGGAACCAGGCATCGCTGACGCCCATGGAGTCGCCGTTGCGGGTGGCGTCATCCACCCGCACCAGGTCCTTGCCCGAGATGCGGCCGTCGCGGTCGCGGTCCCAGACGCTCGCGGTCACCTGGTAGCGGGCGCCGTCCGCCTGGAACCCGAACTCGAAGTCCATCCACTTGATCTGCCCCACGTCGGGGGGGCAGGCGAGCTGGGCCAGGCCCAGGATGAGGGCGGCGAAACCGGTCATGGGGGGAACCTCCGCGGCGAGTGCTCGGCCGGAGGCTAGCAACGGCGACCCCCGGGGGTAAATTCGCGCGCGGCGCTACTGGCAGATGCCTGCGCCCACGCAGGACTGGTTGCCCCCGCAGGCGAAGTGGGCGTCGCAGTTGCACCAGTTGCCGTTGGGGCAGCAGAACTGCCAGCCGCAGTCGTTGCAGCGCCGCCAGGTGGTGCCGTCGCCGTTGTTGCAGGCCCCCCACTCGCACTGGGCGTTGCAGCTCCGCATGCCGCACTGCCCGCAGTTGCCCGTGCTCCCCGGGGCGCAGGCCCCCTGCCCCTCGCAGGCGCCCCACTGACAGCGGCTGTTGCAGGTGCGCCGGCCGCAGTTGCCGCAGGCGCCCACCTCGTCCACCCGGCACTCGCCCTGGCCGCCACAGTTGCCCCAGGCGCCCCAGCGCCCGCTGGCGTCGCAGGTGCGGGTGCGGCTCCCGCAGTTGCCGCACGCCTCGGACTCGGTGTCGCCCGGCGCACAGTCGCCGCACTGCCCCGCCCCCACACAGGCGGCGCCGCCCGGGCAGGGATCGGCCACCCACTGGGGGCAGCCCCCCTGGGCCTCGCAGATCTGGCGATCGGGGCTGCACCGCCGCGCACCGACAGGGCAGGCCTCGGGGCAGGCCTCGACGCAGCGGCCGTCCTCGCAGGTCTGCGTGCCCCCGCAGGCCACGATGGCGCCCCAGGCCAGGCAGCCCGCCGGGCCGCGGCCGCACTGCTGCACCCCGCCCTGCTGACAGCGGATCTCCCCTTCGCCGCACTCGTCCTGGCAGGCCTGGGTGCAGCCGGTGCCGGCCACGCAGGCCTCGCCGGGCTCGCAGGGCACCGGCGCGCTCCACTCCCGGCAGCCCGTGGGGCCCACCTGGCAGGTCTGGGCCCGGGTGGCGTCCAGGCACACCACGCGGCCGTCGGCCGGGCAGGCGTCCACACAGTCCTCGGGCGGGCGGCAGGCCCCGTCGGAGCAGGCCGTGCCCGCCGGGCAGGGCTCGGGCTGGCCGAAAGCCGCGCAGGGGGCGCCCGCCACGCAGCGGGCGACGGCCTCGAAGGAGGCGCAGCGGGTGTCGCCGGGCTGACAAGCCAGCCCGCAGTCGCCCTGGCAGGCGCCGTCGCTACAGGTCTGCCCCTCGGGACACACGGTGGCCGGGCCCCAGGTCCCGCAGCCGTCGGCCCCCTGTTCGCAGGTCTGGTAGTCGGCCAGGGCGCAGCGGGTCTCGCCCACCAGGCAGCTCGTGGGATCGCAGGCCACCTCACAGGAGCCGTTGCGGCAGGTACCATCGCAGGGCCGGGGCGAGCCCCACACCCCGTCGGCGATGCAAGTCTGCGGCTGGTTGTCCAGGCAGCGCCGCTCGCCCTCGGTGCAGGGCGGCTCGGCGCCGCAGGGCCCACCGTCGCACTCGGCCACGGGATCGGCGCCGGCGCAGGCGGTGAGCACGAGGCCCAGCAGGGCGAACGACAGGTTGAGTGCACGCATGCCGGGCAGGATACCGCGGCCGCGCGCCGGGATCATGGCTGGACCGTCGGCCCGTTGTTCTCGTCCTGGATCACCTGGGCGTCCACCTGGCGGAAGGGCGTCCCGCCGTTCTCCACCAGCCGGTTGCCCACGTACCGCCCCCGCCCGGCGTGGTGCACGTAGATGCCCGAGCCCTTGTTGGCCTCGATGACGTTGCCGCGCACCTCGGGATCGGCCCGCTCGCGCACCTCGAGCCCCGCGAAGGCATTGCGCCGGATCAGGTTGCCCAGCAGCAGGCCCTGCGCCCCCTCGAACAGGAAGATGCCGGCCTCGCCGTTGGCCTCGACCACGTTGTCGATGAGCTCCAGCCGGGTGCCCGCGCCGGCCTTCACCCCGGCCTTGCTGTGCTTCGTGACCGTGTTGCCCACGGCCACCGCCCGGGCCTGTGCGTGGGCGTAGATGCCGCTGCCGCCGTTGCCCTCGAAGTGGTTGCCGCTCACCACGGCCCGCCCGCTGCCCTTCAGCTCCAGGCCCGCCAGCGCGTTGCGGCTCAGCGTGTTGTGGCTGAGAACGGGCGCCGCACCCGAGTGGACGTAGATCCCGCTGCCCAGCCCGTCGGTGAGGGTGTTGCCCACGAGCTGCGCCCGGGCGTCCTGCTTCAGCTCCACCCCCGCCAGCTTGTTGTGGGTGATGGTGTTGGCCACGAAGCGCACCTCGGGCGACGCCCCGCGCACGAAACCGCCGCTGGCGCGCCCGTGGTGCAGGCGGTTGCGCGTGATCTCGGCGGTGGCCTCCTCGGCGATCTCCACCGCCGCCAGGCGAAAGCCCGTCAGTTCGCTGTCCTCGAGCACCACATGGGCCCGGTCGCTGGCGAAGACCCCGGCGCCCTCGCCGCCCATGAGCGTCAGCGCCCGCAGGCTCACCCGCGCGTCGCCCGCGACCTCGAAGGCCGCGTGCTCGGTGGCCTCGGTGCGCAGCCGCTCCACCTCGACCCGGGCCTCGCCCAGGGCGTAGACGGCGCTCTTCTTCGTGGGCCCGATCCGCCCGCCCCGCACCGTGAGCCGCGCGGCGCCGTCCACCCGGATCCCGTTGCCCACCGCCGCCTGGATCTGCGCGGCCTCGGCCACCAGGTGCCCGGCCCGCACATGCACCGCGTCGCCCTCGCCGCCGGTCTGGTGCAGCTGCACCCCGCGCAGGGTCACGGTCCCGCCTCCCACCGCCAGCACGGTCCCCTCGCCCTCGATGCGGGCCGGCTGCTCGGGATCGGCCGCCGCCAGCACCACCGACCGGCTCAGGCTCAGCCGCGCGGGGTGGACACCGGGCGCCAGCCGCACCGTCCCGCCAGGCGCGGTGGCGGCGATGGCCGCCGCCAGGCTCTCGCCGGGCAGCACCGCGGGCGCGCCGGGCGCCGGGCGCAGGCCCCCGTCCGGCGCCGCCGTTACGGGCCCCTCGGCCGTCACCGGCGCGTCGGGCTCGGCGGCCTTGTGTTCATCCAGAGGGGGCGAGTCATCGCCCGCAAACAGCAGGTAGCCGGCCACGGTCAAGCCGGCGACCACCAAGGCCACCAGGACCCCGGCCAGCAACAGAATGCGCACGGCTCGGGCGCCGCCGGGATCGGCGGCCTCGGTCGGCCCGGAGGCGGGCGCCGCCGCCACCTCGGGGGTGGGCACCAGCATGGCCGGCGCCGGCGGCGCCGGGTGGGGGGCAGGTTCGGGGGCGGGCGCTGGCTCGGCTTCGGGCTCCGGCGCAATGTCGGGCTCGGGCTCGGGCTCGGCTTCGGCCTCCGGTTCTGGCACGGGCTCAGGCTCCGGCTCCGGCGCCTCCACCCACTCGGGCTCGGGCTCGGGCAGCAGCGGGCTGGTCATCGGCGCCAGCTCGGGCGCCAACCCCATCATCAGGCCCGTGGCCACCTCGCTCAGGGTGGGCCGGTCGCCCGGCGCCTTGGCCAGCATCCGCTCGACCCAGTGGCTCAGCGCGGCCGCCGGGGCCCCCAGCCGCGCCGCCAGCGCGGGGGCCACCCGGGTCTTGTGCCGCTCCCGGCTGGCCGCCGGGTCGAACAGCGCGCGGAAGGGGTTCTCGCCCGCCGCCAGGGTGTAGAGCATCACCCCCAGCGCATACACGTCGCCGGCCTCGCTCGGGTGGCCCGGATCGTCCTCCGGGGCCGCGTAGGCCCAGGGCGGGTGGTCGTCGTCCTCCACCTCGCCGAGCTGGCGCACCAGGAAGTCCTCGACCCGGGGCCGATCGCCCTCGAGCAGGTAGATGCAGCTCGGCCGCAGCGCGCCGTGGTGCACCCCCGCGGCCGCCGCGTCCGCCAGCGCCCGAGCCAGCGCCGAGCCCAGGGCCGCGACCCGCCCGGGCGACCAGCGCCGAGCGCTCCCCAGGCTGGGTGCCTCCACCGGCGCGTAGATGACGTAGGGATCCTCGCCCACCTTGCCCGCGGCCAGCACCGTGGGCAGGTGCCGGTTGCGCCGCAGCTTCGCCAGCGCCTGCAGCGCCTCGACGAAGTCGGCCTCGACCTCGTCGGGGGCTACGCTGCGGTCGTACCACACCAGCGCCCGGCCCACGCCGTCGGGCCCCTCGACCCGGTACACGGCGCCCACCGGGTGGGGCCGCAGCAGCCCCACGATCCGGTGATCCGCCACGGTCTGGCCGACCCGGGGGTCGGGCACCAGGAGCTGCCCATCGTGCCGGCACACCACCCCGCCCGTGGGGTAGCGGCGGCCACAGTGTTCGCATGCCATCGCCATGGGGGCAGAGTGGCCCGCGGGCGCCGGCCCGGCAAGGGCCGCCGTCAGGGCGCCCGGTCCACCACGCGGCAGGCGTCGCCCTCACACACCAGCGTCCCCTTGGCCTTCCACTCCCCCGAGGGCTGGGCCGCGGCCAGCACGTCGATGCAGCGCTGGGTGCGCGGATCGGGGTCGAAGCCGTCCACGTCCTCGGCGTAGGCCAGCCCCGTCAAGGCCACCGTGCACTTCTTCATGTTGAAGCGCTTGTTGGTCGGCGTGCAGTACCGCTGCTCCAGGCGCTTCAGGCGCTCCCGCAGGGTGGCCTGGCAGGGCTTCGCCGGCTTCACCACCGTCTCGGCCTTGTCTTTGCGATCCCACTTCAGCTTCAGCTTGCCGCCCTTCACCTTCAGCTTGGGCTGGCGCAGCTTCACGTTGGCCTTCTCGCTGGTTCCCCGCATGTACTCCCCGCACAGGGTGCAGGCGTCGTGGTACTTGCAGGCGGCGTCGAGCCGGTCCTTGGCCTCATCGGCGGGGATGGGCTGGCCCTCCTCGCGGCCGGTGCCGCAGTGCTTGCCGTAGTTGCCAAAGGCCAGGGCGGCGGGCGCCCCCAGGAACGTGGCCAGCAGGGTCAGCGCAAAGAAGTTCGAGTGGTGCATGGGTCCTCCGTCCTCTGCCCTGCAAGGCGCAGGGCGGCGGCGGAGCCCGCAACCGGGGGATCAGCCCCGCGGTTGGCCGGGCGCCCAGCCGGGCGGGGCCAGCTCGAAAGCGCTGAACTCGAAGGCGGGGGCAACCACGCAGCTCACCAGCGTCCAGGCGCCCAGGCTCTCGGCCGCCTGCCAGGCGTCGGGGGCCACCACGACCTGCGGTGCCTCGCCGGCCAGCACGTCGGGGCCCAGCCGGTGCGCCGTCACCGGGCCCGCCGCGGTGGGCGCCAGAGACAACGCCAACGGCGCGCCGGCGTGCCACAGCCACACCTCGCTGGCGTCGCGCACCCGATGCCAGTGGCTGCGCTCGCCGGCCTGCAGCAGGAAGTGGATGGCGGTGGCGGCGCCGCGCCCAGGGCCCTCGGCCCGCCAGGTCTCACGGTACCAGCCCCCCTCGGGGTGGGGCTGCAGGCCCAGGCGGTGGATGATCGCCTGCGCCCCGTCACGGTCGAGCCCGCTCAGCGGAACATGCTCACGTCGCCCAGGCCCTCGCGGACGACGGTGTACTCCTCGCCGCAGAGGTCGATGATGCTGCTGAACTGCCCGGGCACGTCGCCGCCGTCGAGCACCGCCGAGATGCCGTGGCCGAACACGCCCTCCACCGACCAGGGATCCACGAGCTGCATGCCGCTGTCGGGATCGATGGCGCTGGTGACGATGAGCGGCATGTCCACCGCGTCGATGATGGCCTGCGGCACCCCGTGATCGGGCACGCGGCAGCCGATGTGCTTGCGCTTGTCGCTGATGAAGCGCGGCAGCTTGCGGTTGGCCTCGAGGATGAAGACGTACGGCCCGGGCACCAGCCGCCGCAGCAGCCGGAAGGCGTTGTCATCCACCTGGGCGTACTCGGCCACGTGCTTCAGATCACGGAACATCAGCGCCAGGGGCTTGTCGGGATCCAGCCGCCGCAGGGCGATGAGCTTGTCCACCGCCGTCTTGCGGTTGGGCAGGCACGCCAGCGAATACGAGCAGTCCGTCGGCAGGGCGATCACCCCGTCGTCGTTCAGGAAGGTCACCACCCGCTCGATGCGATAGGGCGAGGGGTGCTGGCTGTCCATCTGCAGGATCATCAGGCGTCCCCTTCGTCCCCGTCGTCGGGGCCGGGCCGCGGCCCCTCCTCGAACACCCCGGGCAGCGCGATGGCCGGATCGTCGTGGCGGCGGCGGTACAGCAGCGCGGTGCGGCCGATGACCTGCGCCACGTGAGCGCCGCAGCCGTCGGCCAGCAGCCCGGGGGCCGTCTTGCGGTCCACCGGCCCGTCGCGGCCCACCGAGATCTTGATCAGCTCGTGCTGGCGCAGGGCCTCGCGGGTGGCCAGGATGACCCCCCGGCTGACCCCGTGCTGGCCCACCTGCACCACCGGGTGGAGGCTGTGGCCCAGGCCGCGCAGGAAGCGCTTCTGGGCGCCGGTCAGGCTCACCGGGTTCTTCGGGATGTTGGCCATGGTGGGCCTCTCTGCGCGTCGCTAAAGCGGCGCATCTTGGCCCCAACGCTCGCTCAGGGCAAGCGCCGCCGCCGCCGACCCAGCGTGATCAGGCCGATCAGGGCCAGCCAGAGGCCGCCGCTCGGGCCCCGCCCGGTGGCCCCCGCGTCGCAGTAGCAGCCCTCGTCCGCCACCTGGCTCTGGCCCTTGGGGCCCATGTCGGCGCCCGCGCTGGGGGCGCTGCCCGGATCGGCCGGATCGTCGTTGTAGCCCACGCCCGCGCCCGGATCGGCGCAGCGGCCGCGGTGGCACAGGGCGCCGCCCGGGCAGGTCACGCGGTTGCACGGATCCTCGATGCACTGGCCCGCCACGCACACGTGCCCCACGTCGCAGTCCACCTCGAAGCAGGCGTCCTCGACGCAGCGGCCCTCGATGCAGGTGGTGGGGAACGGGCAGCTCACCCGGCTACAGGGATCGGCCACGCACTCGCCGTTGTAGCAGAGGGTGCCGTCGGTGCAGCGCACCCCCTCGCAGGCGTCGAAGCAGCGGCCGTCCACGCAGCCCTGACCGGGGGCGCACCCGGCGTCGGCGCAGGCGTCCCGCGCGCAGCGGCCGTTGGCGCAGATTTCGCCGGCGGCGCAGGGGTTGGCCGGATCGTGGCAGTCGCTGTCGATGCACCGCCCCAGCGAGCAGTAGGTGCCCTCGTCGCAGGGGATGCCCACGCAGGGGTCGTTGCAGGTGCCGTCCTGGCAGACCCAGCCGTCGGGGCACTCGGTGTTGCGGCACGGGGTCAGGCACACCCCCGCCACGCACACCCGCCCGCCGAAGCACTCCCCCACCTCGCAGGGGGGCGCGCACTCGCCGTTCACGCACTCGGCGGGCTGCCGGCACAGATCGCCACCGCGATCGGTGTTGCCGTCGCAGTCGTTGTCGATGTTGTCGCAGACCTCCAGCCGGGGCAGGCCGCACCAGCCGCAGGCGTTCGCCGCGCCCTCGTCCACCGTGCCGTCGCAGTCGTTGTCCAGGTCGTCGCAGACCTCCTGGCTGGGGGCGTTGCCGCCGCCGCACACCAGCTCGCCGCTGACGCAGCGGAAGTTGCCCTGGGTGCACACGCCCACGGCCTCGCCGCAGCGCTGGCCGGCCTCGGGGAAGGCCTCGTCCAGGTTGCCGTCGCAGTCGTCGTCCAGCCCGTTGCAGATCTCCTGCGGCTCGGGGCCGCAGCGGCCGCAGCGGTTCAGCACGCCCTCGTCGATGGTGTTGTCGCAGTCGTCGTCCATGCCGTTGCACTGCTCGGCCCGGGGCTGGCAGTTGCAGCGGGGGCAGTTCAGCCCCTCGTCGATGCGGTTGTCGCAGTCGTCGTCCAGGCACTCGTTGTTGGCGTTGCACACCTCCACCGGGGCCTGGCCGCAGCCGCCGCAGGCGTTCTGCGTGCCCTCATCCACCCGCCCGTCGCAGTCGTCGTCGCGCTGGTTGCACACCTCCACCGGCAGGCGGCCGCAGCTCCCGCAGGCGTTCAGCGTGCCCTCGTCCACGGCGCCGTCGCAGTCGTCGTCCAGCCCGTTGCACAGCTCGCCGGGCTCGGGGCCGCAGTCGCCGCAGCGGTTGCGCACGCCCTCGTCCACCTGCCCATCGCAGTCGTCGTCCAGGCCGTTGCAGTTCTCCAGGCCCGCGTCGCCCGGATCGGCGCTGCACACCGTGCCGCTGCCGTCGGCCGCGCACTGGATCACCCCGTCGGTGCGGCACTCGCCGCTGCCCACCGAGCAGGGCCGCCCGAGCTGCGGGAAGTCCTCGTCGGTCCGCCCGTCGCAGTCGTTGTCGTCGCCGTCGCACAGCTCGCGGGGGCGAGCGTTGCCCACCGCCTGGCCCAGCGCCGCCACCAGCCCCGCCGGATCGTTGGCCTGGTAGGCCGTGCCGTTGAGCAAATCGGGCCGGCCGTTGGCGTCCACGGCCGTGCCGCCCGCGCGGGCCATCTGATCCAACTCGGTGGCGAAGGCCGTGCCCGGCCCGAAGCCCACCACGAAGGTGCGCACCTCGGCCCGCGCCCCCTGCACCCGCAGGTTGCGCAGCCCCCGGGCCAGCTCCTCCAGCTCGCGGGCCACCCGCGCCCGGTAGGCCGCGTCGCTGGCGTCCTCCCCCGGGCACTGCTGGTAGCCGTCGGTGAGCAGCAGCACGTAGTACGGCCGGCAGTCCGCTTCGGGATCGTCGGCGATGATGCGCAGCAGCGCCTCACGGGCGCTCTGCATGCTGAAGGTCAGCGGGGTGTAGCCGTTGGCCCGCAGCTCCTTGTCCGCCGGGTAGTTCTCGCGGTTGTCCAGCCAGCGCAGCACCGCGGCCTCGCTGGCGGGGCTGGGATCCACCAGTAGATCCGCGGGCCCGCAGCCGTTGGTGGAGCCGTCGTAGTTGATGTCGAGCAGGTTGCCCGCGCCGTCGCGGTACTGGGCCCCCACCTGCTGCTGCTGCTGGCCGAAGCCGGCGTCGCCGGGCTCGAGCTGCCCGTAGCGCATGAGCCCGAACTCCACGCCGTCCGTCTGCTGGACGATGCGGAACAACGCCTGCTTGGCGTGGAACATCCGGCTGCCGAGCTGGCAGGCCGGGTTCGTGTGGGGGAAGTCGTTGCTGCCGTCCCCCCGGCAGTCGGTGCCGCCCTCGTAGTCCCAGAGCATCGAGCCCGAGGTGTCGAAGATGACGAGCACCCGGGGGGTGGTCTGGGCCCAGGCCGCGGAGGCGAGGAGCGCGACGACGGCGAAGACGCGAAGGACGAGCGACATGGGCGGCCCTGGGGTCGATGAACGGGGGTGCGCTGGATGGTTGCAAGCGCGGGACCAAGCCTAGCGGCCCCGGCGGGCCCAGGCCAACGCATCCGCTGGGGCGCACGCACCTCACCGGCAGTGGGGCATGGTGTCCAGCGTGGCAGGGGGAGTGGCCAGCCCACCCGAGGGGGCGGCTGGCGGCTCGGGGCGCCGCCCGAGGGGCGCGCCGGGGCGGTTCAGTCCGCCTTGCGCTTGAGCATCTCGACGATGCGTCGGGTGCGCTCGGTGTCGGCGGTGGGCTGGCGGCTCAGCAGCTCGGCCTCGATGAGGCGCAGCCGGGCGGCCACCTCGTCCACCACGTCGGCCTGCACGCCGTCGAGCTTGCTGCCGAGGGTCTCGGTCTCGGGCACGGTGGCCCCACTGCGCATGCGCAAGACCCGCTCCTCCTCGACGGTCAGCACCGCCGCGACCCCCGCCGACGACGGTGCGTCGGTCGCCGTCGTGACGGTGGTCGTCGTGACTCTCTCGTCGGTCTTCTTCACCGCGACCTCACGTCTTCGCCGGACAGCACCTTGGGCCCCAGAAACCCATGCTTGAAGGGCCGAACCCCCAACCAGTGGGGCCCGGGTCTGGTGCCGGCGGCGCGTCGAAACGGGACGCGCCCCGTGTTCGAAGGTATAGGCCACCCGATCAGGGCAGGCAACTTTTTGGGTGAGCCGGATCCGGGCCCTTGGGGCGCCGCCGATCAGGGCCGGCGGCGCACCTGCCGGTCCCCAAAACGGGCGCCCGGAGGCCCCCTTCAGGCCCGTCTCAGAGCCGCTCGAGCAGGTGCTCGGCCGCGTGCGGGTAGTCCGCCGACAGCTTGTCGGCGATGGCCCGCAGGGCGGCCTTCTCGCTGGCCTCGACCTTGCCGATCAGCCCGAACAGCCCGCCGTTGGCCTCGGCCACGTGCAGCGCCAGGGTGGTCATGTTCTCGCAAGCCTGCTCGGCCTCACCCTCGGGCAGCGCCGCCAGCAGGGCCTTGATGAAGTCGATGGCCGCGTCCACGAACTCGGCGCTCGGCGGGGCCTTCAGCATCGCGTCCAGCCGGGCCCGGGCAGGGCCCTCGGCGATGCCGTACAGGGTCGCAGCTTCGAGGATCAGGTCCTTCTCGTCCGGCTGGATCTCGCCGTCGGCCCAGGCCACCTGCAGCAGCGGCACCAGGTGGATCACGGCCATCGAGTCCTTGTCGATGCCCTGCGCGGCCACCCGCTCCAGCAACGCCTCGTCGTGGATGTGGGTGGCCTCGGCCAGGCCCTCGGCCCGGTCGTGGCGCTCCAGCTTGGCCTTCAGCGCGTCGATGAGATCCCGGTTGTGCGTCCGGAAATACTCCTCCTCATGGGCACGCGCCATGCGGTCGAGCGGCTTGGTGGCATCGGTCATGGGCCAGACCCCTCCAGCAGAATGAGCGGGTTTCTATCCTTTGCGGACCGCGCAGATCAACCGGCAGCCTCGGCCTCGGCCACGCGATCCTGGCCGGCGAGATCCGGGTGAATCGCCACGGCGGTCCAGTGAGGGTCGCCGGTGAGGAGGCCGCGCAGGGCCTCACCCTGGTCGTAGCCGATCTCGATCAGCAGGCCCCCACCCGGCCGCAGCCGCTCGGCAGCCTGGGCGATGAGCCGCCGGATGATCACCAGCCCGTCGGGGCCGCCATCCAAAGCCATCCGGGGCTCATAGCGCCGCACGTCGGGCATCAGGCCGGCCAGATCGCCCGTGGGGATGTAGGGCGGGTTGCTCACCACCAGATCCAGGCCGCGCTCGGGCACGGGGGCCAACACGTCCCCGTGGCGCAGCTCCAGGTTGCTCACCCCCACCGCCGCCCGGTTGGCCTCGGCCACCGCCAGGGCGTCGGGCGAGAGATCCACCGCGATCACCGTGGCGTCGGGCCGGGCCTCAGCCAGGGCCAGCGCCACGCAGCCGCTGCCCGTGCCCACGTCCACCACCGTCGGCGCGTCCACGCCCTCCAGCCGGGCCAGCGCGCGCTCCACCAGCAGCTCGGTCTCGGGCCGCGGCACCAGCACCCGGGCGTCCACCTGCAGATCCAGCGACCAGAAGCCTCGCGACCCCACGATGTAGGCCACCGGCTCGTGGGCCGCCCGGCGCTTCACCCGCGCCCGGATGGCGGCCAGCTCCTCGGGCAGCAGCGGCTTGTCGATCTGCAGGTACAGATCCAGCCGGGCCATGCCCAGGGCGTCGCCGATGATCAGCTCGGCGTCCAGGCGGGGCTGGGGCAGGCCCTTGCCCTCGAAGAAGCCGGTGGTCCAGGTCAGCACCCGGCGCAGGGTCCAGGTCTCGTCGGTCATGCCCCATCCTCGGCCTGGCGGCGGGCGGCGGTGTGGCGCCGGTCGAAGCGCACGCTGGTGAAGGCGCTGCGGAACAGCGCCGAGCAGTCGCCGCGGGCCACGCAGCCCTCGACGGGCGCGGGATCGAAGCGCAGGAACTGCTTGCGGGTGAGCTGGATGGCCAGGTAGCGCTTGATCTGCTCGGCCTTGTCGCGGTTGCGGCGCCGCCCTGTGTTGTCGGGGCGGATGACCTCGTGGAACACCAGCACCACGTCCTGGATCCCCGCCATCTCGCTGAAGATCCCCCGCACGCCGCTGGCGTACTGGGTGCGACCGAACACCAACCACTCGACGGCCCGGGTCTTCAGCTCGGCGTCCGTCAGCCGCGACACGGGCACCCACAGGTCGATGCGCACGCGGGTGCCGTCGGTGACGTGCACCCGCTCGCTCTCGTGCCGGCGCGGGGGATCGACCAGGTACACACCCATCAGGGCCTCGACCCGCCGCTTCACCCCCGCCCATGGATCGCTGTCGGCGTAGATCCGCGCCGCCCGGGGGCTGATGGAGTCGGCGCGCACCGCGGGCGGCGCCGCCCCCGCGGCGGGGATCAGCGCCAGCAGCGCGCCGAGCGCGGGGAGGATCCGCCCCATCAGCCGGTGCGTTCGTGCTTCAGGCGGCGGCTCATCAGATCCGCCAGGGCCCGGCGGGCGGGCTTGTCCTCGTAGATCATGCGGTACACCTGGTCGGTGATGGGCATGTCCACGCCCTCGCGCTGGGCCAGGTGCCAGGCGCTCTTGGCCGTGCGCACGCCCTCGGCCACCTGGCTCATGCCGTCGAGGATCTCGGCCAGGGTCTTGCCCTTGCCCAGCTCCACGCCCACGTGCCGGTTGCGCGACAGGCCGCCGGTGC
Source organism: Myxococcales bacterium (assembly GCA_020633555.1). GTDB lineage: Bacteria > Myxococcota_A > Bradymonadia > UBA7976 > UBA1532 > JACKDL01. The sequence continues at coordinate 103,158 of JACKDL010000005.1, read as the reverse complement.
ACGTCAGCACCAGGTCGCCCATGCCCGCCAGCCCCGCCAGGGTCTGGGCGTTGGCGCCGCGCTGCACCGCCAGCCGCGAGATCTCGGCGATGCCGCGGGTGATCAGCGCCGCCCGGCTGTTGTGGCCCAGGCCCATGCCGTCGGCCACACCCGCCGCGATGGCCACTACGTTCTTCAAGGCCCCGCCCAGCTCCACGCCGGTGACGTCCTCGGTGGTGTAGCAGCGGAACCAGTCGGTGCTGAAGGCCCGCTGCACCTGCTCGGCCACCCCGTGGAAGCGCGCGGCCACCGTGACCGCCGTGGCCATCTCCAGCAGGGTCTCGCGGGCGAAGCTGGGCCCCGACAAGAAGGCCAGATCCGCCCACAGGTGCCGCGGCAGCACGTCCGTCAGCACATCCTCCATGGTGGCCAGGCTGTCGTTCTCGATGCCCTTCGAGGCGCTGACGATGGGCACGCCGGGGGCCAGGTCGAAGGCCACGTGCCCCATCACCGCGCGCATGGCGTGGCTGGGCACCACCACGCACACCAGCTCCACGTCCTGCACCGCCGCCTTCAAGTCCGACGTGCCCACCAGGTTGGCCGGCAGCTCGATCTCCCGCTGGTACTTGGGGTTGCGGTGCTCGTGCGTGATGGCCTGGGCCACCGCGGGATCCCGCGCCCAGATCACCACCTCGTCGTGGTTGGCGCACAGCACCTTGGCCAGGGCCGTGCCCCAGCTTCCCCCACCGATCACCCCCGCGCGCTTCGCCATCTCAGCCCCCCTCGTCGATGAGCGTGGTCACCCGCGCCACCTCGGCCACGCTCGTCGTGCCGCTGAGCATCTGGGTGAGCGCCGCTTCGCGCAGCCGCATCATACCGGCGGCGCGCGCCGCCTGCAGGAGTCGATCGCCGTCGGCGCCGTCGTGCACGGCCGCCCGCACGCCCCGGTCCACCGCCAGCAGCTCGAACACGCCCACCCGGCCCTTGTAGCCCGTCTTGCGGCACTCCACGCAGCCCGCCCCCTCGCGCACGGCCACCCCGTCGGCGTCGTGCACCGGCAGCCCCATGGCCCGGGCCTCGTCGGCGGGCAACAGGGCGTCGGTGGCGCAGCTCGGGCACACCCGGCGCACCAGCCGCTGCGCAGCCACCCCGATGACCGTGCTGGCCACCAGGAAGGGCTCGACCCCCAGGTCGATGAGCCGGTGGAAGGCCCCCACCGCGTCGTTGGTGTGCAGGGTCGAGAACACCAGGTGCCCCGTCAGCGCCGCCTGCACCGCGTAGCGCGCCGTCTCCAGGTCGCGGATCTCGCCCACCATGATGATGTCGGGATCCTGCCGCAGCACCGTGCGCAGCGCCGAGGCGAAGGTCACCCCCACCTTCGGGTTCACCGCCACCTGGTTGAAGCGGTCGGTGACCATCTCGATGGGATCCTCGATGGTCACCACGTTCACGTCGTCGTCCGCCAGGGCGTCCAGGCTGGAGTACAGCGTGGTGGTCTTGCCCGAGCCCGTGGGCCCCGTCAGCAGGATGATGCCGTAGGGCCGGTGGATCAGGCCGTCCCACACCTGCCGCTGGGTGGGCGTGAAGCCCAGCCGGTCCAGATCCGCCAGCAGCACGTCCGGGTCGAAGATCCGCATCACCACCTTCTCGCCGAAGACGGTGGGCATGGTGCTGACCCGCATCTCGATCTCGCGGTCGCCCTGCACCAGCTTGATGCGCCCGTCCTGGGGCTTGCGCCGCTCGGCGATGTCCATGCGCGCCATCATCTTCAGGCGGCTGGTGAGCGGCGGCACCACGGCGCGGGGCAGGCGGTGCACGGTGTGCAGCACCCCGTCGATGCGGTAGCGCACCCGGGCGCCGTCGCGCTTGGGCTCCACGTGGATGTCGCTGGCCCCCTGATCGGCCCCGTGGCGCAGCAGGTAGTCGCTGGCAGCCACGATGTGTCGATCGGTGGCCTCGAGCTCGGCGTCGGACTGGATGTGGAACAGCCGCTCCAGATCCGCGGCGCCGCGGTCGCCCCCATACTCGCGCTCGGCGGCCAGAATGCTGCGCCGGAAGCCATAGAACTCGCGGATGATGCGCTGGATGTCGGTGCGGGTGGCCAGCACCGGCCGCACCGGGCGGCCCGTCAGGCGGCGGATGGCCTCGAGCAGCTCGTGGGCCCGCGGCTCGATGACCGCCACCTCGAGCTCGCCCTCCACCTCGCCCAGCACCAGACAGTCGTGGCGCTGCGCGTAGGGCTTCGACAGCGCGGCGGTGACCGTCTGGATATCCAGCTCCAGGGGATCCAGCCGGCGCCAGGGCAGCCCAGCGGCCTCGGCCACTGCGGCGGTGATCACCTCGTCGTCCAGGGGCCCGGCGCCGTCGGCCCGGGGCAGCTCCAGGCTGGCCAGCAGCTCGATGGCCCCGATGGCATCCGCAAACCGGCCGGGGGCCTGGTCGCGGGCCTTGCGCAGCCGCGCGCGCTGCGCCGCCTCGCGCACCCGCGCGTCGCGGGCGGTCATCTCGGTGATCAGGCCCTGCCCCTTGAGCAGGTCGAGCACCTCAGCGGTGGCCAGTGCACCCTCCATCGGGGCGATATATCTCAAAAACTCCGCGGGAAATCGTTGAAATCCATGCGCCGGGTGTGGCAAAGGCCGGCAACTCGACAAGCCATCCGGATGCGACGAGGAGGGCCCATGGCGACGCAAGGGGCAGACGTGCGCGACAACGCCGCGCTCAAGACCGTCTTCGTGGACAACCGCCCCACCGCCAAGCGCCTGCGCAAGAGCAAGCTGGTGGTGCTCGAGGGCCCCGACGCGGGCCGCGAGCTGGAGGTGGCTGCCGAAGAAGTCACCGTGGGCCGCAGCCCGGTGTGTGATCTGACGCTCACCGACAGCTCGGTGAGCACCCAGCACTTCAGCATCGTGGCGGGGGACCGGGGCTACATCCTGCGGGACGTGGGCAGCACCAACGGCACCTTCTACGGCGACGTGCGCATCCGTGAGATCTTCCTGCGGCCGGGCACGGTGTTCCGGGCGGGCAAGACCATCCTCAAGTTCCAGCCCACCCGCGACATCCTCACCATCGAGCTGTCGGACCGCGATCGCTTCGGGCACGTGCTGGGCACCAGCGTGCCCATGCGGCAGATCTTCGCCCAGCTCGAGCGCATCGCCCCCAGCGAGCTCACCGTGCTGGTGCAGGGCGAGACGGGCACCGGCAAGGAGATGGTGGCCCGGTCCATCCACGACAAGAGCCCACGGGCCAAGAAGCCCTTCGTGGTGCTGGACTGCTCGGCCATCCCCCGCGAGCTCATCGAGAGCACCCTGTTCGGCCACGAGAAGGGCAGCTTCACCGGCGCCATCGCCCAGCACCGCGGGGTGTTCGAGCAGGCCGACGGCGGCACCATCTTCCTCGACGAGATCGGCGAGCTGGATCTGGCGCTGCAGCCCAAGCTGCTGCGGGTGCTGGAGAACCGCGAGCTGAAGCGGGTGGGCAGCGACAAGACCATCAAGGTGGACGTGCGGGTGGTGGCGGCCACCAACCGCGATCTGCGCGACATGGTCACCGCCGGCACCTTCCGCGAGGACCTGTACTTCCGCCTGAGCGTGGTGGCCCTGACCCTGCCGCCCCTGCGCAAGCGCCCCAGCGACGTGGCTCTGCTGGTGGAGCACTTCCTGGCCCGCGCCAACGAGCGCCGGCTGGAGCAGGGCCGCGAGCCCCTGTCCGCCAGCCCCGACGCCCTGCTGGCCCTGCAGGAGAAGCGCTGGCCCGGCAACATCCGCGAGCTGAAGAACGTGTGCGAGCGGGCCACCAGCCTGGGCGACGGCCCCGTGCTGACCCGCGGCGACTTCTTCATCGGCACGGGCCCCCTGGCGCTGAGCGCCCCTGCCCCGGCGCCCGCCCCCAGCCCCGTCCCCAGCGTCGGCGGCGCTGATCTGCAGTGGGGCGTGAACATCGACCTGGAGTTCAAGGACGCCAAGCAGGCGCTGCTCGACGAGTTCGAGGGCATCTACCTGGCGCGGCTGATGGACCGCCACGACGGCAACATCAGCCAGGCCTCGCGGGCCGCGGGGCTCACCCGGTACCACCTGCGCGAGCTGCTGAAGAAGCACGGCATCCACAAGGCCTGACGGCCCCGCGCGCCGCCCCCCCACGCTCAGCCCGGGCTGTATCCCGCCCGGATCGCCTCGACCACCTCGGGATCGGCCAGGGTGCTGGTGTCCCCCAGTTCGTCGCCGCGGCCCTCGGCCACCTTGCGCAGGATCCGCCGCATGACCTTGCCCGAGCGGGTCTTGGGCAGCCCCGGCACCACCTGGAAGCGGTCCACCCGAGCGTGGGCGCCGATGCGCTGGCGCACGATGGCGTTCAGGGCGTCCAGGGCGGCGGTGTCCAACACTTCGCCGGGCTGAGCCACCACATAGGCATACACCCCCTGGCCCTTCACGGGGTGCGGGTAGCCCACCACGGCCGCCTCGGCCACCGCCTCGGCGAACACCAGGGCCGCCTCGAACTCGGCGGTGCCCATCCGGTGGCCGCTCACGTTCAGCACGTCGTCCACCCGGCCGGTGATCCAGTGGTAGCCGTCCTCGTCGCGGTGGCAGCCGTCACCGGTGAAGTACTTGCCGTCGTAGGTGCTGAAGTACGTGGTGAAGAACCGCGCGTGATCCCCCCACACGGTGCGGGCCTGGCCGGGCCAGGGGTAGGCGATGCACAGATAGCCCTGGCCCGGGCCCCGCAGCACCCGCCCCTGCTCATCGACGATCTGCGGCACGATGCCCGGCATGGGCAGGGTGGCGGCCCCCGGCTTGGTGGCCGTGGCCGGCGCGATGGGGCTGATGCTGATGCCGCCCGTCTCGGTCTGCCACCAGGTGTCGACGATGTTGCAGCGCCCCTCGCCCACCACGTTGTAGTACCACTCCCACGCCTCGGGGTTGATGGGCTCGCCCACCGTGCCCAGCACCCGCAGGCTGCGGCGGTCGTGGGCCTTCACGGGGCCCTCGCCGTGGGCCGCCAGCGCCCGGATGGCCGTGGGCGCCGTGTAGAACACGGTGATCTTGTGGCGGGCCACCATGTCCCAGTAGCGCCCGGCGTCGGGGTACACCGGCGTGGACTCGAACATGAAGGTGGTGGCCCCGTTGGCCAGCGGCCCGTAGACGATGTAGCTGTGGCCGGTGATCCAGCCCACGTCGGCCATGCAGGCGTACACGTCGTCGTCGCGCAGATCGAACACCACCCGGTGGGTGTAGGCGGCGTAGGTCAGGTAGCCGCCCGAGGTGTGCACGACGCCCTTGGGCCGGCCGGTGCTGCCCGAGGTGTAGAGGATGAACAGCGGGTGCTCGGCCTCCACGGGCGTGGCGGGCCGCTCGTCGCTGGCCCCGCCCACCGCCTCGTGCCACCACACATCGCGGTCGGGCTTCCAGCCCACCGGGTTGCCCGTGCGCTGGTACACCAGCACCTTGCGCACGCCGTGCTCGCCCTCCAGTGCCTCGTCGCACACCTGCTTCAAGGGGATGACGCGCCCGCCGCGCAGGCCCTCGTCCTGGGTGATCACCATCTCGGCTTCGCAGTCGCGCACCCGGTCGCGCAGGGCCTCGGCGCTGAAGCCGCCGAACACCACCGAGTGGATGGCCCCCAGCCGGGCGCAGGCCAACATGGCGATGGCCGCCTCGGGCACCATGCCCATGTACAGGATGACCCGCTCGCCCTTCTTCAGGCCCAGCGCCGCCAGGGCGTTGGCCGTCTTGCACACCTCGCGGTGCAGCTCGCGGTAGGTGAGCCGCCGCACGTCGCCCGGCTCGTCGCCCTCCCACAGGATCGCCACCTTGTCGGGCTGGGCCTCGGCGTGCCGATCCACGCAGCTCTCGGTGACGTTCAGGCGCCCGTCGGCGAACCAGGTGATGGGGCTGTGTTTGACGCTGTGGAAGTCGCCGTAGGCACCCTCGGTGGGCGCCTTCTGCCAGTGAATCAAGCGCCGGGTGACGTCGAGCCAGAAGCCATCGGGGTCATAGAAGGCGCGGAACCACTCCCGGCGGAAGTCGTCGGGGGTGATGATCGGGCTCTGGCTGCCCGCCCAGACCCGGTCGGGGACGGCGTACATCGACATGGGAGCCTCCGGCGTGGGTGTGCGGGCCCATCGTCGGCCGGCTGCGGACGCCGTTCAAGCCTCCTCCGCCTCGGCCCGCGAGGCCTCGCGCCGCAGGCCCTTGTCGCGGTACATGGCCCGGTCCACCGCCGCCAGCAGCCCGTCCACCGTGCTCTCGGCCCCGCCCAGGAGCGCGCCGGCGCTGGCCGACACCTGCACCACCATGCCGCTGGGCAGCGCGATGGGCTCGGCCACCACGGCCACCAGCGAGGCCACCACCCGGTCGAGGGCGGCCTGGGCGCGCACCTTGTCGATCAGCAGCACGAACTCGTCGCCCCCCAGCCGTGCCACCACGTCGAACCGGCGCACCTGCGCCTGCAGGCGCTCCGCGACGGTCTTCAGCACGAAGTCCCCCGCGGCGTGCCCGTGGGTGTCGTTGACGGGCTTGAAGGCGTCCAGATCCAGCATCACCACCCCGAACCGGTCGCCCTGCGCCCGCGCCTCGGCCAGGGCGCCTTCGAGGGCGGCCGCCAGGGCCGCGCGGTTCGCCAGCCCGGTGAGGGCGTCGGTGTGGGCCAGCGCCGCCAGCAGCCGCTCCCGCCGCTTGCGGCGGCTGATGTCGGTGAACGTGCCCACGTGTCCCAACGGCCGGCCCTCATCGACCACGGGCGTCCAGCTCGCCAGCAGGCAGCGGCGCTCGCGGTCCTCGGCGAGCTCGATCTCGCCCGACCACCCGCCCGCGCCCCAGGCCTCGGGGGGCAGCGCTCCCATCAGGCGGACCGGATCGCCCAAGGCCCGCAGGCTCGCGTTGGCCAGCTCCACCGCGCCCCTCGGATCCACCACCAGCAAGCCCCCGGCCGCGGCCTCGACCGCGGCCACCGCCCGCTGCTGCGCGCGCCCCACCTGCCGCAGCCGCGCGCGGGCCCGGACCCACAACAGGATCAGGGCCAGCCCGAGCGCCCCCAGCGCCGTCGACGCCAGGAGCCGCGGGGTGGCGATGAGCCACCAGCGCTCCCGCACCGACCCGTGGGGCTCGAGCAGAACGAGCACCCAGCCCGGCGCCGACTGCGGGCTCAGGCGCTCCACACAGCGCACGGGCCGGAGCCAGACGAAGGCGAAGTCGCCGGCAGCGGTGCTGAAGGTCCCGTGGGTCTGGCCTCGCATGGTGGCCCAGGCCTCGGGGTGCCGCCGATCGAAGCGGTCCGCTGGGGCGCCCGCGGGCAGGCCCGCCTCGCCGGCGGCCTGCGGGTAGATCCAGGCGCCGTCGGTGCTGAGCATGTGAAACCCCGCCCGGGGCAGCGCCAGGTCCTCGGCCAGGCGCGCCAACAGCGCATCGATCCGCACGTTCTTCACCAGCACCCCGTCGTCGGCCGCCGTCCCAATCCCGGCAGGCACGGCGAAACGCAGCACGGGCTTCAGCGGCCGCTCCACCTGCCCATGCTCGACGTTCGGCTCCACGGGCGACACGTAGGCCTCGCCCGCCCGCAGGGCCAACATGGGCGCCAGGTAGGGCCGGTCCCGCTTCGTCTGCAGCTCCACCGCGGGCACGGCGCGGGGGCCGTCGGGGCCCTGGTTGACCCGCACCGCCTCCATGCCATCGGGCGTGATCCAGCGCAGGTGATCCACCTGAGGTTTCAGCCACATCGCCGCAAGCAGGTGCGCCTCGACCTCGGCCCGGTGGTCGGCGCCGTGGGCCAACAGGTCGGGATCGGTGGCCAGGAGCCTCAGGCCCTGGACCCGACCGGCCAGCTCCCGCTCCAAGGTGGCACGGGCAGTGGCGAGCTTGGTGAGATCGCGGGTGCTGCGGCGCGCCCTGTCGAGCTCAAAGGCGCTGTCCACCAGCCACCAGGTGCCCACCCCCAGGACAACCAGGAGCGCCCCCACGGCGATCAGGGGGCTGCGCCCGCTGCCCACCGAGGCCCTCCTGGAGATCGGCGTGCGCGCCGTCGCTGTCACCGGTGCCATGCAGAGCCAATCGGCGGTCTCCGCGCAGGCCAGCAAGGCTGGGGCAGCCCGGCCACGCCGCCCCAGCGGCCTTCGCCGGCACGGGACCCGCGCACGCACGAATCCCAACCCCCGCCCGGCTGCCCTTCGGGTATAGTCCGGCCCTTGAACACGCCGGGAGGCCGCCCATGGCCCTGCTCGACCTGCTCGCCCCCACCGATGACTTCGCCCGCCGCCACATCGGCCCCTCGCCGGCCGATCAGCAGGCCATGCTGGGTGAGCTCGGCTTCGCCGATCTCGACGCCCTGACGGACGCCGCCCTGCCGGGGCAGATCCGCAGCGCCGAGCGCCTGAACCTGCCGCCCGCTCACGGCGAGCAGGCCGCGTTGGACCGCCTGCGGCTGCTGGCCGACGACAACGTGCCCCTGCGCTCGCTGATCGGCATGGGCTACCACGGCACGCACACCCCGCCGGTGATTCAGCGCAACATCCTGGAGAACCCGGGATGGTACACCCAGTACACCCCCTACCAGGCCGAGATCGCGCAGGGCCGCCTGGAGGCGCTGATCAACTTCCAGACGATGGTGGCGGATCTCACCGGGCTGCCCCTGACCAACAGCTCACTGCTGGACGAGGCCACCGCGGCGGCCGAGGCCATGGCCCTGTGCCACGCGGTGGCCCGCCAGAAGCGCAACACCTTCTTCGTGGCCGAGACCTGCCACCCGCAGACCATCGCCGTGGTGCAGACCCGGGCGTGGCCGCTGGGCATCCAGGTGCAGGTGGGCGATCCCGCTGCCCTCGAGGTGGGGGCCGACCACTTCGGCGTGCTGCTGCAGAGCCCCGACACCCACGGCGTGATCCACGATCACAAGGCGCTGATCGAGCGGACCCACGCCGCGGGCGCGTTGGTGGTCATGGCCACCGACCTGCTGGCTTGCACCCTCATGACCCCACCGGGCGAGCAGGGCGCCGACGTGGCCCTGGGCAACAGCCAGCGCTTCGGCGTGCCCCTGGGCTTCGGCGGCCCCCACGCGGCCTTCTTCGCCACCCGCGAGGAGTACAAGCGCCAGATCCCCGGCCGCATCGTGGGCGTCAGCCAGGACAGCGCCGGGCGGCCCGCCTACCGGCTGGCCCTGCAGACCCGTGAGCAGCACATCCGCCGCGACAAGGCCACCAGCAACATCTGCACGGCGCAGGTGCTGCTGGCCGTCATGGCGGGCATGTATGGCGTCTACCACGGACCCGAAGGGCTGGCGCGCATCGCCCGCCGGGTGAAGGGGCTCACCGAGCTGCTGGCCGCGGGGTTGACGAAGCTGGGCCTGACCCCCAGCGAGGGCACCCGGTTCGACACCTTCACGGTGGCCGTGGCCAGCCCCCAGGCGGCGGAAGAGATCCACGACCGCGCGGTGGCCCACGGCATCAACCTGCGCCGCTTCCCCGGCAAGGCCCGGGTGGGCGTGGCGCTGGACGAGACGATCACCCTCGAGGTGCTGGACGACCTGTTCGAGATCTTCGCCGAGGACGACGTGGACTTCACGGCGGCCGAGCTGGCGGCGGATCTGGACGGCGCCCTGGCCAGCGACTTCGCTGGCACCCCCTGGGCGCGCACCAGCCCGTTCATGACCCACCCGAACTTCAGCGCCTTCCACGCCGAGCACGAGCTGCTGCGCTACATGCACCGGCTCCAGGGCAAGGACCTCTCGCTGACCACGAGCATGATCCCGCTGGGCTCCTGCACCATGAAGCTCAACGCCACCACCGAGATGCAGGCGGTGAGCTGGCCCGAGTTCGGGGCCCTGCACCCCTTCGCGCCTGCGGAGCAGGCTGCCGGCTACGCGACCCTGTTCACCGATCTGGAGTCCTGGCTGGCCGAGGTCACCGGCTTCGACGCCGTGAGCCTGCAGCCCAACGCCGGCAGCCAAGGCGAGTACACCGGCCTGCTGGTCATCCGCGCCTGGCACGAGAACCGGGGGCAGGGGCACCGCGACGTGTGCCTGATCCCCACGTCGGCCCACGGCACCAACCCGGCCAGCGCCGTCATGGCGGGCTTCCAGGTGGTGCCCGTCGCCTGCGACGACCGGGGCGACATCGACCTGGCGGACCTGGAGGCCAAGGTCGCGAAGCACGCCGACAAGCTCGCGGCGCTGATGATCACCTACCCGAGCACCCACGGCGTGTTCGAGGCCCAGGTGAAGACCATCTGCGAGACCGTGCACGCCCACGGCGGGCAGGTGTACCTGGACGGCGCCAACATGAACGCCCTGGTGGGCCTGGCGCGCCCGGGTGAGCTGGGCGCCGACGTCTGCCACCTGAACCTGCACAAGACCTTCTGCATCCCCCACGGCGGCGGCGGCCCGGGCATGGGCCCCATCGGCGTGAAGGCCCACCTGGCGCCCTTCCTGCCGGCCCACCCCGTCACCGGCCTGGGCGGCCCCGAGGCCATCGGCCCCGTGTCGGCGGCGCCCTACGGCAGCCCGTCCATCCTGCCCATCCCCTACGCCTACATCCTCATGATGGGCGGCGAGGGCCTGCGGCGGGCCACCCAGGTGGCGATCTTGAACGCCAACTACATGGCCAACCGGCTGAAGGCCCACTACGACGTGGTCTACACCGGCCGCGCCGGGCTGGTGGCCCACGAGTTCATCCTGGACTGCCGGGGCTTCAAGGCCACCGCCGGCATCTCGGTGGATGACATCGCCAAGCGGCTCATGGACTTCGGCTTCCACGCCCCCACCATGTCGTGGCCGGTGGCCGGCACGCTCATGGTCGAGCCCACCGAGAGCGAGAGCCGCGCCGAGCTCGATCGCTTCTGCGACGCCATGATCGCCATCCGCGACGAGATCCGCGCCATCGAGGCGGGCCAGGCCGACCGCGAGAACAACCCGCTGCGCCGCGCCCCGCACACGGCGGTCGCCGTGAACAGCGACGGCTGGGACCGCCCCTACGGCCGCGAGCAGGCCGCCTACCCCCTGCCCTGGCTCCGTGAGCGCAAGTTCTGGCCGGCGGTGGGCCGGGTGGACAACGCGTACGGCGACCGCAACCTGATGTGCAGCTGCCCCCCCATGTCGGCGTTCGAGTAGGCTCGGTCGAGCGCCACCGGCGCTCGAACCCCCTGGAGCCACATGCGCCCATCCCTCCTCAGCCGGGTCCTGAACGACGACACGCTCCGCTCCAAGGAGGCCATCGACGAGGCCCCGTTGGATGAGCTCGAGCACCTGATCGCCGAGGGGCCGCGCGCCGGCCTGCCCCGCTCTCGAGTCCACGTGGCGTTGGTCCGCCGGGCGCAGCTCTGCCGGACGCTGGCGCCCATCGCGTTCCCCCCGAGCAAGGCGGCGCTCTTCGCTCAAGTGAGCGAGGGCCTGCCGGAGGTCCTGCGCGCGGCCCGGGCCAGGGACCCGTACGGCCGGCGCCGCTTGCCTGACCTGGAGGCCGCCCGCGCGGCGCTCGACCCACGGCCCTGCTCGGTCGCACAGGTCGGGGCGCTGCTGCTGATCGAGGAGCAGCAGCGCCTGGCGGGCGAACCGGCGCTGCGCCCCGTCGCACACCACCTGGTGGTGGTCAGCGACGTCCTGGCGCACTGCGCGCCACTGCTGGCCGAGCCCAGGTTGGGGGTGATGGACACGGCGGCCGACCTGCCCAGTCACCCCTGGAACACCTTCGGCGGCAAGGGGGTCGGCGCCGCCTTGCGCCGCGAGCTGCCGAACCAGCGCGCGCAGCACATGCGGATGGGCCTGCACCCGGACGGCCGCAGCCCGGGCCCCGAGCTCATCGGCGAAGTGGTCAGCACCGTCATCGCCTGCGCGTAGGGCGCGCCGCCTGGCGCACGCTGCACCGGGACACGAAATCGCGCGGTGGGTGTCCAACCCGCGGCCCGCCGGCACGCGCAGGTGATCCCGAGCGGGCCGCACGACACCAGGCGTGGGCCCTGCAGGACGCGCCCACGCCCGCCATTGGAGACGCGCTCCGCCGTCGCTGGGGACTGTAGGGGGCGCCGCAAGGCCCGCTCATCCGGCGAGCAACCTGTAGAAACAACAACGGCCGGGCGCCTGAACGCCCGGCCGCTGTGTCACTCACCGCCGGTCAGGGGAGGGTCAGCTCAGCCGCCGCCACCGGGGTAGCCAGGCGGCAGGCCGCCGGGACCACCCGGACCGCCCGCGCCCGGACCGCCGGGACCACCCGGACCGCCCGCGCCCGGACCGCCGGGACCCCCCGGACCGCCTGCGCCCGGACCGCCGGGACCACCCGGACCACCCGCGCCCGGACCGCCGGGACCCCCCGGACCGCCCGCGCCCGGACCGCCGGGACCCCCCGGACCGCCTGCGCCCGGGAGACCGCCCGCGCGCCGGACCGCCAGGACCACCCGGACCGCCCGCGCCCGGACCGCCGGGACCACCCGGACCGCCTGCGCCCGGACCGCCGGGACCACCCGGGCCGCCCGCGCCAGGGGCCGCCAGGACCACCGGGCCGCCCGCGCCGGGGCCGCCAGGACCACCCGGACCGCCCGCGCCGGGCCGCCAGGACCACCCGGACCGCCCGCGCCGGGGCCGCCGGGGCCACCCAGACCGCCCGCGCCGGACCGCCAGGACCACCCGGACCGCCCGCGCCGGACCGCCGGGACCACCGGACCGCCCGCGCTGAGGCCGCCAGGCCCGGGACCGCCCGCGCCGGGACCGCTGGGACCACCCGGACCGCCCGCGCCCGGACCGCCTGGGACCACCCGGACCGCCCGCGCCCGGACCGCCGGGACCACCCGGACCGCCCGCGCCCGGACCGCCAGGACCACCCTGGACCGCCCGCGCCCGGACCGCCTGGGCCTGCCCGGACCACTGGGACCACCTGGACTGCCTGCGCCCGGACCACCGGGACCACCCGGACCGCCCGCGCCCGGACCGCCGGGGCCACCTGGACCGCCCGCGCCTGGACCGCCGGGACCGCCCGCGCCGCCCTGCTGACCGGCCGCTGCCTGCGCCCCGTCCAACGGGCCTGCGCCGCCTTGCTGGCTGGCCGCGTTCTGCGCTCCGGGCGGGAGAGGTCCCCCACCCTGACCGCCGCCGCCCGCCCCCGGGGCCGCCGGGCCCCCGCGCCAGGCCCACCGGGACCGCCGCCAGGACCGCCCGCGCCGGGCCCACTGGGGACCGCCGCCAGGACCGCCCGCGCCGGGCCCACCGGGACCGCCGCCAGGACCGCCCGCGCCAGGCCCACTGGGACCGCCGCTGGGACCGCCCGCGCCGGGCGCGCCGCCACCCTGCTGGCCGCCGCCGGTACCGCCGTCGCCGCCGCCGGCACCGCCGCCGCGCCGGCACCGCCGTCGCCGCCGTCGCCGCCCTGCTGGCACCGCCGTCGCCGCTGTCCGGCACCGCCGAGCACCGCCGTCGCCGCCCTGCTGAGCACCGCCGTCGCCGCCGTCACCGCCCCTGCCGGAGCGCCACCCTGCTGGTCGCCGCCCTGCTGAGCGCCGCCGTCGCCGTCGTCGCCGCCCTGCTGAGCGCCGCCACCGCTGCTCGTCGCCGCCCTGCTGAGCGCCGCCCTGCTGAGCGCCACCCTGCTGGTCGCCACCCTGCTGAGCGCCGCCCTGCTGAGCGCCACCCTGCTGGTCGCCGCCCTGCTGAGCGCCGCCCTGCTGGGCACCACCCTGCTGGCCGCCGCCCTGCTGAGCGCCGCCCTGCTGAGCGCCGCCCTGCTGGTCGCCACCCTGCTGAGCGCCGCCCTGCTGAGCGCCACCCTGCTGGTCGCCACCCTGCTGAGCGCCGCCCTGCTGAGCGCCACCCTGCTGAGCGCCGCCCTGCTGAGCGCCGCCCTGCTGAGCGCCGCCCTGCTGAGCGCCGCCCTGCTGAGCGCCGCCCTGCTGGCCGCCGCCCTGCTGGCCGCCGCCCTGCTGAGCGCCGCCCTGCTGAGCGCCGCCCTGCTGAGCGCCGCCCTGCTGGCCGCCGCCCTGCTGAGCGCCGCCCTGAGGCTGATCCGCCCCAGGCACGGCCGGCTTGTCGTCGCCCTTGGCCTCGTCCTTGGGCGCGTCGGCCTCGGGCACGGCGGGCTTGCCGTCGTCCTTGGCCTCGTCCTTGGGCGCGTCGGCCTCGGGCACGGCGGGCTTGCCGTCGTCCTTGGCCTCGTCCTTCGGCTGATCGGCCTCGGGCACCTCAGGCTGCGCGTCGTCCTTGGCCTCGTCCTTCGGCTGATCGGCCTCGGGCACCTCGGGCTGCGCGTCGTCCTTGGCCTCGTCCTTCGGCTGATCGGCCTCGGGCACCTCGGGCTGCGCGTCGTCCTTGGCCTCGTCCGCCTCGGGCGCCTCGGGCTGCTCGTCCTCGCCGCCTGCCTCGCCGGCCTCGTCCGCGGCCTCGTCGCCCGCGTCCTCGCCCGCCTCATCGGCAGCGGCTTCGTCCTCAGCGGCCTCGTCCTCGCCCGCCTCATCCGCCGGCGCCTCTTCGTCGCCGCCGGTGCCGGCCGCGGCCTCGGCCTCCTTGATGCCCTTCTTGGCGTCTGCGGCGGCCTCCTCCACGGCCTTCACCGCCTGCTCCTGGACCGCCTTCATCTCGGCCCCGGCCGCGTTGAGCTGCTCGCTCATGTCGCCGGCCTCGGCGAGCTTGTTGGCGTCCTCGGCGACCGCGTTGGCGGCCTCCTTGGCGGCGTCCGCGGCGGAGTTCGCCGACTCCTCCAGGTTCTTCTGGGCGTTGGCTGCGGTCTCCGAGAACTTCGCCCCGGCGGCCGCCGCCTCCTCCATCTTCTCCTTGAAGGCCGCGTTCAGCTCCTGCTTGGCGGCCTCCATCTTGCCCTTGGGATCGAGCTCGGTGTTGGCCTTGTCGGCCACCAGCTTGGCGCCCCGCTTCAGGGCGTCCTGGGCGCCCTGCTGCAGGTTGCCCATGCCCTTCTCGACCTTCTTGCGGGCGTCCTCGGAGCGGGCCGCGGCCTGCTCCAGCATCTGGCCGCCGACCTGCGCCAGCTCGCCCTGGACCTCGCCGACCTTCTGCTGGGCCTCGGCGAGCTTCTCGCCGAACTTGCCCTCGATGCCGGCCACGACGCCCTGAGCCTTCTCCTTCAGCGGCTCCAGCAGCTTCTCGCGGAGGAGCTGCATGATCTGCGGGCCGATGTTCTTGCCCTCGAGGGCGTCGGCCAGCAGCGCCAGGATGTCGCTGAGGATGGGCATGGTGTCCTGGACGCGCTCGCTGTAGCAGTCCAGCAGCTTCGCCAGCAGCTCCTTCCCGTAGGCCTCGATCTGCGGGAGGATCTCGTCCTTGAGCTGCTTGATGACCGTCTTCGGGTCGGGCAGCTCCTGCAGGAAGCCCTTCAGGTCCTCCAGGTGGGTCTTGAAGGTCTCTTCGGCGTCCTTGAAGGCGTCGACGGCCTCCTCGAGCTTGACCTTGTGGTCCTCGAGCAGGTCCTTGCGCATGGTGTCCAGGTGGCCGCGCAGCTCGCCGCCGAGCTCATCGCGCAGCGCCTTCCAGCGCCGCTCGGCCTCCTCGAGGGTCAGCTCGTTGTCCTCGATGATCTCCTGGGCCTTCGTCTCCAGGGTCTCCTTGAGCTGTTCGAGCTGGCCCTGGCCAGTCTCGATGACATGCTCGTAGAGGACCTTGAGGCACCCGGTCAGGTTGTTCATCTCGAGGCCGCAGTTCTCGATGACCACCTTGTAGTCGGTGTGGGTGGTCTCGAGGAGCCGCTTGATCTGCAGCTCGATGCGCGAGATCTCGGCGGTCAGCCGGATGAGGGTCTGGTTGATCTCGACGATGCCGGGCAGGTTCTTCACCCACACCTGGTCGCCGGGGAACGGCTCCATCTCCTCGACCAGCGTGCCGTCCACCACCGCGCGGCGGTTGGCCGCGTAGGCCTCGTCGGCGTTGCTGGTGGTCTTGGTGTCGAAGCACGGCCGATCGCCGTACTCGTCGGGCACGTCCGCCTCGGTCTTGAGCGGCTCGCCGTTCTTGGACCGGATGCGGTTGATGTGGTCGAGCCAGGCCTTGCCCCACCGGTTCAGGGTCTTCTCGGTGGTCTCCTCCACCTGCCCGAACTGGTCGGTGGTGCCGTCCGGCGTGCCCTCCTTGCCGTTCCAGGTCCAGTCGGTGCCCGACAGGCTGCGGCTGGCGTGCTCGGCGTCGGCGCCGTCGACGCCCAGCTTCTGCTTGACGATGTCGCTGAGGTGGGCGGGCGCGTGCTGCCAGATGAGCTCGGCGAAGACCTTCGCGCGGGCCCGGGCGAGCTCCTGGTTGTTCGTCGGGTAGACGTCGCTCTGGAAGGGCCGGATGTCGGCGTAGCCGAGCACCGTCACCGTCTTGATGTTGTGGGCCTCACCGATGAGCCGGGCGGTGGCCTCGAGCTCACCCTTCTTCTGCTCGATGTTCTGCGGGACGCAGCTGCCCGTGCGGAAGAAGCCGTCGGTGCCGAAGCTGCCGAGGTCGGTGGGCACCCGCATGGCGAACAGGTGCGCCGGGTTGCAGTGCTTGTTCTTGCCCTCGCCGAAGAAGGTCTTCAGCCAGGTGTTCCGGTGGCTCTCCGGGTCGCGCAGCTTCTCGTTGCGCTCGTCGTCCCAGATGGCCTGCACCTCATCGGGCAGCCCCTTGAGGTTGTAGTAGCCCTTGATCAGGTCGATGGTGGAGATGTCCTCGGGCACCTCCACCAGCTCGCCGACCTCGGCCTCCTCGAGCTTCTCCTTCTGGGTCGTGATCTGCAGCCGCAGCTTGGTGATCTCGGCCCGGAGCTTGAAGACCTCCTCGGTGACCTTGGTGTCGTTGACCTCGATGATCTGGATGCAGCCCTGCTGCTTCTCGAACTTGGTGCGCAGGTGCGCCAGCGCGGCCTCGAGCCGAGCCAGGTAGCGGCGCCGCAGGCCGTCGAGGAACCGCTCCAGGCGCTTGAGCACCTCTTCCAGCGCGCGGTTCTTCAGCTCGTCGAGGATCTTGAGGCTGATGCGCACCGCGGCGTCGATGGCGTCGTCGATGGTCTCCTCGGCGCTCTGGACGAACTCGTCGATGGCGTCGCGGGTCTCCTCGATGGTGTGCTCGACGCGGGACTTGGTGTCCTCGTAGAGCTTCACGAAGCGGTCGCGGGCGCCCTCGGCGGTGGAGCGGGCCACCTCGATGACGTTCTTGACCAGGCCCTCGATGTCGCCCTTGACCTCCTCGCCGACGTTCTGGAACCGGGTCTTGAAGTCGTCGATGAGGGTGGTGATCGAGTTCTTCGCGTTCTCGGCGAACTCGGTGCCGCTGGTCTTGATCTCCTCGATCGTGTCCTTGATCCGGGTCTCGCAGGAGCTGATGTACTCCTTGCCCTTCCCGTTGATCAGGTCGTTGACCATGTCGCCGATGGCCTTGAACTCACCGACGAAGGCCTGCCCCTTGTTCACCAGGTCCATGAGGATCTGGGGCCCCAGGGTCACCGCCAGCTTGATGACCTTCAGCACCGAGGCCTTGGCCACCCCCAGCAGCACCTTGCCCTGGGCCTCGAACTTCGGGACGTAGGCGTCGACCTTGGCCTGGAACTCCTGTTCCAGCTTCTCGGCCGACTCCTTCATCTTGGTCTCGATCTTCTCGATCGCCTCCTGCCCCTTCTGCTGGATCTCGGGGATCTTGGAGGTGTCCTCCTCGTAGCCGTTGTTGACGAAGTCCTCTTCGGCCTTCGCGTAGGCTTCGTCGCCCATCTGCTTGATCTCGCGGGCCTGCTTCTCGGCCTCGCGGACCATGCGGTCCTGGGTCTGGTTGATCTGGAGGTTGATCTCGCTGCCCAGATCCTCGACGGCGAGCTCGATGCCCTCGTTGACCTTCTGGAAGCCGAGGTCCAGGGCCTCGCGGCTGGTGCGGAACATCTCGTCCGCGGCATCCTTCACCTTGTCGAGCGTGCCCTGCGCGAAGCTGCGCACGATCTCGATGAGGTTGTTGATGGACTTGACCAGCTTGTCGCGGGCGCCGCGGATGAGCGCGAAGCCCTCCTCGACGATGGCCTTGATGTTGTCGCTGATGAGGTAGCTGGCGTCGGTGAGCCGCTTGCGCAGATCCGCCACCAGGTTCTCGGCGACCATCCGGGCCTGGGTCAGGCTCTCGTCGACGGCGTTGTCGATCTTGGTGATGATCCCGTTGACCGTGGCCTCGACCTGCTTGGGCAGGGTCTTCAGCGCGGCAAACACCTCCTTGAAGGTGGTGTTGATGGCCGCGATGGCCTGGTCCTTGGTCTCGAGCACCGTGGCCTTGGCGCTCTCGACGACGCGCTGGATGGCCTTCATGGCCGCGTCGCGCAGCTCGGTGAGCGCCTTGTCGAGCTCGGCCTCGATCTCGGCCTCGATCTCGACGGCCCCGAGCTTGCCCTTGAGCTGCGCCGAGAACTTCTTCTTGAGCTGCTCGATGACGGCGTCCAGCCGCTTGGGCAGGTCCTCGGTGAGCTTGTCCACTTGGCCCACGAGGGCCCCGAGCTGCTCATCGGCGGCCGCGATCAGCTGGTCCTTGACCGAGTTGATCTGCTGCTCCATCGCCTCGACCTGCCCCACGGCGGCCTCGGCGACGGCGGTCACCTGCTCCCGGGCCCCGTTCACCACGGGGTCCTTCATGCTCTTGAGCTTCTCGTGGACCTGGCCGGGGATGCCCTCGACCACCCCGAAGACGGTCTTGATGCCGGTGTCCGCGATCTCTCGCAGGATCGGCGCCAGGGCCAGCAGCGGCGTCTCGATGACCTTGATGGCCGTGTCGATGCCGTTGATGACCTTGGATCGGGCCGTATAGACCTTGTCCATGAACTGGTCGAGGCCGTCTTGGGCCTTGTCGATGACCGAGTTGGTCTTCGACTCCAGTTCAGCGAGCTTCAGATCCGCCTGCGCTCGGGCCTTGTCGATGGCCTCCTTGGCTCGTTTACCGAGCTGGGAGGGGAGGCTCTCAGGGGCCTGATTCTCCGAGGCGGCAGCACCAGCATCTGCCATGGATCGTCTCCGAAATAAGTTGCCTGCGGCCAACTCAAACGGGAGTCGGAGGGCCGCAAAAAGAGATGCGCCCCCAAATGACTCCGCCGGAGCACCCTAGCACACGACTTCGGGTTCCACACATCGTGCTCCATCGTCGAATCGAGCACTTCGGGCAACCCGTGGGATCCGTTGATGATCTTCCCGATGCTGCGCGCGCGAACCGCCCAGGGCGCCGACGCGGGGCATGCCCCGTCGGCCCGCGACGGGGGGCGGAGCGGGCGCATCCTGTGCCCTTGACCCGGCCGGCACCGACCGGGCACATGCGCAGCCCCAAAGCCTGGAGATCGGCCATGACCGCTTCTGCGCCCACCCCCGACGCCCGTGACGGCTTCTGGGTTCGCCTGATCTACATCGTGTCGGCCGTCCTCGCCGCGGCGGTGGCGTTCCTGATCCTGGGGCCGCGCCCCGCCGGCCTTGAGGGCGCGCTGGACGTGTCTGCCCTGCCCACGGTCAACGCCAGCCTGAACGGGCTGTGCGCGGTGCTGCTGGTGGCCGCGGTGTTCATGGTCAAGCAAGGCCGGCTGGAGGCCCATCGCAAGCTGATGCTGGCGGCCTTCGCCACCTCGGCGGCGTTCCTGGTGAGCTACGTCATCTACCACTTCTTCAAGGCGGGGCCGAAGCCGTACACGGGGGCGTACCGGGGGGTCTACCTGGCGATCCTGCTGTCGCACATCGTGCTGGCGGCGGTGGCCCTGCCCCTGCAGCTCTTGACCTTGTACCGGGGCTGGCGGGATCAGCGGGCGCAGCACCGCAAGCTGGCCAGGCTCACGTTCCCGCTGTGGCTGTACGTCTCGGTCACCGGGGTGGTGGTCTACGTCATGCTCTACTGAGCAGCCCGCCCCCAGAGCCAGATGACGGCCCCGTAGCGGGCCACCCGCGTGCCCAGCCCCAGCCCGATCACTGCCCAAAGCGGCAGCCGGAACAGGCCTCCGGCGAGCATCAGCGGATCCCCCACGACGGGCAGCCACGAGCCGGCCATGGCCCACGGGCCCAGGCGCTCGGCCCAGCGCAGGGCGGCGCGGCCGGCCCGGGTGGCCACCAGGCGCGGCAGCGCGGCCTTGCCGATCCACCAGCCCAGGGCCCAGGTGCTCAGGGCGCCCAGGCAGTTGCCCACCGAGGCCGCCAGCCACACGCCCGCGGGGGGCCAGCCCGCGGCCAGCGCGGCCACCACCGCGGCCTCGGAGCTGAAGGGCAACACGGTGGCGGCGAGGGCCGCGGTCACCGCCAGCCCGATCAAGCCCCCCGTCACCGCTGCACCTCCGCCACCCCTTGACCCCCGCGATCCCGGCTGGGACAACCCCCGCCGGTTTCACTACCGTGTGGCGCCGGGAGGTTACCGCATGTGGACGCGTTCGCTGCCCCTCACTGAGTTGGTCTTCACCGGGCTGGTCCTGGCCGGCCTGACGGCCTGCGCCTCGCCGGACGAGGCGCCACCGCCCGTGGCCCCGGCGGTGCAGGATCACCACCACCCGGCCACCCTGGCGTGGCAGAGCCCTGCCGCGGTGCAGGCCGCGCTGGCGCAGCCCGCGCTGGTGCCGCCCGACGGGGTGCCCTTCCGGCGGGTCGGGCTGCGCCTGGACGGGCCCCTGCCTGTGCTGCGGGCCCAGGTGCAGGTGGACGGCGAGTGGCAGCCGGTGCCGGTGGAGCTGACCTGGTCGGAGGGCGCGCTGCACGTGGCCCGAGTCGTGCTGGACGCGCCCGCCACCGCGCTGCGCCTGGAGGGGGCCGACGGCGTGACGGCGGCGGCGGTGGAGTTCCACGCCGAGCGGGGCGAGCCCGAGCGGCCGCTGGCCCGCACCCTGCCCAAGGCGCGGGGTCGGCTGGAGGTGCAGCGGCAGGCCCTGGCCCCCGACGAGCTGGTGGTGCTGCGCGAGGAGTGGGGTGCGCGGGATCCGGGGCGGCTGTGCAACGACGTGGTGGCGCCCTACCGCATGACCGTGCACCACACCGCCTCGCCCGACAGCGACGGGGCCGATCCCGCGGCGCGGCTGCGGCAGATCCAGGCCTTCCACATCGACACCCGCGGCTGGTGCGACATCGGCTACCACTTCGTGATCAGCCAGAGCGGGCTGATCTTCGAGGCCCGGCGGGGCGAAGATCGGCCCGCCGCCCACGTGGAGAACCAGAACACCGGCAACATCGGCTTCTCGTTCATCGGCAACTACGAGGAGCAGCGGGTCCCGGACGTGCAGCTCGAGGCGGCCGCCCGCATCATGGGCTGGGCCCTGCGCACCCACACCGGGGTGCAGGCCACCCGCGAGTTCATCAAGGGCCACCGGGAGTGGCCGGGCCAGAACACCGCCTGCCCGGGCGACAACCTGTTCGCCCGGCTCGACGAGATCATCGCCAAGGCCGTCGGCGACACCCCGCCGCCGCCGCCCGATGGGCAGGTGCGCTTCGAGGCCCGCTGGCTGACGAGCCCGCCCGACCGCGACGGGGCCGGCCTGCCCGATGCGCTGGAGGGCGAGGCCATGGAGGCCGTGGTGATCCTGCGCAACGGCACCGCCGGCCCCATCCGCAACGTGCGGCTGGGCTACTCGGTGGGCGCGGGGCTCATCGCCACCGACTACACCATCGAGTCCGACGCCCCGAGCTTCGACGGGGCCAGCTTCGGGGTGAACGACGCCGACGCGGCGCCCGAGAACCCGCCCAAGGACGGCCTGGTGGGCGACGGTGAGCTGGTGCTGTACGCCTTCGCCGCGGGCGAGACCAAGCGGGTGCGCATCGCCCTGAAGCCCGACGCCTACGGCGAGCCCCACCGGCGCGCCTTGCGGCTGTGGGCCACCAACATCGACGGGATCTACCGGCACCCCGACTTCGGGGCGCGGCCCGAGCTGAACACCCAGGACGGGCTGATGCGCCAGGCGCTGGATCTGGACGTGGTGCACCCCGCCGCCTGGACCTGGGACGGCCCCGCCACCCGCGAGGGCTGGGACCCCTGTGGCGATGTGCCCACCCCGGTGTGGTTCCGCGAGGGCGACGGCCTGATCGGCCTGGCGGGCGAGGTGGGCCCCTGCGTCATCAGCGCCCCCTGGGCCGCCGTGGACGCGGGCCGCTTCGACGCCCTGGCCCTGAGCCTGCGCGCCGACGGCGCCACGCGGGACGTGCGCGTGGCCTGGGCGCCTGCGGGGGCGAGCTTCCGCGACGAGCACGGCCTGGTGTTCCGGGTGCCGGGCGACGGCCAGTGGCGGGTGTGGCGGCTGCCGGTGGGCGGCCGCCCGGGCTGGCAGGGCACCCTGGGCCGGCTGATGATCACGGGCGCGGTGGGCTTCCCCGAGGGGGCGGCCGGGGCCGGCGACACCCAGATCGACGCGGTGTGGGCGCAGGCCACGGGCGAGCGCGCGAGCGCCACCGAGGCCCTGCCGTACACGGGCGAAGCCCCTGAGATCATTGAGGACGCGGGGGGACCGCCCGTGAACCCCGGGCGGGACCAGGGCCCCACGCCGCGGCTGGACGGGGGCGTGCCGAGCGCCGATCGCGGCCCGGTGGATCTGGATCCCAGTGACCCCGCCACCGGCGGCGGCGGCTGCGACGCCACGCCCCATGGGGGGGCGCCGGCGTGGCTGGCGCTGCTGGCGTTGCTGGCCATCCGTCGGCGGAGGCGCCGGTGAGCCTGCGCATCTACCGGGCGCTCGCGGCGGGTGGCCCCGCCCAGCCCCTGCCCGTGCCCGCCATGCTGCGGCGCACGCCCGGTGGGCGGCTGATGCTCGACCGCCGCCCCCAGCGCTTCCCCCAGCTCTTCGGGGCCTTCCGGGCGTCGCTCCTGCCCGGCTGGCGCTGGCGGCCCGAGGCGCAGTGTGAGCCGGGGGCGCTGCTCGACGGCGCCAGCAGCGCCGGCGACGCCCACGCGCTGGCCCGTGAGCTGGCCCTGCTGGCCACGGCGCCGGCGCCCTTCGGGCTGGGGCTCTCGGTCGCGCAGGTGCAGGTGGTGACGTACCGGGGCGAGGGCCGCGGCGGCTTCCTGGCCGAGCATAGCCGCACCGGCGTGCTCGGCCTGGCCAGTGACGTGGTGGCCAAGGACGCCAGCCCGACGGATCTGCGCCGGTGGCAGAGCCACGCCCTGGTGGCCTGGCAGGGCCGCTTCTATGACCCGGCCTACGGGCACGTCTACGCCCGGCTGGGCGAGGCGGCGGACTACTCCCTCGACGCACGCGCCCGCGAGCTGGACGGCGCCCGCTGGCGGGCCGGCCACGACCGCCTGCGCCGCCCGGTGTGGTTCCTGGAGGAGGGGGCCCGCCTGCGTGGGCCCTACACCCAGCCGCCGCGGGGTCTGGGCCCGGCCTGAGCCAAGATCAGCTGATCGACGTGCCCGGGGGCAGGTCGCCGGGCACGGTGGCCAGCTTCAGGTCGCTGCCGTCGCCGGCGGCGAGCAGCATGCCCTGACTGACGACCCCGCGGATCTTGCGGGGGGCCAGGTTGGCCAGCAGCACCACCGTCTGGCCCACCAGATCCTCGGGGGCGTAGGCGCCGGCGATGCCCGCGCACACCGTGCGGGGCTCGGCCTCGCCCGCGTCCACGCTCAGCTTGAGCAGGCGATCGGCGTCGGGGTGCTTCTCGGCGGCCAGCACCCGGGCCACCTTGAGCTGCAGCTTCGCGAAGTCGTCGTAGGCGATGACGCCGTCGGCGGCCTCGGCCTTGGGGGCCGCCTTCGGGGCCTTGGGGGCCTTCGGGGCCTTCTCCTTCTTCGCCTTGGGCGCGGGCGCCTCGGCGGGCTTCTCCACCTCGATGCGGGGGAACAGCGGATCGCCCTTGCGGGCGTGGCCGCCGCTGGGCAGCCCGCCCCACTCGGCGGTGCTGGCCACAGTGCGCTGAGCGTCCGCGGCGCCCAGGCGGTCGAGCAGCTCGGGGCCCTTGTGGGGCAGGAAGGGGCTGACCCACACGCCCAGCACCCGCTGCACCTCGCACAGGTTGTAGAGCACCTCGTCCAGGCGGGCGTCGTCGCCCTGCTTCACCAGGGTCCACGGGGCGGCCACGTCCACGTACTTGTTGGCGGCGCCCACCAGCTTCCAGATGGCGGCCAGGGCCTTGTGGAAGGCCAGCTCGTCCATGGCGGCCAGCAGCTCGGCGCGGCCCTCGGCGAAGGCCTGCAGCAGGGGGCCGTCCTCCGCGGCGTCGGCCCGGCCGCGGGCGGGCACCACGCCCTTCCGGTAGCGGTCGAGCATGCCCAGGCTGCGGTTGACCAGGTTGCCGAAGTCGTTGGCCAGCTCGCCGTTGATGCGGCTGATGAGCCCCGCCTCGCTGAAGTCGCCGTCGCTGCCGAAGCTGACCTCGCGCAGCAGGAAGTAGCGGAAGGCCTCGGCGCCGAAGCGCTGCACCACGTCGAAGGGGTCGATGGTGTTGCCCAGCGACTTGCTCATCTTCTGGCCCTCGACGGTCCACCAGCCGTGGGCGAAGACCTGCTGCGGCAGGGGCAGCCCCGCGCTCATCAAGAACGCCGGCCAGTACACGGCGTGGAAGCGCAGGATGTCCTTGCCGATCAGGTGCACCGAGGCGGGCCAGAAGCGGTCGTACTTGTCGGCCCCGGGGCCGCCCAGGGCGCTGACGTAGTTGGTCAGCGCGTCCATCCAGACGTAGATGACGTGCCCATCGGCGTCGGGCACCGGGATGCCCCAGTTGAAGGTGGTGCGGCTCAGCGACAGGTCCTTCAGGCCGCCCTCGACGAAGCGCTTCACCTCGTTGAACCGCGAGCTGGGCTTCACGAAGTCGGGGTGGGCCTCGAAGTACTCCAGGAGGAGCGGGCCGTACTTGCTGAGCCGGAAGAAGTAGGTGTGCTCCTCCACCCACTCCACCGCGTGGCCGCTGGGGGCCTTGCCGTCGACGATCTCGCTCTCGTCGAAGTAGGCCTCGTCGCCCACGCTGTACCAGCCGGCGTAGGTGCCCAGGTAGATGTCGCCGGCCTCGACCATCTTGCGCCACAGGGCGCTCACCACCTGGCTGTGGCGGGCCTCGGTGGTGCGGATGGTGTCGTCGTTGCTCAGCAGGAGCGCCGGGGTCAGGGCCCGGAAGGGCTCGGCGAAGCGGTCCGCGTGCTGCTGGGGGGTGACCCCGGCCTTGCGGGCCGCCTGCTCGATCTTCAAGCCGTGCTCATCGGTGCCGGTGAGGAACCAGGTGTCGTCGCCCAGCGCCCGGTGCCAGCGCGCCAGCACATCGGCGGCCACGCTGGTGTAAGCGTGGCCGATGTGCGGCTTGTCGTTGACGTAGTAGATGGGGGTCGTGACGTAGAAGCTGGACATGGGGGCCTCTTCGGCAGCCTTCGGCCCCCCGGGGGGGCTCAGTCGGGCGCCTTGTTAGCACGGCCGCCGCGGGGCTGACCACCACCCTTGCGGCGCCGGCCGCCCCCGCCGCCGGCCTTGCCCCGTGGGCGCCCGGGCGGCTTGTCCGGCGGGCTCTCGGCGCCGCCTTGGGCGCCGCCGTGTGCGCCCTCGTCACCGTCGCCGCCAAACCCGTCATCGGGGCCATCGTCGTCGGGGCGACCGCCGCGGCCGCGGCCCTTGCCGGGGCCACCCCCGCCCGGACCACCTCGCCGGCTCGGACGCGGGAAGCCGTGGGGCGGCACCCCCTGGGCCAGCGCCGGATCCACCTTGAAGGGCCGGCCGGTGGGCCGCCGCGGGCGGGCCGCGGGATCTACCAGGGCCACCACCAACGCCTCGAAGGCGCACACGTCGTCGCTCAGCATGGGGGCCTGTTCGTCGCTCACGCCGCCCGCCCCGCTCGCCCTGCGCGGGCGTCATCCACCAGGTGCACGAACAGGCGCTCCAGGAAGAGCCGCGGGTTGGCGTTGCCCTGCAGGATGTCCCGCTCGGTGCTGGCCAGCAGCTTCAGGCGGTGATCCAGGGCGTCGAAGGGGATCTGCACCGCCCGCGCCCGGGCCCGCGCCGCCAGGTCGTGGTGCACCAGCCGGTCGTCGGGCAGGCCGGCCTGCACCAACATGAGGTCGCGGTACCACGTACGCAGCAGCAGGAAGAACAGGGGCAGCTCGCCCTTGTCGCGGCCCAGCTTGTCGGCCAGCTCGCTCAAGGCGCCGATGCGCTGAAGGCCGTCGGGGTCGTCCGCCGCCTCGATCAAGGCCACCCGGTCGGCCAGCAGCCCGCTCTCGGCCAGGGCCAGGCCCTTGCCGATGGAGCCCTCGGCCAGGCCCGCCAGCAGCTCGGCCTGGGCCGGCGCCAGCTCGCCCAGGGCCGCCAGCTTCTCGGCCACGAACTCACGGGGCAGCGGGCTGAAGCGCACCCGCTGGCAACGCGAGATGATGGTGGGCAGCAGGCGGTGGGCAGCGTGGCTGATGAGGACGAAGAAGGTCTCCTCGCCCGGCTCCTCCAGGGTCTTGAGCAGGGCGTTGGCGGTCGAGGGGTTCATGGCCTCGGCCTCCTCGATCACCACCACCCGCCGGCCGCCCTCGAAGCTCTTGTAGGCCAGCGCCTTCTGGAGCTGCCGCACCTGGTCGATCTTGATCTGGGCCTCGAGGCCCTTGCCGTCCGCGCGCTCCAGCCGCTCCAGCACGTGCAGATCGGGGTGCTGCCGCTCGGCCACCCGGGTGCAGCCCTTGCAGGCCCCGCAGCCGTCGCCATCGGCCCGCGGGCCGTCACACAGCAGGGCCTGGGCCAGGCCGAAGCCGGCCAGGGCCTTGCCCACCCCGTGGGGTCCGGCGAACAGGTAGGCGTGGTGCAGCCGGTGGTGGCTCAGGGCCCGCTTGAGGCCCTCGAGGGCACTGTACTGGCCCTCGACGTCGCGAAGCGGCATGGCGCCCCGATCAGAACGCGTACTGGGCGTTCAGGTTGAACACCCCGATGGCCTGGCTGTACTTGCCGGCCGAGTTCGGGTTGAAGGCCGTGCGGAAGTCGCCCTGGGGGATCAGGGCCCCGGTGGCCGGGTCCCGCGGCCAGGCGTCGGTCTCGCGATCGATGTAGAAGATCTGCGTGTAGGTGGCGGCGATGGCCAGCGCGCCGTCGAGCATGGTGAAGCGGCCGCCGAAGGCGCCCGAGAACTTCTCGGCGTCGTACAGGGCGGGCTCCAGGTACTCGTCGGGCACCGCGTTGCCGTCGTAGCCGCCGCCGAAGTACAGCTCGATCATGTCGTTCATGAAGTAGCTGTAGCCGAAGCGCACGCTGAAGGCGTCCTCCCAGTTGCGGGGGATGTTCGCCAGATCGCAGTCGTCGCGGCCCTTGGTGCTGATGCACTGCTTCTCGAACAGGCTCCAGCGGGCGTAGTCGCCGAACAGGCGGGCCTCGCCCTTGCCGTAGTTGTAGCGCAGGCCCCAGCGGATGACGTCGGGCATGGCCTGGGTGGCCGTGGCGTCGTCGGTGACGCTGTCGGAGTTGATCAGCACCTTCTTGGCGGTGCCGGTGAGCTCCTGCTCCCCGAAGCCCGGCTGGCTCTGGTAGCTCAGGCCGATGTAGAGCTCGTCGGTGGGCTGGTAGACCACGCCGAAGCTCGCCGCCAGATCCCAGCTCGACAGATCGACGAGGCCGCGGCCCTCCTTGATGTTGTCGAAGAACTGCGGATCGCCGGGGGCGTAGTTGTCGGTGCGCGGGGTGCGGTTCACCAGGTCATCGCTGCCGTCGCCGTTGCGGGCCCGCACGGTGTGGATCTCGCTCTTCACGAAGTTCACGCCGGCGCCGATGCTCAGGTTCAGCGGCTTGATGCGGTAGCTGGCCGCCCCCGAGATGTACAGCGAGCGGATGGTGCCCTCCATCACCCACCAGCGCTGGGAGCCGTCGACGGCGCCGGGGAAGCCCGCCACCTCGTCCTGCGTGTTCCACTTCGACTGGCCGCCGATGGGCACGTAGAAGGCCGCGCCCACGCCCAGGCCCTCGACGCCGAAGTCGGTGGCCACGCCAAAGAAGGGCGACGCCAGCACGTTGAACAGATCGGCCTTGCCCGAGTTGGCGTCCACGCCGCTGCCGGCGGGGGTCCCGCCGGGATCGCCCAGCAGGGCGGCGTCGCTCTCGTCGCCGTTCAGGATCCGGCCGACGGCGTCCGGCGAGCGGGTGAAGCTGTAGCTGCGCCAGGCCAGGTTGCCGTCGATGAACAGCCGGGTGCCGGTGCCCAGCGAGAGCCCCGCCGGGTTGTAGTAGACCGCCGTCGGGTTGTCGGTGGTGGGGTGGCCGTGCTCGCCCCCGAACCGGGCCACCAGCAGCCCGGTGGCCGAGGCCTGAGCAGCCAGCAGGGTGACCCCCGCGGCCGCGGCCACGCTCCGCATCTTCAAGCGCTTCACGTCCGCCCCTCCCCCTCACAAGATGTCCGGACATCGCGTTTGACAGGCGTGGAAGGCATCCGCATGCTCCACGAAACCGTCACCGCAGGTGGAAGGCGCGTACCATGCTCGGATCGCTCGTGTCAAAGCGTTCGCTGGCCGCCCTGGGGGCCGCCGTCCTGTTGACCGGCTGCCCCGACCCGGACGCCCGGTACGACGAGTTCCTGGACACCGCGGCCGATGAGCGGGGCAAGTCCACCGTCAAGGAGGACTACTTCGGCGAGCCGCTGGCCACCGACAACGTGGCCAAGACCGAGGTGGCCGGGCGCTTCATGCTGTCGGTGGCCACCCAGCTCGACCCGGGCACGCCGCTGATCTTCCAGGCCGACGTGGTGGTGGTCGACGCCTCGGATCCCTGGACCATCGACATGGAGCTGCGGCCCCTGCGGGCCATGTGCGACGGCGCCAAGTGCGACGCCGCCGATCCCCGCTTCCGCGAGGTCATCGAGGGCGCGGTGATCAACACGCCCGGGCCCGTGCCCTACGAGGACGTGGACAGCGGCAATGCCAACCTGGGCACCGTCGGCAGCTTCGACATCGCCTTCGGCGAGGTGAGCGTGCCCGGCGACGCCAACGCCATCAGCGGCTCGGACATCCTGGTGGATCTGAACCTGTACGGCGCCACCCGCGCCGACACGGTGTGCGGCCAGGTGGACGGGGGGCTGGTGATGCCCTTCGCCTTCACCCTGGAGCGCGACAAGAACAACTTCGGCACGGTGCGCCTGCCCGAGGGCGGCGCCTTCGGCGACCTGGCCCCCGTGGGCGCCTGCCCCTGAGCCACCCCGTGCCCCGCGCGCCCCACTCCCCTGGAGCGGCGCCCTCCCCTGCCCCCAACCCCCCCGGAGACGCACCATGTCGCGAGCCCTGAGCCTCGCCGCCGTCCTCCTGTGCCTGCTGCCTGCCTGTGGCGCCGCACCGCCCGTCCTGTTCCCCGACGCCCCCGCCCAGCGGGTGGTGCTGGTGCAGATCGATGGGCTGACCCCCGAGCGGCTGGACCGCTACCTGCTGCGGCCCGACGCCCGGGGTGACGACCGCGCCCTGCACCGCTGGCTGGATCTGGGCGAGGCCGGTGTGCGGCCAACCCCCCGCACGGGCTCCATTGCGCAGGTCGAGGTGGCCGCGCCGAGCACCGGGCCGGCCACCCTGGCCACCCTGCTGACGGGGCAGCCCCCCGCCGCGCACGGCGTGTGGGGCGAAGGCCAGGCGCCGCAGGGCAAGCTGCTGGCCCCCTGGCCGACGGTGAACAGCACCCCCAAGGGGCTGCCCCCCGCAGGCACCGTGGCGGTGCGCTTCGACGGGCTGGCTCGGGCCCTGCGCGCCGAGGGCGCCGCGGGCGCGCAGGCGGCCGTAGCCGACATCGATCGGGCGCTCAGCGCCTGGCTGCCCACGCTCCCGCCCGACACCGTGGCGGTGATCGTCGGCGGGCACGGCGCGCTCATGCCGCCGAAGGCCGAGCCCCGCGACGTGGGCGCCTTCGCGCGGGTGTTGGGCCGCAAGGACGCCGCCGGCATCCACGGCCTGGGCGGCCTGGTGGTGTTCGACGCGCTCACCGACGAGGAGCGGGCCCGCTTCGACAGTGTGGACATCTTCGCCGCGCTGGTGCGCATGACCGACGAGGGGCCCCTGCGCTGGGACGCAGATCTGCAGGCGCTGCGGCCCCTGGTGCCGGCCGACGGAGCCTTGAACAGCCTGACGGGCGCGGCCCCGGCGGGGGCCTGGATCGGCGTGGTCAACCGGGCCGAGGGCTTCGACGTGCAGCCCGAGGCAGCGGCCGCGAAGGCGGTGTGGGGCGGCGCGAGCGCCGCCGAGCGGCGGGTGGCGCTGGCCCTCGCCGGGCCTGGGCTGCGAGGGCGCGCACCGGCGCAGGCGCAGTGGACCGTGGCCGAGGTCGCGGCGACGGTGCGGGGCCTGGGCGGCGCCCCGGCCAGCCCGGGCGACCTGAGCGCAGCGCTGCGCGCCCCGGCGGGCACCTTGCCGGGGCAGCCGGTGCGGGTGGGCGACCAGGTGCAGGTGGCCATCCCCTTCATCCAGGCGTTCGGGGGCCCGGAACACCTGAGCATGCCCTCCGGCACCGCCCCCGAGCGGGCCATGGCGCAGCTCGCGACCCTGGCTCGGGGCGTCGCCGCTGCCCGCGCCGGTTTGTGGCGCCCCGCCCGCGCGGCCCTGGAGGGTCTGAGCGGTTTGCCCGCCGAGGCCGAGGCCTGGCGGGCCTTCTTCCGGTGGTGGGTGGCCGCGCGCGGCGACGCCGAGGATGAGCCCGAGGAGGGCGCCGAGCCCAAGCGACCGCCCCCGCCCAAGGGCGGCTATCCGGCGGCCCTCGCGGCGGCCCTCGACAAGGATCTGCCGCCCATCAGCGCCAAGGGCTTCGACGCCGAGCGCGAGGCCATCCTGGCGGCGCTGGGCGGCGACCGCACGACGGCGCTGGCGGTGGCTTGCGCCGAGAAGCTCACCGATCCGGGGGCGAAGGCCCTGGCCCACGCCGAGACCCTGAAGGCCCGCGGCCTCATGGGCTACGCCGCAGAGACCTTCGCGGTGGCCGCGCTGCTCGCGACGGATCCTGCCCAGGGCGAGGCGGCCCGGTCGGCAGCGGTGGAGGCGCTGGCGGATCCCACAGCGGCTTGGGCGCTGCCCTCGACGGCCCTGGCCCTGAACGGCGTGGCCCTGGCCTGGCTGGGCCGCCCCGGCGACGGCGAGCGCCGCGCGGCGGCGGCCGCGGCCGTGAACCGGCTGCTGATCCACCTGCAGCGGGTGATGGCCAGCGACCACGATCCGGGCGCCGACGGGCGCAACATCGAGCGGCTGGCGCCCCTGGCGCTGGCGGTGGGCGGCGCCGATCCGGCGCTGTTGAACGAGACCATTCAGCTCGCCGTGGGGCCCGATCGCGCCAACGCCGGCCCGCTGGTGGCGGCGGTGCTGGCCCAAGGCGGCCTGGCCCAGCTCATGAGCGGCAACCCGGCGGCCAAGCTGCAGAGCATGGCGCGGCTGGTGGACGAGATCCTGGGGCCGCTGAGCACCACGCCCATGAAGGACCTGACCCCCGAGCAGCGGCTGGCCACCAGCCTGGGCATGCTGGTGCGCGCCGCCTCGCTGGGCCTGCAGGGTGACCTGGCGGGGGCCTTCGCCGGGCTGGCCGCCGCCGATGACGGGCTGCCTGACGACGTGGTGCTGGCGCTGCGGGCGGCGGCGCTCGCCCAGCCCGAGGCCGAGCGCAGCACGCTGCACCGCTGGGCGCCCGCGGTGGCCTTGTTGGGCCGGGTGAGCAAGGCGGTGGCCTTCGGCCTGGTGGGCCGCCTGCCTGACGCCCGGCAGGCCGGTCACGCGGCGGTGGCCAGCGTGAAGGCGTGGCTGATCGCCGAGGTGACCGACGCCAAGGCCCAGGCCAGCCTCGGGGCCGCCGTGGCGCAGCTCGACGGGCTGCTGCGGGCGCTGGTGGACCTGGCCACCGCCGACGCGGAGGGTCGCCCCACCGCGGTGAAGGCCGCGGTCGCGCAGGCGGCTGGCCTGCGGGTGGCGCTGCCGGCCGGCGACGCCCCCGGCGCCGAGCTGGCCCGGTGGCTGGCGCTGGGCGCCGTGCTCGCCCGCGACGTGCTGTTCGTGGTGCAGGCCATCGAGGGGGGGAAGCCCGACGCCAAGAGCCTGGCCGCGGCCACCGAGGATCTGACGGCCCTGGCCGCCGGCTGGACCTTCGAGAGCAACTTCGCGACGGCCGGCCTGGTGCTGGGCCTGGCCGCCCAGCGCTCGCTGCGGGACCTGCCCGCGCTGCTGGCCGCCAAGGACCTGACCCTGCAGACCGCCGCCGCGCGGCTGCCCCGCTTGATGGAGGCGCTGACGGCGCTGCGGGCCGACATCGAGGCCCGGCAGCCCGCCGCCGCGCGGCAGGCCGCCATCGAGCGCGGCGAGCTGGGGCCCTGGCTGCTGGACATCGTGACCGCGTTGCTGGACGCAGGCCCCAAGGCCTTCGGCGACGACGGCGCGCTGACGGCAGTGCTCGAGGGGCGCCTGCGGGCCCACCTGGACGCGGTGCGGGACACCTCGGGCCACGCCCTGCGCCCCCTGCTGGCCCTCGCGGACGCCTGGCTGCTGGCGGTGAACGATCGGCCCGCCGACGCCGCGGCGCTCATGCGCACCGCCCGCGACTGGGTGACGGGCACGGCGCTCGAGGGCCAGGGCTGGCTCATGGATCTGCACGCGCTGCGCTTCGCCCTGGAGACCGCGGATCCGGCGCTGGCCCTGGCCGCCGCGGATCGAGCCGACGGCGCCTGCCCCGGCCTGGCCTGGCAGACCGCGCTGACCCGCGCGCTGAAGGCCGAGAGCCCCGCGAAGGCCCGCGCCGTGCTGCGGCCCGCCATCGGGGCCGCCGCCGCCCGGCGCACCGGGCCCTACAAGCTGGGCCTGAAGATCATGGTGGTGGACGACCACGACCTGGTGAACGCCAACATCGAGCTGCAGGCCGCGGGCCTGGCGGTGGGCGGCGGCGCAGGCACCTTCCAGCTCGGCGCGGGCAGCAGCACCAAGCCCAGCGAGAAGACGGGCGTGACCCTGACCTTGGGGGGCGACGGCGGCCCCCACGGGTTCGCCGTCGAGGCCTTGATCCTCGAGGCCTGGATCGCCCTGGCCGAGGGCGACGACCGGGCTGCCGACGAGACCCTGGCCGGCCTGACCGACCTGCTGTGGTACGGCACCGACCCCGGGCTCCTCGCCGAGCCGCCCGCTGCGTCGGCCGCGGGCGGCGCCGCGCAGGTGCCCATCCGAGTGCCGCTGGCCCTGAGCTGGCTGGTGGCCCTGGCCGAGGCGCGGGGGCATGCCGTGCCCGCCAACCGGATCCGCCAGGCCCTGAGGGCCATCCCCGGCGAGCTGCCGCAGGGACCTTACGGCACCCTGAGCGTGTGCAGCGACGAGGCGGAGGACGAGGGCGACAAGCCCCATAGCGCGCTGGTGTGCTGCGCCGTGCCCCGGCTGCTCGCGCTGCGCGTGCCCGACAAGGCCCAGGCGCCCTTCGCCCGCTGGCTGCACCTGCAGACCCGGCAGGCCGACGGCCTGCCGGTGAAGCCCCGCGACCTGCAGCGCGCCCGCGCGGCGCTCGAGAAGGCGTGGCGCGCCTTCCCGGGCCAGCTCTCGGCCGAGGCGCGCCTGATGCAGCAGGCGCTGGCGGGCGAGGGTGACGCCGCGGCGGCCCTGAAGGGCCCGTATCGCTGCGGGGCCGTGGGCGCCCTGCTGCAGGGCAACCGCGTCACGGTGGACGAGGCGCGGCCTGTGGCCTACGCCTGCGGCCCCACCGCGGTGCGCTTCATGACCCTGGACCGCCTGCCCGCCGACTTCTCGCCCGCCGCGTTGGCCGGCACCGCCCAGCTCATCGCGCGCATGGGCCGGCTGTACGGGCAGGCCCGCGCGCCCCTCTGGCAAGCAGTGTTCCGGTGGGTGCGTCAGGCCGACAGCGATCTGGCCCGGGTGGCGCGGGCGCGCACGCTGGCGCAGACCGCTGCAGAGGTGGGCGACCTGGACGCTGCCTTCGACCTGGAGGCGCTGGCCCTGGCCGCCAAGGTGGTGAGCGGCCAGCCCGCCGATCCGGCGCCTCTGGTGGCCGACGCCGTGGGCGCAAACCGGGGCCTGCAGAGCAGCCGCCGCTTCGTGAAGGCGTTGCACTTCAAGCCTGCCACCGCGCGGGCCGAGGCAGCCCGGCTCCTGGGCCTCAAGGCCCGCTGAGCGCCTGACCCGACCTACCAGATCCGCACCGGCCGCCCCCGCTCCACCCGATCATGGGCGGCCCGGCGTTGGTGAGCCGCGCCCGCGGCGCACGCCTCCTCCGCCGCGACCACCATCGCCGTCAGCCGCGCCAGCGCCCTCGCCCGGTTGGCCGCCTGGCTGCGCTCGCCCTCGGCGCGCACCGACAGCCCGGTGGGCCCGTGGACGGCCCGCACCGCCGTCTCGCGTTTGTTCACGTGCTGCCCGCCCGGCCCCCGCGCCCGGCTGACCTGAAACGTGACCTCGCGCAGGTCCAGGGCAGCGACGGGCGCAGGCATCCAGTGCAGGCTCACCCCGGCGAACCAGCGTTTGCGCCCCTGCCGTCCCCGCGCGGCGCTGCGGCGCACCTCGCAGTGGGTGCCCAGCAGGTCGGCCACCACCGGCCGGTCAGGCCCTGCCAGCCACAAAGTCACCGAGCCCGGGGTCTCTGCGGGCCCCTGGCGGGTCTCGCGGGTCACCCGCACCCCCCGGCCGCCCAGCTCGGCGGTCAGCGCGGCCGCCAGGCGGGCCACGAAGCGACGCACCTCCACCGGGCCGCGGCCAGCGCTGATCTGCAGGCCCCACATCAGCGCTTCACCGTGAACCGGGGCACCAGCCGGGCCACCGGCCGCGCCAGGCCCGCCGCCACCAGGCTTTCCACCACCGGCTCCACGGGCTTGTAGGCCCGCGGGTGCTCGGCGTAGAGCAGCTCGGCGTCGTCGCAGAGCACCTCGCCCCCCAGCGCCGTGCGCTGCAGCTCGGCCCGCTTGAACCGCGGCTTGAGCTTCGCCACCGCCTCGCTGCGCCCCATGCGCCGCCCCGCGCCGTGGGCCACCGAGCACAGGCAGTCGGCCCGTCCGCTGCCTTCCATGACCACGCTGGGTGCCCCGCGGCTGCCCAGCACCACCGTGAGCTGGCCCGCCTCGGCCGGCGCCGCCCCCTTGCGGTGGAGCCACACCGCCTCGCCCGCCAGGCCCCACGGCTGCACGTCGTTGTGCACCACGTCGAAGGTGCCGCCGATGCGGTCGGGCCGAGCGCAGCCCAGGGCCTCCAGCGCCCGCCAGGCCAGGATCAGGCGGTTCGCCCGGGCGAAGCGCACCGCCCCCGCGAGCTGGCCCAGGTACGTCGCCTGCGCCTCGGGGTCGCTCAGCCGCTGGCCGGCCCAGGCCCGCCCGATCACCCCGCCCAGGCCCCGCGAGCCCGAATGGGCCAGCACGGCCACCCCGTGGGGCACCAACCCCGCGCGGCCGGCGGCGGGGTCCTCCACCGAAGTCACCTGCGCCACCTCGAGGAAGTGGTTGCCGCCCCCCGCCGTGCCGAGCTGCTCGGCGAAGTGGGCGGTGATCTCGGGCGGCACGGGGCCGCTGGGGGGCGCCGGGTCCGCCGGCGGATCGGCCTCGGCCAGCGCGGCCAGCCGCTCGGGGACACCCGCCACCCGGGCCAGCCCGGCGGGCCCGTCGGCCCACACGGCGTCCAGCAGCGCCTGCGGATCGCAGTGCGGCAGCGCCGGCCCGCGGGTCGCCTTGTCCAGCCGGCGACCCAGCGCGTCGCCGCCGCGGCGGGGGCGCGGCACGCCCACCACGCGCACGCCACAGCCGGCGTCGCCGCCCACAAGCGCCGGCTCGATGACGCCCGCGAAGGCGAAGGCCGCCCCGATGGGGATCCCTCGGCCGGGGTGCAGGTCGGGCAGGCCCACCGCGCGGCGGCAGCCGGGGCGTTCGGCCACCTGACCGAGCTGGTCCACGGCGGCCGACTCCATCCACACCTGGGGCAGGGCGATCACCTGGGCGTTGTGAGGCAACGAGGGCATGGGCACCTCCAAGTCGAGTTCACCCCAGCCCTGAGCACCGGCCGTGCCAGCCCTTGTTTACAGGGCCTCATGCCCATCCTGGTGCGAACCGCACCATCTGCACCTGGTGCATCCTACATCACTGGTGCACTCTGCACCGCATGGGACGCCACCTCCTCACCTGGGCCGATCGCTTCACCGCGCGGCCCGACGACGACCCCGGCCCCGTCCTGCGCCTGCTGGCGGTGGGCGAGCCGTACGCCCGCGCCACCCTGCTCTGCGCCCGCGCCGATCGCGCCCGCGGCCGGGCCCTGGCCCGGGCCATGCTGCGCTTCGTGGATCAGGTGCACCTGGAGCTGGTGGACGTGGCCGACCCCTCCGACCACGCGGCCCTGTTCATGGCCCTGCACGCCCTGCTCCCCAGCCTGCCCGCCGAGCCCACCGACGTGCTGCTCAGCGCGGGCACCCCGCAGGCCCAGACGCTGTGGGTGGTGCTGGTGCAGGCGGGCCTGCTGGACGCCCGCATGCTGCAGGTCATCCCCCCGCGCTTCGTGCCCGACCCTCACCCCGAGCCGGTGCGCCAGGTGCGCCTGGACATCCCCGGGTTCCCCGAGATCCGCGCGCTGACCGCCGAGGTCGTTCGCCTGCGCGCCCGGGTGGCCGCCGTGGCCGGCGACCTGATCGGCGACAGCGCCCCCATGCGACGGCTGGCCGACCGCCTGGCCCGGGTGGCGGTCGCCGAAGTGCCGGTGCTGGTGCTGGGCGAGACGGGCGCCGGCAAGGAGCTGGTGGCCCGGGCGCTCCACCAGGCCAGCCCCCGGGCGCAGGGGCCCTTCGTCGCCGAGAACTGCGGAGCCTTCGCCCAAGGCACCTTGGCCAGCGAGCTGTTCGGGCACGAGGCCGGGGCCTTCACGGGCGCCGGAAGGGCCCACCGCGGGGTCTTCGAGCAGGCCCACGGGGGCACGCTGTTCCTCGACGAGGTGGGCGAGCTGCCGCTGAACGTGCAGGTGCAGCTCTTGAGGGTGCTGCAGACGGGCGAGCTGCGGCGGCTCGGCGGCGAGCGGCCCGTCCGGGTGGACGTGCGGGTGGTGGCCGCCACCCACCGCGAGCTGGCCAGCGAGGTGGCCGCAGGGCGCTTCCGCGAGGACCTGTACTACCGGCTGTGCGGCGCCGAGCTCCGGGTGCCTGCCCTGCGGGACCGGCTGAGCGACCTGGCGGCGCTCGTGCTGCACTTCCTGGCCGAGGCCGGGCGGCCCCGGCTCCGCCCCACCCAGGCGGCGTGGCACGCCCTGCGGGCCCACGGCTGGCCGGGCAACGTGCGAGAGCTGCGGGCCGAGGTCCGCCGCTGGTGCGTCTTCGTGGACGGCGACGTCGTGGACCTGCCCGACCTGTCCCCCGAGCTCCAGCGCGGCGTACCGCCCGCCGCGCCCAGACCCCGGGTGACCGACGCGCCGGCCCCCGCGGGCCTCCGACCGCTCGCCGAGCAGGTCCAGGCGGTCGAGCGCCAGGCCATCCTGGCCGCGCTGGCGGCCACCGGGGAAAATGTCTCGGCCGCCGCGCGGACCCTCGGCATCGATCGGAACACGTTGAAAAGAAAGCTGAAACAGCAGGGCCTCCGCTGAGCGATCCCCCTCCCAGGCCCCACCCTATGGCTGCCCATCACGGCCCGGCCGCGAATTTCGCTTGCGGCGGGCATCGGCGGGCCGCTACACAGACAGCGGATCCGACAAACCGTCCTTCTGCCCAAGGGCGCGGATCCGTAGGCTCATGTGAATTGCCCGATTGCATGAGCTAGGGGTGGCAGCTGCCCTGCCCGTCACTGCCACCCCGCCTTTTTTCTTTCTTCGCAGCGCGCGGTCCTGGAGTCGAAGCCCTTGAGGGGCTCCTCAAGCACCCCCCGCTGCGAGCCCACCCCGCGTCCCGACCCAAGCCTGACCGCGCCACCACACGGTGGCCGTGACGTCGTCCGCTGGCAGCGCCGGCAGCCGCATCACCGCGCCCTGCGCCGCGCGCCACAGGCCGGTGCCCAGGGTGGCCACCCAGATGACGCCGCCGTCCACCCACAGGCCGCCCGGGTTCACCCAGGCGCCCTCCAGCCCCGGCAGGGCCTCACCGCCGCGGGGACTCAGCGCCACCACGCCCGCGTCATACGTGCCCGCCAGCACCCCGTCGGGGCCATAGGGGGCCAGCGCGTTGATCCAATCGTGGGGCAGCGCGCCGTCAGCCTGCCCGAACACCTGCACGCCCTCGCCCGCCAGGCGCGCCGCACCGCCCGCCGTGCCCACCCACACCGCCCCGTCATGGGCCACGGTGACGGCGTAGGCGATGCGCGCCGGCAGGCCCTCGTCCACGCCGATGTGCCGCACGCCCGCCGGGCCGATGGCGGTCACCCCGACGGAGTGGGCCACCCACAGGGTGCCGTCGGGCGCAGCGACGAGCCCATTCACGTGGGCGCTGGGCAGGCGCACCGGGGCCGGGCGCACTCGCCCGTCACGGTGGAAGAACAGGCCCTTGGCGCTCGCGATCCACAGGGTGTCGCCCACGGGCAGCAGGGCGTTGATGAGCCGCGGCGCCTCGGGCACCGGCTGAAACCGCACGCCGTCGGCCGAGCGGGCCAGGCCCTGGTCGAAGAGGCCCACCCACAGGGCCCCGCCATGCTCAGCCAAGGCCGTCACGTGGGCGCTGGGCAAGCCGCTGGCCGCGGGCGCCGGGCCCAGATCACACGCGGGGCCGGGCGGCTCGGCCCGCACCCGCCCACGGTGCACGGCGAAGCAGCCCGCCACGAAGCCGCGGGCCAGGCGCGCCACGCCGCCGCCGGACCGTACGCGCCACCAGCCGTAGGGCCCCACGCCCACGTGCAGGCCGTCCCCGCCCACAGCCAGGGCGGTGATGCCCCGCTCGCCCAGGGTGCGGTGGGCGAAGGGCTGCGCTGCGCCGTCCACCACGCGCCACAGCCCCGCCGCCCCGGTGCCCACCCACACCGCGCCGTCCCACACCGCGAGCGCCCGCACGCCGCCCGGCGGCAGCCCCGTCACCGCGGTGAACCGCGCGCCGTCAAAGCGATGCAGCCCCGCCTGCTGGAACCCCACCCACAGGTCGCCGGTGGGCCCCACGAGGAGCGCCTGCGGCTGCGGGCCGGGCAAGCCATCGCAGGGGGTCAGGGTGCGCGCCCCGATGACCAGCGCCCCCGGCCGCGCCAGCACGGGCTGGCCGCGCCAGGCCAGCTCGGCCTGCTTCGGGCCCTCGGGCACCACACACACCGCCGCTTGGGCGGCGGCCACCTGCCCCAGCAGGGCGGCCGAGATCAGCAGAGTCATCAGGGCACGCATGGCTCACTCCACCTCGAGGGTCACGTCGGTGACCGCGGTGTTCCGGGCCCAGTCCTCGGCCACCATCCGCAGCCGGTGCTCGCCGGGCCCCACATCCACGGGGATCCACGCCTCCCACACCTCGGCGTCGCCCACCTGGCTCAGCTCGAAACGATCGGCGCCGAGCTGCACCACCACCCGACGCAGATCCAGCGGATCCCGGTCGATCCGGTCGGTGCCCGCCTCGCCCAGCCGCGGCTCGGTGGGCCAGGCGCGCACCAACAGCAGATCGCCGCTCAGCGGGTTGCCCTCGCTCAGATCCACCTCGACCGTGAAGGGCGGCGGCTTGCTGTCCACCCGGAAGTACAAGGTCCCCCGGTGGGCCGACGTGCCCTGGGTGACCACGAAGATCCGCGCCCGGTACAGCCCATCGGGCGTGCCCCGCGGCACCAGGAACCGGCCCAGCCACAGGCCCTCGTCCTCGGCCCACGCGCACTCGACCACCTCGCCCCAGGGCAGCAACGCGAACACCCGCTCGGCGCTGCGCGGCGCGTGCACCCGGATCTCGGGATCGCCCGGCTTGATGCGGTCGGGCGCCAGGCTGTCGGTGAGCACGTAGCTGGTGAAGCGGGTGGCCAGTGAGTAGCGAGTGCCCAGGTCCTTGATGGCGTTGGCCAGCGCGTCCCGGGCCGGGTCCTCACCGTCCAGCGCCTGCCACTCGGCCGACAGATCGGCCACCCGCAAGCGGGCCCAC
Organism: Myxococcales bacterium; assembly: GCA_020633555.1. GTDB lineage: Bacteria > Myxococcota_A > Bradymonadia > UBA7976 > UBA1532 > JACKDL01. The sequence continues at coordinate 63,419 of JACKDL010000005.1, read as the reverse complement.
TCCACAGCCAGCCCCCGGTCGCCGCGGCCGTCGTCCCACGGCGTCTCCAGCGCGACGCTGCGTTCGATGGGCGCCCCGTGCAGCCAGCCGCGCACCACCACGGTGGCGGGCCCGTCCAGGCGCCCCACCAGGCGCACGTGCCCGCCCAGGGGCAGCCGGCCGGGCAGATCGCCGTGTACCTGGCGCACGTCGCCCTCCACCTCCACCGCCAGCCCCTCGATGACCGGCGCCACCGCCAGCCGCGCCAGCTCGTCGGCCACCGCCTCGCCCGCCGGGCCGTCGGGCACGAAGCGGTGGGTCATGTCGGCGAACAGGGCCCGCAGCGCCTGGTCCCGCCCGGGGTAGTTGAAGTGCCCCAGGACCACCCGGGTGCGGGCGAAGGCCGCCAGATCCACGCTCAGGGCGTAGGGATCGGGCCCCTCGCCGGCCGTGGGCTGCCCGTCGGTGAGCAGCACCAGCACGCCGTCGCTCGAGTCGCGCAGCCGCTTCGCCGCCAGGTCCAGGGCCGCCTGCAGGTCGCTGCGGCCCTTGGCCCGCAGGCCCTTGAGCGCCTCGTGGGCCACCGCGCGGTTCGCCGCGCTGGCGTCCATCCACCCGTCGCCCAGGGCCGCGGCGTCGTCGCCGAACAGCACCAGTTCGAAGCGGTCCATGGGATCCAGCCCGTCCAGCACCGCCCGCGCCGCCTGACTGGCCCGGCGCAGAGGCGCGCCCGCCATGCTCAGGCTGGTGTCCAGCACCACCACCACGTCCCGCGGGGCCCGCGCCTCGCCCACCGGCTCGGCGTTGAAGGCGAACCGCGCCTCGAAGATGCCCGGCTCCCCCGGCACGGCCACCGCGCGGGCCGCCAGATCCAGCGGCGCGGCGGGCTCGCGCCAGCGCACCACCAGATCGCGGGCCAGGCCCTTGGCCGACCGGCTCAGCCGCACCGCCCGGCCGGCCCGGGCGGTCTCCACCACCAGCGCGTCTGGCTGGTTGGGGGCCTCGGCGCTCAGCACGGGCCGGTCGCCCTCCACCTGCACCTCCAGGTCCAGCAGGGTGGGCGCCTGCCCCTCGCGATCGGCGGGGAACACGAAGGTGCGCTCGCCGCCAAGGGCCGGCAGGGTCTGCACGTACGTCAGCTCAACCCGGCGCGCCGCCCGCCCGGGCAGCGCCAGCAGGCTCATGCGGAAGCGGTCGCCCTCGGCGCTCACCAGGGCCGCCCGCTCGCCGCGATCCACCGCCGCGGCGTAGGCCTTCTCGGCCACGTCCTTCGCCGTGGCCGCCGCCTCCACCCGGCGCCCGTCCCGCCACTCCGCGAAGCCGCTGACGGTGGCGTCCTCGGGCAGCGGGAAGCCGTAGGTGGCCTCCACGGGGCTGTCCAGGTCGTTGACGAACACCTGGGTCACCACGGTGCGGGCCACGTCCCCGTCCACCTGGGTGCGCACGTGGGTGTAGGCGGTGCGCAGCGGGCCTCCGGGCCCCTGGGCCACGCCGGCGGCCTTGGCCTGCTGGATCAGCGCCAGGGCCAGGAAGGTCAACACGGTCAGGCGGATCATCGGACACCTCCGGCAGCGGCGAGCTGGGTGAACAGGGGCTGCGTGCCGGCGGGCACGCGCACGAACCGCACCCCGGCGGGGGCGGGGGCCACCGAGGCCACCCGGGCCCCGTCGTCGGCGCTCAGGGACGCCAGGGACAGGCCGGCGTCGGCGCCGCCCAGCACCAGCACCTGGTGGCGCGTGAAGTCCACCGCCGGGGGCGGCGGCGGGCTCGCGCTCAGGCTGTGATGGGCCCGCCACAGGTCGGCCCACGTCGCCAGATCGCCCACCAGGCGCACCTGGGCGCCCAGCAGGCCGCTCGCCACCGGCGGATCACTGTTTACGGGCAGCGGCTCGGTGTTCACCGCGGCGCGCCGGGCCGCGGGATCGAAGGCCACCCCCACGCTGTCGGCGTAGTCGCGGGCCGTGCCGCTCACCGCCTCGGCCAGGCTGCCCGCCCGGGTGGCGCCGGCCACCTCAGCGCCGCCGGCCTTGCGCCCGCCCAGATCCGCCAGGCGGAAGGCGCGCCCCTCGCTCAGCCGAGCCACCCGCTCGAAGAAGCCCTGCCCGTCGCGGCCCATGGCCCCGCAGGCGATGCTGTGGATGACGATGCCGCGGTTCAGGGCCTCGCTCAGCACGTCCTGCTCGAAGGGGCGGCCTGGGCCGGTCTGGGGGCGCGCGTCGCCCACCAGGTACAGCAGGCGCACCACGTCTTTGCCCTCGGACCACTCCAGCTCGCGGATGCCCGCCAGCAGCCCCTCGAGCACGGCCTCGGGCGTGTCGCCCCCCCCGTTGGGCCGGGTCTCGTCCAGCGCCAGGCGCATCGCGTCGATGTGCCGGGTGAAGGGCACCACCTGGGTGGTGAAGTCGTCGGAGCGATCCCGGTATCGCACCAGGGCGAAGCGCACCTCGGGCGGCGGCTCCCCGGTGGCGAGATCGGCGGCGATGCCCTTGATGCGCTGGCGGGCCTCGTCGATCCACGGGCCCATGGAGCCGGTGGCGTCGAGCACGAAGGCCACCTCGACCTGGGGACGCCGCGCGTGGGCGCTCCAGGGGGCGGTGAGCAGGGTGGCGAGCAACAACAGACGGAACACGGGGGACCTCCTCGGCTGGGTGCCTCCCCCTTGAGCAACGCCCGTGCCATCAAATCATGGCCCGGAAACCACTATCACGGCCCAACTCGACATGATTCACATCTAATTGGATCACATTTGCGTCCTGAGCCCCCAGAGGACGCCGCGGGCGCCGCCAGCCCCGGGCCCAGGCCCGCTCAAGGCGCCCGGGTTGCCATCCGATAGGCCCTTGGCCTGGACCGCGCGCGCCGCGCCGGCTAGCATGACGCGTTGCGTCATCGAGCCACAACACTGGAGGGACCCATGGCCGGCAACTTCTTCAAGGACAACGCCGATCTGCAGTTCTACATGGACAAGGGCATCGACTGGGCGCCCCTGGTGGACGCCGTCGAGCGCGGGCGGTTCGGGGCCGAGGACGGCTTCAAGGACACCGCGGAGGCGGTGGGCTTCTACCGCGACGTGGCGGAGATGTTCGGCGAGTTCGTGGCCAACGAGGTGGCCCCCCACCGCGAGGCGCTGGACCGCGAGGGCGTGCGCTTCGACGCGGGCAACGTGGAGCTGGGCCCCACCGGCGAGCAGATCTTCAAGAAGGTCAAGCAGCTCGACCTGCACGGCCTGGTGGTGCCCCGGGAGCTGGGCGGCATGAACGCCCCCATGATGCTCCACCTGTTCAACTCCGAGATGTTCGCCCGCGGCGACGTCTCGCTGATGACCCACCACGGCTTCCACGGGGGCATGGCGGCGGCCATGCTCTTCTACTCGGTGGCCGAGGGCAGCACCGAGTTCGACCCCGAGACGCTGCAGATCAAGGCCACCCGCTGGCAGGCACAGATCCAGGAGATCGCCGCGGGCAAGGCCTGGGCGAGCATGGACCTCACCGAGCCCAACGCGGGCAGCGATCTGGCGCAGGTGCGCACCAAGGCCCTGCTGGGCGACGACGGCGTCTGGCGCATCAGCGGCCAGAAGATCTTCATCACCAGCGGCCACGCCCGCTGGCACTTCGTCATCGCCCGCACCGAGGACGAGGCCGAGAAGCCCGGGCTCGAGGGCCTGAGCATGTTCCTGGTGGAGGCCTTCCGGCCCAAGCGCGGCAAGCAGAAGGAGTACTTCGCCACCTTCGAGCGGGTGGAGGAGAAGCTCGGCCACCACGCCTCGCCCACCGTGGCCATCAGCTATGACAACACCCCTGGCGAGCTCATCGGCGAGCGCGGCCAGGGCTTCAAGCTCATGCTGCTGCTGATGAACAACGCCCGCATCGCCCTGGCCTTCGAGAGCCTGGGGGTGCTGGAGTCGGCGCACCGCATGGCCGCCGAGTACGCGGCCGAGCGGCCCAGCATGGGCAAGACCATCGACCGCCACGAGATGATCGCCGACTACCTCGACGAGATGCGCACCGACATCCAGGGCCTGCGCGCCCTGGGGGTGTACGCCTCGATCCACGAGGAGCTGGCCCAGCGCTACGACATCGCGGCCAACGTGCTGGCGGCCAACGACGAGGTGGAGTCCCAGCGCTACCGGCGCTTGAGCGGGCGCCACAAGGCCAAAGCCCGCCGGGTCACCCCGCTGGCCAAGGCCTTCGGCAGCGAGCGCGCCGTCTTCCACGCCCAGCGCTGCATCCAGATCCACGGCGGCGTGGGCTACACCAAGGAGTACGGGGCCGAGAAGCTGCTGCGCGACGCCATGGTGCTGCCCATCTACGAGGGCACGACCCAGATCCAGGCGCTCATGGCCATGAAGGACAGCCTCATGGGGATCATGAAGGATCCCGCGGCCTTCCTCAGCCGGCTGGCCCAATGGCGCTGGCGCAGCGTCTCGGCCCGCGACCCCCTGGAGCGGCGGGTGGCGAAGCTCAAGAGCCTGAGCCTGTCGGCCCAGCAGCACCTGATGCAGCGCACCGCCACCGACAAGCTCAAGGGCCTGGCGGGCAAGCCCATCACCGCGTGGCCGAAGGCCTTCACCCAGTCCTGGGACCCCAAGCGCGACTTCGCCTTCGCCATGCTGCACGCCGAGCGGCTGCTGTGGCTGCTCACCGACGAGGCCATCGCGGGCATCCTGCTGGAGCAGGCCCAGCAGTTCCCCGAGCGCCGCGAGCTGCTGGAGCGCTGGCTGGAGCGCGCCGAGCCCAGGGCCCGCATGCACCACGACCAGATCCACACCACCGGCGACCGTATCCTGGCCAAGCTGGCCGAGGCCGAGGCCGACACCGCCGATCGCGCCACCGCCTGAGCCGGGCCCGTCGATGAAACAGCGTCCGCGCTGACAGGCGCGCGCGCTGCTACACTGGCGCCGCTCTGCTCTGGAGGCGTCCGTGGCCCTGCCCGAAGACCGGCTGATCGACCCGCGCAAGTTCCCCGAGAAGGCCCAGAAGTTCGCCGATCCGGCGGCCCCTGAGCCCGTGCGGATGATGGCCGCTCGCGGCATGGTCCCCTTGAAGCCCGTCGTGCAGATCTGCGTGTTGCACAACCTGGCCCATGACCCCAGCGAGGCCGTACGGCGTGAGGCCGTGAACACCGCGCGGGGCATGCCCGGCCGCACGGTGGTGGGCCTGGCCAAGGAGCGCATGCTGGCCACCGTGCTCGACTGGATGGCCGACGTCTTTCAGGACAACCGCGAGGTCCTCCAGGGGATCCTGCTGAACGCCCAGACCGACACCGACACCTTGGTGCGGCTGGCGGCCGGCGCCACTGAAGAGCAGTGCGAGATCCTGGCCGCCAACCAGGTGCGGCTGATGGCCTCGCCCGCGCTGGTGAAGGCCCTGTACTTCAACCGCAACCTGCGCGCCTCCACCGCCGATCGGATGATCGACTTCTGCGTGCGCCAGGAGGTCGACCTCACCAGCCTGCCGGGTCACGAGCAGATCATCGCCGCCATCAAGCAGACCCAGGTGGCCGCCAGCGCCGCGGACGCCCAGGCCCAGGACCGCGCCTTCCAGCAGGTGCAGGCCGCCTTGGAGGGCATGAGCGAGACCGAGGCCGAGCAGCTCCACGAGGCCATGAGCGACGAGGAGCAGGCCCGTCGGGCCGAGGAGGCCGCCCGCAGGGCCGAGGAGGAGGCCGCCATGGAGAAGATGTCGGCCGCCGGCAAGATCCGGCTGATGAACATCGCTCAGAAGGTGCGCCTGGCCAACCTGGGCTCGGCCACCGAGCGCGGCATCCTGATCAACGACTCCAACAAGGTGGTGGCCCGCGCGGTGATCCGCTCGGCGGCCATTACCGACCAGGAAGTGCGGAACTACAGCAAAAACAAGGCGTTGCTGGACGAGGTCATCTCCTACATCGCCAAGCAGAAGCGCTGGATTCGCCACTACGACATCAAGGTCAACCTGGTGAACAACCCCAAGACCCCCCTGGTGGAGGCCCTGCGCTTCCTGCCCTACCTGCGCATCAACGACCTGCGCAACGTGGCCCGCAGCAAGGGCATCCCGCCCGCCGTCGCCAAGGCGGCGAAGCAGATGATCAAGGCGCGGCTGAAGTAGGCGGTCCCGGCGGCAACCGCCATGGCGCGATCGAGCGCCCGAGCCACCACGGCGGCCACCCGGAGCGCGTTCCCGTCGCCGAATGGCGGGGACCGCGGCCTGCGATAGACCGCCGCCCACCGGCGGACACCATCACGGCGCGATCGACGGCCCGAAGGATGGGGCACGGGGGCGCCGCCTGAGCCCCCGGATCTGATGCGGAAGGCGTGCTGGCCTACCCGCAGCTTCTCGTCGAAGAGGTGGGGGGCGTCCGAGGGGGGCCACCCCCTCGGCAGGGTCCCAGGGACAGCGTCCCTGGCCACAGGAACCACCCAGGCAGCGAAGCGAGCAACCCGGTGGAGACCGCAGCATCGGAAGGCGCCACGGGCACCATCGCGGCCCAGCAAGCCGCGTGCGCGGGGCGATCTGAGGCGCACCGGCTCGGGGTGCCGACGACGGTGCGGTGGTGCATCCAGAATCGAGTCTCTGCCGTGCTGATCCACCTCACCGTGGCGTTGGATCTCGACCTGGCGCTCAAGCGCACCACGACGAGCTGAGTCAACGTCGAGGAGAAGCGGCTCGCTGCGCTCAAGTGCAGCGGTTCGAGCGCCTGTGGGCGGGCACGAGGGCAAACCGGCGCAGCTCGATGGCCACGACCTGCTGCCCCGCTGTGAAGCCTCGCGCTGCCGAGCGCCGTAGACCGCCGCGCGCACGCGTCTTGCTGGGCCGCGATCGCGCCCGTGGTGGCGGTCGACGCTTCCGTCTCCACCCGGGTGGTCGCTTCGCCGCCGGGCCGTATCTGCGGCCAGGGACGCTGTCCCTGGGACCCTGCCAAGGGGGTGGCCCCCCTTGGTAACCCCCGTGGCTTCGTTGGGAAGCTGTTGGTAGGCCGGCACGCGTTCTGTTGCCCCGCCGGGGGGGCTCAAGCGGCGCCCCCCCGGTGCCCCCATCCTACGGGCCGTCGATCGTTCCGCCGCGGTTTCCGTAGCTGGGCTGCGGCCTTACGACGGTCGCGTTCCCCGCCATTCGGCGACGTGAACGCGCTCCGGGCGATCGCCGCGCCCCCCGCTGGTCGGCGACGTGAACGCGCTCCGGGCGACCGCCGCGGTGGATCGAACCGTCAATCCCGCCGTGGCGGCCTCCGCCGGTAGGCTGCGGCCTCTCGGGCAGCCGCGCCCCGCCATCCGCCGACGTGGACGCGCTCCGGATGACCGTCACCGTGGATCGAGTCGTGGCTTGCAGGCCCTGAGCGATGAAGCCACTCTCCCCAGACGGGAGGTGGGCATGGCCGACAACGACAGGCAACTCGCGGAGGCCCTGACGCGGGCTCGGCAGACCTGCACGGAGTACGCAAACAAGGGACTCACTGAGCAGGACACGAAGAACGCCATCATTGAGCCCTTGCTGGCGGCGCTCGGCTGGCCCAAGCACAACCTGGCGCGCGTGCGGGCTGAGTACCGGCACGCCGCCGGCGACAACCCGGTCGACTACGCGCTCTTCGAGGCGGGCGCCCCGGTGGTGTTCGTTGAAGCCAAGGCCTTGGACCGCAGCTTGGACGATCCCAAGTACATCCGGCAGGCGATCAACTATGCCAACGCGGCGAGCGTCGAGTGGGCCTTGCTCACAAACGGTCAGCGCTGGCGGCTCTACGATGTGTTTGATCGCAGCCCGGTGGAAGAGCGCTGTGTCTTCGATGTGGGGCTCGACGATGCCCACGTCGCCGACTGGCTCGGCCTGATCCTCCCCGCCCGTGTCAAGGAGGGTCATCTTCGGAAGATCCGCCGACTCCTCAGCGCCGAGGAGCGCGTTGCCGTGGTCTTGCGCACGCTCGTCGACCAGCGGGATGCCGACCTGATCGACCTGCTGTGCCGCAAGACCCGCCTCCAGGCAGGGCAGGTCGCCACCGCCCTACAGACCCTGGCGGTCGAGATTCGGCGCTCGGAGCTCGAGAAGCTGGCCGGCCACCTGGCCAGCAGCGCCGCAACGGCCAAGCCCCCGCGGCAGCACGAGCCGATGGCGGTCGAGAAGCAGCCAGCCCCGACCGCGGAACGGCCTTCAGCCGCTGGGCACAAGGGACCATCCGAGCCAACACGCCTCGCGGTGCCGCCCCCGGGCTCACGCCCGACCACGCTGTGGATTGACGGGAGCGGTGTCCCCGTAAGCAACTGGCGCGAGCTCCTGCTCCGCGTCGTGCACGCGGTCGCGAGCGCTGCGCCGAAGGACTACGACGCGCTCTTCGACGCGGATGATCTCAAGGGTCGAAAGCGTCGCTACCTGAGTCGCACGGGCGAAGACCAGCACACCCCGGTCAAGGTGCCCGGCGGCTTCGTCGAGGCGAACCTGTCGGCGACTGCGATTGTCAGTTTGGCCAATAAGATCATCACCTTGGCCTCTCCGACGCTCTCCACACGCTGGGAGTAGCCGCCGGCTGGATGATCCACCCACCGGGCGAGCACCACGACGGCGAATCGGCCTACAACGCCTCGTTCCTTTCCCTCTCCCCCAACCCCTCGGTCGCCGCCCCGCGCCGTTCCGTCGGCCGCCCCGCCCAGGGTTGGACCGGCGCCAGCCGGTCCAACCCGACACACTCCCCCAAGGGTCAGTCGGGCGCGGGCGCCTGGCCCAACGCCCGAAACCTCAGAGGTTCCGGCTGTGCAGCAACCGCAGCCCATCGAGCGTGAGCATCTCGTCCACGTGCTCGATGGTGGTGGACTCCCCCGCGATGCTGCTGGCCAGCCCGCCGGTGGCCACCACGGTGCACTCGAAGCCGACCTCGGCGCGCATGCGGGCCACCAGGCCGTCCACCAGGCCCACGTAGCCGTACACCAGGCCCGACTTGATGCTGTCGACGGTGTTGCGGCCCACCACCTGCTTGGGGCGGGCGAACTCCACCCGCGGCAGGCGCGCGGCGCGCACGAACAGGGCCTGGCTCGAGATGCCGATGCCCGGGCAGATGGCGCCGCCCAGGTACTCGCCCTTGGGGGTCACCACGTCGAAGGTGGTGGCGGTGCCGAAGTCCACGATGATCAGGCCGCAGCCGAAGCGCTCGTGCGCGGCCACGGCGTTGACGATCCGGTCGGCGCCCACCTCGCGGGGGTTATCGTACAGGATGGGCATGCCGGTCTTGAGGCCCGGGCCCACCACCTTGCACCGCACGCCGGGGAAGCTCTTCGCCACCATCTGCACCAGGGTGTCCGTGAGCGGCGGCACCACGCTCGACAGGATGGCGGCGTCGATGGTGGCGTCGGCGGGCAGGCCCGAGCCGGGCGCCCGGAACAGGCTGTGCACCAGCACGCCCAGCTCGTCGGCGGTCTCGCGGGCGCGGGTGCCGATGCGCCAGTGGCCCACCAGCGCGTCGCCGTCGTACACGCCCAGCACGGTGTGGGTGTTGCCCACGTCGATGGCCAGCAGCATCAGAGGGGCTCCTCGGGGTTGGGCGCGGCCTCCACCAGGTGGACCTCGCCGGTGCGGATCAGGATCTCGGCGCCCTCGGCGTCACGCAGGCGCAGGGCGCCGTCCTCGGCCAGCCCCAGGAAGGCGCCACGGTGGCCGGCCTGCTCGAAGACGGTGCCCTCGGGCGGCGCCCACTGGCCCCAGGCCTCGATGAGGGGCGCGAAGCCGTCGGCCTCCACCTTGGCCTGCCAGCGGGCCAGGCGCTGCAGCAGATCCTTGGCCGCCGCGTGGGGCTCGGGCACGTCGGGGGCCACGGCGTCCAAGGCCACGGCGGGGAACCCGGCGGGCCAGCCGTCCTTCGGGGTGCGCAGGTTCAGGCCCACGCCCACCACCGCCGCCCAGGCGGCACCGTCGGTGCGGGCTTCGGTGAGGATGCCGGCCAGCTTGCCGTCGCCCACCCACACGTCGTTGGGCCACTTGAGCCAGGGCTTCGCGCCGGCCCGCGTGGCCAGCTCGGCCACGGCCACCGCCGCCAGCAGGGGCAAGGCGCCGCCGTCGCTGGCGGGGAAGCCCGGGCGGGCCAGCCAGGTGAGGTACAGGCCGCTGCCGGGGGGCGAGGTCCACGCGCGGCCCCGTCGCCCGCGGCCCGCCGTCTGCCGGTGGGCCACCACCGCCTTCACGGCGGGATCGGCGGCGCGCAGCCAGGCCTCGTCGTTGGTGCTGGCGCACTCGGGCAGCCAGATCACGCCGTCCTGATCAGGGATCACCATGGCTGGGCGCGGACCTCCGCGATGTCGTCGATGGCCAGCAGGCACATCAGCAGCCGGTCGACGCCCAGGGCGATGCCGGCGGTGGGTTTCAGGTGGGGCAGGGCCGCCAGCAGGGCCTCGTCGATGGGCGGCACGGGCACGCCCAGGGCGCGGCGCGCGGCCTGATCGGCCAGGAAGCGGCGGCGCTGCTCGGCGGCGTCGGTGAGCTCGTCGAAGGCGTTGGCGAGCTCGACGCCGCCGATGAACAGCTCAAAGCGCAGGGCGCGCCGCGGGTCCGCGGGGTCCAGCCGGCTCAGCGCCGCCTGGCTCGCCGGCCAACCCCACAGGAACGTGGGCGGCCCCTCGGCCAGGGCGGGCTCCACCGCGTTCAGCAGGATCTGGAAGAAGACGTCGTCCCAGTCGGGGCTGTCGGTGGGCACGGGCACGCCGGCGGCGCGGCCCGCGGCCCGCAGGCCGTCGGCGCTGGGGTGCGCGAAGGGGTCCAGGCCGGCGTGGCGCTGGAAGGCCGCCTGCACGCTCAGCCGCTCGAAGGGGGCGCTCAGATCGAGGCCTCCCCGGGTGCGGAGGCCCCCGCAGGCGCCCGCGCAGGCCGCCCGGATCACCGCCTCGGTCTGGTCCATCAGCCCGAACAGGTCCAGCCCCGCCTGGTACCACTCCAGCATGGTGAACTCGGGGCTGTGGGTGGGCGATGGGGGCTCGTCGCGGAAGCAGGGGCCCAGGCTGTAGATGCGGTCCAGGCCCTGGGCCAGCAGGCGCTTCAGGGCGTACTCGGGGCTGGTGTGCAGGTACCGCCGGCCGGCGGGCGCGCCCGCCAGCTCGAAGGCCAGCAGGTGCGGCTCCAGACCCGGCGAGGGCACCGCCAGGGGCGCCTCGATCTCCACGAAGTCGCGGGCGTCGAACCAGGCACGCATGGCCCGCACCGCGCGGGCGCGGCCCCGCAACCGCTCGGCGTGGCTCATGGGGCGATCACCAGGCGGAAGCCGATGAAGGGCGACGGGCGCGCGGGATCCCAGGTCAGCCGGCGCACGCAGGGCGCCCCCTGCAGGGGCAGCGCGCTGCAGTTGCCGCGCACGTAGCAGGCGGTGGGATCGCTGCGGGCGGCCGTCAGGGTCCACTCGAAGACGCCGCTGGCCACGTCGCGCATGCCGTAGGGGCTCTCGTCCAGGTCCAGCTCGCCCACGGGGTGCAGGCCAAAGGGGGCCACGGCCTCCGGGCCCGCCGGACGATCCCCCCAGGGCCAGCCGCGGGCGTCCACCCCGCGGGCGGCCTTCTCCCACTCCGCGCTGGTGGGCAGGCGGTACTTCACCCGCTCCTCGCGGGCCCGCCACTGGGCGTAGGCGTGGGCGTCGGCCAGGGTGACGCCGGTGACGGGGCGCTCGGGGTCGAACTCGCCGAAGATGGCCGTGCCGGCCCGATCCCACAGGGGCGAGCCGCCGAGACGCAGCCGGGGGGTGCGGACCGCGGCCTGCGCGGGGTCCACCGCCCGCAGGGACTCGATCCAAGCGAGCCACTCGCCGCAAGTCACCGGAAACACAGCAATACGAAAGGTCGGCAGCCGCGCCCCCCGATCGGGCATGCCGTCGTCGGCCACCGGATCGCCGCCGTAGCGGAACCGGCCGCCCGGCACGGTCACGAAGTCCCGCCGGGGGTCATCGGGCCAGGCCACGTCCAGCTCAACCGACTGGCCGCGCTTCAGCACGAAGGGCACGCGCACCTCGGCCCGGCTGTCGTTCAGGCGGACCTCGCCGTCGCCGGGTGGCAGATCGGACAGGTCCACCGGGGTAGGGCCGCGGTGGGTGGTTTCGGCGGGGCCGTCGTCCAGCGGGCGGCGCATCACGCGGGCCATCAGCCCCGCCGGCCGGGTGCGCACCCGCAGCTCGGCGCCGGAACGCACCCAGCGGGTGATCTGGCCGTCTTCGTCGAAGGCCTCGATGAGGCGGCGGCTCCAGCGCAGCTCGGCGGCATCCCCCGCCCGCTCGGCGCTCAGGTAGCGGGTCTGCAGCACGCGCAGCAGGCGGCCGCGAACCTCGGGGCGGCCCGCGTCGAGCGCGCGGCGGCTGCGCTGCACCACGGCGGCCACCCGCGCCTCGACGGCGACGTTCAAGGCCTGCGCCCGGACGTGTGCGGCGTGGAAGGCCCGCCGCCGGGTGGGGCCGTCGGCGCCCTTCAGCTCCGCCCGCAGCGTGGTCAGCCGGGCGCCCTCCTGGTCCAGGGCGGCCTGGGCCTGCTCGAAGAGCCGCACGGCGTCGGCCGCCCGATCGGCCCGCTCGGCGCCCCACACGGCCTCACGGGCCTGCAGCCGGGCCTGGTCCTGCCAGGTGGCCAGGGCGTCGGCCAGCACCAGGGCGCTGGGCTGCCGGTTGTCGGGCTCCATGCTCAGGGCCTGGATCACCACCTGGTCCAGGGCCTCGGGCACGTCCTGATCGGGGGCCGCCCGGCTGGGGGGCTCGGGGTTGCCCCGGCGCACCTTGCGCAACACCTCGTTGATCTTGCGGCCGGTGTAGGGCGGACGCAGGGCGAGCACGTGGTACAGCAGGGCGCCCAGCCCATAGACGTCGCTGGCGGGGCCCACGATCTCCTGCAGGCCCATGGCCTGCTCGGGGCTCATGTAGTACGGCGTGCCGATCACCGAGCCCACCCGGGTCACCCGGCCGTCGCCCTTGCCCAGCAGGCCCGCCTCGGGCACGTCCACCAGGTCGCTGGGATCGGCCGCGAGCTGCCGGGCCAGGCCCAGGTCCACCAGCAGCACCTCGCCCAGGTCGCCGATGAGCACGTTCGCGGGCTTCAGGTCCCGGTGCACCACCTTGTGGGCGTGGGCGAAGGCAGCGGCCTGGCACACGCGGCGCATGATGGTGACCAGGCGGTCCCGCGGGAAGTCGGCGATCATCCGCCGGTCGCCGGCGGCCTTGCCCTTCAGCACGTCGCCCAGGGTGAAGCCCTCGACGGGCTTCATGGCGAAGAAGCGCTGGCCATCGGGCAGCACGCCCGCGTCGTAGATGGGCAGGATGGCCGGGTGCTGCAGCCGCCCGGTGATGCGTGCCTCCATGACGAAGCGGTAGCGGCTGAGCAGATCCTCGCCGTGGCGATCGTGCAGGATCTTCAGGGCCACCGGCCGCTGGAGCACCTCGTCCCAGGCCAGCATGACCCGCCCCATGGAGCCGCGGGCGATCTCCTCCTTGATGGCGTAGCGCGCAGGGCTGTGATCCAGGGGGGCCAAGGGCAGATCCAGCCCGCTCTCGTCGCCGTCGGCCGCGGCCAGCACGGTGTGGCCCTCGACGGTCAGGTCCTCGGTCAGCAGACCGATCAGGGTCTGCCCGGCGGGCTCGTACGGCTCCAGCGGCGCCGGCTCGGGGGCCTCGGGGAAGGGCTGGATGTCGCCGAAGCCGTCGCTTTCGGCCAGCACCAGCCGGAAACCCACCGCGTTGAGCGGCGTGGTGGGCAGCAACGCGGCGCGCACGGGCAGCGCGGCCTCGGTGAAGGGCAGCAACCAGCTCCCACCCCGCAGCACCAGATCGCCGTGGACCCCGCGGGTGTACTCCCGAGCGGTGCCCGCGGTGTCGGTCACGCCGTAGATGGACGTGTCTTCAGCCGCCCCTGCCACTCGACGGCAGGTGGGGCGCCCCTCCAGGGACTGGCAGAACCGCGGCTCGGGCCGGTCGCCCCAGGGGTAGCGGCGGCCGTCCACCCCGCGGGCAGCCTTCGCCCACTGCAGCTCGCTGGGCAGCGCATAGTCCAGGCCGTCCCGGGCTCGGCGCCACTGCAGGTAGGTCTCAACGGCGCCCGGGGTCAGGCCCACGGCCGGAAAGTCGGCCTCCCAGCGGCGCCCGTCCGCCGAGCTGAAGGGCACGCGGTAGGTCCCATCGGGCTCGGGGCGCCACAGGGGAGCCTCGGCCAGGAAGGCCCGCGGGGCGCACTCGGCGGCCTCGACGGGATCGGCGGCGGCCAGGGCGTTCAGGAAGGGGGCCAGATCACCCAGAGTCACCGGGCGGGCGCTGATCCAGAAGGTGGGTAGCCAGCAGCGGCCATACGGCAGCGCGTGGGCCGGCCAGGCCCGGCGCCCCCGATCGCCCACGGTGAAGAAGCCCGCCGCCACCTGCACGAAGCCGGGCGCCGGCGGCTTGGGATCCAGCCGCAGCGCCGCCGCCTCGCCCGGCTCGAGCTGCACGGCCCCCCGGGCTACCTCGCGGCCCGCGGCCAGCAGGCGCACCAGCCTTGGGCCGGCGTCGAGCCCCTCCAGCGTGAGCGGGGTGTGCCCCACCGACTGCCCGCCGTCCGGCTGGAGGACCCCGTCCACGTCCTCCAGGGCGTGCAGCATCACCGCCAGGGCCTGCCCGTCGGTGGCCTCCACCGTCAGGGCGGCCGAGGCCTCGAGCCGCTGGCGGAAGGCCCCCGAGTCCAGCCGCTCGAACCGGGCCCGCAGCGCCGCGGCCGGGAGCTGCACCAGGCCCAGCTCGGCGTCCTGCAGGGCCCGGTGGTACACCGCGGCCAGCCCGTGGCGGGCGGGCTCGTGCCCCGGCAGCAGGGTCAGCGTGGCCTCGTACTCGGCGTCGGCCTCGAAGAACCAGCGCTCCACGTCGGCCCGCAGGGTGTCGGCCCGCTCCCGCGCCGCCGCGGCCTGGCCGGGGGCGGCGGGATCCCGGGCGCGGGCGGCCTGGATGTGGGCCTGCCGCAAGCGGGCGCGGGCCGTCTGGTGCCGGCGCCCCGCCTCGTGGGCCCGCTCGATCTGGGCGTCCACCTCTTCGAGGCGCCGGGCCTCGGCCCGGGTGCCCTCGAGGTAGTCCTCGAGCTCCGCGGCGAAGGCCTCGGCCTTCAGCGTCCGCAGCGCCGGCTGCACCACCAGGGCCCGCTCGCACAGCGATACCAGGGCCCGCGGCACCTCGCTGCGCCCGGCGGGCGGGGCCAGCTCACCGGCACGCATCTTCTGCAGCACCTCGGTGCTGGACCGCCCGGTGTACGGCGGGCGGCGGGCCAGGATGGCGTAGAGCAGCGCCCCGAGGCCCCAGACATCCGCCGGCGCCTCGCAGGCCGTCAGCCCGTGGGCCAGGCGCTCGGGGGCCAGGTAGCCCAGGCCCCCGTTCACCATGTTCAGCGCCGAGCCCAGGGTGGCGGGCTCGTTGATGCGCCGGGCGCGGAACCAGCCGCCGAGCTGCACCTCGCCGTAGCGCCCCAGGCGCACGTGGCGGGGCCGCACGTCGCGGTGCACCACCCCGTGCCGGTGGGCGAAGGTGAGCGCCCGGGCCACATCCAGCAGGCTCTCGAGCAGCCGGGGCAGGGGCTCCACGCTGCGCCCCGCCGACAGGGCCTTCAGCAGCCCATCCAGCCGCAGGTCCTGCACCGCGGCCGTGCTGTAGAACGGGGCGCCGCCGTCCAGCGCCAGCTCATAGACCGGCTGGATGATGGGGTGTTGCAGGCGCGCCTGGCGCCGCACGGCGTGCACGAAGCCCGCCGCCGAGAGGCCCGAGTCGGCCCGGTGGCGGTGCACCAGCAGGTCGCGCCCCAGCTTCCGGTCGCGGGCGGGCTGCACGGTGAAGAACCGGCCGGTGGCCAGCACCTCGCCCAGCACGAACCGCGGGCCGCCCCCAAAGGGCTGGGCCACGGCGGGCGGGGTCAGGCTGTTGAAGGAGCCGTCCGACCACGACCACGAGTCCTCCAGGGGCTCGTCGGCGGCGAGCTTCACGCCGTGGCCCTCCGGCACGGTGTGATCCTCGTCCACGGGCCCCCAGCTCCAGTCGGGGATGGAGGGCGAGTCGGCGCCGGTGAGGGCCCCTCGGATGAGGTCCAGCGAGGCGTCCGCGCTCAGGGCCCGCAGCTCGGCCGCCTCGCGGCCGGTGATGAGTCCGGCGGTCATCCACAGGTGCAGGGAGCGGGGGCCCAGCGGATCCCCCAGGCGGCGCACCTCGCCCAGGCCCCCGGGGGCCCGCGCGGCCAGGGCGGCGCTCACGCGCTCATAGAACTCGGTGCGCCGCGCCATCTCTGCCCGCCCCCCCGCCTCAGTAGGCCAGCAGGGCTTCCAGGGCGGCCTGCACGTCGGCCACCTGGGGCAGGATGGTGTCTTCGAGGGTGGGGTGGTAGGCCACGAACGTATCCAGGGCCGCCAGCCGCCGCACGGGGGCGTCGAGCCACTCGAACAGCTCCTCGCCGATGCGCGCGGCGATCTCGGCGCCGTAGCCCCAGGCCTTGGTCTCCTCGTGCACCACCAGCACCTTGCCCGTGCGCTTCACCGAGGCGGCGATGGCCTCCCAGTCGTAGGGGTTCAGGGTGCGCAGGTCGAGCAGGTGCACCGACACGTCGCGCTGCTTCTGCAGCGCGCGCACCGCCGTCACGCTGCGGTGGACCAGGGCGCCGTAGGTCACCAGGGTCACGTCGTCGCCGGCCATGACCTCGGCGGCCTTGCCGAAGGGGATCATGTAGTCGGGCCCGGGGTAGCGACCCTTGTTGTACGTCTGCCGGTACAGGTGCTTCGGTTCGAGGAAGATGACCGGATCCTCGCAGCGGATCGCCGTGCGCAGCAGGCCGTTGGCGTCCTGCGCGTTCGACGGCATCACCACCCGCAGCCCGGGCACGTGCGTGAACAGCGTCTCGGCGGACTGGCTGTGGTACGGCGCGCCGCCCTTCAGGTAGCCGCCGCTGGGCGTGCGGATCACCACGGGCGCGGCCCAGCCCCCGCCGCTGCGCCAGCGGGTGTTGGCCAGCTCGTTGCGGATCTGCTGATAGGCCGGCCAGATGTAGTCCAGGAACTGGATCTCCACCACCGGCTTCAGGCCGCGCTCGGCCATGCCGATGGCCCGCCCCACGATGTTGGCCTCGGCCAGCGGGCTGTTGAACACCCGCTTGGGCCCGAAGCGGCTCTGCAGGCCGTGGGTGACCTTGAACACCCCGCCCTTGCCCTTCAGCGAGTCCAGCACCTCCACCCGGCTGGCGTCGGCCACGTCCTGGCCGAACACCACGATGCGGGGATCGCGGGCCATCTCGTCGCGCAGGCAGGCGTTGATCAGATCCACCATGGTGGTGGGCTCGCCCGACTCGTCGGCGGCGTGATCGAAGGCCGCCGAGGTGGGATCCACCGTGGGGTGGTAGATGTGGTCGTAGACCTCGTGGGGCTCGGGCGTGGGCGCCGCCAGCGCCGCGTCGGTGGCCGCCTGGATCTCAGCATCCACCCCGTCGCGCACGGCCTTCAGCCCGGCAGCGTCCAGCACCCCGTCGGCCTCGAGCCGCGCCGCCAGCCGGGTGATGGGATCCCGCTCGGCCTCAGCGTCGCGCTCGGCGTCCGGCCGGTAGGCCCGCTCGTCGTCGCTCATGGAGTGGCTGTAGGGCCGGATGACCGTGGCGTGCACCAGCGCTGGGCCCTTGCGGGCGCGGCACCACGCCACCGCCTCGGCCATGGCCTCGTAGCTGTCGGGCACGTCGGTGCCGTCGCAGCGCACGATCAGCAGATCGGGGAAGCCCTCGAGCAGCTTGCTCACCGAGCCGCCCGGGGTCTGGAACTCCACGGGCACGCTGATGGCGTAGCCGTTGTCCTCCACCAGGAAGATTACCGGCGCCTTCGCGTTGCAGGCCGTGTTCAGGGCCTCCCAGAACTCGCCCTCGCTGGTGCCGCCGTCGCCGGTGGACACCACCACCACCTCGTCGCCGTGACCGCCCACCCGCTCGGCCACCTCGGGCAGCGCCTCGCGCAGCAGGCTCACCTCGGCGGCGCCCGTGGCCTGCAGGAACTGGGTACCCACGCAGCTCGACTTGTTCAGCACGTGCAGCCGCGGGTGGCTCCAGTGCGCGGGCATCTGCCGGCCGGCGCTGGTGACGTCCGCCTTCGCGCCCACGGCCGCCAGCAGGACCTCCTCGGCGGTCATGCCGAGCTGCGTCATCAGGGCCCGGTCGCGGTAATAGCTCAGCGCATAGTCCTTGCCGGGCGTCAGGGCCATGCCCGCCGCCGTGAGGATGGCCTCGTGCCCCGCGCCGCTGATCTGGAAGTAGATCCGGTTCTGGCGCTTCAGCGCGATCTCGCGGTCATCCAACCGGCGCGAGAGGTACATGTTGCGATACGCTGCCACGAGCTGAGCGTTCGTCAGGGGCGACGGGGCTTCACCTGCATGGGCGGCGACCATCAAGGACCTCCTCGGGGGGCTGGGCCAACGGGCTGACCGGGGCTCTGAGCGCGCATGGGAATACTGCACATCCCCAGACCGTGCAACGTCGGCCGCGTCGCGGCCTTGGCGCTTTGGGCCTGCGCCTGCCTGGCGCCGGCGGCCGCGGCGCCCCCCGAGCCCCCGTGGGCCGCCGTCCCCTTCCAGAAGGGCGTGGTCTACAGCTCATGGGACGGCAGCTACCCCCACCGCGACGCCTGGCAGGCCCACCTCGACGAGCTCCAGGCGTGGGGCGTCGAGTGGATCCAGGTCATGACCTTCGCCCACCAGCCCGCGGTGGACGGCCCGGGCATCGAGCCTGCACCGGCCGAGCGCTGGCCCGGCGCCTTCGTGGACGCCGCGCGGCGCCGGGGCCTGCGGATCCTGCTCAAGCCCCACGTGTGGAGCCGGCAGTTCTATGACGGCTCGAAGCGCTGGCGGGGCGACATCCGCATGGACGACCCCGCCGAGTGGGCCCGCTGGTTCGACCAGTACGAGCGGTTCATCGTGCGCGAGGCCCAGCAGGCGGCCCGCCACGGCGTCGAGACCCTCAGCGTGGGGCTGGAGTACGTCCACGCCACGAAGCCCGCCCACACCGCGCGCTGGCGGGCGCTGATCCAGGCCGTGCGCCGCGTCTACCCCGGGCAGGTGCTGTACGCCGCCGACGGCAACCACGAGCTGGACCACATCGCCTTCTGGGATGCCCTGGACGCCATCGGCGTAAACGCCTACTTCAGCCTGGGCGACGCCGCCCACCCGGCCGCCCTCGCGGCGGCCTGGGTCCCGCACCTGGCCCGGCTCGAGGCGCTGGCGACGCGCCACCGCAAGCCCATCCTGCTCACCGAGGCCGGCTACCCCTCGGTGGAGGGCGCCGCCGCCCGCCCGTGGCAGTGGCCCACCGGCCGCGAGGTGGCCGATCCGCTGGGGCAGGCCCAGGCCTACCAGGCCCTGCTGGTGGCCTGTACCGGCCGCCCGTGGTGCCGCGGCGTCTACTGGTGGAAGCTGTACGAGCGGCCCGAGTCCACCCCGCTGACCCACGACTACACCCCCCGCGGCAAGCCCGCGTTGGACGTGCTGCGGCGCTGGTACGGGCGCCCCATCCCATAGGGGGCGTGGGGCGGCCGCACCCCATGGGATCAGCGATCCCGCGCGGGCGCCGATGGGCCTTGAACACGGGCCCGGGCGCCCCGTCGGCGGCGCCCGGCAACCACGCCGCAGTCAACGGAGAACCTCGATGACCAAGACGCTTCTGGCCACCGCCGCGCTGGCGCTCGCCCTCCCCCTCACCGCCCAGGCTGCCCCCAAGGGGAACGGCTTCACCGCCATGGCGGGGCTGGGCTTCGGCATCCAGTCCGTGCTGCCCGACGAGGGCGACAGCAACACCGAGTACGGCGTGGCCATCGACCTGGCCGCGGGCGGCTTCATCAAGCCCAACCTCGCGCTCTTGTTCCGGATTGACGGCACCATCACCCAGCAGGACCTGGGCGGCGGCGACGACAACAAGGCCACCTACACCCACCTGCTACTGGGCCCTGCCGTGCAGTACTGGCTCAACGAGAAGCTCTGGGTGTCGGGCACCGCCGGCATCTCGGCCATCCGGGCCGAGGCCGAGATCGAGTTCCTGGGGCAGAAGACCACCATCTCGGTGGATGACAACGAGCTGGGCCTGGGCGGTGGCGCGGGCTATGTGCTGTGGAACAGCGGCGAGCACACCGTCTACGTCGGCGGCGACCTGAGCCTCGGCTTCCACGACGGCGGCAAGATCCTCTCCACCGCCTTCACCGTCGGCTGGCAGATGCTCTGACGGGCGCTCAACGCCTGACCGACAGCGACAGCCCCGCGGTGATGCGAGGCGTCTTCGACCAGACCCCCCGGGCGAACCAGCCCAGCGCCCCGGTGTCGGTCAGCCGCCCCTTGGCGAACAGCGACAGGGCGTGGCCGAATTGCACGAAGTCGTCGGCCACGGCCCCGCGCAGGCCCACGTCGGGCGCGATGTAGGCGTACCAGATCCGCAGGTTCAGCCGGTCCCGCCAGGCGTCCCCCAGGGCGGCCAGGGCGTCGCTCGCCAAGGTCACCCCGCCGATGCCCGTCTCGCGGCGGGGATCGTAGATGCCCTCGGCGCCCACGCGCACCGGCAGCCAGGTGTCCAGATCAACCCGCACCTCGCCCCGCAGGAAGTCGCCGTCGTCCAGCTTCTCGAAGCTGGCCTCCACCAACAGCGCCCGGCTGATCTGCTGGGTCAGCTCGAGCTCGTAGTAGTTGGGGCTGCGGTCGCGGTTGAAGACGTTGGGCCGGTCCAGTTCCCGCAGGGCGCCAGCCACGAACTCCACGCTGGTGCCCCCCTCGTCGAACTCCAGCCGGGCCCCGTCGATCCAGCCGTCGGCGTCGATGCCGGTGCTGCTCGCGATGCCCTTGATGGGCGGGATGGCCCCGAGCTGGACCCGCGTGACCCCCCAACGGCGCTCCACCCACAACCGCCTGAAATACAATGGGAACTCGCTGGGATCACCGCCCTCCAGATCGTACAGGGTCGACCAGCGGCTGGTGTAGGTGGCGCCCGTGCTCACGTGCCCGTACAGGTCGAACCAGCCCAGCACATCCAGGGACGCGCCCAGGCGCACGGCCCCCTGCACCCGCTGCTTGCGCGGCTCCTCCCGCTCCACGCGGTCGTAGCGCAGGTCGGTCTTCGCGAAGACGTGGCTCAGCCGCGGCTCCGCCGCCGCGGGCGCCGCCAGCAGCAGCGCCAGGGCCAGGGCAGTGGTAGAGTGCGCGGCGATGACTCAGCCTCCTCTCGACGGCCCGCTGGCGCTGGCGGCGCACAGCACCACCGACCTGCGTGACCAGTGGGTGACGGGCACCGCATCGGCGGTGCTGTTCCCCTTGGGGAGCACTGAGCCCCACGGGCCCCACCTGCCCCTGGCCACCGACGCCGTGCTCGCGGAAGAGAACGCCCTGCGGGCGGCCCGGGCCCTGCGCGCGGCGGGCGTCTTCGCGCTCGTCGCCCCCACCCTGCCCTATGGCGTCACCGACTTCGCGGCGGGCTTCACGGGCGCCACCACGGTGCCCCAGGCCGCCCTGGTGGCTCTGGTGGTCAGCGCCGCGAGCGCCTGGCTGGCCGACGGGGCGGGCCACGTCTGCCTGATCAACCACCACCTGGAGCCGGGGCAGCTCGGCGCCGTGCAGCAGGCGCGGGCCGCCCTGATCGAGCGCTTCGGACCCCGCGCCGCCAGCGCGCCCCAGGTGATCAGCCGGCGCTGGGGCCGCCACCTGGGCGCCGAGTTCCGCTCCGGGGCGTGCCACGCCGGCCGCTATGAGACCTCGCTGGTGCTGGCCGCCCGCCCCGACTGGGTGCACCCGGCGCGCGCCGCCGTGCTGCCCGAGGTGCCCGTCAGCCTCAGCGCTGCCATCGCCGCGGGCCAGACCAGCTTCGTGCAGGCCGGCGCCGACGCCGCCTACACCGGCCGCCCCGGCGACGCCACCGCCGCCGAGGGCGAGGCCCTGTTCCACGTGCTCACCGACATGGTCAAGACCGAGGTCCTCGAGGCCCTCGCCGGAGACGACAGCCCATGAGCCGCCCCCACCTGCTCGACCAGTTCGCCGTCGAGGCCCCGTACACCGAAGAGCAGCGCATGGTGCGCGACAGCGTGCGCGCCTTCAGCCGGCAGGTGTTCCTGCCGCGGCTGCAGCAGTGCTTCCGCGACGAGACCTTCCCGGACGACCTCATCGCGCAGATTGGGGCCCTGGGCGTGCTGGGCGCCAACCTCACGGGCTATGGCTGTGCCGGCATGGACTCGGCCAGCTACGGCCTGGCCATGCGCGAGCTGGAGTGGGTGGACTCGGGCCTGCGCAGCTTCGCCAGCGTGCAGGGCGCGCTGTGCATGTTCCCCATCTGGAAGTTCGGCAGCGAGGCCCAGAAGGCGAAGTTCCTGCCCCGCATGGCCACCGGCGCGCTCATCGGCTGCTTCGGCCTCACCGAGCCCGACAGCGGTAGCGATCCCGGCGGCATGCGCACCCGCGCGAAGGCCGTGGACGGCGGCTACGTGCTCAACGGCGCCAAGATGTGGATCACCAACGCCCCCATCGCCGGCATGGCCGTGGTGTGGGCCAAGGTGGACGACGGCGACGCGGGCAGCATCCGGGGCTTCCTGGTGGAGCGCGGCTTCAAGGGCTTCAGCACCCGGAAGATGAGCCACAAGCTCAGCCTGCGGGCCTCGTGGACCGGCGAGATCGTCCTGGAGGACTGCTTCGTCCCCGCCGAGAACATGCTGCCGGGCGTGCAGGGGCTGAAGGGCCCGCTCTCGTGCCTGACTCAGGCCCGCTATGGCATCGCCTGGGGTGTGCTGGGCGCTGCCCTGGCCTGCTACGAGGCCGCCCTGGACTACACCCTGGCCCGCAAACAGTTCGACCGCCCGCTGGCCGGCTTCCAGCTCACCCAGGCCAAGCTGGCCGAGATGGGCAGCCAGATCGTCAACGGGCACCTGCTGGTGTGGCACCTGGCCCAGCTCAAGGACGCCGGCAAGCTCACGCCCATCCAGGTCAGCCTGGCCAAGCGCAACAACTGCGGGCAGGCCCTGGAGATCGCCCGGACCGCGCGGAACATGATGGGCGCCAACGGGATCATGGACGAGTACCCGCCCATGCGGCACGCCATGAACCTGGAGAGCGTGTACACCTACGAGGGCACCCACGAGGTGCACACGTTGGCCATCGGGCGGGCCTTGACCGGGCTGAGCGCCTTCGCCGGCTGATCCCCCGCCGCTGCCCTGCCCCAGCGGCCACTTCGACCCCCTGGGATGACAAGCGCGCGCCAAACCGCGAATATCCGCGCGGCGTCGCCGTCGGCGCGCCGCGCCGGACGCGGGGGTGGCCGGCCAACCCTCAGGAGGAACCCATGCCCACGCTGATCCGCACGCTCGCGCTCGCCGCCGTCGCCCTGGCGCTGACAGGCCCCGCTCAGGCCCAAATCCGCATCGACAAGGACGGCGTCGACCTCAAGATTGGCGAGACCCGAGTGAAGACCGGCGACGGCGGCACCGCCGTCGACGTGGCGGGCAAGAAGATCAAGACCGGCGAGGGCGGCACCGCGGTGGACGTGGGCGCTGTCGGCGTCGAGACCGGCAAAGACGGCAAGGGCGTCCGCCTGGGCAAGCACAAGGTGCGCAAGGGCAAAGACGGCACTGACATCGACGTGGGCGGCAAGAAGGTGAAGACCGGCAAGGACGGCACCGCCGTCGACGTCGGCGGCGCCAAGGTCGATACCCGCAAGGGCCGCCGCGGTGTGCAGTTCGGCAAGCACAAGGTCAACACCGGCAAGGACGGCACCGCCGTCGACGTCGGGGGCACCAAGGTCGACACCCGCAAGGGCCGCCGTGGCGTTCAGTTTGGCAAGCACAAGGTCAACACCGGCAAGGATGGCACCGCCGTCGACGTCGGCGGCGCCAAGATCGACACCCGCAAGGGCCGCCGTGGCGTCAAGTTCGGCAAGCACAAGGTGCAGACGGGCAAGGGCGGCACTGACGTCAGTGTGGGCGGCAAGTCGGTGAAGACCGGCGATGGCGGGACCGACATCGACGTAGGCGGCACCAAGGTCAAGCGCGACGAGCGCGGCACGTTCCTCGATGTCGGCGGCCGCAAGATCAACGCCGACAAGAAGAAGGGCCTGACCGTCAGCGGGAAGAAGCGCGCCAACACCGAGAAGCGCGGGACGACGAAGCGAAGCAACACCAAGAAGCGCGACACCGCGCAGTAGCCCGCGGACCAAGGCGACCTCGCCCCTGAAGGTCGACCGTGGCATGGTCGCCTCATGCTCGCCGACCTGCACCGCCACCTGGACGGCTCCCTTCGCCCGGCCACCCTGGCCGAGCTGGCCGCTGCTCACGGCGTCGACCTCCCGCCCGACATTCGCTTCACGCCCGGCATGGGCCTGGGCGACGCCCTGGCTCGGTTCCGCATCACCCTCGCCTGCCTGCAGACCCCAGAGGCCGTGGCGCGGGTGGCCGACGAGATCTGCCAGGACGCCGCCGCCGACGGGGTGGGCACCCTGGAGATCCGCTTCGCACCGCAGCTGCATGGCGGCGCGTCCATGGCTGGAATCGTCGACGCGGCCTTGGAGGGCGCAGCCGGCCGGGCCGGCATCATCCTCTGCGTGTTGTACGGCGATGCCCCCGAACTGGCCGAGGCGCTGGTTGACCTGGCGCGTCCCCGCCGCGGGGTGGTGGGCCTGGATCTGGCGGGCGGCCCGAGCCCAAGCCACGCCTTCGGCATGCTGGATTACGCCGAGGCCTTTGCGACCGCCCGAACTGTGGGCCTGGGGCGCACGGTGCATGCCGGCGAGGGCCGCCCACCTGCGGAGATCCGCCTCGCCATCGACCGCCTGCACGCCCAGCGGATTGGCCACGGTGTCAGCCTGCTGGAGGACCCCGCGCTGACTGAACAGGTGGCTCGGCAGGAGGTCGTGATCGAGGCCTGCCCCACGAGCAACGTCCACACCGGCGTCATCCCGCGGCTCGGAGCACACCCACTGAAGCGCTGGCTCGCCGCCGGCGTGCGCGCTTGCGTTTGCACCGACAACACCCTGCTGTCGGACGTGACGGCCTCGCAGGAGTTGGGGCGGATCAGCAAGGCACTCGCGCTCAGCGCTGCCGAGCACGATGCGGTGCTCGCCCACGGCCACGCGGGGGCGTTCAGGCGCTGAGGTGTTGGGGGCTGGGGCGCGGAGCCATCTGGATGGGCAAACTGGATGCTCTGGACGCTGTGTCCCAACAGTACCAGGACCTCGGCCGGCTCACCCGAGCCAGACGGGCGCCGCAGACAGTGCGAGCGCGCCTCTCTCGCGCGCGGGCCGTCGTAGAGAGGCGGTAGTTCGCCCGAGAAGCCTCAAGCCGGCCCGTAGCACCCGTCCGCAGCCAGACCTCGCCCCCGGCGCTCCGAGAGCGCTGCCCGACCAACCTGTCCGAATTGCCCGCCGTCAGCCGGCCCGGGCCCACGCGGAGCCCGGCGGGATCGGCTCCGTCTCGCGGAAGATCTCGGCCCAGGTCGAGCACACCACGCCCACGCCCAGCGCCGCCGCGATGGCGGTCGGCCACTGGTAGCCCTCGGGCAGCGTGGGCTCACCCACGAAGGTGCCCGCCACCAGGGACGCGACGGTGGCGTCGTACACCTCACACGCCGCCACATGCGCCTCGCGAGCGGCCTTCAGCTCGGCCTCGCGGTCTGGCCCCACGGCCCTGAAGCGGGTGCCGCGGCTGCTCTTGATCACCGTCGGCACGTAGTCATGCTGGCGGATGATCCCCTTCAGGCGGCCGTCTGGCAGGTCATAGTCATCGGGGTCCAAGCCCGCCTCGCGGTACGCCGCGCGCAGCTTCCCATAGCCCTCGCGCTGGGCCGCGCGCAGCTCGGTGTAGTGCTGCACGCGTTCCTCCAGGAGCTGCTTGATGAAGGTGCGGTAGCCCGCCGGATTGTCGGCCCAGCGGTCCAGGGGCACGAGGCGCTGCTTGATGCGGCACCACTCGCCCTTCACGTCGCCCACGCGGCGCCGCCACACCACCCCGTGCAGCCAGCCGTCGCCGCACAGCTCGTTGATGGTGTGCGGCAGGTGCCACTCGTCGGAGCGCGCGACGAGCGACTCCTTCATCCCGTGGTCGATCCCGTAGGTCATCGCCCGGACCTGGGCCTCGTCATCCAGCAGGTTGACGTTGTGGAACCGCCCGCCCCACACGGCGCCGGTGCGGCCGTGCTTGCGGTGGATGTAGCGCGCGAACTGCGCCTTGAAGTGCCCGTGAAACAGGCTGACCGCCTCGGGGATCTGGGCCCGGCAGATGATGTGCAGGTGGTTCGACATGACGAACACGAAGGCCAGATCCACCCCGTAGAGCTTGGCCGCAAAGGCGACGAACCCCCACAGCACCAGGCGGTCGTCGTCGTCCAGCTCGCTGAAGCAGTACTCGCCGCGCTGTGTGCGGCTGGTGCAGAAGTTCCACTTGCCGGGCAGGATGCAGCGCTTGCGATCCGCGCGGCGGGTCATGCCTTTGCGGTGGTACTTCGGGACGGGGCAGGCCATGGCGGGGCTCCAGACGGAAGGCGTCCAGATCCCCATCGGCGGATCTCAGAACGTGTCGCGTCCTTCTGACCGGAATTCTGAGAACTCCCATCTTCGCAAACACTTGCAAGCCCGCCCTGGCCGCGTCAGTCGTCGGCTGGCGCCTCGGGCAGGGTCCCGGCCGCCGCCTGCTTCGCGAGCAGGAACCGCTTCCGATAGAGGTGGTACGCCGAGTCGCACACCTGGGCGATGAACCAGGTGTTCACAGCGCCGCCCACCACGGCCCCGGCCGCGGGCAACGCCTGGGCCAGCTTGGCCTTCGTGAGGCGGACGCCCACCTGCTGGGCCAGCTCGCGCAGCAGCCGCACCAAGGCCTGCTCTTCGAGCTTCTTCCAGGCGGCCTTGCGGGCCAGCTCCAGCGCCAGCTTGTTGAGCTGCGCCTGCATGGCGGCCTTGGCCAGGTTGTTGCTGCTGGCGTGGCCGAGCACCTGCATGGCGAAGACGCGCTCCTGCTGGGTGTCGACGTCGAAGCCGCAATACGTGGCGTATTCGCCCACGGCGCGCAGCGCGAGCACCATCACCGCGGGCACGTCGATGGCCATGCCCGGCAGGCCCAGGGCGCCGGCGCCCGCCCCCTCAGCCAGGGCGGCCGCCTTGTACTTCGCGGCCAGGTAGCCGATGGCGGCGTCCACCGCCTGCAGGTCCAGGGCGGCGATGTCCCCCAGCCGCTCGACGGCGTGGCCTTTGCCCCGGAAGTCCTTGAAGATCGAGTTCTTGCGGACGCTGCCCTGGGCCGCATCGTTCGCCACCGACACGACGGTCTTGTTCACGGCCTCCAGCACGGTGCCCAGCCCCGGCACCTCCATGGCCAGCTCGCCCGCCTTGTCTACTGGCCAGCGCGCGACATCCAGCACCCGGCTCAAGAGGCCGCGCTCGGGGTTCTCCCACGCCTCGATGGTCTGCAAAGCCAGCCGCTCGTAGTCGCTGAGTCCGTCACTGATGCCATTGTCCATGGTTCACCTCCGCGGGCCTGGATGCCCGACCACGACACCCGCGGACACCGCCCGGCGGTTGTCCGCCAGGGCGCACGGGCCGTCAACCCAGCACCCCCTTGACCTGGGGCGCCCAGCGGCGATCCTGGCGACCCCGAGCCCCCGTGAGCCCCCATGCTGACCGCCGAACGCCGCGCCCGGATCCAAGGGCTCGCGCTGCCGATCATCGGCGGCATGATCTCGCAGAACGTGCTGAACCTGGTGGACACCGGGATGGTGGGCGCCCTGGGCGACGCCGCGCTGGCGGGGGTTGGGCTGGGCAGCTTCGCGAACTTCATGGCCATCGCCTTCATCACCGGGGCCTCGGCCGGGGTCCAGGCCATGGCCGCCCGCCGCCGGGGCGAGGGGCGTGACACCGAGACCGCCATCCCACTCAACGGCGGGCTGCTGGTGGTGGCGGCCGTGGCCGTCCCCCTGTCGGCGCTGCTGATCTGGCTGGCGCCCAGCCTGTTCCCACTGCTGGACGACGATCCCGAGGTGGTGGCCCTGGGCACCACCTACCTGCAGGTGCGTCTGGTGGCCATGGTGGCCGTCGGTGCCAACTTCGCCTTCCGCGGCTACTGGAACGCCATCGACCGCTCGAAGCTCTACCTCCGCACGCTTCTGGTGATGCACGTCACCAACATCGCGCTGAACTACCTGTTGATCTTCGGGCACTTCGGCTTCCCCGAGCTGGGGGTGAAGGGTGCCGCGCTCGGCACCGCCATCAGCACCTACGTGGGCACCGCCTACTACGTCTGGATGGGCCGCACCTACGCCCGCGAGAACGGCTTCCTGCGTGGGCTGCCCGACGGCGCCACCGTGAAGACCATGCTGCGGCTGGCGGTGCCGGCGGGCCTCCAGCAGTTCTTCTTCGCGGCGGGCATGACCGTCTTCTTCCGGCTGGTGGGCATGGTGGGCACGCAGGAGCTGGCGGCCAGCAACGTCCTCGTGAACCTGCTGCTGGTGGCCATCCTGCCCGGGCTGGGCTTCGGGCTCGCGGCCGCGACGCTGGTGGGCCAGGCGCTGGGCCAGGGCGATCGCGAGGCCGCCCACGCCTGGGGCAGCGACGTGGTGAAGCTCTCGGTGGGGGTCATCACGATCATCGCCCTGCCCGCTATGATCTACCCGCAGCTCTTGCTGATGCCCTTCATCCGCAACCCCGAGACCCTGGCCCTGGCCGCCGAGCCGCTGCGGATCATCGCCATCCTCCTGCCGCTGGACGCCGTGGGCATGGTGCTCATGAACGCCCTGCTGGGCGCGGGCGACGCCAAGAAGGTCATGGCGGTGAGCGTGAGCACCCAGTGGGCGGTCCAGCTCCCGCTGGTGTACCTGGTGGGGCCGCACCTGGGCTGGGGGCTCATCGCCATCTGGGCGGTGCAGTCGGGGGCCCGCGCCCTGCAATCCCTTGTGTTTCTCGGCACCTGGCGGGGGTCGAGCTGGGGCCACGCCAAAGTGTAGTCAGGGCCTGCGCCCCACCCGCAAGGCCTGCGCCAGGTGAGCGGCCACCGTGCGGCCGGCGTGGGCCCGAGCGGTGGCGGCGCTGCCGCGCACGCCCTCGTCCACGGTGAGCACCAGCCGCCAGCGCTGCTCGGCGGCGCAGCCAGCCACCACATGGCGGGTGTGCACGTCAGCATGAACCTCGGACAGGCCGCTGAACCACCCCGCCTCGGCCTCGAAGCGCAACACCAAGCTGACCGCCACCGCGCCGGGCCCTGTCCCGCCGGGAGCGGCGGCCGCGAAGGCCTGAGCGGCGCTGCCCCGGGGATCGTCGCCCGTCACTGCCAGCGTCCAGGCGCTGCCCGCCAGCGGGCACACGGCCCCCCGGGCCAGGGCCTTCCATTCGCCGTGGATGAGCACCCCATCCGAGGGCCGGGGCCACATCAGGGCCACCACCGCTGCCGCCAGCAGCGCCAGCAACACGGCCAGCCGCCGGTTCACGGGGTCACGCCCGCAGCCTGGAGCAGGCAGGCGAGGCGGGCGCGCATTTCGGGGGCGTCCTCGATGCGGTTCACCCGCTCCGCCGGATCCTCATCCAGCCGATACAGCGCCATGGCCCGGCGGGTGAAGTCGATCATCAGCTTCCAGGGGCCGTCCACCACGGCATAGCGATAGCCGCTGCGCGAGGAGCGGGTGAGCACCGGCCGGGGCGCCAGCGCCGCGCCGTCCAGCGCGTCCACCAGGCTGCGGCCGTCCAGCGCCGGCACCGCCTGCAGGCCCAGCAGATCCACCACCGTGGGCGTGACATCCAGCAGCGAAACGGCGGTCTCCACCGTGCGCGCCGCCACGCCCGGCGCCTTGATCACCAGCGGCACCCGCACCTGCTCGTCGTACACGCTGGTGCCGTGGAACTTCGCCCCGTGCTCCCCGAACTCCTCGCCGTGATCGGCGCTGAGCACCAGCACCGCCCGGTCGAGCACGCCTTTGGCCTGCAGGCCGTCCAGCACCCGCGCCAGGGCAGCGTCGGTGCGGGCCAGCTCGGCCCGGTAGCGGGCCCGCGGGCCGGCATCGGCGCGGGCGTCACCGTAGGGGTGGTAGGGCTCGTGGGGGTCCATCCAGTGCAGCCACAGGAAGAAGCGCTCGGGGGCAGTGTCCAGCCAGGCCAGGGCCCGGTCGGCCATGATCTCGCTGGTGATGCCCTCGCGGTCGCGGCTGCGCTCATAGGGCGCCAGATCGGCGTGCTCGAAGCCCCGGGTCACGCCCAGGTGGGGGCGCAGGAACAGGTAGGCCACCACGGTGGCGCTGGTGTAGCCCGCCGCCTTCAGCCACTGGGGCAGCGTGGGCGAGGGGTCGTGCAGCGGGGCCAGCGTGCGCGAGGTCCAGGTGCGCGGATCCACCAGCGAGGCCTCGGGGGCCTGGTCCACCGGCTGGTCCTGCTGGTCCACCCGGGTGGGGGTGAAGCGCAGTCGGTGCGGCCACTGGCCGGTGAGCACGCTGAACATGGTCTCGGTGGTCCGGTTGGCGGGCGCGTAGGCCCGGCTGAACTGCACCACCGCGCCCAGCCGCGCCGCCGTCAGCGGCAGGGCGGCCAGGCCCTCGTCGTGGCGCCAGGCGTCCACGGTGAGCCAGATGACGGGCGCGCCGGCCAGGCGGCCGCGGGCGGGGGGCACCGCGGGGGCCGGCCAGGCGCACCCCTCCACCCCATCCACCGCGTCGTCCTTCGCCACGGGCCAGCCCTGCACCACCCGCGCGATGAGCGTGCCGCCGTCGATGGCGATCTGGCGCAGCTTCAGGCCCGCGGCGGGGGCGGGCAGCCCGGTGAGCCCCGCCAGCGCCAGCAGGGCAGCGCCCAGGAACGCCACCCGGCTCGGGGGAGTGAGGATCACGCCGGCCAGGGCGACTGCCGCCACCGCGCCCCACCCCGCCCAGGTGTGCGCCTGAGGATACAGGCCCACCAGCACGGTGGCGTCCACGGCCAGCGCGGCCACCGCCAGCGCCGCAGCCACGGCGGCCCAGCGTCTGCGCCAGGTCCACGGCTGCAACCACGCACCCACCGCGCCCCAGGCCAGGCCCGCCCACACGCCCTGGGCTGCGCCGGCGCACGCGCCCACGCCCAGCAGGGTGGCCGCGTCACCCGGACCCAGCCCGCCCAGCAGCCGGGCCGCGTCCAGCACGCCCAGCAGCGCGGCCGCCAGCACCGCCCCGGCCAGCCCGGCCAGCAGGCGCTCGGCTAGCGGCGGGAGACGCGCAGCGCCCACGGGCCGTCCTCGTGGTCTTCGGGGGTCAGGGTGACGGCCACCTCAGGCAGGAAGCGCTGCACGGTCTGCACCTGCGTGCGGGTGTGCAGGGTGGGCGGCACGGTGCGGAAGCCGCCGCCGCCGGCCAGCGCCAGGGGCAGGATGAGCTGGTCGGCCAGGTGCGGGCCTACCGGCACGTCCAGGGCCAGCCACGCGGCGCACTCGGCCGCCGCCTGCTCGGCCACCTGCTCGGCCCGCTTGCCCCGGCGCCCGACCGCGCTGAACAGGGCGTGGGCGTGGGCGCAGGCCACCTCGACGATCACCATGTTGCCGGGGCCATCGGCCGCGACGTGCTCAGGGCGGGCGTCGGCGCCGGTCCAGCCCAGGGCGGCGCAGGCGGTCTCGGCCTCGCGCAGGCCGATGTGGCCCGGCAGGTTGGCCAGCAGGGCCCGCACCCGGCGGGTCAGGATCTCACCCCGCGCATCCAACGTGAGGGGTGACAGCGGCCCCGGGGTGATCTCGGCCACCACCCGCCCGCCGCCCGCCGGGTAGAAGCCGGCCCGCTCCAGGCGCAGCTCGATCTGCGCGCCCATGCGCTTCAGCAGCGGCAGCCACACCCGCTCCAGGAAGTCGAAGGGCGGCGCCAGGTCGTTGTGGGTGCCGCCGGTCACCACCACCGTGCTGGGCGTGTCGGCGGCCAATAGCGCCGGGATCACCGTCTGCAGCACCAAGGTGGCGCTGCCCGCCGAGCCGATGTGGTGCTCGTGGGTGCCGCCCAGGATGGCCTGCGGCTCGAACACCAGCCGGCCGCTGTTGAGCTCGGCGCCCTCGACCCGCGCCGCCCCCACCCGGGCGGCCGCCTGCACGGCCGTCAGGTGCTGGCGTTTCAGCCCCGGCTTCTGGCGCCCGGCGCGGATGTTCTCGAGGGTGACCGGGGTGCCCGTGCGCACGGCCAGCCCCAGGGCGCTGCGCACGATCTGGCCGCCGCCCTCGCCCTTCGAGCCGTCGATGGTCAGCATGGTCGTCCTCCCCCGCCGCGGGGGGGTACAGTACCCGCCATGCAGGATCTGCACGACCTCAAGCTGCTGCTGGACAGCCACGTGGGCCTGATCGTCGTCGAGACCGTCGAGGAGCGGCGGGTCATCGACATGTTCGGCCGGCTGCTGGGCGCCGATCCCCGCGGCCTCTTCCTCTGGAGCCGCAGCGACGGCCTGAACCTGGTGGGCCACCAGGGCCCCAAGGTCATCGACCCCGAGCCCGAAGCGGTGCTGCGCACCATCAAGGCCACCCCTGCCGCCGGGGTGTACCTGCTGGCCGACTTCCACCCCTACCTGGACGAGCCGCTGCACGTGCGGCTGCTGAAGGACATCGCCCAGCGCCACGAGAAGGTACCGCACACGCTGGTGCTGCTGAGCCACAAGGTCGAGGTGCCCCCCGAGCTGAAGGCCTTCACCGCCCGGTTCGAGGTCAGCCTGCCCACCACCGCCGGGCTGGAGCAGATCGTGCGCGAGGAGGCCCGCCGCTGGACGGATCAGCACGGGCAGAAGGTGCGCACCGAGAAGGCCACGCTCACCGCCATGGTGCGCAACCTGGCGGGGCTCACCGCCGCCGACGCCCGCCGGTTGGCCCGCCAGGCCATCGCCGACGACGGCGCCATCACCGAGCGCGATCTGCCCAACATCCTGGCGGCGAAGCACCGGCTGCTCGACCAGGGCGGCGCGGTGAGCTTCGAGTTCCACACCTCGCGGTTCGCCGACGTGGGCGGCCTGCGCCAGCTCAAGCAGTGGCTTGCCATGCGCCAGAGCGCCTTCTTCGAGCCCGAGGAGGGGGTGGATCCGCCCAAGGGCATCCTGATGGTGGGCATCCAGGGCGGCGGCAAGAGCCTGGCGGCCAAGGCCGTGGCGGGCGCGTGGGGCTTGCCCCTGCTGCGCCTGGACTTCGGCACGCTCTACAACAAGTACTTCGGCGAGACCGAGAAGAACCTCCGCGAGGCCCTGAGCACCGCCGAGCTGATGGCGCCGTGCGTGCTGTGGATCGACGAGGTGGAGAAGGCCATCGCCGAGGGCGACAACGACGCCGGCACCTCGCGGCGGCTGCTGGGGCACCTGCTCACCTGGATGGCCGAGCGCAAGAGCGACGTGTTCCTGGTGACCACCGCCAACAACATCGAGCGGCTGCCCGCCGAGCTGGTGCGCAAGGGGCGCATGGACGAGATCTTCTTCGTGGATCTGCCCCGCGAGGACGTGCGCCAGGAGATCTTCAGCATCCACCTGAGCAAGCGCGGGCTGCAGCCGGCGGACTTCCAGCTCGAGGACCTGTCCGCCGCCACCGAGGGCTTCAGCGGCGCCGAGATCGAGCAGGCGGTGGTCTCGGCCCGTTACCGCGCCCGGGGCGAGGGCCAGCCGGTGACCACCGCCCACATCCTGGCCGAGGTGGGCGCCACCCGCCCGCTGTCGGTGGTGATGGATCACAAGATCGCCCGGCTGCGCGCCTGGGCGAAGGACCGCACGGTGCCTGCGGATTGAACGCCTCAACGCCCACCCGCCCGCGGATCGGCATCGGCCTCATCGGCGCCACCCTGGACAAGGGCGGGCAGGTGAAGCGCTGGAGCCAGTGGCGCCCCACGGTGGCCCTGGCCCTGCACGACGACCTGCTGTACGCCCGGCTCGACCTCATCCACCAGCCCCGCGACCGCAAGCTGGCCGAGCGGGTGGCGGCCGACGTGCGCCGGCTGGCCCCAGAGACCGAGGTGACGCTGCACCCGGTGGCCATCGCCGATCCGTGGGACTTCGAGCAGACCTACGCCGCCCTGGCCGACTGGGCCGACGGGCAGCCGCTGGATCCCGAGCGCTTCGCCTACGACGTGCACATCACCACCGGCACCCACGTGGCGCAGATCTGCCTGTTCCTGCTCTGCGAGGCGCGCATCATCCCCGGCGCCCTGCTGCAGACGGCGCCGCCCCGGGGCGACGAGCCGGCCCACGGGAGCTGGCGGCGCATCGACCTGGATCTGTCGCGCTACGACCGCCTCGCCCAGCGCCACGCCGCGCGGGCGGCCTACGGGCTGGCGTTCCTGAAGGCGGGCATCGCCACCGAGAGCCCCACCTACAACGCGCTGATCGCCGAGATCGAGCGGGTGGCGGGCGTGAGCCGCGCGCCCCTGCTGCTCACCGGCCCCACCGGCGCGGGCAAGACCCGGCTGGCCCGGCGCATCTATGAGCTGAAGCGGGCCCGGCACCTGGTGGCCGGCGCCTTCGTCGAGGTCAACTGCGCCACCCTGCGCGGCGACGGGGCCATGAGCACCCTGTTCGGCCACACCCGCGGCGCGTTCACTGGCGCCCGCGAGGCCCGCGACGGCCTGCTGCGTCGGGCCGACGGCGGGGTGCTGTTCCTCGACGAGATCGGCGAGCTGGGCCTGGACGAGCAGGCCATGCTGCTGCGGGCCATCGAGGAGGGGCGCTTCCTGCCCCTGGGCGCCGATCGCGAGGTGGAGAGCCGCTTCCAGCTCATCGCCGGCACCAACCGCGACCTGCACGCCCAGGTGACGCAGGGGCGGTTCCGCGAGGATCTGCTGGCCCGCATCGACCTGTGGCACTGGCACCTGCCGGGCCTGCGGGACCGGCTGGAGGACCTGCCGCCCAACCTGGCCTACGAGCTGGGCGAGTTCGAGCGGCGTGAGGGGCGTCGGGTGACCTTCAGCCGCGAGGCCCGGGCCGCCTTCCTGGCCTTCGCCACCGGCCCCGACGCCACCTGGCGAGGCAACTTCCGCGACCTGAACGCCGCCGTCACCCGCATGGCCACCCTGGCCCCGGGCGGGCGCATCGACGGGCCCACCGTCGAGGCCGAGCAGGACCGCCTGGCGCGGGCCTGGGGTGGCGCGGCGCCCGCCGGCGAGGGCGAGGCGCTGCTGCTCGAGGCCCTGGGGCCCGCGGGCGTGGCGGGGCTGGACCGCTTCGACCGGGTGCAGCTCGCCGACGTGCTGGCCGTGTGCAAGCGCAGCCCCAGCCTGAGCGCCGCGGGCCGCGTCCTGTTCGCCGTGTCGCGGGCGCAGCGCAAGTCGGTGAACGACGCCGACCGCCTGCGCAAGTACCTGGCCCGGTTCGACTTGCAGTGGCACACGCTCCCCTGGAACGGTGCCGCGCCCGGGGATTAGGTACACCCCGGCCCTCGCCGAACGGACCTGGGTGTGTTGCCGCGCGTCGTCCCCACGGCTGTCCTCCTCGCCGGGATCGCTGCCCTTTGGGCCTGCGATGACGGCGGCGGCATGCCTGCCGTGCCCGATCCCGTCGATCTGGCCACGGACGCCAGCGCCGACGCCGGGCCGCCGGACGGGGCGCCCGCCGACGCCCGCCCCCAGGACGCCGCCATGGGCCCCTGCGGCGCCCTGCCCGGCTTCGAGGCCCGGGACGGGCGCTTCGTGTACGAGGGCGAGACCACCGACGACGCCCACACCCACACTTGCGGAGGCCGCGGCGGCGACGACCGCGCCCTGCGGTTCATCGCCCCCGCCGCCGGCCGCTGGCGGTTCCACGTGGACGCCGCCGAGTTCGATCCCCTGATCGCCCTGCGGGCCGACTGCCTGCTCGCCGAGAGCGAGCGCGCCTGCAATGACGACCTGCGCTACCCGCGCCGCCGTGACGCCGCCGCCCAGGCGGACCTGGCGGCCGGCGAGGCGGTGTTCGTGGTGGTGGACGCCTTCGTCAGCCGCGGGCTGCCGCGGGGCGGCCGCTTCCGGGTGGTGGCCGAGCGGGTGCCCGTGGTGGCCGCCGACGGGGCCTGCGATCCCCTGGGCCTGGTGGACGGCTGCCCCCGGGGCACCTTCTGCGCCCCCGACGACCCCCAGCGGCTGGGCGGCGCGGGCACCTGCACCGTGGACGCGCCCCCCGAGCTGATGGCCGCCCAGGCCACCCGCGACGGCGACGACCTGGCCGTCCGCGTCGAGGGCCGCGACCGCGCGGGCGACGCCGCCGAGATCCGCCTGCAGCTCTTTCAGGGCGCCCAGCGGCTGCCGCTGGACGACCACGGGGCCGACACCTGGGTGCTGCCCCTGGAGGCCACCGGCGAAGTGCGCTTCGAGCGCGCGCACCGCGGCCCCCTGCTGGCCGGCAACCGCCACGCCGACGCCATCGAGCTGTGGCTCGTGGACGCCCGCGGGCAGACCACACCCCGGGCGCGGCTGGTGCCCGAGCCGTCGGAGGCCCGCGCCGTGGGCGACGCCTGCGACCCCCACGAGGTGGTCGATCACTGCCCGGCCGGGAGCGCCTGCCGAGGCACCCCGGCGGCCTGCGTGACCCGCAGCGCGCCCGTGGTCGAGGCGGCCGAGGCCTGGTGGGCGGCCGATCCCCCCGCCTTCGCCCTGGAGGTCCACGGCCACGATCCCGACGGCGACGTGGTGGGCGCCTGGGTCGCCGTGTTCGACGCCGACGGGCAGCCCAGCGGCGAGGCGAGTCGCCCCTTCGACGGGGTGGCCAGCGCCCCCGACGGGGGCTTCACCGCGTGGCTGGGCTTCCCCGCCAACCCCGAGGTGCGGGTGGCCCACGCCCGGGTGGGGGTGGTGGACGCCGAGGGCCTGGCGAGCGAGCCGGCCGAGGCCGAGGTGACCGGGCCCGTCGCGGTGGCCGCCGGTGACGCCTGCGATCCCTGGGGCGCGCGCACCCGCTGCCCCGCGGGCACCCACTGCGTCGGCCAGCCGGCCGCCTGCGCCGTGCCCGCCGCCACCTGCCCCCAGGACGCTCCCGTCGCCGCCCTGGAGCCCGCCGGCGAAGGCCGCTTCGAGGCCCGGCTGGTCCTGAGCCCCGGCCCGGGGGTGCCGCCGGCCACCTGCGGCGGGGGCGCCGCGCCGGTGGCCGTCCCCTTCACCCCGGTGGCGGGCGGCCGCTGGATCCTCGAGGCCACGGCCGACAGCGCCGACGGCGATCCCGTGCTCAGCGTACGCACCCACTGCGCCCACGCCGCGGCCTGGTCCGAGCTGGCCTGCAACGACGACCGCGCCCCGGGCGACCTGGGCGCCCGGCTGGCGGTGACGCTGGCCCCGGGCGCGCCGGTATACGTGGTCGTGGACGGCTACCAGGGCCCCGAGGGCTACTGGGCGGGCCCCGTCACCCTCACCGCCCGGCCGGCGGACTGACGACGGCCGAGGCACGCCCCGATTGGGCCGCCTCAACGGCCGCCAGGTGCCGCAGGGCCACCGCCAGCGCGGCCGTGCGGGCGGGCAGCCCTTCGCCCAGCGCCGCCGCCCACACCTGCCGGAACGCGCGATCCATGCCCGCGGTCAGGCCGTTGGCCAGGGCCTCGTCGTCCACCGCCCGGCCCGCCCGGCGGCCCTGCCACAGGGCGTGATCCAACAGCAGGCCGCCCGCGCCCGCGAGCAGGTGCGGCAGCACGGCCACGCCGCGCTGCAGCAGGATGGGATCGGCTTCGCTCAGCACCCCGAAGCGCGCCAGCTCCAGCACGGCGCGGCAGCGCAGCGCCCCGGCGATCTCGGCGTCCAACGCCCGGGCGCCACTGGCCAGCACCAGCACGTCCACCTCGCTGCGCAACAGGGCGTCGGGGGTCACGGGTGCACCCACGGTGCCGAAGCCGTCGGCCAGCGCCTCGGGGGTCAGGCCGGCCGCCGAGTGGGCGCCGCGCTGGGCGTCGCACACCGCCACCACCCGCAGCCCCGCGCCCTGGCACTGGGCCAGCGCCGCCCGCCCCACCGGGCCGAAGCCGTGGATGGCCACCCGCAGGCGATCACGGGGCCAGCCCACCTGGCGGAGGAAGGCGTCGAGCACCCGCAGGCCCCCCCGGGCCACCGCGCCGGGCCGCAGGGCGCCGCCCCCCAACGCCGCGGGCAAGCCCACCACCGGCGCGTCGGGCCCCAGCCCGTGGGCCAGCGCCCCCAGCCACGCCGCGTCCACGCCGCGGTCGGGCCCCAAGACGTCGTGCTGCAGCTCGGGCGCCAGCGCCAGGGCCAGGCCCTTGGCGCACACGGGCGCCGCGGTGCCTCCGTAGGCGCCGTCCACCGGCAGGCCCAGCAAGGCCGCCTGCAGGTGGGTCCACAGGGCGCCCGCGGCCACCCCGTCGGCGTCCAGGCCCGGATCCACCGTCCACGGCCCCAGCGCCCAGCGGCCCGTGGCCTGCCGGGCCCGCCACGCGGTCACCGGGCCGGTCGGCCCAGTCACCCGCAGGGCCACCGCCCGCGCGGGCTGCGCCCACCGGGGATCGACCGCCAGTCCGAGCCGGGCCGCGGCCCCCTCCAGCCGCGCCAGGGCGTCGGCGTGCAGCGCCACCGGGGCCTCGCGCTCGTCGCTCCGCTTCATCTTCCGCGCTTCATTTTCCGGGAACCTCCCCGCCTGGGCGCTGTCTGACCGCTTGAAGGCCGCGACCCCCTGGGGTGGGTCGCCGCCCCCGCACACACCCGATGACGTCACGCTCGCCGCACGCCCTGGGCGCCGCGGCCGACGCACCGGTGCGGGTCGGCCCTGGGAGGATGACATGGACCGCTTGGAGATCACGATCACCTGGCACGGCACCGTGCTGGACGTGCGCCACCTGCGCCCCGCCGAGGCGCTGATCATCGCCGAAGACGACGCCGTCCTGGGCGGCCTGCTGCCGACCGAGTGGCGGCTGGCGGAGCTGACCGGCGGCGCGGCACGGTTGCGTATCCCCTCGGGCGTGGCCGCCGACGTGCTGCGCGACGGCGCGGTCGAGGCAGTGCCGCCCGCCGACGGCGCCCGCGGCGTGAGCCTGGCGGGCGACGCCCGCGCCCGCATGCGGCTGGGGGACGCGGTGGTCTACTTCGCGGTGGTGCCCCAGGCCCCGGCGCTGGCGCCGCTGCGCCGCGGCCGCGCGCTGTGGCAGGGCGGCGAGGCCCGCAGCCTGGGCGCCGCCGCGCTCATGCACGGCCTGTTCTTCGCCCTGGCGCTGAGCGTGCCCGTGGACGCCGCCCAGCTCTCGGTGGACGGCATGGAGGCCCGGCCCGAGTGGGTCGAGATCAGCCTGCGCCCCGAGCTGGAGAAGCCCGAGCCGGCCGAGCCCGGCGAGGCGACGCCCGAGCCGGGCGGCGGCGACGGCCCGGCCACCGCCCACCAGGATCCCGCGCCGCGCACGGCGCCGGGCGCCCGCGCGGACGCCGGCGATCCCCAGACCCGCAAGAAGATCGCCCTGGACACCGCCCGCGACGTCAGCCAGGGCATCGAGAACGCGCTGGGCGAGGTCATGGGCACGCCCACCCTGGGGCTGGCCGCCCACGACGTGCTGAACGCCATGAACGGCACCGTGCACGGCGACCAGCTCGGCATGCTGGGGCGGCCCGACGGCGATCCCCTGGGCAGCCCCTGGGGCACCCCCGGCGGCGACGGCCTGGGTGGCCCGCCCGGCGCCACCATCGGCCTCACCGGCCTGGATCGCCGCCTGTTCCGCCGGGGCCCCCCCGGGGCCCGGCCCGGCGGCCCCGAGCCGCGGGTGGGCGACCGGGCCCCGAAGGCGCCGAAGGCGGCCATCGTGCCGCTGGATCCGAAGGTGAGCGAGGGCCTGTCCCGCGAAGAGATCCAGCGGGTCATCCGCCGGTTCCGGGCCCGCTACCGCTACTGTTACGAGAAGGCCCTGCAGACCGAGAAGGGGCTGAACGGCAAGGTGAGCTCCAAGTTCACCATCGGCCCCGACGGGGCGGTCATCGCCGCGCTCATCGAGGGCTCGACCCTGCAGCACGCCGAGGTCGAGGCCTGCCTGGTGCAGCAGCTCAAGCGCACGGCCTTCCCGGCGCCCCGGGGCCGCGGCGTGGTGG
The DNA here is from genome assembly GCA_020633555.1 of Myxococcales bacterium. Classification (GTDB taxonomy): domain Bacteria; phylum Myxococcota_A; class Bradymonadia; order UBA7976; family UBA1532; genus JACKDL01. The sequence continues at coordinate 23,582 of JACKDL010000005.1, read as the reverse complement.
TGGTGCGCTACCCCTTCCTGTTCAAGCGCGCCGGGGGCTGATCACTTTTTTTCAGGGGCCGGGAAGAAGTCTCTCGCGCCCCGAGGTTGTACCCCCCGAGACCTGCGGGACAGAACCTCCCCCCCGAGGACATCCCCCAACCCCACCCCAAGGGTCTCACCGGGCGGCTCACACATCACCGGCGCCAACCCCCCCTCAGGCGCCGGGTGAGCCGCGGCCCGGGACCGGTCACCACCGTCTCTCTCCCCCGACTTCCTCCCAAGTGGTGACCGGCCCGGGGCCTCTTTCTTCCTCGCGCACCCGTCCATCGCTCACGCCGCGCCGAAGCGCGCCTGGATCGCAGCGGCCCGCGCCTGCGCCGCCCGCGTCATCGGGCGCGCCCCTACGATGCAGCCCCGGGGCACCCGGCGGGCCAGCAGCACCCCGTTGGGCGCCACCCACAGCGGGCAGCCCGCGGCCGCCAGCGCCGCCGGATCCACCGCGAGCATCACCGCCACGTTGGCGCGCTTGCCCACCGTGGCGTCCAGCGCCTCGGCCAGGTGCACGTGGGTGCGCGCCTGGGGCACCAGCCCCAGGGCGTCAATGGGATCCAGCGCGTCCAGGTGGGTGCCGTGCCACACCGGCCCCGGCCCTGCGAAGGGGGCCCACGTGGCCTCCAGCGCCTCAGCCGTCACCGGCGTGCCCTCCGTGGAGTGCCCCTGGCAGGCGCGCACGCGATCGCCCACCAGCTCCAGGCGACGCTTGTTGTTGTGGGCCACGATGTCGGCCAGCGCCGCGCGACTCAGGCCCGTGGCGGCCAGCACCTGGGCCACGGGCACCCAGCCCGCGGCGTCCATGGTGATCCCGGCCTCGTGGGCGCCGTGGCGCAGCAGCCACGACAGCTTCTTGCTGCGGCGAACGAGTTGCTGGTCCATCGGTGCCTCCTCGGGTTTGAACTCCCAGCCACCGTAGCGTCGCCAAGACTCGGGCAGAACGAGTCATTTTCGATATGGTATCACCCATGCCGATACCTGAACCCCTGCCCCACGCTGATCGCCTGCGCGCCTTCGCCGTCTTTGCCCAGACCCTGAACTTCACTCGGGCGGCGGCGCGGCTGGGCCTGTCCCAGCCCGCGCTGCATGGGCAGGTGCGCCAGCTCGCCGAGGAGCTGGGCGCCCCGCTCTACCGCCGCGAGGGCCGGCGTCTGGCGCTCACCGACGCGGGCCGGGCCGTGCAGGCCCACGCCGAGCGGGCCCTGCAGCAGGCCGCCGCGCTCCGCGCCACGCTGGCGGGTCAGGCCCACGCCGCCCCGGCCCGCCTGGCGGCCGGCGAGGGCGCCCTGCTGTACCTGCTGGGCCCCAGCCTGCGGGCAGCGGGCGTGCCGCTGCAGTGCCAGGTGCTCGACGGCCCCGGGGCGCTGGCGGCCGTCCGCGCCGGCACCGCCGACGTGGCAGTCACGCCCACGCCCCCCGGCCCGGACCTGCAGGTCGTGCCCCTGGCCCGCACCGAGCCCGTGTTGCAGATCCCCGCGGGCCACCCCCTGGCGGCCAGAGCCGGCCCGCTGCCGCCCGAGGCCCTGGCCCAGGTGGCGCTGGTGGTACCGCCCCAAGGGGGCCCCTTGCGGGCCCGCCTGGACGAGGCGCTCGCCGACGTGCCCTGGCGCGCGGCCGCCGAGGCGCGGGGCTGGCCGCTGGTGCTGCACCTGGTGACCCTGGGGGTGGGCCCGGCGGTGGTCAACGGCCTGTGCCCCCAGCCCCCCGGCACCGTGCGCCGCCCCCTGCCCTGGCTGCCTGCCATCACCTACCGCGCCGTGCGCCGCGCCGAGCCGGCCGGGCCCGCCGCAGCGACCCTGTGGCAGGCGATCGCGGCGGCTGGCTCGACGCCGCCGTCGGTGGCACCCTCGCGCCCATGAGCAGCCGACGGGTGGACGTGGTGGTGGTGGGCGCAGGCAGCGCGGGCGCGGCCGCCGCGTGGCACCTGGCGCGCATGGGCGCCCGGGTGGTCCTGGTGGATCACCGCCGCCCGGCCGCGGCCGGCGCCCGCTGGATCAATGGCGTGCCCCCCTGGATGTTCGACGAGGCCGCCGTGCCCCTGCCGGCGCCCCCCGAGCGCCGGCCCCTGGGCGGCGCCTTCGCCATCTTCGGCACCAGCGGCCGCGCCCACGTGCGCCTGAGCCCGAACCCCGTGTGGGCGGTGGACATGCGGCGGCTCGTCGAGCGCCTGCAGGGCCTGGCCGTCGCTGCCGGCGCCGAGCTGCACGCCCCCGCGCGCCTGGTGGACCTGACCCTGGACGCCCGCGGCCGCCCCACCCGCGCCACCTTCCAGGGCGAAGGCGCGCCCTTCACCCTCTGCGCCCGCCTGTTTGTCGACGCCAGCGGTCTGGCGGGGGCCTTGCGGCGCCGGGTGCCCCTGCTGGCCCGGGACTGCCCCCCGGTCCCCGCTCAGCACATCTGCTCGGCAGCCCAGGCCGTGCACGCGGTGACCGATCCGGGGGTGGCCCGCGCGGCATTCCGGGCGCAGGGGCTGGCGCCCGGCGACGTGTGGTCCACCGTCGGCCTGGACGGCGGCTACTCCACGGCGAACCTGGCTCTGAGCCCGCAGGCGGACGAAGTGGAGCTGCTGACCGGCGCCATCGCCGAGCCGAGCCGGCGCGCGGGCACCCAGATCCTCCGGGCCCTGGTCGAGGCCCACCCCTGGATCGGCACGCGCCACTTCGGGGGCGCCGGCGCCATCCCGCTGCGGCGCCCCTACGACCGGCTGGCCGCCCCCGGGGTGGCTCTGCTGGGCAACGCCGGCTGTCAGGTCTTCCCCGCCCACGGATCGGGGGTGGGCATCGGGCTGGTGGCCGCCCGGCAGCTCGCCGACGCCGCCCTGGCCGGGCACGATCCCGGGGGCGTCGCCACCACCTGGGCCTACCAGGCCGCCTTCCAGCGCCGCTGGGGCGGGCTGCTGGCCGCCTACGACCTGTTCCGCCGCGGCAGCCAGGGCCTCACGGGCGACGAGGCCGACCGGCTGATGGCCGCCGGCGTGCTCAGCGCCTCGAACAGCCGCGCCGCCCTGGAGCAGCGCCTGGTGCTCCCGAAGGCCCGCGAGCTGCCCCGGCTGGTGGCCGGACTGGTGGAGCACCGCGCGCTCTCGCGGCGGCTGGGGGCCGGGGTGGCGCGGGCGCCCGCCGCCCTCGCGCTGTACGCCCGCTACCCGCTGCGCCCCGACCCCCGCGGACTGGCCCGGTGGTCCGCGCGGATCGCCGCCGTCTTCGACGAGGCCCCCGACCTGCGTTGACAGGCGCGGGGCGGCTTGAAAAGAATCCGCGATCCCGCGGCCCGCGGGGCCAGCAATTGCGGAGGGACCTATGTATCGCGTGCTCATCACGGCGCTCGCGGCGGCCGCCTTGGCCGTCGCCTGTGGCGACAAGAAGCCCGCCGAGGGCGGCAGCGCAGCGGCGCCGGCCAGCCAGGCCGAGAGCGCCGCCAAGAGCGCCGCGCCCAAAGGCACCAACACCCTGGGCAGCGCGGCCACCAGCGCCGCCGCCAACATCAAGGGCGCCGAGGCCCTGGCCGCCGCCGCCGCCGACGTCGAGGCGCTCACCAAGAAGGGCGAGCAGGGCGTCACGGTGGAGGAGTACGAGAAGCTCCTGCTGGCCCTGTCGGCCTGCGCCGTCGAGAACAGCGGCATCGACCGCAAGTGCGAGGCCTACAAGGCCCTGCGCGAGGCCCGCAAGAACCGCGGCACCCTGGTGAAGGACTGGGGCGGCGCCATGGCCGGCCTGGGCAAGAAGCACATCGGCCACGAGAGCCCGGCGGTGCGCATCCAGGCCGCCAGCCTGATGGGCTCCATCTTCGGCACCAGCCAGGACAGCCAGGACGTCATCATCGCCGCGGCCAAAGCCGAGAAGCACCCCGAGGTGCTCAAGCAGATGCTGCGCACGGTGGCCAGCTCCATCGCCAAGAACGAGGCGGTGCGCGAGCTGATGCTGGCCAACGCCGAGCACGCCGATCCCAAGGTGCGCATGGAGGTGGTCAGCGCCCTCACCAGCACCTGGGCCAAGGGCACCACCGGCACCCTCGAGAAGGCCATGGAGATGGTCGAGAAGGACGCCGACGGCGACGTGCAGAACTACGCCTGCCGCCGGCTGGGCGAGCGCGCCGACGAGCGCGTGCTGCCCCTGCTGCTCAAGCTGACGAAGGAGCCGGGTGAGGACGGCAAGCGCTACAGCGCCTGCTTCCGCGGCCTGATCAGCATGTGGTCCTCGCCGGTGGCCCACAAGACCCCCAGCGAGAAGGCCTACAAGGCCACCCTGGCCCTGCTGAAGAAGACCCCGCGCTCGAACGTGCACCCGCCCTGGACCGCCATCCCCGCCATGGAGTGGGCCAAGCAGGAGCGCTTCCAGGAGAACGCGCCGTGGTTCAAGGCGCCGGAGCTGGTGGCGGTGCTCGGCGCCGTGGTGACCGACAAGGACGCCAACTGGCTGGCCCGGTCCAGCGGCGTGGACGCCATGGTCAAGCTGGGCGCCACCAAGGCCGACTTCGAGAAGGCCGCCAAGGCCTACGCCGACGCCAAGGACAAGCCCGGCACCGACAAGCGCATCCTCGAGAAGCTCGAGAAGGCCATCGCCGCCGCGAAGTAGCGCGCCGGGCGCCCGCGCCCCCCCGGGGGCGCCGAAGAAAACCCCCGCCCCCCTGCCCCCCCCTGCCGCCTGCCGGGTTCCACCTGTGCCGGGCCACCGCCCGGCGCAGATTTCAACCTGGAGGCTTCGATGTTGCGTTCGATCGGTGTGGTGCTCGGCCTGAGCCTGTTGGTGGCGTGCGGCGAGGGCGAGGGGGACGGCGGCTGGACCCAGGGCGGCGGCGCCCAGGGGGCCTTGGGTGGGAGCCCTTCAGCCAGCGGCGGGGGCTCGGGTGGGGGCGGCGCCCTGGACCCCGCGCAGGTGGCCGGCCAGGCCCTGTTCGCCCGGAACTGCGCGGGCTGTCACGGGGCCAACGGCGGCAACGTCCGGGGCCGGCGGGGCATCGCGGGCGTCGTCCGCCGCGGCGCCGGGAGCATGCCCCCCTTCCCCGGCCTGACCGACCAGAACATCGCCGACATCGAGGCCTACCTGAACGCGGGCGCCGCCGCGGGGGTGGCCGGCCGCGGCGAGGCCGAGGACGGCGACGACTGAGCACCGCGCGGGCCCGCCTACGCCGGCAGCGGCCCGATCCACCCCTTGAGCTGGGCCTGGGCCACCTTCGCCCCGCCCACCGCCGCCTCCGCCCGGGCCTGTACGACCCCCAGGCGGGCGCGCTCCACCGTGATCGTGAAGCGCACCGTCTCCCCGGGCCGCACCGGCTTGCGCAGCTTGCAGCCGTCCACGCCGGTCAGCAGCACCGCCTGCCCCGGGTGCTGGCGCAGCGCCAGGTACGCCAGCGTCTGGGCCATGGCCTCCACCAGGATCACCCCGGGCACAATGGGTGCGCCCGGGAAGTGGCCGGCGAAGAAGGGCTCTTCGGGCGGGAAGGTGCGCTCGGCCACGCAGCGGCCCGCGTCCAGATCGGCCTCGATCACCCGGTCCAGATACAGAAAGGGTGGCCGGTGGGGCAGCACGGCGTCGGGTGGGGGCAGCGACGGGCTCATCCAGGGCCTCCAGGTCGGTGGGCGCCGTGTCGACAGGGCGCCGCCCCGGATCTACCATGCCCGGCGGAGGGACAGCCCATGCGCATCTTGTCGGTCCTGCTGGCGGGCACACTGACGGCCACGGCCGCCCACGGGGCGCCCACCGACGACACCGCCGCGGTGGAGGCGAAGGCGCAGGCCGCCCGGGCGGCGTACAAGAGCGGCGACTTCGCGCAGGCCGTCGAGCTGTACCTCGAGGCCTACCGCATGGCCCCGGCCGCCGCCGTCCTCTACAACGTGGCCATCATCTACGATCGCCAGCTCGCCGAGCCCGAGCTCGCCATGACCTTCTACCGGCGCTACATCGGCGCGCCGGACGCCGATCCGGCCGCGGTCATCCGCGCCACCAAGCGCCTGCAGGCCCTGAAGACCGAGCAGACCGCACGCCAGGCCCGGGCCGCCACCCTGCCTGATCCCGGCGAGTCGCCCCCAGCGCAGCGGCTCACCGCGCCGGTGGAGCCCGCCGCCTCGAGCCAGGGCCTCATCGGCTGGAGCCTGGTAGGCGTGGGCGGCGCGGCCCTGGTGGCAGGCGCCGTCGTGGGGGTCATGGCGCGCGGCACGCAGGCGGACTACGCCGACAGCCGCGACCTGATCCAGAAGCTGAACCTGCGCGATGACGGGGAGAGTCAGGCGCTCACGGCCGACGTGCTCATGGGGGCCGGCGCCGCGCTGGCCCTCACGGGCGTGGTGGTGGCGCTCACTGCCCCCCGCGGCGGCACCGTGGCGGGGGTGACGCCCACCGTCGATGGACACGGCGCGCTGGCCTGGCTCGGGGGGGTGACGTGGTGATCCGCAAGGCGCTGTTGGGGTGGGCCGCAGCCGGCCTGCTGGCCGCGTGCACGGCCACCCTCGACTTCGACGACGAGTGCAACCAGGACAGCCAGTGCGGCACGGGCCTGCGCTGTGTGCAGCGCCTGTGCGTCCAGGGCGGCGCCGGCGGCGCCGGCGGCGCGGGGGATGACATGGGCGGCGATCTGGACGCCGCCCCCGATCAGGGCCCCCCCGCCGACCGGGGTGTCGACCAGGGCCCGGACGCCCAGGTGGACCAAGGCACCGCCTGGCCCCCCGCCCTGCCCCCCGAGTGCCACACCCTGCACGGCGTCCCCGCCGACGCCGTGTGGGGCGCCGACACCGTGCGCTTCGGGGTGCTGCTGCCCTCCAGCGGCGCCCTGGGGGCCTTCGGCCCGTCCATGGCGCAGGCCGCCTTCCTGGCCGTGGACGAGGTGAACCAGATCAACGGCCTGGGCAACCGCAAGCTGGCGCTCATCGTGTGCGACACCGCCACCGACGCCGATCAGTCCGTGCGGCTGGCGCAGTGGCTCGTGCAGCAGGCGAAGGTGCCCGCCATCCTGGGCCCCGCGGGCAGCACCAACGCCCTGCGCGCCTTCAACGAGGCCGCCCTGGCCGGCCAGGCCGTGCTCATCACGCCCTCGGCCACCAGCCCCGCGCTCACCGATCAGCAGGACCAGAACCTGCTGTGGCGCACGGCCCCCAGCGACGCCATCCAGGGCCGGGCCATCAGCGCCTACCTGCAGGCCGAGGGCCTGCAGAAGGTGGCCGTGGTCAACCGCGACGACGCCTACGGCAACGGGCTCACCGAGGCCATCCGGGTGAGCCTGTGCAACGCCCGCGCGTGCACCGAGGCCAACTACTTCAACCGCCGCTACACCGAGGGCGCCGGCGATCTGTCCAGCGTGTTCGCGCAGGTGCAGGGCTTCGGGCCGGACGTCCTGGTGCTCATCGCCTACGTGGAGGACGGCGTCGAGCTGGTGAACCTGGCGGCCCTGGCCGGCATCCGCCGCCTGATCCTGGCCGACGGCACCAAGGACACGGCCATGCTGGAGCAGGTCAACGATCCGCAGGCGCTGGCGGACGCGGTGGGCACGGCCCCGGCGGCCCCGGCGGGCGACATCTATCAGGCCTTCCTGCAGCGCTACACCGCCCAGTGGGGCGAGGGACCGGGCGTCTTCAACGCCCAGAGCTACGACGCCATGTACCTGCTGGCCTTCGCCGCCGGCGCCGCCGCCGAGCAGGGCGAGCTGACGGGCCCGGCGCTCGCGCAGGTGTTGGCGCGCCTCTCGGCGGGGCCGCGGATCCAGGCAGGCCCCACCGACTTCAACCGGGGGATGGGCCTGCTGCGGGCCAGCGCCGAGGCCACGGTGGACTACGTGGGCGCCAGCGGCGAGCTGGACTTCGACGGCAACGGCGAGGCCCCCAACGACATCGAGGCCTGGCGCTTCGACGTGGACGGCATGGCCATCGAGTCCCTGGGGCTGATGTACACCGCCGGCGGCGAGTACATGCCGGTGGCGGCCGCCCCCGACATGGGGGCCCCTGCACCCGAACCGGACATGGGCGAGTAGCCCCGTGCCGTCCCCCGGCGCGCTGCTCTGTCCGCGGTGTCGGACCCGCTTCGAGCCGACGCTTGAGCTGTGCCCCCACGACGGCAAGGCGCTGGTGCCCGATCTCACCGGCACCGAGCTGGGCGGGCGCTACACGCTGAACGAGCTGTTGGGCGTCGGCGGCATGGACAGCTCGGTCTGGCTGGCCATGCAGGCGCCCGTCGAGCGCCCGGTGGCGGTCAAGCTGCTGCCCCCCACCACCCAGCAGGCCGCCGAGCGCTTCGCCCGCGGCGCCCGCATCGCCTCGAAGCTCAACCACCCCCACATCACGGTGGTGCACGACTACGGCCGCACCGAGGACGGCCACCTGTTCCTGGTGATGGAGCTGCTCGAGGGGCACACGCTGCAGAGCATCGTGAAGCGTGGCCCGCTGCCCTTCGAGCGGGTGCTGCACATCACCGATCAGATCCTGAAGGCGCTGGACCACGCCCACCGCCGCCACGTGGTGCACCGGGACATCAAGCCCGGCAACCTGTTCCTCACCCAGCGCAACGACGACCCCGACTTCGTGAAGGTGCTCGACTTCGGCATCGCCCGCTTCGTGGACGATCCCGACAGCAGCTTTGACGGCCAGGATCCCCAGGACGAGATCACCACCGCCCGCCAGATCTGCGGCACCCCTCAATACATGGCGCCCGAGCAGGTCACCGGCGGCCCGGTGGATCAGCGCAGCGATCTGTACGCCCTGGGCGTGGTGGTCTACCGCATGCTCACCGGGCGGCTGCCCTTCGTCGACAAGGACCACAGCGCGCTGTTCATGCACCACGTGCACAGCAGCCCGCCGCCCCTGGCCGAGGCCCGCCCGGGGCTGAACTGCCCGCCGGAGCTCGAGGCCATCGTCCTGCGCGCCCTGGCGAAGCGCCCCGACGACCGCTACGCCAGCGCCGCCGAGATGCGCCGCGCCCTGCGGCAGGTGCAGCGCCGCCTGGGCCTGCTGGCCATCTCCAGCGAGGACTCGGCCTCCATCAGCCGCACGGGCCAGCCCGCGCTGGCGCCGCCCCTGAGCGAGACCCAGGCCCTGCCGGCCGTGCGCCGCGATCGCCGCCCCCTGTGGATCCTGCTGGCGGTCTGCCTGGCCGCGGCGGCGGCCACGGCGTGGTTCGCCCGCCCTACCGATCCTCCGCCCCCCCGCCCCGCGGCGGGCGACGGCCTGGCGGCGACCGCCCCGGCCACCTTGCCCGCCCGGCCGGCCCCGGACGCCGCGGCCGCCGCGGTACAGCCGCCCGTGGACGCGGCGCCGCCACCCGACGCGGCCCCCGCCGAAGGCACGGCCCATGTGCACAGCGATCCGCCGGGCGCCACGGTGATCGACGCCCAGGGCCAGACCCTGGGTCAGACGCCGCTCACGGTTCGGCTGCCCGCGGGGGCCCAGACCCTGCGGCTGGAGCGGGCCGGCCACACCCCGGCCACCGTCCTGGTGGACGTGCCCGCCGACGGCGAGGCCACGCGCCGCATCCAGCTCACCGCCAGCGAGGCGGTGAGCCCGCGCCCCGCCCGGCCCGCCGACCGCCCCGAGCGCCCGCGCCCGTCGCGGCCGACGCCCAAGGCGCCCACCACCGAGCCCCCGGCCGCCGCCGTGGCGAGCGCCGCTGGACGACCGACCAGCGCCCTGGAGGCGCCGGCCGGCGCCGCGCCCGCCGGCACCCCGGCCCGCAAGCCCGAGACGGTGCGCATGCAGCTCCTCGATGAGGACGGCGCGCGGACCTTCGAGGTGGGGGGGGCGCCGGCGAAGGGCGTGGGCTCCAAGGCGGCGGCGCCCAAGCCCGACATCGAGCTGTTGGAGTAGGCCGGGCCCCCAGCGGGGCCCGCGCCTGCGTGCGCCCGCTCATCGGGGGCCACGTTCGATCAGTTCGGCAGGCAGCGCACCGCGGCGTCTTCGTCGTGCTGGCAGTTGTGCACGCCGATCCCGCGGCTGGGGCAGTCCAGCAGACTCGCCTCGTCACCCACGCAGGCCAGATCGTCCAGCAGGATCTCCTGGGCGTCGCGCCCCGGCCCGAAGGTGGCCGGCGGCACCACGCCGATGGCGCCCGGGAAGCCGAGCTGGCGGCAGATCACCGTGGCCTCGGGCGCGCCGAAGTTATCGTCACACACCGTGCCCCAGGCCCCATTGGCGAACACCTCCACCCGACCCTCGTTGTCGGTGTCGCCGAACACCAGCCGCACCGGCACGGCTGGCGGCGCCTCGCCCCCGGCCACCACCGCCGGATCGGTGGCGAACAGCTCACAGCCCGCCTGCCCGGCGCTGTCGATGCACAGCCCCCCGGTGCGCGGCGGGCAGATGGTGTCGGCGCTCTGGGTGGCGGCCGCCGCCTGCGCCTGCAGCGCCGGGTTCAACACATGCCACGAGGTGCCACACAGGTTGGCGCCGCTCAGGTTCACCTGATTGAAGCTGGCGGGCTGGCCCACGGCGTCGGTCAGATCCACCCGCGCCAGCGAGGTCCGGTCCAGGGTCATCGCCGCCACGATGGCGCCGCGGGCGCTCGCCGACGCCAGCGAGGCCAGGGTCAGGTTGGCCGTCGACAGCCGCGCCCGATCCAGCACCGCGCCGGCGGCGCTGGCCCTCAGCAGGGTGGCGCCGCTCAGGTCCGCCCGCTCCAGATCGGCACCGTCGAGCACCGCGTCGGTCAGGTTCACGCCGGTCAGCGCAGCGCCCTGCATGGACGCCCGGTCGAACCGCGTGCCCACCGCGTTGGTGACGGCCGCCGCCGGATCCAGCCTCGCCCCATCCAGATCGGCGCCGTCAAAGCGGGCGGCGCTCAGGGTGGCGTCCCGCAGCGTGACCCCCTCGGCGCTCGCCTGCTGCAGCCGGGCGCCCGTCAGGTTGGCCCGGTCCAGCGGCACCCCCGTCAGGGTAGCCGCCCGCAGATCCGCCTGGCGCAGATCCGCCTCCACCAGCCCGGCGTTGGTCAGATCCACCCCGCCCAGGGCCACGCGCAGGCCCACGATCTGCGTCAGATCGGCGCCCACCAGCGCGGCCCCCGTCAGATCGGCGTCCGTCAGGTTGGCCCGCGTCAGGGGCACCCCCGCCAACGCCGCCTCGGTCAGGCCCGCGCCGGTCAGGTTCGCCTCCACCAGGCTGGCCCCGGTGAAGTCGGCCTGATCCAGCCCCGCGTTCACGCCCACGAGCTGGTCCAGATCACAGCCGGTGAAGGTGCCCTCGGCCACCTGCGCGTTGGTCAGGTTCGCCAGGGTCAGGTCGCTGCCGTCGAAGTGAGCGCCCGTCAGCGTCGCGCCCGTCAGGTTGGTGCGCACCAGCGTGCTGTTGCGCAGATCCGCCCCGGGGAAGGCCTTCCCCGCCAGGTTGGCCGAGGTCAGGTTGGCCCCGCGCAGCACCACCTCGGTCAGCGCGGTGGCGCTGAAGTCCACCGCCGACAGCACCGCCCCCGCCAGGCTCACCCGCAGCAGCTCCGCCGCGGCCAGCCGCACGCCGCCCAGGCGGGCGCCGTCGAGCTGCACGTCGATGAGCAGGGCGTCGGTGAGCTGGGCGCCGCTCAGATCGGCCCCGGTCAGGTCCAGCCCCTCCAGGCGCATGCAGCGCAGCGAGGCCGGCGGCTGGGTGGTCAGCGTGGTGACGAGCTGCTCGGCGGTGAAGGTGCCGTCCGCGGTGCGGCCGGCGGTGATCCAGGGCAGCGCCGGGTTCGGCTCCACCCCATCCACCAGCGCCCCCACCAGCCGGGTGCGGCAGTAGTCCACGTTGGTCAGGTTCGCGCCGCTCAGCACCGCGTCGCGCAGATCGGCGCCCCGCAGCACCAGCAGCCGCCCGGCGTCGCCCAGCGAGCCGCGCAGGGTGGCCTGCTGCAGGTTGGCCCCCGTCAGATCCGCGCTGCTCAGTTGGGTGGCGCCGCGGGCCGTCGTGGCCCCCAGGCTCGCCCCCACCAGGCTCGCCCCCACCAGCCGGGCCGAGCCCAGGTTGGCCCCCACCAGGTTGGCCCCGTCCAGGTTGGCGGTGGTCCAGGCCACGCCCTCCAGGCTCGCCCCGCGCAGATCGCCGTTGGGCATGGCGGCGCCCGCCAGCCGGGCGCGGCGCAGATCCACCCCCTGGAGCTGCACGCCCACCAGCCGCGCCCCGCGCAGATCGGTGGGGCCCACCACCGCGCCGCTCAGGATCACCCCCGAGAAGGTCATCCCGCGCAGGTCCAGGCCCCAGAAGTCGGTGGGCCCGGACTGCGCCGACAGATCGGCGTTGTCCAGCACCGCGTCGCGCAGATCCGCCGGCCGGCAGGTGGCGTCGGCCACGCGGCCGCCGCACTGGTTGCCGTCGGTGCAGCACCCCAGCAGTGCGCTGGGCAGGCGGGCGCCCTGCAGGTTCGCCCCCCGCAGGTTCGTGCCGCGCAGGTTGGCCCGCCCGAAGCGGGCGCTGTCGGCCTGCACCGCGCTCAGGTTGGCGCCCTCGAGGTTGGCGGCCCCCAGATCGGCGGCCTGCAGGACCGCGCTCAGCAGGGGCGCGCCCCGGAAGTCCGCGGCCACCAGCACCGCGCCCGTGGCCCGCAGCCCGTCGAGCTGCACCCGCACGCTGTCGTCCGCCGCGCACAGCCCCACCGCGCAGGGGTGGGCGCCGTCGGTGCTGCAGCCGCTGCCGCTCTGGCACAGCCCATCGCCGGCGAAGGCGCCGGTCAGATCCGCCTGATCGATGATGAAACCTCGGGCGTCGGCCCCGGTGAGGTTCAGGTTGTGGCCCGTGGCCCCCACGGCGCTCGCCGCCACCTGCCCCTCGGCGTCGAACAGCACCGCGCGGGTGAGATCGGCGCCCGAGAGCTCGGCCCGATCGAGGTTCGCGCCGGCCAACAGGGCCCGGGTCAGGCGGGCGTTGCGCAGGAGCGCGCCGGTGAACACCAGCCCGCGCAGATCCGCGGCCACCAGGCGGGCGTTGGCCAGGCGGGCGCCGCTCAGGTCGTCCACCCCGCCGTTCTGGATGGCCACCTCCAGCGTGCGCAGGCTGTATACGCCGGCGCCGTTCATGCCCGCCCGCACCCAGGCGGGCAGCGGGCCCACCACCCGCGACAGATCACAGCCCTCCAGGTTGGCCCAGGTGAAGTCCGCCCCGGTGACGTCGGTGCCGGCCAGGGTCGCCCCCGCGAAGTCCGCCTCGCGCAGATCCGCGCCGCGCAGGTTCGCCCCCGACAGATCGGCCCCGGCCAGGTTGGCCCCCGCCAGGCTCCGCCCCTCCAGGTTCACCCCGCGCAGATCGGCCCCGGCCAGATCGGCCCCGGGCTCCACCACGGCCGCGCCGCCGAACAGGTTGCAGTTCGTCAGCACGCCGGCGGTGATGTGGCAATCGCCGTTGTCGTCCTTGGGCGGGCAGATGGTGTCTGCCGAGAACACGGCCCCCTCCCAGTCCGCCGCCGGGTTGCCGGTGCCCCAGGTCACCCCGCACAGGCTCGCCCCGCTGAAGTCCACCCGCTGGAAGGCCGCGGGCACCCCCACGGCGTCCACCAGGTTCGCCCCGTTGAAGATCGTGCCGGTGAAGTTGACCCCGCTCAGGCGGGCCCCCGTCAGATCGCCGCCCGTCAGGTTGGCGTCCGTCAGGTTCGCCTCCACCAGCCGGCCGCCGATGAGCTGGATCCCGCTGGCCCGTGCCCGGGTCAGGTTGGCGCGGCTCAGGTTGGCGCTGCTCAGGTTCGCCTCGTTCAGGATCGCCTCGATCAGGATCGTCTCGGTGAGGTTGGCGCCCGCCAGGGTCGCCCCCACGAACACCGCCCGCCGCGCGTTCGAGCGGCTCAGATCCACGCCCGCCATCCGCGCCTGGGTGAAGTCGGCGGCCTCGAGCACCAGATCGGCCATCGTCGCGCCGCGGATCTCGGCCTCGCGCAGCACGGCGCCCGTCAGATCCGAGCCGGCCCCGAAGGTGGCGTTGGTGAGCACCGCCTCGGTGAAGTTGGCGCCGCGCAGGTTCGAGTTGGGCTGGAAGCGCGCGCCGGCCAGGTTGGTGCCCAGGAAGCTCGCGCCCTCGGCGTCGCCGATGACCGCGCCGGCCAGGTTCGCCCCGCCCAGGTTCGCCCCGGCCAGATCCACGTTCGACAGGTCCTCGCCGCTCAGATCCACCCCGTCCAGGTTCGCCCCGGCCCCCAGGGGCGGCAGGCCGAAGAGCTTGCAGGTGAGCTGCTCCCCCGTGCCCGCGGTGGCCGCGGTGGTGGTGCACTCGTTGGCGTCGTTCTTGTCGGGGCAGATGGTGGCGGGGGTCAGCACCACCCCCTCCCAGTTGTCCAGGTTGCGGTCGAACTGGCCCCAGAGCACCCCGCACAGGTTGGCCCCGCTGAAGTCGGTGCGGATGAAGGTGGCCGGGCGCCCCAGCGCCTCGGTCAGATCGGCCCCGCCCAGGTTCACGTCCGTCAGCACCACCCCGTGCACGCTGGCGCCCCGCAGCTTGGCCGCGCTCAGGTTCGAGCCCGTCAGATCGGTCTGCACCAGCACCGCGCCCGACAGATCGGCGTTGTTCATCGCGCAGTTGCTGAAGTTGGCGGCGCTCAGATCCGCCCCCGACAGGTTCGCCTCGGCCCAGTTCACCCCCTGGGCGCTCGCCGCCAGGAAGCTCGCCGCGCTGGCGTCGGCCCGCTGCCCGTTCGCCCCGTCGAGCTGCGCGCTCACCAGGCGGGCCCCGCGCAGGGCCGCCGTGAACAGGTTGGCGTTGCGCAGATCCGCCTCGGTCAGATCGGCGCCGCCCAGCTCCACGCCCACCAGCGACTGCCCGTTCAGGTTCACCTGCCGCATGCGGGTGTTCAGGAACGCGCTGCCCTTGATCTCGGCATTGGTGAACTCGGACTCGCTCAGGTTGCCCTCGCTGAAGATGGTCTTCTCCAGCCGGGCCCCGGTGAAGTTGGCGCTCACGAAGGCCGCCGCGGTGAAGTCGCACTCCTCCAGGATGGCGCCGGTGAAGCTGGCGTCCTCGGCCGTCAGCACGGCCCCCATGTCATTGCGCACGCCCACCACCTTGCGCAGCAGCGCCCGGGCGAAGGACGTGCGGGGCCGAAGCTGCGCCCCCGACAGGTTCGCCTCCACCAGCCGGGCGCACGACAGATCGTTCGGCGGGGTGGCGCCCTTCAGCGCGGCCTCCAGGTTGGCCTGCCGCCATGACTGATCCATGCCGATGCCACCCTCGACCCAGGGCATCGTCCGGTTCAGCCGCGCGTTGATGAACACTGCCGCCTCGAAGTTGGCCCGGCAGTAATCCACGCTGCTCACGTCGGCCCGGTCGAACACCACGTTCGTCAGCGTGGCCTCCACCATCGACACCGGGCTGGCCAACACGCCGACGGTGCCGATCACTGTGGCCGAGTCCAGGTTCGCCCCGTCCAGGTTCACCCCGTCCAGGGTGGCGCTCTCGATCCACGCGCGGCTCAGGTTCGCCTGCGCCATCCGCGCTCCGGTGAGCTGGGCCCGCGTCAGCGTGGCCCCCTGCAGGTTCGCCCCCTCCAGGAACTGACCCGCCAGGTTCGCCGCCACCAGGCGGGCCTGGCTCAGGTTGGCCCCGGTCAGGCGCGCCGTCGTCAGATCCACCCCCGTGAAGTTCGCCAGGCTGGCGTTGGCGCCGCGCAGATCGGTGCGCACCACCAGCGCCCCGGTGAACTTGGCCTCGCTCACGCTCAGGTTGCGCAGATCCACGTCCACCAGATCGGTGTAGCGGCCGCTGGCCCGCAGATCGGCCCGGGACAGATCGCCCGCGGGCAGCCGCACCGGCTGGCACGTCGAGTCCTCGGGCACGAACCAGGCCCCGCAGCGGCCGGCGTTCTCGCGGCAGCAGCCCAGGGCCGCGCCGCGCAGATCGGCGCCGCCCAGGCTCACCCGATCCATCTGCGCCCCGCGCAGGTTCGCGCCCACGAGCTGGGCCCCTGCCAGGTTGGCCGCCACGAAGCTCACGCCGGTGAGCACCCGGCCGTTCAGCCGGGCCTCGCTCAGATCCGCCTCGTCGAGCACCGTGCCTTCGCCGAACGTGGTGCGCCGCAGATCGGCGCGGGCCATGGACGCCCCCGTCAGATCCGTGCCCACCACCGTGGCGCGATCCAGCCGCGCCTCCTTGGCCGAGGCGTTGACCATCAGCGCGCCGCTCAGATCGGCGCCCGTCAGATCCGCCGCGTCCAGCACCAGATCACTCATGGCCGCGTTGGGGAACGAGACGCTGCGCAGCAGCGCGTTGGGCGCCTTGGCGTTGCCCAGCTTGAGCTGAATGGCCGGATCGGGGGCGCCGCACGCCCCCTGCACGCACGGGTGATCGGTGTTGCAGCCAACCTGGTTGACGGCGCACAGCCGGTCGCTGGCCCAGGCCTGATCCAGCCGGGCCTCCGTCAGATCCACCTCGCGCATGTCGGCGTTGGTCAGGTTGGCGCGGCTCAGGTTGGCCCCCGCCAGGTTGGCGGCCGCCTCGGACTCGGGATCGTACAGCTTCGCGCCGCTGAGCTGGGCCCCCTCCAGGTTTGCGCCCTGCAGGTTGGTGCCCGCCATCTGGGCGCCCGCCAGGTTGGCGTTCTGCAGGTTGGCCTCCTGCATGTCCTTGCCCGCCAGATCCGCCTCGCGCAGATCCGAGTTGGCCAGGTTGGCGCCCTGGAGCTGGTCGAAGCCGTCCTTGACCTTCTCGGCCAGCACGGCGGCGCGCACCCGTCCGTCGGAGTCCACCGAGGCCTCCACCCAGGCGGGCAGATCCCCCTCGGCCTCGCCGATGTTGGCGCCCTCCAGGTTGGCCCCGTTCAGGTTGGCGCCGCTCAAGTTCGTGCCCGACAGGTTCGCGTTGCTCAGATCGGCCCCGCTCAGATCGGCGTCCGCCAGGTTGGCGTTGCTCAGATCCGCGCCGGTCAGGTTGGCGCCCTTCAGGTTGGCGCCCTCCAGGTTGGCGCCGTTCAGATCGGCGTTGCTCAGATCGGCGCCCTGCAGGTTCGCCTGCGACAGGTTCACCCCCTGCAGCACGGCCCCGCTCAGGTTCTGCCCCGACAGATCGGCGCCCGGGCCCAGCATGCCCTGGGCCGTCGGATCGAAGCCCTCGGGGAAGGCGGTGGTCTCGTCGTACAGCGCCCCGCTCAGGTCCTCGGCCGACACCGTGCTGCCCGACAGGTCCCGCCCGCGCAGATCCACGCAGGCGCACCCACCGGCGCCCACGCCCAAGGGCACCTGGCAGTCGGCGTTGCGGTTCTCATCGGCGCAGATCCGGCAGCGCCCCTCGGCCTGCACGAACCCGTCGATGCACGCGCAGCGCAGCCGCACCTTGTCGCAGTACTCGTTCAGGCCACAGTCCCGATCGGTGCAGCCCGACAGGGTGCACACGTTCACCGGGGCGCCCTCGATGGTCACCGTCTCGAAGCACAGCGTGCCGTCGGCGCAGGGCTCGCCGGGCGTGCGGCACGAGATCTTGCACCGCCCCTGCCCGCCGATGGGGTTGGCGCAGATGCCGGCCTCGCAGTCCGAGTCCGCCTTGCACGGGCCGTTGATGCCCGAGACCTTGCCGCCCCCGCCGCTGTCGTCGTCGCACCCGGACGGGACCCAGAGGACGCCCAGCAACAGGGCGGCGAACCACACCGGGCCAAGGGGGCGTGTCGGCTCGAACCTCATGCTCGACCTCACAATCACTGATGGGGACCTGACTGTCGGCCCCAGCATGACAGAAACCGGGGATGGCTGCCGGCGGGCCTACTTGTCGTCGGCCTCGTCGCGCATGTGCTGGCGGATCTTGCGGCGGAGCAGCTCGGGATCGCCGATGCCGGGCGTCTTGCTCTTGTCGATGGCCCCCCCCTCTTCCAGGGGGTCCAGCTCCTGCCCGCTCTCGGGATCCACGTCGCGCACCTGCACCCGGCGGCTCATGAAGCCGGTGACCTGCTCGTTCTGGTTCAGGATCGGCTCCAGGATGATGTCGCGGGTCTCGCGATCCCCCTTCGTGTAGCCGGGGTACTCCGCGATGATCTTCGCCACCAGCACGCGCAGGCTGATCTGCAGCCGGGCGCGGGCCCGCAGCACCTCCTCGAAGCCCTGCCCGCCGATACCCGAGCGCAGGGCCTTGTCCAGCGCCTCGTGGGCCTCGCGGGTCACCTGCACGTGGCTCACCAGCTTCAGCCGCTTCAGATCGGCGGCGAAGCGCGTCTCCAGCGCCTTGCAGGCGGCCAGCACGAACTTCACCTGCTCGGGGAAGTCGCTGTCGATGACGGGCAGCGGGCCCTCGGGGAAGATCACCTCCTCCACCGCCTGGATGGCCTGCTTGGACGTGGAGTCGTCCAGCAGGTCCTTCAAGCTGCGAAGCTGCCCGTGCAGGCCGTTGAGCCGCACATCCGCCAGGGCGTTCGCGTCGGCGATGGCCTTCAGCCAGGCCTGCTCCCCGCGCCGGGCAGCCAGCCAGGCCTGCTCCTTCTGGTAGGCATCCAGGGCCTTGCGGCGCAGGGCCTCGACGTCCTTGGCCAGGGCCCCGAGCTCCACCCGCCGCACCTCGGCCGAGTCCGCCTTCGCGCGGGCCTCGCGCGCCTTGCGATCCGCCGCCTCGGCGTCGGTCTTCGCGCCCCGGCGGCGGGCCTCATCGATGGACTTGTCGGCGTCCAGCGCCGACTTGATCGCTTCCTGGGCGTCCACCTTGAGCTGGTCGCTCTCGCCGCGGCTGCGGGCCAGGCTGTCGAGCATGGCGTAGGCCACGCGCCCGGGCGGCAGCACGTGCAGGTTGATGAGCTGCCCCGCGATGTCGGGGGCCGGATCCGTGTCGCGGTACTTGAAACGGTAGGCGTTGCTGTCCGCCGCCTCCACCGCCAGCAGGTTCACCCGCTCGTGGACCTTGGGATCGTCCACCGCCGCCATGGCGCGCACCGCCGCCGAAGTCAGCACGCGGATGAGCTCGCGCTTCATCACCGCGTCCAGCTCCCAGTCGATGGCCCGCTTCTCCCACGTGGTCGGATCGGAGCTCTCCACCAGGAAATCCACGGCCTGCGCGCTGCTGCGGTCGGTCCGCTGGCCCACCGCCACCTGGGCCAGGGCCACGAAGGCCGTCTGCAGGTAGACCATGTCCTCCGACAGCGCGAAGGACGCCGCCCGGGCCTCGATGAAGCCCACCAGGCGCACGTAGGCCTCGGGACCGCCGACGTTGCCGGCGACCACCAGGGCCTCGTTCCAGCAGCGGCGCTGGGTGTTGTCCTCGAGCACCCGCCAGATGCTGGGCATGGCGCGCTCTGTGACCCGCCTCAGATCGACCCCGTCGCCCTGCGTCATCCCGCAGTAGAACTGATCGATGGGCTCGGGCCCCTGCCGGACCTCGGGTTCACTCCCGCAGCCCGCGCCCAGGAGCGCGCCCAGGGCCAGGCTGGTCAAGACCCATTGGCTGTGTCGTCGCACGCGGCGCCCCCCTCTCCAGCGCCCCCTTCAAGCGGGCGCCGCCGGGGGTGAGCCTGCCCCAATCGGGGCGCCTCGGCAACCTCGCGGGCCGGCCCCGGGGCGCCCCCCACCGCCTTATCCAACGGGTCGCCGGCAAAGGGTTTCCGCGCCCGTTCACGGGGTTGAGGGGGTCGACCTCCGGGCCGGTCCACAGCGAGGGGACACGGCCGAATGGATCGGCTATGGTCGATCCGCTGCAGTGCGTCCATCACGGGGGTGGAAGGAACCGGTATGCAAGCAGGAGCCGACACCGGCCAGGGCGAGGCGCCTCGGGAGTCCATCCCGGCGAAAATGGGTCGTCAAGCGCATGAGGCATTGGGCGCAGCCCACGCCGAGGCGTCGATGGCCCTCGTCCAGGTCGAGGAAAAGACCAACGGTGTCATCGATACCGTCCAGGAGAAGCTCAATGGCTTCATGGACGTGGCCTACAAGGCCAAGGACACCGTCATCGACGGCATCAACATCGCCGTCACCACCATCGACACCGAGCTTCGACAGGTCGGACCGTTTCTGAAGACCAACGCCCGCGATGCGGTGCGTACCGTCTTCAGCCAGGTCGAGGGCATTCCCGACCTTGTCGAGTCGAAGCTGCGGGAGATGAAGGATCCGGTCATCGAACAGGCCAAAGGCCAGATCGAGACCTTGTCGAAGCAGGCCACCTCGCAGATCGAGGGGCTGGATGCCCAGGTCACCGGCGTCAAGGACCAGCTCCTGACGGCCGCCCGTGAGCAGCTCAGTGCGCTCATGGCCCACGTGGACCGTTTTTCCGAAGAATTGCCCGGTCTTTTCGACCAGGCCCTCGAACTGGTGAAGTCCAAGTTCACCGCCATCTACGAGGGCAAGCCGGGCTACGAGGACATCCAGGGCGAGATCGATCACCTGGTGGGTGAGCTCAAGGGCATCACCGCCGATCTCGTCACGCAGACCATCGACAAGCTCCGGACCACCGTCAGCCAGCTCGAAGAGCAGGCCGTGGCCGCCATCGACCAGACCTTCGAAGAGTTCTTCGCCGCCCTCAAGCAGGTGCCCGGCAAGATCTCCAAGACCATCAACGGGGTCATCACCAAGGTCGATACCGCCTTCAACGAGACGCTGAACGAGGCCACTCAGTTCGCCAACGGGCTGATGGCTGATCTGAAGCAGCGCCTGGACGACGCCATCGTCCTGGTGACCGAGACCGTCGACCAGCTCATCGGCGACGGGGTCAAGCTGCTGCAGGACGCCCGCAGCCTGCTCGTGAACTCGGCCAACCGGCTGATCGAGAAGGTCCGCGCCTTCGCCCAGGGCACGCTCGACAAGATCCGGACCAAGACCACCGAGATCTTCGACAGCACCCGCGAGACCGTGGAGGTGGGCTTCACCGCCGCCCGCGAGGGCGCCGACAACGCCGTCGCCGATATGGGCGAGAAGCTGAACCTCCAGCTCTCCAAGACCCAGGACGAGATGACCCGGGAGGCCGACAGCCAGGCCCGGGACCTCAAGCTCAAGGGCGAGGAGGCCTACGCGGAGGCCGAGGACGACTTCGTGGCCAACGGCTACGAGGAGGACACCTCGACCATCCCCGACATCCGCCAGAAGGGGGCGGAGGCCGTCGAGAAGATCGAGACCGAGCTGAAGCAGAAGTCCGAGCAGATCGTGCAGGACTTCGAGGCGCAGGCCGCCCGCTACAAGCCGATGCTCGAGATGCAGGCCAAGAAGTTGGTCGTGCAGGCGAAGGCCACCACGCTCAAGATCATCAAGCTCTGCGTCACCCTCGGCCCCGAGATCGCGATGGACATCGTCGCGAAGGCCAAGGAATTCAAGGAGATGTTCGAGTCGATCGGCAAAGAGATCGACTCGCTCGTCAACGAGAAGGGCAAGGGCTTCATCGAGAGCTGCAAGACCTCGGTCGAGACCGTGGTCACCGAGCTCAAGGACTCCGGGGTCGCCTTCTTCGAGGACAGCAAGGCCGGCATCGAGAAGCTCATCGGCGACGCGAAGGCCCGGTTCGAGACGTTGGTCTCGAGCGTCGAGGGCGACGTCATGGGCCTGGTGAACGGCATCGTCGAGATGGCGGACTCGGTGGCCCGCAACGCCGAGGAGCGCTTCACCGCGCTCTACCGCAACAGCCGCGCCGCCATCGAGGACCTGATCCTCACCGCCGAGGGCAACATCAAGGCGTTCATCGAGCGCTGCGAGACCCTCATCGAGGAGGAGATCGAGCGGGCGAAGCAGCTCGGCCTGAAGCTCCTCAACGAGATCAAGGACAAGCTGGTCGAGGAGCTCAAGAAGCACCTCGAGCGCTGGATGAACCAGCTCCGGGCCCGCTACGGCAAGAAGCTGGACGCCAGCCAGGCCAAGATGGTCGAGGCCGAGTCGGCCATCGACGCCGGCATCGCCCGCATCGACGAGCTGCGGGGGCAGTCCGGCGACCCCATCGAGGTCATCAACCAGCTCCGGCGCGAGATCGTGCCGGCCATGCACGGCCCCACCGTGGGGCTGCCCAAGTGCCTCGAGCAGCTCAAGGGCGACGTCTTCACCGCCGCCAAGGGCGAGTTCGACGCCGCCGTGGAGTACCTGGAGGCCGAGGCCCGCCGCATCGCCATGGAGCTGCTGCCGCCCGACGAGGCCCGGCTGCAGTACGAGGCGCTGAAGACCGAATCCCTCGACCGGCTCAAGCAGGCCGGGCGAGCGATGGTCAACACCGTCCTCCAGGAGCACAAGATCGAGCTCCAGGAGGCCCAGCGCGCCTTCAACGACATCGAGCGCCGGATCAGCGGGGCGGTGCAGACCCTGGTGGACATGGCCCAGCCGTCGCTGGACCCCGAGAAGCTGCTGAACGACCTGATGGCGGAGTTCGTGCCCCGCCTGCAGGCCATGGGCGAGGAGGTCCTGGGCAACCTGCTGACCTGCTACGCCGACCAGGTGCAGCAGACGGGCTTCGGCGATCTGGGCCCCGCAGTCAGCCAGATCCAGACCCTGCTGGAGAACAACCCCGTCACCAAGGTGGCCTTCGGGCACGTCAAGAACGGCCTGGCGCGGGCGCTGAAGGGCGACATCCAGGGGGCTGTGGGCGAGATGGAGGCCGGCGTGAAGGCCGGCGTCGACGCCGCCAAGGGCGAGGTCCACAAGCTCAAGGAGGAGGCGCAGGGCAAGCTCGAGGAGCTGAAGGGCGAGGTGGCCAACAAGGCCGGCCACATGCGCGACCAGCTCGAGGGCGGGGTCAAGAAGGTCCAGGAGCAGGCCCAGGGGCTGCTCAGCGACGGCATGAACGAGGTGAAGGTCAAGGCGGCCGGCGCGGTGAAGCCCGCGGTGGACGCGGCCCTGGCCGTCACCGACGACTTCCGCCAGCAGATGGACGAGGCCAAGGCCGCCGCGCAGAAGTTCGGCGACGTGGCCACCCAGGCTCAGAAGGGCATGGGCGCCGTCCAGAGCGCCGCGGCCGAGAAGGCCGGCGACGCCGTGAAGGCTGCCCAGGAAGAGGCCGGCAAGATGGCCGACGCCGCGGGCGGCATGCAGGAGGCCATCAACGAGGCCGCCGGCGACATGTCCGCCCAGCTCGAGGCCGCACCGAAGGCCGTGAAGGAGGCCGGCGAGACCGCCAAGAAGGGCCTGGAAGAGGCCAAGGCGGCTCGCAACCCCGACGCGGCCAAGGAGGCCGGCGGCGCCGAGGGCGGCGACGAGGCTGCACCCGAGGCCCCCGATGAGGCGGCCGAGGGCGGCGACGAGGCCGCACCCGAGGTGCCGGAAGAGGCGGCCGAGGGCGGCGACGAGGCCGCACCCGAGGTCCCCGAGGGCGAGGCTGGCGAGGACGAGGAGAAGGCCGAGGACGGCCCCGCGATCCCCGAGGGCGAGGCCGACAAGGACGAGGAGAAGGCCGAGGACGGCCCCGCGATCCCCGAGGGCGAGGCTGGCGAGGACGAGGAGAAGGCCGAGGACGGCCCCGCGGTCCCCGAGGGCGAGGCCGACAAGGACGAGGAGAAGGCCGAGGACGGTCTCGAGGCGCCCGACGCCGAGAAGTCCAAGCAGGACGACGAAGACGCCGACGCCGAGAAGTCCAAGCAGGACGACGAAGACGCCGACGCCGAGAAGTCCAAGAAGGACGACGAAGACGCCGACGCCGAAAAGTCCAAGCAGGACGACGAAGACGCCGACGCCGAGAAGTCCAAGCAGGACGACGAGGACGCCGACACCGAGAAGTCCAAGCAGGACGACGAAGACGCCGACGCCGAGAAGTCCAAGCAG
>JACKDL010000049.1 GCA_020633555.1 Myxococcales bacterium | reverse complement strand
CCCTCGCCGCAGGGGCAGCCGTCGGTGCCTTCAGGGCAGGGCAGCGCGGCGCACACGCCGCTTTCGCAGCGGGCGCCCTCGGCGCAGGCGTCGCCCGCGCCGCACAGGCAGCCCACCTCGCCGGGCGTGCAGGCGCTGCAGCGATCGGCCACGCACAGGGCGCCGTCGTTGCAGGCGCCCTCATCGCAGGCGCAGCCCAGGTTGCCGGCGGGGCAGGGGGCCTGGCAGCGGCCGCCGCGGCACAGCAGGCCTTCGTCGCAGGCGCCGTCGCTGCACACGCAGTCCACGGCGCCGGGGCGGCAGCCCGGGTCCACGCAGCGGCCGGCGTCACAGATCAGTCCCGCGGCGCAGGCGCCTTGGGCGTCGCAGATGCAGTCGGGCTGGCCGGGCTCGCAGCCGGGATCCACGCACTGCCCCGCCTGGCAGATCAGCCCCGCGTCGCAGCGGTCGAAGGCCCCGCAGGCGCAGCCCTGGGCGCCGGTGGTGCAGGCGGTGATCTCACAGCGGCCCGCGTTGCAGGCCATGGGCCGGCCGTTGGGGCCCGTGCGGCACAGGTCGCCCGGCAGGCAGGCGCAGCCCTCGTCACCGGCGTCGCAGCGGGGCGCCACGCACAGCCCCGCGGTGCAAGTGGCGCCGGCCTCGCAGGTGTCGTCCGGGGTGCAGGCGCACCCGGCGGCGCCGGCGGTGCAGGCGCCCGCGTCGGCGGTGGCTGTGGCGCCCCCATCGTCGCAAGCGGTCAGGCCCAGGCCGGTGAGAAGGGCCAGCAGTGCGGTGAGCCACCATCGGTGCATGGGGAGGTCTCCAAGGTCGCGCGGGGTCGTCGCCGGGCGTGACCCGTGGCGCAGGGGGGGCCTGCAGAAAAGGGCCGGGCGGGGCAGCGGCGGGGACGGGCGCATCGGGGCTCCTGGGGCGCGACGGGCCAGCACGGACGCCAAGCCGGCGGGCGCCGGCGGGCGAGGGTGCAGGGGCGTCGAGGTGAGGGCAGCGTAGGGCAGGCCCCGGAGGGCCGAACATGGATCAGCGTCTCACCGGGCGTGCCGGGTGGGGGCCCGCGCGCCCGGTGAGCGGGGGATCAGAGGCTCGCGTGCTTGCGCTGCGAGTGCTTGATCACCGTCACGTTCACCCGGCTCTTGGGGGCGGCGTGGGCCTGCTGGTGGGCCCGCTGCGCGCCGCGCTGCTGCCTCCGGGCGGGGGCGGGCTGGCTCATGTCGATCACCACCTGCCCGCCCGGGTCGTGGGCCACCACGGTGAGCTTCACGTTCGACTTGGGCTTCGCAGCCGGCCGCGGCCGGTTGGCGCCCTGGGGTTGGCCGCCCGCGTCGGCCACCTGGAGTTGCACCGGCGACCTCCTCGCGGCCGCGTTCGGGCGCTTCGGGCCGTAGGCCTTGCGGAGCTGGGCGGTGTACTCGCGGGCCTCGGCCCGGTCGGCGGCGAAGGGATCGGCGTCGATGTAGAAGCTGATCTTCTCCAGCATCTTGAGCTGGTAGCCCTCGGTGTTGCCGATCTCGGGATCCGGGCCGCCGGGGGTGGCGTTCACCTCGCCGCCCTGCTGGCCGTTGTCGTGGATGGGCGCCGCGTTCACGTTGCTCACCTGGGCCGGCGCGGCCGGCGCCTGGGCGCCCAGGCTGGCGAAGAACTGCCCGATGCGGGCGAACAGCCGCACGAAGAACTGCACGATGCGCCCATCGGGGTCGTAGCCGGTCACCGGGTTGTTCTGGGCGTAGGTGTAGGTGGACACCGCCTGATCCACGAAGGCCAGGGTGGTGCCGGCGTCCATGCGCTCGAACAGGAAGTCGGGCGCCGTGAACTGGCCGGTGTAGGCGTCGTAGTAGCGCGAGCCCATGTAGGTCAGGCCCGTGGCGTCCAGGTGCTTGTCGTTGTAGCCGCGCGAGCCCGCGCCCGTGCTCTCGCCGCGCTCGGTGCCGAAGGGCGCGAAGGCGCGGCGGGCCACCAGGGCGCCGTCGGCGCCGGTCACCGCCACCACGTCGCCGCGCACGTCGGCGTGGTGCCAGGTCACCCGGGCCTCACCCTCGATGAGCAGGCGGCGGGCGGCGCTGTTCAAGAGCTGGCCCACGGGCGAGGGGGCGGCGCCTTCGAAGGTCGCGCCCTCGCTGATCCGCACCGCCACCACCGCGTCGCCGGTGTCGATGACGCCGTCGGGGGCGGCGGTCAGGGTGGCGTCGCCCGCGGCCGGGGCCACGTCGCTGAGCACCTGCGCCGCGAAGGCCGCCGACTCACGCACCGCCACCCGCTGCTCGCCCAGCAGCACGTAGGTCAGCGCCATGCCGTCCATGATCTCGAAGTTGGGGCTGACCATGTAGTGCTGGTGGGTGTCGCTCAGGGCGCTCACCCGGGTGTCGTCGTCGGCGTAGGCGTAGCGGGTCTCGGGGCCGTCGCCGTCGCGGGTGCGGGTCAGGCGGCCCAGGTGATCCCAGCCCAGGGTCAGCGTCCCGCGCTGCACCAGGTGGCCGGCAGCGTCGTAGGCCAGGTTCAGGCCCGACTCGGTGCTGGTGACCGCGTGGGGGCCGGCGTTCTGGCCGTAGCTCAGGGTGCCCACGTGGGCCGGGCTGGCCAGCCCCAGGCTCGAGCTCTTGCGCACCAGGTTGCGGGCGGCGTCGTAGCCGAAGGTCAGCGTCTCGGCGAAGTCGGGGCGCTCGGGGTCCAGATCGGCCTGCACCAGGCGGTTCAGGGCGTCGTAGGTGTAGCGGGCGTTCAGGCTGGGCTGGCCGTCCAGCGCGGCCCCGTCGGCGAGCGCCGTCAGGCGGCCCGCGTTGTCGTAGGTGTAGGTCAGGTCCATCAGGCGGGCGCCCGCGGCGCCGGCGATCTGCAGGGTGGCGAGCTGGTTGCGCCGGTCGTGGCTGCGCTGGGCCAGCACGCCGTTGGCGTACTGCACGGCGGCCACCAGGGGGCCGCGCTCCCAGGTGACGCTGTCGACGAAGCCGTCGATGCCCGTGGGCCGCCCCGCGCCGTCGTAGGTGTAGTCCAGGGCGGTGCCGTCGGGCAGGGTCACCGAGCGCACGGCGCCCAGCCGGTCGGTGGTCAGGTCGAACTCGAAGCGCGCGCCGTGCAGGGTGCGTACCAGGGCGGTCAGCGTGCCCTGGGCGTCGTAGGTGAACTGCTCGCTGCCCGCGGGGAAGGTGCGGCGCACGGCCTCCGAGGCGGTGTGATCGCAGGCCGTCTCGCACAGGGTGGGATCGTCGTAGGCGATGGCGGTGCGGGTGCCGTCGGGGTCGGCCTCGGCCCAGCGCGCGGTCACCCGGCCCAGGTCGTCGTAGGCGAACAGGGTGCGGCGGCCCTCGGCGTCGGTGCGGCTCGTGACCAGGCCCCGGGCGTTGTAGGTGTAGCGCAGGGTGCCGCGGTCGCCGTCGGTGCTCTCGATCACGCGGCCCAGGCCGTCCACCACCTGCGTCTTCAGGTTGCCCACGGGGTCGATGATGCCCGCTAGGGCCCCCTGGCCGTCGTAGAAGGCCGTGTAGGTGCTCAGGGTGCCGTCGCCGGCGTCCATGGTGACGCGAACCACCCGCCCCAGGCCGTCGCGGGCCTGCACGGTGGGGGTGTCGGCGGCGGGGTGGGCGGGGTCCAGGTCGTTGCCGTCGTACAGCCAGGTCTCCAGCGGCCGGTAGGCCATGGCGCTGGTCTGCAGGCCGCCCTCGTCCACCGCCAGCAGCCGGCCGGTGCCGTCGAGCATGGAGCGGGTGGGCGCCTCGCCGGCGGGGGGCGTGCCGGTGCAGTCGCCGCCCTGCGCGGGCTGCGGCCGCCACTGGGCCACGGCCACGCCGGCCCGGCTGAACACCGCGTGGCTGTCGATCTCGTAGCGATCGCCGTCCACGCGGGCGCGGGTCTGGAAGGCCCGCCCGAAGCCGTCCAGGCAGCGCACCGACTCACGGTCGGGGGCGGCCAGCCCGGGCAGGCTGCGGGTGCGGCTGGTGATCTGGCTGATGGGCGCGCCCTCGTCGTAGCTGTGGGTGGTGGCCGGGGTGTCATCGCCCGGCACGTACACCGCCGTCAGCCGCCCCAGGTCATCGTAGGTGTAGCGGGTGAGCTGGGGGCTGGTGACCGCCTCGCCGCCGCGCACCAGGTACGGGCGCGCGGTGGTGGTGGCCAGCTCGCCCCACGCGGGGCTGTAGGTGTGATCGGCCACCAGCGCGTAGGGCGCGCCGGCGGCGTCCACCAGATGCTGCGCCACGCGGGTGACCAGCAGGCCGGCCTCGTCGAAGGTGTAGCGGGTGTGGCCCGCGTCGCCCGCGGGCTCCGCGTCGGCGTGGATCGTCTCGATGACGTTGCCGTGGGCGTCGTAGCCGCTGCGGGCCAGGGGCAGCTCGGCGCCGTCATCCACCCGGCCCATGCTGCGGGTGAGCAGGCCCCGGCGCACCTGGCCGGCGGGCAGCCCCACGAAGGCATCGCCGTCGTAGAAGTAGGTGGTCTCGCTGGCGCCCGTGCCGTCGGCCAGCGCGCCCTGGCGGGTGCGGGTGGGCACGTCCAGGATCCAGCGGTCCTCCAGGTTGGCGGCCGGATCGGCGTAGTCGGTCCAGGTGTAGCGCTCGTCGCCGGTGCACTCGGGGCCGGTGGGGGCGCCGAAGGTGCCGTCGGGGCGCTCGGCGTCGCCGCAGCCGCTCACCACGCCAAGCTCGCGGGTGGCCACCACCCGGCCGTAGCCGTCGTGGTCCTGCTCGGTGCGGGTGCGCACGGCGTCCGCCTCGGCGCCGCCCTCAAGCAGCAGGGTCTCGGTGGCGGCCAGGCAGGTGAAGCGCACGGGGTAGGGCTGCACCGCGGGCACGCCGGTGAGCGCGCAGTCCGCGTACTCGTTGACGGTGGACGACAGCAGCGCGGGCGCGCCGTCGCGCACGGTGTACACGTCGGCCTGCAGCAGGCGCCCGTTCAGGTAGGGATCCTCGACGCCCAGGTCGTAGGTCTGGATCTCGACGCGGGCCTCGTGGCTGTCGTCGCCCTCGGTGAGCAGCTCCACCCGCCCGAAGCCGCGCACGGCCTTCTCGGCGGCGTCGTAGAAGCCGTCGCGGTAGCGGTAGGTGGTGCGCAGGCGCTGCTCGCCCACCGCCTCGAAGGCGTCCACGCTGGACACCATGATCATGGGGAAGGGCAGGGTGTAGGCCCACGGGGTCTCGTCGGCCAGCCGCTGGGCGGCGGCGGTGATGTACTCGACCTCGGTGGTCATGCCCAGGCCGTTGGTGATGCGGGTGAGCAGGTTGGGCCGCACGGGGAACAGCTCCAGGTAGGTCACCTGGCCGTTCGCGGTGATCCACACCACGTCGTCGCTGCCCGAGCCGTTCATGTCGGCGAACAGCACCGTGGTGCCGGGCGCGCTGGCGTCGGGCAGGGCCTGGCCGCCGGCGGCGTTGATGGGCTCGCCCGCCTCGAAGCGCTCGCCGCCCCGGTTCAGCGCGTAGCGCAGCTCGGTGCCGCTGACCAGCACCAGGTCGTCCAGGCTGTCGCCGTTGATGTCCTCGAGCTGCACCTGGTCGATCTGGGCCTCGTTGAAGGGCAGATCGGCGATGGTGCGCGGGGCGCTCCAGCGGCCCAGGCCCAGGTGGGTGCGGATGGTGATCTGGCCGGGGGCCAGGATCACCGCGTCCTGCAGGCCGTCGCCGTTCATGTCGGCCAGCTCCAGCCGGCTGTCGGCGAAGCCGCTGCCGATGGCCTCGACGTTCGGATCGTCGGCGAAGCCCTCGGCGCCCAGGTTGCGCAGGATCCGCGTGGCCTGGCCGCTGCTGCGGATGACGTCGATCAGGCGGTCGTTGTCGTAGTCCAGGAAGCGGATGTTGGCGAGCTCGGCGTCGCCGCCCCCGAACTCCTCGGCGAAGTCGGGCAGGCCGTTGGTGTCCACCGCCTGCGCGTCGGACCAGTCGCCGTCGCCCAGGTTGTAGAGCACCTGGCCGGTGGCGGCGTTGAGCAGATCGGCGCGGCCGTCGCCGTTGGCGTCCAGCACCTGCACGTAGGGGCTGGAGAGCTGGTGGCTGGCACGGGTGCCGCTGGCCGAGTCCTGCGCCGCCGAGAAGTGGTGATCGGCGGGGGCCCCGTAGACGTTCATGAAGAAGCGGTGGGCGCCGTCGCGGCTGGTGTCCACCACGTCGGGCAGGCCGTCGCCGTCGATGTCCACCAGGGTGGCGTCGCCGGTGCCCAGGCCCACGCCCAGGTTGCCCATGTCCACCAGGTAGGGATCGGCGCAGTCGGCCTGGCAGTCGGCGCCCAGGGCCTGGCTGTAGCCGAAGTCGAAGGCCAGCGGGTGCGCGGTGTCGTTCAGGCCCACCCGGCGCACGCCGGCCAGGCGGGACTGCCCGCCCGCCGCGGCGTAGGGGGCGTAGCTCAGGCTGTAGCGCCAGATGCGGGCGCCGCCGTTCTCGACGTCCACGGTGGCCAGCCGCTGGGTCATGCGCTCCAGCGAGCCGCTGCGGGCGTCGGTGAGCACGTCCTCGCGGTCCTCGTACCCGAAAGCCACCCGCGAGCCGGCCTGGCCGCCCGCGAAGCTGTACTCGATGGCGTCCAGGTAGGGCAGGCCGTCGATGAAGCGGTACTGGTAGCGGGCCACGTGGCCGAAGCGGTCCTGGGCGGCCACCAGGTGGTAGCGGAAGGTGCCCCCGGGCGCCTCGGCGCGGGCGTCGGCCACCGGCGCGCCGGCCTCGTCGGCGCCGTAGTACAGCACGGTGCCGTCGGGCTGCTCGGCCACCCAGTAGTCCTCACCGGCGGCGCCGGCGTGCCAGGTGTAGCGCACGAAGCCGCCCTCGAAGCGGCTGCGGTACGCGCCGCCGCCCAGGGCGGTGAGCTCGTCGCCCCCGTTGGCCACGAAGCGGTCGCTGTCGCCGTAGCGGGGCAGGCCGCGGTTGGTCATGCGCTCGATGAAGGGCAGGGGCAGATCCCAGCCCAGGCCCACCAGCCCCCCGCCGGCGGCGGAGTTGTAGGTGAGCGCGAGGTTGGGGGTGACGGCCTCGAAGCCGGCGGGCACGTCGATGGGCACGCTGTAGCTCATCGAGCCCAGGTTGGGGGTCACCAGGGCGTTGTCGCCGATGCTCTGCAGGCTGCCGGGGCCCTCGGGCAGGCTGACGCGGTCGTCGGACACGCCGGTCTGCGCCTGGGCGGCGGTGAGGCTGAGGCTGGCGGCCAGGGCGGCCCCGGCGGCGAGGAGGCGGCGGCGAAGGATGCGCTTCATGTGGAACCTCCCCTCAGTCCAGGACCACGGTCACGCCGTCGAGGGCGCGGCCGTTGCCGTCGAAGCAGCGGCTCTGGAGCAGCTCCAGATCCGCGGCGGTGGCGGTGGCGCCGCCCTGGAGCGCGATGCCGCCCAGGGTCAGCAGGGGCAGGCCGCCGGTGCTCACCGCGCTGAGGGCGAGCTTGCCGTCGCGGCGCATGAAGGCCCCCTGCACGTCGCCGGCGAAGCCCACGGCGGCGGCCGGCGTGGCCCCCTCGCGGAACAGGGCCTCGCAGCCGAAGGCCATGCCGCCCTGCACCCGCAGCCCCTCGGTGGGCAGCGGGGCCTCGACGCAAGTGCCGGCGTCGCAAGCGAGCCCGGCGCCGCACTGGTCGCCGGCGGCGCAGGCGCAGCCCAGGGTCCCCGGGGTGCAGGCCCCGTCCGAGATGCAGGTGCCGTCGGTGCAGATCAGGCCGGCGTTGCAGGTGTCGCCTTCGGCGCAGGGGCAGCCCTGGGCGCCGGGGTTGCAGGCGCCGCCATCGGGGCTGGCGTCGGGCGTGCCCTGGTCGGCCATGGGCGCCGCGTCGGTGGCGGGGGTGCTGCCGCCGCCGTCGTCGCAGGCGTTCAGGCTGACCGCGAGGGCCAGCAGGGTCAGGGGGTGACGTCGATACATCGCAGGCTCCATGGATCAGACCGGGGGCGGGGTGAGGGGGCCGTCCCACCACGGCCGGCCCGGCATCTCCCCGCGGTGACGCTAGTTCCCAGCCGAAGCGGCGAACATGGATCCCCGTCTCACGGGGGGCCTCGCCGCCAGGGCCGGGGTTCGCTGGCCTGAACCGCGAGGGCTGGGGAGCCTGCAACGCGATCGCGCTTTGGATGCGCGGCGCGGGTTCTGGCCGCTGACCTGAACCCGGTCGCTGTGTCACTGTGGCGCGTGGGGGGCGGCACCTGGGGGGGCCACGAGATGAAGGACACGGACGAGCACACGAGGGACAGCGACGCCAGCCCGTCGCTGGAGCTGACGGCGCCGCGCGCCGGTGAGCGCTACGCGCAATATGTCGAGGCGGCCAGCGGGCTGTTCTCGGTGAACCCCGTGGCGCCCCGCGGCGCCCGGGACGCCCGGACACAGTTGTTCGACCTGGGGGCGGTGGTGGCCGCTCACGTGGCCTTCAGCGAGTCCGCCTTCAGCCGGACGCGCCAGCACGTGGACCGCACCGGGGCGGGCATCCTGGTGGAGTATTACCGCGCGGGGCGGCACCGGGGCGACGTGGGGGGGCGCACGTTCGATCACGGCCCCGAGCTGCTGACCATCAGCGATCTGGCGCGGCCCATGTGCTCGCTGGCTGAGGCGCGGAGCACCATCGGGGTCGTGCTGCCCCGGGAGAGCGTGGGGGGGCTGGCGCGGCTGGAGCGCGCGGGCGGGCTCATCACCCAGGCCGCCCACAGCGCGGCGGGGCAGGCGCTGATCCAGCACATGGAGGCGGTGGTTGACGAGGGCGCCGGCGAGGCGGCCGGGGCCGCCATCACCGAGCTGGTGGCGCTGGTGCTGCAGACGGCGGAAGTGCCGGGCCGGGTGCTCGATGCCCCCATCCGGCGCTACGTGGGCGCCCACCTGGCCGATCCCGCCTTCGGCGTGGGCCACATCATGCGGGCCTTCGGCTGCTCGCGGGCCACGGTGTATCGCGTCTTCGAGCCGTATGGCGGCGTGGGCGCCTTCATCCGCAGCGAGCGGCTGCGGCAGGCCTTCGAGCGGCTGGCTCGGGCGGCGCCCGGCGACGCGAAGGTGTGGCAGGTGGCCGCGGAAGTCGGCTTCCCCGATCCGTTCCACTTCTCACGGGCGTTCCATCAGCACTTCGGGGTGCGGCCGTCGACCATCCTCGAGACGGGGACGCCCCACGAAGCCTCTGCGGTGCTGGGGGACGACCCGGCGCGGGCCCGGGCGCTGTTCGACAAGTTCGCTCTGGGCGCCTGACCGACGCGATGCCCGCGTCCGCGGTTGTGGGTGGAACACCGCCGCGCGGCCCCCTATCCTGCGGGTGTTCGAGTGTAGGCGGACTTCGCACATGGTGGCCGGCTGGCGCACATGGTGGTTTCTGGGGCTGGCCCTGGCGCTGGGCTGTGACGGCGCCGTGCCCGCGCTGGGTGGGCTGGCCGACGGCGGCGCCGACGGCTGGCCGGCACCGGATCCGGTGGCCGCCCCCCACGATGACGGGGCGCCGACGATCACCCTGACCGGCTGGACCCGGGTGGACGACACCACCGTCGAGTTCGAGGGCGTGGCCACCGACGACGCCCGCGTGGTGGCGCTGGAGGCCCGCGTGGGCTTCAGCGGGCCCTATCGGCTCGACCGCCCCGACCCCTTCGACGGCCACTTCGTCGGGCAGGCCCCGGTGCCGCCGGTGGGGGTCTTCCCGCTGACCCTGACGGCCTACGACGCCGGGGGGCGCGCCGGCACCGCTCAGGTGCTGCTGGACGACCGGCCCGCGGTCGCGGCGGATCCCCCGCTGCTGACGGTGATCGCGCCCGCGGACGGCCTCGAGACCAACGCGCCGGTGGTGGAGGTGCGCGGCACGGCGTTCAGCGACGCAGGCATCGCCACGGTGGAGGTGAACGCGGTGGGGCGCAGCTTCGGCGTCGTGGCCACCGGCGATCATTTCCGCCACTGGGCGCGCACGGTGCCGCTGCGGCCCGGCGTCCGCGAGGTGCTGCGGATCACCGCCCGTGACACGTTGGGGCAGATCACCGCCGTGGAGCGGGTGGTGGTGTCCCGGGCCGCGCCCCCGCACGGGCCGCCGGAGGTGGTGGCCACCGTGCCGCCCGATGGGGCCGCGCTGGAGCAGGCCCAGGTGGAGCTGGCCATCACCACCCGGTCGAGTGCGCCGGTGACGGCGGTGGAGTTCCGGGTGGGCGACGGGGCCTGGCAGCGGGCGCGGGGGGCGGGGGATGCCTGGGTGGCCCCCCTGCGGCTGGCGCCGGGCGGGAACGCCATCGAGCTGTTGGTCACCGATGAGGGGGGGCTTACGGGGCTGCACGCGCTGACCCTGGTGAACGCCGAGGGGGGTTGGGCCGACGGGCCGGTGGTGATCCTGCGTCCGCCCGGTGGGCAGGGCGGCGACGTGGTGTTCGACCTGGACCGGGCCGGCATCGACGCGCTCTTCGACCCGGCGCTGCAGGCGCGCACCGTGCTGTTCGAGGTGGACGCGCGGGGCTTGCTGTTGCGGGCGGTGCGGGCCATCCGTGGGGCCTGTGGCGGGGGCTGTCCACCGAGCTGGGGCCCGCCGGAGCAGGCGGCGTGGGCCGCGCTCACGGCCACCCCTGCCGACGCCCGCTACGAAGCGACCGCCCTGGGGCCAGCGGCTGCCGTGGCCGACGCCGTGCTCCCCGTGCCGCTGGGGGTCGTGCTGGCTGAGGCCCTGGATCGCCCCGTCGACCGCCCGCTGCTGGACGAGGCGGCGTTGGTGGACGCCTTGCTCAGCGAGGTGGCTCAGGCCCACCCGGCGGTGCGCGACGGGTGGCTCGCCGTGACCCTGGCGGACGCCCTGCAGGGCATGCGCCCGTGGGCGGCCCGCCTGGGCCCGCAAGGGGATCACCCGGGGCTGGTGGACGGCGCGGTGGAGGGGCAGGTGTTTCAGGGCGACGTGCGCGTTCGGCTGGTGGCCCGCAGCAACGTGGCCGTGTACGGCGGCGTGGATCTGGCTGCGGGGCAGCCGGGCTTCTTCGCCGCGCCGCCGCCGGGCGAGCCCGTGGCCGAGCTGGACTTCCAGGATCCCGAGCGGTTCGCGATCCAGGGGTTGGCGGCGCAGCCGACGGTGGATCTGACGCTGCAGCTCACCCCTGCGCCCGAGCGCGCCGCCCTGGCCACGGCCCTGGAGGGCGCGGCCCCGGCCGGGGCGGCATGGACACTGGACTCGGCGCTGCGCGATGCCGGCACCCGGCAGTGGCAGGATCTGCAGACTGGCTGTGACGCCTGCGCGGGGCAGGACACCGGCGCGCTGCTCTGGCGCGACGGGGCCGGCCGGGTGGATCTGGCCGAGGTGGCCGTGGGCCGCGCGGGCTATGACTGCCCCGAGGCGGGCCCTTGCCCGGTGGCCCGGCCGACGCCGGCCGGTGTGCCCGAGCGGCTGCGACGCCTGACGGCCCTGGACTGTGCGCGCGTGGAGGACTGTGCGGCGCTGCCCGGGGCGGTGTGTCACCGCTCTGGGCGGGACGACGACCGCGGCCTCTGCGTGGCCGCCGAGGCGGTGGCCTGCCACACCGATCACGGCTGCGTCGGCGACGAGACCTGCCTGGCCGGGCGCTGCGTGCCGCCCGAACGGGTGGTGTGCCGCGCCGACGCCGAGTGCGCGGCCGGCGCGCTGTGCCACGACGGCCTGTGCCGAGCGGTCCCGCCGGGGTGGCTGCGGCTGTGGCTCATCGACGAGGACGCCGCGCCGCCGCCGGCCTATGCCTGGGACCTGGTGGCGGAAGTGCTGGGGGCCGCGCTGGACGACGGGGGGCGGGCGCCCGCGCGCTTCCCTCTGCAGGGGCTGCCGCTGGGGCCCGGCGGGCCGGCGGTCGAGGGCGCGCTGCGGGCCGCCCTGCAGGCCGACCGCGAGGGGTTGGCCCAGGCGCTGCTGGGGCAGCTCGTGGATCAGGGCCAGCGGGCCGATCTGTACCTGGACCGGGCCCCCGACGGGGCCGTCTGGCTGCTCATCGGGGGCTGCGACCGGCCGGGGGAAGGGGGCTGCGAGCGCCCCTCGGACGACTCGATCTACACCCTGCGCGGCCAACTCCTGGATCAGCGCCTGCCCGACGGCCGCACGGGGCTGCCCCTGGCGGCGGTGGCGGCAGGCGACGCCCTGCTGCTGCGGCGACGGCAGGGGACCTTCCGGGTGGACGTGGCGGCCGTCGACGACGAGGAGGTGCGCCTGTGGTTGCGTGGCGAGCAAGCGTTGCAGCGCTGATCCCGCTGCTGGGCTGCGGCGAGGTGGCGCCGCCCGGCGATCCCCAGGACGCGCCCGCGCACCGCGCGGCGCTGACGATCACGTCCCCCGCCGAGGACGCCTGGGTATTCGAGGACGCCCCCGAGTTGGTGGTGGAGGGCACGGCGCAGGGGCTGCGCGCGCTGCGCCTGCGGGTGGATCAGGGCCCATGGCACCCCTTGGAGGCGCACCCCGGCTGGGGCCTGTCGCTGCAGACGACCCACGGCGTCCACACCGTGGAGGTCACCGGCGTGGCCGCCGACGGGCAGGCCCACCGCGTGGTGCGACGGGTGGGGCTCGGCTGGCAGGTCGTCCTGGCGCCGCCACAGGCGCACGACGAGCCGGTGGTCCTCCGCTGGGACCGGGACGGGCTCGCGGGCTGGTGGGCCCAGGGCGCGGCAGCGGGCCCCCGGCTGGATCTGGTGCCGCTGCTCCAGGCCGGGCTGCGCGGGGCGGCCGAGGACCCCGGCCACCCGGTGCAGGCGCTGCGGGCGACCGCCGCGGATCTGGCGGCCACCCGCGCCCCGCTGGCCGAGCCCCTGGAGCGGGCGGCGGCGCTGGGGCTGCCCCCGGCGCGCGTGGTGGCCGACGCCTTCGGCACGTCGTTGGGGGAGGTACTGCTGCCGCCCGAGGCCCTGGCCGCACCGCTCCTGGCCGCGCACCCGGCCGAAGCAGAGTGCTGCGCGGCCGATGTCGGGGCGCTGCTGGGGGGCCTGGCGCCTTGGCTGGCGACGCTGGGCGCGAAGGGTCCCCACCCGGGGCTGCTGGCGGCCGTGACGCCGGTGCTGCTGGAGGGCGACTTCTCGGTGGCGGTGGCGGGCCGAGTGCAGGCCTTGCTGGCCGATGGGCTCGACGCCTCGGGTCACCCCGTGCGCGGCGCGCTGGGGCACCCCGAGGCGACGCTGGATCGGCAGGACCCGGAGGCCATCACCGTGCAGGGCCTGGCCGCCCGCCCCCGGATCGCCTTGACCTTGCGGGTGCCGCCGGGGCCGCACTTCGGGGCCCCGGCCGAGGCGGCCCCGGGCACCGCGCAGGCCCACCCCGCCTGGAGCCTGCCCCCCTGGCTCCTGGCCCGGCAGATCATCGCGCTCGCCCAGGCCCGGGCGATCCACGATGGCGAGACCCGGCGGGTGGACTATGCCCTGGGCAACCTGGAGCCGGGGCTGAGCGTGGGCTGGAGCGGGGGGCACGTGCAGGCCACCTTGAGCCCGGCCCTGGGCGGTGGGGCCCGAGCTGCGTGGGCCTGGGAGCTGGTGCTGGAGGCCGTCCAGGATCGGCTGGACGTGGCGCCCGCTGAGCCGGAGGGCCCGCTCGAGTGGGCGCTGCCGGCCGTGGACTGGCCCGGGGGCGCCGCTGACCTCGAGGCGCGCATCCGGGAAGGGCTGACGGGCCAGATGGAGCGGCTCCTGGCCACGCTTGCGGCTCAGCGCCAGGCCCCGGGCGCGCCGCTGCTGCTGTTCGACGGGCACGGGCTGCGCTTCGACGAGGGGGCGGGCGTCGAGCCGGTGGACGGCGCCGTTCGCGGCAGCCTGAAGGCCCTGCCCGTTCGCCCCGGCGCACCGGTCCGGCTGGTGGCGACGGGCTTGGAAGAGTCGATGTTTCTGCAGGTCGACGGGGACGAGGCCGGGGTGCGGGTGGGGGTCATCCCGGGGGCGTCGCGGTGGTAGCCGGCCGCCTGTGCCTGGGGGCGGCGTTTGCGTGCCTGGCCTGCGCGGGTCCGGTGGCGCCCGAGGATCCGTGGGCGCCGCTGGTCCCCGGCGAGGGCCGCACCGTGCAGCTTCGACCGCCGGACGAGCCCGCAGGCCCGCGACGGTTCGGGATGGGTCAGCTCCAGGCCCTGCCACCCGAAGCCCTCGCGGGGCTCTGGGCGGGCGATCTGCCGCTGCTGGACGAGGCCGGGCGCCCCGGCCTGCTCACGGCGCTCCTGGACGCCGTTGTTCAGGCCGAGGACGGCGAAGCCAGCGCAGCGGGGCAGATCTGGCTTGGGCTGCGCTTGGAGGACGTGGACTGGGCCGGCACCCAGGCGCTGGGGGCCCTGATGGCGGCGGGTGAGGCGCTGGGCTTCGACGGGGTGACCCTGCTCGCGCACGCGCTGGACGTGGACCGCGCGGCGCCGCTGTGGGCGCACGAGGCGGTCGCGCAGGCCCTGGCCACCGGCTTGCTGGCGAGTCACCCCCTGGCGGGCCGCCGCCCCGGCTCGAATGCGTCCGAGGGCCCCGTCGCGGCGGGCGCTCTGCCGCTCTCGGTGGCCGAGCTGCTGGATGGGGGAGGGCGCCTGGCCGCCCGCCTGGGCCCCCACGCCGTCGCGGGGGCCTGGCACCCGGGCGTCGTGACGGCGTTGGCCTTCGCGCCGCCCCCCGACGATCTGTTGGTGACGGTCAGCCTGGCCCGACCGCCCGCGCTCCACGCCGCGCTGGACCTCGAGCACGCGGCGCTGGCGCGGGTGCCTGCCGAGGGTGCGGCCCGGGGCCTGGTGGATCCCGCCGACCCCGACTGGGTGCAGGTGGAGGGCGCCTGGTCCGCCGAGCCCGCGGTGGAGCGGCTTGTTCTGACGCTGCCGCTGGATCCGAGGCCCCTGGACGGGCGCGCCTGGGCGCCGGGCGTCGAGCCGACGCCGCAGGGTCAGGCCGACGGCTGGCGCGCCGCCCCGTGGACCGCGGACGCGGTGGGCTTGCAGGCCGCGTGGCTGGACTGGCAGGGGGCCGGCCCGCGCCAGGTGGGGTGGCCGGTGGGCGCCCCCACGGTCCGGCTGGATCTGGCCGAGGGTTGGCTGGGCTTGAACGGCCCGGGGCTGCCAGCCGGTGCCTACGTCTGGGAGGCGCTGGCCGAGGGGGCCCGGCGGCTGCTGGCCGACGGACCCGCGGTGGTCCTGGGGGGCGGTGGCTTGCCGCTGGGTCTGACCGGGTCGGCCCTGCGGGCCCAGGTGGTCGAGGCGCTGGGTCAGCAGCCCGAGGCCGTGGGGGCGGTGGTGTTGGCCCTGCTGACGGCGCCCCCGGTGCCCGGGGCCAGCGCCGACGTCTACCTCGATCTGGCCAGCGACGGCCCCTGGTTGGTGGCGGTGGCGCCCGCGGCGACCACGCCGGGGCCGCGCTTCTTCGGGGACGCCGCGCTCACCCACGCGCTGGACGACGCTGCGCTGGCGCCCGGGGGGCGACCGCGGGTGGCCGTCCGCGCCGGCGGGGTGGTGTACCTGCTGGGGGATGCGGGCGTGCGGTTCCGGCTGGCGGTGGACGCCCTGGACACCGAGGGCGCCGCGATGACCGTCACCCGCCTCGACTGAAGAATCGGGGCCAGGCGCGGCGCCTTGGCGCGCGGCGGGCCCTGGGGCATGCTGCGCCCATGCGCCGCCTGCTCTGCCTGCTGTTCGCCCTGCCCCTGTGGGCCTGCGACGACGCCCCGTCCAGCGATCCGTTGGACGTCGCCGTGGGCAGCGGGCGCGATGACTACACGCCGGTGACCGATCCGGCCACGCGCCTGCGCATCACCCAGGGCATCCAGGGCGGCTATCACATCTACGGCGCCGTGCGGGTGGCCGACATGGATCCCCAGGACGCCACGGTGGAGCTGGCGCTCTGGCAGGGCGACACGCAGGTGGGCGGGGTGCGCCTGCTCGACGACTTCCTGCGCGGGGGGGACGGGGCGTCGTGGATCCAGGCGGGGGTGACCGTGTTCCTGTTCGACCAGTTCTCGCCCGAAGCCATCGAAGGGCAGCCGACCCGCATGACGGCCAGGGTGACCGACGGCGGCGGGCGCGTCGGGCGGGCCGAGATGACCTTCACCCCCGTGTGCTGCGACTTCCTCCGCTGATCCGCGGGGCCCACCGCCCCGGCCGCGGCGCTTCGCCCCGGTCACACCGCCGCGGCCGCTGGGACCCGGCGCGCGAGGGGGTTTACCGTCCGCACCGACGGGGATACTTTGGCGCCCGCGCGGGGGTGGCCCGCGCATTGCTAGCGGGCCGCGCGCGGCTGCGCCCCGCGCCTCTTCTCACGCGCCGCTCCCACGGCGCCGCGGCCTCCGATGGGAGGACCCGATGCGAATCGCCTTCACGCACAACTTGAAGACGTCGGCGGACGAGGCCCAGGCCGAGTTCGACACCCCCGAGACCGTCGCTGCGCTCACCCGCGCGCTGACCGCCGCCGGGCATCTGGTCCGGCCGGTGGACGTGGGCCAGCCGGTGGCGGATCTGGTGGCCGAGCTGCTGGCCTTCGGCCCCGACGTGGTGTTCAACACCGCCGAGGGGCGCCACGGTCCGCTGCGCGAGGCCTTCTACCCTCAGGTCTTCGAGGAGCTGGGGCTGGCGTACACCGGCTCGGGCCCCCACGCCTGCGTCACCACCCTGGACAAGCACCTCAGCAAGCTGGTGGCGCGGGCCCAGGGCGTCCTGACGCCCTCATGGCTGTTCATGCGCACCGGCGACGAGCCGTGGCCCATGGATCTCGAGGCCCCGGTCATCGTCAAGCCGTGCTTCGAGGGCAGCTCGAAGGGCATCGCGGGCGGCGCCGTGCACGACAAGCTCCCGTCGGCCCGAGCGGCCGCGCGGGCCCTGCTGGCGAAGTACCCGGACGGCGTGCTGGTCGAGGCCTACGTGGCCGGCGACGACGTGGTGGCGCCCTGGCTCGA
Source organism: Myxococcales bacterium (assembly GCA_020633555.1). GTDB lineage: Bacteria > Myxococcota_A > Bradymonadia > UBA7976 > UBA1532 > JACKDL01. Next base: position 19,655 of record JACKDL010000049.1, on the reverse strand, counting down.
AGGGGTGGGCACCGACGGCGCCCTGGCCATCGCGGGCTACAAGACCCCCGACGAGCCCGACCGCCGCGGGATCTACGACTACGACCTGAAGAACACCCGCAGCGAGCAGGTGGAGGTGGTGCTCCCGGCGCCGCTGAGCCGCCGCACGGCCACCGCCATCCACCAGGCCACGCTGCGGCTGGTGGCGGCCCTGGGGCTGCGGGACCTGTGCCGGCTGGACTTCCGGGTCGATGCGGACGGCACCCCGTGGTTCATCGAGATCAATGCCCTGCCCAGCCTGGAGCCGGGCGCCTCGATCTACCTGGGGGCCGCGCTCGAGGGCCTCACGGACGAGGCCGCCGTCCTCAACCACCTGGTGCAGCGGGCGTCCGCGCGGCGGGTGCCGGTCAACGACGGCGAGGCCGTGCGGGTGGGCCTGGTCTACAACCTGCGCCGGGTGCAGGCGCAGCTCGACGGGGCGGCTGATCACGACGCCGAGTTCGACGCCCAGAGCACCATCGACGCCATCGCCGCGGCCATCGCCGCCGACGGCCATGTGGTGGTGCCCATCGAGGCCGACTCGCGGTTCCTGCGGCGCATGGGCGAGGCCCGGGTGGACCTGGTCTTCAACATGGCCGAGGGGCTGCGGGGCCGGGGCCGCGAGGGTCTGGTGCCGGCGGTGCTGGACATGCTCGAGGTGCCCCACACCGGCAGCGACGCGGTGACCCTGGGCGTCACCCTGGACAAGGCGCTGGCCAAGCGCCTGGTGCGCGACGCAGGGCTGCCCACGGCGCCCTTCGCGGTGGTGGACGGGCCGGACTTCGAGTGGCCCCCGCACCTGACCCTGCCGGGGGTGGTCAAGCCCCTGGCCGAGGGCAGCAGCAAGGGCGTGACCCCGGCCAGCGTGGTGCGCACCGAGGCCGAGGCCCGCGCGGCCATCGCGGCCCTGTGCAGCCGCTACAGCCAGTCGGTGCTCATCGAAGCCTTCCTGCCGGGCCGGGAGTTCACCATCGGCATGCTGGCGGGCCCCGCCGGCCCCGAGGTGCTGCCGGCGCTCGAGGTGGTCTTCGTGGGCGACGAGCCGCTGCCCATCTACCACTTCGCCCACAAGCTGGGGGCCGACGGCGTGCGCTTCGAGGTGCCCGCCAAGGTGGACGCGGCGCTTCAGGCGGAGCTCGACGCCGTGGCCGTCGGGGCCTGGCACGCCCTGGGCTGCCGTGACGTGGCCCGGGTGGATCTGCGCCTCGATGCCGAGGGCCGGGTGTGCTTCATCGAGTGCAATCCGCTGCCGGGCCTGGCGCCCAGCTACAGCGACTTGTGTGTGGCGGCCGAGGCGGCCGGCATCGATCACGGCACGCTGGTGCGCCGAATCCTGGCCCCCGCCCTGGCCCGCTGGCGGGCCCTGCGGCGGGCCGAGAGGGCGGCTGAATGAGCAAGCGCGCGCGGGATTACGGCGTCACCGTCGGTTTTCGCCCGCCCGGCCCGCTGAACGCCATCACCGACGTGGTGGGGGTTCGCGTGGGCCACTCCACGGTCTGGCATGATGATCCGTCAGTGGCCCGCACGGGGGTCACGGCCATCCGGCCCAACGACGGCGACATCTTCATGGAGCGGCTGGCGGGCGGGGCCTTCGTGCTCAACGGCGCCGGCGAGATGTCGGGCCTGGTGCAGGTGCTGGAGTGGGGCTTGATCGAGACGCCGATCCTGCTCACCAGCACCATGTCGGTGGGCGCCGTGAGCGCCGCGACCGTGCGCTGGATGCTCGACCACTACCCCACCATCGGCAAGGCCGACGACGTGGTGATCCCCCTGGTGGGGGAGTGCGACGACAGCCACCTGAACGACGTGAGCCACTCCCACGTGACCGCCCAGCACGTGGCCCACGCCTTGGACACCGCCACCGCGGGGAAGGTGACCGAGGGCAGCGTGGGCGGCGGCACGGGCATGGTGAGCTTCGGCTTCAAGGGGGGCATCGGCACGTCGAGCCGGGTGCTGGATCCCGACGAGGGCAGCTACACCGTCGGCGTGCTGGTGATGACCAACGTAGGGGACTGCCGAGACCTGCGGGTGGACGGCCTGCCCGTGGGCCGCGAGCTGGTGCCCTTCAGCACCGAGGCTCGGGCGCGCTACGGCAGCATCATCGCGGTGATCGCCACCGACGCGCCGCTCAGCTCCCACCAGATCGCGCGCCTGTGCAAGCGGGTGGGCCTGGGCATCGGCCGGGTAGGCAGCTATGCGGCCCACGGCTCGGGCGAGATCGTGCTGGGCTTCAGCACCGCGAACTGCATCCCTCGCAAGGCGGCGGCGCGGACGTTCACCCTGCTGAGCCTGGTGGACGACGCGATGAACCCGCTGTACCAGGCCGCCATCGAGGCCACTGAGGAGGCGGTGCTGAACGCGCTGTTCGCCGGCAGCACCACCACCGGGCACAGCGGCCACGTGGTCCCTGGGCTGCCGGTGGACGAGCTGGTCAGCCGCTGGAAGGACGCCCGCGGCTGAGGCCTTGCCCGCCGGACCGGCCCCCGGCATGGTGAGCGGGCGAGGGGAGGGGCCATGGCCGACGCCAACACCGAAGTCCGCATGGGCCTGCTGACGGGCCAGGGCGCCCACAACGTGCTGGTCACCGTGGCCGAGACCTGGCAGCTCATCAAGCTGGGCAAGGGCGAGACGATGACCCTGACGGTCTCGCTCGGGCCGGGCGAGCGCGCCCTGGGGCCCGAGCTGGAGCTCAAGCGCAAGTACCGCGGCGCGATCGTCGCCGGCCATCGGCTGGCGGCGGTGCGGGTGCTCAGCGCCGGGCCCACCCGCAGCGTGCCCACGCCTCCCATCGACGGGCGGCTGACCATCGAGGTCAGCGGCCCGGCCATCGAGGAGCCGTGGGGTTACGACTGACGTGCCGCCCACCTGCCCTGACGCCCCCGCCGGGCGGCCGCGCCCATGAGGCACCTCACCCTCGGGGTCTTGGCGCTGCTGGCGTTGGTGCCCGCCGGGTCCGCGTGGGCCGACGCGCCCGATCCCGACAGCCTGCGGCTCGACGCTGCGCAGCCGGCCCAGTCGCTGGACGGGCGCTGGCTCGTGGTCGAGGGGAGTGGCGACGACCTCTTGCCGGTGGACGAAGCGGGGGGGGTACAGGACAGCCTCGCGTGGCGACCGGCGGGACCCGGCGTCTTCAGCCGGCAGCCTGACGCGGCCCCGGTCTGGCTGCGCGCCGACGTCGTCAACCCGACCGACCAGCCCATCGAGCGCCTGTGGGTGCTGCGGTTCGCGCTCATCGATCAGGTGGTCCTCGCCGCGGTGTACCCCGACGGCCGAGTGGACCGAGTGCGGGCCGGCGAGGACGTCCCGCTCGCCCATCGGCGGGTGCCCCACCGGCTGCCGGTGCTGCCCATCACCGTGCCGCCCGGGCAGACCGTGCGGCTGTACGCCCACCTCGCCGATCCCGGGGCCATCGACGCGCCCATGCTGCTGTGCACCTGGCCCTGGCTGGCCAAGGCCGAGGCCCGCCGCGACCTGATCCACGGCCTGTTCATGGGCAGCCTGCTGGTGCTCATGCTCTTCGCCACCGGGCTGGCCGTGGCCCGCCGGGAGCGGCTCTATGGCTGGTTCGCCGGCTACCTGGGGTCGGTGCTCTTGAGCTGCCTGGTGTACTTCTGGGCCGGCGCGGCGCCCTGGCTCGCCGAGCGCTGGGGCCCCGACGCCGTGAACCGCGGCATCGTGGTGACCGCGGTCCTGGTCTTCATGGCCTCCATCGGCTTCGCCGCGCGCCTGCTCGACCTGGACCAGCACCGCCCGCGCGTCCACCGCTGGCTCAGCCGGGTGCTGTGGGCCTACCCCGTGGGCATGGTGGCGGCGGCCACGCTGCCCTACGGTGTGGCGGTGGCCCTGTCGGCGGTGAGCATGTTGCCCGTGCTCGTGCCCGTGGGCGTCTCGGTGCGCCTGGCGGGCGCGCAGCGGGTGGCGGCCCTGTACGCGTTGTCGTGGGCCGTGCTCATCGGGGCCGTGGCGGCGGTCTACCTGCGGGTGGCGGGCCTTGTGCCCGCCGACTTCCCCACGGCCTGGTTCTTGTACGTGGGCTTCTTCCTGCAGTTCGTGGTGCTGGTGGTGGCCATGGCCGGGCGGGTGCGCGCCATCGAGCGCGAGCGCCGGGCCGCCCTGCAGGCCGAGATCGCCGCCTATCAGCGCAACGCGGCCCTGGCCCGCAGCTTCGAGCGCTTCGTGCCCAAGGCCTTCCTCGATCGCCTGCAGCGCACGTCCTACACCGAGATCGAGCTGGGCCACGCGGTCAGCAAGCGCATGACCATCCTGTTCAGCGACATCCGCTCCTTCACCAGCCTGGTGGAGGCCATGAGCCCCGAAGAGAACTTCGCCTTCATCAACGAGTACCTGGGCTACATGGAGCCGGCCATCCACCAGCACCTGGGCTTCATCGACAAGTACATCGGCGACGCGGTGATGGCCCTGTTCGACGACGAGCGCGACGACGGCGCGGGCGCCCGGCGGGCCGTGCAGTCGGCGGTGGGCATGCACTCGGCCCTGGCCCGCTACAACCGCCTGCGGGCCGAGCGGCGCGAGCCCCCGGTGGGCATGGGCATCGGGCTGCACACCGGCGAGCTCATGCTGGGCACCATCGGCGGCCGCGACCGGCTGAACGCCAGCGTCATCGGCGACTCGGTGAACCTGGCCTCGCGGGTGGAGGGCCTGACCAAGCGCTATGGCGCGGCCTGCCTGGTCTCGGGCGAGGTGGTGGCCCAACTCGGGCCCGATCCCGAGTGGGCCCTGCGGCACCTCGACGACGTGCGAGTGAAGGGCCGCTCCAGCCCGGTGGCCGTCTACCAACTCCTGGACTGTGAGCCCCGTGATGAGCGGGCCGCCCGGTTGTTGCATCGCGACGCCTGGCATGCCGCCCGCGGCGCGTTGGTGGCGGGGCGACTCGATGAGGCCCTGGCGCGGTTCCAGGCGCTCGCGGCGGGGGATCCGGGCGACAAGGCCGTGCCCTTGATGATCGCCCGGTGTGAGCGTCTGTTGGCTCAGGGCCTGCCCGAGGGGTGGGACGGGGCCGAGACCTGGGCCGAGAAGTAGCGCTCAGGGGGGCGTGGATCAGGCCACGCGCACCCAGCGCGACCCCACCCGCCGATACAGCCGACCTTCGGTGCGCAGCCAGGTGTGGCCGTCGCGCTTGAACACCTTGTGGCCGGGGCGGTGGGCGTGGTGGCGGTGGGCCTTGGCGACCTTCCGGTGGCGCTTTGCCGCCCGCTGGTGGGTCTTCGCGGCCGCCTGGTGGCGCTGGGCCGCCTTCCGGTGGGCCTTCGCCTTGCGCGGCGACTCGGCGCGGCGCTCCGCCTGGACGGCCCGGCGCTCGCCCTGGGCGGCGCGGCGCTCGGCCTGCGCCGCGCGCTGCTCCGCCTGGGCGGCCCGGGCCTCGGTGCGGGCCACCTGGCGGCGGTCGGGGGCGGCGCTGGCGGGCGAGGCCACGGCGGCGACGGCGATCAGGGACAGGGCGGCGAACAGCAGGGTGACGGTGCGCTTCATGGGGACTTTCCTTTCGCTTCCGGCGTCTTGCCGGGTTCTCGCCCCCTCTGTCCGCGGTCCCCGGGATCGGGGTTACGACCCCGCCTCACATTTTTTTTCAGGTTTCTGTGCGGACCGTGGGCCGCGCCGGCGCGGTCCGGGGTGAGGGCTGACCGCCCGCCACCCAAACTGGAGCCTCGCCATGATTCGCATCGCTGCACTCGCGCTGACCGCCCTGTCCCTGCTCGCCCTGGCCCCTGCCGCCAGCCACGCCAAGGGCTGCAAGCACCAGCTCGAGTTCGTCAACCAGTCGGGCCAGGACGTCTTCGCCAGCTACGTGGGCATGCGGCTCACCGAGATCCGCCACGAGCTCGACCTCATCAAGTACAGCGACGGCTCGGGGAAGGACTTCCGCATCAACAACGGCGAGACCACCGAGAAGACCCTGAAGACCGACATGAACTGCAAGTGGGAGCGGAAGATCCGGGTGAAGTTCTGGTGCACCACCGGGGACAAGAAGAAGAACAAGCACCTCAAGACCTCGAAGTGGTTCAAGTTCGACGGCGACGCCCGGTCCAACTCGCGGAAGTTCACCATCAACCTCACCGACACCATCAAGGAGAAGTGCCAGTAGGCGGCGACGCCCGCGGCCCCTGCGGCGTCCCAAGGCACACCGCCCTGGGAGCCCCCATGATTCGTTCGCTGATCTGCGCCGCCTCGCTCGGGCTGGCGCTGCCCGGCTGGGCCTCGCCCGCGCCCGCCCACCCGACCGCTGGCCCGGCCGCGGTCGCCGTCGAGGTCGCCACGCAGGAGGTGACCTACACGGCGGGCGACACCACGCTGAAGGGCTACCTGGCCTGGCCGAAGGGGCAGACCGGCCGCCCGGGGGTGTTGGTGGTGCACGAGTGGTGGGGCCACAACGCCTACGCCCGCAGGCGCGCAGAGCAGCTCGCGTCCCTGGGCTACGCCGCCCTGGCCGTGGACATGTACGGCGACGGCCGATCGGCGGGGCACCCCAAGGACGCCATGGCCTTCTCGAAGGCCCTCATGGGGGATCCGGCGGCCCTGAAGGCCCGCTTCATGGCGGCCCACGCGCTGCTGGCCGGGCACCCCAGCACTCACCCGGAGCGGATCGCGGCCATCGGCTACTGCATGGGCGGGAAGGTCGTGCTGCGCATGGCCCGCGAGGGCATGCCGCTGGCCGCGGTGGCCAGCTTCCACGGCAGCCTGGGCACGGACACCCCCGTTGCGCGGGGCACCATCAAGGGCGAACTGCTCGTCGCCCATGGCGCCGCCGATCCCCTCGTGCCCGCCGCCGACGTGCAGGCCTTCGAGGCCGAGATGAAGGCGGCCGGGGTGAAGTACGAGTTCGTGGCCTACGAGGGCGCCACCCACGCCTTCACCAACCCCGATGCCACCGCCCTGGGCGCGAAGTTCAAGCTGCCCCTGGCCTATGACGAGGCGGCAGACAAGGACGCCTGGAAGCGGCTGGAGGGCCTGCTGGCGCGCGCCTTCCCGTCGGCGCGCTGAGCGATCGCTGATGATTCACAACAACCCGTTCGACTTCGCCCGCCTCCTGGCGGTCGCCGAGCTGGCAGGGCTCCAGGCGGGCGACCGCGTGCTCGACGTGGGCTGCGGCGAGGGCGCCCTGTTGCGGGCCCTGGCCGCCCGGGGGGCCACCGGCGTCGGCATCGACCGTGACCCCGCCCTGGTGGCCGCTGCCCAAGCGCAGGCCGCCGACTCATCGGTCCGCTTCGAAGCGGTCGATGCGCAGGCCTTCGTGCCCGAGGGCGACCTCGCGCTCGCGTGTTGCGTGGGCAGCACCCACGCCTACGGGGCGGGCTCGGCCGCCCTCACCGGCGCCCTCGCCGCGCTGGCACCGGCCGTCCGGCCCGGTGGCCACCTGCTGATCGGCGAGGGCTTCCACCACCCGCCCATGCCCCCTGAGTACGCGAGCTTCCTCGGCGAGCCGTCGGGCATCGAGCGTACCCATCTCGAGGTCGTCCAGGCCTGCGAGGCGGCCGGTCTGGTCGTGCGCCACGCCATCACCGCCTCCACCGACGAGTGGGACGCCTTCGAGTGGGGGCACCACCGCCGTCGCCTGGACGGCGCCGCCGACGCCGCGGCCGTGGCACGGGCGAACGCCTGGCGCGACGCCTGGCTGCGCTGGGGGCGCGCCACGATGGGGTTCGGGCTGTACCTGCTGCGCAGACCCCACTGACGGGCCGCGATCCGGGCGCGGCGCAGGCGCCGGCCCGCCCGGGAAGGTGTGGCGGGCGCGGACGCTTGTTCGGCCGGTGACATGGCGCCATTGACCCCGCGCCGCAGGCGACAAACCATGGCCGCTGCGGACCGTGGGGGGACCATGCCAGGCTTCAACAGCCGCTGGGCGGTGTTCGTGCTGCTGGCGCTGTGCTCCGCCGCGCGGGCGGATCCGTGCGCGGACGTGGTGGCGGCGCGGCTGGCGCACACCGCCGATCCCCTCCTGCTGTTGATGGATCTGGACCGCATGCACGCGCAGGCTGACGCCGTGGATGCGGTGGCCGACCGCACCTACCTGAGCGCGGCCGACGCTTGGCGGGTGAGCGGGGCCTTGGCCATGGGCACGCGGTTCATCCTCGGGCGCGACCGGTGCTCCACCGCCGAGCGCGCGGGCGAAGCCGGCGCGAGCCTCGCGCACATGGGGCTGCGGGCGCGGGTTGCCCATCGGCCCACGGGGCTGCTGCTGGGGGTGTTCGGCACCGGCCGCATGGACACCGTGCTGGTGCGTGAGACCGGCCCCGGCGAAGGGCAGGAGACGGTGGGCCGGCTGCGCGGGCTGCTGGGCGTGGAGCTCGAGATCACGCGCTGGGTGCGGCTGGCGTGGGCGGGGCTGGGCAGCGAGCCCTGGACCGCGGACGACCCCTACTGGCGCCGGGCCATCGCTCCGCCCTCGGATGCCTCCCCCCGTCACCTCATCGAGCTGGGCGTCCCGGCCCTGGGCCTGCGCCTGCAACTCACCGACGCGGGGGACGAGCTGGGCCCCCGCGAGCTGTCCGTGCGCGACCTGCCGCTCGGCTGGCTGGGCCTGCGGCTCGACCTGCTCGGGCGGGTGCTTCCGGTCGAGCCCGGCTGGCAGGTGGCGGCCCGCCTGGTTCACCGTCGTGCCACCACGGCCGACAGCCACCTGGACTTGGGCCTTGGGGCCGCGTTCGGGACCGACGACGGGGCCCTGCGCGCGGTGCGGGCGACCTTCGCCCAGACCCTGCTCGAGGCGGGCGTGACCCGCACCAGCTACAGCCGCATCGGCGCCCACGTGACCCATGCCGCCGAGCTGACCCTCCATCGAGGTCCGGCGGTGCGGGCCGCGGCGGCAGCCGACGCCGCTGTTGGCGCCTGGTGGCGGGCTCAGGTGGGGCTGCAGAGCCCCTACCTGCACTTCGGCTTCGAGTTTGGCTTGGGCATCAACCGCCCAGAGCTGCTGGACCTGCTGCCAGCCGCGGCCAACCGGGCCGCGCTCCAGGTGGGCCTCACCCTCGCCCAGCGCTGGTAGGCCTGCCCTCAGGTTCCGGACGGGGCCATCACCGCCAGGTCCTCGATGGTGGTCAGACGGCCGCGGCTCCGCTCAGCAAAGGCGGCGCAGTTCGCCGTTGCGCACGATGCCGGTGGGCACCCGTGACCGCCCGTGTGCTCACAGCGGGCGCCATCCGGGTCTTGGTAGCCGAGCCGCAGGATGACCACGTGCCCCTGCTCCAGCGCGTTGTTGGGCGCCTCAGGCAAAAAAAAAGCCCGGCTGGCAGAACCAACCGGGCTTTTCGTTTTGTGTGCCCAGGGGCGGAATCGAACCACCGACACGTGGATTTTCAGTCCACTGCTCTACCAACTGAGCTACCTGGGCTCGCTGGCGTGCGGCGCAATCTGCCAGCGCCCATTGGGCGTGTCAAGCCTGTTCGGACAGGTCGAGTTCGATCCGGCCCAGTTCGCCCTCGGGCCCTTCCAGCGCAAGGGTGTAGGTGGCCGCGGGCAGGGCCGAGACCGTGGCGCCGTCGGGGCCCAGGCTGCTCATGGCGCGCAGGTGTTCGCCCGTGCTCAGGCGCAGCAGGGCGCCGGCGGGGGGGCGGGCCAGGGGGCGCGCGCCGAGGGCGATCTGGCCGGGGCCCTCGACGGCGACCGTGAGCTCGACGGGCACCGGGCCCAGGTCGACCTGCCAGGTGAGTTCGCCGCGCACTGCCTCGGCGGCCGCGCCGCGGAGGGTGAGCGCGGGCTGGGGCAGGGGGGCGAGCGCGTCGGCCAGGGGTTGGAGCTGGTCGCCGATCCAGCGGGCGGCCAGGCGCAGGCCCTGCGTCACCCGCTGGGCTACCGGCTCGGCAGGCCACAGGTCCACCGCCGCGCGGGTGACGTACGCGGGCGCCGGGGTGCCCAGGGCGTCGGCGGGCTCGGCCTCGATCATCAGGCCCAGCGCCGCGACGAGCTCGGCGACCTGGGGGTCCTCGGCCAGTGCGCGACGGACGGCGCCTTCCTCGGCAGGGTCCAGCAGGCCCTCGAAGTAGGCGGCCAGGGTCTCTTCATCTGGGGTGCGGTGGCTCATGCGGGCGTCCCTCGGGCTGGTCGGGTCACCGGACGCGGGCGGCGGGCCGAGCTTACGGGCCACCCCGACATTTTCGTCATGGGGGATCTCCGTCGCTGGCCTCGATCAAGCCCGCCTCGGCGGCGAGCGCGCGCAACCGTTTGATCAGCCTCGTCTTTCGCGTGTAGAGCGCGCCGCGCTTGATGTTCAGCGCGGCGCACGCGGCCGGCACGGGCAGTCGCTGGTCGTAGAGCAGGCGCAGCAGGGTCTGGTCGGCCTCGGGGAGCTGCTCCACCAGGGCCCAAAGGCCGTCGCGCCGGGCGTCGGTCTCACGGTCCAGCAGGGCACTCAGGGCGTCGGGGGCCGTGTCCACCAGAGTGGGCGCGCGGGGGCCCTCGTCCTCCTCCACGTCCAGCGACAGGTGGCCGCCGCGGCGCTTGCGCAGGGTGTCGATGGTGCGCCGGATGGTGATCACCCGGATCCAGGACCGCACGGAGGCGCCGTTCTTGCCCTGGTACTGCCGCAGGCGGCGGCGGTCGTCCTCGAGGAGCGCCACGAACACGTCGTTGTGCAGATCGGCCAGCGCGTCTTCCGCAAGCTCGAGGCCGTAGCGCCGGCCGGTGGCGTTCACCAGGTACCAGACGTAGCGGGTGAAGCGCTCGACGAACACGGCCCAGGCGCGGCGGTTGCCCTCCACGCAGGCCTGCAGCAGCTCGAGGTCGGTGGCGTCTCGCACGGCGGCAGCCTACCCCGGGGGTGGGGGGCTCAGGAACCCCCGTCGAGGCCCGCATCCGAGGGCAGCGGCGGGGCCCCATCGGGGCAGCCGCCGGCGTCGCAGGGGCCGCCGCCGTCGGGGGCCGGGGCGGGGCCCCCGTCGGCCCCGCCGTCGGTGCAAGGGCCCCCGTCGCAGGCGGGCGGCCCCTGGTCGCCGCACGGTGCCGCGTCGGGGCACAGGCCAGCGTCGTCGCACGGGCCCAGGTCCAGGCACAGGCCCTGATCAGGCGGCTCGGCGTCAGGCGCGCCGGCGTCGCCCGGTGCGGGCGCGGCGTCGAAGCCACCGCCCGCGCCGGCGTCGAAGCCACCCTGGCCGCCGCCTTCACCGCCACCGCCGCCCGCGCCCCCCGGCCCCGCGCCGCCGTCCACCAGCGCGCCGCCGCCGGCGTCGAAGGTCAGCCCCTTGTCGGGCTCGGGCGTGAACGCGCAGCCGGCGCAGAGCAGTGCGGCGAGCGCGGCGAATGCAGCGGGCGCGCGCATCAGGGGTTCCCCTCGGGCGGGTCCGCGCCGGGGCAGGTGTCCGGCGCGTCGGGGGCGCAGGCGAAGGCGTCGGGCACGGGCTCGCCGTCGGCGTCCAGCACGGGCCCGCAGGTGAAGCCGGGGGGACACTCGCCCTCGGGGCCGTCACAGGGGCTCAGGCACACGCGACGCAGCCCGTCGCCCCCGACCGGAGCACAGGTCAGCCCGTCGGCGCAGGGCGCGGCGGCGGGATCGTCTGCGGCCCCGCAGGGCTCGCACAGGGCGGGCGGGCAGACGCCCGGGCAGGGCACCTCGGGGCGGCACAGGGGCGGGCTGAGCCGGCCGTCGATCCCTTCGATGGGGGCGCAGATCTCGCCCTCGGGATCACACTGCGAGACCTCGGCCTGCGGATCACACAGGGTGCGGCAGCGGCCGCTGATGCAGTTGCCGTTGGCGCACTGGACGCCTCGCCCCGGGTCGCAGGCTTCGCCCACGGCCACGCCGCCGGGGAAGGGCGGCTGGCAGATGGCCCCCGGGGCGCCCGCGGGGCCGGCGGTGGGGTGCACCACGCAGGTCAGATCGTCGGCGCAGGGCCGGGTGGCGTCGCAGCGCTCGGCCGAGCCGGGCACGCAGGCGCCCGGCCCCTCGTCGCCCTCCAGCGGGGGCAGGCACAGGTAGCTTCGGCCGAAGGGCGGGTCGTCCCCGCGGGCCACGGGACACTCGGCGTCGACGCAAGGCCGCAGACACACGCCCCACGGGCCGGTCAGGCCGAGCACGACGCACTCCAGTCCCTCGTCGCAGAGGAGGTCTTCGCAGGCGGGCCAGGCCACGCTGTCGGGGGTGCAGACCGCGGGAATGACGCAGCGGTCACCGAAGCCGGCCGGGCCGCCGCCCATGCCGCCGGCGCCGCCCATGCCGCCTTCGCCGCCGGCACCGCCGGCGCCGCCCTGGCCACCCGCACCGCCCTGGCCGCCCTGGCCGCCTGCGCCGCCTGCGCCGCCTGCGCCGCCGCCCGCGCCGCCGACGCCTCCGGCGTCCGGGTACAGGCCCTGGTCCGCGGCCGCGCCGCCACCGGCGCCGCCCGCGCCCAGATCGGCGCTCAGGCCCTTGTCCGGCTCGGGGGTGAAGGCGCAGCCGCACACCCCGATCAAGGCCACCCACCACGCCGTGCCCACCGCTCGCATCGCTGGCTACCCCCGCAGAGACCGCTTCGCCCCACCGGACGGGGCGGGGCGCCGGACCTTACCGCCCAGCCCGGGGGCGCCGCGAGGGGCCCGGTGTTGGTATGGTGCGCGCCATGGCGATTCACCTGGTCCTGCACTGGCTGAGCGACGGGCCCGAGGGCGCCCGGGTGGGGCTGGCCCACCACGACGGGCTGGGCCTGCGCGCGCCGGTCGCGTGGGTGCAACACCGGGTGAACCCGGCGGGCCTGGCGACCGAGCGCAGGGCGTTGGAGGCGGGCCTCCCACGGGCGGTGGCGGGCGGCGGCATGGATCCGCTGGTGGCCCACGGGCGGGCGCTGTTCGACCTGATCCTGCCGGCGGCGGTGAAGGCGGCGCTGCGCGCAGGCGCCGGGCGCCTGACGGTGATCACCGACGCGGCGGCGCTGCCCTGGGCGCTGCTGCACGACGGCGCGGCCTGGGTGGGCCTGCGCTGGGCCCTGGGCACCGTGCCCGCCATCGAGCGGGTGCTGACCCCACCCGCGGCTGCGCCCGAGGGGGATCGCCTGCTGGTGGTGGCGGACCCCGCGGGTGACCTGCCGGCAGCTCGCAACGAGGGCGAAGGCCTCCTGCGCCAGCTCGCCCGGGCCGGGGAGGGGCTGGCCTGCGATCTGCGGCTGGGGCACCTGGCGCGCCAGGACTTCCTGCGGTTGTTCCGGGGCTTTCGGCTGGTGCACTTCGCCGGCCACGCCGACGCGGGCCCCGAGGGGCAGGGGGGGTGGCGCTTCGCCGACGGGCATCTGGCCCCGGCGGCGCTCGCGCAGCTCGCGGGCGGGGGTGCGCCAGGGCTGGTGTTCGCCAACGCCTGTCGCTCCGTGGCCACGGCCGATCAGGCGTCGCCTTCTGGCGGGCTGGTGGACGCCCTGCTGGCGGTGGGCGTGCGGCACGTCATCGGCACGGCGGTGGACCTGCCGGACCTGCCGGGGGCCACCTTCGCGGCGCGCTTCTATGCCGGCCTTCGAGCGGGGCTGTCGGTGGGCGACGCCATGCAGGCCGCGCGGGTGCGGGCGGCGCAGGCGGGGGATCCCGTATGGGCGGCTTACCGGCTGTTCGGCCCACCCGACGCGGTGTACTTCCAGCGGCGGGCGGCGACGGAGCTGGGGGGTGGCCCGCGGCCCGGCGTGGTGGTGGCGGCTCGCCTGCCGGCGCCCCAGGCTGCCGACCCCGAGGCCTTCGCCGACGGGCGGCAGCGAATCCGCGGGGCGCTGCGGGCGCTGGTGGCGGCTGAGGGGGGACGGCTGCTGCCCGGGCGCGGCGCGGTGGATCGGGCGGTGTTCGGGGCGCCGGTGAGCTACGAGAACGACGCCGAGCGCGCGGCGCGGGCGGCCCTGGCCATCGCCGAGGGCTGGCCCGGCAGCACCGTGGCGGTGGAGGCCGGACGGCTCCTGCCGGTGGGCGTGGACGTGTTGGGGCCCGTGGTCCACGGGGTGGAGGCCGCCGTTTGGGGCCTGCCGGCGGGGGTCTACGCGCTGCCAGGCGCCGTGCGCGCGCTGCGGGGTCAGGTGCGCCTGGGGGACGCGCCCGGCGAGGCCCGCCGGCTGCTGGCGCTGCAGGCCGAGGAGGAGCGCCCCCCGCTGGTGGGCCGCCACGAGGAGCGGGCGCGACTGCAGGCCCTTTGGTCACGGGCCCGGGGCGGGCAGGGGGCGGTGGTCACCGTGGTGGGGCCGGCGGGCATCGGCAAGAGCCGGCTGATCGAGGCGCTGGCCGAGGAGGCGGGCGGCGCCATGCTGCGCGGCGCCGGCGTGGCGTACGACGAGGCGCACCCCTTCGCCATGGCGGCACAGCTCGTGCGGGGCCTGATCGGCGTGGCCCCCGGGGCGGCCCCCGCCGCGGTGCGAGCGGCGCTGGAGGCCTGGATCCAGGCGATGGACGAGGGCGACGTGTTGCCCGATCCCGACGACATCCTGTCCATCGACGCGCTGGTGGCGGGCGATCTGCCGGGCGGCCTGGCGGCGCAGCGGCCGGCGCTGGAGGTGGCTCTGGGTCTGCGACCGGGCGATGGGCTGGGCGCCGGCGAGGTGCCCGCGGCGGTGGCGCGGGCGGTGGCCAGCGCGGCCCGGCGCACGCCGCTGTGGGTGTGGCTGGAGGACGTGCACTGGCTGCCCCCCGCAGGGCAGGCCGTGGTGGCCGCGGTGGCGGCCGCGGTCGAGGATGCGCCGCTGCTGGTGGTGGCAACGGCCCGGCCCGAGCCCCAGGCCGAGGGGCCGGCCTGGTGGGCCTGGCCCGGGCGCGAGCGCATCGAGCTGGGGCCGCTGGAGGGGCCCGCCGCCGACGCGCTGCTCGCGCAGGTGCTGCCCGCCGAGGCCACGGCGGCCGAGCGGCAGGCGCTGGCCGCGCGCGCTGAGGGCAACCCGCTGTTCCTGCGCGAGCTGGGCCTGGCCCGGGCCGACGGGGCCGAGGCGCTGCCCCTGGGCATCGAGGGGGTGGTGCGGGCCCGGGTGGATCGGCTGCCCGCCGAGCTGCGCGCGGTGCTGCGGGCCGCCGCGGTGGTGGGCCGCGTGTTCTGGCAGTCGGCGGTGGAGGCCCTGCTGGACCGGCCCGGCCAGCTCGCCGACGCCCTGGCCGCCCTGACGCGGCATCGGTTCGTCGTCAAGCAGGCGACCTCCGATCTGCCCGGTGAGGTGGCCTGGCGCTTCCAACACGCGCTGGTGCACGAGGTGGTGTACGCCGGCACCCAGCAGCGCTCGCGGATCGCCTGGCACGGCCGCGCCGCCCTGTGGCTGGCCGAGGAGCTGGCCGGGGATCCGCCGGATCGCTGGGCACGCATCGCGGCCCACCGCGACGCCGCCGGGGATCACGCCCGGGCCGCCGAGGCGTGGCTGCAGGCGGCCGACCGCCTGGGCACCGAGGTGGCGCCGGCCGAGACCCGCGCTGCCCTGGAGGCCGCGCTCGCCGCAGACGATCGGGCCCGAGGGGCCATGCCGGCCGCCGCCCGGGCCCAGGCCGAGGCCCGGCTGGCCGAGGTGCTGCGGGCCGCCGGCCAGCCCGACGAGGCGCGGGCGCGGCTCCAGGCGGCCCTGGCCCGCACCCCCGCAGACGCCACGGTGCTGCGGGCCCGCTGGCACCTGGCGCTGGCCGATCTGGCCGAGTCGGGCGGCGAGCCCGCGCAGGCACAGGCGCAGCTCGACGCCGGGCTGGCGGCGGTGGGCGCGGATCCCGGGCCGGAAGCGCGGCGGGTGCGGGCGCTGTTGCGCCGAGACGAGAGCTGGCTGGCCTACCGGGGCGGTGACGGTGCGCGGGCCATCGAGCTGGCCCAGGCGGCCATGGCCGAGCTGCCCGAGGACGCCCACCTGGAGCGGGCGCGGGTGGCCAACGTGCTGGGCATCTACCACTACGGGCGGGGCGAGGACGACGCCGCCGGGCGCTTCTACCGGCGGGCCCGGGCCAGCTATGGCCAGGCCGGGCACACCCAGCGCATCGCCGCGGTGGACAACAACCTGGGCATCCTGGCCATGCGCCAGGGCGACTTCGACGAGGCGGCGGATCGGCTGAAGCAAGCGGTGCGCCGGCTGGCGCTGGCGGGAGATCGCGACGCACTGGCGCGCACCTACAACAACCTGGGGACGCTGTACGGCGAGCGGGGCGACTACGCCCGGGCCGCCCGCTACCTGCAGGAGTCCATCGCCTTCCGCGCGCGCATCCAGCACGCCGGGCTGGCGCTGGGCCTGGCCAACCTGGGTGAGGTGTGGCTGAAGCTGGGGCGACACGGCGAGGCCCGGGCGCGGCTGGACGAGGCCATCGCCCTGTGTGAGGCCGGGAAGGGCCCCGCCTACCTGCTGCCCGACGCCTGGCGGATGAGGGCCGAGCTGCACCTTGCGGTGGGCGAGCCGCGCGAGGCCATCGCCGCCGCACGGCAGGCGGTGACGCTCGCGGATCAGGCCGAGGACGCGCCGCGGGCCGGCGTGGCCCGCCGAGTGCTCGGCCAGGCGCTGGCCCACGCGGGCGATCTGGACGGCGCCCAGGGGGCCCTGGCGGCCGCGGTGGCGGCGCTGAGTCAGCTCGACCAGCCCGTGGCGCTGGCCCAAGCCCTGGAGGCGCAGGCGGCGGTGCTGGCCGACGGGGCCCCTGCCCGGGCGGCCGCCTGCCGGGCCGAGGCCGAGGCGCTGCGCGCCGCCGTGGGCCGGGCGCCGTGAGGATCGCCGTGAAGAATGCTGCACTGGAGGCAGGGGCGCGCCGCTCGCTACGGTGTCGCCGCTGCGGTGATCGGACCCGTTGGAGGATGGCATGACGCGATGGCTGTGGGTGGCCGCGCTGCTCGGAGGGCTGGCCGCCGCGCCGGCCTCGGCGGCGACGGTGGAGCACCTGAACCTGAAGAGGATGGTCGAGATGTCGGAGCTGGTGGTGATCGGCACGGTCACCGCCCAGGGCACCCGGGTCGAGGTGAGCCCCCGACAGGTGTTCACCGAGACCGCCTTCGAGATCGAAGAGGTGGTGCAGGGCGACAAGGCCCGGCCCTTCATGGTGCTGGAGCAGCTTGGCGGTACCGCCTACCCCGGCACGCCCGAGGAGTTCACCACGGTGGTCCCCGGCTACCCGCAGTTCCGGGTGGGGGAGCGGGTGCTGCTGTTTCTGGAGCGCACCCCGGCGGGCAACCTGGTGATCACCGGCCTGGGCCAGGGCAAGTACACGCTGTTCGACGATCCCAAGACGGGCCTGACCTGGGCCGCCCGCGACACCACCGACCTGAACATCGTGCGCCGCCAGCGTGATCCCGATCTGGTGTTCATGGGCGCGCCGCGCAGCATGGATCGCATGCCGCTGCCCCAGCTCCTGGGGTTGATCCAGGGCCGGCCCGTCGGGCCGGACGTGCCCGTGCGCATCGTGGGCCCGAAGACCCGCCAGCTCACCCTGCCGGCCCCGGGGGAGGTGCGCTGATGGCTCGCCTGCACCGACACCTCGCCGCCGCGGCGCTGGGCGCCGTCGCGCTCACCGCGGCCAGCCCTGCCCTGGCCTGGGAGCCGCTGGGGGGCCGTTGGAACGTGCCCGCTGACGGCGTGAAGTACCGCATCAACGAGCAGCTCTCGGCCGACATGGACGACCGCACCTGCCTGGAGGGCATCCAGACGGGCTATGCGGCGTGGACCAGCCTGCCCTGCACCTACATGAACTGGGCCTATGACGGCCGCACCCAGAACCGCGCCTGGGGCGCCGCGGACGGCGAGAACATCGCGGTGTGGTTCGAGGAGGGCTGGACCGAGGGCGCCAGCGTGCTGGGCGTGGCGGCCAACTCCGGCGGCGCTGGCGGCGGCTACGTGGACTGCGACACCAAGTACAACGGGCAGGATCACACCTGGATCAGCCCGCCGGTGGGCACCCCCGAGAGTACGGGCGGCGGCCAGGATGTCATCGGCGTGGTGGCCCACGAGTCGGGCCACTGCATTGGCCTGGGCCACACCGACGTGCCCGGCTCCACCATGCTGCCCGCGGCCCTGCCGGGCCTGCAGTCGCGCAGCCTGGGCGCCGACGACATCGCGGGGGCCTGCGAGCTGTACCCCAGCGGCGGCGAGATCCCCGATCCCGACCAGCCGCCGCCCCCGCCGGGCACGGTGGAGTTCGGCGGCGACTGCGCCATGGAGGGCTGCACCGCGGGCCTGTTCTGCGTGAACGACGGCCGCGAACAGTTCTGCAGCCGGGTGTGCCAGACCGACGCCGACTGCGGCGACGGCTTCCACTGCTCGGCGGTGACCAACGGCGGCGGATCCTGCGCCCGGGGCGAGCCGCCCCCCCGCAACGTGGCGGGCTTTGGCGAGGCCTGCGGGACCGAGCGTCGCTGCGACGTGGGCCTGCGCTGCATCGTGGATCCCACCACCAACCAGGCCTACTGCTCGGGCCCGTGCCTGAACGGGCAGTGCCCCGGCGACTTCTACTGCGCCAGCCTGGAAGACGGCACCGACATCTGCGCCCAGGGCGTCGACGGCGGGGCCCTGCCGGGCCAGGGCGATCCCTGCAGCGACCGGGGCATCTGCGGCCCGGGGTTGTTCTGCCTGAACGACTCGCTGAACCGCGACGACGAGACCGGCGCGGTGGTGCCCTACTGCACCACGCCCTGCGGCGACGACCGGAGCTGCGCCGACGGCTACCAGTGCGTGGACGTGCCGCCGTCGAGCCAGGCCTGCCAGAAGATCCCCTCGGCCGGCGACCGCAACGTGGGCGACGCCTGCTGGGTGGATCCCCGCCAGCCGTCGGATCCCGACACCAACCGCCCGAGCTGCGGCGAGGGCCTGGAGTGTGTGGGCTACCGGTTCGATCCCGTGACCATGGAGCTCATTGACCGGGGCCGGTGCACCAAGCAGTGCGACGCCCAGGACTGTTGCCCCGTGGGCTGGGGTTGCCAGCCGGTGACGGCGGTGTTCGCCCTGTGCGCCGAGGGCATGAGCGACGGTGAGGGCCTGGAGTGCACCGGCGAGCGGCCGGGGCTCGAGCCGCCCGATCCGGTGGAAACGAAGAAGAGCGGCGGCGACGACGGGGGCTGCCGCATCAGTTGGCAGCCGTCGGGGCCGTGGGGGCCGGCGGCCTTCGCGCTGCTCGTGGGCCTGATCGGCCTGCGGTCCCGGCGCCGGCGCCCCTGAGCGCCCGCCCCATCCCCACCGGAGAGCCCGTGTCCGACGAGCGCTTCAACGACCCCAAGCTGGCCATCAACCGGGTCTACACCCGGAAGGGCGACGCGGGCGAGACCCGCCTGGTGGGCGGCCAGCTCATCCCCAAGGACGACCTGCGCATCGAGTGCTATGGCACCGTCGACGAGCTGAACAGCGCCGTCGGCGCCGCCCGGCTCTCGTGCCTGGCGTCGGACCTCACCGATCTGGCAGCCGATCTGCAGCGGATTCAGAACGCGCTGTTCAACCTGGGCAGCCTGCTGGCCACGCTCAGCGCTGATCTGCACCCGAAGCAGCCGCGGGTGCAGCAGGGCGACGTGGATCGGCTCGAGGCAGCCATCGATCGCTACAACGGGGATCTGCCCGCCCTGCGCAGCTTCGTGCTGCCGGGGGGCACCCGGGCCAACGTGGAGCTGCACCTGTGCCGCACGCTGTGCCGCCGCGCCGAGCGCCTGTGCGTGCGCCTGGGGCGGCAGACCGCCGATCTGGATCCCTTCGTGATCCCCTATCTGAACCGGCTGAGCGACGCGTTCTTCGTGTTCGCCCGCCACGCGGTGCACGCGGTGCGGGCCG
>JACKDL010000048.1 GCA_020633555.1 Myxococcales bacterium | reverse complement strand
CCCAACCAGGTCAACAACGTGCTGGGCTTCCCCTTCATCTTCCGGGGGGCCCTGGACGTGCGCGCCACCGAGATCAACGAGGCCATGAAGGTGGCGGCCGTGCGCGCGGTGGCCGATCTGGCCAAGGAGGACGTGCCCGACGACGTGCGTCGGGCCTACGGCGGCGAGGCGCTGAAGTTCGGCCCCGAGTACATCATCCCCAAGCCCTTCGACTGGCGGGCCCTGCTGAAGGTGGCGCCGGCCGTGGCCAAGGCCGCCATGGACTCGGGGGTGGCCCGCAAGCCCATCGCCGACTTCGAGGCCTACCGGGCCCGGCTGGAGCGGATCCTGGGCCGCGATCGCGAGGTCATGCGGCACATGTTCCACAAGGCCTCGCGCTGCGAGTGCCGGGTGGCCTTCCCCGAGAGCACCCACCCCAAGATCCTGCGGGCGGCGCAGATCTGCGTCGAAGAGCGCATCTGCGTCCCGGTGCTGGTGGGCGACGCCGAGCACATCCGGCAGGTGGCCGCCGAGCACGACGTGGATCTCACCGGCTGCGAGGTGGTGGATCCGGCCAGCGATCCCCGCCGCAAGGCCTTCACCGAGGGGCTTTGGGCCCGCCTGGCCCGCCAGGGCGTCACGCACGCCGAGGCCCAGCGCCGGCTGCGCAACCGCCTGGACTTCGCGGCCATGATGGTCACCAGCGGGCAGGTGGCGGGGCTGGTCACCGGCATGACCCGCAGCTACCCCGACAGCCTGCGTCCGCTGCTGCAGGTGGTGGGCCCGGCGCCCGGCGTGCGCAAGGTGGCCGGCGCCCACGTGGTCATCCTGCGGGACTCGGTGAAGGTCTTCGCCGACACCACGGTGAACATCGAGCCCGACGCCCAGGCGCTGGCCGACATCACCCTGGCGGCGGCCCAGATGGCCCGCGAGCTCGACCTGGATCCGAAGGTGGCGCTGCTGAGCTTCTCGAACTTCGGCTCCAGCAGCCACCCGCAGGCCCGGAAGGTGCGCGACGCCCTGGCGCGGGTGCACGCGGCGGATCCCAGCCTGGTGGTGGACGGCGAGATGCAGCTCGGGCCGGCCATCGACGCCGAGCACCGCGAGCGGATCTTCCCGTTCTCCAGCCTCGACGGTGAGGCCAACGTGCTCGTGTTCCCCGACCTGAACGCGGCCAACCTGGGCTACAAGCTGCTGGCCTACCTGGGCGACGCCGAGCTCGTGGGCCCGCTGCTCATGGGGATGGACAAGCCGGTCAACATCGTCGAGCGTGACGCCAGCGTGCGGGCGGTGGTGCACGTGACCGCCATGACCGTGGTGCAGGCCCAGGATCTGCGCGCGCGCCAAACCACCGAAACCCTTGGGGAAGAAGCGAGGTGACTGGAGTGCAGCCGCTGCCGAGCAACTGGGAGACTTGGGACGCCGACCGGCTCGAGGCCGAGGTGCGCGGGCACAACGCCCGCTACTGGGACGACGCGGCGCCCACCATCAGCGACTACGACTACGACCGGCTGGTGGAGCGGCTGAAGGCGGTGAACCCCAACGCGGCGGTGCTGCAGGCCATGGGCCCCAGCGACGCCACCCGCGCGGGCAACGCCGTCACCCACCAGAACCCCATGCTCTCGCTGGACAAGGCCTACGACGAGGACGCCCTGCTGAAGTGGGCCGACAAGTTCGAGGGCCTGCTGGTCATGACGCCGAAGATCGACGGCGTGGCCTGCAGCATCCGGTACGACGCCACCGGCCACCTCGTGGTGGCGGCCACCCGCGGCAACGGCATCACGGGCGAGGACATCACGGCGAACGTCATGCGCATCGCCAACGTGCCCACGCAGATCGAGGCGGGCCAGGCCCTGGAGGTGCGCGGCGAGGTCTACCTGCCCATGGCGCGCTTCCGCGAGCTGGAGGGGCAGTTCGCCAACCCCCGCAACACGGCGGCGGGCGCCTTGAAGCAGAAGGACCCCGACAAGAGCGCCCAGGTGGGCCTGCGGTTCTTCCTGTACGACGTCTACGGCGTGGAGTTCGACACCGAGATCCACAAGTTCGAGTGGGCGGCGGCCCACGGGTTCTCGCCCGTGGAGCACGAGCTGGTGCGCCGCGATCAGGTGCAGGAGGGCTACGAGCGCTACGTGGCCCGCCGCGCCGATCTCGACTTCGAGATCGACGGGGTGGTGTTCAAGGCCGACGATCTGGACGAGCAGCGGCGCCTGGGCGCCACCGCCCACCATCCCCGCTACGCCATCGCCTACAAGCTCCAGGGCGACAGCGCCCCCACCATCCTCGAAGACGTGGAGTGGAGCGTCAGCCGCAACGGCGTGCTCACCCCGGTGGGCATCGTGGCCCCGGTGAAGCTCAGCGGCGCCGTGGTCACCCGCATCAGCCTGGCCAACTGGGGCCTGGTGAAGGCCAAGGGCCTGAGCCTGGGCGCCGAGGTGGTGGCCATGCGCCGGGGTGGGGTCATCCCGTACCTCGAGGCGGTGGTGAAGCCGGGCGACCGCGAGATCCACCCGCCCAGCAACTGCCCGGCCTGCGACAGCCCCGCCGAGGTGGACGGCGACTTCGTGCGCTGCACCAGCGGCGGCGACTGCGGCGCCCAGCGCATCGGCGTGCTCAGCCACTTCGCAAAGGCCTTGGAGATCGAGGGCTTCGGCGAAATCTGGCTCACCACGCTGGTGTCGGCGGGCGTGCTCCACGACCCCGTGGACTTCTTCGCCCTGAAGGCCGAGCGCCTCACCCAGTTCGACCGCATGGGCGAGACCCTGGCCAACAAGCTGGTGGCCGAGGTCGAGAAGGTGAAGGCCGGCGTGCCCCTGGCCACCTTCCTGAAGGCCCTGGGCGTGCCCGGCCTGGGCAAGACCGCCAGCGGCACCCTCGCGGCCCACTACCGCACCCTCGAGGCCGTGCGCGCGGCCACCCCCGAGCAGGTGGTGGCGCTGCCGAAGTTCGGCGAGCTGCTGGCGGCCCAGGTGCTCGAGGGGCTGGCGGCCAAGGCCGACCTCATCGACCGCCTGCTGGCCGTCGGGGTCGTGGTGCAGCCCGACGAGACCCCCGCGGACGCCGGCCCCACCGACGGCCCGCTCAACGGCCAGAGCTTCCTGTTCACCGCCACCCTGGCGGCCATGAAGCGCGGCGACGCCCAGGACCGGGTGAAGGCCCTGGGCGGCGAGGCCGCGGCGGGCGTGAGCAAGAAGCTCACCTACCTCGTGGTGGGCGCCGAGGGGAAGGCGGGCAGCAAGCTGACCAAGGCTGAGAAGATGGGCGTGAAGGTGCTGCAGGAGGACGAGTTCATCGCCCTGCTCGAGGCCGCCGAGGCCGAGGCCTGATCGAGCCGCCGGCCGGGAACCGACCGTGACGTTCAGGCGTCGCGGGCGGCGAACACCTCGGCCGGCACGTTCAAAAACGCCTGCATGTGCTGGTCGTAGGCAGCCTGGTGCTCCGGGTCGCCCAGATCCAGCCGCAGCTCGTTGATCACCTTGATCGACATCTCCATCCAGGCCTCCCAGCTCTCGCCGGTGATGTGGGCCTGGATCCACTCGCCCACGGCGTCGGGGAAGGGCGCGAAGGCCAGCGCTGCGCCCACCCGGCCCGTGCGGGCGTCGCGCACCTCGCCCTCCAGCGGCTCACGATCCTCGAACTCCACGTCGCCCGCGCCGGCCGCGGTGGGATCCTCGGGCACCTCGGCGCCCCGGGCCACCAGCTTCGCCTTCATCTCGTTGGCCACCATCAGGTCGCCCCGGCGCAGGGCCCCCTCGTAGCCCGCCTGCCACGCCTCGACGGCGCCGTCGTCGTCGGTGGTGTGCTCCAGCGCCTCGCCCAGCAGCAGCCAGGCCCGGGAGTAGGTGTCGTTCAGCTTCACCACGTGCCGCAGCACCGGCACCGCCTCGGCGAAGCGGCCCCCATCGCTCAGGGCCTGCCCCAGCGCGAAGTGCGCGAGGTCGTCGTCGGGGTTGGCCTGGGCCATCTTGCGGAACTGCTCGATGCGCTCGTTCTGGTCCATCTTGGGTGGATCTCCGTCGTCTCGCGGGCTCTGATGCCTGATCAGGGCTGGCCGTCGCCGGGCCGGCGGCGGCGCAGCACCTTCACCTGGGGCGCGTCGTCCGGCACGGGCGCCACCTCGGGCTGGCGGACGGGCGCCGCCTGCTGCAGGAACGCCACCCACTCGTGCACGTCCACGGTGCCGGTGTCGAACTGGATCCCCATGCCCTTCTCGTCGGGATCCTTGCTGTCCACCACCCGTACCACCTCGCCCGTCAGCAGGAAGTCCGCCGGCGCGTCCGGGTGCACCAGGCGCACGTTCACCCGGGTGCCCACCGGCAGAAGCTGCCCGGCCAGCACGAAGGTGCCGCCCTCGCTGATGTCCTTCAGCCCGAAGTGGCTCAGGGCCGCGCGATCGGCGGGGCGGACGGTCACGTTGAAGCGCCCGGCGGGCCGCCGGACATGCTGGCGGCGCACGGTGTCGCCTTGGGTGATCCAGGCCCCCTGCGGCTTGGGGGCCGCGCGCCGGTGGATGGCTGCGGCGGGCGGCGCGGGCTCCGCGGGCGGGGGCGCCGGCTCGGCCGGTCGAGGGGGCAGGGCCTTCTGGGGTGCGTCTTCCGGATCGTGGACCGTGCCGGTCCAGGGGTCGTAGCCGGGGCACCGGGCGCTGGTGTAGCCGCGCTCCACCCAGGCCTTCACCCGCCGCATCAGGTGGAGCCACCAGGCCTCGGCCTCGCGGGCGTTGCCGAACAGCTCCACGTCGATGCCCGGCGGCTGGTCACGGGTGGCGGCCGCCATGGGCACCACCTGCGTGACGATGCCCATCAGGTCCAGGTGCCGCCCGCCCTGAGGATCCACCACCGAGAACCGCACGAGCTGATTCATGGGCCGGTGCTCGTCCGTGCGGATGAACACCCCGTGCAGCCCCACGGTGTGAGTCAGCGCCGGCTTCATGCGCGGGCCGCCCTTGAACAGGACGTCGAGCTGAAAGCGGTGGCGGGGGCCTTGGGGCCGACGGGCCATTCACCCTCCTGGGAGAAGCTGGCACGATACGTGCTTCCGCATTCCCCGTCGAAAAGCTGCGCCGCGCACGGGTTGACACGCGGGTCCCGCCCCGGTGAAAGGGGCACCCGGCCGATGTTGCCATGGTTATGCGGCCCAGGCGAACGGCGAGTGGGGAGCTCGCCAGTGAGGTGGAACGAAGTGAGCAAGAAGCCCGGCCTGCGTGTCGCCCATCCCGAGGCCCAGCCCCGGTCCATGGTCGTTCGGCCCGCCGCTCTCGTGCGGCCCATCCGACCCTATGAGGCGGTGTCGTCGCTGGACCACATCCACGCGCACCCGGCGCAGGTGCCCCACAAGCTCGACTGGAACGAGGCCACGGTGCCGCCGTCGCCGAAGGTCATCGAGGCCGTCCAGGCCTTCCTGGGGCAGGCGCACCACCTGAACTGGTACCCGGTGCTCAACAGCACCAACCTCGCCGAGAAGCTCGCGGTGTTCCACCGCGTGGGCGAGGACCAGCTCCTGATCACCAACGGCAGCGATCAGGCCCTGGACACCATCTGCACCACCTACCTCAGCCCCGGCGATCCGGTGCTCGTGGCGTCGCCCACCTACCAGCACTTCCTGGTGTTCGCGCAGACCCGCGGCGCCGAGATCGTGCACCACTACGGCGAGGACCTGTTCGCGGCGGACGTGGACGGCCTGGTCGAGGCCATCAAGCGGGTGCAGCCGCGGCTGGTGTACGTGGTCAGCCCCAACAACCCCACGGGCGTGGAGTACAGCGCCGCCCAGGTGGCCGCCCTGTGCGAAGCCACCGCCCACGGGCTGGTGATTGTGGATGAAGCGTACTCCGAGTTCTCGGGGCGCAGCGCCATGGGCCTGCTGCACACGTACTCCAACCTGATCGTCACCCGCACCTTCTCGAAGGCCTACGGCATGGCGGGCCTGCGCATCGGCTACGCCGTGTCGCACCCGGTGGTGGTCGAGGACATGCGCCGGGTGTTCAACCCCAAGAGCGTCAACGTCCTGGCTCAGGTGGGCGCCATGGCCGCCCTCGATGATCAGGCCTGGCTGGCGTGGTACGTGGACCAGGTGACCCGCGCCAAGGACCTGATGGCGGAGTGGTGCGCCGCGCGGGACGTGCCTTTCCGCACCACGGCGGCCAACTTCGTCATGCTCCAGTTCGACCGCGCGCCCTGGGTCGTGCGCAGCCTCCAGGAGGTAGGGGTCTACGTGCGCGACCGCTCGCACCTGCCCCGGCTGAGCGGCTGGGTGCGCTTCTCGGTGGGCACGGTGGAGCAGACCAAGGACGTGCTCGCCCGCCTGGGCACGGTGCTCGACCGCCTGGTGCCCTGACCCCCACGCCCGGGTGGCCGCTGCAGTGGCCACCCGGCGCATGGGCCCGCCCCCCGCGGCGGCGCCCCGCCAGGCCCCGCAAATGCGCAGACGCGCATCCCTTTTGACGTGGCCGAACCCCTTTGACGAGAATGGCACGCGAACTGCTTTGGGCGGCGGCGCTGCGGCCATCGCTGTACGCGGCCATCGCTGTATTCCGTGGGCTCGTCGGCCTGCACCGGGATTGGGGGACTTGGAACATGACGACGCTTCTCAACCGCCGCGCGCTGCTGCTTCTCGCCGCGCTCGGGTTGGCCGCTTGCTCGGACGCCGCGCCGACGGCCGAGCCCACTCAGGACATGCTGCCGCCCGTGGGCGACATGAACCCGCTGCCCCAGGCCGACCGGGGGGTGAACCCCACCCAGGACCAGGGCACCACGCCGGTGCTCGGGGCCCGCGAGCTCCGGGTGGTCAGCGACGCGGCCATCCTCATGGAGCGCGGCGCCCGCACCGAGCTGCGCCTGCAGCTCGTGGGCTTCGACATCAACACGCAGGCCGAGCGGCCGGTGGCCGGTGAGCGGATCCGCCTGAAGCTGCTCGACGAGAACGGCGTGGATCAGACCGCCAACGGCGTCGAGGGCAGCATCCTCGAGAGCGCCGCACGCCCGACGGGCGACGACGGCATCGCCGCCTTCAACCTGGTGGCCGGCCAGCGCGACGTGAGCTTCGAGGTCGAGGCCTCGGTGGACGGCGCCGACGACATCGATCCGGTCTACATCCGGGTGAACGTGGTCCGCCCGGGCCAGGGCGTGCTGGACATCACCGTCAACTACGCCAGCAACCCGCGCCGCTACGAGAACGACCTGTTCAACAGCCGGCTGACGGCCCGTGTGTCGCTGTTCGCCAACCAGGGCCAGGGCGGCTGGGTCGCCGGCCCCAACTGCGCCACGCTGCGAACCACGCCCACGGAGCTGCCCCCGGCGTACTTCGCCCAGGACATCGACCCCTACACCGAGCTCGACAACCAGCTCGCCATCGATGACACCGACGGCAACAGCTTCACCGTGGTGGCCACCCTGCTCGCCGACAGCGACATGGACGGCACCTTCGACACCGTGGGCTTCGGCTGCTTCGACAACGCCGCGGTGGTGGGCGGCCAGCGCGCCCAGGTCGAGGTCAACGTGCTCGACCTGCCCCTGGCCTTCGGCAAGCCCGAGTTCCGCGTGCGCAACGAGCTGGACCTCATCAGCCTGCTCGAGTCCACCCGCATGGGCGACGTGGCCTCGGCGGTGCCCGAGTCGCTGGGCGTCGTGGCCGAGATCATCCGGGCGCTGGCCATCATCGGCAGCGACGATCCCGACCGGGGCGAGGCGCTGGTGCGGCTGGCCTGTGACCTGCTGGACGCAGGCGGCCTCTGCGACGCCCTGGCCGGCGTCGGCGGCGCCCTCGTGAACCGGCTGCTCGACCAGCTCCCCGAGAACGTCCAGAACATCCTCACCATCATCAGCGACGTCTTCACCATCGCGGGTGAGCTGACCATCATCGGCGAGCTCGAGTTCGCCGCCGATCTGCCCAACATGGAGAACCGGCTCGAGGGCGAGAACCTGAACCGGTGGCAGCGCTTCCGGGTGGTGTGGCGCAACGGCTGCATGCAGGCGCCCTGTGAGCGGGACTTCCCCATCCGCGCCGCCAGCCAGAACCAGGAGGTCATCGAGGGCCGCTTCGACGCGCGCCTCGAGGGCGACAAGATCATCATCGAGCCCCACGGCCTGCGCTTCCGCTACGGCCTGCTGCTGCTGGCCATCATGGAGCAGTGGGTGCTGCCCGCCGTGCTCGGCGACGCCGGCCCCATCACCCTGCAGGACGCCCTGGGCACCCTGCTGGAGGGTCCCTGCCAGTCGGTGGACGACGTGCTGGGCCAGGGCGCCTGCCAGGACGTGCTCGTGGGCGCGCTGGGTGACGTCATCGTCGACCAGGTGGCCCGGCTGCAGTTCGAGCCCGAGCAGTTCCGCATCCGCGGCGAGGCCCTGTATGCCGACACCGACGGCGATCTGCGGGTGGACCGCCTGAACGGCGGCGTCTGGCTGGGCACCGTCGAGATCGGCACCAACGACGTGGGCCAGCCCGAGGAGCTGGACTTCCTGGGCTGCTTCAGCGCCTGCCGCGATCCGTCGGTGCTGCCCGAGGGGCAGCAGCCCTGCGAGCCGGCGGACTGCGTGATCCCGAACATGGCGCCTTGATCATGGGTTGAGGCCTGCGGGCGTGGCGGGCTCTCGGCGGTCCGCCGGCTCGCAGGGCTGGTCTTTTCTGGGGGGGCTGACTGCGCCCCCCCAGACCCCCCACCACGGCGGCTCCAGGCTTCGCCTGTCGCCGGCGTGCCCGGGCCCTTTCTTCCTCCGTTGCGTTTCGGCTCGGCCGGGGGGCCTCGCCGCCTGACGCCCAGCGTCGATTCGTCGTGGGGCAGTCTCCGCCATTCGGCGACGAAGACGCCTTCCACCCCAGATTCGCTTCGATCACTGACGACAGGTTGACCGTTGCGTTTCGGCTCGGCCAAGGGCCTCGCCGCCTGACGCACAGCGTTGATTCCTTGGGTTCGAGTTCCGCCGATTGCTGGCGAGCACGCCTTCCGCCATCCGGCGACCAGGGGAGCTTCCAACTGGCAGTCGGTCGTGCGGCTGCGGACCCGGGGGGGCGTGGTTGGGGCGTGGGGAGCGTCGGGGACCTGACGGCGGGGTGTGCGGGCCGTTGACACCCGTGGGGCGGTGCGCTGACAATCCACACGGCGCGAAGTCCCCGGAGTCTCAGTGCATCTGGCACGGCCGATCATGATCGCAGGGCTGAGCAGTCTGCTCGGGGGGTGCTACGGCGCCACCCTCGAGCGGATGGAGGACCAGCTCTCGGCGCAGCGGCGCGAGATCCAGGTGTTGCGGGAGTCCTTCGAGGCCCAACGGCAGTCCCTGCGCGGCATGCGGGATCGGCTGGCGCTGCTCGAAGACAAGGCCGAGTCGGCCGCCCTGCACGGGGGGTATGCGCCGCGGCCGCTGCCGGTCGTGAAGCTGTCGCCGCCGGTCGAGGCCGAGCCCGAGGACGCCGAGGAGTCGGCGTACACCATCACGCAGGCCGACGTGGAGCCCCGCTCCCGGCGCAGCGAGCCGCGTGCGGTGGAGCCGCCGGCGAACGCCGCCTTCGCGGGCAACATCGGGGTGGTGCCTGTGGCGTCGCCGGTGGCCGCGCCGCGGGAGGCCGCGCCCGCGCCGAAGGCGGAGGTGCCCCGCGGCGAGGGGATTCTGGGCGAGGGGGACGACACCCAGCCCATGGATCAGGCGCTGTTGGCGTTCCGGCGGGCGCGCGGGCTGTACGATCGGGGCAACATCGCCGCGGCGACGGTGGCCTTCGAGGGCTTCGTCCGCGATTACCCGCAGCACGATTTTGCCGACAACGCCCTGTTCCTGCTGGGGCAGGCGCGCTTCGAGCAGGCCCGCTACCCGGCGGCGCTGAAGGCCTTCCGGTCGGTGGTCGAGGAACACCCCACCGGCAACAAGGTGCCGTCGGCGCTGCTGATGATCGGTCGCACGCAGATCAAGCTGGGCCAGGTGGCCGAGGGTCGCGAGACCCTGGCGCGGCTGGTGGCCCTCTTCCCGGGCGGCGCCGCCGCGCGGGAGGCCACCCAGGTCCTCGGCTCCCCGGAGCGCATGTGATGCGCCCCTCGCCCACCGCGGAAAGGATCCGCTGATGTCGCCTCGTACGCTGTCGCTTCTGCTCGGCACCGCGCTGTCCCTGGGGGGCACCGCCGCCTCGGCTCAGAAGCTCATCACGATGGCCGCCGACGACCTGCCCGAGGAGTACGTGGTCGAGCCCGGGGACACCTTGTGGGACATCTGCAAGGAGTTCTTCGCCGATCCCTGGGTGTGGCCCACGGTGTGGTCGCTGAACCCCCACGTGACCAACCCGCACTGGATCTACCCCGGCGATATCATTCGGCTTTATGTGCCTGCTGGGGCCGAGGGGATCGCGGGCGGGCTGCCCACGCTGACGTACGTGGTGGGGTCGGCCCAGGCCAGCCACGTCAGCCGCGGCGAGGGCTACATCGCCGAGGCGCCGCCCGAGCGCAAGGGCGTGCTCTCACGGGCGCCCAAGAGCAAGCGCTACCTGGCCGAGTACGACATCGTCTACCTGCAGATGGACGAGCTGGACAAGGCCCGCCCCGGGCAGCGGTTCAGCACCTACCGGGTGTTGAACGACGTGGTGCACCCCGAGACGGGGGACGAGCTGGGCCAGAAGGTGCTGATCACGGGCGTGGTGGAGATCACCGGCGTGGATGAGCACTTCGCCCGCGCCAAGGTCACCGACTCCTATGTCGAGATGGAGCGCGGCGATCTGCTCATGCCCGAGCGGGCGCACAACGTCCGCATCGCGCCGAAGCAGAACCTGATCGATCTGGAAGGCTACGTGGTGGATGACCTGCGGCCGATCCAGAACATCGGCACCTTCAACGTGG
This sequence comes from Myxococcales bacterium, assembly GCA_020633555.1. Classification (GTDB taxonomy): domain Bacteria; phylum Myxococcota_A; class Bradymonadia; order UBA7976; family UBA1532; genus JACKDL01. The sequence goes on along the minus strand of JACKDL010000048.1, from coordinate 26,951 downwards.
TGTTCATCGATCGCGGCGAGAAGGACGGCATCCAGGTGGGCAACCGGATCTTCGTCTTCCGCAAGGGCGACGACTACCTGGATCTGGACGACGAGGCCCGCGAGAAGCTGCCCTCGGAGCAGATCGGGGAGCTGCTGGTGGTGGACACCCAGGGGCGCACGGCCACGGCGCTGGTGACCCGCGAGGCCCGTGAGATCCACCGCGGCGACAAGCTGGTGATGGAGCGCAACTACTGAGCGCGTCCCGCTCGCCCGGGCCCATGACCCCCGCACCCTCTGCCACCGCCGTCACCGTTGAGGAGCGCGCCGCGCTGGTGGTGCGCGGCGGCTGGGTCATCGAGGCCGATGACGCCCACCGTGAGCCCGGCTGGCCCGTCGGCGCTCTGCGGGGCTTGGGCACGCTGCCGCCCGGGCCTCGGCTGGCCATCGTGGGGGCCCGAGGCGCCGATCCCTACGGGCGCGAGATCGCCGATCGCATCGCGCGCAGCGCTGCGGCCCGCGGGGTGCCCGTGGTGTCGGGGGGCGCCCTGGGCATCGACATCGCGGCCCACCGCGGGGCGCTGGACGCCGGCGGGCAGACGGTGGTGGTGCTGGGGTCGGGCCTGGACCACCTGGCGCCTGCCCGCAACCGCCGCGACTTCGAGCGGGCACAGCGGCAGGGCGCCGTCGTGAGCCCCTTCGCGACGGCCCTGGCCCCGACCCCTTGGACCTACCCCCGCCGCAACCCCTGGATCGCCGCCCTGGCCGACGCGACGGTGGTGGTGCAGGCGAAGGCCAAGAGCGGCTCGCTGCAGACGGCGCAGGCGGCCCTGGCCCTTGGGCGGCCGGTGTGGGTGGTGCCGGGGGCCTGGGACAACCCGCTGCACGCCGGCTGCCACGCGCTGGTGGCCCAGGGGGCCCAGGTGCTCACCGGGCCCGACGGCTGGGCGCAGGGCTGGGCCGTGGCGGCGCCCACGTCGGGCGGCGGGGCGGCCGAGGTCCCGCCGGAGGGGGCCGCGCTGTGGCGGGCGGCCACCGATGAGCCGCGGCTGCTCAGCGAGCTGGCGGCGGCGGCCGGGGTGCCCGTGGCCGAGGCCAGCCTGCAGGCGACGATGTTGGAGCTGGACGGCTGGCTGCGCGCCGCCCCCGGTGGACGGTATGCCCGGGCGCGGCCCGGGGCGGGAGGAGGCGGGCGATGACCCCGGTGAACGTGGTGGGCGGTGGCCTGGCCGGCTGCGAGGTGGCCCTGCAGCTCGCAGCCCGGGGGGTCCCCGTGCGGCTGTTCGAGATGAAGCCGCACCGGCGCACGCCGGCCCAGATCAGCGACCGACTGGCGGAGCTGGTGTGCTCAAACAGCTTCCGCAGCGCAAACCCCAGCAACGCCATCGGCCAGCTCAAGCGCGAGATGCGCACGGCGGGCAGCCACATCATGGCGGCCGCCGATGCCTGCGCTGTGCCCGCCGGGGACGCGCTGGCGGTGGACCGGGAGCAGTTCGCCGAGCACGTCACCCAGGCCATCGAGGGGCACCCCGGCATCGACCTGGTGCGCGAGGTGGTGACGGCCATCCCGAAGGGCCTGACGGTGGTGGCCACCGGCCCGCTGACCGATCCGGCGCTCGCGGCCGACATCGCCGCCCGCGCGGGTCGGGACAGCTTGTACTTCTACGACGCCATCGCCCCCATCATCGACGCCGACAGCATCGACTGGGACGTGGTGTGGCGCCAGAGCCGCTACGACAAGGGCGAGGGCGCCGACTACGCCAACGTGCCGCTGGATCAGGCCACCTACGAGGCCTTCGTGCAGGCGGTGGTCGACGGCGAGAAGGTGACCCCCAAGGCCTTCGAGGAGGCGAAGTACTTCGAGGGGTGCCTGCCCATCGAGGTCATGGCCGAGCGCGGCGTGCAGACCCTGGCCTTCGGCCCGCTGAAGCCGGTGGGGCTGACGGATCCGCGCACCGGCGAGCAGCCCCACGCGGTGGTGCAGCTTCGCATGGAGAACGCCGAGGCCACCGCGTGGAACATGGTGGGCTTCCAGACCCGGTTGAAGTACCCGGAACAAAAGCGAATCTTTCAGATGCTGCCCGGGCTGGAGAAGGCGGTGTTCCTGCGCTTCGGCTCGGTCCATCGCAACACCTATGTGCACAGCCCCAGCCTGCTGAGCGATGGCCTGCACTGGCATGACGACCCCGACCTGTACTTCGCGGGGCAGATCACCGGCGTCGAGGGCTACGTGGAGTCCACCGCCTGCGGACAGCTCATCGCCTGGCACGTGCTGGCGAAGCTGAAGGGCGTCGCCCCCCCCGTGCCGCCAACCACCACGGCCTTCGGGGCGCTGCGGCGGCACCTGCGGGCCGACGGCATCCTGTCGGCGTACAGCCCCAGCAACCTGAACTGGAGCTTGTTCGCGCCGATCGACAAGCGGCGCCGCGAGAAGAAGCACGAGAAGAAGGCCCGCCAGGCCGCCCGCGCCGAGGCTGACTTCAACGCCTGGTGGGCCGAGGCCGGGATCTGAGGTCCAGTTTGCCGGCGCAAGTGTAGGCGCGTATCCTACCCGACATGCACGCCACCGTCCGCGCCTTCCACGACCACCTCGCCGCCGAGAAGCGGGCCAGCGGCCACACCGTCGAGGGCTACCTGCGGGATCTGGGGGCCTTCATCGAGTTCGTGGGCGAGGGCTTCGACCCTGCCCGGATCCAAGCCCTGCAGATCCGCCGCTGGATGGCCGCCCTGTACGCAGAGCGGCTGGCGGCGCCCACCATCGCCCGCAAGCTGGCGGCGGTGCGGGCCTACTTCCGCTACCTGGTGCGCCAGGGGCTGCTGGACGTGGATCCGGCGGCCCGGGTGCGCACGCCGAAGCAGCCGAAGCCAGCCCCGCGAGTGCTCTCGCCCGACGACGCGGCCCGGCTGGTGCAGGCGCCGGTGGACGACTCGCCCGTGGGCCTGCGGGACCGCGCGCTGCTGGAGCTGGCCTACGGTGCCGGGCTGCGGGTGAGCGAGCTGGTGAGCCTGAACCGGCGCGACCTGGACCTGACCGGCGGCACGGTGCGGGTGACGGGGAAGGGGAACAAGACGCGCATCGTGCCCATGGGGCGGCTGGCGCAGCTCGCCGTCGAGACCTGGCTGAGCCGACGCGCGGCCCTGTCCGGGCCCGACGGTCAGGACGCCGAGGCACTGTTCCTGAACCAGCGGGGGGGCCGCCTGACGGTGCGCTCGGTGCAGCGCCTGGTGGCGAAGCACCGGCCCGCCTGCCGCACCGGCGGCGCCACGCCCCACTGGCTGCGGCACGCCTGCGCCACCCATATGCTGGGCAGCGGCGCTGATCTGCGCACCATCCAGGAGCAGCTCGGCCACAGCCGGCTGTCGACCACCCAGCGCTACACCCACGTGGACGTGGCGAAGCTCATGGCCACCTACGACGCGGCGCACCCCAGAGCGCGCGTTGACACGGACGAGGCCGGTGCCTAGCGTCCGGCCTCGCCCCCCTCCCGAAGGCCCCCCGATGTCCGACGCCCCCACCTTCCACGGCACCACCATCCTGGCGGTGCGCCGCGACGGGAAGCTCGTCTTCTGCGGTGACGGCCAGGTCTCCCTCGGCAACTCCATCATGAAGGGCAGCGCCCGCAAGGTGCGCACGCTGCTCGATGGGCAGATCCTCACCGGCTTCGCCGGCGCCACCGCCGACGCCTTCACCCTGGTGGAGCGCTTCGAGGCCAAGCTGAAGGCCTTCAACAAGAACCTGCTGCGCGCGGCCGTGGAGCTGGCGAAGGACTGGCGCACCGATCGCTACCTGCGCCGGCTCGAAGCCCTGCTGCTGGTGGGCGACGGGCAGCACACCCTGGTGATCAGCGGCACCGGCGACGTCATCGAGCCCGACGGCGACGCCATCGCCATCGGCAGCGGCGGTCACTACGCCCTGTCGGCGGCCCGGGCCCTGCTGCGCCACACCGAGCTCGACGCCGAGACCATCGCCCGCGAGGCCCTGCGCATCGCGAGCGAGATCGACATCTACACGAACGATCAGCTTGTGGTGGAGGTGCTGGACAGCGCCCGGGAGGTGGCGCGATGAGTCACCCCGAGCGCCCCGTCTTCACCCCCCGCGAGGTGGTCAGCGAGCTGGACCGCGACATCGTCGGCCAGGACAAGGCCAAGCGGGCCGTGGCCATCGCCCTGCGCAACCGCTGGCGCCGCCGCCACGTGCCCGAGCACCTGCGCGATGAGATCGCGCCCAAGAACATCATCATGATCGGCCCCACCGGGGTGGGGAAGACCGAGATCGCCCGGCGGCTGGCGCGGTTGGCGCAGGCGCCCTTCATCAAGGTCGAGGCCAGCAAGTTCACCGAGGTGGGCTACGTGGGCCGCGACGTGGAGTCCATGATCCGCGACCTCACCGAGCTGGCCATCAACATGGTCAAGCACGAGCAGGCCGAGCGGGTGGAGGCGCAGGCGGCGCGCAAGGCTGAGGATCGGGTCCTGGACGAGCTGCTCAAGGCGCCCGGGGGCCGCAAGGGCGGCTACTTCGCCGTGGGCCCCGACGGCGCGATCGCCCCGACGGGGGGCAGCGAGGATCGCGAGGCGCTGCGCCGCAAGCTGCGCGACGGTGAGCTGGACACCCACGAGATCGAGATCGACGCCCAAGCGGGCGGCCCCGGCATGCCGCTGGGCGTGCTGGGCGGTGGCCCCGGCATGGAGGAGATCGGCCAGCAGATCCAGGACATGTTCAGCAAGCTGCCCGGGCTGGGCGGCGGCAAGACCCGGCGCAAGTCGGTGACGGTGAAGGAGGCCATGCGCCTGCTCACCGGCGAAGAGGCCGACAAGCTGGTGGACATGGAGCGGGTGGTCGAGCTGGCCCTGGAGCGGGTGCAGCAGTCGGGCATCATCTTCCTGGACGAGGTGGACAAGATCGCCCTGTCCGGGGGCCGCGGCGGCGGCCAGGGGCCCGACGTGAGCCGCGGCGGCGTGCAGCGCGACCTGCTGCCCATCGTCGAAGGCAGCACGGTGAGCACCAAGCACGGCATGGTGAAGACGGACCACATCCTCTTCATCGCGGCCGGCGCCTTCCACGAGACGAAGGTCAGCGACCTCATCCCCGAGCTGCAGGGCCGCTTCCCCATCCGGGTCGAGCTGGACGCCCTGGGCGAGGCCGAGTTCCTGCGGATCCTGCAGGAGCCCAAGAGCAGCCTCATCAAGCAGTACGAGGCGCTGCTGGCCACCGAGCAGGTGACCCTCCAATTCTCCGATGACGCCCTGGCCGAGATCGCGCGGGTGGCCTACGAGGCCAACACCCGGCTCGAGAACATCGGCGCGCGGCGGCTTCACACTGTCCTTGAAACCGTGCTCGAGGACATCTCGTTCAAGGCGCCGGAGATGCGCGGCCAGACCGTCCAGGTCGACGCCGCCCTCGTCCGCGCGCGCTTGGGCGGGGTGCTCGAGGACGAAGACCTCAGCCGGTACATCCTATGATGCGCGCAGAGAACCCCGACATCGAGCTGCTGCAGACCAAGGCGTCCACGCTGGTCGAGGCGCTGCCCTACATCCAGCGCTTCGCGGGCGAGGTCTTCGTCGTGAAATACGGCGGCCACGCCATGGTGGATCCCGAGGCCCGCAAGAGCTTCGCCCGGGACGTCACCCTGCTGCGGGCGGTGGGCATCAACGTCATCGTCGTCCACGGCGGCGGCCCGCAGATCAAGACGATGCTCAACCGCGTGGGCGTGCAGAGCGAGTTCCGCGCGGGCATGCGGGTCACCGACGACGACACCATGCAGGTGGCGCGCATGGTGCTCGTGGGCCAGGTGAACCCCGACATCGTGTCGCTCATCAACCAGGCCGGCGGTCGCGCCGTGGGCCTGTCGGGCGCCGACGGACAGCTCCTGCGGGGCCGTCGTCTGAAGGTGGACGGGCAGGACATCGGCCGGGTGGGCGAGATCACCCGCGTGGATGACCACGAGCTGCGGCTGCTGACCAAGGGCGGCTTCATCCCGGTCATCGCGCCGGTGGCGGTGGACGACGAGGGCGAGCCCCTGAACGTCAACGCCGACCTGGCCGCGGCGGCCATCGCCATGCACACCATGGCTCGCAAGCTCATCCTGATGACCGACGTGCCCGGCGTGAAGGGCCCCGACGGCAAGGTGGCGCAGGCCGTGGACGGCGCGATGGTGCGCCAGTGGATCGCCGACGGCGTGGTGGCGGGGGGCATGATCCCCAAGCTGAGCTGCGCGCTGGATGCGCTGGACGGTGGGGTGCACAAGGTCCACGTCCTCGATGGGCGGCTGCAGCACGCCCTGCTCCTGGAGCTCTTCACCGATCAGGGTGTCGGGACGCTGGTCCGCTGATGTTCGACTTCTCGAAGCCCGGCTCGCTGTGGATCACGGCGGGCGCCTCGGTGCTGCTCGTCACGCTGTTTCTGCTGTGGCGCATCTGGCCCGTGTTGCTGGGCAGCGCCAAGCCCACCGACGCCCCCGCCGTGCGCCTGCACAAGTGGAACACCTACCTGGTGAAGCTGCTGCGCAAGACCTTGAAGGGCCAGCTTCTGGTGGGGCAGGGGGCGCTGTTCGAGAGCAAGCAGACCGGGCTGAAGCACGGCCTGGCCACCTGGTCACTCGAGCCCACGCTCCTGCCCGATGTGGAGTTCATCGCGCTGGCCCGGCCGGGCGACGAGAAGGCGGCCATCCAGGCCATCGCCCGGGCGGACGGCCTGCGTGAGCTGCTGGGCGGTTCGGTGCGCGACCACGCGATGTGGGGCCACCCGGCGTGGATCTGGACGTGGCCCGACGGGGTGGACGTGGACGCCGTGGTGGCGCGACTGACCCCAGTCGCGGTATTCCGCCAGACCCACGGTCTGAACATCGAGGATCCATGAACCCCTCGCAGATGAGTCCCTCGAGCGCGGCGCTCGCCGAGCGCGCCTACCGGGTCATGACCCCCAACTACCGCCCGGCCCCGCTGGCCTTCGCCCGGGGCGAGGGGCCCTGGCTGTGGACGGTGGATGGGCAGCGCTACCTGGACTTCGCCGCCGGCATCGCCGTGTGCGCGCTGGGCCACGGCCACGCCGAGCTCGCCGAGGCCATCGGCGAGCAGGCCCGCGCGCTGCTGCACGTCAGCAACTTGTGGATGACCGAGCCCGGAGTGGCCCTGCACGAGCGCCTGGTGGCCCTGTCCTTCGCCGACCGGGTGTACTTCGGCAACAGCGGGGCTGAGGCCAACGAGGCCGCCCTGAAGATCGCGCGGCGGTACATGCGCCTGGTGCGCGGCGAGGACCGCTTCGAGTTCATCGCCACCACCCACAGCTTCCACGGCCGCACCTGGGCGGCCATCAGCGCCACGGGCCAGCCCAAGTACCACAAGGGCTTCGACCCGCTGGTGCCCGGCTTCCACCACGTGCCCTACGGCGACCTGGCCGCCGTCGAGGCGAAAATCAGCGACAAGACCTGCGCCATCTTCGTCGAGCCCCTGCAAGGCGAGGGCGGCATCATCGTGCCGCCCGCCGGCTACCTGGCGGGCCTGCGCGCCCTGTGCGATCAGCACGGCCTGCTGCTGATCTTCGACGAGGTGCAGACGGGCGTGGGCCGCACGGGGCGCTGGTTCGCGTACGAGCACGAGGGCGTGGCCCCCGACATCATGACCCTGGCCAAGGGCCTGGGCGGCGGCGTGCCCATCGGCGCCATGCTCTGCACCGAAGAGGTGTCGAAGGGCTTCGAGCCCGGCGCCCACGCCAGCACCTTCGGCGGCAACCCACTGGCCAGTCGGGCGGCGCTGACGGTGCTGCAGGTCATCGAGCGCGACGACCTGTGCGCCCGGGCCGAGACCCTCGGCGCCCGCCTGCGCGCCGGCCTCGCGGCCCTGGGTCGGGAGATCGACGGCTGCCTCGAGGCCCGCGGGCTGGGGTTGCTGTGCGGGCTCCAGGTGGACACCACCAAGATCGATCGGGCGGCCGTCAAGGACGCCGCCCAGGCCCGGGGCCTGCTGGTGACCCTGGCGGGCGAGGACGTCATCCGCTTCTCGCCCCCGCTGATCATCGGCGAGGCCCACGTGGATCAGGCCCTCGCGATCCTGCGCGAGAGCCTGCTCGCCGTGAAGAAGGAGGCGGCCTGATGGCCAAGCGCGACCTGCTGCGCATCGACGACCTGAGCCGGGCCGAGCTGGTCGCCCTGCTCAACCGCGCCCAGACCCTGCGCACCATGCGCGCCGAGGGCGGACGGGTGGAGCCCCTGCGGGGCAAGACCCTGGCCATGATCTTCGAGAAGGCCAGCACCCGCACCCGGGTGAGCTTCGAGTCGGGCGCCTTCCTGCTGGGGGGCCAGGCCATCATGCTGCGCCCCGACGAGCTGCAGATCGGCCGCGGCGAAAGCATGGCCGACACGGCACGGGTGCTCAGCCGCTACATCGACGGCATCATGATCCGCACGTTCTCCCACCAGATCATCGAGGACCTGGCCCACTACGCCACGGTGCCGGTGATCAACGGGCTGACGGATCTGACCCACCCGTGCCAGGTGCTGGCGGATCTGCAGACCTGCCAGATGGCCTTCGGGGCCCAGGCGCTGCCCACGATGACCGTGGCCTGGATCGGCGACGGCAACAACATGGCCCACTCGTGGATCAACGCGGCCAAGGTGCTGGGCTTCCAGCTCCGGCTGGCCTGCCCGGCGGGCTACGACCCCGATCCGAGCATCCTCGCCGCGGCGGGGGATCGGGCGGTCCTCGTGCGCGATCCCCGGGAGGCGGCCGAGGGCGCCCACGTCATCACCACCGACGTCTGGGCCAGCATGGGCCAGGAGGCCGAGCAGGCCGCCCGGGTGGCGGCCTTCAAGGGCTTCCAGGTGGACGAGGCGCTGATGGCGCTGGGCGACGGCGACGCCATCTTCCTGCACTGCCTGCCCGCGCACCGCGGCGAAGAGGTGTCGGCCGAGGTCATCGACGGGCCGCGTTCGTGGATCCTCGATGAGGCCGAGAACCGGCTCCACGCCCAGAACGCGGTGATGGAGTGGCTGATGGGCGGCCGCCCGCTGCTCTGAGCCGGACCCGCCCTGCGGCGGCTTGAGCGGCGGCCCCCCCTGAGCGGGGCCCGGCTCAGGCCGGCGCTGCCCCCTCGACGGTGGGAGGCTCCAGGGCGTCGGGCGCGCGCTCGATGCCCTTGAACCGCTCCCAGGCGGCGTGCCCCAGGAAGTAGAGCACGGGCACCAGCACGGCCACCGTCTCGGCCGTGTACTGCTCGTCGTACCAGCCGATCTCGTGCTGCAGGTACTGCGTGACGATGGGCATGGCGATGTACACCGCCACGTAGTGCCAACGTCTGAGGACGAAGGGCGCCAGCAGCACCACGAACGAGTAGTAGTAACAGGTCAGCTCGAAGATCCCGATCATGAACAGGACGCTGAGCGAGGTGACCTCCCAGTCGTTCAGCCGCCGCCCGGCATAGGCCAGCAGCCCCAGGAACAGCACCAGCAGCCCGGCATGCAGCAGGCGGCGCTCCTTCAGCGTGCGCTGCCGCTCCTGCTTCCACACCGCGAAGGGGTCGTCCAGCTTGCTGTCCTTCGTGTGGCGGGCCACCCGCTTGGGGTGCCACGACAGCAGGGTGGGCAGGCCCATGTGATTGGTCAGGGGCGTGGCCTTGTGCTTCAGGCTGTTCTCGAGGAACTCGGGGTAGGCGTCGAAGCCGCCCGCCGCCGGCAGGCTGGCCGGCACCAGGGTGCCCACCGCCACGAAGCAGCCCAGCACGAAGCGCAGGTGGCTACGGCCGAACCGCCGCTGGAGCTTCGCCCACAGCCCGTCACCCTCGGGCGCCGGCTCCTGCTCGGCTTCCTTCGGCGTGCGGCCCTTGAACACCTCGGTGGCGATCTTCAGGCTGATGCCCGCCACCAGCGCGCCAGGGAACACCCGCAGCAGCGCCGACCAGGTGAGGCCGAAGCCGCCCAGCAGCGGGTAGCCCTTCTTCAGCAGCGAGAAGCCCAGCACCGCGGTGAACAGCCACGGCACGCGGCCGTAGCCGCCCCCGGTCCAGAAGTAGGCCCAGGGGTAGCCCGAGCCCCACACCACCATTGCCAGCGCCGCCGTGCGCAGCCCGAAGGCCCACCCCAGAAGCGCGAAGATGCCGGCGTAGAGCAGGAAGTCCAGCAGCACCAGCTTGTACATGCGCTGCTCGAAGGCGGGGATGCGCGCCTCGCGGAAGTCGCGGTTCACCGCCGCGCGCTCCACGGGGCTCAGCTTGGCCAGATCAACCGGCGCGGTGGTCTTGCCCTCGGGCGGGATGTGGGCGCGCCAATCCTGGTTCGCCAGGTACTGGCCCACCATGTTCCAGACGGGCGTGGCGTTGTAGCCGTGGTCCATGAACATCTTGGCCCACCACGACTTGCCCATGTGGTGGCGGAACAGCCGCAGGTCCTCGCGGAAGGCGGCCCAGCGCTCGGGCGAGAAGGCCTGCCGGCACTCCTCCTGACGCTCGAGCTGCGGCAGCGCGGGCCCCAGGCGGTTGTCGCGCAGATCGCGGAGCTGGCGGTCCTTGAACTCGTCCCGGCGCCCGTCATCCAGCTCGCCGATGGCCGAGCAGTGGTACAGGCCGGTGTAGCGGGTCTCTTTGAAGTACTTCGAGCCCATGTAGTAGTGGAACGAGTCCCAGTAGTGGACCACCCGGCTGCCATGGAAGGTGCCGAAGTTCACCCAGGTGACCGCCCCCGCCAGGATGAGCATGCTCAGGGCCCCGCGCTCGGCCACGCGGGCCACGGGCTTCTTGCCCAGCCAGCGCTTCACGATGAGCAGCCCCACCGCCCCCGCGATGACGCCGGCGATGACGAGCCCCCGCTTCTCCCAGACGAAGGCGTCCGAGGCGGAGGAGCGGCGGTTGGCCTCTTGCACCACCATCCAGCCGGCGTACAGGAGCGACCCCGCGCCCGCGGCCGGGGCGATGAGATCCAGCATGGCGTCTTCGCGGCGGCGGGCCAGGAACAGGCCCAGGAAGGCCAGACCGCCCAGGATGCCCAGGACCATCTTGCCCTGGCTCATCCGCACCTTGCGGCTCGTCTCGGTCTTCGGGAGCGTGCCCGTCTTGCGCTCCATGGGCGGTGGCCAGGTGGCCGGGTGCTGGCAGAAGGCCTGCACCTCGCCCAGGCTGTACGCGTTGTCGCCCTGCGCGTCACCCACCCGCAGGTAGCGCACCGTGGCGTTCAGCCCCTGCTGCAGCCGGATGCGCATCCCGGGGTTCGGGTGGGCCGGCACCCGCCAGATGGGCTGGAACGTCAAACCATCGACGCTCCCCTCCACCTGGTAGGTGTCGTTGTTATCGCCCTGGACCAGCAGCGAGTTGACGGTGACCTCGCGGCCCAGATCCCAGGTGGCCGAGGCCGTCCGGCCGGTGAGCACCGCCGTCAGATTCGTGCGCCAGTCGTCGCCGTCTTCGGGGGCGACGCCGTCGGTGATCCGCTTGGCGTTGGTGACTTTCAGGGCCTTGCTGGGGGCCCGCCCGGCCAGCAGGTTGCCGGGGGGGCAGGCCTCGTCGGCCAGGGCCGGTGACGTCAGCAGCGCCAGGAGGAGGGCGAGCGGCCAGCAGCGCACGGGCGACTCCGCAGAGGGTTCGATAAGGTCGCCGGACTCTATTGGAACGGCCCATTGCTGACAACCGCCCCTTGTTTCGCGCAGTTGCCAGCATGCCGGCCCTCGGATAGAACAAGCGTGGGGGGACTGCTTCAATCGCCGAGGTGGTCCGCCGGTCGCTCACGGTTGGAGGTCGGCACCGCATGCCCATCGAAGGCGCGCAGGCACTGGGGGAGTGGGAGTCCTTTCCACACCGCCTGGACCGGCGCGACGCCGACACCCTCGGGCTGCCCGAGGACGAGGCGATCATCTACGACCTCGTGGACGGGCGGCACACCATCGAGCAGGTGTGCGCGCGCAGTGGGCTGCAGCAGAACGAGGCGCTGGGGGTGCTCTTCTCGCTTCTGGGTCAGGGCCTCATCGCCATCACCGGCACCGCCGCCACCGCAGACACGCCCAGCCCCGCGGCCCTGCCCGCGAACGACGGGCCGGCGCGGCTCGAGGTGTTGCCCTTCCGCGGCGTGTCGCCGCCCGATGTGCAGTTCCTGAAAGGCTACGGACCCCTGGGGTACGTGCCCGGCCTGCCGACCCGCGAGCCCGGGCGCGACCGCTACGGGCGCTTCCCCTTCGACAACCGGGCGCTGCTCATGCGCTGCGGGCTGACGGTGGCGCAGAAGAAGGAAGTGATCTTCCTGTCGCAGATGCTGCCGCGGCTGGACCACTTCGAGTTCTTCGACATGGACGAGCCCACGGACGACCGCCGTGAGCTCAAGAAGGCCTTCTTCATCTTCACGAAGAAGTACCACCCGGACGCCCGCCGGACCCTCGACATGGGCCCCTTCGAACCCTACGTGGCCTACATCTATCGGCACGCCGCCGAGGTCTCCGAGCTGCTGCAGTCGGACGATCGCTTTCGCGCCACGTATGCGCGCGCGGTGAAGGCCCGCAATCGGGCCTACCGCGAGGGGCTGGAGTCGCTGCGCGAGGAGCGCGAGTCCGTCCAGCGGCAGGATCGCCTGCGCGAGGCCAAGGACCGCAAGGCCGAGATCCAGAAGCGGCTGGAGCGCAACGCGAAGGCCCGCCGGCTGGTGAGCCGCGGGCCCGAGATGGAGCGGCTGAACAAGGCGGAGCGGTTCCACCGCGACGGCATGCTGCACTACGAGCAGGGCGATCTGACCACGGCTGCGAACCTGCTGCGGTTGGCGGTCACCTACGACCCGCGCAACCGGGTCTATGAGCAGGCCTTCGAGCGCGCGGACCGAGAGTCCAAGTCGGAGCTGGCCGGACGCTACTGGGAGCGGGGCGAGACCGAGCAGAGCGTCGGGCGCAGCGAGGAGGCCATCGCAGCCTACACTCGGGCGGTGGAGCTCGCGCAGGACCCGGCCCACGCGGCCCACCTGGCCCGGTACATGGTGGACAACAAGAAGGACCTGCGGACCGCCATGGCGCACGCCGAGCTGGCCGTGGCGCGGGCGCCGCAGAATGTGGACTATCTGGTCCTGCTCGCGAAGATTCAGGAATCTGCGGATCTGTCGACCAAGGCCCGGGCCACGCTGGAGCGGGCAAAGGTCTTGGACGGCAGCCGAGAAGATGTCAAACAGGCGCTCAACGCGCTGAAGAAGAAGTAGGAAAGGCGGGCTGCGATGGAGCGCATCATCGGCATCGACCTGGGCACGACCAACTCGTGCGTGGCGATCGTCGAGGGGGGCAGCCCCGCCGTCCTGGCGAACAAGGGCGGCTACAAGACCACGCCGTCGGTGGTCGCCATCTCCGAGAACGGCAAGCGGCTGGTGGGGCACATTGCCAAGCGGCAGGCCGTGACCAACGCGTCGAACACCGTATATGCCGCGAAGCGGCTGATGGGGCGGCGCTGGGACTCGGCGGCCGTGCGGACCATGGTGGACACCATGCCGTACGAGATCATCGAGGGCCCCAATGACGACGCGCGGGTGAAGCTGCGCGACCGGGTCTACTCGGTGCCCGAGATCGGCAGCATCATCCTGCAGGAGATGCGCCTGATCGCCGAGGAGTACACCGGCGAGAAGATCGAGAAGGCCGTGGTGACGGTCCCGGCGCACTTCAATGACGCGCAGCGGCAGGCCACCAAGGACGCGGGCCGCATCGCCGGCCTGGACGTGGTGCGCATCATCAACGAGCCCACCGCCGCCGCGCTCGCCTACGGCTTCGGCAAGGACATGGACCGCACCATCGCGGTCTATGACCTGGGCGGCGGCACCTTCGACATCTCGATCCTCGAAATCTCGAACGGCGTCTTCGAGGTGCTGGCCACCGCGGGCGACACCTTCCTGGGCGGCGAGGACTTCGACGGCCGGATCATCATGGACTACCTGGTGATGGAGTTCGCCCGGGAGCACCAGATCGATCTGCGCCAGGACGGCATGGCGCTCCAGCGCCTGCGCGACGCCGCCGAGAAGGCCAAGATCGAGCTCAGCGGGGTGCGGGAGACCGAGATCCACCTGCCGTTCATCATCTCGACGGGCAGCAACGAGGCGCTCCACCTCCAGAAGACGCTGACCCGCGAGAAGCTCGAGGCGCTGACCATCGACCTGGTGGATCGCACCATCAAGATCTGCGCGAAGACCATCGAAGAGGCCGGCCAGCCGGTGGACGACGTCCTCCTGGTGGGCGGCATGACCCGCATGCCTCTGGTGCAGGAGAAGGTCCGTGAGTTCTTCGGGAAGGATCCGCTGAAGGGGGTCCACCCCGACGAGGTGGTGGCCACCGGCGCCGCCATCCAGGGCGCTGCGCTGCTGCACGACCACCAATCTGTGCTGCTGTTGGACGTGACCCCGATGAGCCTGGGGATCATGATCGCCGGCGGCCTGTTCAGCGTGCTCATCGGCGCGAACACCACCGTGCCTTGCAGCAAGAGCCACATCTTCACGACGGTCCGCGACAACCAGACCTCGGTGAAGATCATGGTGTTCCAGGGCGAGCACAAGCAGGCCGCGAAGAACGACCTGTTGGGCGAGTTCATCCTGACGGGCCTCCGCCCGGCCTCGAAGGGCGAGGTGGAGATCGAGGTGACCTTCGACATCAACGCGGACGGCATCGTGTCCGTGTCGGCGAAGAACCTCGAGACCGGTCAGGAGCAGGCCATCACCGTCACCGCCACCTCGGGTCTCACCGAGGAGGAGATCCGGCGGATGGCCCGTGAGAACCAGGACCACATGGTGGACGTCCGCAAGGGCGAGGAGCTCGAGCAGGCCCGCCAGGACGTGCAGCGCATCATCGCCGACGTGGAGCGGGTCTTCCCCCGGGTCCGCGAGGTCCTGGCCGGTTCCGACTTCGGGACCGACGCCCTGCACAAGGCGTCCACGGTGCTCGACCGCGCCGCCGAGGCGGTGGAGGGCGAGGACGTGACCGAGCTGCGGACCGCGGGCGAAGCCTTGAACCGGACCTTGAACATGTTCAAGGGCGTGCTGCAGAAGGTCGGTTGATGCCGGATCCTGCCGTCCAGGCCGAGGCCCAGACCCTCCTGGAGCGGGGCGCCGGGCTTTATGAGGCTGGCAAGCTCTACGAGGCGCTCGCGTGCTGGAAGCAGGTCCTGGACCTGGATCCCGGCAACGAGATCGCCACCGAGTACCTGCGCTTCATCGAGGACAACTTCCAGATCGGTGTGGACGCCTTCATGGCGCAGCACCAGGCCGTGAGCGCCCCCCCGCCGCCTCCGCCGCCCGTGGCGCAGCCGTCGGCGGGCTTCGCCGAGGAGGCGCTGGGCGATCTGGACTGGTCCGAGATCCTCGAGGATCCGGAGCAGGGCTCGCTGCCCCCGAAGGGCAGCGCGCCCGTGGCCGTGGCCGATCTGGAAGAGGACGACGAGGACTTCTTCTCAGAGCTCGAGCCGGGGAGCATCAGCGCAGAGCCCGGCGGCGAGGCGACGGCCTGGGCCGCCGACAGCAGCCTGCCCTCCGAGGCGCCGCCCCCGCCCGCCTACGATCCGCCCGCGCTGGACGGGGACCCGTTGGCGATGGACGTCTCGGCCTTCTCGGCGCCTGTGGCGGCCACGGCCGCCTTCGACTCCACGCCCGCGGCGCCCGTGGGGGCACCCCTGCGCCGGACGGATCGCGACCTGGCGCAGATGAGCGACGACAGCATCGAGGTGATGCTGGACGAGGACTTCAAGGCCTGGGAAGAGGAGGACCTCACCGAGGCCAGCCCAGCGCTCGAGGCGGCGCCGCTGGCGCGGCCCACCGGCGCGCACAGCGCGACCGTGGACGAGGACGCCGACTTCTTCGCGCGCCCCTTCGAGCAGGCGACGCCACCCCCGTTGCCGGCGCCGTCGCCCGACGACTCCTTGGACATCGGGCACCCGGCACCCGAGGCCATCGACTTCGATCGTCCGGCCTTGCGCACCCCGCCGCCGGTGCGGGTGGCCGAGGTGCTGAAGACGCCCCCGCCCGCACAGATCAGCGCGCCGCCGCCGGATCCGGACGAGATGCCCTTCGACATGGCGTCCGAGGTGCCGCCGCCGGGGGACTCCGTCGAGATCCCGTTGGACGGCATGCTCGAGGCGGCGCAGGCCGAGGAGCGGGCCGAGGGGCACACGCGCCGCGAAGACGGCGAGGATCCCTTCGCCGCGCTGGAGGAGGCCTTCTCGAGCCTCTCGATCGAGGTCAGCGAGGCCGAGCAGGTCTTCGACGAGCTGCACGAGGCGGTGGCCTCGAGCCGCCCGCCTTCACCCCGGCCGCCGGAGCGCACCGGCGCGCAGCCGCCCCGGATCCCCGACGGTGCTGGCGGGCCCATCAACTTCGATGAGCCGCTGGCGCCGGCGGGCGTGGCGTCGGACTCGCTGGAGTACCTGGAGGACGCGGATCACTCGCTGCCCGAGGTGGACTTCGCCGCGGTCGAAGCGGCGTTGACCGAGGGCGAGCCGGCACCCCCGTTCGTCGATCCCGACGACGAGGATCCCCTGCCGGACTTCGACCTGGGCGCCACGCCGCTGGCCCCCGCGGCCTTCGACCTGGGCGAGGACGAGGGCCCGGTGGATTTCGAGCTCGACGGCGGGCTGGGGGACGACTTCGACCTGGACAGCGTGCCCGGCGAGGCGCTGGGCTTGGGCGCCGACGCCTTGAGCGACGACGAACTGGGCGACGGGCCTGGCGCAGACTTCGAACTCGACAGCGATCCAGCCGGGGCGTTCGAGCTCGACGACGAGCCGATGCCGGTCGACTTCGACCTGGACGATGACGTGGACTTCGTGCTGGAGGGCGCGGAGGACGGGCCACCGCAGGCCACGCCGCCCCCCGCGGCGCGCGGCCCGGTGCCCGACTTCGACCTGGGCCCGGAGCCGGCGCGGTTCTCGCCGTCGACGCCGCCGCCCGCGGCCGAGGTGGCGCCGCCGCCGGCCCCGCCCCCGCGGGCCGAGATCACGCCGGCGGCGCCGCCAGCGCCCAAGGGGTTGGAGGATCTGCTGCGGCAGGGGCTGGCGGACATCGAGGCGGTGGAGTCCGGCGCAGAGAAGCCCGCCGCGGCTCGGAGCGGGATTCGCCAGCTCATCAAGCCGCCGCCCCCCGACACCGACTTCGACGCGCTGATGAAGGACGCCCGCCGGCGGCAGCAGGCGGGCGACTTCACGGGCTCGCTGGAGCTGGTGGAGCAGGTGCTGTCGGGGCGGCCGGATCACGAGCAGGCGCTGGCGTACCTGCACGAGAACACCACCCGCCTGTTGGCGATGTACCGCTCGCGCCTGGGCAAGCTGAGCAAGGTGCCGAAGCTCAAGCTGCGGCCGCAGGAGATCATCTGGCAGTCGCTGGACCACCGCGCGGGCTTCGTGCTGGCCCAGGTGGATGGCATGACCTCGTACGAGGACATCATCGAGATCTCGAGCATGCCCGAGCTGGAAGCCACGCGGATCCTGGCGCGCCTGGTGGAGCACGGGGTGATCGGCTAGCCGCCGATCCCGCACCAGCGGCCGATCGTCAGTCGGCGTCCTCGTCGTTGGCCCCGCGGTCGGCGCGCTCCAGGGCCGCCAGCCAGCTCACCAGCGTGTCGGCGTAGGCCTCGAAGGGCGGGCACTCGATGCCCGTGTCGGCCAGCAACTCCAAGGTCCCCGAGCAGTTGTAGATGACGTGGCGGCTCAGGTCGTCGAGCAGGGCGGCCTGCGCCGGTGCGAGCCGGTCGAGCTTGGTCCAGCGCAGGGCGCGGCGGGCCCAGGTGGCGGCCAGATCGCCGGCAAAGGGGGCCGGGCGCGCTGCCAGATCACTCAACAGTTCAAAGGCCTTACGAGCGCTGACCGGGTTCGGATCCGTGAGGTGGAAGGTCCGCCCCACCGCCTCGGGCGCCTCCAGCAGAGCCCAAGTGGCGTGGACCACGTAGTCCACGGGCACGATGTTGAAGGGCACGCCCCCGGTCCCGGGCAGCAGCACGGGCACCTCGGCGGGCAGCGTGACCATGAGGCGGACCAGGTAGTTGGGGCCTTCGGTCAGGCCCGTGGCGTTGCCCGTGCGGCTGTGGCCGATCATGGCGCTGGGTCGCAGCACGGTGATGGGGAGCCGGGCCATCTCGGCGCGCGCGAGGCGCTCCACGTGGAGCTGGCTGGCTTCAAAGGCGCTGCGGAGCGCCTGACCCTCGTCCAGATCCTCTTCCTGGATGGTGCCCGCGCGATCGCCGCTCACGAAGGCGGTGGAGAAGACCCCCAGCCGCTGGAGCCTCGGCATCTCGCGCGCCAGGTCGAGTACCGTGGCGAAGCGGCGGGCGTTGGCGGCCTTCACGTCGGCTCCCTGTTGGCGCAGGGCGGCGTGGATGATGTGGGTCGTGTGGTCGAGCAGGCGGGCCACTCGGGGGCCCGGGAGACCCAGATCCACCCCGTCGGGGTCGCCCTCGAGCAGGGTGAGGCGGTGTGCGAGGTCGTCGGGCAGGCCGTCGGCGAAGGCCTGCGCCGCCTCGAAGTGTCCGGGGGGCACCAGCAGAACCACCTGGGCTCGGGTCGCCGTGTTCAGGATCCGCTGCGCAAGCCCACGGGCCAACAGACGGGGAAAGCCGGTGATCAGCACCTGGGGGGCAGGCTGGTCACTCATGGATGCACCCATTGGGCCCACAGGGCGGCCACCTGGGCCGCGGTCTGCGCCCGATCGCCGCTGTTTTCGATGACGTGATCGGCCCGCGCGGCCTTGTCGGCCACGGGCATCTGGGCGTTGATCCGCGCGTCCGCCTCGGCCGCCGTGAGCCCATCCCGAGCCATGAGGCGCGCCCGCTGGACCTCGGGGCGCGCGGACACCACCAGCACCGGGCGGAAGTGCTCGGCGCGGCCCGACTCGAAGAGCAGCGCGGCGTCGTACACCACCAGGGGGGCGCCCGTGGCCGCCGCGGCAGCGAGCTGGCGCATGCTCTCCTGCGCGATCAGGGGGTGGGTGATGGCCTCCAACCTTCGGCGCGCCGCCGCGTCGCCGAAGACCAGGGTGGCCAGCCGGGCCCGGTCCAGGTGGCCGCGGGGATCGAGCACCTCGGCGCCGAAGGCTTGCGCCAGGGCGGCCAGGCCCGCGCTGCCCGGCGCGACCACTTCTCGGGCCACCCGATCGGCGTCCACCACAGCGGCGCCACGGTCCGTCAGGAGTTGGGCGACGGTGCTCTTGCCACAGGCGATGCCGCCGGTCAGTCCGATGAGCATGGGGCGACGATACGGCAACGGGGCCCGGCGCGCCATGCCGCCGCCGGCCGTTCCGTTCGGGGCACCCGAGGTGCTATACCCCCCACTTCGGCCGACCCGCCAGGAGGTGCACCCCGATGACGCAAGGGCCCGAGATGCGTGGGGGCTGGGCCAGCGCGTGGCAGACGCTGGCGTCCCCGTGGACGAGCGTGGCCCTGGCCGCCTGGGCGGTCGCGGCGGCCATCGCGCACCTGCTGGCGCCCACGGCCGGCGGCGGGGTGAGCGCCGCAGTCCTGCAGATCCCGCTGGTGGCGCTGCCCTTTGCCGCGTCGGCCTTTGCGTGGGCGCGGTACGGGACGAAGGCCGTCCCGGCCCTGGTCTGGTCCGCCGGGCTGGCCCTTGCGTCCTGGGGGGCCACGCAGAGTGGGAGCGCCGCGGGCACGCTGAGGTTGGGCGAGGGGGCGGGGCCGGTGGAGACCTACGACCGGGTCATCGGGCAGGGCACCGTCCCGGTCCACCTGGGCGGGGTGCTGGTGACGCAGCAGAGCCCCGAGGGGCTGGCGGTGCGCATCGGCACCGGCGAGCACGAGGTGGGACAGGCCGTGGTGCCCCACGATGGCCGTGAGGTGGTGGTGGGACCGTGGGCGTTGCTCCGTCGGCGCGACGGCGCGCCGGCGGCGCCGACGGCGGCGCGGATCACCGCTCGACCCCGGACCGAAGGGCAGGGCGCGCCGGTGACGGTCCTGGTGCCCGAAGGCAGCGCGCGGCTGCTCGCCGAGGGGGTCCGGGTGGAGGTGCCCCGCCTGTCCGGCGACTTTGGCCGTGCCCTGGGCCCGGCCGCACAGATCACCCTGAGCTGGGGCGACAAGCAGAGCCAGACGGCCTGGCACTTCGTGGGGGCGCCCGATCTGGACGCCCGCCTGGGCGCCGCCCCGTGGATCCTCACCTTGGACGCCGTCGAGGCCGCGCCCGCGGTGGTGTTGGGGGTGCGGCGTCGCGGCCCTCTGGCGCCCTTGAACGCCGGCCTGGGCCTGATGGCTTTGGGGCTGCTCCTCGGCCTGGTCAGGAGGCCCGCATGACCCCGGCGCTGCTGTCGTTGATGTCCGCCTTCGCGGCGTTCCTGGGTGGCGGGCTGAGCGCAGGCCCCGACGGGGGCCGCTGGTGGCGCGGGGGCGCGGGCATCGCCGTGGCCGGCCTGGCCTTGGCGCTCGCCTTGGGGCCCGGGGGTGGCCTGGGGCAGGACCTGGCGGCCCCCGCCCGGTCGGTGCAGGGCGCCGCGGTGCACGCCCGGGTGGTGATCCAACGCCCGGGGGCCCGGCGGCAGGTCCGGCAGGTGCCCTTGCAGCGCCCGGTCCAAGGCAGCGGGCTGGCGCTGCTGGTCATGGCGGCCGCCGGCGTGCTGGGCGCGGGCCTGGCGAGCCGCGGCGCCAAGGACCGGGCCAGTCTGGTGGGCGCCGTGCTCCCGCTGGCAGGCAGCGCCTTCGCGCTGGCCACCCTGGCGGGCGGGGGCGGCACGGGGCAGGGCGAGCCGGGCGTGCGGGCCTTCTTGCAGGGGTTCGACCTGGCGGCGGCCCACGTGACCGGGTTCACGATCCCCGATGGCGTCTGGCATTACGAGGTGCCGGGGCTGGTGGCCGTGGGCGTGGTGTGCGCGGCGAGCCTGGTGGCCGGCCTGAGCGCCGTCCGGCCCATGCCGGCCAGGGCGGTGGCTCTGTGGCCCGCCTTGGGGGCGCTGGCGGCGTTGGCGGCGATGGCGTGGCAGATCGCGTGGGTGGGCGGCGCGCCCTGGCGGCCGGCCGAGCTGGCGCAGGGGCTCACCGCGGCGGTCTTGGGTCTGGCCTGGCTGCACGCCGACGCGCCCCGCCGTGGGGCCTCGCTGACCGCCCTCGGGTTGCTCTTGGCGGCGCTGGCCGTGGGCCTGGGGGCAGGGCATGCCTGAGAACCCACACGTCCACACCGCGCGGTTCATCACCAGCGCCGTGGCGCCCGGGGGCTACCCCGAGACGGGGCTGCCCGAGATCGCCATCGCGGGCCGGTCCAACGTGGGCAAGTCGAGCCTGCTCAACACCTTCGTGAACCAGCGGCGGCTGGCGAAGGTGAGCGGCACCCCGGGCCGCACCCAGCTCTTGAACTTCTTCGACATCAACGGGCAGTTCGTGGTGTGTGACCTGCCCGGGTACGGCTACGCCAAGGTCCCGCCGTCGGTGAAGGCGGCCTGGGGGCCCATGGTCGAGCGCTACCTCTCGGGCCGCCCGCCGCTGAAGGGGCTGTTGCTGCTGGTGGACTGCCGGCGCACGCCGGGCGAGTGGGAGCGCGACCTGGTGGGCTTCGCCACCGCCAACGGCCTGCAGGTGGGGCTCGTGGCCACCAAGATCGACAAGCTCCCAAAGAGCAAGCAGGTGCCGGTGTTGGCCGAGCTGGCCCGCCGGTTTGGCGTGGCCCGCCACCAGGTGGTGGCCTTCTCGTCCCTCACCGGTGAGGGCATCGAGCCCCTGTGGCGGCGCATCCAGCGCATGCTCCCCAGCCCCCCCGAGGGCGGCGCCTGACCGTGGGGGTGGCCGTGCGGCCCATGGCCGACGCCGACGTGCCTGCGGTGCTGCGCATCGAGGCCACCTGGCGGGGCCCGCGGCGGGCCGACGACTTCCGCGCGCTGCTGACCGATCCCCGCGCCTGGTGTCAGGTGGCCGTCGGTCCCCAGGGCGTGTTGGGCTACCTCATCGCGCACGACGCCGACGTCGAGGTGGAGCTGCACGACGTGGCGGTTGATCCCGCGGCGCGCCGCAGCGGCGCAGGTCGAGCGCTGGTGACCGCGCTGCTGACGTGGGCCGGCACCCGTGGCGTGGCCCAGGTGTTCCTGGAGGTGCGTCAAGGCAACGAGCCGGCGCAAGGGCTGTACCGGTCGTTGGGCTTCGAGGCGGTGGGCCGGCGGCGTCGGTACTACTCGGATGGCGAGGACGCGCTCGTCTTCTCGGCCACGCCCTCTTCTTCGGGGGCGCCCGGCTCGACGTCCTCCGGCGGGGCCGCAGGGGGCACCGTGGACGGGGCCTGATCGGCCGCCTCGGCGGTGGGCTCCTGGGCCACTCGGGCCTCGGCCGGGGCGGGCTCGGCGTCCCGCTGGCGGTTCAGGAAGAAGCCCAGGTCGTCGCGGCGGAAGGCCACGTCGTCCAGGCCCCGCCCCGGGGCCAGCCGGTACACGGTGACGGGCTTGCGGCCGCCGGGTCGCGTGGCCTCGACCACGAGGGCCTCCTGCCGGAACAGCTCCAGCGCGTTGCCGAGCACCGCGGTGGACGCTGACTCCTGGCGCGACACGTCACCCTCGAGGAACTCACGCTCCGCGTGCTCGCGGGCGTACTCCAGCCACTCCTTCTTCTCCATGGGGCCGTGGGCCAGCCCCCGCAGGGCGTCCGCCGCGATCCAGTAGCCCTCCACGAGGTGGCGCAGCATTCCGGCGAAGAACTCCAGCGTCTTGGGGGCGCTGGCCACCACCGTGTCGCCCTCCCGGCCCACGAAACCCTCGGCCTCGAGCCGCACCAGGGTGGCCTCGAAGTTGGCCTCGAAGGGTTGGCTGGTGGGGTAGATGAACTCGAGCTTGAACCAGTCGCTCAGCCGGCTGACCTCGCTGGCGAGCTGGGCGTAGGGCACGGGGCGCCGCGCCGCAAGCAGGGCGGTGGCCAGCAGCGCCTCGGGGGCGAGGATGCCGAGCACCGTGTTGCGGTAGTAGTCGAGCTCGATGCGGGCCCGCTCGGGCACCGTGTAGATGACGTCGCCGCCCGCGTCCACCCGCTGAATCAGCTTCTTCAGCAGGCCCATCGCCTCATCGAGCAGCGGGCGCAGCGCCTCACCGCGGGCGCGGTGGGCGTCGCGGGTGGAGCGCTGGGCGGCGGCCTCGAGCTGCGGGGCGGCCTGGGCCAGGCGGTGCCGGATCGAGGCGGACAGGCGCGCGCCGCGCCGCTCCAGCAGGTCCACCAGGAAGCCCACCCGCTCGCGCAGGCGCGCCACCGACATCCCCCGCCTATCGTGGCTGAGGAGGACTGCGCCGATGAGCGCCGACGGGGGCACGATGGTGGCCTCCTGGATCTGCCGCATCAGGTGGTAGGCCAACCGCCGCGTCGTGTCGCGGAAGTCGTCGTCGGGGGTGCCGTCATCCAGGCTCAGCCCCTGCTCGGCCAGGTAGTCGCTCAGGCGCACGGGGGCTTCGAAGTTGACGTAGATGCGCCCGTAGCGGCGCAGCACCACCCCCCCGGCCCGGACCACGCCCCCCACGCTCTCGGCCTTCTTCGTGCCACCGGTCAGCTCCCGGCTGTAGCTGGCGGTCTCGACCACCTTCTCGTAGCTCAGGTTGATGGGCACGAACTGCAGGTCCTTGAACTCGCCGGCCCGCACGCCCTCCAGCAGCATCGCCATCATGCCCATCTTCGGGGGCAGCAGCTTGCCGGTTCGGCTCCGACCGCCTTCGGGGAAGAACTCCAGCGGGTAGCCTTCGCGGACGAGCTTCCAGACGTAGCGGCGGAACACCGCCTTGTAGAGCGGCATGCCGTGAAAGCTGCGGCGCAGGAAGAAGGCGCCGGCGCGGCGCAGGAAGAAGCCCAGCGGGAAGAAGCTCAGGTTGGCGCCCGCGGCGATGTGCGGGGGGATGAACTCCCGCCGCAGGAAGACCCACGAGATGACCAGGTAGTCCAGGTGGCTCTTGTGGCTCGGCACCAGCACCAGCGGCGCGCGCCGGCTGAGCCGGGCGGCGTCCTTCACCCGCCGCATCCCGGGCTCGTCCACCTCGACGCCGTCGAAGATGCGGCCGAAGACCACATCGAGCAGCTTGCCGAAGCCGAGCACGAACTCGAACCGCGTGGCGGCAGCGATCTCCTTCAGATCCCGCCGCGCCTGCTCGTAGGCCTGGTTCCACGCCAGGCCCTCGGTGCGGGCCAGGGCCTTCAGCTCGGTCTGGAAGGCCTTGCGTTCCAGGATCTCGCGCCGGATACGGTGGGGCTCCTTGACCTTGGGCCCGTGGATGGCCATGGCCTCGCGAGCCAGGTGGATGAACAGCACCCGGCGCACCTTGCGGGCGAGCCGCTCGTCGCTCCAGCCCTCGTGTTGGGCCACCTGCCGGGCCAGATCGATGGGCTCGCCCACCTGGACCACCGCCTGGGGCAGGCCCAGGAAGAAGTGCACCATCTTGCTCAGCCGGCCCGTGCTGTCCTGGCTGCCGAAGAGGATGTCGCGCCAGCGTCGCCGCTGGCTCGGTGGGCGGCGCGGCCAGACGATGTGCTGCGGCAGCAGGAGGATGGGCTGGTCCTGGGTGCGCTGGAGCGCGATGAGGCGCTCCAGGATGTCGGGATCGACGACCCGATCACCCGTGATCGTCCGGGTCTTGAGGAACAGGAGGGCCGGCTGGGCCCCCGCGACGATGGCGGCGAACTCGTCGGCGCAGCGCCCCTGACCACGCCCTCCGGTCAGGCGGGCCCACAGCCCTCCCAGCCAGGCGCGCAGGCCCCGGAAGAAGCTCAGATCCACACCGTTGGCGATCTGCGCCAGCGGCAACCCCAGCTTCAGGAACAGGTGGTTGAAGAACAGGTAGTCCAGCAGGCTGCGGGTGCGCATCACGTAGACGAGGGTGCCGGCCTCGGCGTGGGGACGCAGGCGCTCGGCCAGGCCCTCGTCGCGGTTCACCTGGTCGAACGTGCGGCCCAGGCGCGCGAAGATGCCGCTGCTCTCCGGCAGCATGGCGCTGGGGTTCGGGGGGGGGAGGGACTTCACGGCAGCGCCACCTCGTCCACGGGCTCGTCAGTGAGGATCACGCCGGCGGTCTGCGCCGCGAGATCGCCGCCCACCGCCCAGCGGGCGGGTGCCAGCCGAGCCCCGTGGAGCGTCGCCGTCGCCCAGTCGGGCTGCGGGCGCTGGCGGCACCAGGCGAGGCCGTCGTTCCACAACATCACCCCGCGAGCCCCCACGGCCAGGACCCCGTCGGGGCTGACCGCGACGCCGTTGAGTGGGTTGAGCGCCCCCAAGGGCACCTCCTCGAGTCGGGTGTCGTTCACGGTGAAGACCCGCCCCTGGTCCAGGCCGCCGACGGCGAAACGGGCGCCCGCCGGGTGGCCGTGCACGGTGAAAAGCAGGGCATCGGCACCGGGGAGCGTCGCCCACGCCTGGCCGTCCCACCGCAACGCGATGCCCGCCTCGCCCACCACGAACACCTCGGTGGGGCCGCTACCCCAGACCTTGTACAGGTTCCTGCCCGCCAATGGATCCGTGGGGTCTTCGCTGGGCAGCCGCGCGTCCAGCACCCGGTGCCACTGGCCGTTGCCGCTGGATCGGAGGACCACAGCCTTGGGGCCGCCGCGGCGGGTGCTGCCACCCACCGCCCACAGGTCGCTGGCGCTGGCCCCCCAGATCCCCCACAGCACGGCCTTGTCATCCAGACCACTGGGCTCGGCGGTCCAGCGCCCGTCGGGATCGCGGCGCAGGATGCGGCCGGCCTCGCCCACGGCCCAGGCGGGCCCGTTGGGGGCGCCCCAGGCCCACCACAGGGTCGGCCCGTCGGGCACGGCCTCGGGCGCCAGCCGACCGCCCGCCAGGCGGGCGATCACGCCACGCCCCTGCTCGGTCCCCGTCAGCAGCGCCTCGCCCGGGACCGCCGACCACACGCTGAGCCAGGCTGCGCGCGTCCCCAGCGCGACAGGGCGCAGCCCGGTGGGCTCACCCGCGCAGGCAGTCAGCGGCGGGGGAGAGGGGGTCGAGGGCGCTTCGTCGCAGCCCGCCGTCAGCCCGCTCCCGAAGGGGAGCAGGCCCGTCAGCCAGAGGAGGGGAAGGATGGGCCGCATGGGCGGAGCATAGCCCATGGGCGCGTGGCGGCGTAGGCCCCCGCGATGGGGGCCCGCGTCGCCTTGCCGATCAGCGCCGACGGCGCCGCCGCAGCCCCAGAGGCAGGCCCAGGAGCAGGAGGAAGAGCGGATCGGAGCCGCTCTGCGTGGCGTCGCAGTTGCAGCCCTCGATGGTGGGCTCGGGCTCGGCGCTCAGGCCCAGATCGCCGGTGGGGATGACCCCGCCGCCTTGGCCGCCGGCGCCGGCCGCGCCCAGGTCCAGCTCGGCGCCGCCCTGGCCGCCCGCGCCCAGATCGGCCCGCATCGCGCCACCCTGGCCGCCGTCGCCGCCCTGGCCGCCGATGCCGCCGCCCTGACCGCCCTCGCCACCCTGGCCCCCTTCGCCGCCGGCGCCACCCGCGCCACCCGCGCCGCCACCACCGCCGCTGCCCTGCCAGTCGGGGGCGCACTGCGCCTGATCCCCGTCCTCGACGCAGCGCTGCCCATCCGGGCACTCGATGGCCACGCAGGGCGAATCCAGGCACTGACCGTTCTGGCACGAGCGACCCGGGCCGCACTCGATGCCCGCGCAGGCGTCCCGACCACAGGCAGCCTGGCCGCCCTGCTGGGCGCAGGCCTCGCCCTCGGGGCAGATCACCCCGAAGCACGGATCCGGGATGCACCGGCCGTCCTGGCACTGCTGATCCAGGTTGCAGCTGATGGTGGCGCAGGAGTCCACGCAGCCGCCCTCACGGCAGAACTGACCGGCGGGGCAGTCCACCCCGGCGCACGGGTTGGCCACGCAGCCACCCATCCGACAGATCTGACCCTCGGGGCAGCCCGCCTCGTAGCAGCTCTCGCCCACGCAGATGCCCCCGCGGCAGACCTGGCCGACGGCGCAGTCCACGTTGTCGCAGGGATCCAGGCACCGGCCGTTCTCGTCGCAGGCCCAGCCCGCCGGGCAGTTGGCGGCCTGGCAGCGGTCGATGCAGGCGCCGTCCACGCAGACCTCGTTGGCGGCGCGGCACTCGTTGCCCTCGCAGGGAT
>JACKDL010000047.1 GCA_020633555.1 Myxococcales bacterium | reverse complement strand
GGTGCGCGCCTTCGCCGGTGTGCGGCCCACGCTGCACACCTTCGGGGTCATCGAGGACAAGCTGAGCCGCGATCACAAGGTCTTTGATCACACCGCCGAGGGCGCGCCGGGGCTCATCAGCCTGGCGGGCGGCAAGCTGGCGGCCTACCGCGTGATGGCCGAGGAGGCGACCGACGCCGTGTGTCGCCAGCTCGGCGTGTCGAAGGCCTGCACCACCCACTCGACGCCGCTGCCGGGCGGCGAGCACACCCCCGACGTGGGGCAGGTGGCGGCGCGGGCCGATCTGGATCGATACGCCGCTGCGCGGCTGGTGCACCGCCACGGGGCCCGCGCCTGGGAGGTGGTCGAGCGCATCGAGAAGGATCCCGCACAGCGGCGCATCCTGTGCCCCTGTGAGCCGGTGACCGAGGCCGAAGCGCGCCACTGCATCGAGACGGAGTGGGTGACCACGCTGGAGGATCTGCGCCGGCGGACCCACTGCGGGGGCGGCCCCTGCCAGGGGGCGCGCTGTGCTCGGCGGGCAGCGTGGATCCTGGCGGGTTACCAGGGCGGTGGGCCCGAGCGGGCCGACGCGCTGCTGGCGCGCTTCATCACCGCCCGTTGGCGGGAGCAGGCGCCGGTGGCGGGCCGGGGCAACCTGCCCCAGATCGAGCTGACCCGCTGGGCGCTGCGCCGGGGCGACTCGTGAAGGTCATCGTCGTGGGCGCGGGCCTGGCGGGGACCGTGGCCGCCGCACGGGCCCACGGCCTGGGGGCGCAGGTGGTGGTGGTGGCCGATCGGCCGGGTGCCACCGCCCTGCATGGCGGCGGGTGGGCCATCGGGCCGGCGGCGCTCGTGGCGCAGGGTCTGCTGCCGCAGCGGCTGGACGAGGCGCTGGGCTTCGTGCGCGCGGGCCTGCCGGCCCTGGCCCTCACCCGGGGGCCCTTTGCGCTCTACGACACCGACGGGGTCCGCCGCGCGGTGGACATGGCCCCGGCCAGCCACGCGGCCGCGCGCAAGCGCCGGGGCCGGTGGCTGGTGGCGGATCTGGCGCCGTTGGGTCACCCGTTCGCCGAGATGCTGGGAGCGGTGGGCGCGCCCGTGGCCGTGGACTGGCCCCGCTGGCCCGGCGCCTTTGGCCGCAGCTTCGCCGCGGCGGCGGCGCGCTTCGACGGGGTGGGCGAGGCCGACGCGCTGCTGGCGGCCTTGGCGGCGGGGCTGGCCCCACATGGGGAGCTCGAGGGCGTCCTGCTGCCCCCGGTGCTCGGCCTGGACCAGCCCGAGGTGCACCGGGCGGTCTTCGAGGAGGCGCTGGGGATCCGGGTGGCCGAGGCGCTGGGCACGACGCCTGGCACGCCGGGCCTGCGCCTGCATCGCGCCCTGGAGGCGTGGCTGGCCCGCCTGGAGATCCCGGTGCGGCGGGGCCGCGTCACGGCCCTGCACGCCGAGGCTTGCCAGGTGGAGATCGAGGGCCGCCTGGAGGGCGCCGACGCGGTGGTGCTGGCGGTCGGGGGCCGGTTGAGCGGGGGCCTGGACGGCAGCGAGGTGACCCCCCTGTGCCTGCCCGTGCGCCCGCGGCCACCGCTGGACAAGGTGGCGGCGGTGCGCAGCCGCGGGCCCTACTGGGGCCGCCTGTTCGAGGGCGGCCTGCGGGTGGACGATCGGATGCGGGTGCTGGGCCTGGACGGTGGCGTCATCGACCCCCACGTGCTCGCCGCAGGCGATGTGCTCGCCGGGCCCGATCCCGTGGCCACTCGCTGCGCCTCGGGCAAGGCCGTGCTCTCGGGCTACCTGGCGGGCGAGAACGCCGCGAAGGGGGGGCCACGGTGACCCCCTGGGCGCTCATGTGGCGGCGGATTTGGGCCTACGTGGTGCTCGGGTGGGCCTTCTGGCGCCGGCAGGCGCGGCGGCTCATCCCGGGCGTGCACGACGCCGGTGGGGCGCCGCAGTTCCTGAAGAACTACGCCGACGAGGGCATGGCGCCCATGAGCGCTGCCGACGAGGCCGCCCTGCGCGCGGCGGGCGCATGCATCCACTGCGGGCTGTGCGAGGCGGTGTGCGCGGCCCCGGTGGACCGCCTGCTGGCCTACAGCCGAGCCACCCAGCTTGCGGCCGAGGCGGCCGCCAGCCTGCCGGGCTGCGGCGAAGGGTGCGGTGCCTGTGAGGCCATCTGCCCCACGGGGGTGCCGCTGCGGGGGATCTGGGACTACCTGGCCGGGCGCGTCGCGGGCACCGAAGGGCACCTTCAGGTCGGGGCGCCGTCGGGGGTCGCGTCCACGCCGGCGTCTTCGGCCGTCAGCGCGCCCGAGCCCTGACCGGTCCGCCCACCGGAGCCCGACCCCCCCGAGCCGGAACCCGAGCCGGATCCGTAGCCACTTCCTGGCTGGGGGCGGGGCCCGGGATCGAACTGCCCGCCGTCGGGAAGGGGCGAGCGTCGGTCGGGGCGGGTGTCCTCGATGTCTTCGAGGCAGCCGCCAAGGGCCAGGGGCAGGGCGAGCGCCGTCAGGCAGATCAGCCAGCGCATCGTCATCCTCCTGCCGCCACGGCGGCGCAGGGGTGGTCGGCGGGCACGAGCACCGCGGGAGTGTAGGCAGGCAGGGCCAGCGGCGCCAGGGCGTCGCCGGCGACGGCGACCCGCTGGCCCGAGAGCACGTCCACGAAGGCGCGGCCGTCCATGCCGTGCCCCGGGGGCAGGCCGAGCTGCAGCCGGGGCTCGTCGGGATCGCGGGCCAGCGCCACCACCGCCGGCGCGCCGTCGCCCAGATCGCGCAGCCAGGCCAGCCGCTCGCGCTCGGCGCGCAGCGGGTACAGCGCGCCCCGCCGCAGGGCGGGCAGGCAGGCCCGGGCCCGCGCCACCCGGCTGAAGCGCTCGAACAGGGCCTGCTCCGGCGCGGTGCGCTCGCTGCCGAACCGCATGGGCCGCCGGTTGTCGGGGTCGTTGGCCCCGGGCTGCCCGTACTCGTCGCCCTGGTACACCGTGGCGGCCCCGGGGACACCGAACACGAAGGTCAGGGCCAGCAGGTGTCGGGCGTAGGCGATGGGCGATTCGGGGATGGGGGGCGGCGCCTCCCAGGCCTGCTCGAAGCCGCCGTCGAGCTGCCCGGCGGCCTCGCTGATGAAGCGGCTGACGTCGTGGTTGCCCACGAAGTTGCCCATGACCGCCGTGCTGCCGGCCCAGGCGGCCTCGCTGGTGGCCCAGGCGTCGGCCAGGTCCCACAGCGGGGTGGCCTCCCACGCCAGGGCCTGGCGCAGGGCCCACATCAGGGGGAAGTCGAACTGGCCGTCGAGCCCGGCAGGTCCCAGATACCAGCGGATCCGCGACCACTCGCCGGGCCCGGTGAAGGTCTCGCCCACCAGGTAGTGGCGGGTGCCCAGCCCCTCGAAGCGGGCATGCACGCGCTCGGTGAGCGCCCGGGTCACGAACCGCGGCATCATGGGCACGGCGTCCACCCGCAGCCCGTCGAAGCCAAAGCGCTCAATCCACCACAGGGCGTCGTCCACCTGGGTCGTCAGCGTGGCGGCGTCCTGCCAGGCCACGTCGGGCAGGTAGGGGGTGAACCAGCAGGTCTCGATGCGCGCAGCCCACGAGCAGTCGGCCTGGCCGCAGTAGCAGCCGGGCGGCGTGAACCAGGCCGGGTGCGCCGCGTAGTAGGGGTGGGCCGCGTGCACATGGTTCAGCACCACGTCCAGCAGCACCCGGATGCCCTGGGCGTGGGCCTCTGCGATCAGCCCCTCGAGCACCGCGGCGTCGCCGAAGCGCGGATCCAGCCGCCGGGGCTGAATGGGCCAGTAGCCGTGGTAGCTCTCGTAGCGGGGCTCGCCGCCTTCGACCCCCGTCCAGATCCCGTCCGGGTTCAGGTACATGGGCGAGATCCACAGCACGTTGATGCCCAGCCGCGCGAAGTAGCCGTCCCGCAGCTTGCGGCGCACCCCGTCCAGGTGGCCGCCCAGGCGGGCGCCGATGGGCCGCACCCGGTCGGCGGGCCCGAAGTCGCGCTCGGCGGGGGCGAAGCGGTCGGTGAACACCTGGTAGACGACCGCATCCTCCCAGCGGAACAGCTCGGGCTCGACCCAGAAGGGGGCCTCCAGCGGCTCGGCTTCGCGGCCAGCGGTGTCCCGCGCCGTCAGCCGGAACCCGTGCTTGCCCCGCGGCAGGCTGCGGGCGTCGAACCGCACGGTGTCACCCTGCACCTCGACCGCCACGGGATCCCCGTCCACGGTGGCCGCCACGCTGGCGGCGTCCAGGCCCACGGCGGCGTCCACCCGTTGCAAGGTCAGGGCGTACACCGGGCCGCCCTCGTGGCGGCGCTCGCTCAGGGTGAAGGCCGGCCGGGTGCAGTCCGGCACCACAATCCGCGAGTACGTCTCGCCCCGGTGCCGCACCTCCAGCGGGTTCGCGGGATCGGGGAAGGGCCGGCCGTCCACCTCGATGCGGTAGCGGTGCTCTCCGGGCGTGAGCGCCACGGTGGCCGCCCACGTGTCGCCCTCGACCCGCACCAGCGGATCCACGGCGGCGTCAAACCCGTTGAAGTCGCCGCTGACGCCGATGAGGCCCGGCACGCCGCGGTGGGTGAAGCGTACGTTCAGCCTGCAGGTGCGCAGGGCGAGGGGAGAGGTCGTCGGCGCGGGGCCGTCGTCGCAGCCCGGCGCGGCGATCAACAGGCCCATGGCCAGGGCGAGCCCGGCCCGGTGGATCACGGCGCGACCGGGGTCACTGGGCGACCAGGATCCGCACGCCCAGCGGGGGCACCTCGACGTCCAGGGTGCCGTTGGCGCCCACGGTGAAGGTGCTCTGCCCGTCGAAGGCGTCGGTGACCGTGGTCCCGGCGGGGAAGCTGGTGACCATGGCCGTGTTGTCGAAGTGGGTGGCCGAGGCCTTCTCGCCGTGGGTGTTCAGCACCACCAGCGCCACCTGGCCGTCGTAGCGGCGCTCGTAGGCCAGGATCCCCGCGTCGCTCTCGTCGTTGACGTGCTCGCTGGCCCACACGAAGTGCATGTCGCCCCGGCGCAGCGGCGCGATGGACTGGCGCAGCCGGGTCAGCCGCTGGACGAACTTGAAGGTCTCGCCGTCCTGCGCGAAGCCCGTGCTCCACATGTCCTCGCGGTTGCTGGGATCGGGCCCGCCCGCGAAGTTCTGCTCGGTGCCGTAGTAGATGCAGGGGATCCCGTCCATGGTGAGCTGGTGCGCCAGGGCGCTGCGCAGCCGACCCAGGTCGGGGTACTGGTACAGGAAGCGCGGCACGTCGTGGTTGTCCAGGAAGGTCACCAGGAGCTGCTGCGGCACCAGGGGGTTGCCCTGGGCGTCGGTGGGGCCGTCGGTCTTGGGCGTGGCCGAGTAGCGCGGGCCGCCGTTCAGATCGGCGTTGCGCTCCTCGAACATGATCTGCGCCTGCTTCGGCGCGCAGCTCGCCACGTCCTCCCAGGGCTGCTTGTCGCAGGGGGCGCCGCTGCCGAACACGTTCCCGAACACCCGGTACTTGTAGGAGAAGTAGAACACCGAGTCGACGCCCTCGCGCTGGGTGTAGCTGCCGAGCAGCTCGTCGTTGCCGTCGAAGGCCTCACCGAACATGAAGAAGTTCTTCTTGCCCAGGCTCTTGGCGTAGCGGCGCAGCGCGGGGGCGAAGGCCTCGAAGAACTCGTGCTCCTGGTGCTTCAGGGTGTCGATGCGGAAGCCGTCAAAGTCGGCCACCTTCACCCAGTACTGGAACACCTCGATGAGCTTGTTGGTGACATCCGGGCGGCTGGTGTCCAGGTCCTTCAGCCCGCCGGGGAAGTCGCCCTTGATCTCCTGCTCGCGCACGTAGTCGAAGCTGGGCTTGCAGATGTTGGCGCCCTGGTCGCAGTAGAAGTCGCACTGGCCGTCCTGCAGGCAGGCGTCGGACCAGTCGCACTGCTCCTGGGCGAAGCAGGCGATGCTGGCGCTGTTCGGCGTCTCCCACACGGTCACGCGCCCCTTGCGGTTGTACCAGCGCGGATCGCGGAACTCGGGCGGGTTGGGGGGCGTGCGGTTGATCTCGGGCATCTCGACCCACTCGATGGGGGCCGGGCCGTTCTCGCCCAGGGCCGTGAAGCCCTGCACGCCGCGGCGATCGTACTCGGGGTCCCACTCGCTGGCCCGGCGCAGATCGCTCGCCTGATCGGGGTTCTGGCTGCCGTGGCCCGGCCCGCCGCCGCCGAAGAAGACGATGTCGGGCTGCCCGTTGCGGTTGATGTCGTAGTAGAAGAGCTGCCCGATGTGGTTGGTGACCACGTCCAGGATCACCTTGATGTTGCGGGCGTGGGCCTCACGCACCAGCTCCTGGAGCTTGCTCAGATCACCGAAGTGCGGGTTGACCGCCAGGAAGTCCTGGGTCCAGTAGCCGTGGTAACTGGCGAAGCCGGCGTCTTCCTCGACGTTCTTCACCACGGGGCTGATCCACAGGGTGGTCACGCCCAGGCTCTCGATGTAGTCGAGCCGATCGATGATCCCCTGCCAGTCGCCGCCGTGGTAGCTGGCCTCGCGGCGCACGTCCACGTTGTAGTTGTTGCTGGGATCGCCGTCCTCAAAGCGGTCGACCATGATCTGGTAGATGATCTCGTCACGCCAGTCGACCACCAGGGTCTGGTGATCCATGGTGACGTCCACCTCGACGCAGCTCGGCACGGTGAGGGTGGCCAGGGCCAAGGCCACCGAGACAGGCATCAGCAGCGCGCGCATCAGTAGCCTCCTCCCCGGCCGAACCACCACTCGGCGTTCACGCCGATGTAGTGGGCCAGGTCCTGCGCCGAGCGGGGATCGTCGATGGGGTAGTAGTCCATGGCGGCCTGGTTCAGCAGCGACACCGCGTAGATGAAGCGTAGCTGCGGCCGGGTGTAGCTGCCGATCAGGTCCCCGAACGTCAGCGCCGGGATGACGGCGAGCTGGGTCACCTGGGCCACTTGCTGCTGGTTGGTGCGGGGGTTAAGGCCGTTCGGCCGGCTGAGCTGCACCGAGGCCTCGACCGCGGGCGTGAAGATGCCCAGGTTGAGCTGGGGCCGCACCGCGAAGGCGTACTCCTGCCGGTCATCGAAGTCCTCTTCGTTGACGTCGGCGTCCTTGAAAATCCGCGCGTAGCCGCCGTACTGCAGGCTCACGGCGGCGTCCTTCAGCTCCAGGTTGCCGGCCAGCGCGAGGCGGAACTCCTGGGCGTCCACGGCGCGCCGGTCCTTGTTGAGCCCGAAGGGCGTGCCCAGCTCGTCGTACACGGCCAGGCCCTGGGCGTAGCGCAGCCACAGGTTCAGGTGGCCGCCCGGCCCGGGCATGTTCCAGGCGCCGAACTGCACGCCGGCGACGAAGCCCAGGTCGTCGGGCAGGGGCTCGAACTCGGTGTAGCTGTCGCCGTAGTACCGCTTGCCGCTGGGCAGGTGGTGCAGCTCGCTGTAGAGGCGCACCTTCAGGCCGAGCTGGCCGTCATGGCCGCCGTAGCGCTTCTCGGCCATGGCGGCGATGAGGCGCTTCTGGCGGTCGAGCAGCTCGGCCTCCTGGGCACCGTACCCGTTGCTGGGCACCGGCACCCGCTGCACCTGCAGGCCGTTCTCGAGCCGGTTCAGCGCGAAGGTGAGCATCAGATCGGTGCTGCCGTCCCGCCAGCCGCCGCCGAAGCCCACCACGTTCAGCTCGTCCATGGGCCAGAAGTTCAGCAGGTAGATGTCGTTGCCGCGCACCCACCTGCTGCCCACCCAGGCGAAGGCGCCCGTGCCCCACAGCTTCTCGGCCTCGACGTAGGCCTGGCGCAGGCCGATCTTGGCGTCGGCCTTGCCGTCGTAGTGGAAGAGCTGGTCGAAGAAGCTGACGGTGATCAGCGCGCGGACCTGGGCCTCCTTGCCCCGGTAGGGGATGTAGCCGAAGTCCAGCTCCAGGTAGTTGTCCTCGATCAGCCGCGGGCCGAAGGCGACGATCTGGCGCTGCGTGCCCCGTGCGCCGTCCGGATCGGCGAAGAAGCCGATGCGCCCGTACGACCCGAACCAGTGGCGGTCCTTGACGGTCTCGATGGGCGGGGGGTCGCTGGGGACCACGGAGCCGGCGTTGCGGGTCGAGGTCTCCTGAGCGGCGGCCGGAGCAGCCAGGCTCAGTGCCAAGCCCGCTGCGAGGGGCCATGCGAACCGTCTCACCTTCGCTCTCCTTCGAGGGCCCCACCGGGCGGGGCCGGGTCGTGGGTGGCGCAGGCCCGCCGCGCGGACGGGCAGGGTTGATTAGCAGACACCGGGCGGGCCTGCCACACTGGCCCGGGCCCTTCGGCAGAATCGAGGTTGCAGCGTGAGCAGAGGGTGGCTGTTGGCGGCGCTTTTGGTCGCCTGTGCGGCGTGCAGTGGCGGTGGGAGCGGCGCTGGCAGCGTGCGCCCCGACGGCGGGTCCACCCTGGACGCGGCGCCTCAGGACGGGGGCGCCGACGCGGCCGCCGATGACGCCGCGACCCAGGACGACGGGCCGCCCGTCGACGGGGGCTCCCGGGACACCGGGGGCACCGACCTGGGCGGCGACCCGAGCGGGCCTTGCCAGGCCTGGGCCGCGCCGGCTTCGGTGGGGTCAGCGGGCGACGCCAACCTCTTGGAGGCCTCGGGGGTGGTGGTGGGTCGGGCCGATCCCAGCCGCCTGTGGTTGCACAACGACTCGGGCGACGCCGCGGTGCTCTACGCGCTGGCTACCGCCGATGGGGCCGCGCTGGGGCGCTGGCGCATGGTGGGCGTCGACGCGGTGGACTTCGAGGATCTGGCCGCGGCGCCGTGCCCTGGGGACGGCGCGCCCTGCCTGTGGGTGGGCGACATCGGCGACAACAATCAGGTCCGTCAGAACGCCCGCCTGCTGGTGGTGCCCGAGCCGCCGCCGGGTGATCGGCCCGGCCCCGTGCTGCCCCGGCTGACCCTGCCGCTGCAGTACCCCGAGGGGCCGGTGGACGCCGAGGCGCTCCTGGTGGCCCCTGACGGCGAGGCCTTCTGGATCATCGAGAAGGGGGCGGCCGAGGGGCAGTCCCGAATCTTCGAGGGGCGTGGCCCCTTCGCCGATGAGGTACCGGTGGTGCTGACGACGGTAGGGTCCATCACGGCCCCGGGGCTGCTGGTGACCGGCGCGGATCTCAGCCCCGACGGCCGCCAGGTGCTGGTGCGCACCTACACCGCCACCACCGCCTATGATCTGGCCGAGGAGCAGACGCCCGCGGATCTGGGGGCTGTGGCAGGGCGGACGGCGGCGCGTGGGCCGCTCTCGGAACAGCAGGGCGAAGCGGTGGGCTTCGCCGAGGACGGGCGCAGCTTCTGGACCGTCAGCGAGGTGCGCGGCAGCACGGATCCGCCGCCGGTCCACTTCTATCGCTGCACCAACCCGGAGGCCCCGTGATTCAGCAAGAGGTTATCGAAGTGAATACTCAAGTGAGGCGTCGCCGGGAGGGCACCGGGTGAGCGAACCGACGACGACGTCCATGACCTCGATCCAGCGGGCGCGGGTGTTCCTCGCGCTCAGCGTGTTGGTGACCATCGCACTGTACTTCGTGCCGTACGGGCACCTCATCGGGCGGCCGCTGATGTGGCTGAGCACCCTGGCCCACGAGCTGGGGCACGGCGTCGCGGCGGTCCTCATGGGGCACGAGTTCCGCAAGTTCGAGATGTGGGCGAACGGCTCGGGCGTGGCCACCTGGGCCGGGCTGCCCAGCCGCTTCGACCGGGCGTTCATCTCGGCGGGCGGCCTGGTGGGGCCGGCCTTGGTGGCGGGCCTGGGCTTCTGGCTGGGCCGCGAGGAGAAGACCTCGCGCGGCGGGCTCATGTTCTTCGGCGGCGTGCTCACGCTGGCCTTGATCCTGGTGGTCCGCAATCTGTTCGGCGTCGTGTTCGTGGCGGCGGTGGCGGCAGCGCTGCTGGCCATCGCCTTCAAGGCGAAGCCGTGGGTGTCGCAGGTCACCGTGGTGTTCGTGGCGGTGCAGCTCGCGCTGTCGGTGTTCAGCCGGGGCGACTACCTGTTCACCGACGTGGCGAACACCTCGGCGGGGCCCATGCCCAGCGACGTGGCGCAGATGGCCGACGCCCTGTTCCTGCCCTACTGGTTCTGGGGCGCCCTCTGCGGCGCCTTCTCGGTGGCGGTGTTGCTGCTGGGCCTGCGCTTGTTCTTCAAGGGCGTGGGTGGGGGCGCGGCGGGGATGAAGGGCTCGCAGGCCTCGAAGGCCTCACTCGCCCCCTGACACCTGGCGCTTGAGCTGCTCCAGCAGCTTCAGCTTCTGCGCCACGGCCTTTCGCTCGGCGATCACCGCCTTCAGCACGGCCTGCACCGCGGGGGCCGAGAGCCCGTGGAGCACCTCGGCGTGATCGGCGAGCTGGTTGAACCCGCGCAGCAGCAGGGCCTTGCGCTCGATGGGATCGGGCAGCTCGCCGCGCACGCTCAGGCGGAACAGGCGGGCCAGCTCGGGATCGGGGATCGCGGTGAGCCCGGCGGTGCGACTCACGCGCCGGCCCCGGGCAGGAACAGCCCGCACACCGCGGCCATGACGA
The DNA here is from genome assembly GCA_020633555.1 of Myxococcales bacterium. Taxonomy (GTDB): domain Bacteria; phylum Myxococcota_A; class Bradymonadia; order UBA7976; family UBA1532; genus JACKDL01. The sequence continues at coordinate 27,774 of JACKDL010000047.1, read as the reverse complement.
GCTGCGCCACATAGTACAGCGGCAGGCCCAGGGCCCGGTTGCCGAACCCGGCGCCGCCGAAGCGGTCGAGCGCCACCGAGATGTCGCTCAGGAAGAACAGGAAGGCTCCCAGGGCGAAGACGACCAGGGCCGTCTCAGCGCCGGCGGCTCCCAGCGTCAGGGTAACCATCGCCGAGATGACCACCATGTAGGCCACCACCGGGATCAGCATGTCGTCGGGCAATTTTGGTCGCAGATCCATATAGATGAGTGCGCTGTAGGGCACGAGCAGCGCCGCAGCGCCCGCCACCCACAGCCACTCCACGCCGTGCATGACCGCCGCGACGCTGTAGGCCACGTGCCCCAGCAGGAAGCTCACCAGCCCGAGCAGGAAAGGCGCCCGCTGGCTGAAGATGAGCGCCACGTCGCCTACGTAGGACAGGCACAGCCCCACGAAGATGGCCCGGCCCGGCAGGGTCTCGAAGGCGCCGAAGGTGTGCGCGGCCCACAGGAACCCGGCGCTGGCCACCGGCTTGCTCAGAAGGCGGCCCACCGTGGACTCGCGCCGCTCAGCGAACATCAGCGGCACCAGCGCGGCCAGCGTCAGCAGCGCCCCCGGGGGCAACGTCGTGTTGGTCACCAGATCCCTCCCGATCCGTCCCGCGGCACGGTATCACGGGGGGAACGTTCAGGAGGATCCCATGCAGGTGTTCGTCGCCGGCGCCACCGGACACACCGGCCGCGCCTTGGTCGAGCAGGCCCGCGCGGCAGGCCACAGGGTGGTCGCCCACGTCCGCCCGGACTCCAGTCGGCTGGCCGAGTGGACGGCCCGGTTCGAAGGGCACGGGGCCACGGTGTGCACCGCCCCCTGGACCGCCGAGGCCATGGCGGCGGCCCTGGCCGAGCATCGCCCCAGCCACGTGTTCGCTCTGCTGGGCACCACCCGCAAGCGGATGAAGGCCGAGGGCGGCGACTATCAGGCTGTGGACTTCGGGCTCACGGCGCTGTTGATCGACGCCGCCGCCGCGGCGGGCGGGGTGGCGCGCTTCGTCTACCTGTCGGCCGAGGGGGCCAACCCCGGCACCGGCAACGCCTACCTGAAGGCGCGGGTGGACGCCGAGGCGCACCTGGCGGCCAGCGGCGTGCCGTGGACCGCGGCGCGGCCCAGCTTCATCGTGGGCGATCGCGACGAGTTCCGGCCGGGCGAGCACTACGGCGCCAAGGCGGCCGACGGGCTGCTGGGGCTGGTCGGGGTGTTTGGGGGGCGCACGCTGCGCGACCGCTACCGGTCGACCACCAGCGAGGTGCTCGCCCGGGCGTTGCTGCGGCTGGCCGGCGATCCGGCGTGGGCCAACCGGGTGGCGCGATCAGAGGATCTGCGCTGAGCGCGGCGGACTACCGGCTCAGCGCGTAGCGGGCCGGCAGGACCAGACCCAGCTCGGCCAGCGCCCGCAGCTCGTCGGCCGGCAGCCCCAACGCACCGGCATCGGCGGGCCCGCGCGCCAGCCGCGCCCACGCGGCCAGCGCCGCGTCGGTCAGCTCGGCCACCATCACGTCGCCGCCCGCCCGGCGGCGCACCGCCAGGTTGACGGGCCGCTCGGCGATCTCGGCGTCTTCGTCCAAGCCGGTCAAGGCGTCGACCACGGCGCGCGGATCCAGGCCCAGGCGAAGCACCTCGACACCGCGGGCCTGCCGCAGCAGCCCATCGGCCCCAGGCGCCCCAGCGAACCCATCTGCGGCCGGATCCGAGGGCTCGGGGTGGGCCGTGGCGGCCTCGTAGGCGCACACGTCGGCCACCGGGCCCGGCTGGTGCTCGGCCAGCCAGCGGGCGAAGCGGCGCGCCACGGGGCCCCGGGTGGGCGCCTCGCCGTGGACGAAGTCGTGCACCGCCACGTCGAACAGGTCGCCCAGCAGGCTCTCGGTGTGCGGGCAGACCTCAGCCAGCCCCTCGGCCACCTGCGCCACGTGCCGGCCCAGCCCCTGCGGCAGGTCGTAGCCCACCGCGAACACGTCCTCGGTGGGGGGCAGGTAGAACCGCTCGCCCAGGTCGCGGTAGCCGTCGATCAGGCCCTCGAGATCGGCGGGGTCATCGGCCAGGCGATCCACCAGGCGGTGCAGCAGGCCTACCACCTCGCCCTCGCTGTCCACGGTCACCTGCAGCACCCGCCAGGCCACGTCCTGGGCCACGATCTGGGCCTCGGTGGCGTTCCAGGCGGCCGGCGGGGGTTCCCCGTCGGCCAGGGCGGCCGTCAACGCCTGCACGCGCTCGGTCAACGCCTGCAGGTCGGTGTGCCAGCCCGTGTGAGGGCCGTGGAACTGCTCCAGGAACCGCGCGAAGACCGGCGACTCCAGGCGGGCGCGGTGGCTGGCGACGTACGCGTACGCGTCGCTCTCCAGCTCCAGGGTGGCGTGGCGGTTCGGGGCCAGGTCCCCCGTGCGCGCAGCCCGCTCGATGGCCGCCAGCTCCGCCTGCACATAGGCCTTGCCCTTCGCGGCCCAGTCGCCGGCCTCGGGATCCGCGACGGGCCCCTGCAACGCGGCTTTGTCGCAGGCCGGGCACCAGGTGCCGTAGAGGGGGCCGCCGCCCTGGTGGCGCGGGCACCGGCGCAGGCCGGCCTCGTCGAAGAAGTAGTACAGCGCCACCGGCACCACCTCGTTCAGGCGGGCGGCCAGGGTGTGAAACAGGGGCGTGGCGGTGGGGGCCCAGGCGAAGCCCACCACGCCGTGGCACAGCTCGTGGGCGGTCCACTTGGCCCGGTGCCCCGGGTGGAAGCTGCCCACCGGGTTGTCGCCGCGGAAGTGCTGGAACTTGTGCTCTTGCAGGCGCCCGCCCTGCCAGGTGGGCACGCCGGCCAGGTCGGGGCGATCGGGATCGGCCCACGCGAAGGGGGTGGGCAGGTGCAGCCGGTGCTCGAAGTGGCTCAGGCGCAGGCTCGAGGCGGCCGCCAGCCGGCCCACCAGGGCGGCGGCGGGGCTGCGGTGGAGCTCGGCGTCCGGGGCCTGGGGGATCGCGAACGGGGTCATGGGGCCTCCCTGTGGCGGCGCCATGCTGCGCAGCCTCGGCGGCGGTCGCAAGCCGTGCGGCCAGTGCACATGATGCATGCGTCAGGTGTACGGCGACGGGGCCGGGTGTCCCGGGCAAGGCGAAACGGCGAGGCACGCGCCTTGCTCGGTCCGGCCCGCGGGACAAGCTGCTAAGCTGCGCGCCGCGCGCGAACCCCGGGAGGAGTGCATGGTCCGTTCAGGTCTGTTGATGTTGGCTTTGGCCGCGGTGGGGTGTCAGCGGGGGGAGGGGCCGGCAGCCCCCCCGGCGTCGGCCGGCAGCGCTGCCGCCAGCGGGGCTGCCCCGGGCAGCACGGCCGCCTCCGTCGCCACCGCGCCGGCGGATCGCACCGATCCGGGTCCCCAGCTCAAGCGCGAGGCGGGGCGGGTGGAGCCCAAGTCGCTGCCACCGGTGGCCCTGGACGCGGATGCCTGTGGGAAGGTCCGCGGGGCCTGGTACTGCGAGCTGCCCATGCCCGACGACCTGTCGAAGCTGCCGGCGGGCGTGCTGCTGCGCGGCCGGCTGCGGGTCCGGGGCGACCGGTACGCGCTGGCCGTCCCGGCCGGTGAGGGGCGGGTGCGCGACCGCCCGCTGGCGATGGTGCGTTTCACCGGCGCCCAGGCCTTGCCTGACCAGTTCACCATCGACTGGCTGCAGCCCAGCACCGGTCACGAGCCCGGCGCCCGTGCGGTCATCGAGGTGAGCACGGGATCGGCCGAGGCGCGCGGCGAGCTGGACCTGCGCTTCTACGAGGCGGCCCACCGCTGGTTCCGCGCCCGCGGCGTGGTGGGCTTCGAGCGCCAGGACCTGTTCAGCACCTTTGCTGCCGGACGCTTCGAGCACCTGGCCAACCAGGCGCGGCCGCCCGAGCGGCGCCGCCCTCGGCAGGCGTCGCGGTCCGATCTGGCCAACACGATGGCGCTCTACACCGGCCTGACCAGCGTGGAAGAGGCGCTGCAGGCGGATCGGGGCCTGAACCTGCCGCCCGAGGACTACCGCCAGGGCAAGACGCCGCTGGCGGACATCAAGGGCGTGGATCTGCCCGGCCACCCGTGGCCCGAGATGATCGCCGAGCTGGGCAAGGAGGCGGTCATCGAGCCGCTGGCGGCCTACGCGCCCAACGACCAGCTCTACCTGCACTTCCATGATCTGCGGACCTTGGTGGGCCTGGCGGATGACCTCGACGAGCTGGTGCGCCCGGTGGGTCGGGTGCTGGAGGAGCGCTCGGGGACCCGCGACCTGGCGGGCCGCTACGAGCGGCAGCTCGGCGTCGAGCGCCTGGGGCTCGCGAAGACCCTTGGGCATGTAGCGGCCAAGGGGGTGGCGCTGCTGGCGGCCGATCCCTTCCTGCGCGACGGGGCCGACGTGAGCGTGCTGTTCCACCTGCGCAACCGCGCGATCCTGGTGAAGGCCCTGGAGAGCTATGAGGCGCGCACGCGGCAGCGCCGGCCGGACGTGAAGGTCGAGACGCTGACCCTGGCGGGCAAGCCGGTGCGGCGCCTGTTCACGGACGACGGCGAGGTGAACCAGTATCGGCTCGATCTGGGCGACGAGGTGCTCGCGGTCACCAACAGCCAGGGGGCCGCCGAGGCCCTGCTCGCCGTGCAGGCCGATCCCACCCTCAGCCTGGCGCAGGCCGGTGAGTTCCAGTACTTCCGCGCCCTGTACCCCTTCGCCGAGGACCAGGAGGATGGCTTCGCCTTCCTGAGCGACCGGTTCGTGGGGCACGCCGTCTCGCCCACCACCAAGGTGCTGCAGGGGCGGCGCATGGCCGCCTGGTCGGCGCTGATGGCCGTCAACCAGGCGGCCCTGCTCTACGGCTGGCTCGAGGGCGAGCGGCCGCGCAGCGCGCAGGATCTGGTGGACGCGGGGCTCCTGGACAAGGGGCAGCTCGCCCATGTCGACGGTTCGCCCATTCGCTTCGACCCACAGACCGGCGCCTCGTCCAAGTGGGGGCGGGTGTCGGGGATGGCCCCCCTGTCGGCCTGGCCTCGGCTGCCGGCCACCGCCAACGAGGCGGGCGCCTACGAGCGCTTCCGCGAGACCTACCGCAACTACTGGCGCGGCTTCATCGACCCCATCGGCGTGCGCATCCAGCGCAAGCCCGACGGCAAGACCCTGGCGCTGGACGCCCGCATGCTGCCCCTGCTGCAGGGCAGCGACTACAACCGCCTGGCGCGTGACGTGGGGGACGCCCGCATCACCCCGGGGCCCTCGGCCGAGGGTCTGCGCCTGGTGCTCGGGGTGGGGAAGGACGCCGGGCTGCGCCGCACGCTGGGCGAGCTGGGGCGGGCCACCAGCGGCAGCCGCGATCTGGGCCTGGACTGGCTGGGCGAGTGGGTCATGGTGGGCACCGCCGACCGCAGCGGCCTGTGGGACGCCGCGCTGAGCCTGGGCGAGGTGCCGGGTACCCACGGGCCGGGCGCCTTCGGCGACGGCGAGACCCGCAAGAAGGTCATCAACCGCATGCCCCTGTACGCGGGCGCCCATGTGGCCCAGCCGCTGGCCCTGGCGGGCGCGCTCACGGCCCTGAAGGCGCTGGCCCAGTCGGCCGCGCCGGGCATGCTCACCTGGGAGCCCACCGCCCGCTACCGCGACGTGGACATCGTGACCGTGCAGGAGAAGTTCGAGGGGCCCGGCATCGCGGTGCACTACGCCGTGGCCAAGGGCGTGTTTTTGTTGGCCTTCGAGCGGGCCACGCTGGAGGCACAGCTCGACGCGGTGCTCGACGGCCAGATCCCCAAGGCGGCGGCCGCCGGCGACGCCCGCGACGACAACCCGCAGAGCCTCATCGAGGTCCGGCCGGCCGCGGGCGATGGCTGGCTGGCCCGCACCCTGCTGGGCCTGACGGAGTGGGCCAACCTGCGGGCCAACCGGGCGGCCCTGTTCGCCTGGGAGGACCTGATCGTGGGCATGCCGGGCCTGCCGGAGGATCCGGCGGCCCGCGACGCGGTGGCCAAGGCCTGGTTGGGCTACACCCCGGCGAGCGCCCACGGTGGGATCTACCGCCAGGCGCCCGGCGGCGAGGTGGAGCACAGCGTCTACGGCAGCGAGGTGGCGCCGAGCTGGCCCGAGCTGCCCGTGGCGGACTCGCCCGTCACGGCGTTCACGCGGCAGCTCGCCGAGCTGACCCTGTCGGTGAGCTTCGAAGGCGAGGGCCGCACCCGGGGCCTGCGTACGCGGCTGAGCTGGACCCGCCGCTGAGCGGGGTCGCTGCGCAGGCCGGGTGCCACTGCGCAGCCGGCTGCGCACGGTGAACCCAGGGCACGGCGGCCGTGCCCGTCCTTCACGAAATGCTGCACGGGTGGGTCGCGTTTCCTGCGAATGTGGGGTCGCTGCGGGCCTCTCACGGGCTGGCACGGGCGCTGCAAACCCCCTCTGACACCCAGCCCAGGCGCCCCGCGCCGGGCCCCTGACGGAGGACGACCCATGCACCCGCACCCCATCGCGCGCCACCTGCCCGCCGCCCTGACCCTGGGCAACCTGCTCGCCGGCGCCGCCGCCCTGGGCGCCGTGCTCACCGACCAGCCCCTGTGGTGGGCCGCCGCCTTCGTGGGCGTGGGCCTCGTCTGTGACCTGCTCGACGGCCGGGCCGCCCGCGCCCTGGGCGCCACGGGGCCCCAGGGGGCCATGCTGGACTCGCTGGCCGACCTGGTGAGCTTCGGCGTCACCCCCGCGCTGACGCTGTACGCATGGAAGCTGCAGGCCGCCGGTCCCCTGGGGCTGCTGGCCACCGGCGCCCTCATCGCGGCCGCGGCGACCCGGCTGGCCCGGTTCACTGCGGCCGCCGGTGGCCCCAAGCCGGCGGGGCCTGCGCGGTTCAGCGGGCTGGCCGTCACCATCCCCGCCGCCATCGCGCTGGGGGCCGTGGCCGCCGATCTGCCGGTGGCCCCGCGGGTGGTGGCCCTGTCGGCCCTGGCCCTGGCGGCCCTGATGGTGTCGACCCTGCCGTACCGCAGCTTCAAGGACCGCAGCGTGGCCGTCATCGCCGTGCCTGCCCTGGTGCTCATGACCCTCTCCGTGCTGGCCACCCACTCGCTGGTGCTGGGCTTGGGGCTGGCTGCGGTGCTGGGCGGGGGCGCCTACGCCCTCAGCGCGCCCGTCAGCCGGCTGGGGCGGCGCCTGCAGAGCTGATACCCTGCGCCCATGCTCGGCGCCCCCTTGGACATCGACGATCCCCGCCTGCGCGACGACCGGCTCATCGAGCGCTTGTCCACGCAGATCGGCCCCTGGCTCGCCCGCTACTTCCGGGCCGACGTGCGTGGCCTCGAGAACCTGCCGGCGGGCGCAGCCTTGCTGGTGGGCAACCACAGCGGCGGCATGGCCACCCCCGACTCTTTCACGCTCGGCGCCGCCATCTGTGCGAGGCACGGCGTGGCCCACGTGCCGTACGGCCTGGCCCACCAGGCGGCCATCAAGGCGCCGGGCATCAACCCGCTGCTCGTGCGGCTCGGGGGCGTGCGCGCCTGCCACGAGAACGCGGGCAAGGTGTTCGCGCTGGGCCGCAAGGTGTTGGTCTACCCCGGGGGCGATGTGGACGCCTACCGTCCCTGGGGCCGCCGCGATCAGGTGGTGTTCGGGGGCCGCCGCGGTTACATCCGGCTGGCCCTGCGCCACGGGGTGCCGGTGGTGCCCGTGGTCAGCGATGGCGGCCATGCGGTGTTCCGGGTGCTCAGCGACGGGCGCCGCCTGGCCCGCTGGCTGCGCGTGGACCGCACCTTCCGCCTGAAGGTGCTGCCCGTGACGCTCAGCGTGCCTTGGGGCCTCACCGTGGGGCCGGTCATGCCGCTCCCACCGCCCGTGCGGATCACCACGGTGCTGTTGCCGCCCGTGGCCTTCGATCGGGCGGGCGCCCAAGCGGCCGCCGACGATGCCTACGTGGCGGCCTGTGCCCAGCGGGTCGAGGGCCTCATGCAGGCGACGCTGGCGCGCCTGGCCGCTGAACGTCGCGGATGAGCGTGGGCAGCCGCGCGCACAGGGTCAGGCCCCGCAGCGCAAAGAACGTCAGCAAGCCCAACCACAGCCCGTGGTTGCCCCACAGCGGCTGAGCCAGCGCCGCCACCGCCAAATCGCCGAGCAGCGACAGCACCATGCCGTCGCGCATGGCCCGGGTGTGGGTGGCGCCGATGAACACGCCGTCCAGCCAGAAGCACCACACGCTCACCAGCGGCGAGGCGACGGCCCACGGCAGGTAGTCTCGGGCGGTGGCGCGGACGGCCGGGAGATCGGTGAGCAGGTCGACCACCGCCGAACCGGCAAGGGCCCACGCGGCCGTGAACGCCAGGGCGATGGCCACGCTCAGGCCCAGTGTGCCCCTGAGCGCGGCGCGCAGCCGGCTCGGGGCGCGGGCGCCCAGTGCGTCGCCCACCAGCGCCTCGGCGGCGTGGGCGAAGCCGTCCAGCCCGTAGGCCATGAGGGTCTGCAGGTTCAGCAGCACCGCGTTGGCCGCCAGGATGACCTTGCCCTGCGCCGCGCCCTGCGTGGTGAACCACGCGAAGGCCCCAATGAGCGCCAGGGTGCGGATGAAGAGGTCGCGGTTCACCCGCCACAGGGCCCCCAGGGCCTCGCGGTCCCAGAGCGCGCCCGGGGGCACGGGCGCCTGCAGGGGGCGCAGCGCCCGCCAGACCACCAGGGCCCCGAGCAGGGCGCCGAGCCCCTGGGCGATGGCGGTGGCCGCGGCCACGCCCACGACGCCCCAGCCAAACCCTTGCACAAAGAGCAAGTCCAGCCCCAGGTTCAGCCCGTTCACGGCCACCTGTACCGCCAGCGCGTGCCGCGGCCGCTGGGTGCCCAGCAGCCAGCCCAGCACCGCGTAGTTCACGAGCACAGCCGGCGCGGCCCAGATGCGTACCCGGAAGTAGGCCCGCGCCAGCGGCGCGATCTCGGGGCCCGCCGACACCAGCCGGAAGGCCACCGCCTCGATGGGCCCCTGCAGCGCCCACAGCAGCCCGCCCAGCCCGAGCGCCAGCCCCAGGGGCCGCAGCAAGGCCAGCTTCACCGCCACGGCGTCGCCTGCGCCGTGCGCCTGCGCCGCGAAGCCTGTGGTGCCCATGCGCAGGAACCCGAAGCCCCAGTACACGAAGTCGAACACCAGGGCGCCCACGGCCACGGCCCCCAGGTAGGCCGCGTCGGGCAGGTGCCCCATGACCGCCGTGTCCACGGCCCCCAGCAGGGGCACGGACAGGCCGCTGAGGATGACGGGCCAGGCCAGGCGCCAGGCCTTCGCGTACGGGCTCACGGGGGCCCTCCCGGGGTGGTGGCGGTGGCGGGCAGGGTGGCGGCTCGGGGCGGTTGCCGCCACCCCCGGCGCGGGCATAGGGTCGCCGTGCGTCAGCCCCTGGAGGACCCGATGACCGCCTACCGCCCCGTCGATCCCCCCGCCCGCGTGCTCATGGGCCCCGGCCCGTCCGATGTGGCGCCCTCGGTGCTCCGCGCCCTGGGGGCGCCCACCGTGGGCCACCTGGATCCCATGTTCCTGCAGGTCATGGATGAGGTGCGCGCCATGCTGCGCCCGGTGTTCGGCACGGCCAATGAGATGACCATGCCCATGAGCGGCACCGGCTCCGCGGGCATGGAGACGCTGTTCGTCAACCTGCTGGAGCCGGGCGACAAGGCCCTCATCGGTGTGCATGGCGTCTTCGGCGGCCGCATGGCCGAGGTGGCCCGCCGCTGCGGCGCCGAAGTGGTCACCGTCGATGCGCCGTGGGGCCAGGCCCTGGACCCCGACGACCTGATGAAGGCCGCCAAGGCGAAGGGCCCCTTCAAAGTCATGGCCCTGGTGCACGCCGAGACCAGCACCGGCGTGCTGCAGGACCTGAGCCCCATGCGCGCCATCGCCGACGCGGCCGGCGCCCTGCTGCTCACCGACTGCGTGACCTCGCTGGCGGGCGTGCCCATCGACCTCGACAAGCACGGCGTGGACGCCGCCTACAGCGGCACCCAGAAGTGCCTCTCGTGCCCGCCCGGGCTCGCCCCCATCAGCTTCTCGGATCGGGCCGTCACCACCCTGAAGACCCGCAAGCACCCCGTGCAGAGCTGGTACCTGGACCTGAACCTCATCGCCAACTACTGGGGCGGCGCCCGCGCCTACCATCACACCGCCCCCGTGAACATGAACTACGCCATCCACGAGGCCCTGCGCCTGGCCCTGGACGAGGGCCTGGAGGCCCGGTTCGCGCGCCACGCCCGTCACGCGGCGGCCTTGCGCGCCGGCCTGCAGGCCATGGGCCTGGAGCTGCCCGTGAAGGCCAGCGAGCGCCTGGACCCGCTGACCCTGGTGGCCATCCCCGAGGGCGTCGACGACAAGCGCGTCCGTGGCCGGCTGATGAGTGACTACGGCCTGGAGATCGGCGGCGGCCTGGGCCAGTTCGCCGGGAGGGCCTGGCGCATCGGCCTCATGGGCGCCGCCAGCACGCCGCGCAACCTCACCCTGTGCCTGTCGGCCCTGTCCGCCAGCCTGCAGGCCGAGGGCTTCAAGCCCAAGGCCGACCCCTTGGCGGCCGCCGCCGAGGTGTTGGCCGGCTGAGGCCCGCACCGGACCCCTCACAACGCCGTTGTGACCCCTTGGGCCGCCCACTAACGTGGAAAGCGGCCCGGCGGCAGCGTCTGGCCAACGACCGCAACATGCAGTGTTGGGAGGCATCGCCATGCCGCTTGAGCGCCCGCCGCTCGCCTACCCTGGGGTGTACGTTCAGGAGGTCAGCCCCGGTGCCGTCCCGATTCAGGGGCAGCCCACCGCGATCACCGCGTTCCTGGGGCGCACGGACCGCGGCCCGATGCAGCAGGCGACCTCCGTCCGGTCCTTCGACGACTTCGCGCGGATCTTTGGCGAGGTCCAGCGCTCGCACCCCGTGAGTTGCGCCGTCCGTGACTTCTTCCGGGCAGGCGGCGCCCACGCGGTCGTCGTGCGGCTGGGCTGGGGTACCCAGGCGGCCCTGAGGCTCGGCGACGCCCTCACCTTGCGCGCCCACGACGAAGGCACGTGGGGCAACCGCCTCACCGTGACGGTGGACTACGCGGGCCTTGCCGACCTCTCGCCCGAGCAGGTGCCGGCGGGCTGCGTGGCCGGCGACCTGTTCAACCTGCGAGTCCGCCTCCTGGACGGCGCCGGGGGGGTCACCCTCAGCGAGGACCACCTGAGGGTCACCCTCAAACCGGGCACCGAGCGCTCGCTGGATCGGGTGCTGGGTGGCTCGACCCTGCTGTCGCCCGACCATGAGGCCAGCGCCAGCGAGCGCCCGGCAGACGGCACCCAGGCCACGGGGGCGGGTGGGGGAGAGTGCCCGCGCCTGACCCCAGCCGACTACCTCACCCACGTGGCCGGCCACGGCTTTCAAGCGCTCGACGCGGTGGACGTCGTGAACCTGATCTGCGTGCCGACGGACACCGTCGTCGGCTTCGTGGGCCAAGACGTCTGTGTCCGCGCCGCCGAGTACGCCCAGAAGCGGGGGGCGCTCGCACTCATCGATCCGCCGTCCACCTGGGATGGGGCGCTCGCCGCGGGCCGGCTCGACGCCATCGACCCGTCCGAGCTGGGGCTCGTCGGCGAGCTGGCCCGGCACGTCGCCGTCTACGTCCCCCGGATCCGGGTGTCCGACGGTGGCGAAGGGGGCGAGCCGCGGCCCTCGCTTGTCTCAGGCATGATGGCCGGCATCTTCAGTCGCATCGACGCCGAGCGCGGCGTCTGGACGGCCCCCGCAGGCCTCTCAGCCACGCTCCCCACAGGCGTGGAGCTGACCTGTCGACTCACCGACGAACAGAGCGCGGCGCTCAACCGCCTGGGCATCAACCCGCTGTGCAGCTTCCCCGGCACAGGGCCCGTGGTCTGGGGGGCGCGCACGCTCGCGGGTGCCGACGGGCTGGATGACGACTATCGGTACGTCCCGGTCCGGCGCCTGGCGGATCACATCGAGCAGAGCGTGCGCAGCGGCATCGGGTGGGCCACCTTCGAGCCCAACGCCGAACCGCTGTGGGATGAACTCTGCCACCAGATCGGTGGCTTCTTGAGCGACCTCTTTCGGCAAGGGGCCTTTCAGGGTTCGACGGCCTCGGCGGCCTTTTTTGTGCGGTGTGACGTCTCCACCACCACACAGGCCGACATCGACGTGGGCGTCGTGAACATGATCGTCGGCTTTGCGCCGCTCAAACCGGGGGAGTTCGTGCTTCTCCATCTTCAGCAGATTGCCGGGGCCAACCCGTAGGTGGGAGGGCACCAGCCCGTGCCAAAGCTGACGGCGCACAGGCTGGTTCGGCCCGTGGAGGAGCCTCAAGTTTCGGGGAGTCAGCCGATCTTCTTCACGTATTCGGTCTTGATGTAGATCGTCACCCCGTTGACCTTGCCCTGCACGTGGGTCGGATCCTCGGTCAGGCGGATGTTGCGCACCGCCGTGCCGCGCTTGGCCACGAAGCTCGTGCCCTTCACGTCCAGGCTCTTGATCAGGCTCACGCTGTCGCCGTTGGCCAGCGGCGTGCCGTTGCTGTCCACGACGGCCACCTGATCCTCGCTCGCCGCGGCGCCCTTCAGGCCGGCCTCGGCCCAAGCGCGGGCTGCGTCGTCCAGCCAGATCTGCTCGCGGAGTTCCAGCGCCCAGGCCTCACCCGGCAGGCGATGCAGGAGCTGCCAGGTCAGGATCTGCACCGCCTGCACCTCGCTCCACGCCGATCCCTGCAAGCAGAACAGGTGGGTGGCGTCCAGCTCGGCGTCGCCGCGGGCCTGACCCAGGCAGGTGGCGCAGAGCACGACGCCGTGCTCGGCGGTGGCCTCGGCGTGCGGCGGCACCGGGAAGGCGTCGAGCTGCTCGGCGGCGCCACAGAGCTCGCAGGCGCCGTCGGCGCGGTTCGACAGCTCGGGGTTCAGGTCGGGGTTCACGGCGGCCTCCAGAGGGTCTGAGTCGGCGCGCACCATGCCGCCGCGCACCCTGGGCCGCAAGGGGCAGGGACCGCCGTGGCGGCCGGGCTACTGCTCCAGTGACTTGATGTAGGCGATCACGTCCTTCAGCGCCTGCTCGTTCACCAGCGTCTTCGCCATGGGGGCCATCTGCATCCCGTAGACGTCCTGGGGGTGGGCGCCCCGCAGCCCGCTCTGGAAGTTCTTGAGCTGTCGCAGCAGGTACCAGTCCTGTTGGAACGTCAACCGGGGGCTGTTCAGCGCCTGCATGCCCTCGGCCTTCGGGCCGTGGCAGGCCGTACACAACCCGTACAGCGCCTTGCCCTTGGCGGCGTCCCCCCCCAGCGTCCCCGCGGACTTCGCAGCCTTCAACCCGCTCACATGGGCCGCCACGTCGGCGATGTCCTGATCGGTCGCCAGGATCATCGCCATCGGCCGCATCTGCATGCCGTAGACGTCCTTCGCATCCGCCCCACGCACGCTGTCCTTGAAGTGCTTGAGCTGCCGCTCCAGGTACCAGGTGGCCTGCCCGGCGATGGTGGGCGCGTTCAGGGCCACGTTGCCCTCGCCGTTCGCCCCGTGACACGCCACGCAGGTCGCGTACTTCGCCTTGCCCTTGGCCGCGTCGCCGTCGGCCTGCGCCGGCCCGGCTGCCAACAGCCCGGCCAACACGACCCCCAGCCCCAACCCTGTCCGTCCCATGAGGACCTCCTGCAAAATGCGGTGGACAGCATACGAGGTGGGCCGGTTGGCCCCAAACCGAATCGGCGCCCCGCCTGGCCGCGTCAGCCGAGGCCCAACGCCAGGCGGCCCAGAAGGAGCGCCAGCGTCAGGCTCACCGCCCCCATGCCGAACCGCTCGAAGGGGTGCCGGGCGGCCAGATTGCCCACGGTGTTCAGCGCCATGAACCCGCACAGCGCCCACAGCACCACCCGCTGAGCGGCCGGGGGTACGCCCAGGCTGAGCCACCCGCTCCCGTCGAGGGTCAGCACTGCCATCAGGACCAGCGCGGCCGCGTTCGCCCCGCTCACCCGCCGCATCCGCGGGGGCAGGGGACCGGGCGCCTCCACCGCGCGTCCCCCGAACGCCAGGTGCCCCCAACCCGCGCCCGCCGCGAGCGCCACCTGAAACCCGGCGACCCCGATCAGCAGGCCGGCGGCGATGAGCCCCGTGATGGCCATGAACCCTCCCTCTGCCGCTGACTCCGGGCCGCTGGAACCCGCCCTGCGTGGGACCCTGCGGCCCAGGCGGTCCCTGGGGCGTTGGGCTAGGGCGTCGGGCTCAGCCCGGCGCCCACCAGAGGGCGCATGGTGTGCCCCTCGACCGTCGCCTCGAAGCCGATCTCCACCGTCACGGCGGCCAGGCCCGCGCTGCGCAGCGTGGCGTGGATCGCCTCGCGGCTCAACCCCATGGGCTCCTCGCTGGCCGGGTCGAGCTCCCAGTCCCACTGCACGAACAGCCCGCCGGGCCGCATCCGCTCTACGAGCTGCCGCACCGTGCCGCGGTAGTCCTCCAGGAAGGCGCACACCGACGAACACACCACCAGGTCGTAGGGCGTGGTCGCCGAGATCAGGCGAGGGAACAGGTGCACATGACCCCAGCCGTGCTGCGCGGCCTTCGCCCGCAGCACAGCCAGCATTGCCGGCGACGTGTCGACCGCGTCAACGCGCGCCGCCCGCGCCGCCAGCCGCTCGGTGAGCAGCCCCGTCCCGCAGCCGAAGTCGCAGATCCGCGCGCCCTCGAGCGAGATCCCGAAGCGGTCCGCCAGCGCGATCAGGGATCGATGGGCCGCCTCGGCGTACGCCCGCTGAAAGACCCCCTCGTCCCAGGTGGCCGCCTCGTCATCCCAGCTCACGGAGCGCTCAGACGTTGAACAGGAAGTGCATGATGTCGCCGTCCTGCACGATGTACTCCTTGCCCTCACTGCGCAGCTTGCCCGCCGCCTTGATGGCGGCCTCGCTGCCGTGGGTCTCCAGCGCCTCCAGGGTGAAGACGTTGGCGCGGATGAAACCGCGCTCGAAGTCCGTGTGGATCACACCGGCGGCCTGCGGGCCCGTGGCGCCGACCGGAATGGTCCACGCGCGGACCTCCTTCTCGCCGGCGGTGAAGTAGGTCTGCAGGCCCAGCAGGGCATAGGCGGCGCGGGCCACCTTGTGCAAGCCCGGCTCCTTCAAGCCCAGGTCGCCCAGGAAGTCCGACCGATCAGCCTCGTCCAGCTCGCTGACCTCGGCCTCGATCTGCGCGCAGACGACCACCGTGCCCGCGCCCTCGGTGGCGGCGTGCTGCTCGACGATGGCGGTGAAGGCGTTGCCGGTGGCGGCGGCGTCCTCGTCCACGTTGCACAGGTAGAGCACCGGCTTGACGGTGATGAAGCCCGCGCGGCTCAACTCGCGGACCTGCTGGGCGTCCCAGTCGCCGCTGCGGATGGGCTTGCCGGCCTCGAGCAGCGCCAGCGCCGGCTCGAAGATGGCCACCTTCGCCTGGCTCTCCTTGTCGCCGCCGCGAGCCTTCTTGCGGAGCTTGTCGAGCTGCCGCTCCATGCTCTCCATGTCGGAGTACACGAGCTCGGTGTCGATGGTCTCGATGTCCCGCAGGGGATCCACGTTGCCGTCCACGTGGGTGATGTCGGGGTCCTCGAAGCAGCGCACCACGTGGAGCACCGCGTCCACGTTGCGGATGTGGCCCAGGAACTGGTTGCCCAGGCCCTCGCCCTTGCTGGCGCCGCGCACCAGGCCGGCGATGTCCACGATCTCGACGGCCGCCGGGATCACCTTCTGGGTCTGGATGTGCGCCTGGATCCGCTTCAGCCGCTCATCGGGCACGGGCACGATGCCCACGTTGGGCTCGATGGTGCAGAAGGGGTAGTTGGCGCTCTCGGCGCCGGCGGCGGTCAGGGCGTTGAACAGGGTCGACTTGCCCACATTGGGCAGGCCCACGATGCCGGCCTTCATGGCGCCTCGCAGGGGTGGAAGTGGTTGAACGGCGGGAAGCTAGGGGAGGGGGGCCGCCTTTGCAAGCGCCCGCAGGTGCCGAGCGGCGTCGGGTGGCCCCCGGGCGGGCGGGACGCGAGGCTCAGGCGCCGTGGCGGCAGAACTTCACGTACTCGAACTCCAGGGGCTGCCCGTTGATGCCGCGGGCCGGCGGGTCGATCCAGTCGGCGAACTGCCCCGGCTCGGTCACCGCCTTGGTCATCAGGCTGCGCACGTAGTCGCGGTCGGCCTTGCTGGGCAGCCACTCGTCCCGGCGGGCCGCCCACTGCTCGGCGGTCATCCAGTTGCCGTCCGGGTCATAGTTCAGGCCCTCGTAGAGGCCCTGCTGGCGGTGGAAGCGGCGGCTCGGCAGGGTGAGCCGCAGATCGCAGCCGGCCCCTTCCAGCGCGCGGTTCCAGCTCTTGACCACCTTCTCGCAGTCCTCGACGTAGGCGTCGCGCAGCACCTCGTTCATGGCGCGCCGCAGGGGCACGTCCTCCACGGCCACCTTGCCGTCGGCGCCCGGCTTGGGCATGGCGTAGTACTGGTCCAGCGCGGTGTGCTCGTCCAGGCGGTGCTCGCGGTCGCGGCCCTTGATGCCGGCGCCGAAGAAGGTGGCCGCGTTGCTCGAGTCCTCGCCGCCGAACAGGTCCAGCGACAGCGAGTACCAGAGGTTGATGTGCTTCTGGATCATGTCGATGGGGATCGCGCCCTGCTTCTTGGGGTCACCCGACTTCATGATCTCGGCGGTCTTGGTGAGGATCCGCTGCACGCCGGTCTGGCCCACGAACATGTGGTGGGCCTCTTCGGTGAGCATGAAGGTGCAGGTCCGCGCCAGCGGGTCGAAGCCGCTCTCGGCCAGGGCGCGGAGCTGGTACTTGCCGTCCCGGTCGGTGAACGTCGTAAAGCAGAAGAAATCCAGCCAGTTGTCGATGGGCTCGTTGAAGGCGCCCAGGATCCGCGGGCTGTCCTGATCGCCGCTGCGCCGCGCCAGCAGGGCCTCGGCCTCCTCGCGGCCGTCGCGGCCGAAGTAGCGGTGCAGCAGGTACACCATGGCCCACAGGTGGCGGCCCTCTTCCACGTTCACCTGGAACAGGTTGCGCAGGTCGTAGAGCGAGGGCGCGCAGTGGCCCAGCATGCGCTGCTGTTCCACGCTGGCGGGCTCGGTGTCGCCCTGGGTGACGATGATGCGCCGCAGCACGTTGCGGTACTCGCCGGGCACGTTCTGCCAGGCGGGATCGCCCATATGGTCGCCGAAGTTGACCTTCCGGTCGTCCTCCAGCGGCGTCAGGAAGATGCCCCAGCGGTAGTCGGGCATCTTCACGTGGCCGAACACCGCCCAGCCGTCGCGATCCACGCTCACCGCCGTGCGCAGGTACACGTCGTCCTGCTGGAAGCCCTCGGGCCCCATCTCCATCCACCAGTCGATGAAGTTGGGCTGCCAGGCCTCGAGCGCCCGCTGCAGCCGGCGGTCGTTGCCCAGATCGACGTTGTTCGGGATCTTGCTGTCGTAGTCGATGGCGGCCATCAGGTGCGCTCCCAGGCGTAGACGGGTTGGGTGGGGCCGCCGAAGGCCTTGAGGGCGCCCTCGGGCCCCACGGCGTTCGGCCGCTGGAAGATCCAGTTCTGCCAGGCCGACAGGCGGCCGAAGATCTTGGTCTCGAGGGTCTCGGGGCCGGCGAAGCGCAGGTTGGCCTCCATGCCGGTCAGTGCGTCCGGCGACAGGCTCGCGCGCTCCTCGATGGCCAGCCGCACCTCGTCGTCCCAGTCGATGTCGTCGGGCGCAAAGGTCACCAGGCCCAGGTCGTTGGCCTTCTGGGTCTCCAGCAGCTCGCCGGCCCGCTCCAGCACGGCGTTCACCGCGGCCTCATCGTCCAGGAACCGGGTCTGCAGGCGGGTCAGGCCGTTGCCCATGGCGTAGGCGCCGCCGTTCAGCGGGCTGGGCGCCACGTGCACCCCGTCGCCCTCGGCGTCGTCGAGCATGAAGAAGCGGTCGGCGGCCAGGGCCAGCTCGAAGAAGGTGCCCGCAAAGGCCGAGCCCTGCTCGGCCAGCGCGATGAAGGTCTTGCTGCTGACGTCCACCTTCTTCAGCACCCGGCGGATGTAGTGGCGGGCCTCGGTGGTGAACCAGGCGTCGCCCGCCAGCACCGCGTCGGCCGCCAGGGCCACCTGGGGATCGCCCTTCACCCGCATGACCAGGGTGCCCACCTCGCGGATGTTGAACCGCAAGTGCAGCAGGGCGTCGTTCAGCGCCCGGAAGGTGGCCAGGGGCCACCAGCTCACGCCCTGGGCCTGCGCCGCGGCCGCATCCGTGGGGCCGGCGTCGTCGGGCAGCGTGATGGTGATCTCGGCGGTGCGGGCCCCGCGATCCACGCGCAGATCCAGGTGGGTGTAGCGGCGGCCGCCGTCGGCGCCGACCTCCACGGGCACCGGCGCCCACTCGACCGGAGCCGCGTCGGGCTTGCCCAGGCGGGCGTCGGCCATGGCCCGGGCGCGCTCGGCCACCTTCCCCTCGAACTTGCTGAGCTTGTAGGTGGCGTCCACCAGCTTGTAGTCCACCGCCCGCTGGCCGCGAACGCCCTCGGCCAGGCTGCTGAAGTAGTCCGCCAGATCCCGCCGCACCTTGCGCTTGTCCACCACCCGGGTCAGGCCCCCGGTGCCCGGCAGCACGCCCAGCAGGGGCACCTCGGGCAGGCTCACGGCGGAGCTGCGGTCGTCCACCAGCACGATCTCGTCGCAGGCCAGCGCCAGCTCGTAGCCGCCGCCCGAGGCCACGCCGTTGGCCGCGCACAAGTAGCCCTGCGCGGCGGTGGCCGAGGCGTCCTCGATGGCCAGCCGGGTCTCGTTGGTGAACTTGCAGAAGTTCACCTTGAAGGCGTGATCGCTGCTGGCCAGCATGGGGATGTTGGCCCCCGCGCAGAAGATCCGGTCCTTCCCGCTGGTGACCACCACCGTGCGCACCTGCGGGTGCTCCCAGCGCAGCCGCTCCACCGCGTCCGCCAGCTCGATGTCCACGAAGATGTCGTAGCTGTTCAGCTTCAGGATGTACGGCTTCTCGGTGCCGTCGCCCTCCTGGACGTCCATCACCAACGTGGCGATGTCGCCGTCCACGGTCAGCTTCCAGTGCTGGTAGCGGTCGGGGTGTGACTCGAAGCTCTCGATCTGCATCGGGCGCTCTTCCTGTGCGGCTTTTGGGCGAGGGAAACACCGTAGGGAAGTCGCCCTGCGGGTGGCAAGCAGGATATTGCACATGGGTCTCAGGATGTGCTGCATTATATTGCATGCCCGCTGCACGCGACGATCTCCCGCACCAGGTCGGCCACCGCCTGCGCGCCCGCCGACAGGCGCTCGGGCTCACGGTGCGTGGGCTGGCTGACGCGGCCGACATCAGCCCGCGCTACGTCACGCAGGCCGAGCAGGGACAAGCCAACCTCTCCCTGCTCAAGCTGCAGGCGTTGGCCACAGCGCTGGATCTTCCGCTGGCGGCCTTTGTCAGCGGCGGGCCCCGCGGCGCGGTGGACGGGCTGCTGGCCGAGCGCACGCCCGCCGAGCTGGCCGAGGTGGCCGCCTGGCTGCGCCAGCGCTTCCAACCGGGCGGCTGTCGCCTCATCGCGCTGTTGGGTGTGCGCGGGGCCGGGAAGAGCTCGGTGGGCCGGCGCCTGGCGGCACGCCTGAAGCGCCCCTTTGTCGAGCTGGACGCCGAGATCGCTCGCCGGGCCGAGCTGAGCCTGGCCGAGCTCTTCGCGCTGCACGGCGAGGCGTATTACCGCCGGCTGGAGTCCGAGGCGCTGGACGCCGTGGTGCAGGCCAGCCCCGACGCCGTGGTGGCCACCGGCGGTTCCATCGTCACCCACCCCGAGAACTTCGCGCGTCTGCGGGCGGCAGCCACCACGGTGTGGCTCCGCGCCCGACCCGAAGACCACTGGGATCGAGTCATCCAGCAGGGCGATCGGCGCCCCATGCGGGACCACCCCCACGCCATGGCCGAGCTGCGGGCGCTGCTCGCGGCACGGGCCCCGTTGTACCAGCAGGCCGACCTCACGGTGGACACGGCCGGGGTGTCGTTGGCGGCGGTGATCGAGGGGGTGTCGGCGGCCCTTGCAGGCTGCAGGGCGGGCGGATAGGGTCGCCGCCCATGGCCCAGACGCCCGGCAAATACGAGACCCCCCGCCCGTTCCTCAAGTGGGCGGGCGGCAAGCGCTCGCTGCTTGGCGAGATCCTCCCGCGGCTGCCCGACGCCATCGACACCTACGTGGAGCCCTTCCTGGGCGGAGGGGCGGTGTTCCTGGCGCTGGCCCGGGAGCACCTGGACCCCGAGTCGCCCCGGCGGATCGGCCGCGCCGTGCTGGCGGATCGCAACCCCGAGCTCGTCAACGTCTGGACGCGGATCAAAGAAGAACCCGAGGCGGTCATCGCGGCGGTCCAGGCGCTGGGCACGCCGGACGCCGACCGCTACTACGCCGTGCGGGACCAGGAGCCTCAGGAGCCCGTGGCGCGGGCCGGCCGCATGCTGTGGCTGAACCGCACCTGCTACAACGGGCTCTACCGGCTCAACCGCAGCGGGCAGTTCAACGTGCCCTTCGGGCGCTACAAGCGGCCGCGGCTGGTGGACGTGGACAACATCCGGGCCGTCAGCCGGGCGCTCAACGAGACCCGCGCCGAGATCGTCGAGGCCGACTTCCGCACGCTGCAGGCCCGGTCGGATCTGGCGCTGGGTCCGGGCGCGGTGGTGTATGCCGATCCGCCGTACCTGCCCCACAGCCGCACCGCCAGCTTCACGGCCTACGACCGGCTGCCCTTCGGCATGGACGCCCACGAGGCCCTCGCGGAGTGGTTCGTGGCGCTGCAGCGCCTCGGGGTGGGCGGCCTGCTCAGCAACAACAAGACCACCGAGAGCGTGGCGCTGTACCGGCGGCACGGCCTGCGCTACGTCGGCGTCGAGGCCCGGCGGTCCATCAACCGCGATCCCACCAAGCGTGGGCCGGTGCCCGAGGTGCTGGTCTACATCAACGTCACGGGGCGGCTTCGGAAAGCTGCCGCGCGGCGGGCGCGGCGTGTATCGTCGGGGGCATGAACCCGCCGATCTTCCAGTTCAACCGCCACCGCGGCGACATCGAGCGTGAGGTCGTCTCCCGCGCGGTCGAGGCCTTCGAGGGCTTTGGCAGCGCCCGAGGGCCTCGCGCCCTCCAGCTCGCGCTCAACGACGCCGCCTACCACGAGATCCACCGCCTCGAGCGAGCCAAGGGCCGTGAGGCCGAGCGGCTGTCGGGCTGGCAGAAGCTGGCCCGCCGCATCGGCCGCATGGACGAGGGGGAGCTGCGCGACGAGGTGCGCCGCCTGGCCACCTGGTACGTGCAAGACGTGGTCGGTCACTTCGACCGGCGCGTCTACCGCTTCGCCACGCAGGTGCTGCCGGTGGGCCTCGGGGCGCTCTTCAACGCCACCGACCTGGGCGGCGGGATCCCCCGCAACCTGAAGGCCTTTGGCGACCTCTCGCAGCGCATCCGGGTCGAGGGCGATCTGCCCCACCTGCGCGCGCTGGCCGAGAAGGGCACGCTGGTGGTGGTGCCCACCCACTCCAGCAACCTCGACAGCGTGGTGCTGGGCTGGTCCCTCATGCACGCGGGCTTGCCGCCGGTGACCTATGGGGCGGGGAAGAACCTGTTCACCAACCCGGTGACGGGCTACTTCATGCGCAACCTGGGCGCCTACCGGGTGGATCGGCGCCTGCGGCACTCCCTGTACAAGGGGGTCCTCAAGATCTACAGCCAGGTCTTGCTGGAGCGCGGCTACCACAGCCTCTTCTTCCCGGGCGGCACGCGCTCGCGCTCGGGCCTGGTGGAGCAGAAGCTGAAGCTGGGCCTGCTGGGCAGCGCGCTGGCGGGCTTCGCCGAGCGCCGGCACAGGGGCGATGACCGCCCCATCTACGTGGTGCCGGTCACCATCAACTATCCGCTGGTGCTCGAGGCCGAGACCCTCATCGAGGATCACCTGAAGGAAGCTGGCCAGGCGCGCTACATCATCGAGGACGACGAGTTCAGCCGCATCGGTCGGGTCAGCCACTTCGCCATCAAGCTGATGGGCATGGACACCACCATGGTCATCCGCTACGGCGCCCCCCTGGACGTGTTCGGCAACCGCATCGACGAGAAGGGGCGCTCCATCGGCCCCGACGGCACCGTCCTGGACCCGGGCAAGTATCTGGAGCGCGACGGCCGACCGGTGGCCGACGCCGGGCGAGACGCCGAGTACACCCGGCAGCTCGGGCGGCGGGTGGCGGCGGCGTTCCTCAGCGAGACCGTGCTGCTGCCCACCAACCTGCTGGGCTGGCTGCTGTTCCAGCGCGAGAAGGCGATGGCGCCCCACCTGGACCTGTTCGCGCTGCTGCGGACCACCAGCGGCGACCGGCACGACCGCGCCGAGATCTGCGCCGCCCTGGAGCGCCTGCGGCGCAAACTCGTGGCCATGGAGGACGCCGACCGCGTGAAGCTGGATCCGCTGGTGCGCGAGGGGGCCATCGACGAGCTGCTCGACGACGCCATCAACACCTTCGGCATGTACCACACCCACTCCGCCCTGGAGCGGTCGGGCGACAGCCTGGTGGTGCGTGATCCCAAGCTCTTGTTCTTCTACGGCAACCGGCTGGCCCACTGGACCGACGAGCTGGTCGAGGCGGTGCAACCATGAGCGCTTGGGCGGTCTTTGGGGATGGAGCCTGGGGGCGGGCGCTGGCGCGGCGGCTGGCGGCCGCAGATCACACCGTGCTCCTGGTGGGGCTGACCGCGTCGCGGCGCAAGCTGCCGGCCGGCGTGACCCACACCACCGACGGCCCGGCGGCGATGGCGACCTGCGAGCGGCTGGTGTTCGCGCTCCCCGCTGCCGAGGTGGAGCAGGGCCTCCGGGCGCTGGCCCCGCACTGCAAGGGGCACCACCGGGCCCTCACCACCGCGCGGGGCCTCACCACCGACAACCACCGGCGGGCGAGCGAGGCGGTGCAGGCCCTCACCTGCATCCGCCAGGTGGCTGTGCTCGCGGGCGCCGCCGACGCACAAGCCCTGGACAAGAACCAGCCCGCCGCGCTGGTGGTGGGCTCGCCCTTCGGCACCTGGGCCGACGAGATCCAGGACTCGTTGGTGGGCAAACACCTGCGGATCTACACCAACCCCGACGCCGTGGGCGTGGAGCTCTCCAACGCCCTCGCCGCGGTGCTGGCGGTGGCCATGGGGGCCGCCCGGGAGCTGGCTGTGGGGGCCGCCACCGAGGCCACGGCGCTGACGCGGGCCGTGGCCGAGATGGATCGGGTGGTGCAGGGCTTGGGAGGCCGGGCCAACACCGCGCACGGCCTGGCCGGGTTGGGCGCGCTGACCACCTACATCTTCGAAGGGGGCGGCGCGGGCTTCCAGGCAGGGCAGGCCATCGCGCGGGGAGAGACCGAGGGCCTGGCGGACCGTCACCCCGAGCTCGTGGAGGCGGCGACCACGCTGGCTGCCCGGGCTGCGAAGCAGCGGCTGCGGGCGCCCATGCTGGGGGCGGTGCTGGGGCTGTTGAAGGGTGAGGTGGCCGCCAGCTCGGCGCTCGACGCGTTGATGCAGCGGGCGGCGCGCGCCGAGTAGGCGGGCCGGGCGGCCCACCTCATGGCCGATCAGAAGTCCGGGAACACCTGCTCGCGCAGGATGCGCATCGGACGGCCCTCGCCCTGGAGCATGGTCTCCGAGAGCCGCTCCCCCGCACCGCTGAAGTCCTGAACGCGGGGCGAGCCGGCGATGCCGCTGTCCAAGACCAGCACGCCGGTGTCGTGGAGCGCCAGGGACACCCCGTCCTCGATCTCGCCCGCCGGCACCAGCACCAGCTCGAGCTCGGGCGGGGCGCGCCCGCTGACGGGCGGCTTGTACACCATCACGCCGTAGGCGGCGTCCAAGCCGCCCACCTGGCCGGCGAACATCACCTTGGTGCCCTCCTCGGTGCCGAAGATGGCCGCCACCGCGTTGGCCGCGCCGATCTCATCCTCGGGCCAGTCGGGGCCGAAGGGCGCCTTGAACAGCTTGGGCGGCCGATCGGTGAAGGTGGCCACCATCGCGTCCTGCTCGGTGAACACCAGGTCCTTCAGGTTCTCGAGCCGCGAGCCCTGCCAGGTGGGCAGGGTGGCCTGGCCGCGGTACTGAAGCTGGTCGTTCAGCCGGTACACGTTCTGGCTGGTGCGCGAGTAGACGAAGTAGTCGTCCCCGAAGGTGGTCCAGATCCCGCCGATGCCCGCCAGGTTGGCGTTGGTGAGCACCTTCGCCTCGAACTCCCCGTTCTCCGAGAACCGGTAGACCGAGCCCTCGTTGCCCTCGGGCTGGACGACGTAGAACTTGCCGTCGTTGCCGCGTGTGATGCCGGTGGCGTTGGTGATTCCGTTGTCGGCCAGGGCCAGGAACTCGCAGAAGTAGGTGACGTTCGCCCGGTGGCGATAGGCGTCCACCCGGTCGGGGTACATCACCAGCAGGTAGGTGCCGGCCTGGGCATCCGGACAGCGCTCATCGATGGAGCGCTCCGGGGGCAGGCCGCCGCCTGAGCCGCCCGCGCCACCAGCGCCACCAGCGCCACCGGCTCCGCCCGCACCGCCCATGCCGCCCGCGCCGCTGTCGGTGATCAGGCCCCCGTCGGTCTGTCCGCCACCAGCGCCACCGCCGCCGCCGGCCCCACCACCACCACCGCCGCCGCTGCAGCCCAGGGCCGTCAGTCCGACCCCCAGCAGCCACGTCAGGCTCTTGCTTCCCATCGCGTCCTCTCCCCGGGTTGCAGCGTCCCGACGCCTCGTGGCGGCCGGGCCCTCGCCGACCATTAACAGAGGCCCGCCCGCCGGAACAATCGTGCCGCGGTGGGGGCGCCCGGGTTCTTGCGGTCCCGACTCGGGGGCGGTTCAATCGGTGCATGCTTCATCTTCAATGGCGCACGCCCGGCGCATGGGGCCCGGCCATGGTCGACCAGATCGACGCCGTGCTCCTCGACCACGCCCACCTGGAGAAGAAGGCGGCCTCCACCGCGCTGACGCTCCTGTTCCGCTACCCGCACCATGCGGCGCTGCAGCGGCCGCTCAGCGAGCTGGCGCGCGAGGAGCTGCGCCACTTCGAGGCCGTGCTGGGGCACCTGGCGCAGCGAGGCGTGCGCTTTGGCCCCTCCCGCCCATCGCCCTACGCCGAGCGCCTGAGCAGGGCTGTTCGCAAGGGCGAGCCCGAGCGGCTGATCGACACCCTTCTGGTGGCCGCCCTCATCGAAGCGCGGAGCTGCGAGCGCATGCAGTACCTGGCCGAGGCCCTGCCCGAGGGGCCGTTGGCGGCCTTCTATGGGGGGCTGCTGCGCTCCGAGGCCCGGCACCACGCGCTGTATGTCGATCTGGCCGCTGAACTCTGCGGGGCCGAGCCGGTCCGCCTGCGCCTGGCCGAGCTGGCGGCGCACGAGGCCGAGGTGGCGCAGGCGTGCCCGGCCGAGCCCCGCCTCCACAGCCGCGCCCCCACGTCTGCCGAAGCCGGAGAGCACTGATCATGGCTGCCCCCGACACTGTCCTCCCCGTGGCCTGCCTGCACGATGACGTCGTCTTCCCGGGTGAGGTCAGGACCCTGGTGGTGGAGCACCCCGCGGTCCGCGCCGTGTTCGAGGCCCACCCCGAGCCGGACACTCGCGTCGTGCTGGCCTACGCCGAGGATGGCCGCGCGGGCGCCGATCTGGACGGCTGCCTGGCGGTGGGCACCGAGGCCCGCGTGCTCGACCGGGTGGCCCTTGACGATGACGCGCTCAGCGTGGTGGTCCAAGGCATTGAGCGGGTGAAGCTCGGCCCCGTTGTGTCGCCGGCGCCGGCGCTTGCCTGCCACATTGAGCGCCTGCCCGATCCGTCACCCGGCAAGCGCCGCCCGACCCTCCGGGCGAAGCAGCTCATCGGCCTGTATGAGCGGCTGATCGACGCCACCGATCGCCACCCCAAGGGCCTGCTGGGGGTGCTGCGGCACAACCAGGGCAACCTGGAGCGGCTGCCCGACCTGTTGGGGGCGGGGCTCCAGGTGGAGTACGGCCTCCGCTTGGGGCTGATCGAGGCCGAGACCACCGAGGCCCGCTTCGACGCCGCGGTGGCCCTCCTGCGGGGCGAGTTCGACCGGATCCAGGTGGGCAAAGAGGTCGACAAGAAGACCAAGCGCGAGATCGACGAGTCCCGCCGTGAGTACTTCCTGCGCCAGCAGCTCAAGATCATCAGGAAGGAACTCGCGGAGGATGATCTGAGCCAGCGCGAGGCGGACGGCTACAGCGAACAACTCGACGCGCTGGGGCTGCCCGAGGCCACCGCGCGGGAAGCCCGGCGCGAGATCGAGCGCCTTCGGCACATCCAGCCCAGCTCCAGCGAGTACCAGGTCATCAAGACCTTCCTCGACCGCTTCTTCCAGCTCCCCTGGGGGCAGTTCAACGAGGAGCACATCGATCTCCCCCGGGTCCAGGTCGCCCTCGACCAGGGGCACCACGGTCTGGAGAAGGTGAAGGCGCGCATCCTCGAGTTCCTGGCGGTCCGCAAGCTCAACCCGGGCCACAAGGGCCCGATCCTCTGCTTCGCCGGGCCGCCAGGCGTGGGCAAGACCAGCCTCGGGCGCGCCATCGCCGAGGCGGTGGGGCGCGCCTTCTACCGAATCAGTGTGGGCGGCGTGCGCGACGAGGCCGAGATCCGGGGACACCGGCGAACGTACGTGGGCGCGCTGCCGGGGAAGATCCTCAGCGGGCTCACCCGGGCGGGGTGCATGAACCCGCTGCTGATGCTCGACGAGATCGACAAGATCGGCAGCGACCACCGGGGCGATCCGGCTTCGGCCCTGTTGGAGGTCCTCGACCCCGAGCAGAACGACACGTTCACCGACCACTACTTCAACGTCCCGTTCGACCTCTCGAAGGTGCTGTTCATCGTCACGGCGAACTACCTGCACGACATCCCGCGCCCGCTGCTGGACCGCCTCGAGGTCATCTCCATCGAGGGCTACACCGAGAGTGAGAAGCTGGCCATCGCTCGGGATCACCTGGTGCCGAAGGTGCTGCACGAGCATGGGCTGCTGCCTGCCGCGCCGCAGGTGGGGGAGGAGGCCGTTCGCGCCATCGTCCGGGGTTGGACGCGCGAGGCCGGGGTGCGCAATCTGCAGCGATCGCTTGAGCAGCTCGCCCGGAAGATCGCGCGCCGCCAGGTGGAGTCGGGCGATCAGGCGCCGGTCACCGTCGCAGCCGAGACCATCACGGAGTTCCTGGGGCCCCCCCGCTTCAGCCACGACGAGGGCGTGGACGGGGATCAGGTGGGTGCGGCCAATGGCCTCGCCTGGACCAGCTCGGGCGGCGAGATCCTGGTGATCGAGGCGCTGAAGATGCCGGGGAAGGGCAAGCTCATCATCACCGGCAAGCTGGGCGAGGTGATGAAGGAGTCGGTCCAGGCCGCCTACTCGTTCACCCGGTCTCGCGCCGAGCGCCTCGGGCTCGAGCCGGGCGAGCTGGACACCGTCGACCTGCACATCCACTTCCCGGCCGGGGCCGTGCCCAAAGACGGCCCCTCAGCGGGCGTGACCGTCACCTTGGCCCTCGCGAGCCTGCTGTCGGGTCGCGCGGTTCGCGCCGACGTCGCCATGACTGGCGAGGTCACGCTGCGGGGTAAGGTCCTGGCGGTCGGCGGCATCAAGGACAAGCTGCTGGCGGCGTACCGCGCCGGCATCGCCCACGTGGCGTTGCCGAAGGCCAACGAGAAGGACCTGATGGAGGTGCCCGCCGAAGTGCGGGGGGCCATCACCTTCCACCCCATCGAGCACGTCGACGAGCTGCTGGCCTTGGCGCTCAGGCCGCTGACGGGGCCCCCCGAGTTGGCCCACGAGGCCATCGACGACGAGCTACGGGCGCCGCTC
>JACKDL010000046.1 GCA_020633555.1 Myxococcales bacterium | reverse complement strand
GGCCAGCTCGGCCTCCACCGCGGCCTTGCCGGCGACCTCGGGCGCCGCCCCCACGGCGCCCCGACACGGTGCGCCCTCGGCGCAGAGCCCCTCGCCGCGCTGATAGACCCGGTCGCTGCTGGCGAAGACCAGCCGCTCGACACCGGCCAGTGCGCCGACTTCGATGAGCTGTTGGGCCACCGCCAGCTCGTCCTTCATCCCGTCGGTGCCCATGGCGTAGGCCAGGTGCAGCACCACCTGGATGTCGTTCATCACCAGCAGATCGGTGAGGTCGTCGGACCGCGGATCCACCGGCAGGAAGCGGACGGGGCCCAGAACCTTCGGCGCCTTGCGCCCCAAACCGAACACACGCTTGAAGGGGTTCTGGCGGATGAGGCGCCGCACGACCGCCTGACCCAGGTAGGTGCTGACGCCGGTGATGAGCAGGTTCACTGCAGCCTCCCAGGGGATCAGGCCAGCGCGGCGCGGCGCGCCATTCCAGGCGCTGGATCCTGACCCATCGCCGGGCGTCAGGCAACCGTCCCCCGGGGTCGGGCGGTGCCGGCATGTCGTGGCAGCCGTGCGACAGGTGTCGCGTGCTTGAAACAGTCCCAGCCAGTGTTTGAGGCGCTGCGGGCACCCCAACCTGGCATAGGCGATGCATTCGGCCCGCCGCATCCATGCCGAGGGACGCCATGCGCACCGCCATCACCGCCGCTCTCCTGTTGTTGGCCACCCCCGCGCTGGCGGACGACGAGCTGATCGGCGCGTCCGACGCGCCGCTGCATGAGCTGGAGCCCCACTACTCGGCGGCGGCCTTGAAGTTCATCAGCATGACCCTGCCGGCCCACCCCGAGAACCCGTTCTGGTTCGGCCCCGGCGCGCTGACCGAGTTCCCCATCTGGCACGGGCTGTTGGAGGTGGAGTTCGCCGCGGCCCTGCTGGTGGGCGAGCACGGCTGGGAGGTGCCTGTCGACGTGATCCTGAAGGTGCCCTACCACTTCAACCACTTCTGGGACGTCTTCGCGGGCGTGGGCCCGATGGTGGCCTGGAACGCCCACGGCGCGGGATACGGCGCCATCGCCACCGTGGGCGGGTACGCCTGGAACGAGGGGAACGTGGGGCTGTTGCTCGAGCTGGACTACACGTTCCTGTCGCATGCGACCGAAGAGGCCCATGGGGTGGAGGCGGCGGTCGGGGTCGCGCTGCGGTACTGAGCCGCGCGGCGCTTCCCAGCCGCAGCACTCTGGGCCCTCAGAACAGGTCGTCGTCGCCGTCCGCCAGCTTCTCGAGCTTGCGGTACAGGGTGCTGCGGTCCACGCCCAGCACCTGCGCCGCCATGGACTTGTTGCCGCTCACCGCCGCCATCACCCGCCGGATGTGGGCCCGCTCCACCGCCTCCAACGGCAGCAGCTCAGCCTCGCCCTCCGGCGCCACCTGCGGCGCACCGCGCACCTCCTCGGGCAGGTCGTCCAACACCAGGTGATCGTGCTCGGTCATCGCCACGCCCTGCTCGATGCAGTTCTCGAGCTCGCGCACGTTCCCGGGCCAGTCGTAGGCCAGCAGCGCCGCAGCCACCGGGCGACTGAGGCCCTTGGTCGACCGCCCCAGCCGCGTCGCGCTGCGCCGCAGGAAGTGTTGGGCCAGGGTCAGGATGTCGGGGCCCCGCAGACGAAGCGGGGGCAGGTCCAGCCGGATGACCGCGAGGCGGTAGTACAGGTCGCTTCGGAAACGCCCCGCGCTCACCTCGGCCTTCAGGTCGCGGTTCGTGGCGCTGATCACCCGGCACTTGATGGGGACGGGCCGGTCGGCGCCCACGGGGCGCACGGCGCGCTCCTGCAGGGCCCTCAAGAGCTTCGGCTGGAGCCCCAGGGGCATCTCGCCCACCTCATCCAGGAAGATCACGCCCTCGCCGGCCTCAACGAACAGGCCTGCCCGGGCCGTACGCGCGTCGGTGAAGGCCCCGCGCACGTGGCCGAAGAGCTCGGACTCCAGCAGCGGCTCGGGCAAGGCCGCGCAGTTCACCGCCACGAAGGGCGCCTGCGCCCGCTCGGACAACCCCAGCAGGGTCCGAGCCGCCAGCTCCTTGCCGGTGCCCGTCTCGCCCGTGAGCAGCACGGGCACGTCGGCGCGGGCCGCCCGACGCAGCCGCTCGTTCAAGTGCTGCATGGGCAGGCTCTCGCCCACGAGCCCGTCAGGGAGCTGCTCGTCCACCGCCTGCCGCAGCCGAGTCACCTCGCAGGTGAGGCGGTGGTGCTCGACCGCCCGGGCCACGGCCAGCTCCAGCGCGTCCAGGTCGATGGGCTTGGACAAGAAGTCGAAGGCGCCCGCTCGCATGGCGCGCACGGCGGTGTCGAGGCTCCCGAAGGCCGTGAGCACGATGACCGGCACGTCGGCGCGGCGCTGCGCCATGCTGCGGCACACCTCCAGACCGTCCAGATCGCGCATGCGCACGTCGGTGATGAGCGTGTCCACGTCGCCGGTCACGGCGGCCTCGATGGCGGCCAGGGGATCGGCGTGCCCCTCGACCCGGTAGCCCGCGTCGCCCAGGGCCTCCACGAGCAAGGCGACCAGCCCCGGATCATCGTCCACCACCACGACCGTGGGCTGCGACGGCTCAGGATTCATGACACTCCTCCGGGTTGGCAGCGGGCAGCAAGACCGTGAAGCGGGCCCCGCCCAGCGCGCTGTCGCCCACCTCGATTCGGCCGGCGTGGTCCTCGACGATGCCGGCCACGATGGACAGGCCCAGGCCGGTCCCCTCGCCGGGCGCCTTGCTGGTGAAGAAGGGCTCGAACAGCCGCTCACGGCTGTCGGGCGGCACGCCGGGCCCCGTGTCATCGACAGTGAGCGCCACCACGGCGCCCGCCGGGGCGACGGTGATCCGCACCCGCCCGCCCGCAGGGGTCGCCTGCACGGCGTTCATCACCAGGTTGCGGACCACCTGCTGGAGCGCCGCCGGATCGGCGCGGACCACCGCCGCGGTGCAGGCGACCTCGAGCACCACTCGCACCCGCTGCGCCATGGGGCGCAGGAGCTTGATGGCTTCAGCCACGAGCCGCCCCAGCTCCACCTCGACCCGATCGCCCAAGCTCGGGCGGGCGTGCTCGAGCAGGCGACCCACCAGCTCGGTGATCTGATCGGCTTGCGCACGGATGATGCCGGCGTGACGCGCCATGGGGCTCTCGGCCCCCGCCCGCCGTTCGACGAGCTGTGCGCGGCCCGCGATGATCGCGAGGGGCGTGCCCACTTCATGGGCCACACCGGCCGCGAGCTGGCCCACCATGCGCAGCCGATCCGCGTGCTCGGCCTCCCGCTGGCTCCGGAGCTGCGCGTCAGCGGCAGCCTGGAGCTTCGCACGGTTGGCCGCGAGCTCGGCCCCAAGCTGGTTGAGGGCGTGGCCCAGCGCGCTCAGCTCGTCCTCGCCGGCCACGTTGGCCCGGTGGGTCAGGTTGCCCTGTCCCAGCTCTGCCGCGTGAGCCACCAGCTCGTCGATGCGCTGGCCCACGAGCCGCCGCCCCAGGTTCAGGGTGACGACGCCGCTGATGGCCAGAGCCAACAGCAGCGTCAGTCCGCTGGACCACATGGCCCGGCGCACGAAGGCGTCCCGCAGCTCCAGCGACTCGGCCACCTCCACCACGCCCGCCCCCCGGGTGTGGTGTACCAACGCGTGCACCCACGCCTGGCCCGCCACGGTGCGCTCTACGGACACCACCTCACCGGCGGCCAGGCGCGCCCGCGCCTCGGGGGACAACGCCTCCCCCACGTCGGTCGCCTGCGGCCGCAGCCAGACCCGCAGCTCCCCCTGCTGATCGTCGCGAAGGAAGCGGTCCACGGCGGCAAGCGAGGCGGGATCCGCCGAGGTGTGCGCCAGGCTCAGCGCGATCAGCTTCGCGTCGCGCTCCACGTCGCTGGCCAGAATGCCCGCCTCTCGCTGCACCGACAGGATCCCCAGAGCGGACAGCACCACCGCCAGCAGCAGCGTGATGGTCAGGGTCAGGCGGAGAGTCAGCTTCATGGGGGTGTCGCAAACCGCAACAGTGCGCCGCGTTCTGCCACAGCCAGGGCGGCGGACGCCAGCCCTTGCCGGCGAAGGCTGGCGGCAGCCGGCGCCTCGCCACGAGCTGAAAACACATTGATTTCAGCCACCTGGCACACGGCAAACGCCCCACCAGCAAACTGGCCCGCACTTTGCCAAGGGGGCCCGGCGACCCACGCTTCTCCAAGGAGTTCGCCCGTGGCCCTGACGAAGCCCTCCCGCAAGGATCTGGTGGCCGGCCTGCTGGTCTTCCTGATCGCGCTGCCCCTCTGCCTCGGCATCTCGCTGGCCTCCGGCTTCCCGCCCGTGGCCGGCCTGCTCACCGCCATCGTCGGCGGCCTGCTGGCCTCGCACCTGGGGTCAGCGCCGCTGACCATCAAGGGCCCGGCCGCCGGGCTCATCGTCATCGCACTGGGCGCGGTGACCGAGCTGGGGCAGGGCGACGCCATGCTCGGCTACCGGCGCGCCCTGGCCGTGGGCGTGGTGGCCGGCGCCATTCAGCTCGTGCTGGGCGTGCTGCGCGCGGGCCGCATCGCCGTGCTCATGCCGCTGAGTGTGGTGCACGGCATGCTGGCCGCCATCGGCGTCATCATCCTGGCCAAGCAGCTCCCCGTGGTGCTGGGGGTGCTGGGCGCCAAGGGCGCGCCCCTGGCGATGCTGGTGCACCTGCCCCAAGACATCATGGCCAACAACCCCGAGATCATGGCCATCGGTCTGATCTCACTGGCGATCCTGGCCACGTGGCGCTTCGTGCCCGGCAAGCTGGGCAAGATCATCCCCGCGCCGCTCGTGGTGCTGTTCATCGCGGTGCCCTTGTCGCTGGCCTTCGACCTGAGCCACACCCACACCTACACCATCGCCGGCCAGATCCACGAGGTGGGCCCGGCCTACCTGGTCAACCTGCCGGGCAACCTGCTCGACGCCGTGACCTTGCCGCTGTTTGACGTGATCACCAGCGCCACGTCGCTGAAATACATCGCCATGTTCGCTCTGGTGGGCACCATCGAGTCGCTGCTGAGCGTGCTGGCGGTGGACGCCATGGATCCCGCCAAGCGCACCTCGAACCTGGACGCGGATCTGCGGGTCACGGGCCTGGCGAACCTGGTGGCCGCCGCCATCGGCGGGCTGCCGATGATCTCCGAGATCGTCCGCTCGAAGGCCAACATCGACGCCGGCGCCCTGACGAGCTGGGCCAACTTCTTCCACGGCGCCGCGCTGTTGGTGTTCGTGGCCGCGGCGCCCGCTCTGCTGCACCTGATTCCGCTGGCGGCCCTGGCCGCCATGCTGGTGATGGTGGGCGTGCGGCTGGCCTCGCCCGGCGAGTTCCGCCACGTCTGGCACATCGGCAAGGACCAGTTCGTGCTGTTCGTGGTGACCCTGGCGGTCACGCTGGCCACCGACCTGCTGGTGGGGGTGGGCGTGGGCGTGGCGCTCAAGGTCGTGCTGCACCTGGCCCGCGGCGCCTCGCCCGCCGGTCTGTTCAAGGCCGACGTGCAGGCCAGCCGTGAGGGCGACACCCTCGTGGTGCGGGCCCGCGGCGCGTTGCTGTTCACCAACCTGCTCGCCCTGCGCCGCGTGCTGGCCCCCGCGACCGAGCCGGGTATCAAGACCGTGCGCCTGGTGGTCGATGACGTGCGGATGGTGGACCACACCACCCAGGAGCGCCTGCACGCCATGGCCAACGAGTGGCCGGATGCCCGCCTCGTCATCGAGGGCCTTGGGCGGCTGCACGCCGTGTCGGGGCACCGCACGGCCTTCCGGAGCGCCCGGTGATCGACGCCGCCCTGCGCCTGCGCCCCCCCGCCTGCCCCGTGGAGAGTCAGCGACATGGCTGAGGCCAGCCCCCGCGCCCGGATCGAAGCCGCCGTGGCCCACGCGAGCCACCTGGTGCCTTCCCAGAGCCCGCTCGACCGGTTCGTCCACCACAACCCCCTGCACCACTTCGAGGAGCTGCCCTTCGAGGTCGCGGTGGAGCGGGCGGCGGAGCTGTTCGGCAACGCCCCGTACTGGAGCGAGGCCGCCTACCAGGCCGAGTACCGCCGGGGGCGCATTCAGGACGACGATCTGGACTGGGCCATCGCCCGGGCCGCGCCCGAGGACGCCCCCTTGGGGGTCGGGGTGACGCGCCACGCCCTCATGCGAGCCATGCTGGAGCACCCCGTGGCGGCCCTGAACGGCCCCGCCCTGGCGTGGCACCTGGCGGAGACGGACGTGCTGACGGTGGCGCGCCCGGGGCTGCGGCCCGAGGTGTTTCACCGGCTGGTGTCGAAGGCGGGCGGCGACGTGCCGCGGGCCCTGGGCAGCCTGTGGGCGGCTTGCCGACGCCGCCTGGGCGACGCCCCCCCGCCGCCGGAGGCGCCCCGGGGGCTGCGCCTGCGCGACCGCCTGGTCGACGCCGGGCGCGGCGACATCGATGGCCTGATCCACTCGCTGCTGATCCGCTGGTCTGGCGCCTACCTGGACCACGGCATCGCCCACTGGCCCATGAGCCACCGCGACCGCCCGTTCCTGGAGGCGGTGCGGCTGCACCTGCAGCACGGGCGGGGGCTGGGCCGGGGCTGGCTGGCCCACGTGGGCGCCTGGTTCCGCAGCGCCGAGGGCCAGCGCCTGGACGCCTTGGACACCATCCACCGGATGCTGGAGCGGCTGGGGCACCCGCCGGCCGACTGGCGGGCCGTGCTGGAGCGGACCGCCCTCGCGCTGCCCGGGTGGGCAGGCATGTTCCAGCGCCTGGCCGACCGCCCGGACACCGCCCCGGTGCGCCAGGCGCTGCCGACTGCCCTGGCCGACTTCATCGCCGTGGCGCTGGTGCTCGAGGTGGGCATCGGCGAGCACCTGCTGCCCGGCAAGGGGCCGCTGGTACGGCGCGTCCCGGCCCCGGGAGCTGCGATGGCCCCGGCTACCTGCGCCCCCGCGTGGCTGTTCTTCCAGATCGCCCAGTCCCTGGGCCTGAACGACTACGCCGTCGACCGCCTGGATGACGTCGAGCTGCAGGCCGTGCTGGCCGAGGCCCGGGCCTTCGACGGGCCGCGCCGCCAGGCCGTCCTGCACGCGGCGTACGAGCGCCGGTTTCGGGTGGAGCACCTGGACGCGCTCGCGCGCCACGCGGTGGATCAGGCCGCCCGCCCCGCCCCCGAGCGACGGGTGCAGTGCGTGTTCTGCATCGACGATCGCGAGGAGTCCATGCGGCGCCACGCCGAGGAGCTGGCCCCCTGGATCCAGACCCTGGGGGTGGCCGCCAACTTTGGCCTGTCCATGTACTACCAAGGCGTGCACGACAGCCGCCCGGTGGCCCTGGGTCCCGCCCCGGTGGAGCCCCAGCACTACGTGCGCGAGGTCTTCGTGGACGCCCAGCCGGCCCCGTCCCGCTGGCGGGCCTGGGCGAAGCACGGCATCAACGTGGGCTCGCAGACGCTGCTGCGCGGCGCGGTGGTGACCCTGGCCGGCGCGTTCAGCGCGGCCCCGCTGACCACCCAGGTGCTGTCGCCGGCACTCCACGAGCGCCTGAATCGCCCCAGCCAGCGGGGCAAGACGCGGCTGGAGTACGAGGCCACCGGCGACGCCCGGCACCCGAACGGTTGGAAGGTGGGCTACACCCTCGACGAGCAGGTCGGGGTGGTGCGCCGCACGCTGGAGTCCATGTCGCTGCTGCGCGACTTCGCACCGCTGGTGCTGTGCCTGGGCCACGGCTCGGACTCCGCCAACAACCCCCACGCGGCGGCATACAACTGCGGCGCCTGCGGGGGCGGGCGCAGCGCGCCCAACGCGCGACTCTTCGCCAAGATGGCCAACGATCCCCGGGTGCGCGAGCGGCTGGCGGCCGAGGGGATCCACATCCCCGCCGACACGGTGTTCGTGGGCGGGTACCACAACACGGCGAACGATGACGTGCTCATCAGCGACGCCGACGAGGTGCCGCCGAGCCACCGCGCTCCGCTCGACGAGACGCTGGCGGCCCTGGCCGAGGCCGCGAAGCACGACGCGCTGGAGCGGTGCCGGCGCTTCGAGAACGTGCCGCTGGATGTCACGCCCGAGCAGGCCCTGCGCCACGTGCGGGCCCGCGTGAACGACTTCTCCCAGCCCCGCCCGGAGTACAACCACAACGGCAACGCGCTGGCCCTGGTGGGGCGCCGCGCCTGGAGCCGCGGCCTGTTCCTCGACCAGCGGGCGTTCCTGTGCTCCTACGATCCCGACAGCGATCCCGACGGACACATCCTGGCGGATCTGCTGCAGATGGCCGTGCCCGTCGGCGCCGGCATCAACCTCGAGTACTGGTTCGCCGCCATCGATCCCTACGGCTACGGCAGCGGCACCAAGACGGCCCACAACATCACCGGCTACCTGGGCGTGATGGACGGCCACCAGAGCGACCTGCGCATCGGGCTGTACCACCAGATGGTGGAGCTGCATGAGCCCGTGCGGCTGCTGTGCGTGGTGGAGGCGCCGCCCGAGCGGCTGCTGGCCATCGCCCAGGCCCGGCCCATGG
This sequence comes from Myxococcales bacterium, assembly GCA_020633555.1. GTDB lineage: Bacteria > Myxococcota_A > Bradymonadia > UBA7976 > UBA1532 > JACKDL01. The sequence goes on along the minus strand of JACKDL010000046.1, from coordinate 31,129 downwards.
TGGGCCGCCTGGTGACCAACGGCTGGGTGCTGCTGGCGAGCCTGGATCCCGCCACCGGCGCGGTGCAGTACTTCGAGGACGGGGCCTTCCGGCCCTGGCCCACCCCCCTGGATCCCCTGCCCCGCGTGCCCACGTCCAGCGACTGGTTCCGTGGCAACCGGGGCTACCTGCCCCCCGCCCAGGTGGGCTTCGGCGACGAGGAGGTCGCGTGAGCAGCGACGTCTTGATGGGCAGCCTGGGCACGCTTGCCCTGGTGCTCCCCGCCCTGGGCGCCATGGGCATCGCCCTGCCCTGGCTGCTGCGGGTGCGACTGGAAGAGCGGGTGATCCTGCGGATCACCAACGCCGTGTTCTCGCTGACGTTCCTGGCGACGCTGGCCATGGACGCGGTGTTCCTGGCCCGCGGCGGTGCGCCGGTGGAGTTCCTGATCACCGACTGGATCGCCCTGCCGGCGTACACCGTGCACAGCGCGGTGCTGCTCGACGCGCCCGCCGCGCTGATAATGACCCTCACCGGCTTCCTCGCCGGCCTCATCGGGGTGTTCTCGGGCAACTACCTGCACAAGGATCCGGGCTTCCACCGCTTCTTCGTGCTGCTGCTGGTGTTCGCCTCGGGGATGATGGCCGTGGCCGCCGGCGGCACCCTGGACATCATCTATGCGGGCTGGGAGATCGTTGGCCTGACCTCGGCCTTGCTCATCGCCTACTTCACCTACCGGGAGGCGCCCGTGCGCCACGGCCTGCGGGCCTTCGCGGTGTATCGCGTCTGCGACGTGGCGCTGCTGGGCGCGGCCATCCTGGTGCACCACCACTCGGGCGCGCTCACCCTGCTGCACCCCGACGCCCTGCCCCCCGAGAGCCAGCTCCTGGTGGGCGGCCTGCTGATCTTCGCCAGCATGGGCAAGGGCGCGCTGCTGCCCTTCACCGGCTGGCTGCCGCGGGCCATGGAGGGCCCCACGCCCTCCAGCGCCATCTTCTATGGGGCCCTGTCCATCCACGCCGGCCCGTTCCTGCTGCTGCGCGGCTGGCCCTACCTGGAGGGCCTGCCGGCGCTGCGGTGGATCCTGGGCGGCCTGGGCCTGGCCACCGCCCTGCACGCCAGCATGGTCGGGCGGGTGCAGTCCGACATCAAGACGCAGCTCGGCTACGCCTCGGTGGCCCAGGCAGGGGTGATCGTCATCGAGATCGCCGCGGGCTTCACGGGGGTGGCCATGATCCACATCTTCAGCCACGCCATCCTGCGGGCCGCGCAGCTCCTGCGGGCGCCGGCGGTGCTGCACGACTGGTTCGGGCTGGCCGCCCGCTTGGGCCGCACGCCCACGCGGCACGAGGGCTACGTGGAGCGCCACCTGCCCGCCGGCCTGCGCCGCCGCGCCTACGCCTTCGCCCTGGATCGCTGGGCCATCGACGATTTCGGCCGGCTGGGTCTGCGGCAGGCGCGCCGCCTGCTCCAGAGCCTGGACCGCGTCGACCAGCGCTTCGCCGCCCGCCTGGCCGGTGATCCCGCCGTCGCCGCGGAGCCCGCCACCGCCAGCCCCGAGGGAGGCCACCTTGTCAACGATCAGGCTTGATCTGGTGCTGCTGGCCATCGGCGCCCTGGCGGTGCTGGCGCTGGTGGCCCGGACGCTGAAGCTGACCGCCCGCCCCACCGGCCCGCTGCTGGCGGCCGGGCTGGTGTCCCTGGTGGGCACCGAGTTCCTCATCGCGGCGGATCACCAGCGCTCGTTCTTGGTCATCGACGCCGCTTCCCTGCCGCGGCTGGCCGTGTGGGCGCTGTTGCTGTGGGCCATCACCTGGGTGGTGCCCCGCCGCGACGACAGCCCCGCGCTCATGGGGCGGCTGCTGGCGCTGGTGAGCGTCAGCCTGCTCGTGACCTTCACCGACGTGGGGCCGGCCCACGCCGCGCTCTTCGCCGCCAGCTCGGCCGTGACCTGGTGGATCCTGCCCCACGGCGCCCCCCGACGGCTGGCGGCCCTGCCCATGGCCTCCAGCGCCCTCATCGCCCTGGGGAGCACCCTGGTGCCCCCCGAGCGGGCGCCCTATCTGATGTACCTGGCCGTGGCGATCCGGCTGGGGGTGTTCCCCTTCCACACCTGGGCGGTGGGCCTGTTCGAGCGGGCGCCCCTGGTGCTCGCCGTGGCCATCACGGCGCCCTTGGCGGGCATCGGCGCCTTGGCGCGCACGCCTCTGCCCGACGACGCCTGGTTCGCCTTCGACGTCTGGATGGTGCTCAGCGCCTACCTCACCGGCGGGCTGGCCATCGTGCAGCGGCGGCTGGACCGGGCCCTGGGCTTCTTCATCGCCGCCTCCGCCTCCGTCGTGCTCATCGGCGTGTCGCAGGCGGGCGATCTGGCCCATCTGGGCGGGCTGATGATGTGGGGCGTGACCAGCGCGGCGCTGGTGGGCCTGGGCCTGGTGGTGGCCGCCCTCAGCGCCCGCTGGGGCGTCGTGGATCTCACCCGCCACTCGGGGCTGCTGCAGCACACGCCCAGCTTCGCCATCCTGTTCTTGTTCTTCGGGCTCGCCACGGTGGGTGCCCCGGGCACCGCCGACTTCGCCAGCCAGGACGTCATGCTGCACGGCCCGGTGTCGCACCACCCCGCCCTGCTGCTGGCGCTGGTGGGCGCCATCTCGCTGCAGGGCTACGCGGTGCTGCACCTGGGCTTCCGCGTGTTCTTCGGCCCCCCGCGCCCGGCGGTCCTGAAGGACGTCCTGCTGCGTGAGCACATCGGGCTGGTGACCCTGGCGCTGATCCTGGTGCTCACGGGCCTGGCGCCCCAGGCCCTGATCTCGGGCCTGACCACCGCCGAGGCCGGCCCACCCGCCGCGTCACCGCGCCAGCTCAGCGCGCGGGTCGCGCCCCAGCAACCCTCGCTGCCCATCCCCTGATGTCGGCGGGCCGCCCACGGCCCCCGACCAAGCCACCTGAGAGGACCCCGATGAAGCGCCTGCTCCCCCTGCTGGCCGCCCTGGCCTTGTTGTGCCCGTGTGCCCCCGCCCTGGCCCGCGATGTGGGCACCTGGGAGATGTTCAACGTGGACGCTCGCCCGGCGCCCGAGTCCCGGTGGATCCTGCACACGGATCTGCACGCGCGCCGAATGGCCGGCCGCTTCCAGGCGCTGCTGCGGCCGGGCGTGGGCTTCGAGATCATGCCCGGCCTGACCCTTTGGGGCGGCTACACCTGGGTGCCCGTGCACACCGACGCCAACGAAGACCACAGCCAGCACGACGTGTGGCAGCAGGTGCAGTACACGCACCGGTTCGTCGACAAGCTGAACGTGCTGCTGCGCGAGCGCATCGAGGAGCGCTTCGACGAGACCGCCGACGGCCTGTCGCTGCGCCTGCGGGGCATGGCCCGGGTGGGCTACCTGATCCACCCCGCGCTCGAGATGGCCCTGTGGGACGAGTCCTTCGTGAACCTGAACGGCCAGGACTGGGCCTCGAAGGGCTTCCAGGAGAACCGGGCCTTTGCGGGCCCGGCCTTCCACTTCCCCGGCGCGCGGATCGAGGTGGGCTACATGAACCAGTACGTGCACGCCAGCGAGACGATGGCGCACGTGGTGATGACGGCGTTCTTCGTGAACTACTGAGCGCCCGAGGCCCGGGGGCTCAGACCCGGCCGCGCAGCATGCCGTGCCAGTACATGGCCGGCAGCCCGTACGCCTTCAGCGTGTACATGCTGTAGCGCTCCTGCCCCTGGTCGAAGGGGAAGCTCTCCACCGGGTTCCCGTCGTAGTCGAACTCGGCCAGGATCAGCCGGCCGTAGCCCGTGACCAGCGGGCACGACGTGTAGCCGTCGTAATGGGCCGTCAGGGGCTTGCCGGCCTTGTGCGCCAGCAGGTTGTCCACCAGCACCGGGGCCTGCTTGCGGATGGCCGCGCCCGTCTTGGCCGTGGGCAGCGAGCTGGCGTCGCCACAGGCGAAGACGTTCTCGTAGCGCACGTGCTGGGTGGTGCCCTTGTCCACGTCCACCCAACCGTCCGCGTTGCCCAGCGGGCTGTTCTTCACGAAGTCCGGCGCGCCCATGTGGGGCGTGACGTGGATGAAGTCGTACTTCACCACCGTCTCGGCGTCGCCCACCGCCGCCCGGAACACCGCCTCCTTGCTGGCCCCGCGGATCTCGGTGAGCACCTGCCCGAAGTGGGTCTTGATGTCGCGCTCCTCCACCAGCCGCTCAAGGCTGCGGGCGTACTTGTCCACGCCGAAGATGCGCGCGCCCGGCGTCCAGAAGCTGATCTCGGCCCCCGCCCGCCGCCCCTCGCGCTGCAGGTGGTGCTCCATCAGCCACATGATCTTCTGGGGCGCGCCGCCGCACTTGATGGGGGTGGGCGGGAAGGTGAACAGGGCCTTGCCGCCCTTGAACGCCCGCATGAACTTCCAGGTGCTCTCGACGGTGTCGTAGCTGTAGTTGCTGCAGACCCCGTCCTTGCCCAGCGCGTCGGTGAGCCCCTTGATGGCCCCCCAGTTGACCTGGATGCCCGGCGCCACCACCAGGTAGTCGTAGGTGAGGGTGTCGCCGCCCGCCAACGTCAGCGCGTTGTGCTCGGGGTCGAAGGACTCGACCTTGTCCTTGATCCACTGCGCGCCCGCCGGGATGAAGTCCTTCTGGTCGCGCTCGGTGGTCTCCCGCGGGAAGACGCCGCCCCCCACCAGGGTCCACAGGGGCTGGTAGTAGTGCTTCTCGCTGGGCTCGATGATGGTCACCGCCGGCGGGTTCGGCTCGTTGCGCAGCCGGGCCGCGACGGTCAACCCGCCCGTGCCGCCCCCGACGATGAGAACTTCGTGGTGCTTGCTCATTCTGGGTTCAGTCTCCGGAGGGTGCAGTCAGCAGCGCCGGCGCGCCGCGGTCGTCGATCTGGCGGCCGAAGCCGCGGGCGAAGCGCACGGCGAAGCCGAGGCTGCGCTGCATGTCGGGGTCGCGCAGGGCCCGGAGCAGACCGAACAGGCCCAGCTTCCGGGCCTCGTCCTGTGCCGAGGGCTCGGCGGCCAGGGCACGGGCCGCCTGGCCCACCACCCGCACCGCGCGGGGCGAGAGGATCTCCGAGTCCATCAGGGTGCGGAACTCGGCGCTGTCCAGCAGCGCGGTCAGCCGGCTGCCGATGGTCAGCATGTTCTGCAGCATCTGCTCGGGGTCGAAGCCGCAGCACATCTGATTGCGCAGCCAATCGTCGAAGACGTCCACGCCCATGGCCACCAGGCCCGGCAGCGCCTCCGCGTGCTTCGCCAGCGGCTGGAGCTGCGGCAGGATGGGCAACAGGCTGCGCACCGCCGCCATGCACTCGGGCCGGGTGAGCTCCAGGATCAGCGCCTGCAGGCCCTTCAGCCGGGCGTCGAGGTCGATGCCCGCCGCCTGCGCCCCGCGGGACAGCTCGTCGAAGAAGTCCACGGCCATGGCCGCCATGCCGGGGAGCTGCTCCAGGGCGCCGATCAGGGGCTCCAGGGCCTCCAGGCGATCGACGATGCGCCCCAGGGCCTCCACCGTGCCCGGGCGGCTGAGCTTGTCGGCCAGCGTCAGCGCCGCCCGCAGCCGCTCATCGACGCTGGGCCCCGAGGCCGCGATCTGCGCCGCCGCCTCGTCCACCGTGTCCGTCACCGCCGCCAACGCCGCCGGCGCCTGCTCCACCAGCGCGCCGATGGCCTCGACGCGCTGCTCCAGGCGATCGAGCCGCGCCACGATCTGCTCCAGGAGCTCGACGGTGCGGTTGGGCACCAGCGGCGGGCCGTTGCGTTGCGAGAGCCCGATCATCAGCTCGTCCCCTTCTCTTGAGCGCCGCGGACGGACCGGGCGGGTGACGTCCAGGCCGGGTAGCAACCCCCGCGCCAGTCAAGTTCCCAATTCACCGCAAGGTTGGCCCCGGCGCACGTCTCAACACCGCGCCGCCCTGTGGCAATACCCTGAAACATGTCTCAGTTCGTCGCAGCGCCCCGGTCCGCAATGACGCAACGCGCCATCCCCCGTGGTCCGGCGTTCAGTCCGGGCGGTGGGCTTTGTACCACGCCACCGTCTCTGCCAACCCTTCGGCGAGGGGCACCCGGGCTTCGAAGCCAAAGGCCCGCGCCTTCGACACGTCCAGCACCCGCCGCGGCTGCCCGTCGGGCTGGGTGGGGTCCCAGGCGATCTCGCCGGTGAAGCCCGTGGCCCGCGCCACCATCTCGGCCAGCTCGCGGATGGGGGTCTCGACCCCCGTGCCCAGGTTCACCGGCGCCGGATCGCGGTGCCGCGCGGTGGCCAGCACGATGGCCCGAGCCGCGTCGCGCACGTGCAGGAACTCCCGCGTCGGGGTCCCGCTGCCCCAGTTCTGCACCCGCTCGGCCCCCTGCTCCACCGCCTCGACGTAGCGCCGGATGATGCCGGGGATGACGTGGCTCAGGGCCGGATCGAAGTGGTCTTCGGGGCCGTACAGGTTGGCCGGCACCAGCACCACGCCCTGCAGCCCGTACTGCTCGCGGTAGGTGGCCAGGGCCTCGTGCAGCAGGCGCTTGGCCATGCCATACGGCCCGGTGGCGCCCACCGGCTTGCCCTCCCAGATGCTCTCCTCGCGCAGGGGCATGGGGGCCTCCTTTGGGTAGCTGCAGGTGCTCGAGATGAGCACGAACTTCTCGACCCCCGCCCGGCGGGCCTCGTCGAGCAGCATCAGCCCCATCAGGCCGTTCTCGTAGAGGAAGCGCCCCGGGTTGGCCACATTGGCCCCGATGCCCCCCACCGCCGCGGCCAGGTGGATGAGGACCTGCGGCCGCTGCTCGGCGAACAGGCGCCGCACGTCCGCCTGCTCGATGAGGTCGTAGTCCCGCCGCCCCAGCGCGCTGACCTGCGCGCCGCTGGCGGTGAGCTGCCGGCACACGAAGCGGCCCAGAAAGCCCCGGCCGCCCGTCACGGTCACGCGCTTGCCGGCGAAGAACGCGGGGTCGATGGGCTCGAGGTGCCCGTTGGCGTCCGAGGCCACCCCTAGCCCGCCTTGCGCTGGGCCAGGAAGTGATCGGCGTACCAGCGCGCGGACTTCGCCAGGCCGTCCTTCAGCGACACCTGCGGTGTGTAGCCCAGCCCCCGCAGCTTGCCGATGGCCGGGCAGCGCCGGTTGGTGCCCCCCGCCCGCAGCTCGCCGGGCACCAGGTTCAGCGTGACGCCCAGCGCCTCGCCCAGGCCCAGGATGAGGTCGCGGATGGAGACCTCCTCCTCGACGCCCAGGTGGTAGATCTCGCCCGGGCCGCCCTCCATGCCCGCCAGGTAGGCCCCGCGGGCCCCATCGTCGATGTAGCAGAAGGCCCGGGTCTCGCTGCCATCCCCCTGGATGGGCAGGTCGATGGCCGTCTTCGTCAGCCCGTCGCTCAGGTCGACGATCCGCTGCACGATCTCGGGGATGACGTGCTCGAAGCCCATGTCGGGCCCGTAGATGTTGTGGGGCCGGAAGATCACCGTCTCGAGCCCGCGGTGCCCGCCCAGGTGCAGGGCCAGCAGCTCGCTGGCGATCTTGCCGCCGCCGTAGCTGAAGCGCGGGTTGGTGATGTCGGGGATCATCAGCCGCTCGGCCTCGGTGGTGGGCACGTGGGTGGGCTGGTTGTAGGTCTCGCTGGTGCTGGCGAGCACGTAGCGCTCCACGCCACACTCCAGCGCCGCCTCCACCGTGTTCAGCGCGCCCTTCACGCCCACCTCGAGCACGACGTCGGGCTTCTCGTAGAAGAAGCGGGTGCCGTTCACATAGGCCAGGTGCCACACGAACTGGCAGCCCTCGGTGGCGGCCATCACCGCGTCCAGGTCACGCACGTCGCCGTCCACGAGCTGGATCTTGCCCTCCAGGTCGGCCAGGCGCTGGGGGCGGCCGCGGCTGTGATCGTCGAGCACGCGCACGCTGTGGCCGTGGGCCACCAGCTCGCGCACGAGGGCCGCGCCGATGAAGCCGCTGCCGCCGGTCACCAGATGCATGGGGGATCCTTTCGATCTTCGGGGGGGAGCCTGTCAGGCGTCGAGGAGCGCGCCCGCCTTGTAGAACATCAGGTCCGCGCGGGTCACGTTCCAGATGTCGGCCACCCAGGTGTCGGGCTGCCGCTCGGCCAGCCGGCGCAGGGCCTCGTTGTAGCCGGTGTGGTTGGTGGCGATGAACACGCAGTCGGCGCCGTTCAGGGCCTCGTCCACGTCCCAATTGCGCAGTTCGCCGTTGCGATCGTCGACGATGGTGGCCGGCAGGTGGTGATCGCTCACCCGGATGGCCTCGGGGAGCTGCCGCTGCACGTAGCGGTACAGCTTGGGCGCCAGCGAGTCGCGGGTGTCGTCCGTGTCCATCTTGAAGGTGTAGCCCAGGATGGCCACCACCTTGTCGTGGAGCTCGGTGCGCTTGCCCAGGTGCTGCACGAGGAAGGCCGGGATGTACTCGTTCATCTTCCAGGCCGACAGCAGCATGTCGGGGTACGGGCTCCACTCGTTGATCATCCCGAAGTCCTTGCGCAGGCAGGTGCCAGCGGTCAGGCCCGGGCCCGCGATGTAGCTGCGCGGGTACTTGTGGTTCGCCATGTGGCGGATCTGGTGGATGTTGGCGCCGAAGGTGTCGGCCACCAGCGCGAACTGGTTGGCCAGCGCGAAGTGCACGTAGCGGGCGATGTTGTTGAACAGCTTCACCAGCTCGGCGCTGACGTAGTCGGTGGGCAGGATCTCGGGGGCCAGCGGGGCGAACAGGGCCACCGCCAGCTCCGCGCTCAGGTCGTCCTCGGTGCCCACGATCTGCGGCAGGGTGCGCAGCTCCTCGCGGGCCTTCCCCTCGGCGATGCGCTCGGGGCAGAAGGCCAGGCCCAGGGTGTCGCCCACCCGCAGGTCGGTGTGCCGCTCGATCCACTTGCGCACGAAGGTGGTGGTGCCGGGCGCCACGGTGCTGCGCAGGCACAGGAGCTGGCCCGGGCGCAGGTGCGGGGCCAGGCCCTCGAGCACGCTCTGGATCTGCCGCAAGTCCGTCTCGATGTGGGTGTGCAGGGGCGTGCCGACGGTGACCACCACCGCCTTGCTGCGGGCGCAGATCTCGGGGCTGCCGTGGATCTGGAACGTGCCGCGGGCCACCAGCTCATCGTAGCCCGGCTCGTGGAAGGGCATCTGGCCGCCGCACACCGCCTCGCGCAGCGCCGGATCCACATCGACCCCGGTGGCCTTGAGCCCCACGTCCATGAAGGACAGGCCCAAGGGCAGGCCCACCCGCCCGGTGCCGATGATGCAGACGTCGTACTCGAACCCCATGAACTCGCTCCTGCTCGCGGGCGCGCTCGTGCGCCCCAATGCAGACCCCGCGCGGCGCGGCGCCATCCCAGCCCGGCCCGCTTGACGGCCCCCCGGGCGGCGACCAGACTGCGCCCCTGTGGAGCTTGAACTCAACACCCCTTCGGAGTTTGTGGACGCGGCCCGGCTGTGGACGTGTCTGGACGCGGCCACCGGCGCGCCGGGCCTGTACGGCATCGCCAGCGCCCGGTTCGTGGGGGCCCCCGCCACCCACGTGGACGAGGCGGCGCTGAAGGTGCTGGTGGACCACGGCTTCCTCCAGGTGCCCCGCGAGCTGGCCAACGCCATCGAGAAGTTCCGCCGGCTGGTGCAGGACACCACGCCCCAGCAGGAGCGGCTGGAGGGCGTCTACCGGCGCATGCGCACCGCCGCCATCCAGCTCCGCCGGGTGGACAAGTCCCTGGACGGCTCGAACCTGCTGAAGAAGAAGACCGAGCTGTGGGAGGAGCGCCAGCGCCAGGACGACCTGGGCAAGGAGCTCGAGACCCTGAAGCTCGAGCGCGCCCGCATCGAGAGCTACCTGGAGAAGAGCGGCACGCTGCTGCGCCACCTGCTGGACACCATCTACCAGGACCATGACCTGCGCGACGCCCACTGGGTGGGCGAGCGGCCGGTGGTGGTCACCTACGACGGGCAGTTCCTGCACGACTACCTGCGCGAGATGAACCCCGCCAACTTCGTCGGGCGCTCCCTCGCCGAGATCCTCGAGATCGGCCCCTCGCTGGCCTGAGGGAGATCCCATGCTGACCGACCGCCTCGCGGCCCTCACCGCCGACGGCGCCCAGCCCGACGGCGCCGACGTGGCGCACTTCGGCGACCCGGCCGGGGAGCTGCAAGCGGCCCGCGCAGGCGCGGCCCACGCCGATCTGCTGCGGCACGAGAACCTGCACCTGCACGGCGCCGCCGCGGTCGCCTACCTGGACCGGCTGACCACCCTGAAGGTGAGCGCGCTGCCCGTGGGCGGCGCCTCGCCGGCCTTCTTCCTGGACGCCCGCGGGCGGGTCGAGGCCGGCGCGTGGCTGCTGCGCCGCGGCGACGACGACCTGCTGGCCCTGTGCGCCCCCGGCCAGGCGGAGCCCCTGCGGGCCCTGCTGGACCGCTACCACTTCGGGGAGGCCATCTGCTTCGAGCCGGCCGAGGGCGGGCACTGGCGAACGATCCTGGGTCCGAAGGCGCCCGAGGCCCTGGCTGCCATCGGCTGGCCCGTGCCCCCGCAAGGGGCGCTGGCCCACCACGAGTGGGGCGTTCTGGCCCGCACGGACCGGCTGGGGCCGCACACCTACGACGCCTGGATCCACGACGCCGCCTGGGCGACGGTGCGCGCCCAGCTCACCGGCGCCGGCGCCGTGGAGACCGGGGCCCACACGCTGCTGGCCGCCCGCCTGCTGGCCGGGGCCGCCGCCCACCCCCACGAGTACGGGCCCCACGGCTCGCCCCTCGAGATCGGGATGGCCGGCATCACCGACGGCAAGGGCTGCTACCCCGGGCAAGAGGTCATCGAGCGCACCCTGGCCCTGGGCAAGCCCGCGCGGGCCCTGCGCCGGCTCACCCTCAGCGGCCCCGCCGCCGTTGGCACGTCGCTGCTGCGCGACGGCAAGCCTGCGGGCCTGCTGACCTCGGCGGTGGCGCTGCCCGACGGCCAGTGGATCGGCCTGGGGCTCATCAAGCGCAGCCTGGCCGACGACCCCGCCCCCTTCCAGGTCGAACAGGCCACCGCCCACATCATCCAGGAGCCCCCGCTGTGACCGAGTACGAGCGTTACCTGCGCACCGAAGAGCTGCTGGCCCTCCAGAAGGGGCCCACCGAGCGGGTCTGCCACGACGAGCTGGCCTTCCAGGTGGTCCACCAGGTCGAGGAGCTCTGGATGAAGCTCGCGCTGGCCGAGCTTGACCGGGTGCCCCCGCTGCTGGACGCCGACCGGCTCATCGAGGCCCGCGAGATCTTCCAGCGGGTGCACGTGCTCATGGGGCTCATGGGCGATCAGATGCGGGTGCTCGAGGCCATGAGCCCCCGCGCCTACTTCACCGTGCGCACCGCCTTGGGGCGGGGCAGCGGCCAGGAGTCGCCGGGCTTCAACGCTCTGCTGGCGTGCCCCCCGCCGCTGCGGGCCTCGTTGAAGGCCGCGCTGAAGCGTCGCGGGGTGAAGCTGCTGGATCTGCACCGCGATCCCAGCGCCCACCCCGACCTGTACGGCCTCACCGAGGCCATGGTGGACTTCGACGAGGGCTTCCAGCGCTTCCGCTACCGCCACCTTGCCCTGGTCCGGCGCATCATCGGGGGGCGGACGCCGTCGCTGAAGGGGGCGCCCGCCGAGCTGCTGGAACATGGGGTGAAGCAGGTCTTCTTTCCCGAGCTGTGGCTGGTGCGCGAGGCGCTGTTCCGCGACTTCGTGCCCGGCCCGAGCCTCGATGGCGCCGACGACGACCCGGGTGGAGCGCACTGACGGATGGGCAAGTGGGACGAGCTGGCCGGCGAGAAGGGGCGCCGGGTCGACACCAGCCGGCTGGGCCGCGCGGTCAAGCTGGGGAAGCTGGGGGCCCGGTTCACCGGCTCGATGATCAAGGCGCAGCTCGGCCGCAAGAAGTCCGACGACGAGGGCGAGCAGCTCGAGGCCATGGCCGACGCCGCCCTGCGCAACGCCAAGCACATCGTGCAGGTGATGGGCGAGATGAAGGGCGCGGCCATGAAGGTCGGCCAGATGCTCAGCGCCGATCCTGATCTGGTGGCGCCCGAGTTCGCCGACATGCTCGCCACCCTGCAGCACGACGCGCCGCCCATGGACTACGTGACGGTGGCGCAGGTCGTCGAGGCCGCGCTGGATCGGCCCATCGACGCCGTGTTCAAGTTCTTCGACCCCGAGCCCATCGGCTCCGCGAGCATCGGTCAGGTGCACCGCGCCACCCTGCCCGACGGCCGGGCGGTGGCCGTGAAGGTGCAGTACCCCGGCATCGAGGCCAGCCTGGAGAGCGACCTGAAGAACCTGGCCAGCCTGCTGAAGGTGGGCCGGGTGCTCATGACCCGCGAGCGCGCCGAGAGCATCGTGGCCGAGGCCCGCAACGCCATCCTCAGCGAGGCCGACTACGAGGCCGAGGCCCGCAACCTCCAGCGCTTCCACGACCTGCTCGCAGACTTCCCGGGCGTGCGGGTGCCCGCGCCCGTCATGGCGCTCTCGCGCCGCAGCCTGCTGGTGATGGAGTTCATCGAGGGCCAGAAGCTGGACGACGCCATGGCCGCCCTGCCGGCGTCGCGCCGAGACGCCGTCGCCGAGCGCTTCATCGCCCTGTTCGTGCACCTGTACCACGACCACGCGGTGCTCCACGCCGATCCCCACCCGGGCAACTTCATGCTCGACGGCGACGACAACGTGGTGCTGCTGGACTTTGGCTGCGTGCGCCAGTACGCCCCGCGCTGGCCCGACTCGGTGCTGAAGCTGCTCACCGTGTACTGGCGCCGCGATGGCGAGGGCATCCGCCGGGTGTTCACCGAGCAGGGCTACGGCAAGCCCGGCATGACCATGCCCGACGGGCAGGTGCTGCTGGACTACCTGGACCTGATCCTGGCCCCCCTGCGCGAGGACGCCGAGTTCGACTTCGGCGACTGGCAGGTGCACGCCAAGACCCGCCAGTACGTGCGCCAGCACCTCGAGATGGTGAAGCTGGTGCCACCCCCCGAGATGCTCCTGTACTACCGGGTGCTGCTGGGGGTGAAGGGCATCATGGCCCGCTCGGGCGCCCGCCTGAACCTGCGGCACATGGCCGAGGCCGCGTGTGTGCGCCGGGGCATCCCACTTTGAGCGGGGCCGCCCCCGTGAGTGAAGGCCCGCCCGTTCGCGACGCCGCCGCCATCCTGCTGCTGCGGCCGGCCCCAGGGCCCGACCCCTTCGAGATCTTCATGGTCCGCCGCAGCGGGCGGGCGAAGTTCATGGCCGACGCCATGGTCTTCCCCGGCGGCCGGGTGGAGCCCGCCGACGCCGATCCGCGGGTGCTGGCCCGGGTGGACCTGACGGCCGGCCAGGCCGCCGACCGCCTGGGGCTGCCCGAGGATCCGGCGCGGGCGTTGGCCTTCTTCGTGGCCGCCGCCCGCGAAACCTTCGAGGAGGCCAACCTGCTGCCCGGCGTGGAGGATCCGGCCGCGATCGCGGCCCTGGCCCCCTGGCGGGCGCGCATGAACGCCGGCGAGGCCAACCTGGGCGACATGCTGGAAGCCCTGGACCTGCGGCTGCGGCTCAGCGCCCTGCGGCGCAACAGCCACTGGATCACCCCACCCATCGAGAAGCGCCGCTACGACACCTGGTTCTTCACCGCCCGGGCGCCGGCGGGCCAGACGGGCGCCCATGACGCCCGCGAGACGGTGGCCAGCGCCTGGCTCGGCCCACGGGCCGCGCTGCACGCCTACGAGGCCGGCGAGATCCAGCTCGCGCCCCCCACCTTGCGACAGCTCCTGTCCCTGCGAACCTGCGCCGACGTAGACGCCGCGCTCGAACTGGGCGCCGGCACGGTGCCACCGGCCATTCAGCCGCAGCCGCTGTGGGTGGCGGGTGAGCTGCACCTGACGCTGCCCGGCGACGAGGCCTTCGATCCACCGGGAGCGGGGCGCAACCGGGTGGTGCTGCGGGGCGGCCGCTTCGTCAGCGAGGGCCACCCCACGGCCTGAGGCGCGGCCTACTCGTCGTCCGCTTCGATCTCGGCCAGGAGCTTCTCGGCCTCGGCCTCGGCGTTGTCGGCGGTGATGCTGTCCTTCGCCGCCTGCACCTCGGCCGGGCTCAAGGCAGCGCTCGCCGGCGCGCCCGGGGCGGCTTCCATGGCCGCGCTGGGGGTCGCGCTCGCGGGGGCGCTGGCGCCCGCCGCCGCCGGCTGCGCCGGGCCACCCTTGTCGCCGCACGCCCACAGCCCGAAGGCCAGCGCAGCCACCCACAGTCCGTCGCGATGCCGCATCACTTGCCCCCCTGAATCCGGGCCTTGGCCTTCTGGTGGCGTGCCAACTCGCGCGCCCGGGCCTTCGCCGCCGTCTCGGCCAGCCTGGCGTTGTCCTTCGCCTTGGCGATGGCCTCCAGCTTCTCGATCTTGGCCATGCGCCGGGCGTGCTTGCGGGCCTCGTCGGCGCCGCGCTGCGCGCCACCCTTCGCCTTGATCTTGCCGTGATCCTCGCCGGCCTTGCCGTGATCCTCGCCGGCCTTGCCGTGATCTTCGCCGGCCTTGCCGTGATCTTCGCCGGCCTTGCCGTGTTCTTCGCCGGCCTTGCCGTGATCTTCGCCGGCCTTGCCGTGTTCTTCGCCGGCCTTGCCGTGAACTTCGCCGGCCTTGCCGTGAACTTCGCCGGCCTTGCCGTGGGCCTCGCCGGCCTTGCCGTGATCCTCGCCGTGCTTGCCTTGGGCCTTCCCCTTGCCGGGGCCCTCGTCGGCCTCGCCGTCCTCGTCGCCGCCCTCTGCCTTGCCGGCGCCGTCCGGCTTGCCGGCGTGCTCGGGCCGCCCCTTCTGCCCAGCGTGCTCCGGCTTGCCCTTCTGCCCAGCGTGCTCGGGACGTCCCTTGCCGTGGCCCTTGCCCTTCCCCGGCTGCGCTCCGGCCGGGGACGCCAGCAGCAGCCCCAGCGCGCCCAGCGCCGCCAGCCACCATCGACTCGTCATCGTTCTCTCCTCGTCTGCGTGGGCCGCACGCCCGTCGAAGGGACCGGACCGGCCAGGCGGCCCGGAGTCACACCGGCGCCGACTCAACCGCCGTGGATGCGGTCGTGTGCCTGCAGAAAGTAGCTGGCCCGGGTGAGCAGCTCGCGCATGCCCGGGTGGAACAGGCGGCGGTGGGTGTCGCGCTCATCGCCCCACACGAACCACACGCCCTCGTGCGGGTGAGGGCCGTGCTCGCGGGTCGGGGCGTCGCTGGGGATCCCGCTCCAGTCGCCGACCTCGCCCACGAAGAAGACGATGGTCTTGTCGATGGGGCGCCCATGGCGCCGGTAGGTGTAGTGCACCTCGTCGCGGAAGTCGGGCAGCAGCGTCACCTGGCTGATGTGCGCCTCTTCGCCGATCTCACGCAGGGCCGCGCCTTCCTCGGTCTCGCCGTCCTCGATGCTCCCCTTCGGGAACTCCCAGGCGGCGTCGGGGTTGCGCACCAGGATACTGTGCACCAGCAAGAACTCGATGCGGCCCTCGACCCGGCGAAAGGGGATGATCCCGGCGGAACGTTCGTACTGCAAGGCGGCTGATTCACTCCGGATTCACGACCGGTCGAGGCTATCAGCGCGTCCGCCCGCGCACAACCAACGGGCGCCGTCCCTCAGCCCCAGTGTCCCCGGCGCGGTTCGCTGTACAGCGCCTCGACCTCGCGCGCGTAGTGGGCCAGCACCGCTTCGCGGCGGACCTTGTGCGACGGGGTCAGCAGCCGGCTCTCTTCGGTGAAGCGATCGGGCAGCAGCGTGAACTGCTTGATGGTCTCGTGGCGCCCCAGGCCAGCGTTGATGCGCTCCACCTCCTCGGTGAGGCGTTTGCGCACCCGCGGCTCGGCCACGAGCTCGCGGGGCGTGCGCGCGGCCACGCCCTCTTCGGCGCACCAGGCCTGCAGGGTCTGGAACGCGGGCACCAGCAGCGCCGTGCAGTAGGGCCGCCGGTCGCCCACCACGCAGGCCTGCTCGATGAGCGGCGAGGCCGTCAGCAGCCCCTCCAGGTGCTGCGGGGCCACGTACTTGCCGCTGGCGGTCTTGAACAGGTCCTTCTTGCGATCGGTGATGCGCAGAAAGCCGTCGTCGTCCAGGGCGCCGATGTCGCCGGTGCGCAGCCAGCCCTGGTCGTCGATCATCGCGGCGGTCTCTTCGGGCAGGTTCAGGTAGCCCTGCATCACGCTGGGGCCCTTCACCAGGATCTCGCCGTCGGGCGCCAGCCGCACCCGCACGTTGTCCAGCGGGCGCCCCACCGTGCCGAAGCGGTAAGCCTCCACCCGGTTCACCGCGATGACCGGCGACGTCTCGCTCAGCCCGTAGCCCTCAAGAATGAGGATCCCCGCCGCATGGAAGAACTCGGCCACCTCGGCCGACAGCGGGGCCCCGCCGCTGACCATGAAGCGCAAGCGCCCCCCCAGCCGAGCCAGCAGACCCTCGAACACCTGCTCCTGCACCAGCCGGTACTGCCCCTGGAGCAGCCGGCCGACGGGCTTTCCCTCTTGCTGCAGCCGGCTGACCCGCCGCCCCACGTACAGCGCGAAGTCGATGACCCCCCGCTGCACCCGCCCCGATCGCGCCCGGTTGGCCATGAAGCGCGCGTGGATCTTCTCGTACACCCGCGGCACGCCGGTCATGAGAGTGGGCCGCACGTCGGCCATGTCGCTGAACAGCCGCGCCATGCTGCGCGAGAAGTAGATGGTGGCCCCGCTGAACAGGCTGGCCATGTAATAGGCCGCCATGCGCTCGAAAGCGTGGCTCAGCGGGAGGAAGCTCAACAGGACGTCGTCGGGGCGCACCGACACGGCCCGCGCGGTGGCCTCGCAGTTGGCCAGCATGTTGCCGTGGGAGATCATCACCCCCTTCGGCTCGCCCGTGGTGCCCGAGGTGTAGATGAGCGTCAGCAGATCGCTCGGCACGAGCGCGTCGATGCGCCCGTCCACCTCGGCGGCCAGCGCCTCGTCCCCCGCCTCGCCGAGCTCCTCCAGGGCCAGCAGGCTGAGCAGCCGCAGCCCCTTCACCGGCTGGGGTTGCAGGCGCTCGTCCAGGTAGACGATGCACTCCAGCCGCTGCAGCCGCGGGCGGGCCTCGAGCACCTTGGTGAGCTGCTCGGCGGTGTCCACGAACACCACCCGGGCCTCGCAGTCGCGCAGGATCCACTCCACGCCCCACGTCGGGGTGGTCTCGTAGATGGGCGCGTCCACCGCGCCCGCGCTGAGGGAGGCCAGATCCGCCAACACCCACTCGGGGCCCGAGGCGGCCAGGATGGCCACGCGATCCCCCGGCTCGACCCCCAGGGCCACCAGCCCGGCGGCCGCAAGCCTGACCCGCGCCCCCATCTGCTGCCAGGTCAGCGGCCGCCAGTGGCGGTCCCGCTTGCCGTACACCATGGGGCGAGCGCCGAGCTTGGTGACCTGCTCGCGGAACAAAGCGGGGATGGAGCGGTGGGCCATGGGCCTTTCGGTTCGGTCGGTTTCCTTCGCGGGCGCCGTATCCAACCGCGCCATCGCCGCGGTGTCAACGCGCCGGCACGGCCCCGCTTGCGCGGCCCGGACCCCGTGGTAATGTGGCCGCTCGCCGTTGTCCGGCGGCGCTGCGGGGGGCGCCGTCGGCCCATTGTCCACCCCCGTGCCTCGGTCCATGGAAACACCGCGCGACTTCCCGGCTGGCTACCGCGCCCTCAGGGCGCTGGGCGAAGGCTCCATGGGGGCCGTGCATCTGGCCTGGGCCGAGCGCGCCGAGGGGCACTGCGCGGTGAAGGTGTTGAACATCCGCCAGGCCCGGAAGGGCTCGGCGGAGCGCTCGTTCAACCGCGAGGTCCGGGCCATGGCCCGCCTGGACCACGAGAACATCGCGGCCGTGCACGACTTCGGGCGGACGGCTGCCGGCAGCCCCTTCCTTGCCATGGAGCACGTGCCGGGCCAGAGCCTGCACGCGTACACCCGTGAGCCGTGGTCGTGGGGCAAGCTGTGGTTGCTGCTCGACGGCCTGCTGGCGGGGCTGGGGCACGCGCACGCCCGCGGGCTCATCCACCGCGACCTCAAGCCGGGCAACGTGCTCATCGTGCCCGGGCGCAGCACGCGCGACGCGG
Organism: Myxococcales bacterium; assembly: GCA_020633555.1. Classification (GTDB taxonomy): domain Bacteria; phylum Myxococcota_A; class Bradymonadia; order UBA7976; family UBA1532; genus JACKDL01. The sequence goes on along the minus strand of JACKDL010000046.1, from coordinate 13,137 downwards.
TGAAGCTGGTGGACTTCGGCATCGCCTTGGCGGTGCCCGACGCCGCCACCGCCGCCCGCCGTATCGAGGGCACGCCCGCCTACATCGCCCCCGAGGCCGCCGCCGGCAACGTGGGCGACGTGGGCCCCTGGACCGACCTGTACTCGCTCGGGGTCATGCTCTTCGAGCTGCTCACCGGCGACCTCCCCTACCACGGGCGCCACCTGCTCTCGCACCACCAGCGCTCCCCCTTGCCCGATCTGGTGATGCGGCCGGACGTCGAGGCGCCCGCCGGCCTCGAGCGCCTGGTGCGCCGCCTGCTGGCCAAGCAGCCGGTGGATCGCTACCGCCACGTGGCCGACGTGCGCGACGCCCTGGAGCGCCTGGGTCGCCCCGCCACCCTCGAGCCCTTCGGCGTCATCGAAGACCGCCTGGGCATGCTGGACGACGAGAGCCCGGCCCCCGAGCTTGCGGCGCTGCGCCCCCTGCAGGGCCCCGCGGGCCCGGGCCTGGTGCACCTGCGCCAGCCCCCCATCGTGGGCCGGGCCAAGGCCCAGCGGGCCCTCCGGGCGGCCGCCGACCGCGCCATCGACGGCCTGGGCCCCCAGGTGGTGATCATCGAGGGCGAGGCGGGCCTGGGGAAGAGCACGCTGGCCTCGTGGCTGCGCGAGCAGGTGGAAGAGAGCGGCACCATGCGCACCCTGCACGTGCGCAGCGAGCCCCAGACCCGGCAGGGCGGCCTGCGCGACGCCCTGCTGCGCTATATCGGCGCCCCGTCGCTCACCCGCGAGCAGGCCACCGCCGTGTTCACCCGGGCCTTCGACGACGAGCGCAACCAGCGCGGCGCCCTGGAGGCCCTGTGGCCCGAGCGCGGCCAGGAGAGCGTGGAGCACCGCATCAAGCGGTCGGCGTGGATGATCCACGACCTGTCCCGCGAGCGCCCGTTCATGCTCTGGTGCGACGACGCCCACTGGTCGCCCGAGGGCCGCATCCTGCAGCTCGCGCTGCGGCTGGCCCGCGAGGACGGGCCGCGGCACATGCTCATCGTGATCACCCTGCGCCCCACCGAGCGCCAAGGCACGAATGGGCTGCTGCGCTCGCTGCGGGCGCTGGACCGCTGTGTGTCCATCAAGCTGCCGCCGGTGCCCGTGCCCGAGCTGGCCGAGGGCCTGAACCGGCTGGCCCCCCTGCCCCCCGGCATCGCCGAGGCCGCCGCCCTCCAGGCGGGCGGCAACCCGCTGTACGCCCTGGAGGCCGTGCGCACCCACCTGGAGAGCGAGGGACTGGGCGAGCCCCCCACCGATCCGGCCCAGGTGCTGGCCCAGCGCGTGAAGCAGGTCTGCCAGGGCCCGCTGGGGGGCGAGCTGTGCAGCCTGCTGGCCCGGGCCACCTTGCTGGGCCGCGCCGTCAGCCTGGTGCCGCTGGCCCGGCTCTGCCGGGTGCCCGGCGATCCAAGCGCACCCGAGCTCTCGGGCAGCCAGCCGCAGACCGCGGCGCTGCTGGAGCGCGCCGTGAACGACGGCCTGCTCACCGAGGCGCAGCCGGGGCTGTGGCGCTTCAGCCACGACCTGCTGCGCGCCCACCTGCGGGACCGCTGCCAGGCGCTGCCCAACTACATGGCCCTGAACGCTGCCTGCGCCAGCCTGCGTCGGGACCGGGCCGAGAAGGACGAGACGGGCATCGAGCTCGAGGTGGTGGCGCGCCACCTGTGGGCCGCCGGCGAGGTCTACGAGGCCTTGGAGCTGGGCATGCGCGGCGTGAAGCGCATGCACAGCAACAGCCTGATGGGCAACGTCACCAGCTTCGCGCGGCGCCTCATCGAGTGGGACGATCAGGCCCACCACCTGAGCGCCCGCCAGCGCTGCCGGCTGCGCCTGCTGGCCAGCGACGCCTGCGAGCACGCCGGGCAACCCCAGGACGCCGAGCGCCACGCCGCCGCGGCCCACGGCATCGCGAAGCGCAACTGGCTGCACGAGCTGGCCACGGCCGCCGCCTGCCGCCTCGGCATGCTGCACCTGCGCAACGACGCGCTGGAGGAGGCCGAGCAGATCCTGCGCGAGGCCACCATCCACGCGGCGGCCCGGGCCGAGCAGCGCTCGCTCGCCCAGGCCCAGCTCGCCCTGGGCCTGCTGTTCGAGCACAAGGGCCTGCTCGAGACGGCCCGGCGCACCTACGAGACCGGGCTCGAGGTCGCCCGCACCGCCGAGCTGCAGGGCGAAGCCTTCGAGGCCCGAGCCGCGCTGGGCCGCCTGGATCGCCTCGAGGGCCGCCACGACCACGCGGTGCGCGCCTTCAAGACGCTCGCCAAGGACGTGAAGGCGGCCGGCCTGGACGTGAAGGCCCTGGAGGTTCAGCTCGAAGCTGGGATGTGCGCGTGGGCCGCCGAGGATCCCGAGGCCGCCGAAGAGGCCTTCGAGGACGTCCTCCAGAGCACTCAGGGCCGACTGTTCCGCATCGAGTTCCAGGCGGCCCTGGGTGCCGCCTGGGCCCACGCCGCCCAGCGCCACTTCACGGACGCCGAGCTGTGCCTGATGGCGGCCGAGGACCTGCGCTTCGACGTGCGGATCGCCGATCCCGAGATCACCCAGCTCCTGGCGGCCCTGCGCGACCTGGCCGAGGCCGCCCGCCGGCCCGACCTGCTCCAGCGCATCGACCGGCTGAACGCGCTGGCCACCCGCACCCACCACACCGTCAGCCCCCCCAGCACCGGCTGACCCCCCCTTTCGCGCGAGGCATCCAGCCGGCATAGTCCCCCATGAGCCACCGAGCTCCATGGGGGGAAGTCATGCAGCATTCGCCGTGGAGGCGCCTGGGCGCACTCCTGACCACCACGCTCCTGTTCAACGTAGGGTGTGAACCCGCTGGTGGGGTCGAGGACACCACCGACACTGGCGGCACCGTCGACGCGGCCGAGATGGTCGACGCCCGGGTGGACGCCCAGCCCGACGCCCAGGTCGACGCCGGCGGCGCCGGCGGCGAGGGCGGCGCCGGAGGTCAAGGCGGCGGCATCGGCGGCCAAGGCGGTGAAGGCGGCATGGGCGGCGCCGGCGGCCAAGGCGGCATGGGCGGCGCCGGAGGTCAAGGCGGCGAAGGCGGCATGGGCGGCGCCGGCGGCCAAGGCGGCGCCGGGGGCATGGGCGGCGTTGGCGGCCAAGGCGGCGCCGGGGGCGACGCGGGCGCCGGCGGCGAAGGCGGCATGGGCGGCCAGGGCGGCGCGGGCGGCGACGCCGAGTGCAACGAGGCCGGCCTGACGCGCCCCTGCGGTGACTGCGCGGGCGCGGTCGAGACCTGTGACGGCGCCCTCTGGGGCCCCTGCGTGGTCCCCGCCGAGACCTGCGACGACCAGGACAACGACTGCGACGGCAACACGGACGAGGGCTACGAGGGCCTGAACGACCCCTGCCAGGCGGGCGTTGGCGCTTGCCAGGCCATGGGCGCCCTGCGCTGCAACGCCGCGGGCGACGGCGTCGAGTGCGACGCCGTCCCCGGCGAGCCGGTGGCGGAGCGCTGCGACGGCGCCGACAACAACTGCGACGGCACGGTGGACGAGGGCTTCGCCGGCCTGGGCGAGGCCTGCCAGGCCGGCCAGGGCGTGTGCGCGGCCGCGGGCGTGACCGTCTGCAACGGCGCCGGCGACGGCACCACCTGCAGCGCCGAGCCCGGCGTGGCGGGCGTCGAGACCTGTGACGGCACCGACGAGGACTGCGACGGCGTGGTGGACAACCTGCCCCCCGCCCCCTGCTACGACGGCCCCCCGGGCAGTCAGGGCGTAGGCGCCTGCGCCGCAGGCCAGCGCGCCTGCGCCAACGGGGCCCTGGGCGCCTGCGAGGGCCAGGTCCTGCCCCAGGATGAAATCTGCGACGGCGTCGACAACGACTGCGACGGTGTGGTGGACAACGTGCCGGGCGTCGGTGAGGCCTGCCAGGCCGGCCAGGGCGACTGTGTCGCGCAGGGCCAGACCGTCTGCGGCCCGAATGGCGACGTGGTGTGCGACGCGGTGCCCCGCGAGCCGGTGGCCGAGCGCTGCGACGGCCTGGACAACGACTGCGACGGCCAGACCGACGAGGCCGTGCCCCCGCAGCCCTGCTACGAGGGCCCCGAGGGCACCGCGGGCGTGGGCACCTGCCGGGCGGGCGCCCAGACCTGCCAGGACGGTGCCTTTGCCGGCTGCGAGGGCCAGGTGCTGCCCGTCGAGGAGGTGTGCGGCGACGGCGACGACAACGACTGCGATGGCGTGATCGACGACCCCGAGATCTGCGTGGATCCGGCGCTGGCCCGCTGCGAGCGCGTATGCCAGAGCCTCAGCGCCTGCGGGGTGTTCCCGCCCGAGGGGATCGCCCAGTGCGTGCAGGGCTGCCTGGTCGACGCCCCCGAGGAGCAGGTCGCCTGCGTCGACGCGGCCGACGGCGACTGCGTCGTGGTCCTGGCCTGCATCGGCCAGCCCGGCCCGGTCTGTGGCGACGGCAACCTCGACGAGGGCGAGCAGTGCGATGACGGCAACCGTGACCCCGGCGACGGGTGTGACGCCGACTGCCAGATCGAGGTCATCGAGCCGGTGTGCGGCAACGGCCAGCTCGAAGAGGGCGAGGGCTGCGACGACGGCAACCTGGACGGCGGCGACGGCTGCGACGCCAACTGCCAGCCCGAACCCGGCCCGGTCTGCGTCGAGGACTTCGAGGACGCCGAGCTGAACCCGGAGTTCGTGATGGGCGGCAACGCCAACTGGTTCGTGGACGCCGGCCGCGCCAGCAGCGGCCGCATCACCCACAACCAGAACAGCTCCATGAGCCTCACGGTCGCCACCCCTGCGGGCGGCCGCGTCTCCTTCGGCTACGCGCTCAGCTCCGAGGCCGACTTCGACTTCCTGCGCTTCTTCGTCGACGGCGTCGAGCAGTCGCGGTGGTCGGGCGTGCAGGCCGGCGACGCCGTCTTCGAACTCGGTGCCGGCATCCACACCCTGGAGTGGCGCTACACCAAGGACGGCAGCGTCAACTCCCGCGAGGACCGCGCCGTGGTGGATGACATCGGCCTGGAAGGCGTGGAGGTCTGCCCGTTCTTCGCGCCGCCGCCCGAAGGCATCCTGCAGGACCTGCCCGAGGCCGAGGTGCTGGCGACCGGCTGGCGCCCCTGCTTCGCCGGGCCCTACAACGGCGTCACCGCCATCGACCCCATCCTGGCGGGCTGCCAGGGCGAGCAGATGATGCTGGCCTGCCGCCCCGTGGGAGCTGCCAACTTCACGCTGGCGGCCGCCGGCCAGACCGCCGAGATCACCCGGAACATCGGCGACGGCGTCGACGCGGTGAACCCCCACAACGGGGTCAACTTCTACTTCTCCCCCACCCGCTCTTGGGGCTTTGCACCCATCGACCTGCCGGTGAACCGCAACTCGTGCGACTTCGCGGGCGATCGCCCCGAGCTGCGCATGTGCTGGCACACCGGCGGCGGCAACCTGAGGGGGGGCTACCGCTGCGGCGACAACGACCTGAACGGCAGCGCCGACTGGGAGCGCCTGATCTTCGTGCGCGACGGCGGCGCGCCGGTGCCCACCTGCGGGGACGGAGACGTCAACCAGCCCGCCGAGCAGTGCGACGACGGCAACCGCCAGCCGGGCGACGGCTGCGACGCCGACTGCCAGCTCGAGCCCGCCTGCGGCGACGGCGCGATCAACCAGCCCGCCGAGCAGTGCGACGACGGCAACCTGCAGCCGGGCGACGGCTGCGACGCCAACTGCCAGGTCGAGGTGGCGCCTGAGCGCATCGTGCTGCTGTGCGGCGACGCGCAGCGTGATCTCAACACCATCTTCCAGCCTGGGGACAACGTGGCGCTGCAGCCGGGCTGCGCGCCCAATGCGAACACCCAGGCCATGCTGGTGAGCCGCAGCGGCATCGCCCAGCGGAATGCCGCGTGGGCGGCCTACCTGGCGGGTGGCGGGCGGATCATCACCGAGTGGAGCGGCACCGACGAGGTCTTCAACATCGTCTTCGGCGAGAACGTGGTCCAGGGCGTGATGAACGGGAACTGCCGCGACAACGTGAACCCCGTCTTCCGCTACAACGAGGACGACGCCTTCTGGGTCGCCAACGGTGAGCTGCCCCTGCAAGACGCCCAAACCAGCGGCTGCGGCCACAACATGGCCGGCTGGCCCGGTATCACCCCGCTGGGCGGCTGGAGCAACGGCACCGTGGGCCTGGCCTACCGCGACCTGGGCGCCGGGCGGCTGTACCTGAACGAGAGCGACTGGCAGGACAACCAGGTCGGTCCCGACGACTTCAACGCCGCCACCCGGCAGCTCATGCGCTACATGGTGCTCGGCGAGATCCTTGACCCGGTGCCTGCCGGCGTCCAGCAGAACGTGCCCGAGGCGGACGTGATGGCTCAGGGCTGGACCCGCTGCTATCAGGACAGCTACGCCACCTCCAACACCCCCCTGGCGCAGATCCTGGATGGGTGCCAGGGCGAGCAGATGCTGATCGCCTGTCGCCCCAGCGGGGGGGCCAACTTCATGCTCGCTGCCGGCGGTGACCGGGCCGAGGTCACCCGGGACGTGGGCGACGGGATCGGGGCCGTGAACACCCACAACGGCGTGAACTTCTACTTCTCCAGCAACCGCTCGTGGGGCTTCGCGCCCGAGGGCCAGGCGGTGGCCCGCAACACCTGCGACACCAACGGAGACCTGGGCGACCAGCGCATGTGCTGGCACACGAGCAACGAAAACCTGATGCAGGGCTGGAGGTGCGGCAACAACCTCGGCCTCAACGTCGGCTGGGAGCGCCATGTCTTCGTGCGCGGCGCCGGCGGCCCGGTCGACCCGCCGCCCGTCTGCGGCGATGGCCAGATCAACCAGCCCGGCGAAGAGTGCGACGACGGCAACCTGAACGCGGGCGACGGCTGTGACGCCGAGTGCCGCGCCGAGATCTGTGGCAACGGCCGGGTCGACGCCGGTGAGGCGTGCGACGACGGCAACCAGAACGCTGGCGACGGCTGCGACGGGCAGTGCCAGGTGGAGCTGCCGGCCAACACCTTTGCGAGCTGCCGCGACGCCCAGCGGGCCGGCAACGCCGTCAGCGGCGTCTACAACATCGCCGACTCGGTGAACGGCGGCGCCCGGCCCGTGTACTGCGACATGGACACCGACGGCGGCGGCTGGACCCTGGTGGGCAGCACCCTCAACCAGCCCCTGAGCGATGAGGCTGCGGGCCACTATGCCGATCTGCAGACCTTGGCCCCGGCCGGCGCGAACACCGGCATCTGGGTCGGCCTGCGCGACCTGCAGGCCCAGGGCAACAACTGGGACGTGCGCTTCGCCTGCCGGGTCAACCCCGGGCCGACGGGGGCCGCCATGGACGTGGACCTGTCCTTCTACGACACCCCCTGGTACCACGAGTTCACCGCCGGGACCGACGCCGACAGCTGCTTCAACGAGGGCAACGGCGGCGCGAACATGGAGGTGGTGCCCGCCCGCCGCAACAACATCACCGGCGACGAGCTGCCCGAGGGCGACCAGTGGGCGGCCGGCTTCCTCGAAGGCGAAGACTCCTGCGACGCGCCCACGGACTTCACCGTGGACTTCGATGACCGCGGCATGGACAGCAACCAGAGCGACGGCACCGACTGGGGCCAGGACGACGGAGCGCGCAAGTGCGGTCAGTCGGGCATCCCCGGCGGCCAGTGGTTCATCTTCGTGCGCGCCTCGGAGCCCGATGACGGCGACCTGCGCCTGCAGGACGGCGGCGACGTCGAGGGCTTCGGCCGGCTGGAGATCTACTTCCAGGGTCAGTGGGGCACCATCTGCGACGACGGCTGGAGCGGGGCCCCCCCCGGCTCGCCCCAGGGCCTGACCAACGCCGAGGTGGCCTGCCGCCAGCTCGGTTACCGCGGCGCCCTGGCCGCCGACAACCCCGATCCGGTGAACGGGGTGGACCCCATCTGGCTGGACGACGTGAGCTGCCAGGGCGACGAGGCCCGCCTGGCCGACTGCGCCTCACGCCCGTTGGGTAGCCACAACTGCGGCCATGGCGAGGACGTGAGCGTGCAGTGCATCGTGCAGCCCGGCGAGCAGTGCCGCATCGACGCCCACTGCGACGGCGACGACGTGTGCGCCGGCGGGGCCTGCGCGCCGCCCCCGGCGGTCTGCGGCGACGGCAACCTGGACGCCGGCGAGGAGTGCGACGACGGCAACGTGGTGGACGGCGACGGCTGCAGCGCCCAGTGCGCCGTCGAGGCCCCCCAGCCCCCGGGCTTCGCGGGCCAGTTCCGGGTGAATGACGGGCCCCGGTGGGACGCGGCCGGCACCGTGGCCGTGTCCTGCCTGGCCGCGTGCGCCCAGCTCTTTGGCGGAGCGGCCGCCGACTACGCCTGCTCCACCGTCGAGGGTGTGATCAACAACCGCGCCTTCGTGGACGGCTGGGGCGACCAGCAGTTCTGTCAGGGTGAAGGCGTGGCCGAGGACTTCGTGCAGCCGGGCGAGGGCCAGCCCTACAACTGCGGGGCGAACGCCTGCAGCTACTCGGCCTACGTCAACGACCACGAGTGCGCGTCGGTGAACTACTGCTGGCGGTTGGCCGGGGTCCCCCCGGCGCAGTAAGGCCGCCGAGACCGCGGCGGGGACTCGACCTCCGCGCCGCGGCACCTGCCCCCTTACTCGAATCCTCGAACCGGGCATGGCGCCCCCGCGTGACGGGAGCGGCGCCAGCGCCTATCATCCCCCCCTTCGCAACCTTCCAACCGGGCCACACGGCCCCCGTGCACCGCCAGGAGCCCCTATGGTCGACTTCCGCTTGACCCAAGAGCAGGAGCAGCTTCGCCAGCTCGCCCGCGACTTCGCCGAGAAGGAGATCCGGCCGGTCGCGGCCCACCACGACCACACCGGCGAGTGGCCGGGCAAGGTGCTGCAGAAGGCCTGGGAGCTGGGCCTGATGAACACCCACATCCCCGAGGCCTACGGCGGCCTGGGGCTGGGCGCCCTGGACGGCAGCCTGATCGCCGAGCAGAACGCCTGGGGCTGCACCGGCATCGGCACCGCCATCGAGGCCAACACCTTGGCCGAAGGCCCCCTGATCGTCGCCGGCAACGAAGCCCAGAAGAAGAAGTACCTGGGCCGGATGAGCGACGAGTGCCTGTTCGCTGCCTATGGCGTCACCGAGCCCAACGCCGGCAGCGACGTGGCCAACGTGAAGACCACCGCGGTGCGCAAGGGTGACGTCTACGTCATCAACGGCGCCAAGATGTGGATCACCAACGCTGGCAAGGCCAACTGGTTCTTCGTGCTCGCCCGCACCGACCTCGAGGCCGGCAACCGCGGCATGACCGGCTTCATCGTCGACGCCGACAGCCCGGGCCTCACCGTGGGCAAGAAGGAATGGAACATGGGCCAGCGGGCCAGCGACACCCGTGGCGTCGAGTTCGTCGACGTCGAGGTGCCGGTGGAGAACCGCCTGGGTGAAGAGGGCGAGGGCTTCAAGATCGCCATGAAGGCCTTCGACCTCACCCGCCCCCTCGTCGCCTCGGGCGCCGTCGGCCTGGCCCAGGCCGCCTTCGAGCACGCCTTCGAGTACGCCCAGGAGCGCAAAACCTTCGGCAAGCCCATCTATGCCCACCAGGCCATCAGCTTCATGATCGCCGACATGGCCACCGACATCGAGGCCGCCCGCCTGCTCGTGCAGCAGGCCGCCTGGATGCACGACCAGGGCATCCGCAACACCAAGTTCGCCAGCATGGCCAAGCGCTTCGCCGCCGACACCGCCCACCGCGTGGCCAGCGACGCGGTGCAGGTGTTCGGCGGCAACGGCTTCAACACCGAGTACCCGGTGGAGAAGCTGCTGCGCGACTCGAAGATCTTCCAGATCTACGAGGGCACCAGCCAGATCCAGCGGCTGATCATCAGCCGGGAGCTCATGCGCACCGGCCTGCGCCGCTGAATCGGGCGCCCCGGCCCCGCCCGGTTCACCGCGGCGATCGACCGGAGCGCGTTCACGTCCGCGACGGTTCGAGAGGCCGCAACCCACCTGCGGAAACCGCGACGACGTGATCGACGGCCCAATGGGGGCGGGGGGCGCTGCCTGAGCCCCAGATCTCAATAGGAAGTGGTGCAGGCCTACCCTCAGCTGCCCAGCCGGCGCGCTGACAAGGAGCCCAAGCCAACTGCAGAACTTGCGGCACACTATCCTCGACACGCTCGCGCCCAGCCCGACACCCTAGTTGGCCGGCCCCGGAGCGCACCCTCCGCTCTGGCAGGTATCATCTAGGGTCCGTTCATCACCGTCGTCGCAGGCAGTGCCATCTGGGCGTCCGCTACAGTCCGCGGGATCAACAACCCCACCGCAGAAGAGGTTGGCTCGTCCCACATATAGCTGCCGCCCGTCCACCGGTGCCCACGCCCACACGAAGTCGTATCCCGACCAGATGAAGTCGACCCAGGCCGGAACCACCTGGTTGTTCAACGTCAGCACCAGGGGGTGTTCCCTGGCCATGTCTCCGTTGCTGTCCAGCGGTCGCCAGTACAAGCCCCCGTCTCGTCCGATCAGGTGGTAGGCCCCGGCCCCTGGCACCAGCGCGGTCACTGTGCTTGAGCGACTGAACGGCAACTCCACGGGCTGGGAGACCGGCGCCCCCTGCGCATCGTAGCGCCGCGTGTACATCGCGGTCCCGTTGCTCGCCGCCATGAGGTAGCCGTTCCGGCGAGCGGTGATCCCGAACGCCGTCCATTCAGAACCGGTCCAGGACTCGCGTAGCGGCGTCAGCCCCAACTGATCGCTGACGGCGACCAGCGAGATCTGCTCCGCCGCCTCGTCGCGCCAAACCAGCGCAGCCTCATCCCCCGTGGCCACCAGGCGGTAGCTCGTGACCGGACCGCTTGGCTCGTTTGCGCGGACCGGGCCGTCGACCACCTGCCCAGCGGGACCCAAGCCGTATGCCCACACACGAGAGCGGACGTCTCGGTCACGCGTCGCAAGCAGGACCCTCTGGCCCGCCGCCACGAGGGCATCTCGCGAGGCAACACCCGGGCCAAGCTCTCGGATCTCGGCGGCCCCATCGTCGCTCACCCGTACGGTCGCCACTCGGTTGTCTCCGCCCAGGTCGTCCACGTAGTTCCCTGCCGTGAGAAAGCCAGCACCTGGATACCAGACCAAGTCGGCGCCCGTGGGGCGCTTCCGCTCCAACGAGGGGAGCACCTGCGGCTCGGCAGCCAGCGTGCCATCCAGCGCCAAAGGAGCGAAGTGCAACGCCAGGGTATCTGGCGCATCCTGCAGCCAAACCATGGCGACCTGACCGGCCTCCGAGACGGCAAGGCTCGGGGAGCCCGGACGAGACGCGTCCGGGATCGCGGCAACGACCCAGCCGAGTGGATCAGCGACGACCTCGTCCACCCGACCATCGCAGTCGTCGTCCACGCCATTGCAGATCTCCCGCGCTGGCTCAGATGCTTCACAGGCCAGCGCCATGCCGTCCACACAGACCGAGCGGCGCCGGCAGGCACCGCGTCCGCACTCTTCGGCGACGAAGTCTTCGTCTGCAACACCGTCACAGTCGTCGTCCACGCCGTCACATGTCGCGTCGTGCGCCAGCGGCGCGGCCGGAACGCACTCGATGACGAGCCCCTCCACGCAGGTGCTCGCCATGGCCTCAGACGCACACCGGCCAACGCCACAGGACTGCCCCACATAGCCCTCGTCCACCTGGCCGTCACAGTCGTCGTCAACTCCGTCGCAGGTGACATCGTCCGCCGCCGGCATGTTCGGTTCGCAGGTCACCTGGCCCAGGGCGCAGACAGCCTGCGACCGACACGCACCGAGCCCGCAAGCGGCATCCAACTGCGGCACGAAGCCTTCATCCACCATGCCGTCGCAGTCCTGGTCGCGGCCATCACACTCCACATCCACCTCGGGCGCGCCAGGCACACAGGCCTGGACGACGCCGTCGACGCACGCGCTCAGCGTGGCCAGGGCGAGGCACGCCCCGACCCCACACGCCTGGGGCTGGTAGTCCTCATCCACTCGACCGTCACAATCCGCGTCGGCGCCATCACACACAGCGTCGTCAAACGCCGGCGGGCCCGGTTGACACGCTGTGAACACGCCATCCTCGCAGCGGGACACAGCGCCGCAGAGTCCTTCGCCACACTCAACCGGCGCGAAGTCCTCATCGACCATGCCGTCCTGGTCCTCGTCTCCACCTCCACAGGGGTCCGAGCATGCCCCCAGCTGCTCACACCTGCCATCGCCGTCGCAGTCCACAAACCCCGGACGGCACACGCCGGGCACGCAAGCGCCGTTGTCGCATAGGCCAAAGGTCCCCTCATCCTCCGGGCAGGCAACGTCGCAGGCACCACAATGAGCTGCGTCGCCGAGCAGGTCGACCCCCTCATCGACTTCCCCATCACAGTCGTTGTCGGCGCCGTCGCAGATCTCATCACCAGGGGCCTCCGCCGGCGTACAGTCTCCCCAGGCCCCCGCGCCGCAGAGTTGGGTACCTTCGCCACACGGCGTCACACAGGCCTGCGACAGCGACTCGTCGGTCGCGCCGTCGCAGTCGTTGTCCAGGCCATCGCACAGCTCATCTTGTGCGGTGTTCAGTGGAGTACAGGCGCCCCAGACCCCCGTTGCGCCGCATGTCACCCGCCCATCGGCACAGAGTCCAACCGCGTCAGGCACTTCGCAGACGTTGGTGAGCCCCGGCTGACACTCGGGCGGCAACGCATCGGAGCGCGCAGCGTCCATGTCAGATCCCCCGTCTGGCTGCGACGCCGCGTCTGCGCCGGCGTCCGGCGCTGCATCGGCCTGGGGCGCCAGGTACGGGTCAGGATCGTCGAGGCAGCCCGACGCCAGCGCCGTTACCCCCAAGGCCACGGCCATCATGTACAAGCCAACCGGTCTCTGCATCGTCACACCTCGTCCAACCTGGGCGTCCAGGCTTCATATCTCGTTCAGCTCTCGTCCTTCGGCTCCGGCGCCTTGGTGCCGGTGCCCGGATCCACGTCCATTACCGGCTGGCGCCGCCGCAGGGCGCGCAGGCGATCCATCCGTGCCGTCAGCGGCCACAGCGGCGGCGTCGGGGCCCCAGAGCCCCTCAAGCACCAGCTCGACGCGGGCCAGCTCGTCCTCGAACGCCAAGCCGTTGATGGCGTCTGGCCCTTCGGGCAGCCAGCGGAGCAGCAGATCG
>JACKDL010000045.1 GCA_020633555.1 Myxococcales bacterium | reverse complement strand
CACACCGGCTGCGGGGCCATGAAGGCCCTGATGGATCCGCCCTCCACCGCCAACCTGCCCGCCATCCGGAAGTGGCTGCATCACGCCGAGCCCGTGCGGCAGGTGGTCGAGGTGCTCGAGCCGGGCGATGACCACCTGGCCCGCGAGGTGGCCGCCATCAAGGTCAACGTGGTGCAGCAGCTCTGCAACCTGCGCACCCACCCCTCGGTGGCCGCGGCCCTGTACCGGGGCGATCTGACCCTGCACGGCTGGGTGTACGACATCCAGACCGGCCTGGTGCGCGCCTACGACCCCATGACGCAGGCCTTCGTGCCCCTGGGCGACCCGCACAGGGGCATCGCCGACGGCGTCTTCGCTGACTTGGGGCACGCTGACACCCGGATGGTTGGATGAAGCACTACTTCCCCGATCTCTTCCCCGACGGGCGGCTCCAGCTCAGCCTGGGCCGCGATCTGGTGGCGTCGGTGGTGGTGTTCATGGTGGCGCTGCCGCTGTGCATCGGCATCGCCATGGCCTCCGGGGTGCCCCCCGCGCTGGGCTTGTTCACGGGCATCATCGGTGGCCTGGTGGTGGGCACCATTGCCGGCTCACCCCTGCAGGTGAGCGGCCCCGCCGCGGGTCTGGCGGTGCTGGTGGCCGACTTCGTGGGCCAGTACGGGTTGGCCATGCTGGGGGTGGCCGTGTTCGCCGCCGGCGCGTTGCAGGCCGTGGCGGGCGGCCTGAAGCTGGGCCGCTGGTTCCGGGCCACCTCGCCGGCGGTCATCCAGGGCATGCTGGCCGGCATCGGCATCCTCATCTTCGCCGGCCAGTTCCACGTCATGGTGGACGACGTGCCCCGCAAGTCGGGCTTGGACAACCTGCTGTCCATCCCCACGTCGATCGTGAAGGGCATCTCGATCACCGAGACCGACAGCCACCACCTGGCCGCGGCCATCGGGGTGGTGACCCTGCTGAGCCTGCTGGGGTGGAACGCCTTCAAGCCCAAGGTCCTGAAGGCGGTGCCCGGCGCGCTCATCGCGGTGGTGGTGGCCACGGTGGCGGCGGCGGCCTTCAGCCTGGACGGCATCGCCTATGTGTCGGTGCCTGCGAGCATGGCCAGCGCCCTGAACGTGCCGACGCTCGAGAGCTTCGCGCTTCTGGGCGACGCCACCTTCCTCACCGAGGTGTTCGCCATCGCAATCATCGCCAGCGCCGAGACGCTGCTGTGCGCGGCGGCGGCGGATCAGATGCACACGGGCCCACGCACCCGCTACGACCAGGAGCTGTTGGCCCAGGGCCTTGGCAACATGGCCTGCGGCGCCCTGGGCGCCTTGCCCATGACCGGGGTCATCGTGCGCACCTCGGCCAACGTGGACGCCGGGGCCAAGACCCGCGTCTCGGCCATCGCCCACGGTGGCCTGCTGCTGCTGCTGGTGGCTGCGCTGCCCTTCGTGCTGGAGCTCATCCCCAAGGCCGGCCTGGCGGCCATCCTGGTCTATACCGGCTACCGGCTGGTGAACCCGAAGGCGGCGCTGCGCCTGTGGCGCTTCTCCCGCGGCGAGTTCGTGGTGGCCACCATCACGGTGGTCTTCATCGTGGTCGACAACCTGCTGGCCGGCGTGCTGGTGGGGTTGGCGCTGTCGGCCTTCCGGCTGCTGGTGCGCTTCAGCCGGCTCGACGTGGACACCACCACCGACGTGGCGTCGGGCCGGGTGGACGTGCGCCTGACCGGCGCCGCCACCTTCGTCAGCCTGCCGCACCTGGCCGAGGCCCTGGAGGCGGTGGATCCCGCCGCCGAGGTCCACATCCACCTGGTGGACCTGAGCTACATCGACCACGCGTGCCTGGAGCTGCTGAGCACCTGGGAGGCCCAGCGCGAGGCGTTGGGCGGGCAGATGGTCATCGAGTGGGACGAGCTGCACGCCATGTATCACAACCCCATGATCTTCAAGGCACCGGACGAGGCCGCCCGGGCGCGGGCGCGCACCTCGCGAGAGACGATGGCGGGGGCGGGCGGCCACTGAGCAGGGCCGGCCGGGGCGGCGGTCAGCGGCCCAGCAGCCCCGGCACCACCACGCCCTCCACGCCCTCCGGCGGCGCGATGCCCAACAGCGCGCAGACGGTGGGCACCAGGTCGATGGCCCTGGGCTGCTCGGGCGTGGCGCCTGCCTCAACGCCGGCGCCCCAGGCGAAGAACACGGCCCCCATGTCGGGGTGAAGCGGATCGCCGCCGTGGTGCCCCGGCAGCGTGCTCTGGCCCGGCTTGGGGACGCGGTAGATCACGCCGAAGTCCGCGTGCAGCACCAGGTCGCCCGTGCGGGCGGGGTGCCGCTCGGCCCCCGTGGGACGGCTCACCCGGGTGTGGGGCAGGGCCCGGGCCTGTTCGGCGGCGGCGTCTGCGTCCTGGCCCGGCGCCAGGTAGACGTGGGCGGTCGGCCCCTGGATCACCACCTGCGGCGGGGGGCTGAGCGCGGTGAACGCGGGCCGGGGGTCCACCTCGCCGGTGGTGGTCGTCATGCCGTGATCGGACACCACCAGCAGCGTGACGGGCTCCGCCAAGGCCGCCAGCCCAGCCAGCAGCCGCCCCAGGCGCGCGTCCGTCTCGGCGATGCAGGCGGTGACTTCGGGGCTGTCGGGCCCGTGCTCGTGGCCCACGTGGTCGCACCCGGCCAGGTAGCTCATCACCAGCCGCGGGCGCTCGGGCTCGGGGGCGTTCAGCCACTGAAGGATCTGGTCGATCTTTCGGTCGTCCGGGATCTTGTCGAAGGGGTACCACACGGCTGGCGCCGTGCCCTGCCAGGCGCCCCCGCTGCCCACCCAGTGGTAGACGTGGGTGCGCAGCCCCTGCCGGGTGGTGTGGATCCACAGCGGCGGCACCTCGTACCAGCCGGGATCGTCCTCGTAGGCGTAGTTGCCCCGGACCCGATCATGGAAGCGGTTGGCGAGGATCCCGTGGCGCGGGGGGCGCACGCCGGTGGCCAGGCTGGCGTGCCCGGGGAAGGTCAGGCTGGGATCCGGCGGGATCAGGCGGTCGGCCCGGGCGCCCTCGCGGGCCAGCCGCTCGAAGGTGGGGGTTGCCACCCGGTCGGGGTAGTCGTGGCGGAAGCCGTCGAGGCTGATCACCACCACCCGCCGCGCCCGAGGTGCCGGGGGCGGGGCCGCCCCGCAGCCGCCCAGCACCCACGCCATGCACAGAACACCCAGCCAACGGCCCACGCCCATCGGTCCCTCCAGCCTCACGCGTGACGGCATGCTACGGCCGCCGCGCCGTTGGCGCGCCCCCTTTGGCGGGCATGTCACCGCTCCGAAACATCCTCGGGGGCGCGGCCCTTCACCCCTCGCTGGCGCACGGATTGCTTTGCCAGCCGCCTGCGACCGGGAGGGGACGCATGGGACTACGGCCGACGACGGCGGGGCTCGCCCGGTGGGTGACGCCCCGCGATCTGCGCCAGCGGGCGCGCTCGGTGCACCTCGACGACGCCGGCCACGGGCACGACCGCTTCGGCATGAGCCGCGACGGCGTCGCGCTGGGGCTGGGCCTGTCGGCACCCCTCTACGACCGCTGGTTCCGGGTGACGCGCTCGGGCGTCGAGCACATCCCGGCTGAGGGCGGCGTCATCCTGGCGGCCAACCATTCAGGCACGCTGCCCTTCGACGGGCTGATGATCTGGCACGATGTGACCCGCCACGCCGAGCCCCCACGGGCGGTGCGGGTGGTGCTGGACCACTTCGTGAACCTGTTGCCCTGGGTGAACACCTTCTTCACCCGCGGCGGCGCCTTCGGGGGCAGCCGCGGCAACATGCACACCCTGCTCGAGGCCGGCGAGCGGGTGCTGGTGTTCCCCGAGGGGGTGGCGGGCATCGGCAAGCCCTTCCACCGGCGCTATCGGCTCCAGCGCTGGACCGAGGGGCACGCCGAGATGGCCATCCGGCACCAGGTGCCGGTGGTGCCGGTGGCGGTCATCGGGGCCGAGGAGCAGATGCCGCAGCTCGCCCGGCTGCCCGTGCCCGCCTTCGGCTCGCCTTACCTGCCGGTGCCCGCGGTGCCTGTGCCGCTGCCGGTGCGCTACCACATTCACTACGGGGCGCCCGTGCCCGTCGCGGGCCGCTACTCGCCCGACGAGGCCGACAACCCCGACGCCGTGGAGTTCCTGGCCCTGGAGGTGCGCGACCGGGTGCAGGCGCTCATCGACCGGGGCCTGGCCGAGCGCCAGGGGGTGTTCGCGTGATCCCCGCCGAGGGCGCCGTGCTGGTCACCGGGGCCACCACGCCGCTGGGTCAGGCGCTGGTGCAGGCCCTGCTCGCAGCGGGGCGGGAGGTGCTGGCCATCGGCCGCGAGGAGGCCGGCCTCGAGGCCCACCCCCGGCTGCGCTACCTGCCGGTGGATCTGACCCACCCCCGGGCGGTGCGCCGCCGCCTGCACGGGGCGCTGCGGGCGGGGCTGGTGCACACCATCGTGCACGGCGCCGTGCACCGCTCGCCGCGCAGCCAGGGCGAGCGCGCCCACCAGCTCAACGTGGGCGCCACCCGCCTGCTGCTGCGGCTGGCGCACGAGTCAGCCGGGGTCCACCGCTTCGTCTTCCTGAGCCACGGAGCCGTGTACCGCGTGGACGCCCGGGTGCCCGACATCATCGCCGAGGACAACCCGGTGATGCTGGACGGGGGCCCCCAGTGGGTGCGGGACCGGGTCGAGGCCGACGTGGCGGTGCAGGCCGCGCTGGGCACCATCGACGCGCAGGTGGTGGTGCTCCGTCTGGCCGAGGTGTTCGGCGCCGAGCTGGGCTCGCAGCTCCATGACTACGTCAGCGACCGCGTGTGCATCCGGCCCATGGGCTACGACCCCATGATCAACCTCCTGAGCGTGCCCGACGCCGTGGCCGCCACCGTGGCGGCGGTGCAGCGGCCGGTGGAGGGCATCTTCAACGTGCCCGGCTATGACAGCCTGCCGCTGACCCGGCTGATCCGGTTGGGCCGCTGCCGCGACCTGCCCATGCCCGGGCCCCTGCTGGGGCCGCTCTATGCGGCCCGGCGGCGCCTGCTGGGGCGCGACTTCGACTACCGCCTGAACCGCTGGCGGTTCCACTTCAACGGGGTGCTGGACGGGCGCCGGGCCCGTCGAGAGCTCGGCTACGAGCCGGGCAATCCACTGCTCTGGCGGTAGCGCCTCCGGCCCGTTAGCGTGCAGACACTGACGACGACTCGTGGGGGCGAGGCGTGGAGCGTTCCGAGCGGCTCATCGAGTACATCCGCAGCAGCGTCATCGGCGACGACACCGCGCTGGACGGGCCCTACGGGCTGCGGCGCCTGATCTACTGCGACTACACGGCCTCCGGGCGACCGCTGGGGTTCATCGAGGACTTCCTGCGCAAGGAGGTCATGCCGCTCTACGCCAACACCCACACCGAGAGCTCGGGCACGGGCCTGCAGACCACCCGCTTCCGCGAGGAGGCGCGGGCCATCATCGCGAAGGCCGTCGGGGCCGGCGCCGAGGACGCCGTGATCTTCTGCGGCTCGGGGGCCACCGCGGCCATCAACAAGCTGGTGGACGTGCTGGGGCTGCGTATCCCGCGCCCGCTGGAGGATCGCCACGGCCTCGCGCGCCACATCCCCGCCGCAGAGCGGCCCGTGGTGTTCGTGGGCCCCTACGAGCACCACTCCAACGAGCTGCCCTGGCGCGAGTCCATCTGCGAGGTGGTCACCATCGACGAGGACGCCGATGGCCACGTGGATCTGGCCCTGCTCGAGGCCGCTCTGCTGCGCTACGCGGACCGCCCCCTGAAGATCGGCAGCTTCTCGGCGGCCTCGAACGTCACGGGCATCGGCACCGACACCCGGTCCGTGACGGCCCTGCTGCACCGTCACGGGGCGCTGTCCTTCTGGGACTTCGCCGCCGCCGGCCCCTACGTGCAGATCGAGATGAACATGGCCGACGACCGGCCCGAGGGCGACTTGATCTACAAGGACGCCCTGTTCCTCTCGCCCCACAAGTTCATCGGGGGGCCGGGCACGCCGGGCATCCTGGTGGTGAAGAAGGCGCTCCTGCGCGGCAACCCCGTGCCCACCGCCCCAGGCGGTGGCACCGTGGCCTACGTCAGCGCCACCGAGCACCGCTACCTGGACGACGTGGTGCACCGGGAGGAGGGCGGCACCCCCGCCATCCTCGAGTCCATCCGGGCGGGGTTGGTGTTCCAGCTCAAGGAGGCCGTGGGCGTCGCCACCATCCGCGCGCGCGAGCACGACTTCACCCGCAGGGCCATCGCCCGGTGGCGGGCCCACCCCAACCTGCGCATCCTGGGCAACCCCGACGCCTGGCGGCTGTCCATCGTGTCGCTGGTGGTGGGGCCCCCGGGGCGCGAGCTGCACCACAACTTCGTGGTGGCCCTGCTCAACGACCTGTTCGGCATCCAGGCCCGCGGCGGCTGCTCCTGCGCCGGGCCATACGGGCACCGGCTCCTGGGCATCGATCGCGCCCGATCCCAGGCCTTCGAGCGCGAGATCCTGCGGGGCTGCGAGGGGGTCAAGCCCGGGTGGGTCCGGGTGAACTTCAACTACTTCATCAGCGAGGAGAGCTTCGAGTACGTGCTCGAGGCTCTGGAGCTGGTGGCGGCCGAGGGCTGGCGGCTGCTGCCCGACTACGCCTTCGAGCCCATCAGCGGCCTGTGGCGCCACCGGGAGGGCATGGGCTTCAAGCCCGCGAGCCTGAACGACGTGGCTTACAGCACCGGCCGGCTGAGCTTCCGCAGTCGGCACGCCACCGAGCCCGAGTCGGCGCTGCCGGACTACCTGGCCGCCGCCCGCCGCACCTTGGCGCAGGCGGCCGATCGGCTGGCGCAGGTGCCCCTGGCGCCCGAACGGCTCGACCCGGACTTCCAGGCCCTGCGGTGGTTCATGCTGCCCAGCGAGGCCCAGGCGGAGCTCCGCGATGAGCATGCCTGACGGACCGCCCGACCGACCGGGCGAGTCCATGGAGCGGCAGACCACGCCGCCCGCCATTGGCCCGGCCGGCGAGTGGCACTACGAGGAGCTGGACCGGCTGTCGCAGGTGCTCCAGCGCCCTGTCCCCCTCGCCGACTTCCTCGACGAGGTCCTCGCCACGGTCCGTGAGATGGTGGGCGCCGAGGCGGCCTGGCTGCTGCGGGACGTGGCCGTGGACGCCCCGGCCGTGACGGTGGTGGCCGAGAGCATCGAGGCCCGCTACGCCGGGGCCACCGGCATGCCCCAGCAGGTGCTGGACGATCAGGCGCGGGACCTGCTGTCCCGGGCGCTGGTGGGGCGGGGCCCCGCGACCATGGCCTTCGACCGGCCCGCAGAGCGTGGGCCCGTGGCCCGGAAGTTCGACGTGGTCAGCCAGATGGCCGCGGCCATCCGACCCGACGGTGAGCTGCCTTGGATCATCGGCCTCGATCGGAAGATCGCACCGGGGGCCTGGACCACCGCGGAGCGGCGCCTCTTCGGCGCGGCCGCCGACCGAATCGGGCAGGCCCTGGTGCAGCGCCTGCTGGTGGAGCGGCTGCAAGGGGAGTTGGACGCCCGCCGCCGGGCCGAGCAGGCCTTCAGCGAGAAGCAGCAGCAGCTCGAGCGGCTGATCAACGCCAGCCCGGACATCATCTGCTTCAAGGACGGCGCCGGGCGCTGGCTGCTGGCCAACGAGGCCGATCTGCGCCTGTTCGAGCTGGAGGGGGTCGCCTACCAGGGCCGGCTGGACAGCGAGCTGGCCGACTTCACCCACCCGCGGTTCCGCGAGGCCTTCCTGAACTGCGAGGCCAGCGACGAGGCGGCCTGGACGGCCGGGACCACCGTGCGCGCCGAAGAGCGCATCCCGGGGCCCGACGGCGAGGTGCTGCTCGACGTCATCAAGGTGCCGGCCTTCGCCCCGGACGGGCGCCGCGAGGGCCTGGTGGTCATCGGGCGCGACGTGACCGCCTGGCGGGCGGCCGAGTCCGGCTCGCGGGTGGCGGCGGCGGCCATGGAGCACGGGGGCGAGGCCTTCGTGGTGCTGGATCACGAGGGCCGCATCACCCAGGTCAATCGGGCCTATGAGCGCATCTTCTCCCGCCCGCGCCAGGGCGTGCTGGGGACGCTCGCGGGTCCCGAGAGCGGCCTGCCCGCCGACATCGGCAGCCGGGTGGCGCTGGCGGCTCGGGGCGGGCCCTGGTCGGGCGAGGTGCGCTGCCAGCGGGCCGACGGCTCGGCCATCACCGCCTGGCTGACGGTGAGCGCCGTGCCCGACGGGGCCGGTCAGGTGCGTCACTGGGTCATCGTGGTGGCCGACATCGGCCGGCTGCGGGACTCCGAGGCGGCCTTGGAGCACATGGCCCGGCACGACCCGCTGACGGGCCTGCTGAACCGCCACGGCTTCGAGTCCATGCTCGCCGAGCGGCTGGCGGGCGGGCCGATCCCCCTGGAAGTCCTGGTGTTCGACCTGGACGGCTTCAAGCGCATCAACGACAGCCTGGGCCACGCCGCCGGCGACGCCGTGCTGGTCCAGATGGCCGATCGGCTGCGCCGGGTGGTGGGCCCCAGCGGCCACGTGGCGCGCATCGGCGGCGACGACTTCGCCGTGGTGGTGGACGCCCGCCCGGCCCTGCGCCCGGAGCGCTGGCACGCCCGCATCATGGAGCTCACCGGGGCGCCGGTGCAGGTGGACGGCACCGACCTGGTGGTGAGCTGGTGCGTGGGCTGCGCGCACTGCCCTCAGGACGCCGCCGAGGCGGGCGCGCTGGTGCGCTGCGCGACCGCGGCGGCCAACCGCGCGAAGGCCTCGGGGCCCGGCGTGCTCCGGCGCTTCGCCCCCACCATGACCGCCGCGGCGGCCGAGCGCATCGAGATGGAGCGCGGCCTGCGCCGGCTGGTGGCGGCCGGCGGCCCCTCAGTGGCCTACCAGCCCATCGTGGATCCCCGCCGATCGGCCGTGGTGGGCTTCGAGGCCCTGGCGCGCTGGGTGCCCACGGGACGGGCGCCGATCCCGCCGGCCCGCTTCATCCCGCTGGCCGAGGAGTCGGGGCTCATCGTGGCCCTGGGCGACAACGTGCTGCGCCAGGCCTGCCACCAGGCCGCCGCATGGCGGGCGGCAGGCCACGCCGTGGACTTCGTGTCGGTGAACGTCTCGGGGCGGCAGCTCGACGATGAGGGCTTCTTCGAGCGGGTGGCCGCCCACCTGACGGCTGCCGACCTGCCCCCGCAGGCGTTGGAGCTCGAGGTCACCGAGAGCGTGCTCATGGGCCGGCCCGATCAGGCCCTGGGTACCCTCAACGCCCTGCGGGCGCTGGGTGTGCGGCTGGCCATCGACGACTTCGGCACCGGCTACTCCTCGCTGGCGCACCTGAAGCGCCTGCCCGTGAACAAGCTGAAGCTCGATCGCAGCTTCGTGGCCGAGCTGCCCCAGGACGCCCACGACGCCGCCATCGCCCGCGCAGTGATGGCCCTCGGGCGCAGCCTGGACTTCACCGTGGTGGCCGAGGGCGTCGAGACGGCCGAGCAGCTCGCCTTCCTGCGGAGCCTTGGCTGCGACCTCATCCAGGGCTTCCACTACGGCCAACCCCTGGCGGCCGAGCGGATCTCCTTCAGCGCCGCGTCGGACTGACCGCGCCCAACTTCGCCCTTGACCCTGCGGGGCGATTCGTTGATCGTGCGCCCCGTTTACCCTGGCGGGGGTGCGCGGTGCCTCGACCGTGGCCGCCCCCGGCACAGGCCGGCGAGGGGCCCTCCGGGCCCCGGGGGCAAAGCGCCATAAAGCACGTTGCGACCAGCCGTCACCCCAGCGTCCGACCGGACGCCGGGGATCCGTCCTCGTGCCGCCGCCCCTCTGCCTGATCACCGCTTCTTCTTCGCGTCCACCGGGAGCCTCCATGCGAGACCTCTTCAACTTCTTCGAGAAGCCCACCGACCCGATCAACTACACGGCGGTGCGCATCCAGCTCGCGAGCCCGGAGCGGATCCGCGCGTGGTCGTCGGGCGAGGTGGTCAAGCCGGAGACGATCAACTACCGGACCTTCAAGCCGGAGCACGGCGGGCTGTTCTGCGCGCGGATCTTCGGGCCGGTGAAGGACTACGAGTGCCTGTGCGGCAAGTACAAGCGCATGAAGCACCGGGGCGTGGTCTGCGAGAAGTGCGGGGTCGAGGTCACCACGAGCCGGGTGCGGCGCGAGAAGATGGGGCACATCGAGCTGGCGAGCCCGGTGGCGCACATCTGGTTCCTGAAGAGCCTGCCGTCGCGCATCGCGAACCTGCTGGACATGACCCTGAAGGACGTGGAGCGGGTCCTGTACTGCGTGGCGTACGTGGTGCTGGACAAGGGCGAGACGCCCTTCGAGGTGGGCCACATCCTGTCCGAGGACGAGTTCTACGACGCGCTGGATGAGTACGGCGACGACGCCTTCGTGGCGGGCATGGGCGCCGAGGCGGTGCGCGAGCTGCTCAACCGCATGGACATGGAGACGCTGGGCACCGAGCTGCGCGAGGACCTGAAGACGGCCACCAGCGAGGCCAAGCGCAAGAAGGTCACCAAGCGGCTGAAGGTGGTCGAGGCCCTGCAGGGCTCGGGCAACGACGCGGCGTGGATGGTGATGGACGTGGTGCCGGTGCTGCCGCCGGATCTGCGCCCCCTGGTGCCCCTGGACGGCGGCCGCTTCGCCACCAGCGACCTGAACGACCTGTACCGCCGCGTCATCAACCGCAACAACCGCCTGAAGCGCCTGCAGGAGCTCAACGCGCCCGAGATCATCGTGCGCAACGAGAAGCGGATGCTGCAGGAGGCGGTGGACGCGCTGTTCGACAACGGGCGGCGCGGCAAGGCCATCACCGGCCCGAACAAGCGGCCGCTGAAGTCCCTGTCGGGGATGATCAAGGGCAAGCAGGGCCGGTTCCGGCAGAACCTGCTGGGCAAGCGGGTGGACTACTCGGGCCGGTCGGTCATCGTGGTGGGCCCCGAGCTGCGGCTGCACCAGTGCGGCCTGCCCAAGAAGATGGCGCTGGAGCTGTTCAAGCCCTTCATCTACGCCAAGCTGGAGGAGCGGGGGCACGCGACGACCATCAAGGCCGCCAAGCGCATGGTCGAGACCCGCGAGGCGGTGGTCTGGGACATCCTGGACGAGGTGATCAAGGAGCACCCGGTGATGCTGAACCGGGCGCCCACCCTGCACCGCCTGGGCATGCAGGCCTTCGAGCCGAAGCTCATCGAGGGCAAGGCCATCCGGCTGCACCCGCTGGTGTGTACGGCGTTCAACGCCGACTTCGACGGCGACCAGATGGCGGTGCACCTGCCCCTGAGCATCGAGGCGCAGGTGGAGGCCCGGGTGCTCATGATGAGCACCAACAACATCCTGGGCCCGGCGCACGGCAAGCCCATCATCACGCCCAGCCAGGACATGGTGCTGGGCTGCTACTACATGACCCGCGAGCGGCCCTTCGTGAAGGGCGAGGGCCGGGTGTTCAGCGGGCCGAAGGAAGTGCGCATGGCGTACGAGTTCGGCGACGTGAACATCCAGGCCCGCGTGAAGGCGCGCATCGAGGGCAAGCTCTACGACACCACCGTCGGCCGCGTGCTGTTCTACGAGATCTTCCCCGAGGGGCTGACCTTCGAGGACGCCAACAAGACGATGGGCAAGAAGCAGCTCGGCGCGCTCATCGACACCGCCTTCCGCCAGTGCAAGGCGAAGGACGTGGTGATCCTGGCCGATCGCATCAAGGACACCGGCTACGCCATGGCCACCCGGGCCGGCATCTCCATCGCCATCGGCGACCTCGAGGTGCCCGCCCGCAAGCAGGTCATCCTGGACGAGGCCGAGACCGAGGTCCGCGAGATCGAGCAGCAGTACTACGACGGCCTGATCACCAACGGCGAGCGCTACAACAAGGTGGTCGACATCTGGGCGCAGGCCACCGAGGAGGTGGCCGAGGCCATGCTCGAGGGCATCTCGACCCACGAGTTCGACAAGCCCGACGGGGGCACCGAGACGGGGCCGAGCTTCAACTCGATCTTCATCATGGCCGACTCGGGCGCCCGCGGTGGTCCCGCCCAGATCCGCCAGCTCGCCGGGATGCGCGGCCTGATGGCCAAGCCCTCGGGCGAGATCGTGGAGACGCCGATCACGGCGAACTTCCGCGAGGGGCTGACGGTGCTGCAGTACTTCATCTCGACCACCGGTGCCCGCAAGGGCCTGGCGGACACCGCGCTGAAGACGGCGAACTCGGGCTACCTGACGCGCCGGCTGGTGGACGTGGCGCAGGACGCCGTGGTCATGGAGTACGACTGCGGCACGCTCGACGGCATGGAGGTCACCGCCCTGGTGGAGGCCGGCGAGGTCATCGAGCGCCTGGGCGACCGCATCCTGGGCCGCGTGACCCTGGACGACGTGTACGACCCCGTCAGCGGCGACCTGCTGGTGGACAGCAACGTGCTGCTGGACGAGGCGCAGGTGGACCGCATCGAGGACGCGGGCATCAGCCGGGTGATGATCCGCTCGCCGCTGACCTGCCAGGCGAAGCGGGGCGTCTGCGTGATGTGCTACGGCCGCGACCTGGCCCGCGGGCGCATCGTCAACGTGGGCGAGGCGGCGGGCGTCATCGCGGCGCAGTCCATCGGCGAGCCGGGCACCCAGCTCACCATGCGGACCTTCCACATCGGTGGTGCGGCGAGCGCGTCGGCGGCCCAGAGCACCCTGGAGAGCCGGGCCGAGGGTACGGTCAAGCTGCGCAACGTGCAGCTCGTGGACTACACCGACGACCACGGCCGCAAGACCCAGGTGGTGATGAACCGCCACGGTGAGCTCATCGTGCTCGACGACGACGGCCGCGAGCGCGAGACCTACGGCCTGATCTACGGCGCCCACCTGAAGGTGAAGGACGGCGACGTGGTGGAGGCCGCGGCGATCCTGGCGGAGTGGGACCCCTTCGCGGTGCCCATCCTGAGCGAGGTGGACGGCGAGGTGCACTTCGCCGACATCAAGGAAGGCGTCACGGTCAAGGAGGAGTTCGACCAGGTCACCGGCCTGTCGCGGAAGGTGGTCATCGAGACCAAGGAGGCCATGCGGCCCGCCCTGATCATCCGCGACCCGGACAACCACCGGGTGTTGAAGCTGCCCTCGGGCCGCGGCGACGCGCGCTTCGGCATGCCCGTGGGCGCCAACATCGTGGTGGCCGACGGCGACACGGTGCGCGCCGGTCAGCCCCTGGCGAAGATGCCCCGCGAGACGGCGAAGACCAAGGACATCACCGGCGGTCTGCCCCGGGTGGCCGAGCTCTTCGAGGCCCGCATCCCCAAGGAGGCGGCGGTCATCAGCGAGATCGACGGCGAGGTGAGCTTCGGGAAGGACGTGCGCGGCAAGCGCAAGATCATCGTCACCCCCGAGATCGGCGAGCCGACGGCGTACCTGGTGCAGAAGGGCAAGGCGCTGGCGGTGCGCGAGGGCGACCTGGTGAAGGCCGGCGAGGCCCTGGTGGACGGCGCGCAGAACCCGCACGACATCCTGAAGGTGCTGGGCGAGAAGGAGCTGGCCAAGTACCTGGTGGACGAGATCCAGGAGGTCTACCGGCTGCAGGGCGTGCGCATCAACGACAAGCACATCGAGATGATCGTGCGGCAGATGCTGCGCCGGGTGAAGGTGAAGGACCCGGGCGACACCAGCTTCCTGCCGGAGCAGCAGGTGGAGCGCTGGCAGTTCGACGAGGAGAACGACCGGGTGCTCGAGGGCGGCGGCACGCCGGCGCTGGCCGAGCCCCTGCTGCTGGGCATCACCAAGGCCAGCCTCTCGACGGACAGCTTCCTGTCGGCGGCCTCCTTCCAGGAGACCACCAAGGTGCTCACGCAGGCCTCGCTGGAGGGCAAGTACGACTACATGCGCGGGCTCAAGGAGAACGTGCTGATGGGTCGCCTGATCCCCGCCGGCACCGGCATGCGCGGCTACCGCGAGCTGAACACCGTGGTCGAGGGCCAGGAGGACGAGCAGCTCGAGTCGGCCGCCGGCTGAGCCTCGCCCCCCCGGGGTCGCGCCCTGCGGCCCCGGGCCCCAACCGCCAACGGGCGGGTACAACCCTGCCCACCCCCCTCCGTACGCCAGGCATCGGTCGGTCCGCTCCCAGGGCGCTCTCTGCCTTGGCGCGGTCGCTGCGGCGGCCTCCCCGGCCGGTTGGCAAGCCTGCTGCAGATCGCTAACGTGCCACCGGGTGACGGGAGGGAAGCGCGTGCGGCATTGGCAGGTCCTGGCTGCGGCGGTGGTGGCCACCGTGGCGGCGGGGTGTGACGACGGGTCCTCTGCGGTGGGGCCTGATCAGGCGGTGGTGAGCGACCGCGGGCCCGGGATGGATCGGGGCGCGGCCGACATGGCTTCGCGTGACCAGTCGCTGCCCGACATGGCGCTGCCCGACATGGCGCTGCCCGACATGGCGCTGCCCGACATGGCGCTGCCCGACATGGCCGTGCCCGACATGGCCGGGCCCGACATGGCCGTGCCCGACATGGCCGTGCCCGACATGGCCGTGCCCGACATGGCGCTGCCCGACATGGCCGTGCCCGACATGGCCGTGCCCGACATGGCCGTGCCCGACATGGCCGTGCCCGACATGGCGCTGCCCGACATGGCGCTGCCCGACATGGCGTTGCCCGACATGGCCGTGCCCGACATGGCCGCGCCAGAGCTCGCGATCGATGGACTTGAGGCCTGGTGCAACCCCCAGCGGGGCAGTGTGGGCCTTCGGGCGCGGGGGCGGCTGGCGCAGGCGCCGGCGCTGCGCATCCGCCTGGGCTTCCGCGACGCGGCCGGGGCCGTGGTGCCGTTCGATGGGGGTGGGGCCACGGCCGAGGTGGACCGCTTCGAGACCCGCACCGAGTGGGCCGTGGACGCCGATGGCTTCAGCCTGACGGCCCGCCGCGCGGTGGCTGCGCCGCTGGAGCGAGTTACAGCGGCGGTGCTCACCGTCGAGGACGTGGACGGGCAGGTGGCCGAGGCGCAGACCGCGTGTTTGCCGCCGCCCGTGCTCGGCGCCGGGGCCGACGGCTGCGACGACCTGGGGGCATGGGCGACGTGCCCGGCGGGGCAGGGCTGTGATCCCGATGGGCGCTGCCGAGACGCCCAGCCGCCAGCGCTGCTGGGCGCCGGGGCGGCGCTGAACGAGGCCGCGCGCAGCTTCGGGGTGGCCGTCGAGGGCCGCGATCCCGACAGTGACGTCATCGCGGCGCAGGTGCGGCTGCTGCGGGCCGACGGATCCGCGGCTGCGCCCGGCGCCTTGCGGGTGGCCCTTCAGGTCCAACCCGACGCCCAAGGGTTCCTGGCCCGTGGCGGCGGCCGGCTGCCGGCCGGGGTTGAGGCTCCCGGCCAGATCGCCGCGGCCGATGTGGCGCTGGTGGACGAGACCGGTCTGCTCAGCGCGTCGCTGCGAGTGGCGGTCCGGCGGCCCGAGGCGCTGTTCGCGGGGCAGGCCTGCGATCCTCTGGAAGCCTTCGACACTTGCCCGGAGGGGGAGGCGTGCGTGCTCCCCGAAGGCGAGCCGCAGGCCCGTGGGGTTTGCGGCCCGGTGCCGGATGGCTGCCCCGAGAGCTGGCCAGTGGGGGCGGCTGACGCCGACGGTGCGGGGGGTTGGGTCCTCGCGGGTGAGCTGGCGGCCGAGGGCCCCCTCACCGCCGCTGCGAGCTGCACCGACGGCCCGGCATTTGCGGTGGGCGTCTTCCGAGCCCCGGCGGCGGGGCGCTACGGGTTCTCGCTGATCGAGGGGCCCCCCGGCGCACGGATCTTCGCCCGCACGGCCTGTGCGCTGCCAGCGCCCCGGTTCGAAGCGGGCTGTGGGACAGACCTCCAGGTGTTCCTGAGGCAGGACGAGGCGCTGGCGGTGTGGGCGGCGGGCGCGCCGGGACCCTTTGCGGTGACGGTGCAGCGGGAGGAGGGCGAGTGATGCGGTGGTTGCTCTTCGGGTGGGCGGTGGCGCTGGCGGCGCCGGCCTGGGCCCGCATTGATCCCGTGCCCGAGGACCGGCTGGGCGCGCCGCTGCGCGACCCGGTGCGGGCCTTCACCGACTGGTCGGAGGTGGCCGAAGCCGACTGCCCCATCATCCCCAGCTTCGCGCTGTGCACCGACCCCGCCTGGATCGCCTCGGCCTGCGCGGCGCTGGATCGGCGCCGGGCCCAGCCCCTGTGCCCACGGCTCGTGGAGGCCGATCAGGCGCAGGCTTTCGCCGATGCGCCGCGGCTGCCACTGCTCTCGGCCGACACGGCGCGGGACGTGGACGGGCGCTTGCGCCGCTTCGGCCCCGGGCAGGTGGATCGCGAGGGGGCCGGGCTCGCGTCGGGCCTGGTGGGTCCCCACGCGCGCCCCGTCCAGGGCGGCACCTCCACCGCCCAGGTCGAGGCCCGGCGCCACGACGGCTGGACCCGCAACTGCTCGGTGCAGTCCTGCGAGGAGTATGTCCGCGAGGCGTTTTACGACTACGTGGTGTTCGAAGAGCGCGCCGCGGCGGCCGGCGACGACTGGCGGGCGGTGTTCGAGCTCATCTACGAGGCCGATGGCCTGGCCAACCGGACGCTGCGGCGCTTCCGGGGGGCCCGCATCGCCGATCTGACCCCCGCACGGCGGCAGTACCGCAACCGCTTCGTGGCCTTCCAGCCCTGGCAGGCGAACTTGGCGGCCCTGTGGGTGGACGTCGTGCGCGCCGGGGTGCTCCCCGACGTCCCGGCGGACTTCTTCGATGTCCACGGGGGCGAGTGCCGCTTCGATCCCGTGCGCAACGCGGTGCAGTGCCAGGCGAACGTGGCCGGCGAGGTGGCCGCTCAGGCGCAGGCCCTCAACCGCCTGCTCGAGCCCTTCGACCCGGAGCTCGCCGCAGGCATCCAGCCGGCGGCGCCCGACTTCTTCCCGCCCAACGGGGCCGATCCGTGGGGGTGGCACCGGCAGATGTCGGACGCCCTGGCGGTCGTGCCCGATGAGCGGCTGCTGTGGCTGGACGACGCCCAGCGCAGCTTCATGGAGCTGCGGGCCGAGCGCGCCGCCACCGTCGAGGCGCTGCGCTTCTGGGTGGGCAACATCCTGGCCAACCTGCAGAACCCCGGCGGCGACGACTTCAGCGACCTGATCGCCGAGCAGCGGCCGGCGGCCCTGGCGGTGGCCCGCCGGCTGCGGGCGCTGGACCGCAAGATCCAGCAGGCGCTGGCCGAGGCGGCCGAGTGGGGCTGCCTGGGCGGCGACGCGCTGACGCCCTGCGACTGGTCGCCGCGCTGGCTGGCCGAGGATCTGCGCGGGCGGTTCGTGCAGGCCCGGGCCGAGGCCGAGACCCTGTGCCAGCAGCGCACGGCGAACAACTTCAGTTGGCTGCACGCGCCCGAGGGCGATCGCAACTGGCTGCAGGCCGAGCACGACCGCGCGCCCTTCTGCGTGGTGGGCGGCGAGCCGGTGCCCGGCTGCACCCTGCGGCGGTCGTATGTGGGCGACACCCCGGCGGTGGAGCAGTACTTCAGCACGGTCCAGGCCTGGCTGGAGAGCCTGGAGTTTCCCCAGGATCCCGAGACGGGGCGCGTGATCATCGGCGGCACGGCCTCGGATCGGCTGGACGTGGGCTCGGGGCTGTTCGGGGTGGACTTCCTGTTCAGCGGGGGCTGGCGGCTGGAGACGGTGACCGGTGGGCCGGCCCGCGCGGATGATCCGTGCGCCAACCTCTTCCGCAGCGAGGCCGCGGTGTCGGTGGACGCCCACGCCTTCGGGATCCAGGCGTCGGACCTGTTCCAGTTCGCGGATCCAGAGGCCGACTTCGGCCGCGGGCTGTACCACGCCAGCGTGATCAGCCCGGTGCCCGGGCGGCCGCGGGACACGGCGGCCATCGATCTGCAGGTGCTGGGCAACGCCCTGTACACCGGCCATGTGGAGCGGGGCACCCACCAGGGCACCCGGCACAGCTTCTACTTCGCCGCGGCCCCGGACTACGAGCGCCGGCGCGATGAGGAGAAGACCTTCACCGTGGGCGTGGTGCCCGTGACGGTGCGGGCCGGCATCGCCGGGCAGGCGGCGCTGGCGGTGAACGTCCAGCGCGAGGGCGACCGCTGCGCCGCCGACGCCGAGCCCTTCGACGGCCACGACGAGAGCCACACCCGCATCGAGCCCTCGGTGAGCGCCACGGCCTATGCGCAGGCGTCGTTGGGGATCCCCGGGGCATCCATCGGGGTGCGCGGCGACGTGACCCTGATCCGGCTGGGGTTCCCGCTCACGGTGGACGGCGGCTACGGCGGCCCGCGGGCGGTGGCGCCCGACGCGCTCAGCGCCCGGATCCTGGCGGCGCAGACCCTGCGGCTGCTCACGGGTCACATCTCGCTGGTGCTGGAGTTCCCTTTCGACACCTACACCAAGCGCATCTTCGGGTGGCAGGGGCCCTCGTGGACCAACGAGGTCATCCGCGACGAGCTGGCGGGGCCGCTGCTGGTCCTGCTGGAGGCCTTCGGCGTGGGCGACGCCCGGGCGCGCCAGCCGGTGGAGTTCGACCCTGGCCTGGTGTGCGAGGTGCCCCACCCGGTGCCTGAGCTGGGCCTGACCTACTTCGACTTCGACGACGAGCACGTGGACCTGCCTGCGCGGCGGCTGACCAGCGTGCCCTTCGCGGCCGAGCGTGACGATCCCGCGGCCGCCCTGACCTGGGGCGCGGCGGGGGTGCAGACCGGGCTGCCGGGGGTGCAGGGCCAGGCCTTCGCGCTGGACGCCGGGGCTGCCGTGGATCTGAGCCTGAGCGACCTGCCGGTGGTGAACTTCAGCTACAGCCTGTGGGTGAACCCGGCGGCCGCGGGGCCGGCCACGCTGCTGGCCCTGGGGGACGCCGACGGCACCCCGCGGATCCAGCTCGACCTGGACGCCGACAACCGGCTGGTGAGCGTGGGCGGGTGCGGGGCGGCCTTCAGCCGCCGCCTGGTGAGCGCCGAGGTGCCCGTGGCGCCCGGCGAGTGGCACCAGGTGGGCGTCACCTACGACCTGCGGGCACAACAGGTGGGCCTGTACCTGGACGGCCGGCTGATGGACACCCGCGAGGGCTGCGATCTGTTGACCCTGGGGGACAGCCGGGCCATCGCGCGGCCGCTGCCGGGCGGTCAGGGCGTGCCCTTCGTGGGGCGCATCGACGACTTCGCCCGCTGGGACGGCGTGGCGCTGACCCCGGCACAGATGGCCGAGGTGGTGGAGCGTGGGCTCGACGGGCGGCCGGTGGCCGGGCCCGGCGCGGCGGTGCCGGCGGGGGTCACAGCGCTCACGGCCGAGGGCTTCGACGATCGGGTGGTGCTGCGCTGGACCAACCCGCCGTCGCTGGGCCAGCCGGGCGGCTTCGATCGGGTGCAGATCCGCGCGGACGCCACGGTGGCCCCTCAGACGCCCGCCCAGGGCGTGCTGGTCTACGAAGGCGTCGCCAGCACAGCGACCCACCAGGAACTGACGCCCGGCCAGACCTGGCACTACCGGGCCTTCGCCGCGGGCGCGGGCGACCGGGTGGTGCCGGGCCCGCAGGCGTTGGCGGTGACGGTGAACGCGCCGCCGGCCGCGGTGGCGGGCTTCACGGCCACGCCCGGCGTGGGCCACGCGGCGCTGCGCTGGCAGCGCCCCGCCGCGCCCGATGTGGCCTTCGTGATGGTGCGCCGCAGCGGGCTGCGCCACCCGGGGCCGGCCGAGGGCCAGCTCGTCTACCGCGGCCAGGGCGAGGCCTTCACCGACGAGGTGCTCGACGGCGGGCGCCAGTACTACACGGCCTTCGCGCAGGACTACGCGGGCAACCTCAGCCCGGCGGCGCGAGCCCAGGCTGACATCCTGGCGGTGGGCGATCTGGTGATCCAGCCTCCGCCGGCAGTGGAGTCGCTGGTGGCCACCCCGGGCGACCGGCAGGTGCGCCTGGACTGGACGCTGACCGCCGGGCGCGCCGCAGAGCGGATCGAGGTGATCCGCCGCGAGGTGGATGGCTTTGGCACGGCGCGGTTCGCCTTGGGCCCGGTGCCGAGCTACACCGACGCCGCCCTGATCAACGGGCGCCGCTACGAGTACCTGGTACGGGCCTTCGACCGCCTGGGCCGCCCGGGCGCGCCCCAGGTGGTGGTGGCGGCGCCCGAGGGTGATCCCCGGCCGGCCCCGCCCCGCGGCTTCGACGCGCGGGCTGGCGGCGGCGCCGTCACCCTGCAGTGGGAGCCCGCGGCCAACCCCGAAGAGATCGTGGTGATCCGGCGCTCGACCCAGACGGCGCCGCAGACCCTGGCCCAGGGCACCGAGGTGGCGCGCGGCGGGGCGGGGCTGTTCGTCGACGCCGCCGTCGAGGCCGGGCGGCGCTACCACTACTCGGCCTTCACGTTGAGCGCGGGCGGCCTGGTGTCGCTGCCCACCAGCCGCAGCGTGCGCTTGCCGGACGACGCCGCGCCGCCGCCCGCGGTGACCGCCCTGCGCGCGGTGCCGGGGCCTGAGCGAGTGCAGCTCCTGTGGACGCTGCCCGACGCCGCTGATCTGGCGGGGGTGCGGGTGACGGTGGCCCCCGTGGCGCCGGTCGTGGGCCCCGAGGTGCTGCTCTTCGATGGGCTCGCCGACGCGGTCGTCCACAGCCCGGCCGACGCCGAGGTGACCTACCGCTACCGGGTCCTGGCGTACGACCACTCGGGCAACGAGAGCCCGGCCGTGACGGTCGAGGCCACCCCCGGGGCGCCCGCCGGACCCCAGGCCGAGGCGGGGGCCGACCAGGCCACGCTGGGGGGCGCATGGATCTGGCTCGACGGCAGCGCCTCGGCGGCGCCCCCCGGTACCTTCTACACCTGGACCCAGATCGGCGGGCCGGCGGTGCGGATCGTCAACGCCAACCGGCCGCTGGCGCGCTTCCTGGCGCCCGATGGGCCGGGCGAGCTGACCTTTGAGCTGACCGTGCGTCAGGGGGCGGTGGCCGATCGCGACCGCACGGTGGTGCGGCTGGACGGGCCGCCGGCGGCGCTGCCGCCCGAGCCGGCCGAGGAGCGGCTGGCGATCAGCGAGTTCGAGCTGAGCCTGCACGCCAGCGCCGAACTGGTGGTGGCGCATGAGCCACAGGCCCAGCAGATCCACCTGATCGACCCCGAGACGCGGCAGGTGCTGGGGCAGTTCCCGGTGTCCGCCGGGCGGTTCGTGGGCGTGGACGCGGGGCGCGCGGCGTTCCTGAGCGACGGCCGCACGCTGATCACCATCGACGTGAGCGACCCCGCCGCGCCGGCGGAGCTGGCCCCGCTGCCCATCGACGTGAGCTTCGACGGCACGGTGGTGCTGGCGAGCGGGCGGGCGCTGGCCTTCAACCGACGCACCGGCGAGCTGCGGCTGGCCGACGCCACGCCCGAAGGCTGGGCGGTGCGCTTCGACACCACGGTGCCCGACGGCCGGGTGGCGCGGGACGTGGTGGTGCATGGGGACTTCGCCTACGTGGCCATCGCCGCCACCCAGGCCCTGCCCGAGGGCGTCCAGGCCCTGGACCTGACCGGGCAGGAGGCGGTGTGGGGCAGCGTCGAGGCCGTCCCGGGGCACAGCATCACGCGGCTGCTGGTGGCCGATGACGACCTGCTGATCCTGGGACTGCCGGCCGATCCGGTGGCCTTCCGGCTGTTGCGGGTGGGGCTGGCCGATCCCACCACGCCCGGGCCGGTGGTGCCGCTGGCCGGCGACTTCGCCCAGCCCGATCTGTTCCAGTCGCTGGCGGCCGTGGCCGGCCAGCTCTTCGCCATCTCCATCGCGCGGCCGGGGCTGGTGGACGCCGTGGCCCTGGAGGCCGATCGGGCCGCGGTGGGTCCCGGATTCCCGGGCCCCGACGCCCCGGCGGGGGCCTTCGCCCTGTGGCCGCCCGAGGCCCCCCAGGAGGTCTGGGTGCCGGCCGAGGGGAGCGGGGCTGCGCCCGGGGTGGTGAGCATCCACGCGCTGGACGTGCCGCGGGGGTTGCCGTGGCCGGCCGTGGCCGCAGCGAGTGCGCCCACGGTGGTGGCCGCGGACGGCAGCCGGGTCGTGGCCGCCGGTCGAGCCGGCGCGGGCACCTACCGCCTCACCGACGCGGGCGTCGAGGCGCAGGGGTTTGCGCCCTACGCCCAACCGCTGGAGGAGGACCCCATCCTGCTGGTGCTCAACGGCGCCGGCGGCGCCATCGCCGAACGCACCGGGCCGGTGAGCGCTCGGCTGCGCCGCATCGGCCTGGGGGCCAACGGCGCGCTCTTCCTGGGCGACGCGGTGGATCTGCCGAGCGAGCCCAAGGCGGCCTGGCGGCTGGACACCCTGCACGTGCTGCTGGATCTGGGCTTCGTTGGCTACCAGGTCTACGACCTGAGCGGGGCCGCGCCGGCGCCCGTGGGCGAGCCCTTCGGGGCGAACGGGCAGCTCGGCGCGTACGATCCGGAGGCGCGCCGGCTGCTGGTCTGGCTGAGCGAGCAGGCAAACTACGCGCTCTTCGACCTGAGCGATCCCACGACGCCGGTGGAGCTGCCGGGGGGTGCGCTGCTCCAGGCGCCGCCGGGCCTGCCCAGCCCCTTCATGTTCCTGACGTCGCCGTCGCCGGCCGCGGCCTTGGTGGGCGACGTGTTCTCAGTGTTCCAGGACGACCAGCGCTACGACTTCGTGGTGGGCGAGCAGCCGGCCGAGGCGCCCCGGACCACGGTGTCCGCGCGGGCGCCGGGGCGGCTGCTGCACCAGGCGTCGCTGCAGAGCTGGGCGCTGCTTGCTGGAGGGCGCCTGCGGTGGTGGGACGCGCCCGATGGGGTGCCCAGCGGCCGAGCCGTGGGGGCCGTGACGCTGCCCGCCGCGGCAGCGCCGGCGAACGGCGGGGCCTTCCCGCCTTCGGGGTCAGGGCCCTATGGCTGGGCCATCAGCGGCGACGTGGCCTGGATCGCGGCAGGCCCCTCAGGGCTCATGGCCGTGCCCATGGCCCCCGTGCGGCTGGAGGGGCCGATCGGCCCTGTCCAGGCGGGCGACTCGGCGCGCTGGCGGGTGCGCTGGGCGCCGGCGGCAGGGGTCGCGCCGAGCTGCCGGGTCAGCGCGGGAGCGTGCGAGCTCGAGGCGGTGGACGCCGCGGCGGGTGAGGCCACTGTGCGCTGGGACTTCGCCGACGCGGGGCCGGCGACGCTGCGGGTGCAGGTGGGCCACTCGACCACGTGGCGGTTGGGTGAGGTGCGGGTGAACGTGGAGGCGGGCCAGTGAAGACGCGCAACGCGCTGCTGTTGGTGGGGGGCGGGGCTGCCCTGGCGTGGGCGGTCTGGGCCCCGGTGGTGGGCCAGCGGGGGAGCAGCCCCGCCGCGTCGGTGGGCGTGGCGGACCCTGCGCTGGATCGGGCGCCCGCAGTGGCGCCGGGCGCTGCCGGCCCTGTGGCTCAGGCGACGCAACCCGCGGCCGCCGACCTGTCCGATCCGCCGCCGCCCGCCGCCGAGGTGTTGGTGCAGGTGCAGGCAGCGGGGGCGCACACCTCCGATCGCGCGGTGTGGGACGCCGCCCGCCGGCTCCAGGCACAGCCGGCGCTGGCCGACGACCTGGCCGAGCTGGTGCTGACCCCGGGCACGCTGCCCGGCGGGCGGGCGCTGGCCATGGATCTGCTGGCCCAGTCCGGCCAGCCGCAGGCCCAGCGGGCGCTGGTGCGGGTGCTGCAAGATCCGCGGCTGGCCCAGCGGGCCGACGCCGCCGAGCGCAGCCTGCTGGTGCAGCGCATTGGCATGGTGCCCCAGCCCCTGCCCGAGACGGTGGACCAGGCCGTCGCGTTGGCGACCGCCCAGGATCCGGTGGTCCGGCGGGCGGCCTTGGCCGCCGCGGGGGGGCTCGCGCGGCGCCTGGCGGTGGGCGGGGATCCCGCAGGCGCCGAGGCGCTGCTCGACCGGGCGGTGCGGCCGGCCCCCACGGAGGACGTCGAGGATGCGGCGGCTCGGCTGCTGGGCCTGGGCAACGCCGGTCGGGTGGCGGATCGCGACGCGCTGCTCCAGGGGGCGGCCGATCCGCGGGCGGCGGTGCGCCGGGCATCGGCGCGGGGCCTGGGGTCCCATCCCGGCGAGCAGGTCACAGCCGCCTTGGGCCGGCTGGCCGTGGACGGCGACGTAGCGGTCCAGCGGGCGGGCTTGCTTGGCCTGGCCGGTCGGGCCGAGGTGGCGGAGGCGGTCCTGGCGCCCTTGGCGGCGGCGGTGGCCGAGGGGCGAGTGGCCCGCTTGAACCAGCCGCTGTTGGTGAACGCCCTGGCGCCCCACGCCGCCAGGCCCAGCGGGCGCCGGGCGCTCGAGGCCACCCTGCGCGCCGCCGACGACGATGCCCGCCTCCGGGGACGGATTCGGAGCCTGCTGCAGTAGCAACGACATTTCGGTGTCTCGAAGTTTCGGTGCGTCACGCCGCCTGCCTGGCACTGCCATTTCGGTGTTTCGACGCCCCGTGGTCGCTTCCGGGGCGGCTGCGACCTGGCACGGTCCGTGAATTGCTTTGGGGGCGACGGCGCACCACAGCGCCGCACCGAAACCCGAAGGAGACCCCCCATGATCGATCCCATCCAGAAGGGCCAGCCCGTCCCCCCGGCCTCCCTGCACTTCCTGGACGAGCAGCGCCGCCTGCAGGCCGTGACCACCGCCGAGCTGTTCGCCCCCGGCAAGACCGTGGTGGTGTTCGGTCTGCCCGGCGCCTTCACGCCCACCTGCTCCACGGCCCACGTGCCGCGCTACGAGGAGCTGGCGGGCGCGCTCAAGGCCCAGGGCGTCGACGAGATCGTCTGCATCTCCGTGAACGACGCCTTCGTCATGGACGCCTGGGCCAAGGACCAGGGCGTCGAGCAGGTGCGCTTCCTGGCCGATGGCAACGGTGAGCTCAGCCGAGGCCTGGGGCTGTTGGTGGACAAGTCGGCGCTGGGCTTCGGCGCCCGCGCCTGGCGCTTCAGCATGCTGGTGCGCGACGGCAAGGTGGCCGAGCTGTTCCCCGAGCCCGTCAAGCCCGGCGACCCCTACGAAGTCAGCGACGCCGACACCATGTTGAAGGCCCTGGGCGGTGATCCGCAGCCCGACATCGTGCTGTTCACCAAGCCCGGCTGCGGCCACTGCGCCCGCGCCAAGGGCATGCTCAAGGAGGCGGCGCTGAGCTACGAGGACATCCCCGCCAGCCCGCGGGTGCTGCGCGCCCTGTCCGCCACCGCCACCACGCCGCGGGTGTTCGTGGACGGCGAGCTCATCGGGGGCGCCGACGAGCTGGCGGCCTGGCTCTCGGCCCGCTGACGGCCCTGGGGGGTGTCAGGGGCGCTGAAGGGGCGTATGGTCCCCGCGGACCACCCAGGAGCGACCCATGACCGCCCGTGCTCTCATCCTCGCCGTCGCCGCCGTCGCCACCTTCGGCTGCAACAAGACCGAGCCCACCGAGGCCGCCAAGCCCACGGCCAAGGCCGGTACCGAGGCCCCCGCCGCCGAGAAGGCGGCGCCGGCCCCCGCCAAGCAGGCCGTGCCCGCCGAAACCGCCCCGGTCGCCCTTGATGAGGGCAAGGGCGAGATCCCGGCCACCATCGACGCCCCCAAGGGCAGCACCACCTTCTACGACACCCCCACCGCCGTGCGGGTGGAGTACGAGAAGGGCGAGCTGTTCGGCGTGCAGGTGAAGAAGGGCAACGAGTTCAACATGGACCTGAAGGGCTTCGCCGAGGAGCTCAAGCAGAACAAGTACGGGAACACCAACACCGTGCTCGAGCTGACCGACACCCTGCTCACCTGGACCTCGCAGCGTGAGGGGAGCGACAAGGCCAACCACAAGTTCCGCCTGCTCACCAAGCTGGGCGAGACCACCTGGGTCTGCACCGACGGCAACTACGGCGGCTGGGACAAGGCCGCCATGGACCAGCAGATCGCCGCCTGCAAGACGCTGAAGGCCAAGTAAGGGCCCGAAGCGCCCCCCGCCCTCAGCCCCCCGCGCCCACCCCGGTGCCGAGGGGGCACGCCACGCCCGTTCCGCCCAGCCCGCAATATCCGTTGGGGTGCTTGCTCAGGTACTGCTGGTGGTACGCCTCGGCGTGGTAGAACGGGCCCGCAGCCTGGATCTCGGTGGTGATGGGCCCCCGCCCCGCGGCGGTCAAGGCGGCCTGGTAGGCGGCCCGGCTGGCTTCGGCGGCCGCCTGCTGCGCGGGCCCGTGGGTGTAGATCCCCGAGCGGTACTGGGTGCCCACGTCGTTGCCCTGGCGCATGCCCTGGGTGGGGTCGTGGCTCTCCCAGAACACCTTCAACAGCGCATCGTAGGTCACCTGGGCAGGATCGAAGATGACGCGCACCACCTCGTTGTGGCCGGTGCCGCCGCTGCACACCTCGTCGTAGCTGGGGTTGGGCGTGAAGCCGGCCGCGTAGCCGACCGCGGTGGCGAACACGCCGGGGATCACCCAGAACTTCCGCTCGGCGCCCCAGAAGCAGCCCATGCCGAAGTCGGCCAGGCCGTGGCCCGCCGGGTAGGGCGGTCCGATGGGCCGGCCGTGCACGTGGTGGCCCGCGGGCGGCAAGGGCATGGCTTGGGCGCGGCCCGGCAGGGCCTCGTCGGGGCGGGGCAGGGTGAGCTTCTTCCGGGCGGCGAAGAACATGGGATCCCATTCCGTTTCAAGGGCTTCCCCCCGTCGATGCTCGAACCCGGGCCGGCGTTCCGCTTGACCGGAAAACGGCGAGCGGGCATTACCGGGGCACACAGGGGGAGAGATCACATGGGACGGAAGACGGTTTGGGCGCTGGCCCTGCTGGGCGCCAGCCTGCTCGGCTGCGATGACGGGGGCGACGGCGCAGGAGCGGCTGGCGGCGCTGGCGGCGCCGGGGCAGCGGGCGGCATGGGGGGCGCAGGCGGCGCCGGCGGCGGCGCGGGTGGGACCCCCACCTGGCACCAGGACATCGCGCCGATCATCCACGCCAACTGCGTGGGCTGCCACCACGACGGGGGCATCGGGCCCCTGGCGTTCGACACCTACGAGAAGGCCGCGCCCCTGGCGGGGCTCATCCGCGACAGCATCGAGAGCGGGCGTATGCCGCCCTGGGGCGCGCAGGAGACGGACACCTGCCAGCCGCGCTTCGGCTTCAAGGACGATCTGCGGCTGAGCGACGCCGAGAAGGCGCTCATCGCGGCCTGGCAGGCGGCAGAGGCGCCCGAGGGCGACGCGGCCACCGCGGCCGCTCTGCCCGAGCGCCGCGTGGACGCCCTGGATCGGGTGGACAAGCGGCTGACGCCCGACGTGCCCTTCAGCACCGAGGGCGAGCGTGACCAGTTCCGCTGCTTCGTGCTCGACCCCGGCTTCGACGCGCAGACCTTCGTGAACGGCGTGCACTTCGTGCCCGGCGATCCGCGGGTGGTGCACCACCTGCTGCTGTACGTGGACCAGAGCGGCGAGGACGCCACCCGCCTGGGCGGCGACGAGAAGGCCTACGACTGCTTCGGCGGGCCCGAGATCGACGAGCCCTTCCTGCTGGCGGCCTGGGCGCCGGGCGGCATCCCCACCGAGCTGCCCGAGAACGCGGGCTTCCCGGTGGAGGCCGGCGCGAAGTTCGTGCTGCAGGTGCACTACCACCCGCTGGACCAGGGGGCGGCCGAGGACGCCACCGAGGTCCAACTGCGCACCCTGGATCACACCCCCGAGTACCAGGCCTTCTCGGCGCTCATCGGCAACTTCGACGAGCCCGAGGGCGAGGCCGACGGCCTGCTGCCGGGCATGAACGATCCGGCCGAGGGGCCGGCCTTCATCGTGCCCGCGGGCGCCCGGGGCCACATCGAGCGGATGGCGTACACCATCCCCGGTGAGTTCGACGACCGGCCCTTCCCGGGCATGTTCCTGCACAGCGTGGCCGCCCACATGCACTACGTGGGCACCGACATGACCATCAACGTCGTGCGTGGCGAGCCCGCCGCCCTGTGCTCGGCCGACGACGTCATGCCGCTGCAGGCCTGCATGGCCGACGCCTGCCCCGGCGCCGAGGGCGTGCAGGCGGTGCTCTGTGCCACCCAGCAGTGCGAGGCCGAGGTGGACGCCCTGCCCGGCAACTGCGGCGGCTGCCTGGAGACCCAGGCGGTGGCCGGGGCCATGGATCCCTTCGCGGCTTGCGCGGCGCCCTACCTGCCCGATCACTACGGCGAGCTGCCCAGCCAGCCCGACGAGGAGTGCCTGCTGCAGACCCCCGGCTGGAACTTCGAGTGGCAGCGCTTCTACACCTTCGACGTGAACCGCATCGAGGACCTGCCCTATGTGCTGGCGGGCGATCGCTTCGAGTTCAGCTGCACCTTCGACAACAGCATGGCCAACCCCTTCGTGCGCGACGCGCTGGCGGAGCAGGGCCTGGACGCCCCGCAGGACGTGGTGCTGGGCGAGGAGACCCTGGACGAGATGTGCCTGGTGGCCCTGACCGTCCTGTACAAGTGGCCGGAGTAGGCCGCTGCATCGGGTGATCCTGACCCTGGGCCTGACCTTGGCCGCGGGCTGCGACGATGGCGCGCCCGAGGCCTCGGGGGGCCCTTGCGAGCCCGGCGCGGCGTCGGTGCTGGCGCCCGTCGCGGGCTGGCACCCGGCGGCAGCCACCGAGGATCCCTTCGCCGATCACCGCCCCGCTGAGCCCGACTGCCCGCCCTACGCCATCACCGTCGAGGGCCACAGCCTGGAGGTGGACACGGCCGCCTGCGACTACGTGACCCTGGTGCAGGCGCTGCCTGAGGCCATCGCGCCCTGCGACACGCTGGGCCTGGATCTGGCCCACCTGGATCTGCGGGCGCCCGAGCCGGCCGAGGCCCACCTGGCCGTGGCCGTGGCGGGCGAGGTGGTCTGGGCGCGGCAGATCCCCATCCCGTCGACCCAGCAAGTGTATGAGGTGCGGTGGGCGCTGCCCGAGGGCGCGCCGGCCGGCACCCCCGTGGCGGTCCACCTGCACAACCACGGCGAGAATAGTTGGTACATCGGGGACTTGCGCCGGTCGCCGGCGCGATGACGGCCGTCTCCTGTCGCGCTTCGCGCTTCGGGCCGCCGCGTGCGCGAACGAACCGGAGCGCGCCGCTCTACGCGGGACCGCCTGCGCGTTGACGCGGCGCGCTGCGGGGTGTGGTAATGACGAGTCCAGGCTGCGCGCGAGCTCCGGAGGGCGCCCATGACCGTCGATGAGGCCCAGGAGGCCCTGCTCGATCACCAGTCCCGCCCGTATGACCTGTGGGCGGCCATGCGCGCGATCCGGGGCCTGAGCGACGCGGGCTTTCGGGCCGAGGCGCACGCGGTGGCCACGGCCTTCGCCGAGCGGCACCGCGCGGACGAGCGCGGGGGCGACGGCCTGCTCACCCACGTCCAGCAGGCCGAGATCAAGGTCTTCCAAAGCGGCGAGACCCTCTGCGACGAGGGCGAGCTGGACGATCAGGTCTTCGTGATCCTCTCGGGCAAGGCCCGGGTGCGGCGGCTGGGGGTGGGGGAGCTGGCGCACCTGCCCCCCGGCACCGTGGTGGGCGAGATCGCCTCGGTCACGGGCACCGCCCGCACCGCCACCGTCGAGGCCGAGAGCGAGGTGCAGGCGTTGCGCTTCGAGAGCAAGCAGCTCGCGTCCCTGGTGAAGGCCCTGCCGAGCGCCTACGTGCGGCTGCGCGAGACCAGCCGCAGCCGCATGCTGGCGCAGCTCATGGGCCCGGGCAGCATCTTCGGCAACCTGGGTGATGGCGCCCGCGCGGCGCTCTTCGAGCAGTGCCTGGCCATCACGCTGCCGGCGGGCACCGAGGTCATCAGCGACGGCGAGGTGGGCCGCGCCATGTGCATCATCGCCAGCGGCTTCGCTGACGTGTGGGTGCCCAAGGGCAGCGGCGAGGAGGTCGTGGCGCGGCTGGGGCCCGGCGAGGTCTTCGGCGAGATGTCGCTGCTGTACGACCGCAAGGCGTCGGCCAACGTGCGGGCCACCACGGTGCTCACCCTGTTCGCCCTGGACCGCCCACGCTTCGAGAAGGCCCTGGGGGACTACCCCCACGCCCGGGATCGGGTGCTGCGGCTGGCCGAGTCTCGCCTGGGGGTCAAGCCGGGCGATGGCTCGCCGGCCATGCCGGTGGTGAAGGTGGTGCGCACCCCGCCGCCCATCCCGCAGAAGCCCTGAGTTTCATCAGCAAGTTGCTGATCTGAATCAGAAATCCTGCCCCAGGGGGTGCACGGTGATCTCGTCGATCACCACCGACCCCGGCTGGGTGAGCACGTGCAGCACCACGTCGGCCAGCGCGGCCGGGCGCAGCGCCCATGACTCGTCGCGGCTGTCGGGCTGGCTGTCGCCGAAGCCCGTGTCGATGATGCCCGGGTTGACCGTGGTGACCTTCAGCCCGCGCCCCTTGAACTCCTGCAGCAGGCTCGCCGAGAAGCCCAGCAGCCCGTGCTTGGTGGCCGCGTAGGGCGCCATCTTGGCCAGCGGGCGCCGGGCCAGATCGCTGGCGATGTGCACCAGGTGGCCGCCGCCGCCCGCCAGCAGGTGGGGCAGCGCGGCGTGGGCCACGAACATGGGGCCCTTCAGGTTCACGTCCACCACCAGGCCCAGCTCGGCGTAGGATTGGTCGAGGAAGTCGCCGTAGCGCCCGATGCCGGCGTTGCTCACCACGGCGTCCAGCCGACCCCAGGCGTCGATGATCCGGCCGGCGAAGGCCGCCACGGCCCCGGCCTCGCGCACATCCACGGCGCCCCACAGCACCTCGCCAGGGGCCTTGGCGGCCAGGTCCTCGAGGTCGCCCGCGGTGCGGCTCATGGCGGCCACCCGGGCGCCCGCGCGGCTCATGGCCAGCGCCAGCGCCCGGCCCAGGCCCCGGCCGGCCCCCGTCACCCACACCACCTTGCCGTCCAGCCGGCCGTCGTCGATGCCCATCAGCCCTCCACTTCCTGGCAGCGCAGGGTGGCGGCGTACTGCAGCGCACCGTCGCTGGCTCGCTCGAAGCGCACCCGGATCTCGTCGGCCGGGGCGTCGAAGTCGATGATCGTGCTCGCGTGATCGCCGCTGGCGTGCTCGATGCGCCCCGGCGGGAAGAACTGATCGTGGATGGCGTCGCTGCGCGCGGCCAGCTCCAGCCGCTTGCTCGGCGCGCTGCCGCCCGGCCCGCACAGGATCTCCCACATGGCCGAGTGGGGCCCGCGCTCGGCCACCCGCCACACGGCGCCCACGTGGAAGTCGCCGGCGAGGAAGACCACGTTGCCCACCTGGGCTGTCACCATGTGATCCAGCAGCTCGGCGCGCTGCTCAGGGAATGCCGTCCAGCGGTCTCCGGGCCCCCAGATGAGGGGCAGATCGGCGATGGGCACCGAGTTCAGCAGGATCTTGAAGTGGGCGGGGCTGTCGGCCAGCGCCTGCTTCAGCCAGTCGAGCTGGGCGCGGCTGACGTAGCGGCCCGCGGCCTCGTCGCGCTCCAGGCGGCTGTCCAGCAGGAAGAACTCAGCGGCGTCGCCCCAGCGGTAGCTGCCCCACATCACCCGGTCGCCGCCCAGCGCGCCCGCCTCGGGCACGTCGCGGCCCTCCACCGCCAGGCACTCGAACCAGGCCTGCTTGCCGGCCGCCACCCGGGCCACGTCCACGTCGGGGGCGTACAGGCCTTC
Source organism: Myxococcales bacterium (assembly GCA_020633555.1). Lineage (GTDB taxonomy): Bacteria > Myxococcota_A > Bradymonadia > UBA7976 > UBA1532 > JACKDL01. The sequence goes on along the minus strand of JACKDL010000045.1, from coordinate 8,600 downwards.
GTTGTCGAAGAACTCGTGATCGTCCCACACGAAGTAGCTGCCGGCGTTGCCCAGCACCGCGCGGAAGTCGGCCGTGTCCAGGTTCTCGGCGTAGCCGCGGCGGTAGTCCGCCAGGGTGAACTGGTCGTCGTTGTAGTTCAGATCACCCAGGTGACAGAACACGTCGATGCCGGCGGCCGCCGTGCGCGCCAGGGCGGGGAAGGGCCGCCGCCCGAAGTTGGTGCACGCCGTGGCGCCCACCCGGACGACCCCCGTCTGCCCGGGCCCGAAGGCGCTGCGAAAGCGCCCGTAGGCCGAGCGCACCTGGGCGCTGTCGTCAAAGAAGGCGTACCGCCACCACTCGCCGGCGGGCAGGCCAGTGATCCGCGGCGCGGCGTAGCCGGCCTGGCTGGGCTGGACGTCCACCTCCAGGGCAGGCAGCACGTCATCGGGGGCGGCGTCGGGCCAGACGCGGAGCACCAGTGGGCCGCCGGCGGGTGCGTGGGTCCACAGCCGGGCCCCGTCGGCGGCCACGGCCCCGGCGTGGACCCCCAGCGGGAAGCGGGACGGATCCTCGGGCAGCGCTCGGAACCGCGGCGCCCACAGGGCCTCGTCGTCGGCGCAGCCGAACAGGGGGATCGTGGCGGCGGCGCCCGCGCTCCAGCGCAGGAAGGTGCGGCGGTGGATTCGGGGGCGGCTGCGGTGGCCCATGGGGCTGGCCTCCAGGCGTGGACGGCGCACGATAGCCGATCCGGGGGGGCCACGGGGGAACGGGGGAACGCGCCGGGCGGCGCAGGTGACCTTTCGGTGACCTCGCCCCCGCGGCGTCGCGGGTTTGCGCGCGGTCCAGCGTATGCATGTGGTTCGAGCGCGCGCCTCGGCCTGGCCGAGCGTGGCCTCCCGGGAGACGCGCCCAAGGTCGGCCGGACCGACCAGGCGGCCGCTGATGTCGCCTACGGCCCGGCCGGGAAGGAGCCCGGCCATGCGCACCCCCCTCGCGTTCCTGACCACCCTGGCCGCCCTCGCCGCATTCATGACCCTGGGGCTGTGGGGCTGTGACGACCTGGAGTACCCACCCCTGGAGGATCTGGCCCAGGCTCAGGGGGTGGGTCCGATCGAGGTGGAGCCCGGTGAGATCCCCGAGTTCGACCTGGCCGAGTGGTGCCTGGGCCTCATGGCGCGGGATCCCGACCCCTGCACCCTGTGCAGCGATCACAGCGAGGCCTGCCGCTACACCTGCACCGAGCCCGAGGCGGGGCCGGTGACCTGTGGCGCCGTGGACGCCGATCGCTGCCGCTTCGCCGAGGAGCAGTGCGCCCGCTGTGAGCTGTGCGCGGCCTATGCCCCGCCGCCCCAGGCCGAGGCGCTGCCCAAGCCCGAGGTGCCGCAGGGGCTGCAGGAGGTGCCGGTGGATCCCGACCGCTTCAGCCGGGACCCGCGGGCCCGGGCGCCCAGCCAGCGGCAGGGGCGCGCGCTGCCCGAGCAGCCGGTACCCCAGGCGGACGTGCCCACGCCGGCGCCGCCCCCGTGCGGGGTGCCGGACGGCCCCTTTGACGATTGAGCGCCGCGCCCGGACGGCACGGGTGGTAGGGTGCCGCCATGGCCGCCCGTGAACCCGCTGAAGAACTCACCCAGGCCCAGCTCGCCGAGCTCACCGCCGATCTCCACGCCCTGAAGCGCGAGCTCGAAGCGGCGCTGGAGAGCGCGGCCTCTGTGGCCGCCCCCGTCGACCTGGACCAGCCCATCGGGCGGCTGTCGCGCATGGACCAGATCCAGGCCCAGCAGCTCGCGAAGGCCACGCGCCACCGGCACCAGAAGCGCCTGAACCAGGTGGAGCAGGCCCTGGAGCGGGTGGGGGAGGGGGACTACGGGCTCTGCATCGTCACCGGGGAGCCCATCGGCTATCGGCGCCTGAAGGCCCGCCCCGAGACCCCGGTGTGCCTGGCGGCGCAGGCGCAGATGGAGCAGCGCTGAGGGCCCCGGCTCGCAGGCGCTACCGGGCGTCGTCTTCCCGCGCCCAGAGAACCACCTCGAAGAGCACCGTCCGGCTGGGCTCGCGGGCCCAGCTCTCCTCCTCGGCGGTGACCAGGAAGACCCGGCCCTCGTCGTTGTTGCGCTCGTCCAGGCGGGCGCGACGCGCCAGGTCGTCGTAGTTCACGGTGGCCACCTTGAAGGCACCCCGGCGGTCCGAGACGATCCAGCCCACGTAGTGGTGAGCGTCGGGCCGAAGGCGCCACGGCTCGGGCACGCTCTGCACGTCCAGGACGTAGCGCCGCTGGCCCGTCTCGGGTTCGCTGACCTGCAGCTCCCCCTCGAAGGGCACCGTGCCGAACTCGCCGCGGATGGGATAGGTGGTGGCGCCGCAGCCGCAGAGCAGCGCGGCCATCAGGAGGCCCAGGGACCAACCAAACTCCGCATGGCGCGCTCGCACCGTGAACTCGACCTCCGCTGCCGGTAGCCGTCCTTTTACCACGTCCCGCAGATGCGTCGAAGCTCGTGCCATCGGGTTGATTTCCGACGCGCTCGCGGCCATAGTCCGCCGCCCCTCGGCCCAGGGAAGGAGGTGCACATGCCATCCCCATTGGTGCCCGCGGACGCGATCCTGCTCGACCTGGACGCCCCTGATCGTGAGGCGGCGTTGGCGGCGCTCTCGACGGCCCTGCACGGTGCCCTGAGCCGCGATGCCACCCTCGGCTGCGACGCGACCGCCTTCCACGACGCCCTGCTCGCCCGCGAAGGCGCAGGCGCCACCGCTCTGGGCGCGGGCTTCGCCTGCCCCCACGTGCGGCTCGAGGGGCTGCCCCGCCTGGCGGTGGGACTGGCGGCCCTGCGCAAGCCGGTGGCCTGGGGCGAGTCCGAGTCGGTGGAGTGGCTGACCCTGGTGGCCGCCCCGCAGGCCGAGCCCGCCGCGGCGTTGAAGCTCATGGGTCGGCTGGCGGAGCTGGCCCAGGCCGTCGAGACCCGCCCGTTCCTGCGCCAGGCCCGCGACAAGGCCGAGGTGGCCCGCTGGCTCGCGGGCAAGCTGCGCGGCGACGAGGCCCCGCTCACCGCGGCCGACATCATGCGCACCTCGCTGGGGCAGATCGGGCCCGACACCCCGGTGCCCGAGATCACCCAGCGCATGGGCGCGCTGAACCTGGACTGCGCGGGTATCACCGACAGCGATCGGCGCCTGCTGGGGCAGGTGACCGCCGACGACCTGTTCACCCTGGGCATGCCGGACTTCTTCCGCCAGCTCAAGAGCGTGTCGTTCATCGCCGAGTTCGATCCCTTCGAGAAGTACTTCAGTAAGGAAGCGCACCTGAAGGCCCGCGACGTCATGACCAAGGACGTCGCCAAGGTGCCCCCCACCGCCACGATCCTCGAGATCGTCCACCTGCTGTCGGTGCACCGCTATCCCAAGGTCTTCGTGGTGGACGAAGCCGACCGCCTGCTGGGCGTCATCGACCGCATCCGTGTGGTCGACCGCCTGCTGAACCTCTGATCCGGCGGAGGCGCGACACATGATCGGCTCCCTGGTGATCTTCGGCATCACCTACCTGTTCATCGCCACCGAGAAGCTCGACAAGACGGCGGCCTCGTTGCTGGGGGCCACGGCGGCCATCATGTTGGGCTTCGTGCCCTACAGCGAGGCGCTGCACGCGGTGGACCTGAACGTCATCTTCCTGCTCGTCGGGATGATGCTGTCGGTCAACATCATGGCCAAGACCGGCCTGTTCGAGTGGCTGGCCGTGAAGATCGCTCAGCGGGCGGACGGGCGGGGGATGGTCATCCTCTCGTCCTTCCTCATCGCCACCGCGGTGCTCTCGGCCTTCCTCGACAACGTGACGACGGTGATCCTCATCGCCCCGATCACCATCCTCATCTGCGAGATCCTGGTGTTGCCGGCGATCCCGTTCCTCATCCTCGAGGCGCTGGCCAGCAACATCGGCGGCGCGGCGACGCTGGTGGGCGATCCGCCCAACGTCATCATCGCCAGCCAGACGGGCCTGACGTTCAACCAGTTCCTGTTCAACCTGGGCCCGCCGGTGCTGATCATGCTGGTGGGCGGCGCCTTTGCGGCCTGGTTCTTCTTCCGCGATCAGATGGTGGTGGCCGAGGCCAACAAGGCCCACATCCGCCGGGCCCGGCCCGAGCTGGCCATCCTGGACGCCAAGAAGCTGCGGCGCGCCCTGGCGGTGTTCACCCTGATCCTGGTGGGCTTCTTCGCCAGCCACGCGGTGGGCATCGAGCCGGGCATCATCGCCCTGGGTGGCTCACTGGTGATGGCCATCGCCACCGGCACCGACCTGCACCACGCCCTGGAGAAGGTCGAGTGGAACTCGGTGTTCTTCTTCGTGGGCCTGTTCATGCTCATCGGCGCCCTGGAGCACAACCACGTGTTCGAGGCGCTGGGCCACCAGATCGTGAAGTTCACCGCGGGCAACCTGCTGCTCACGGTGATGGTGGTGCTCTGGTTCAGCGCGATCTGCTCGGCGGTGGTGGACAACATCCCGCTGGTCATCGCGATGATCCCGCTGCTGCAGCGGGCCATCATCCCCGACTTCTCGGTGCAGATGGGGCTGGAGATGGGCTCCGAGGCGTTGCGCCACCAGGTGGCCGAGCCCTTGTACTGGGCCCTGGCCCTGGGGGCCTGCCTGGGCGGCAACGGCTCGCTGGTGGGCGCCTCGGCCAACGTGGTGGTGGCCCAGATCGGCCGCCGCAACAACTACCCGCTGACCTTCATGGCCTTCACGAAGTACGGCGCCCCCACCATGGTGGGCACCCTGGTGATCGCCACCGGCTTCCTGTACGTGCGCTACTTCTTCTGAGGCGCCGGGCGGGCCGCGGCGCCGGGCCCCGCCTCACGGCAGCAACGGGCTGCCTTCCTGAAAGTGCTGGCAGTTGTGGTTGGCGTACTGGCGCTCGCAGTTCAGGCGCAGGTTGTCCACCTGGTTCAGCGCCTCCCAGTGGCGGGCGTCGCCGCCCTCGAAGCACGCGTCCATGATGTCCTGCCGGCGCCGGAAGCACTCCAGGGCCTGGGCGTGGTTCTGGCGCAGGTCGTCGCAGTAGCCCGTCACCTGTCCGATGACGTTGTGATAGCGCGCCAGGCTGCCGCCCGAGGTGTAGGCGTCCAGGATCTCCTCGGTCATCTGTGAGACCCAGTTGTTGCCGCGGCAGGCCTGGGTGGGGCCGCAGGCGTCCTCCTTGCGCTGCCGGTAGCCCTCGTACTCGTCGGGCTCGCAGGTGCCGGGGGGCTCCATGGGCTCGGCGGCGACGCCGGCCCAGCGGGCCTCGACCTCGGGGCTGGCCCGCCGCTCCGCCAGGAAGTCCATCAGCTCCTGGCCCACCGGGCCGCCCAGCACGGTGGCGGTGGCGGCGGTGAGCCCGGCGCCCATGGCCGCCTCCTCGGCGTTGATGTACACGCCCACCTGCGAGACGCCGCGGGCCGCCGACGCCACGCGGACGGTGGCGACGTGCACCCCGGCCCGCTGCACGCCCGTGCGGACGGCTGCGAAGATCAGGCGGCGCGCGCCCCACTGCAGCAACAGGTAGCCGCCGTAGACCACCGGGGCCACCTGCGCCCGGCGCGTGCCCACGCAGCACTGGATGTCGGCGGGGCCGGCGCAGTAGCCGGGCACGGACTCGCCGCCGCAGTCACCCGTGTGCTGGCAGGTGCCAGGCTCACCGGCGGCGTTGCAGCCCTGGCCCACGGCCGGGTGATCGGCGGCGCCGGCCGCCACGTCGGGCACGCAGCACTGGATGTCGGCGGGCCCGGGGCAGAAGCCGGGCACGGAGCGGCCGCCGCACTGCGCGGTGGGGCCGCAGGTGCCGTCAAGCCCATTGGCCATGCAGGTCTGGCCGCCCTGGGCGGCCGGGGCGGGCGCAGCGGGCGCCGGCTCCGCGGGCGCCGGATCCGCTGCCTGTGGATCGGCGGCCGGCGCAGGGGCTGCGGCCTGAGCGGCGACGGCACCCTCGCAGTCCGTGCAGTCGCTGCCGGCCGCGCAGAGCCCGGTGGCCGCGCCCGCGCGACCGTCGTCGCACTCGCCGTCAAAGGCGTAGTTGCAGGTGTCGTCGCAGCGGTTGGCCGTGGGCGCGGGGCTCAGGGCCGGCTGGGGCTCGGCGCCGGGCTCGGGGGCCGGCTCAGGGGCCGGCTCGGGCTCAGGCGACTCGCCGCCGGGCTGCGGCGCGGCCTCCGGGCCGGCCTGGCCCTGACAGTCCGCGCAGTCGGTCCCCGCAGCACAGCGGCTGGTGGCGGCGCCGGCGCTGCCGTCGTCGCAGATGTGGTTGTAGGCGAAGGCGCAGGAGTCGTCGCACCGCGCCGGAGCCTCGGCGGCCTCGGGGGCCGGGCCCAGGCCCTCCACGGGCGCCGCCGAGTCCAGCAGGGCGCCCAGGCTGGGGGCGGCGGGCCCCACCACCCGGGCCAGCGCCTGCTCGGGCGTCTCGCCGGGCAGCAGCTCGATGGCCCGCACCTCGAAGTTGGCCGCGGCGCGGGCCAGGTCCGACTTCGAGACCATGATGGGGGTCTCGAGGGCGGGCTCGCGCACCTGCGGGTTGGCCATGTCGTCGGTGACGGTGGTGCAGGCCAGGGCCAGCGGGAGCAGCAGCAGCGTCAGCAGGGGGGCGCGGCGCATGGGACACCTCTCAGGGGTGTTCGCGGATCGCCAACCACCACAGCAAGGGGCGTGCCGCACCCTGAGCCGCCCACGGCGCGGGGCTGGGGCGTGAGGTCGCCAGGGGCTGGCGACCTCAGCCGGGGTCGGGCGACCCCAGCGGGCTCACCAGAGGGGAATCTCGAGCCGGATGCCGAACTGGGTGTCGTCGCGGTCGCTGAAGCGGGTGGCGCCCACGGTGACGGCCACGTCCTTGTACTGCACGCCCGCGCGCACGCCGAACTGGTTGCTGCGGGCGCCGTCCACCTGGTTGTGCTGGTAGTCGGCGCCGCCCAGCAGCACCCAGTCGGGGTTCAGCCGGTAGCCCGCCAGCAGATCGGCGTTGGCCTTCGTCATGTCGCCGCCCTGGAGCTGGGCGCCGCCCTTGAAGCGGGCCGCCACGTTGCCGATGGCGTACTCGAAGGTGGCGTCGAAGTTGTGGGCGTACTCGGCGTGCTCCTCCATCCACTGGGCGCGGTAGTCCAGGGCGAAGGACTTGAACTCGTCGGGGTTCTGGTAGCCGAGCTGCAGCCCCAGCTCCTGGAGCCGGCTGTCGGTGAGGTTGAACTTGGCGTCGGCGCCGGCGGTGAAGTCGCCGAACTGGCCCTTGGTGGTCACCCCCATGGTGGTGACGCCGTCGCGCATCTCCAGGTCGAGCTCGTTGCGCAGGCGGCCCATGTCGAAGCTGAGCCCGGCGTTCAGGCTCTCGGTCTGGCCGTTGCGGGTGGTGAGCCCCAGGTTGGCGTTGGTGTTGCGCCCGCCCAGGCCGGTCAGGCCCAGGTTCAGGCCGCTGGTGCGGTCGCCGCCGATGACCTGCTTCTGGTTGGCGTCGAAGTTGATGCCGTCGCCCTGGTACTGCACCCGCTCGCTGTTGAAGGCGTTGCCCTCGGCGTCCTTGCCGGTGCTCTGGGTGTGGGTGGCGCCGCCCGAGACCTGGCTCATGTCGAGCTGGAACGAGCCGTTGTTCGGGTCGAGCCAGCCGCTCACCTTGCGGTGCTCGGCGTCGTCGCCGATCTGCACCTCGGCCTCGACCCGGCTGTCGGCCGCCTTGTCGCCGCCCACGGCGTGGCGCAGGTTCAGGCCGCCCTTGGCCTCGCTGTCGCCGATCATGCCTTCGAGCCCGCCGCCCAGCTTCAGGGTGGCGCGGCCCGCCTGATCCATCTCGAGGCTGCCGTCGTACTGGCCGGTGAAGTTGCCGATGCGCCCCTGGCCCTTGGCCGAGCCGCCGTAGCTGGTGCCGTCCTGGGTGTTGGCCGCGTGGACCTCGGCCTCGAAGCCCTCGGTCTTGTAGCCCGCCTTGCCCTCGACCTTGTGGCCGTCGCCGGTGTGCTCGCCCTTCAGGACGGCGCTGACGCCCTCGTTCTCGTAGGCGATCTGGCCGGCCACCTTGTGGCCGTTCTTCTCGCTGTAGCTGCCGCTGGCCGAGGCGTCGAGGTGCTCGCCGTCGTAGGCCACGCTGCCCTCGACCGAGGCGCCGTCCTCGGCGCTCCAGGCGCCGCCCAGCTTGCCGGTGAACTCGCCGCTCTTGTACTCGGCGAACAGCTTGGCGCCGTCGATGCCCTTGTTGATGAGCTGCTGGACGCTGGCCAGATCCACCGCGCCGCCCACCGACCACTTGTCGCCGAGCTTGAAGGTCTTGGCGAACTCGCCGGGGTCGTAGTCGGACAGGTAGGCCGCCACGGCCGCGCCGATGACCGCGCCGCCCAGGATGCCCATGACCGTGCGGGGGTGCTCCTCGGTCCACTCGGCGATGCCCTGCAGCAGGGCCTGGCCGCCCTCGGAGTCGATCCACTTGTCGATGACGCCTTGCAGGGCGGGCGCCAGGGCCGCGAGCAGCTTGTTGACCGCCTCGGCCTCGGCGTCGGTGTCCATGAGGCCGCCCAGGGCGCCCTCTTCCGTCTTCTTGACGGGGCCGTCCTTCAAGGCGTCGGCGATGGCCTGGCTGCCGTCGTGGGCGTAGCCGGTGAGCTCTGCGTAGCTGACGTGCTT
>JACKDL010000044.1 GCA_020633555.1 Myxococcales bacterium | reverse complement strand
GCTGGACGGCGCGCTGCAGGCCCTGCTGGGCCGCGCCTGACCCCCCGGTCGCGGACCACCCCCCAAAACTTTGGGCCCCCTACACCTTCGGGGGGTGGATGGACACATTCCTCACACTAGGGTGCAGTGGTCGGGCCAAGCCGGCCCACCCACCGCGGCAGCCGCGCCGCAAGCAGGAGGGATGTTATGGATATCGTTCGCTTTTTTGCCGCCGCAGGGGTTCTGTTCGGCGCCGCGGGCGCCCACGCCCGCGCCGACATCGCCGTGGACTTCACGCCGCCCGCCACCATCCACGTGGGCGCCACGGACACCTTCCAGGTGGCGGTGACCAACCAGGGCACCCGCCGGGCCGACAACGTCGAGGTGCACATCGGCCTGCCCGCCACGATGACCAGCCCGCAGGTGCACGTGCGGGGTGATCTGGGCGCCTTCAGCCCCGCCTGCTGGCTCAGCGGCGACACCACCCTGTCCTGCGACCTGGGGCGGCTGAACAAGGGGGCCAGCGCCACCGTGGCCTTCGACCTGGCCCTGCCCGCGGCCGTGGGACCCACCGAGTTTCAAGTGGAGGCTCGCACCACCAGCCGCGAGTCCGACGTGAACAACAACGCCCTGAGTGAGGCGGTGACCCTGACCTACGTCAACACGCCCATCGCGGCGGGCACGCCCGCCCTGGTGCGCCACTGCACCGGCCAGAACCTGACCAGCTTCTACGAGTGCACCCTGTACCCCAGCTCGATCTCGAGCCACGACATCGTCTTCCAGGCGGGCAACGCCATCACATTCCCCAACGCGCCGGGCAACTACACGGGCTGGTGGTCGCAGCCCGCGCCGGACCGGCTGAGCTACACCTACTACGAGGACGGCGCGCCCGTGGTCGCCTACCAGGGCTACGGTGTGGGGGGCGGCTGCTTCGAGGGCGTGGCCCTGTTCATCGGCGGGCCGTGGGTGGCCGGCTACGAGGTCTGCCTGCAGTAGGCGTCGCTGTGGCCGCGCTCAGTGGCTGCCGGCCATGCGCTGCACGCCCTCGGCCAGGGTCTCGATCTCGTGGCGGTACAGCTCGCCGCGCACCCCCTGACCGGGGTTCAGCAACAGCGAGGCCACCTTGCGGGCGGCCAGCGCCGGGAACAGCACCTTGCCGTGCACCCGCACGTAGGGCCGGGGCCGCGGATCGTGGCCCAGCAGGTGCCCGAAGTCGGTGAAGGCCCCGACCACCTCGCCCCCCGCCAGCTCGCCCAGCACCCGCAAGGGCAGCGCCCCGCCCAGCCCCACCGCCTCAGCGTCGACGGCTCGGGTGAGCGGCACCAGCCAGGTGGCGTTCACCAGGGCCATCCACAGCCGCCGCCGGGTCTTCATGTCGCGGTCGCGGCTCAGGGCGGTCATCAGCTCGATCACCCGCGGGTTCTCGGTGGGATCCACCTCGCCGGGCACGAAGTCCACGGCCACCGCGCCGGCGTGGTCGTAGGCGGCGCGCACCCAGTCCAGGATCTCGTGGGCCAGGGCGCCGGCCGCGGCGTGCCCTTGCAGCTCCAGGACCAGCCCGTGGTTGTCGGCGGCGGTGCCGCGCCGGAAGCCCCGCTCGTACAGCCGCTGGTGCACCTCATCGGGGACGCGCACCCCCTCGGCGAGCTGCCGGCCCGAGGCCACCTGCACGGTCAGCGCGGGATCGCCCCGGCGGCCGGTGGCCAGCACATAGCCCCGGGGGGCCTGGATCAGCAGGGTGTTGTGGCTGCCCCCGTCCTGCACGATGCGCAGCAGGCCGGTGGCGATCTGGGCGTGGGACACGGCGGGGCTCCGGGGGCTGACCCAAGACAAGGGGACGCCCGAGCGCCCCGGCGGGTTGCTCAGCCCTGGGGGGCGCGCAGGTGCCAGGCGCGGGGCCGCACGAAGGCGCGGATGCCCACCTCGCCCAGGGTGCTGCCCACGCCGCTGTGCCCGCGGCCCGTCCACTCCAGGCGCGGGCTGACCCGGTCGCAGCAGTTCCAGTAGGCGGTGCCGGTGTCCAGCGCGCCCAGGATGCCCTGCGCGCGGGCCAGATCGTGGGTGTAGACGGCGGCCGTCAGGCCATAGGCCGTGTCGTTCATCAGCTTCACCGCCTCGGCGTCGCCGCTGACCTTCTGGATGCCGATGACCGGGCCGAAGCTCTCCTCGCGCATGACCTCCATGGTGTGATCCACGTCGATCAGCACGGTGGGCGCGAACCAGGCCCCGGGCTTGTCCAGCCGGTGGCCCCCCCGCAGCACCTTCGCCCCCTTCGCCACCGCGTCGGCCACCTGGGCCTCGATGACGGGGATCTGCGCCGCGCGGGTCAGCGGGCCCAGGTAGGTGTCCTCGTGGGCGGGATCGCCCATGACGAACCCGTCCACGGCGGCGGCGAAGGCCTCGACGAAGGGCCCGTAGATGGCCTCGTGCACGTAGATCCGCTCCACCGCGCAGCAGCTCTGGCCGGCGTTGTAGAACGCGCCGTCCGCCAGGCCCTCGGCGGTGGCCTTGGGATCCACGTCGTCGGCGGCGTAGGCGGGATCCTTGCCGCCCAGCTCGAGCTGCACGGGGATGAGCTGCGCGGCGGCCGCCTGCGCGATCTTCACGCCGGTGGCGTGGCTGCCGGTGAAGAACACCCCGTCGATGGGCAGCTCCAGCAGGGCCGCGCCGGTGGCGCCGCCGCCGACGACCACCTGGAACACGTCGGCCGGCACCCCGGCCTCGTGCAGCAGCTGGCCCATGCTCAGGCCCACGTCCACCGCCAGCTCGCTGGGCTTGTACAGCACCGCGTTGCCGGCCAGCAGGGCGGGCACGTAGACGTTGGTGCCCACGAACCAGGGGTAGTTCCAGGCGCTCACGTTCACCACCACGCCCAGGGCCTCCCAGGTGACCTTCTCGGTCAGCCCCGGGGTGTCCAGGCGGGTGCTGGGGGCCAGCATGGCCTCGGCCTGCTGGATGAACCAGTCCAGGCGGCCCGGGGTGGCGCCCACCTCGCCGCGGGCCTGCTTGATGGGCTTGCCCGTCTCCTTCGACTGGATGGCGGCCAGGCCATCGCGGCGCTCGGCCAGGAGGTCGCGGAACCGCTCGATGCAGGCCAGCCGCTCGGCGAAGGGGCGGGCGGCCCAGGCGGGCTGCGCGGCGCGGGCGGCCTCGTACTTGCGGGCCACGGCGGCGGCGTCGTCGGCCACCAGGGCGTCGCGGGCCTCGCCGGTGGCGGGATCGGTGCGCTCGATGGCCAGCATCAGTAGGCCTCCTGGTAGAACCGGCGGAAGTCGGCGGCGGTGCAGGGCCGTGGGTTGTTGGGGTGGCAGGCGTCGGCCACGGCCACGGGCACCAGGGCGTCCAGGGCGCTGGCGGGCACGCCGGCGGCGCTCAGCGTGGGCGGGATGCCCACCTTGGCCTTCAGGGCCTCGACCCAGTCGATGAACTGCGCGCCGTCGGTGGCGGTGGGATCCACCGCGCGGGCCAGCCGCAGCAGGCGCTCGGGCACCACCTCCATGTTGAAGCGCAGCACCGGCGCGAACATGAGCGCGTTGGCCAGCCCGTGGTGGGTGTCGCACACGGTGGACAGCGCGTGGGCGCAGGAGTGCACGGCGCCCAGGCCCTTCTGGAAGGCCGTGGCGCCCATCATGCTGGCCTCGAGCATGGTGGCCCGGGCCTGGACGTGGGCGGCCTGCTCGGCGGGCGACAGGTTGCCGTGCCCGCGCTTCGCGAAGCCCACCGCGTCCACCAGCGACTCGGCCACCATGCGCACGCCTTCGAGGGCGATGCCGTCGGCCATGGCGTGGTGCCCCTTGGCCAGGAAGGCCTCGACCAGGTGGGTCAGCGCGTCCACGCCGGTGGCGGCGGTGACGCCGGCCGGCAGGCCCAGGGTCAGCTCGGGATCCGCCAGCACCAGGGGCGGCAGCAGCCGGGGCGTGAAGATGATCTTCTTCTGGTGAGTGTCGTCGGTGCTGATGACCGAGCTGCGGCCCACCTCGCTGCCCGTGCCCGCCGTGGTGGGCAGGGCGATCAGGGGCACGATGGGGTGATCGTCGGCCGGGAAGGGGCCCACGTCGTCCTCGTAGTCCCACAGGTGGCCGTCGTAGTGCTGCATGAGCATGAGCACCTTGGCCACGTCGAGGGCGGCGCCGCCCCCCACCGCCACCACCGCGTCGGCCTGATGGGCCCGGATGGCCTGCGTGCCGGCGTCCACCTGCGCCAGCACCGGGTTGCCGCCCATGTCGCTGAACACCGCCACCTTGAAGTCGGCCTCGGCCGCCGCCACCAACTCGGCGAACCAGGGCAGCGCGGCCACGCCGCGATCGGTGACAAACAGCGGCCGCGTGGCGCCAAAGGCCTTCAGGTGCCGGCCCAGCTCGTGCCGGGCGCCGGCGCCGAAGCGCACGCGGGTGGGGTAGTTGTACTGGTGAACGGCCATGTCGCGCCTCCGCGGGATCGTGGGCGGCGTGGATGATACGGCGCGGCCGCGCCCCGCCCAGGGAAAAAGTGTGGCACGGTGTGCGCGACCAGGAGGTGACCCATGCGGGTGCTGTGGACGGTGGCGCTGGTGGCGGGGCTGTGGGCTTGCAAGGGGCAGGGGGGCGGCGGTGAGGGGGGCGAGGCGGGCGGCCCGAGCCCCTGCGATGACGGCAAGCTGACCGAGGTGGCGGGCGCCCTGGACCAGGCTGGGCCCGACCAGCGGGCCCCCTTGGCGCTAAGGATGGCCACTGAGCTCTGCCCCGAGCCGGCGGGCCTGGCGAAGTCGCTCCAGAAGCTCGATGCGGCGCCGCCCGACATGCGGGCCATGCTGATGGCGAGGGCCGTGCAAGAGAACCCCGACGCCTGGGCCAAGGCCTGCAGGGGCGGCCTGAAGGTGCTGCAGACTCTGGCCACCGTGGCCCCGGACCGTCGGGGCCCCTTGCTGTGGGAGCGCTGCGACCTGGCGCGCTTCGACTTCGCTACGCCGGCCGAGGCCGCCAAGGCCGATCTGCTGATCCCCGCGGTGCTCTACGCGCCGGTGCTCCAGGCGTCGAAGGCGCCGGCAGCGGTGAAACGCAAGGTGTTGCGCGCGATGGTGGGGCTCAAGTAGCGCCGGCGCCCAGGGCGGCCGTCCGGCACGAGTGTGCGGTCGCCGTTGTTTTTTTTTCCCGAAGGCTTGCCATGGGCATGGGTTGCGTGGGCACGCTCCCCGTGGGCCTGGCGTGGGAGCGCCTGGCCGCCGACATGGGGAAGCACTGGCAATGACAGGGCGGTCGCCGCGGGGGCGACCGCTCAGGTGGGCGCGTGATGGCGCTCGATGATCTGGGAGGGGGACTCGCGATGCGGATCGGACGGACGCTGCAGGTGGCCATCGCCTGCACGGCGTTGCTGGCGTTGGGCTGCGACGACGGCGACACGGGGGAGACGAGCGACGCGGGCGCCGGCGGGGCCGGTGGGGTCGGCGGCGGTGCGGGGGGCGAAGGCGGCGCGGGCGGCGCCGGCGGAGGCGCGGGTGATCCATGCCCCACGGCGTGCGCAACGCTGGCTGACTGCGCGGCCCAGGACGAGTTCTGCCCCGGCGTGAGCCCGGGCGCGGTCCGCGACGGCCTGTACGCGGGGTGCCTGGAGTCCTGCGCGGCCGGCCCGGCGCTGGCCACCGTGGTCAACAACCTGGGCGGCGACTGCGCTCAGGTGGTGCCCACGGTGTCGGCCGCCAGCGCCGACTTCGCGGCTGCGTGCGAGGGGGGACCCCGGCGGTTGATGTGCGGGGGATTCGTGCCGCGGCCCAGCTTGCCTGAGCCCAACGCGGCGGCCTGCGCAGCGTGCGTGGACGCGAACTGCTGCGCCGAGGCCACCGCCTGCGGCGCCGACGAGAGCTGCTTCGGCTTGCGGGAGTGTTTCCTGGCCTGCGAGGCCAGCGAGGACGCGGGCTGCGAGGACGCGTGCGTCGAGGAGTTCGCCGCCGGGATCGAAGTGAACCGCCCCTACATCACCTGCCGCAACACAAGCTGCGCCGATGAGTGCGCCCAGCCGCCCGACTGGACCTGCATCGGCAACCGGCCGGCGCCCATGGCCACGGTCGGCGACGTGGCGCTCGTCATGATCCTGAACGACCTGGTGTCCGGCGCCCGGTTGGCCGGGGCGACGGTGAAGGTCTGCCCCTGGGCCGATCCGGACTGCGCCGCGCCCCACAGCGAGGCCATGACCGACGCCGAGGGCACGGTCAGCCTGACGGTGCCCCTGGGCGCTGCAGGCTTCGATGGGTTCTTCGAGATCTCCGGCGGGCCCGCGGCGCCCACGCTGTTCATCCCGAACCCGCCGCTCGTCACCGAGCGGTCGGCGGAGAACCCGTGGAGCATCAACATGTTGGGCACCGACACCCTGGCGCTGTTCGCCCAACTCGCCGGGGCAGCGCTGGACGCCGAGCGGGGTCACCTGGGCCTGATCGCCATCGAGTGCAACGGCGTGCGGGCGCCCGGCGTGCAGGTGAGCGCCGACACCGCCGACGCACAGAGCCTCACCAGCTATGTGGCGGGCGGGGTGCCAGACGCCAACGCCACGGCCACCGATCGCGGGGGCGTGGCGGGGATCTTCAACCTGCCGCCCGGGCCGGTGGTGCTGAGCGCCACCAACGCTGACGGTGGGGCGCTGAGCGGGCCGCACCTGATGATCCGGGCCGGGTATCTGACCATCACGAACGCGGCGCCCTGAGCGCCGGGGGCCCGGGCGCCGTCCCGGCCTACTTGATGATCAGCCCGATCCACTGTTCGCGCTCGGGGATGGCCACGTTCACGGCGGCCGCCGCCGAGGCCTTGCGCTGCACCCGGCCGAGCTTGACGTAGATCTTGGTGCCGGGGGCGTCGCTCCTCAGGGTGTTGCCCAAGGCCACCCGCACGGTGTCGCCCTCGCCCACGAAGTCGGCCAGCTTGGTCGGCGCGCCCAGGCTCCGCTGGGCGAGCAGGCTGACGCTCAGCAGGTCGTACTGACCCTGCTCCCCCCGCGCCGCCTTGGCCTGCACGGTGATGTTCGAGCGCTTGCTGATGGGCGAGTGCCCGTCGTAGATCTGCCCGTTGACCTTCACCTCGATGAGAGGGCGCGAGGGGGCCGCGGTGGCCCGGGTGGTGCCCGGCCGCGCCCGCCGCGCGGGCCCCGCCCACGCCGTAGTGGTCACAACGGTCAGGCCGACGGCCAGCCCCAGCTTGCTCCAGATCCCCATGGCGCCCTCCAGGCAGTGGTGCGCCAAGCTGTGACGCGCCTGCGCGCGGCGATGGTCCCGGGGCTGCCGCGCCAGGTCAAGGGCCCGGGGCCACCACGTCCACGGGCACCTCGCCCTTGGCGGCCAGCCGCACCAGGTGGTCGGCCGCGCGGGTGGTCTCGGGCTGGCGGTACGCTGCGGCCAGCCGCAGCACCCAGGCCACCGCGGTGTCCAGGCTCACGCGGTGGCCTACGGACACATAGACGGGCTTCACGCCGTCCTGCGTGCGCAGGGCGCGGCCCACCACCTCGCCGTCCAGCACCAGATCGGCCGTGTCGCCCCGGGCGGGGCCCAGCGGCGCGTGGCGGCCTACGAAGCGCGACTTGGCGCACCCGATGGTGGGCACATCCAGCAGGACGCCCAGGTGGCTCGCCAGGCCGAACCGCGCCGGGTGGGCCACCCCCTGGCCGTCGCAGACGATCAGGTCGGGCGCGCGCGCCAGGCGCTCGAAGCACGCCAGCAGCGGCGGCAGCTCGCGGAAGCTGAGCAGGCCCGGCACGTAGGGCACGGCGTCGGGCAGGCTGCTCGTGACCGTCTCCACCACCTCCAGGGACTGGGCGTCGAGGAGTGCGATGCCGCCGAACACCCGGTCGCCGTGGGCGGGGTAGGCCACGTCCACGCCGGCGATCCAGCGCACCTCGCCCAGGCGGTCTGCCGGCTCCACCCGAGGCGCCCAGGCGGCCTGCAGATCGGCCATGGCCTGGGCGTCGTGGTCGGGGCGGGGGGTGAGGGGGTGCATGGGGCTCCAGGATGCGGGCGTGGGGCTAGTCGACCCGCTGCGCGCGCTCGACCACCAGGCGCACCCGCTGCTGGATCTGCCCGTCCGCGCCGGTCTCGACGGTCAAGGCGATGGGGAACGCCTGCTCCAGGTTCCACTGTGCCGTGCGCTCCCCGTCCAGGCCCACCGCCAGGGACACGTTGGACCTGGCGTTGTCGATCTGGCCGATGACGACCTGGTTGCGCCAGTCATCGAGGCTCAGGTCCCCGTCCAGGGGGCGGACCAGCTCCGGCTGACCCCAGGTGAGCCGCCCGGGCAGCTTCTGCGTCCGCTCCTGCCCATTCACCAGCACCACCCGCTCCACCACATCGCTGCCGGAGCCCACGTCGCGGTACCCGGTGAACTGCGCGGCCCGATCGCCGCCGAGCTCGACGGACCCGGCCAGGGCCTCACCCCCCGCGCTCTCGCGGATGGCGCCGATGTGGACCAGGGTGAGCTGGCTGACGTCGGGCGCGCCGGGCGTGCCGCTGCGCGTGGTGAACAGGGCGGCCGGCCAGGGCTCCAGCAAGATCCAGTCGCCCAGCAGCTCGCCCTGGGGGGAGTGGATGACCAGGCGGGCCTCCGTCTGCTGGGGGTTGTAGGCCCCGGTCTCCACCTGCGCCCGCCAGTCACTCAGCGCCCGGTCCACGGCCAGGCCCCGTTTCAGCACGATGTCGCTCCAATGCAGCCGGCCCGCGAGGAGCGTGTTGCGCTCGACGCCGTCGATGATCTGGCGGTGCACCACCACCTCGTTCTCGGACCCGAGCCCGCTGATCTCGGAGAACACCGCCACCACCTCGCCCGCGCGCTCGAGGGTGATGGGGTAGCCCGCGATGAGGTCGGGTGGGATGCCCGTGGGCCCACGCTCGCCTTGGGGACCCGGCTCGCCGCGAGGACCCTGGGCGCCGGCGGGGCCGGGCTCACCCTGGGGGCCGGCGGTGCCGGGCTCACCCTGGGGGCCAGCGGGGCCGGGCTCGCCCTGGGGGCCAGCGGGGCCGGGCTCGCCCTGGGGGCCAGCGGGGCCCTGCGCGCCCTGGGGACCAGCGGGGCCGGGCTCGCCCTGGGGGCCCACAGGGCCCTGCGCGCCTGCCGGCCCTTGCTCGCCCTGGGGGCCGGCGGGCCCCGGCTCACCCTGTGGGCCGACGGGGCCCGGGACGCCGACCGCGCCGTCGGGTGGGACCCCGGCGTCGGGCGCGAGGCCGGCGGGGCCGGGCTCGCCCTGGGGGCCGGGTTCGCCCTGGGGGCCGGGCTCCCCCTGCGGGCCGGGATCCCCCTGCGGGCCGGGATCCCCCTGCGGGCCGGGCGCACCGGGCGCCCCCGGATCGCCCTGGGCACCCGGTTCACCCCGGGCGCCGTCGTCGCCAGGCTCGCCGGCACAGGCCACCAGGGCCACCGCGAGCAGGAGCAGCCAGAAGGTCCGCATGATCAACCTCAGGGGCGGTGTCGAGCGGCCCCGGGGCCCGCCCGGAGCGCACGGCTCAGATGATCTCGAAGTAGCGCTGGAGCTCGTAGTCGGTGACCGCCAGGCAGTACTGGCGCCATTCCCAGCGGCGGCTGGCCACGTAGTGATCGACGAAGCGATCGCCGAACAGCTCGCGGGCGATGGTGGAGCGCTCCAGGGCCGTGGTGGCCTGGTCCAGGTTGCGGGGCAGGACGGTGGCGGGGGCCTCGTAGCCGTTGCCCTTGATGGGGCCCTCGGGCAGGTCCAGGCCGTGCTCGATGCCGTACAGGCCGGCGGCGATGGCGGTGGCCACGGCGATGTAGGGGTTCACGTCGCTGCCCGGCACGCGGGTCTCCAGCCGGGTGCTCTTGTTGCTGCCCGGGATGACCCGCAGGGCCACCGTGCGGTTTTCGACGCCCCAGGTGACCCGGGTGGGGGCCCACATGCCGTCCACCAGCCGCTTGTAGCTGTTGATGGTGGGGGCGAAGAAGGCGGTGAACTCGGGCAGCAGCTTCATCTGGCCCGCCAGGTAGCTGCGGAACACCGGGCTCATGCGGTGCTCGGCGCCGGCCTCGAAGAAGGCGTTGCGGTCGTTGGCCCACAGGCTCTGGTGCATGTGGCCGCTGCAGCCGGGGAGCTGGGCGTTCCACTTGGCCATGAAGCTGGCCATCACCCCGTGGCGGTAGGCGATCTCCTTGGCGCTCGACTTGAACAGCACCGCCCGATCGGCGGCCTCCAGGGCGTCGTCCACCATGATGGCGGCCTCGAACACACCGGGGCCCGTCTCGGTGTGCAGCCCTTCCAGCGGCACCCGGAAGTCGGCGGTGAGCTCCATGAGATCGCGGAAGTACTCACTGTTCTGGCTGGAGCGCAGCACGCTGTAGCCGAACATGCCCGGCGTGATGGGCGTGGGCCGCGCGAAGTGCTTGGCGTGAAGGCTCTCGGGGGTCTCGCGGAAGTTGAACCACTCGAACTCCATGCCCACCTTGGCCGAGTAGCCCATGGCCTCGGCCTTGGCCAGCACCCGCCGCAGCAGCTTGCGGGGGCAGACGGCCAGCGGCCCGCCGTCGGACTCCTCGAAGTCGCCGAGCATGAAGGGCACGCCGTCCTCCCAGGGGATGCGGCGGAAGGTGCCCGGGTCGAGCCGCACCTGGGCGTCGGGGTAGCCGGTGTGCCAGCCGGTGAAGGCCGAGTTGTCGTAGCAGACGTCGGCGGAGTCCCAGCCGAAGACCACGTCGCAGAAGCCGAAGCCGCCGTCCAAGGCGCTGCGCAGCTTCTCCAGGTGGATGTACTTGCCCCGCAGCACCCCGTCGATGTCGGTGATCGCCACCTTCACCCGGCGGTCGCCCTTCATGGCGACCTCGCGGAGCACCTCCTCGGCGGTCCTCGGCGTGTTCATCGGCCCCTCCCTCGCGCTGTGTGTGTCGAGCCCGACGGTGGTACCGCAGTTGAGGGCCCGGGGGAAGGGCGCGGGTCAGCGCAGCAGGGGCGCCGCCACCAGGGCCTGGGCGAGCAGCCCGACGGTGGCGGCGAGCAGGGCCCGCGCCGGCGCCACCTGCGCCGCGCTGTGGAGCTGGGCCCCGGCCACGGCCAGCAGCGCCAGAGCGGTGATGGGGGCCGTGATTCGCACCAGGGTCCCCAGCGCCTCGAAGCCGCCCACCGCGAAGGCCAGCAGGTCGGGCCACACGAACAGGGTGCAGACCACCGCGCCGAAAGCCACCCGCAGTGGGCGCCGCAGGCGCGGATCAGCGCCTGCCAGCGCAGCGGCGACCCGGGCGAAGATCTCGCCCAGCAACAGGCACAGGGGCAGGACGTAGGCGGCGGCCACGGCGTAGTAGCGGGCTGGCGGGACGGCGAGCCCCGCGGTAGCGCTGGGTTGGTGGCCGGCCAAGGCCAGCAGCGCCATCAGCGCGGCCCAGCTCAGGCCCAGCACGGTCAGATGGCCGAAGCCCTTCACGTCGCTGTGCAGCACCCGGCGAGCGGCCACGGGGGGCCGCCACAGGGTGTCGATCCACAGGCGCATCAGCGCTTGCCGCTGCGGTCGGGGCGGGCGCCCGGCACAAACGTCAAGAGCAGCCGCACGATCTCGCTGCGCTGGGCCTGGGCCTCCTTCACCGTCTCCAGGTGGATCTGCCACAGCTCGCTGTCGACGGTGCCGTCCGGGCGCTCGGGCACCACCACCTCGGCGTCGCCGTACAGGCCGATGCGGGTCATGGCGCGCAGGCGGCGGGGGGCGTCGGGATCCAGGCCCTCGGCAGGGCTGGACCAGGTCTTCACCTCCAGGTTGCCCAGGTCGTCGAGCTGCTGGCCCAGCCAGCCGGCCACCCGCTCGCCCAGGGCCTTCAGCTTGCCGCCCACGCCCCCGTCGAAGAAGCCGAACTCCACGTCGGTGGGGATCTCGTCGGTGGGCGTGTCCCGCGCGGGCGGCGGGCTCACCAGCGTGAGGGGCGTGGACTCCCGCGGGCCCCGGGCCGGGTCCCGGTGGGCCAGCCGCACCGCCGGATCGCCGTGCACCACGTAGCTGCGGGCGTCCAGGGTCTTCAGCCACTGGTCGGCCAGGGCGTGCCGCAGGGGGTCGTCCAGGCTCGCCAGGTTCTCGTTCACCTGGTGGATCTGGCCCGCCAGCCCGTGGGCCAGGTCGGCCGCCTTCTCGTGCATCCAGTCCATGGCCCGGCCCACCCGCTCGCCCGCCATGAGCGCGGCCAACAGGCTGCGGTAGGGCTCGAGCTGACCGGCGTGGCTGGCCTGCTCGCCAGGGCGCAGGAAGGCCGAGGCGAAGCTGACGTCCACATGTCCGATGGCGGCCAGGCTGCCGCGCGGGTGGCCCAGCATCTTGCGGATCAGCGGCGCCGAGAAGGGCTGCGCCGCCAGCTCGGGCGGGAGCTGGGGTACCCCATCCCGCTGGCCGCGTTGCACCCGCTTGCCCCGGTAGAGGCCGAAGCCGTCGTGGCGAGGGGTGCCGGCGCCGAAGCAGGCGAAGTGCACGCTGACCAGGCCCGCCAGATCGTCGTCTGCGGCGATGTCCTCGGCGGTGAGCAGCGCGTCGGGGCCCACGGGGCCCTGGCCCACCCAGTCGCCGGTGACCAGCGCGCCGGCCCAGGCCTCGTGCTTTGCCGGATCGGCCGCCCTGGGCACGTAGGCGCCGTGGCTGGCGGTCATGAGCAGGGCAGGGCCCTCGGGGCCCATCAGACGCCGCAGGGCCGCCTTGCTGCCCGCGTCACCCACGAGACGGGCCACCGGGTGGCCCGTCAGCGCGTCGGCCAAGGGCGGCAGCAGGAACCGGCTGCTGAGCTGCGTGGCCAGGTCACCCTGGGTGGCGGGGCCCCAGAAGCCCGCGCCGGGCGCCCGCCCGATCTCGCCCCGCTCGGCCGCCACCACCCGCTGGGCGTAGGCCGCGTAGGCATCGCTCGACGGCAAGTCCAGGCGGCCCACCGCGTAGGCCACGTCCAGTTCATATTGAAAATCAAAGGGGATCTCGGTGGGCGGCCCGATGAGCAGCAGGTAGTAGGGCAGCTCGTCGGGCACCGGCGCGCCGGCCTCGGCGGCGCCTCGTTGGACCAGGAAGCGCCCCTTCGACTCGCCCAGCCGGTAGCCCTCGTCGTCCCACAGCTCCCGGAAGCGCGTCTCTCTGAGGGCGCTGGCCTGAGCCCGGCGCAGCTCCACCAGCGGCTTCAGCGCCTCGCGGATGGCCACCAGCCGCCGCCGGTGGGCGGTGGACCGGGGCGCCGGGTAGACGATGCCCCAGCCCGCCTGGGCCAGGTCGTTGGGATCCACGCCGAAGCCCGTGCGGAAGCTGGCCACCTCCTCCGTGGGCGCCGGGCCTGCGGCGCTCAGGGCCAGGTCGCCGGCGGCCCGGGCGTCCATGGGTGGCACCAGCAGCGCGCCGGTGAGCGGGTTGACGCCATTGAAATGGATGTGCGGTGACTCGCGCACGCAGAACCCCCCTCGCCGTCACCCCGCGGGGTCGATCTCCACCCGTGCCCGGGGGCGTGTCAACCATCGGCCGGTGGACGGGCCCCGCCGCGGACTGGTAAGCGGGCGCCCATGAGCGAGCGCTTGCCCATCGACGACCTGCGCAGCGCCTTTGAGGCGCGCCTCTCCCAGGGCCCGGTGGTGGTGTCGGCGCCCACCGGCTCGGGGAAGTCCACCCAGATCCCCCGCTGGCTGCGGGCCCGGGGGCGGGTGCTCATCATCGAGCCCCGCCGGGTGGCGTGCCGCAGCCTGGCGCAGCGGGTGGCGCACCTGGAGGGCAGCCCGCTGGGGCAGGCGGTGGGCTACCGGGTGCGCGACGACGACCGGGCCTGCGCCGCCACCGAGGTGCTGTTCGTCACCCCCGGCGTGGCCCTGCGCATGCTGGCCGACGGGCAGGCCGACGGCTGGCCCACCCTGGTCATCGACGAGTTCCACGAGCGCAGCCTGGACACCGATCTGCTGCTGGCGCTGGCCCAGGACCGGCACCCCGGCGCGCTGGTGGTCATGTCGGCCACGCTCGAGGGCGACCGCGTGGCCGCGCACCTGGGCGGGGCGCATCTGGCGGGGGAGGGGCGGCTGCACCCCGTGGACATCCGCCACCGCGACGACGGGCGCACGCTGCCCCACGACCGCGACCTGCCCGGCCGGGTGGGGGCGGCCATCGACGCCGCCGCCGGGGATCCAGGTGACGTGCTGGTGTTCCTGCCCGGCAAGGCCGAGATCGGCGCGTGCGCCAGCCGCCTGGCCGGCCGCCGCGACTTGACGGTGGTGCCGCTGCACGGCGGCCTGACCCTGGCCGAGCAGGCGCAGGCCTTCGAGCCCGCGCCCCGGCGCAAGGTGATCCTGGCCACCAACGTGGCCGAGACCTCGCTGACCCTGCCCGGCATCGGCGTGGTGATCGACACGGGCCTGGTGCGGCGGACCCGCTACCACAACGGGCGTGGGTTCCTGACCCTGATGCCCGTGGCCCAGGACAGCGCCGATCAGCGCGCGGGCCGCGCGGGCCGCCTGGGCCCGGGCGTGTGCTACCGGCTGTGGGCTCAGCGGGCGCGGCTGGACGCCCACACCCCGCCCGAGATCCACCGCGAGAGCCTGGTGCCGCTGCTGATGGGCGCGGCGGCCTGCGGCGCGCGGGTGGACACGCTGCCCTTCATCGACCCGCCGAAGCCCCACGCCGTCCAGGCCGCCCGCGAGGAGCTGCAGGCCCTGGACGCCCTGGACCCCGACGATGGGCTGGCGCCGGTGGGCCAGGTCCTGTTCGGCCTGCCGCTGGACGCCCCACTGGGCCGCCTGCTGGTGGAGGCCCGCGACCGCGGCGACGTGCTCCCCGAGATGGTGGATCTGGTGGCCGTGCTGGCGGTGGGGCGGCCCCTGTGGCGCCCCGGCCCCCCGCCGCAGGACCCGGTGGATGATCTGCGGGACGGCGGCTGCGACGCCACCGCCTTCATCCGCGCCGTGCGCGAGGGCGATCCCGATCGACACGGCCTGCGCCCCTTCACCCTGGCCGAGGCCCGCCGCATCGCCCAGCGCCTGCGCCAGGCCTTTGGCCTGGGGCGCCCCGAGCCGGGGCGGGCCATCGACCGCCGCGCGCTGGCGCTGACGGCGCTGGCGGCCGACCGGCGGCTGGCCCACGTCATCCGCCGCCGCAAGAAGGAGATCGCCTGGAGCAACGGTGGCACCGAGCTGGAGCTGGGCCGCGACTGCGCGCTGAACCGTGTGCTGGAGGGCCCCGAGGGCCGCCACGTCGAGGCGTGCGTGGTGTTCGAGAGCCGGGCGCTGGGGCTGGACGAGCGGCGCACGGCCATCCTCATCACCTGCGCCATGCCCGTGCCGCTGCCCTGGCTGGTGGCCGCCGAGGTGGGCCGCGAGCGGGTGGGGCAGGTGCAGGTGGACAAGGCGGGCCCACGGCTGGTGGCGGTGGTGGAGCGCATCCACGCCCGCAAGGTGTTGACGAGCTACGAGGTGGTGCCCCGGGGCGAGCTGGCGCGGCAGGCCCTGGCGCAGGCTTTCCTGGAGGGCCGGCTGTGGCGCGACACGCTGGCGGCCACCCGCGAGCGCCTGGAGGCCCGCGCCCTGCACGCCCGGCTGCAGGCCGGCGCTGGCGAGGCCCCGACCGACGTGCCCGACCTGGAGGCGTGGGTGCACGCCACGGTGGCCGCGCTCGGCCTGGAGAGCGGCGACGATCTGGCGCTGATGAGCCCCGCGGATCTGCTGGCCGACGACCTGCCCGCCTGGGACCGCGAGGCCTTGGACCGCGACTTCCCCCGGCGCATCGAGTACCGCGACGCCCGCTTCGAGGTGCGCTACGACCTGCGCCGCCGCTGGGTGCACCTGGACCAGGTGGACGGCTCGCGCAAGGACCCGCCGCCGGTGCAGTGGCTGCCCACCTTCAAGGGCTTTGGTGTGGAGTGGCACCGCCGCAACCACAGCCGGGTGCTGAAGCCCCGGCCTTGACCTGGCACGGCCGCTTCCCCTTTGAATAGGCCCCCGGGCGACGACAGCGAGGGCAGATGGGTCGGTTCACGGCAGGGGGGACGCTCGCGCTGGTGGCGCTGAGCCTGGCACAGGCGGCCCACGGGCAGGTGCGCGTGGATGCCGCCGACACGCTCTTCAACCGCTTCCTGCGGCGCACGGTGGTCACGCCGCCGGGCAGCCAGAAGTTCCGGGTGATGTACCTGGCGGGCGACCAGCTCCAGGGCGCCGGCCTGTCGGGGGCCGTGCCGCTGGACCTCGCGCCCCCGGACCGCAGCGGCCTGTGGCTGAGCCACGACCTGTCCACCCTGGCCTACAAGCTGCCGGCGCCGGGCAGCGACGACGGGCCGGCCTCCTTCAGCGCCTCGTATGGGCTGGGGGTGCACCGGGTGCCCTACCTGGGCAGCGTGCACGCGGGCTTGTACTTCAATTACGCCGCCAGTCCCCGGCCGGCGCCGGCTCGGGGGGACGACACCCGCACCTTGGTGGCGCCCTACCTGTACCTGGATCGCGGCCACAGCGCCGACGAGGCCACCCAGGGGCTCAGCTACTCGGGCTTTCTGCTGCCCAACGCCAGCTTCGACCGCGTCGAGAAGGCTCAGCTCACCCTGGGCTGGCAGTCGGACTGGCTGGAGCTGGGCCTGTGGTACGAGTACACGCGCCGGGTGGGCGGCCCAATGCAGGAGTATTCGCTGTTCGGGCGCGTGTTCGACGCCGAGCTGCCCGACGGCGGGATCCACGGGCGCCTGGGCAACGCGTTCCCGGCCGATGAGGACATCACAGGGGGCTTTGCGGATCCCGAGCGCCTGTTCGTGGTGGTGGACCTGAGCTACCTGTTCGCCGTGGGCTTGAGCTACCGCGACGACCTGGGCGTGGGCTTCCGGGCGGGTGTGGACTACACCCTGGCCTTCGCGCCGGGCGAGACGCTGACCGCGCAGCTCTACTACGCGCACGACTACATCAATGACCTGGTGCTGGGGCAGATCGCCGATCCGTCCATGTGGGTGATCGGGGTGGGCTACACCCGCTGAGCCGCCCGCGGCCCCCCCGGGTCGCCTTCGCCCAGGGCGTCGTTGCGCGCTTGGCACAGGCGGGCTACTTTCGCCGCCCACAACCCCTCGTCGGAGCGCCGCCCATGCGTACCCCCCGTGCCGGCTGGGGCCGGCTGTCGGTGACCCTGTTGGCCGTGGCCCTGGGGGGCGCCGGCTGCAAGTGCATCATGGCCAACACCGGCGACATGATGGCCGACTACACCGTCGAGCACCTGAACCCCTTCATGATCGGCTTCGGGGACCTGGGCATGGCCTGCGAGCTGGCCCAGTCGGTGGGCGGGCAGCTCTTGAGCTTCGAGCGCATCACCGACGCGCCCAACAAGGCGGCGGTGGGGGTCATGGCCAGCGCCGGCATCTGCGCCGAGGTCGAGGCCTGGGACGCCGAGCTGAGCAGCCTGCGGGCGCTGAAGCGCGGCGACGCCCCGGGGGCGAAGGACGGGCGCCTGGCCGAGAAGCGCAAGCACGCGGTGGCGGCCTGGCGCTTCAAGAAGGCCGGCGAGTACCTGGCCAAGGCCTACCCGGTGAAGGCGGGCGAGTGCCCCGAGCTCGAGACCACCGAGGACGAGTTCACCTGGCTCATGGGCAACATCGCCGCCGTACAGGCGGTGCAGCACGACCGGGTGGTGGGCGGCGCGGTGGGCGTGCCGCTGGATCTGCCCCGGCAGGCGGCCCGAAATGTCCGCTGTGTGAACAACGAGAAGTGGTGGGGGGTCCCGGCGGCGCTCGAGGCGGCCGTCTGGACCGGCATCCCCGGCGCCGCGCCCGAGGGCGCGGATCCGTGGGGGCAGATGGCCAAGGCGTCCGCCGAGGGCAAGCAGACGGGGGTTCGCCTCGCCCTGGCCATCCGGGCCCAGGCGGCGGCCGCCGCCGGCCGGATGGACGAGGTCCGCACCATCATCCGCGAGTTCAAGGCGGCGGGCGCCGAGTTCCAGCCCCCCGCCCGCTGGCTGCTGATGGACCGCAACGCCGAGGCGCAGCTCCTGGCGCTGTCGGATCGGCTGTGGACCGAAGCCACCGGACACCGCACCCCCGAGGGCGCCCTGGGCACCTTCTGGGATGACGAGGTCGAGGCCGGCGGCGACGACGACCTGCTGGATGATCTGGGCGGCGCTGCCCCCACCGATGAGGCGCCCGCCGCGGACGGCGGCGCCGACGAGTGATGGATCTTCGGACGCTGCTCGAGGAGCGAGTCATGATGCGAGCCCTGCTCACCGCCGCCACCGCCCTGGCGCTGGCCACCCCGGCCCTGGCCGACGACAAGACCCTGTGCGTCTATGACCCCAGCGGGGCCAACGGCGACATCTTCAACCTCACGAAGGACTACCGCACCGAGGCCATCGCCTGGGGGGTGACCTTCGAGCTGAAGCCCTATACCGACGAGAAGACGGCCTCGGAGGACTTCAAGGCGAAGAAGTGCGACGCGGTGCTCATGACCGGCACCCGCGGGCGCGACTTCCTGAAGTTCGCCGGCACCCTCGAGGCCATGGGCGCGCTGCCGGAGTACAACGGGCTGAAGACCGTGGTGCAGAAGCTGGGCAGCCCCAAGGCCGCCGGCCTGATGCGCAGCGGTGACTACGAGACCGCGGCCATCTTCCCCGGCGGCGCCGTGTACCTGATGGTGCGCGACAAGGCCGTGGACACTGTGCCCGAGCTCGCCGGCCGCAAGTTGGCCACGCTGGACTTCGATGAGGCCGCCAAGATCATGGTGAAGATCGTGGGCGCCGCCCTGGTGCCCGCCGACGTCAGCAGCTTCGCCAGCATGTTCAACAACGGCAGCGTCGAGGCGGCCTACGCCCCCGCCACGGCCTACAAGGCGCTGGAGCTGTACAAGGGCATCGGCGACGCCGGCGGCGTCATCCGCTACCCGCTGGCTCAGATGACGCTGCAGCTCATGATCCGCCACGCCGAGTTTCCGGCGGACTTCGGCACGAAGTCCCGCGCCTTCGCCGCGAAGAACTTCGGCAAGTTCCTGAGCGTGGTGCAGAAGGCCGACAAGTCGGTGCCCGCCAAGCACTGGATCGACATCCCGGCCGAGGACAAGGCGAAGTACGACCAGATGTTCCAGGACGTGCGGGTGCGCCTGCGCGACCAGGAGAAGGTCTACGACGGCCGCGCGCTGAAGCTGATGCGCAAGGTGCGCTGCCAGGCGGACGCGGCCCGGGCCGAGTGCGCGCAGCAGCGCGAGTGAGCACCCACCGCGGGTGATCCGCGGGCGATCCCGGGGCGCGAGTGATCGGGCCGCCACCCGGCGGCCGACTTTCAGGGGGGACCTCCAGCGTGCACGGCCACGATCCACGGCGCGTCAGTTGGCTGCGGCTGGGGGTGAGCACCACCCCCGCCGTGGTCCTGCTGCTCACCGTCATCAGCTACAACAGCCTGGTGCTGGTCTACAGCCAGCTCTCGAAGCTCGGTGAGCGGCTGTACCCCGGCTACAACCGCCTGCTGCGGGTGGAGCCGACGGCGCCCACCTGCGACGTGGCCGCCCTGAGGGCCCGGCTGGCGGCGGCCGCCGCCCCGAAGCCGGCGACGAACGCGCCCGCTGGCGACGACGTGGACGCGCTGTTCGAGGACGGCGATGAGGCACCCGAGCCCGCCGTGAAGGCGCCCGAGGGCGACGCCGTGGACGCGCTGTTCGAGGACGGCGATGGGGCGCCCGAGCCCGCCGTGAAGGCGCCGGCGGGCGACGACGTGGACGCGCTGTTCGAGGACGAGGGCGAGGCGCCCAAGCCGCCGCCCGCGGCGGCGGGCGGCGACGACGTGGACGCCCTGTTCGCGGACGAGGAGGGCGGCGAGGCGAAGGGGGGCGAGGCGAAGGGCGCCACCGGCCCGCCGCCCGAGGTCCTGGCATTCCAGGCGGCCATCGCCCAGTGCGAGGCCCGTCACGCCGCCTTCGCCGACATCCAGTTGCGCCGCACCGACGGCGTGAAGAGCTTCCGCTCGGTCGAGGCCGTGGTGGAGCAGGTGCGCGACTGGGGCATCGCCCACCAGCGCCACCTGATCCTGCTGCTGCTGCTGGTGTGCGCCATCACGGCCAGCGCCATCCGAGGCCACATCGCCCTGCGCCCGCCCCAGCGCCGGCTGGACCACTACGCCGCCGAGGGCGCGCAGTTGGCCACCGTCGGCCTGCTCCTGTGGTCGGTGTGGGCCCACAAGGGCATCTCCGAGGGCGCAGGCGTTCGGGTCGCGCACCCCGAGCTGTACACCATCTGGCTGGTGGGCCTGGCCATCATGGCTGGCATCCACGTGATCAACCTGGTGCGCCTGCCGGCCGACGTGCAGCCCGGCGGCGGGCTGGGCAGCCTGCTGTCGGTGCCGCTGTACGCCACCATGGGGCTCATCGCGGGGATCTACTTCCTGGTGGCCGAGAACCACCCGGCGGGCCTGTCCATCTACCTCACCAAGCTCACCGAGTACGCCCGCCTGTACCTGCAGGTGGGCCTGTACGTCTGGATCGGGATGCTGCTGAAGCAGACCCGGCTGGCCGAGCTGACCTTCGACGTGGTGCGCCCCTTCGGGCTGCCGCCCGAGCTGCTGGCGTTCGTGGCGGTGGTGGGCGCGGCGCTGCCCACGGCGTACTCGGGCGCCTCGGGCATCTTCGTCATCGCCGTGGGCGCGGTGATCTACCAGGAGCTGCGCAAGGCCGGCGCCCGGCGCCAGCTCGCGCTGGCGGCCACCGCCATGTCGGGCAGCCTGGGCGTGGTGCTCAACCCGTGCCTGCTGGTGGTGATCGTGGCCTCGCTGAACATGCAGGTGACCACCGAGCAGCTCTATGGCTGGGGCTTCAAGGTCTTCCTGCTCACCAGCTTCCTGTTCCTGGTGGCCTCGCTGCTGAACCGCAAGACCAAGATGACGCTGGCGCCGCTGGGCGAGGCCGTGCCGGGCATGGTGCGGGCGCTCAAGCCGCTGGTGCCGTATGTCATCATCACCACCGCGGTGCTGCTGGGCTTCGGGCTGCTGCTCGAGGCCATCGTTGACGAGAACTCGGCGGCCATCATCCTGCCGGCGGTGCTGCTCATCCTGCTGATCTACGACCGCTGGGCCGCGAAGCGCGCGGCGGCGCCCGACCTGCCCGCGGCCGAGAAGCCCGTGGGGTACGTGCATGCGCTCGAGATGGCCACCACCGAGACCACCGGCCACATCGGCGCGCTGCTGATGATGATGGGCCTGAGCATCTGCCTGGGCGGCATCGTGGAGCGCGCCGAGCTGATGAGCATGGTGCCCGCCACCTTCGGCTCGGTGTGGACCACCATGGGCCTGCTGGTGGTGGTGCTGGTCGTCGTGGGCATGACCCTGGATCCCTACGGCGCCGTCATCCTGGTGTCGGCCACCATCTCGGATGTGGCTGCCCGAAATGGCATTGATCCCGTGCACTTCTGGATGGTGGTGCTGGTGGCCTTCGAGCTGGGCTACCTGACGCCGCCCGTGGCCCTGAACCACCTGCTCACCCGACAAGTGGTGGGCGAAGACGAGGTGCAGGCCGCCTTCGCCGAGGGCGGCTCGTGGTGGTCGCGCCACGAGCGCGTGGCCCTGCCCGTGGCCGTCATGGGCGTCGCCCTGCTGATCGTGGCCTTCGTGCCCCTGATGTTCAGCAGCTACGGGAGCTGACGCGCCTCACGGCAGCGCCGGCAGCACGTCGCCCACCCGGGCCTGTACGTTCACCGAGAACAGGTCGTCGGCGCGGGTGGGGCCCAGGTTCACCGAGGCGATGGGGATCCCCCGCTCGGCGGCCCGGCGCACGAAGCGCAGCCCCGACCACACCGTGAGGCTGGAGCCCGCCACCAGCAGGGCGTCGGCCCGCTCCACCGCAGCGAAGGCGGCCTCGACCCGGGCTGGGGGCACCTGCTCGCCGAAGAACACCACCCGCGGCTTCAGGGGCCCGCCGCAGGCCTCGCACGGGGCCACGCGGAAAGCCTCGGCGCCTGGATCCAGGTCGGCGTCCCCGTCGGGCGCGGCGGTGGCGCTCGCGCACTGCCAGCTCGGGTTCAGCGCCGCCAGCCGGGCCTGGAGGGCCTCGCGCGGGCTCACCGCCTGGCAGTCCAGGCAGATGACCTCGGCCAGGGCGCCGTGCAGCTCCACCACCCGCCGGCTGCCGGCGGCCTGGTGCAGGCGGTCCACGTTCTGGGTGATCAGGCAGTCCAGCCGGCCGGCGCGCTCCAGGGCCGCAAGGGCGTCGTGGGCGGCGTTGGGCCGGGCCGCGGCCATGGCCTGCCAGCCCACGAAGGCCCGCGACCAGTAGCGCTGGCGGGCGGCGGCGCTGCGCTTGAACTCCATGAACCGCATAGGCTCGCGGCGGGGCGTGGCCCGGGGGCTGCGGTAGTCGGGGATGCCGGATTCGGTGCTGCAGCCCGCGCCGGTGAGCACCGCCAGCCGGGGGCTGCGGTCCAACAGGCGGCGTAGCGCGCTCAGGTCGGGCAGCGGCGGCTGGGGCAGGGGGAGCAGGGCCATACGGCGGCAGGATGCGCGGGCGGGCCGCGTGGCCGCGCGGCGCTACCAGATGGCGACGGTGGCCGGCCCGCCCACGGCCTGGTGGCCGCGGAACATGCCGCCGGTGTTGAAGGGCAGCGCGATGGCGCCGCCGGCGTCCACGGCGATGAGCCCGCCGAGCCCGCCGCCGGCCTCGATGCGGTCGAGCACCGCCTGACAGGCTGCCCCCAGGGGCTCGCCCAGGAGCTCCACGCGCTGGGCGACGGCGTGGGCGGCCACGTGGCGCATGAAGTGCTCGCCGTGGCCCGTGCACGAGATCGCCACGCGGCCGTCGGCGAAGGTCCCAGCGCCGATGAGCGGCGAGTCGCCGATGCGGCCCCAGCGCTTGTTGGTCATGCCGCCGGTGCTGGTGGCGGCGGCCAGCCGGCCCGCGGCGTCCAGCGCCACGGCGCCCACCGTGCCCAGCTTGGCGTCCGTCACCGGCCCGGGGGCGCCGTCGTGGTCCAGGGCGATCCGATCGGCTGTCTTGGCAGCCTGGAGCTGCTGCCAGCGCAGGTCGGTGTGGAAGTGGGCGGGGGGCGCCGTGGCCACGCCCTGGCCCGCGCAGTAGGTGTCGGCGCCCGCGCCCGCCAACAGGACGTGCGCGGAGCGCTCCAGCACCACCCGCGCGCCCTGGATGGGGTGGCGCAGGGTGCGCACGCCCGCCACGGCCCCGGCCCGGCCGGTGGCGCCGCACATGATTGAGGCGTCCAGCTCGATGTGGCCCTCGTGGGCGTACACGGCGCCGCGCCCGGCGTTGAAGCCGGGGTGATCCTCCAGCACCTCGACGGCCCGCTGAGCGGCGTCCAGCGCGGGGCCGCCGGCGGCCAGCACGGCGAGCCCGGCGGCCAGGGCGGCGCTCAGGCCGGCGTGGTAGTCGGCCTCTTGGTGTTCGGCGAAGATGTGGGCCTTCACCAGGCCGGCGCCGCCGTGAATGACCAGGGTGGGGATCGGCATGGCGGGCAGCTTGGCCCGGCCCAGGTCGGGGCACAAGCGCGGTTGAGCCCACGCCGCGCAGCGGGCACTCTGCCAGGGCACAGCCACATGGGAGGGCGCGATGGCGACGATGGTGCAGGGGCCCATCAGCGAGAAGATGATCACGGTCCGGCGGTCGGTGCGCGCACCCCGGGACGCGGTCTGGGCGGCCTGGACGAGCGCCCAGGGCCTGCAGGCATGGTTCGCGCCCGAGGCGCGCATGGCGCTGCGGGTGGGCGGGCCCTTCGAGCTCCTGTTCATGCCTCCCAGCGCCCCCGAGCGGGGCAGCGAGGGCTGCGAGGTGCTGGCGTTCATCCCCGGGCGGCTGCTGGCCTTCTCGTGGAACGCGCCGCCCCACCTGGCCCACGCCCGCCAGCAGCACACCTGGTGCGTGGTGGAGCTGGCCGACAACGACGGCGCCACCGAGGTGCACCTGACCCACACGGGCTGGCCCGCCGCGGGCTTCGGGCCCGACGGCCACCCCGACTGGCCGGCCACCTTTGCCTACTTCGAGGCGGCGTGGCCGCGGGTGCTGGACAACCTGGTGCGCCACCTTGAGGGCCGGGCGGGCTGAGCCACCCGGCGGCGGTCAGTCCCGCGCCACCCGGATGAACACCACCTTGCCCGGGCGGATCTTCGAGGTCTTCTTCAGGCCGTTCCAGCGCAGCAGATCCGCCAGCTTCACCCGGTGCTTCTCGGCGATCTTGCCCAGCGTCTCGCCGCGGCGGACCACGTGCTTGATCTTGCCGGTGGTGGCGATCTCGACGCGCCGGGCCAGGGCCACGGCGGCGTCGAAGCTGTAGAGGCTGCCGATGAACCGGGCCCAGGGGGCGCGGAAGCGGATGTGCAGGTGGTTGAAGTGGCCGCGGGCGTGCTGGATGAGCGCGCTCTTGCGCCGCTTGGCCTTGGGGTAGCTGAGGATGGGGTCCAGCTCTTCGTCGGTGCGCTGGAGCTGCTTTCGAGCGTACTTATACAAGCGCTTCTGCAAGCGCACGTCCATGTACATCAGGTCCACCGCGTCCTGCTCCACCAGGTGGTCGATGAACGCCCAGGTCCGCGCGCAGTCGAGCAGGTGTTCTGCCACGAAGTGGTGCTCGTGGTCGCCGGGGGCCACGCCCTCGAGGAAGTAGCGCAGATCCACGTCCAGGCCGTTGCGGTGGCTGAAGTGGGGGCGGAAGCGGCCGCCGCCGGGGCGGCTGATGTCGCCCACCTGCAGGTCGGGGCCGCCGGGCAGGCGCTGGCGCACATGGGCCTGGGCAGCCTCCAGCGCGTGGATGACCTCGGGGACGGTCCAGGCCAGCTCGGGGTGGCGGATGTGCACGCCGCGGCTGGGTTTCATCTGCACGCCGAACAGCAGCCGCCCCTTCACCGCGCTGCCCGCGGCGGCGGGGGGGTGCCAGTTCAGCAGGGCCTTGATGGGCAGCTCGGGCACCACGGCGGCCCAGCCGGTGTGCACCACCGCGGCGCCCCACTCGGGCCACAGGGTGAAGAAGCCGGGCTCGACCTCCTCGTCCTCCGCGGGCTCGGCGGCCCAGGCGGCGACAGGCGCGCCCAGGCTGGCCAGGGCCAGGCAGAGCAGGGTGGCGGCAGTGGCGGCGCGTGCGGCCAAGCATCCCTCGTGGGCCGCGACGGCGGCGGGCGCGCTCTTTGCCACGGCGGCGGCGGCCAGCGCAAGGCCGCCCGGGTGGTGCAGCCGGGGCCGAGTGGGCTACAACCCCTGCGATGGCGCGGCTGACCTTCGACGCAGGCACCCTGGCGATCCACGATCTGGCGGCGGATCCGGCGATCCTGCCCCCGGCGGTGCTGTGGGATCCGCGCACCCGCTGCCACCGGGCACCGGCCCACGCCTACGCGGCGGTGGTGATGGCGCTCATCCGCGCCAAGGTGGCCTACCAGGACGACGCCCGGGCCTACGCCACGCTGGACGAGGGCCTGAAGGTCCGCAAGACGCCGCGCCCCTACCAGGCCGAGGCGCTGGAGGCCTGGCGCCGCCAGCGGTTCCAGGGGGTGGTGGTGCTGCCCACCGGCGCGGGCAAGACCTACCTGGCCATGATGGCCATCGACGCCACCCGCCGCAGCACGCTGGTGGTGGTGCCCACCCTGGATCTGGTGCGCCAGTGGTCCGAGCTGCTGAAGGCCGGCTTCGCCGCGCCGGTGGGGGTGGTGGGGGGCGGCGAGCACGATCCGCAGACGCTGACGGTGACCACCTACGACTCGGCCTACCTGCACATGGATCACCTGGGCGCCCGCTTCGGGCTGGTGGTGTTCGACGAGTGCCACCACCTGCCCGGCGAGGCGTACGCCCTGGCGGCCAAGAGCTGCCTGGCGCCCTTCCGGCTGGGCCTGTCGGCCACGCCCGAGCGCACCGACGGGCGCCACGTGGACCTGGAGGATCTGGTGGGCCCGCTGGCCTACCGGCAGGACGTGACCACCCTGGCCGGCGACTACCTGGCCGAGTACCACACCGAGCGCGTGGCGGTGGATCTCACCCCCGAGGAGCGCCAGGCCTACGAGGACAACCGCGCGATCTACCGGGGGTTCGTGGTCAGCCAGGGCATCCGCATGAGCCGGCCCGGGGGCTGGCAGGACTTCGTGATGCGGGCGGCGCGGTCGAAGGAGGGCAAGCGGGCCTTCCAGGCGTACCAGGCCCAGCGGCAGCTCGCCTTCGCGGCGCCCAGCAAGCTGGACTATGTGGGCCACCTGCTGCACCTGCACCGCCACGACAAGGTGCTGCTGTTCACCCAGGACAACGCCACGGCCCACGAGGTGTCGCGGCGCTTCCTGGTGCCGGTGATCACCCACCAGACCAAGGTGAGCGAGCGCAGCGACATCCTGAAGGGGCTGGCGGACGGCACCTACGGGGCGGTGGCCACCAGCAAGGTGCTCAACGAGGGCGTGGACGTGCCGGCGGCGAACGTGGCGGTGGTGATCTCGGGCTCGGGCTCGGTGCGCGAGCACGTGCAACGGCTGGGGCGCATCCTGCGCAAGCAGGGCGACAAGCAGGCCATCCTGTACGAGCTGGTGGCCGCCGACACCGCCGAGACCTTCACCAGCGAGCGGAGGCGCGAGCACAGTGCTTACCGCTGATCTGGTGCGGGCCCGGCGGCAGGGCCGCGAGCTGAGCCTGCGGGGCATCCACCCCAAGGCGGTGGAGGGCCTGACGGCCATCGCCGCGCACTACCTGCAGGCCGCCCGCGAGGGCGTGGGGCTGACCCGCGACGAGGTGGAGGATGGCTTCACCGGCGTCGAGATCCGCCCGGCCGATCAGAAGGTGGCCGACGGGCTGAAGAAGCTGGTGCTGGACCGCTGCGACTTCACCATGCCCGAGCACTTCGACCCGCCGGCCATGCGGGCCGAGGTGTTCGCGGCGGCCAGCGCGGCCCGCAAGGCGCTGCCCGACGGCGCCCGGCTGGACCGCGAGGCGGTGCTGGCGGCGGTGGCCGAGGCCCACGGCGCCGAGGTGGCGGCCATCGAGGAGGCCCTGTACGCCGATCTGCGCCAGTCCCAGCGGCTGGTGGGCTTCACCGACACCACCCCCGAGGTGCTGCTGGACGAGTGGACGCTGGGGCAGGCCCAGGCGGTGCTGCTGCGGGCCGAGCGGGTGGTGGCCACCGTGAGCGGCGACGGGACGGCGGCCTACCGGGCGCTGTTCCGCGCGCTGAAGTTCCGCCGGCTGCTGCACCGCATCGAGGCCCTGGCCGACGGCGGCTACCGCGTCACCATCGACGGGCCCCACAGCCTGTTCGGGGCGTCCACGAAGTACGGGCTGCAGCTCGCGCTGGTGCTGCCCGCCATCCGCGCCTGTACCCGCTGGGCCATCGAGGCCGACGTGCAGTGGGGCAAGGAGCGGCAGGCCCTGCTGTTCCGCGCCGAGGGCGAGGCCGAGGCCCGCGCCGTCGAGGACGCGCTGCCCGACGAGGTGGCGGCCCTGGTGGAGCGGCTGAAGGGCAAGACGGGCGACTGGGCGGTGCGCCGGTCGAGCCGCATCCTGGACCTGCCCGGCGTGGGCCTGTGCGTGCCCGACCTGGTGTTCAGCCACCCCACCCGCGGCAAGGTGTACCTGGAGGCCCTGGGCTACTGGAGCCGCGAGGCCGTGTGGAAGCGGGTGGACCTGGTGGAGGGCGGCCTGAGCGAGCGGATCCTGTTCTGCGCCAGCACCCGGCTGCGGGTGAGCGAGAAGGTGCTGGGGGACGCCGAGCGGGGCGCGCTGTACATGTACAAGGGCGCCCTGAGCCCCAAGACCGTGCTGGCGAAGATCGAGGCCCTGGCCCCGTGAGGCCCCTGAGCGCGCTGCTGCTGGCGTGGGCGGCGGTGGCCTGCTCCGACGCCCGGCTGGATCGGCCCCCGGCGGACGGGGCGCCGCCCGATGGGGCCATGGACGCCACCCCTGCCGACAGCGCACCCGCAGATCTGGGGCCCGACGCCATGGCCCGCGACAGCGGCACCGCCGACGCCGGCCCCGACGCGGACGTGCGCCCCTGCGAGGATCGGGACGGCGACGGCACCTCGGGCGGCTGCGCCGGCGCGCTCGACTGCGATGACGGGGATCCCGCCGTACACCCCGGCGCCGCCGAGCGCTGCAACCAGTTCGACGACGACTGCGACGGGCGGGTGGACGAGGCCTGGCCGGGCCTGGGTCTGCCCTGCGCCGTGGGGGTGGGGGCCTGCGGCACCGCCAGCGTGCGCGTGTGCCGGGCCGACGGGGTGGGGGCCGAGTGCCCCGCCAGCGCAGGGGCGCCGGGTGATGAGCTGTGCAACGACCTGGACGACGACTGCGACGGCGCGGCCGACGAGGATCTGCCGGGCTGCTGCCCGCAGGCGGGGCTTGCCCGCGGCTGCAGCGAGGCGGTCGGCCGCTGCCGCGCGGGCGTGCAGACCTGTGGCGCCGATCTGGCCTGGGCGGACTGTGACGGCGTGCGGCCGGCCGACGAGATCTGCAACGGCGAGGACGACGACTGCGACGGGGTGGTGGACGAGGGCGTGGCCGCCTCGGCCTGCGGGGGCTGCGAGCCGCCCCCGGCCGAGGCTTGCAACGGCGCCGACGACGACTGCGACGGGCGCATCGACGAGGGGGTCACCAACGTCTGCGGGCGCTGCGGGCTGGTGCCGGCCGAGGTGTGCAACGGCCAGGACGACGACTGCGACGGGGCGGCCGACGAGGGGGTCACCAACCCCTGCGGCGGCTGCGGTCCCGTGGGCACCGAGACCTGCGACGCCACCGACGAGGACTGCGACGGTCAGGCGGACGAGGGGTTGCGCAACCGTTGCGGCGAGTGCGGCCCCGAGCGCGTCGAGGCCTGCAACGGGCTGGACGACGACTGCGACGGGGCCGTGGACGAGGACCTGCCCGGCCTGGGGGTGCCCTGCGCGGCGGGCGCGGGCCGCTGCCGGGCCGAGGGCGTGACCGTCTGCGGCGCCGACGGGCTGCGCTGCGACGCCCGGCCCGGCCCGGGGGCCGCCGAGACCTGCGACCAGGCCGACGAGGACTGCGATGGGCGGGTGGACGAGGGGGTCTGCCCGCCGTGCGCGGGCGTCGAGGTGTGCAACCGCGAGGACGACGACTGCGACGGCGCCACCGACGAGGGCGTGGCCAACGCTTGCGGCGGCTGCGGCCCGGTGCAGGAGCGCTGCGACGGCGCCGACAACGACTGCGACGGGCAGGTGGACGAGGGCGTCGAGCAGGCCTGTGGCGGCTGCGAGCCGCCGCCCCCCGAGCGCTGCAACGGCGAGGACGACGACTGCGACGGCCGCGTGGACGAGGCCTTCCCCATCCTGGGCCAGCCCTGCCGCAACGGGGTGGGGCGCTGCGCCATCGAGAGCGTCATGCGCTGCCTGTCGGAGGACCGCGCCGGCTGCGCCCCCGCGCCGCAGCCGCCCGCGGCCGAGCTGTGCAACGGCCTGGACGACGACTGCGACGGCCGGGCAGACGAGGGGCTGCTGAACGCTTGCGGGGCCTGTGGGCCCCAGCCCGCCGAGCGCTGTGACGGCCTGGATCAGGACTGCGATGGCGCGGTGGACGAGGCCTTCGACCTGCAGCGCGACGTCCGGCACTGCGGCGCCTGCGACGCCGCCTGCCCCTACGCGGCGGCCGATCGGTGCCGCGACGGTGTGTGCGCCTGCGGCGAACAGGCGGCCTGCGCCGCGGACGCCTTCTGTGTGGATCGCGGCCTGTCGACGGCCCGCTGCATCCCCCTGAACACCCTGCTGACCCCGATGGAGCGCCCTTGAAGATCGTCACCTGGAACGTCAACAGCGTGAAAGCCCGCTTCGATCGCGTGCTGAACTGGGTCGACGCGAACCAGCCCGACGTGCTGTGCCTGCAAGAGCTGAAGACCGAGGGGGACGCCTTCCCCTTCGATGAGCTGGGGGACCTGGGCTACGAGGCCGAGATCCTGGGCCAGAAGACCTACAACGGGGTGGCCCTGATCAGCCGTGAGCCCTTGGAGGACGTGGTGCTGAACATGGGCGATGGGGTGGACGACCCCCAGGCCCGGCTCATCGCCGCCACCACCGGGGGCGTGCGGGTGGTGTGCGTGTACGTGCCCAACGGCGGGCAGCTCAACAGCGCGAAGTACCCCTACAAGCTCGAGTGGTACGCCCGCCTGCGGCGCTGGTTCGACGCCCACGAGGATCCCAGCCGGCCCACCGTGCTGTGCGGCGATTTCAATGTGGCCCCGAAGGCCCTGGACATCGAGCAGCCCGGCAACTGGGAGGGCGGCGTGCTGGCCAACGACGTTGTGCGCGCGGCCCTGCAGGGCGTGGTGGACTGGGGGTTTGTGGACACTTTCCGCCACCTGCACCCCCAAGCGGCGGAGTACTCGTGGTGGGACTACCGGCGCCGGGGCCTGGCGGGCCGCGACGGCATGCGCATCGACATGGTGTACGCCACCCGGGATCTGGCGGCCGTGTGCACCGCGGCGGGCATCGACCGTGAGGAGCGCCGGGAGACGCCGGGGTGGACGAAGCCCAGCGACCACGCCCCCTGCTGGGCCGAGTTCGACCTGTGAGCGACCCCGTCGGGGTCGTGCAGCGGCTGAAGGACACCCTGCCGCAGGTAGGCGAGCTGGTGTGGATCGGGCTGCGCCCCGCGCGTCAGGCGCCCGTGGAGGTGGTGGACGCCACCCGCGCCGAGGTGGGGGCGGGGCTGGTGGGCGACCGCTACGGCAAGCAAGGCGGCAAGCGGCAGGTCACGCTCATCAACGCCGAGCACCTGGTGGCCATCGGTGCCTTCGTGGGTGAGGGCCCGGTGGACCCCGCGCGGCTGCGCCGCAATCTGGTGGTGCGGGGGCTGAACCTGCACGCCTTGAAGGGGCGGCGGTTTCGCGTGGGCGGCGCCTTGCTGGAGCACACCGGGCCCTGCGATCCGTGCTCGCGGATGGAGGCCGAGCTGGGGGCCGGCGGTTTCAACGCCATGC
The DNA here is from genome assembly GCA_020633555.1 of Myxococcales bacterium. Taxonomy (GTDB): domain Bacteria; phylum Myxococcota_A; class Bradymonadia; order UBA7976; family UBA1532; genus JACKDL01. Next base: position 10,303 of record JACKDL010000044.1, on the reverse strand, counting down.
GCCAGCACGGCGGCATCACGGCGCGTGTGCTCGAGGCCGGTGACCTGCGGCTGGGCGATGCGGTGCGGGTGGAGGAATAACGAACCGTCAGGGTCCACTGCCAGGTCGGGATGACGGGCGTGCGGGTTTGGCAGCAGCCCCTGACGGTTCTGGAGCAACGATGCCCAAGCCTGGGGCGAAGGTGTAGTGGGCGCGCAGGAATACCGTATTCCTATCGAATACGAGGACCGGCAAATCAGACGGTGTATCCCACAGGAATACGGTGGGCCTCTCGTTTGAATCCTTCGGCTCGCATAGAATGCTCCAATGCGCTGGCAACCCGACCTCTACGCCTACACCGACTTCCGGGCCTACCTGCGCGATGTCTATGACGCCGCGAAGGCTGCGGGCGTGCGGGGCTACTCTTTTCGGGCCCTGGCGCGGCGCGCGGGCTTCTCGTCACCCAACTTCATCAAGTTGGTGATGGACGGCACCCGCAACCTGGGCGCGGGGAGCGTGGGCCGGGTGGCCCGCGCCGTGGGCGTCACCGATCAAGAGGACGTGGACTACTTCGAGCAGCTCGTGGCTTACGGGCAGGCCGAGAGCGCCGATGAGCGCTACGCCGCCTGGGACGCGCTCTCGGCCACCGCCCGTTTCCGCGCCGCGCGCCGGATCCGTGGTCCGCTGTTCGCGTACCTGGAGCACTGGTACATGCCGGCCGTTCGCGAGCTGGCAGCCAGCCCGGACTTCAGCGACGACCCCGCTTGGGTGGCGGCGCGGCTGCTGCCCTCCATCACGGTGGACGAGGCCGCCGAGGCCCTGGACTTCCTGAAGGAGCATGGGCTGATCGTGCAGACGGACGAAGGCTGGGTGCGGGGCGAGGCCAGCCTGACCACCGGCCACGAGCCCCGGGACATGGCCGTGGCCCGCTTCCACCGGCAGATGATCGATCGGGCCAGCGAGTCCATCACCCGGGTGCCGTCGGCCGAGCGCAACATCAGCGGCCTGACGGTGTGCGTGTCGGCCGAGACCGCCGAGCGGGTGCGCGACGAGATCCACACCTTCCGCGAGCGCCTGCTGGAGCTGTGCGATCGCGACGACACGCCCAGCCGGGTGCATCAGATCAACTTCCAGATGTTCCCGCTCTCGAGCGAGGAGGACGTATGAAGCAGCGCCACCTGTGGCTTGGCCTGACGCTCGCGGCGCTGGGCTGTGAGGCCGAGGATGACAAGACCGCGGGCACCGACGTGGGCAACCCCGTGGTGCTCGCGCTTCGCGCCGAGCCCATGCAGGACGCGGCAGTGGTGGACGGGGCCCAGGCGCGCTACCGGTTGGTCTCGGCCAGCGGCCAGGTGCGTGAGGTCACGCTGGCGGTGGCGGGCGAGCTGAGCTGCGCTGACCTGGGCGACCTGCCGGGCGGCACCGAGTGTACTGACGGGCCCACGACCCTGACCCTGCCGGGCTCGCTCACCGCTGATCTGGTGGCGGGGACCCTGGCGCCCGAAGCGAAGGTGCCCGGGGTGGCCTACGACGAGGCGAGGCTGCGGTCGGGGGCCAGCGAACAGGCGCAGGGGCTCATCATCGAGCTCGCGCCCGAGGACGACGGCCGCGTCGTGCGGATCGAGGTGGCGCCGAGCGCAGCCCTGGCCTTCGACCCCGTGGAGGGCGAGGCCGGGTCCTTCATCGCGGATCCCGCAGCCTGGATCGGGGCGGTCGACCTGCTGTCCTGTGCCGGGGCGCAGCCGGGCGAGGGCCCGCTGCGGATCACGCTGGATCCCACCACCGGCGCCTGCGAGCCCGCTCAGGGCCGTTGACCGGCGGCCGCCGCTGCGTCTGGATGGGCTGAGCGTAGGTGGGAAAATGGGCGGCCGGCCCGTCCCCCCCAGGCTCGGGCCGGCCGCGACGCTCGCTGTGTGCGGCCGACCCCCCAGTGGGCCACGCCGAGCGCCGATGGGGGCACGTTAGCCCCTTCGCAGCGTCAGAGACAGAGCGCCTTCAGGAAACCGTATCCAGAAGGAATACGCCCGGTTTCAGGCTTTGTCATCGGGTGCCACGTTCAGGTTGAGCCTGAGCCGCGCCGACCAGGCGGCCGTGAGCAAGGCGCGCCGACGCAGCCGGCTCAGAGCCGGCGCCGCCGCATGAGCTCGAAGGCCACCACGGCCCCGGCGGTGGCCACGTTCAGGCTTTCGACCCCGGCCGCCATGGGGATCCGCGCCCAGCGGGTCGTGTGGGCCGCCACCTCGGCGCTGACGCCGTGGGTCTCGTTGCCCAGCACGAAGCACACCCGGTCGGGCCACTGCGCGGCGTACAGGTCGTCGGCGCCGTCCATGCGCAGCCCCACCAGGGTCACCCCCGCCGCCACCAGGGCCGCGGCCGCTTCGCTCGCCGTGGCGGCGCGCAGGATGGGGGCGTTGAAGGCCACCCCCGCCGACGCCTTGATCACCAGCGGCCCCACCTCGGGGCTGCCCGCCCGGGGCAGCACGATGCCCTCCAGCCCGGCGCCCGTGGCCGCGCGCAGCACCATGCCCACGTTGGCCGGCGTGGTGACGCCGTCCAGCAGCAGGCCGGCCCAGCGGCGGGGCAGGGGCGCGGCCAGGGTGGCGTCGAGCGCGGCCATCCGCGGCGCGAGCACGTCGGCCACCACGCCCTGATCCTGGCGCTGGTTGCGGGACAGGCGGGTGACCTGCTTGGGCGCCACCCGCTGCGCCTTCACGCCCACCTCGTGGGCGGCCTGCAGCAGCTCCTGCACGGCGTCGCCGTGGGCGTTGTGGGCCACCAGCAGCTTGTCCACCCGGACGCCGGGCGTGCGCAGGGCCTCGAGCACAGGCTTGCGCCCGTAGACGGTGAGGAAGCGGTCGCGGGGGTGAGGGGCGGCGGGCGTGCTGGGCGGGGGGCTGGGCTGCGTCATGGGGCGCAACCTACCCCGGCGCGCTCACCAGGGCGAGCCGTCGTTGCGCAGGCCCGGCGACTTGTAGCCCACCGCGCCCTGAGCCGTGTCGTGGTCCACCAGCACGGTCAGCGGATCGGCGTCGGCGCTGCGGGTCAGGGCCACACCCTCGCGGGCGCTGTCGTAGGCCACGCCGTCCATCACCGTGCCGTCCGGGCGGTACAAGGTGATCTGGTCGCCGGTGTTGTTCAGCGACAGGCTGCCCGAGCTGCTGTTGATGGCCCCGGGCACCTCCGCGTGCTCGCCCTTGTCGAAGATCACCAGCGCCTGGCCCACCGGCAGCACGCTGCCGCCGGCGAAGACGTGGCGGTCGTTGCTGGTGGCGTCGCCCAGGCTGTAGCCGGCCAGGTCGATGTCGGCGTCGCCCACGTTCACCAGCTCCACGTACTCGCTGCCGGTGTCCGTGCCGGCGGGGTCGGGCAGCAGCTCGTTGATGACCACCTTCAGCATGGGCGGCGGCGGGATCCACAGGCCGCCGTCGGCGCGCCGGCCGGGGGACAGGTTGCCCGCGGCCCCCTCCACCAGGGAGTGAAAGACCAGCATGCCGGTGCGCTGCCCGTCGGTGCTCTGGTTGAAGGCCATGCCGCTGACCGCGCTGCCGTACTCCACCTGCGTGTGCACCACGCCGTGCACGTCGGTCAGGGTCACCGTGTCGCCGGTGTTGTTCAACGACAGCGAGCCCGTGCTCGACACCAGGGCGTTGGGCACGTCGGCGTGCTCGCCCTTGTCGAACAGCACCAGCACGTCGCCGGGGGCCAGGCGCGGGCCGTCGAAGATGTGGCGCACCTCCAGGGCGTCGCCCAGGGTCCAGCCGCTCAGGTCCACCACGCCCGTGCCGGCGTTCACCAGCTCGATGTACTCCTCGCCGGCGTCGGTGCCGTCGGGGTTGGGCAGCAGCTCGTTGATGACGATCATGGGCTGGCCCGGCCAGAGGCTGCCGTCCACCCGGCGTCCGGGGCTCATGGCGGCCGCACCCAGATCGGTGTGGGGCACCACCACGTCGCCGTCGGTGGCGCCGTCGGGGCTGCGGTTGAAGGCCACGCCCGAGGCGGCGTTGGCCCACGAGATCTGGTCGATCACCGTGCCGGTGGCGTCGCGCAGCGTGATGGTCTCGCTGGAGTTGTTCAGGCTGAGGCCGCCGCCGGCGCTGGCCACCCGGCGATCGGGCTCGGCCTCGTTCGGGCCGCCGTACACCACGATGCTCGCGCCGGGCTGCAGCACCACGCTGTCGAAGACGTGGCGCTCGGGGCTGGTCAGATCGCCCAGGGTCCAGCCCGCCAGATCCATGGGCGACGGGCCGGCGTTGACCAGCTCGACGAACTCCTCGGGGCCGTCGGTGCCCTCGGGGTTGGGCAGCACCTCGTTGATGCGCACGCTCACCCGCAGGGCGGCGCACGGATCGGGCACCTCGAGCAGGTACTCGGGGTGGGGGGTGGCCACCTCGAGCACGGCGCAGAACTCCTCCAGGAAGGGCAGGGCGAAGTCGGCGCCGCGGTAGATGACCAGGTTCTCGTCGTTGTACAGGTTGGCGGCGTTCGACCAGTTGAACGAGCCGCTCACCACGATGGGATCCGAGTCGGTGCCCACGTCGATGAGCATCACCTTGTGGTGCAGCTTTCCGCCCGCGAAGCCATCGGCGTTGTTGTTGCCGTCGATGAACACCGGCAGGCCGGCCTGGGCCAGGCGCTCATCCACGCTGTAGCGGCCGCGGGCCTGGCTCTCGTCGAACACGCCCACCACCTCGACGCCCTGGGCGTGCAGCGCCTCGAGATCGGCGGCCACGTCGGTGTCGGTGAACGAGAAGATCATGAAGTACACGGAGTGATCGGCGGTGCTGAGGGCCCGGCGGAGCTGCTCGATGGGCCGGTCCTCGGGGCTGAAGTAGACCTCGACCGGGCGGTCGCCCAGGTTGAACTGGCGCGGGTGGATCACCGGCTCCTTGCCTGGGCCGAACAGGGCCAGGTCGTACATCTGCTGGAACTCTTCGGCGTACAGGTCCGCCGCGTCGGGGCTCTCCAGCAGCACCGTGTGGTTGTTGTTCATCAACATGCCGGTGTCGGTGTAGTTCATCGACCCGGTGAACACGCGCCGCGCGTCGATGACGGCGAACTTGTTGTGCATGATCCGCTGCTTGGGCGGCCGCACCACGAGCTGCACGCCGGCCTGGGCCAGGGCCTGGTAGCCGGTGTCCTCGATCTCGTCGCCGTCGCCCACGAAGCGCACCTGCACCCCGCGCAGGGCGGCGTTCACGGCGGCCTGATAGACCAGCTCGCGCTTGAACTCGTACAGGCACAGGTCGACGGTGAACTCGGCCTGGTTGATGGCGTCGGCCACGGCGTCATCCACCTCGGGATCCTCGCCCATGCCGGGCTCGGTGCCCGGGCGGGTGAAGAACAGGGTGGCCGCGCCGCCGGCCGCGGTGGCCGGGTGCCGGGCCGACTGCCAGGCCAGCGGGGGCCCGTCGCCCTCGGCGGGCTCCGCTGCGGCGGGCGCCTCAGGCGCCGGCGGCACCTTCTCGGCCTCGCAGGCCAGCAGGGCGATGGTGGACAGCGCGGTGATGGTGAAGATGCGCATTTGGCCCCCTCAGTCCCGGATCCGGATGGTCAGATCGTAGTTGTCTTCGTCGGCGACGCTGAAGCCGTCCACCACCACGTACACGGTGGTGGCCACGTTCGGCGCGGTGTACTGCACCAGCTCGGGATCGCCCCCGCTGCCCAGATCCACACAGGTGATCCCGGTGCGGTCGTCGCAGCTCGCCAGCAGGTAGAGCACCACGTCGGCCTCGGGCATCACGGCCCGCGCCTCCAGGGTCTGGCCGGGCAGCAGATCCACCCGGTGGATGGCCTCGGGCCCCTCGGGCGCCACGTAGCACACCTCGATGGCGTCGATGGTGGCTGGCTGGGCGAAGGTGAAGCCGAACCAGGTGCCCTCGGTGTGGATCTGCTCGCCGGGGCAGGCGGCGCTGGCGCTGGTGAAGGCCTTGATCTCGATGGCGCCCTCGACGCCCACCTGGCTGCCGTCGGCCAGGGTGGCCTGCACGTCCAGCCGGACGGGCACCGGCGTCTCGGGCAGGCGCACGGTGGCGTTCATCACCGGCCCGCCCTCGACGGGGACCTCCACGGCCTCGGCCAGGGCGTCGCCCACGGCAAGCCGGGCGTTGGCCCGCGAGAACCCGCCCGCGGTGGCGCGCACCGTCAGCTCGGCCAGCGCGGCGTCGGTGAACACTGTGGGCGTCACCACCAGCGGGGCCGGGGCGGTGCGGCTCAGCGACAGGGCGTAGCCACTGTCGGGATCCTCGGGATCGGCGTTGGCGGCCACCACCAGCAGCACCGTCTCGTCCACCGGCGCCGTGTAGCTCAGACGGGGCTGCTCTTCGATGCGCGCGGGCCGGAAGCACTCGGTGACCACGCCGCCGTCGCAGGGGCCCCGCACCACGTAGAGCTGGCCGAAGAAGCGGTGCTCGAACAGCTCGGCGTGCAGGGTCTGGCCCGCCTGCAGGGCCACCGGCAGCGCCTGCTCGACGTTGGGCTCGAAGCCCAGGCAGCCCGCCGCCACGAAGGGCTCGTCGGGCTGGCCCTGCAGGCTGCCTACCCAGGTGCCGTCCGGCACGCCAGGCTCCTCGATGGCGTCGGCGCACGCGCCGCTGGCGGGCAGGTCGTCGGCCACATGCACCTGGCCCTCAAGCCGAAGCACCTCTTCGCCCTGCTGGAGCACGCGCAGATCCCGGGGCCCGGTGGGGGCACCGGCGGCCACCTCCACCACCGCCCGCAGCACCCGGCCCGAGGTGTCCAGGCCGATCTGGCCCACGCGCACGTCGGGGCCCAGGTCGATGGTGGGGCCCAGGGCAGGGTTGAAGCGGCCGTCGGGCCACTCCACCACCAGCCCGATGGGCTTGCCGGGCGTGAGCACCCGCGGGCGCACCCGGTAGGCGCCAATGGGGTCCAGGTACAGGAACTGGCGGTTCACGCTGACGATCTGCAGCGCGCCCCGGCCCTGGGGCAGGTGGCGGTTGCTCAGGCGCACCCGGTCAATGGTCAGGGCGTCCAGCTCGTTGCCGGCGGCGTGCAGCTCGATGAGCTCGCTGAAGTCGTAGCTGGCGTCCTCATCGGGCACCGCCACCAGCTCGCCGCTGAACTCGCCCTCGATGCCCACGATCATGAAGTCGTCGGGGTCTTCGCTGGGCAGCCAGCCCACCACCGTGGCCAGGCCCTCGCGCAGGGGCAGGGCCAGGGTGGGCTCATGGCTGGTCAGCTCGATGTCGGCGGGCAGGGTGACCGCGGCGGCGATGACCCCGCCGGGCACCTGGGCGCCGCCGGCGATCTCCACCGGCACGGTGGCGCCGCCGGGGAGCAGATCGGCGTAGCCGGCGCCCTCCTCCAGCTCGGTCTGGTAGACGTGCACGCCGAGCTCGGCGAACAGGGTCTCGTTGCGCACGGCCACGATGTCGTCGCCCACCGCCACCCACGGCCCGGCGTCGGCGAACTGCAGATCCGCCAGCGCCATGGGGCCCTCGGGGGGCGTGAAGGGCACCCGCTCCCCCACGGCGGGCAGGCGCCACGGGCTGTCGGGCAGCACGACCTCGCCGGGCAGCAGGCCCTGGTAGGCCAGCCAGCCCACCGCGTTGGCCACGCCCAGGCGCACCATGCGGGGCTCGAAGGCGGCGAAGGCGTACACCTCGGGGTAGTCGAAGTAGGCGTCGGTGAGCCAGCGTTGCACCACGAGCTGGGCGGTGGGCTCGCCCACCGGGCCCAGGTCGGGGGCCATGTCGGGCTCGGCGTCCGGGGCCATGTCGGGCACGGCGCCATCGGGCGTGGGGCCCAGATCGGCGGCGACGGCCTGATCGGCGCCGACGTCCGCCGCGGGCGGCGTGGCGTCGCCGTCGTCGCAGCCGGTGATGGTGAGCGCCAGCGCGGCCGCCAGCGTGATCGTGCGCATGTCGACCTCCCCGGTCGTGGACGCGCTGTGTACCCGAAGCGCCATCGTCGTGTCACCCGCTGCGCCTGAACCCCGTGTCAGCAAGTCACGCCCGGCGTGCCGCTCAGGCACGCCGGGGGGGGGCCGTTCGCCGCAGAGGCAGGGCCTGCAGGTTGGAACGGGCGTTGCACAAGGGGCGGGTGACTGCGAACTGAAAGGACCGACCCATGCGCAAGACGCTGCTCATCACCCTGCTGGCCCTGACCGCCACCCCCGCCCTGGCCGAGAACCACTTCCTGCTGGAGCTGGAGGCGGGCGGCGCCGCCCCCATCGGCCTGGAGACCTCGGGCGACGTCGGCCGCACCTACGGCGGCACCTTCGGCTTCGGCGGCCGCATCAAGGGCTTCGCGCCCGCCTACTACCTGGTGGGCCGGCTGGACCGCGCCGAGTTCGGCTTCGACGGGCCCGCCAACGCCGGCGCGGCCCGGGTGGAGCGCTGCCAGAGCGGCTACACCCTGGCGGGTCGCATGTACCTGCCGGTCACCGAGCGCTTCCGGCTGCTGCTCCAGCTCGGCTTCGGGCAGATCTTCGACGAGTCCGAGGTGCGCCGCGACGGGCTGGACCCGCTGGTGCTCAAGAGCGACGCCTTCACCGTGTCGACCCAGGTGGGCTTCCAGTACCGGCTGAACGACACCCTGTCCCTGGGCGCGTCGGGCGACATGACCTTCCTGCCCGATCGCGAGGACATCGATCACGCCGCCAAGGCCGCGGGGCTGGACGACTCGGGCTTCATGCGCATGCGGCTCGTGGGCACCGCCACGGTGCACTTCTGAGGCGCAGGCGCGGCTGAAGCGGACTTCCAGACAACGGCCAGGTGGGGGATGGGATCATGACCGGTTGGGTGCGGGCGATGACGGTGGCGGCGCTGGGGCTGATGGCGGCGGGCTGGAACGGCAGCGGGGCGGGCGACCTGGTGGTCGAGGGCCCGGGCCTGCGGCCCACCTCGGCGGCGGTCGAGGCGGTGGGCACGGTGGACGGCGAGGTGCAGGCCATCGTGTCGGCCGATCTGCCCGGCGGCCGCACCGGCGTGCTTTCGGTGGCGGTGTCGCCCGGCGCCTTCAACCGGGGCCGGGTGTTGCTGCCCAGCCCGCATGTGCGCCTGGGCTACGCCGAGTACGACGCCCGCGGGCTCACCGTCTTTCTGAGCGACCGCGTCCCCCGCGAGGGTCGCCTGCGGGCGCTGGACGCCCGCTTCGACGTGGAGGTGGAGCTCACCGCCGAGTTCGTGGACCGCGACGATCCCCACCTGTGGCGGCGGGTGGAGGGGCTGCGCTTCGCCCTGGTGCCCGTGGAGGGGGCCGTCGAGGACGACGAGCCGGTGGTGCGCGAGGGCGGCGGCGGCGTGGTGGTCATCAACCACCACGACGGCGGCGGCTGCTCGGGCGACGACGACTGGGACGACGACGACGGCTGGGACGACAGCGGCTGGGACAGCAGCGGCAGCAGCTCGGGCGGCGGCTGCGAAGGCGACGACCTGGACTCGGGCAGCAGCAGCGACAGCGGCGGCGGCTGTGAAGGCGACGACGTGGACTCGGGCGGTGGCTGCGAGGGCGACGCCATCGCCGCCGGCCCGGACGGGCGGCCGCGCCGCAGCCGTTGGGTGGCCCGCGCGGTGACCTGGCTGCCGTGGCTGTTGGTGTTCGCCTTCATCCGGCTGGCCCGCCGGGATCCGCTGCGGCGCCGCCGGCCGGCCTGACGGGCGGCTAGAGCCAGCCGGCCTCGCGGTACCACACGGCCGTCTGCTGCAGCCGCTCGCGCAAGGTCATGCGCAGCTTGATGGGCAGGGCCAGGGCCTTGCTCGGATCGCAGACCCAGGCGCCCGCCGCCGCCGTGCGCACGGTGGACAGGTCCACCCGCTCGCGGCTGCGGCCCAGCATGCGGCCGGTGAGCTCCAGCAGGGCCGCCGCCCCGAACCCCAGCACGCCCGGCGCCGACAGCACCCGCACCTCGCGGCGGTAGATCTCGGCCAGCAGGCCGCCCAGCTCGCCGAAGCTCGTCTGGTCCTTGGCGGCGAAGTAGACGCCCTTGTCGGGCGGCCCCTCGGGTGACAGCCGCTCCCCGTGCAGGCAGATCACCTCGACGATGTGGGCCAGATCGGCCACGTGGATGACGCTGATGGCCTCGTCGCGGGGCCCGAAGGCCAGCAGCCAGCCCTTCCGGGCGAGCTGGAAGTAGGGGAGCGTCTCGCGGTCGCGCTCCCCGAACACCACCCCGGGGCGCACGATGCTGATGGGGACCCGGCCCGCGTACCCCCGGGCGGCGCCCTCGGCGGCCTGCTTGCTGCGGCCGTACTCGGTGACGGGGTGGGCGGCCGCGGCCTCGGTCAGCGGGGCGCCGCTGGCGGCGGGGCCCACGGCGGCCATGGACGACAGCAGCACCAGCACCGGGGGCTTCTCGCAGGCG
>JACKDL010000043.1 GCA_020633555.1 Myxococcales bacterium | reverse complement strand
GGCTCGGCGTACGCGGTGGCGGGCAGGTCCGCGGGCGCAGGTACGACGCAGGCGGTGTCCAGGTGGCTCCTCTCGGCCACCGCCGCGAAGCGCCAGGGGCCGTCATCGCGGTCGAAGGGCTCGACGAGCGCGCTGCCGCCGGCCGCGTTGCTGCCCAAGGTCAGGGTGAGATCCAGGTTTTCACCCGGTCGCCGCTCACAGCCGAAGGCCGCGCGCACACGCAGCGTGCAGCCGCCCGCGTCGAGCCAGTCGGCCCGAGCTGCCACGGGCGCCTCGCAGCTCAGGCTCTCGATCGCGTCGACGATCACGCCCTGCGGGGTCACGGCGAGCACGTCGGGGTAGCGGTGGGCGCCCAACTGTTCAGGGGGCGAGGCCTGGTAGCGCACGGTCCAGTAGCCGGCGGCGTCACAGGCGGCCAGGCGGACGGCGAAGTCTTCGGCTACGCCAGGGGCCACGGGCTCGGGGTCGGCGCCGCCGCAGGCCCACAGCAGGGTCAGCACCAGCCCACTGGCTCCAGCCTTCGCTCTGATCATCAAGCACCTCCGCAGAGGCCTGACGGACCGCCAGCGCCGATCTTACGCTACTCGGCCGGCACGTCCGGCGGCACGCAGGCGCGCACCAGGCTGCCCTCGCCGTTGGCGCGGGGCAGGCAGCGCAGGCCGTTGGCGCAGTGCTGGTCGTAGCAGCACGGCTGGCGGCAGAAGTCTTCGACACAGTGGCCGCTCTGACAGTCGCTGTCGGACAGACAGCCGGCGCCGTCGGCGCGCGGGCCGGCCTCCAGGGGCACACACGCCGTGTGGATGTAATCGCCACGCTGGCCCACCAGCACCTGGCCGCACAACAGACCGCCGCCGCAGTCAGCGTGGGTGCAGCACGAGGGGGCGCAGTAGCCGGGGGCGCCGCCGTTGCCCCCCGGGATGGGGACACACAGCCGGTTCAGGCAGTCCAGCTCGCTGAAGCAGGGCGAGCCGGCGGGGCCGCCCAGGCCGATGTTGCCGATGTCACACACCCCGCGGGCCGAGCCGTCGCCGGTGGGCAGCAGCTCACACACGGCGCCCAGGCAGTCGGCGTCGGTGCAGCACGAGCCCATGCAGCGGTCGCGGGGGCCGCAGATGCCGGTGCGGCAGTCGTTCACCCGGCTGCAGTCCTGGCCCGCCGAGGCGCTGAAGTTGCTGGTGGGCACCAGCGCCGCGGGCACGCAGTAGCGCACGCCGGCGCCGTACAGGCAGCCGAAGCCGGCAGGGCAGTCGTTCTCGGAACAACAGAGCTGGGTGCAGAAGGCCAGGTTGGGGTTCTGCGGGCTGCCCACACACATGTCGCTGGCGCAGTGGAAGGCGCGGTCGCAGCGCTCGCCCAGGGCCGCGCGGCCCAGGCAGCGCCCCGTCTGTTCGTCACAGCGTTCCCCTGCCCCACATGGATCGCCGTTGCGGCAGTCGAAGGGTGGGTCTTCGCATTGGCCGCTCTGTTCGTTGCACACCCGCTGCCCCAGGCAGCCGTCCCGGTTGCAGTCGGGCTCCAGGCACATGCCCGTCTGCCCATCACAGTACCAGCCGTCGGGGCAGCCGGTGTCGGCGCAGGTCTGGCGCAACACACAGCGGCGCAGGTCGAGGTCGCAGTATTCGTCTTCCGCGCAGGGCGGATCACAGGGCGGCGCGGACACACACGCGCCCGTGTCGCGGTCACAGGCCTGGCCGTCGGGGCAGCCGTCGCGGCGGCAGTCGAAGGCGGCGCAGCGGCCGGTGTCGGCGCCACAGGTCTGCCCGGCTCCACAGCCGGTGGTGGCGCAGCCGGGCACGCAGGCGCCGCTTTCGCAGACGGTGCTCGGCGGGGCGCAGTCGGCGTCGGCGCGGCACTGGGGGCTGGCCATGTCGGGGGGGGCGCCGCGGTCAGGCTGGGCGCCCAGGCACTCGCCGCTCTCGCAGCTCTGGCCGGGGGGGCAGTCCCGCGAGGTGCGGCAGTCCAGGTCGCAGCGGCGCTCTTTGCAGTAGTAGCCGGGCGGGCAGTCGCTGTTGAACCGACACACCCCCACTTCGCCCATGTCACGGGGGGTGGTCCCCCCGCTGCCGGCGCTGTCGTCGCAGGCCATGAACAGCAGCGGCCAGAGCAGGGCCAGCGGGGCGAGGGATCGGGTGCGGGGCGGCGTTTGCATGGCGGCACTGTCGACCAGCCGCGCGCGCCCGATCAAGCAGGCTTGGTTCGGGCGCGCCCGCTCGGCTACGGTGCGCGCCGAGGCGGCGCTTGGCTGCCCCACCGGCGCGGGCCCGCGGTCCGCCCTGACCGAAGGTGAACGACGCCATGATCCGTGCCCTCGCCCGCGCCGCCGCGCTGAGCCTGGCCCTGCCCGCCGCCGCCCTGGCCCAGGCCCCCCAGATGCCGCCGCCCGGCGGCATGATGCCCGGGGCCAACCCCGCCCAGGCCGACATGATGAAGGCCATGATGATCCAGCAGAAGCTGCAGCTCCTGCACGCCAAGGCGCTGGAGGAGCCGGGCCTGCGCGAGAAGCGCGACGCCCTGCACGTGGCGGTGAAGGCGGCCATGGCCAAGAAGGATCCGTCGGTGACGGCGAAGATCGCCCAGCTCGAGGCCATGCAGAAGGAGGCCGAGGGCCTTCAGAAGGCGGGCAACCAGGAGGGGCTGGAGAAGCTGGCCCGCGAGGGGCAGGCGCTGGCCATGAGCCTGGCCGGCCTGGAGCGCGAGGTCCTGCAGCAGCCCGAGCTGTCGAAGCTGATCACCGAGCTCGACACCGCCGTGCGCGCCAAGATGCGCGAGATCAACCCGAAGGTGGCCGAGATGGAGGCCGAGCTGCAGGCCATCGCGCAGAAGATGCAGGCCGCTCAGGGCGGCGGGCTGATGATGCCGCCGCCGCAGGGCCAGTGATCAGGGGCCAGTGATCAGGGATCCCCGGCCAGGCTGAAGCTGAAGTTCGCGAAGCCCCCCACATAGGGGTAGCCGGCCCGGTGGTCGTCCACGGGCATCAGCCCCAGCAGCAGCCCGAAGCTGGGCGCCCCCCACCAGTCCATGCGCGGCCGCCCCAGGCCCACCAGGCCGGCGATGTGCCGCAGCGTGCCCGCCTCGCGCACCTTGTAGCGCTCCCAGTGCAGCGCCACGACCAGGAACTCGTGGTTCAGGTCGCCGAAGGCCAGCGCGCCCACGGTGGTCTTCATGGTGTGCAGCCAGTCGGTCTGGGCCATGAGGAGGTCGTTGATGGGCTCGTACCAGCCCTGATCGGCGCCCACGACATCCAGATCGGCGCGGAACCAGCCCACGCGCTGCTCGTGCAGGGTCACCACCCGCTTCACCTTCAGGCGGAGCTGGGCGCGCAGCTCGCCGTACCAGCCGCCGCTGAGCTGGCCGTCCTTCTGCTGGCGCTCGTGCAGCTCGGGGGGCGACCAGTCGGCCTGGGGGCTGTCGAAGGTCATCAGCATGCCGAAGTTGCCGAAGAACTCCAGGCGCTGGATGGAGGCCCGCAAGAGGATGGGCGCGACGGGCACCGCCTGCACGTACACGCCCGGGTGCAGCGAGGCCGGGCTCACCTGGGCCACCAGGCCGCCCTCGACGAAGCAGCCCTGCAGGATCAGGCTGTCGTTCTTGGGGTACAGGCCCCGGCGCCAGCCCAGGTCGTTGAAGAAGCCCAGCCCCGGGCGGTTGATGCGCCAGCGGGCCGCCGTGAGCAGGCGCAGATCCGCGGTCGCCGGCGCGGGCAGCGCCAGCAGGACAGCCAGCGTGATGACCCCGGTCAGCACACCCCGCAGCCAACCCCTCACGCCAGCCGCTCCCGCAGCCAGGCGGTGACGTCGGCGGCGGCCCGGGCGGCGATGGGCGCCTGGGGCACGTTGAAGAAGGCGTGGGGCTCACCCGGGTAGATGCGGGCGGTGGTGGGCAGCCCCGCCGCCTGGCGCTGGGCCACATAGGCCTGGGCCTGCGCCACGGGCACCAGGCTGTCGTCCGTGCCGTGCAGCACCAGCAGGGGGCGGTGCAGCGGCGCCGCCGCCACGGGTGAGCGGGCCCGGCGCAGGGCGGGATCGGGGCCGGCCGCCAGGCGCCCGAGCAGCCGGGCGGGCCCGCGGTCCAGGCCCGCGATGTCGTAGAGCGAGAAGACGCTGACGGCGGCGGCCAGGCGATCTTGGAGGCGCGGCGCAGCCAGCAGCATCAGGCAGCCGCCGGCGCTCAGGCCGCCGAGGGCCACGCGGCCCGCGTCCAGGTTGTAGGCGTGGCTCTGACCGGCCCACCACTCCACGGCGGCCACCACGTCGTCCACCGCCTCGTCCAGGCGGCCGCCCCGGAACACCAGCCGGTAGTCGAAGCTGAGCACGGCCATCCCGGCCCGGCGGCAGGCGGTTGCCAGGTAGCGCATGGGCTTCATCTGGCGGTGGCCCACCGCGAACCCGCCGCCGTGCACCCACACCACGCTGGGGTGGGGCCCGGGGCCGTCGGGCAGCCACACGTCGGCCAGCGGCGCGCGGCCGCGGGCGGCGCCGCGGTAACGGGCGCCCACCACGGCGGGTGGATCCTCGTCGGGCAGCGGGCCGCGCATGCTGGCCAGCGCGCGCACCGCACCGCCCGTGCGGGTGCGGCCCAGCGCCGCCCCCACGGGGTGGAACACCCTTCGAATCGCCATTGTCCCCTCGCTGGTGCTCGACCAGTCCGCCGATAGTGCGGGGCGCGTCGCTGTGACTCAAGCGGGCTGGCCCGAAGGCCCCCCGTGGCGGCGAGAGAGCGCTTGCGCCAGACTGTCGCCCCCTGCCCGTGGAGGCCCGCCATGCTGCCCACCTACCCCATCTACGTCGCCAACCGCCCCGAGCCGGGTGCCGGTACGCTGACCGTCACCGACAAGGCCACCGGCGAGCCCTTCGCCACCGTGGGCCGGGCCGACGCCGACGCGGTGGAGCGCGCCCTGGCCGCGGCACACGGGGCGGCCCCGGCCATGCGCGCCCTGCCCGGCTGGAAGCGCCAGGCGGTGCTCATGCAAGTGCTGGGGGCCATCGAGGCCCGCCACGAGGCGCTGGCCCGGGCGCTGGCCGTCGAGGCCGGCAAGCCCATCACCTACGCCCGTGGCGAGATCACCCGCACCGTCGACACGGTGCGCATCGCGGCCGAGGAGGCCGTGCGCCAGGGGGGCGAGTGGCTGCCGCTGGACATCTCGCCGCGGGGCGAGCCCTACCAGGCCATCGTGCGCCGGGTGCCCGTGGGGCCCGCGGCCTTCATCACGCCCTTCAACTTCCCGCTGAACCTGGTGGCCCACAAGGTGGCGCCCGCCCTGGCCGCCGGCTGCCCCTTCGTGCTGAAGCCGGCGTCGGCCACGCCGGTGAGCGCGGTGCTGCTGGGCGAGATCCTGGCGGCGTGCGATCTGCCCGAGGGCGCCTTCAGCATCCTGCCGTGCGATCCGGCCACGGCGGCGCCCCTGGTGGAGGACCCGCGTATCCGCGCGCTGAGCTTCACCGGCTCGCCCGAGGTGGGCTGGGCGCTGAAGGCCAAGGCCGGCATGAAGCACGTGGCCCTGGAGCTGGGCGGCAACGCGGGCTGCATCGTGGACGCCGACGCCGATCTGGACGACGTGGTTGATCGGCTGACCCTGGGCGCCTTCTACCAGTCGGGCCAGAGCTGCATCAGCGTGCAGCGGGTGCTGATCCACGCCGACATCTACGAGACCTTGAAGGCCCGCCTGGTGGCCGCGGCGCAGGCCCTGAAGACCGGGCACCCGCTGGACGAGGACACCTTCATCGGCCCCCTGGTGAGCGAGCGCGAAGCCCGGCGGGTCGAGGCGTGGGTGGCCGACGCGGTGGCGCGCGGGGCGACGCTGCTGTGCGGCGGCACCCGCCAGGGGGCCCCTACGTGGCGCCCACCTGGCTGGAGGCGTGCCCCATGAAGCCCCCGTGAGCTGCCAGGAGGTGTTCGGGCCGGTGGCCACGCTGGAGCCCTTCACCGACTTCAAGGCCGCCTGCCAGGTGGTGGATCGCAGCGACTTCGGGCTGCAAGCCGGCGTCTTCACACGGGATCTGCACAAGGCCCACTACGCCTTCGAGCACCTGGAGGTGGGGGGCGTGGTCATCAACGACATCCCGTCGATGCGGGTGGACAGCATGCCCTACGGCGGGGTGAAGGCCTCGGGCCTGGGCCGCGAGGGCATCCGGTACGCGCTGGAGCACCTGACCGAGCGCCGAGTCATGGTGATCCGCCACGCCGCGCGCCTGCCCTGACCCGCGCCCACGACCGCCCTGCAAATGCGGACACCGCGGGTTGGCCCCGGCCGCGCCGTGGGCTAGATTGTCGGCGGTGGTGGAGGATTGGCGCGGGGGTCACCCTGCGGGGGGCGGCATGTCGGAGCCGATGGAGGTCGGGGGCGCTACGTCCTCGTCAAACGCCTCGGTGTCGGCGGCATGGGCGAGGTGTGGCAGGCCCGACCGCATCACCGGGCAGCCGGTGGCCATCAAGGTCCTGCGCACCAGCATCGCCGGCGCCCGGCCGCCGAGATGCGCTTTCAGCGCGAGATCAAGGCCACCGCCCGCCTGAGCCACCAGGGCGTGGTGCCGGTCATCGACGCCGGCAACGACCCCGCCGTCGGCCTGTACTTCGTGATGACCCTGGAGCACGGCCGGCCCCTGCACGAGGCGTGGGGTGACTGGACGAGCTGGCGCGACGCGTGGCCGGCCATCGAGCAGATCCTGGACGCCCTGGCCTACGCCCACGCCTACGGAGTCATCCACCGCGACATCAAGCCCGACAACATCCTCATCGATGCCAGCGGCGACGCCGTGCTGCTGGACTTCGGCGTGGCGCGCCTGAAGGACCAGGCCCGCAGCGGCACCTCGGCCTACGACATGCTGGGCACGGTGGAGTACGCGGCGCCCGAGCAGGCCACGGGCAGCCGGCGGCGCATCGGGCCGTGGACCGACCTGTACTGCTTCGGCATCGTGCTGTGGGAGATGGTCTGCGGGCGGGTGCCCTTCCTGGTGCCCGATCAGCCCGTGCAGTCGCTCATGCTGCGGCTGGACAAGACCTGCCCGCCCCTGGATCCGCGCCCGGGCTTCGCCATCCCGCGGGGGCTGGACCAGGTGCTCATGAAGATGATGCAGCCGCACCCCTTCGACCGGTTCACCCACCCGGTGGAGGCGCGCGAAGCGCTCGCGGCGCTCATGAGCGCCCCGCTCGAGATCCGCACGCCGGGGCCGCCGCGGCGGCCGCCCCGCTACGCCCCGCCCGAGGCCACCGACGACGAGGTGGGTAGGCTGCTGAACCAGCGCCGGGCCCGCTACGCGCTGGCGCCCGACGGCTCGCTCATGACCGGGCCGCTGCAAGCGCCCGTGCCGCGCACACCCTTCCTGGGCCGCGACGAGATCCTGTTGCGCCTGTCGCGGGCCCTGGAGCGCTGGTGGCGGGACCCCAAGCTGGGGGTGCTGATCCTGGCGGGGCCCTCGGGCTCGGGGAAGACCCGGCTGGTGCAGGAGCTCACGACGCCGTTCCTGTCGGCGGCCCACGTGGACGGTCACCGACACCACTGGCAGAACGGCCGCTCCATGCGCGAGGTCTGCCTGAGCGTGGCCGGGGCCATCGGCCTGCCCGATCAGGAGCTGCGCGAGCACCTGGACTGGTTCCTCACCGGGCACCGGGTCATCGAACCCGACGTGCGCGGGCGGCTCATCGAGTGGGCCGCCGGCCGGTCGGCACCCGACCGGGTCGAGGAGGCCCGCCTGTTCGCGCGCTTCATGCAGGCCGCCGGCAGCCGGCGCCCCTTCGTGTTGATCATCGACGGCCTGCGCCGGCTGGACCGCGAGGTGCTGCGCCTGGTGGACGCCATCCGCGCGCCGCAGCTCCCCATCATCGTCATGCTGGTGACCCGGCGAGCCGAGGTGCTGGAGGGGCAGCACCAGCCCCGCTGGATCGAGCCGGCCACATGGGAGCTGGGGCCGCTGCCCGGCTCGGTGCTCGACCGCATCCTCAGCGAGGTGGTGGAGGTGGACGTGCGCACCCGGCAGCGGCTCATCGACCGAGCCGGCGGCTGGCCCGGCACGCTCATGACCGCCATCCGCGACGCAGCGCGCTACGGCGATCTGGTGCCCGCCTGGCCGCGCTGGATCGCGCCGCCCAACGACTGGGACCCGCCCCAACCCCCTGAATATACGGTGTAAGTGAGTTGGAGCCGCCCCGCCGCGAGGCCGGGCGGCGCTCAGGTGGGGCTCAGCGCACCGGGCCGTTGGCGATCATGGACGCCATCAGGAACACGCTCTCCTCGGTGAAGCCGGCGTCCGAGTCCTGCCAGTCGATGTCCAGCAGCCAGGCTCGGCCGGCGCCCAGATCGCGGTAGCCGATGAAGTTGGCGTTGGCCGCCCAGCCGCCCAGCACGGTCACGCCAGGGAAGGCGTCGACGGTGTGGCCGCAGCCCGAGTTGGCCGCGGGCAGCGCCACGAAGCGGTTCCACTGCCAGAAGGGGTCCTGGGGGTTGGCCTGGGTCACCGGCTGGATGTTGTCGCGGCAGCTCCCGTTGCGGTTGCCCTGCACGACCCGCTCGGGGAACAGCCCGTTGTAGACCTCGTCGCTGATGTTGTACTCGCTGATGACGATGCCGCCGTCCTGCACATAGGCCTGGATGGCGGCGCTGTTCTGGGTGAACAGGTTCACGCCGCCGCGGGGCACCAGCACGGCCTGGGTGTCGGGGGTGGGGTCGCAGCCGTTCAGGTTCACCCGCACCCGCACCCCCGCCTCGGCCAGGGCGCCCACCACGAACTGGTTGGCGTCGCGGCTGCTGCGGCCACACATGAGGATCTCGTCGCGCAGCTCGCCGCAGCGCCCCTCGTTGCACTCGACGCCCTCGCTGCAGGCTCGTCCGCAGCGCCCACAGTTGGCCACGTCGTTCTGTAGATCCAGGCAGCGGCCGTCGCACAGCCCGAACCCGGGCTGCTCGCACAGATCGCCGCGGGCAGCGCAGCCGTCGTCGTCGGGCCAGTCGATGATGTTGTCCTCGTCGTCATCCACCCCGTTGTCGCAGGCGGGATCGTCCAGGGGGTCGGTCTCGTCGTCGTCGCGGGCGTCCTGGCAGCCGCGATCGGCCAGGTCGATGGCGCCGTCGTCGTCGTTGTCGATGCCGTCGGCGCAGCGGGCCGACACCGCGCCGTCGCTGCTCTCGGTGGGGTCGCCGGCGAAGCGGCAGCCCGGGTCGTCGGGCCAGTCCACGCGGCCGTTGCGGTCATCGTCGAGGCCGTTGGCGCACTGGGGCGCGAAGGCCGGATCCGCCTCGCTGGTGTCGCCGCTGGCCGAGCAGCCGGGGTCGCGCGGGAAGTCGATGATGCCGTCGCCGTCGTCGTCCAGGCCGTTGCTGCAGGCGGCGGGCACCGCCGGATCCGCCTCGCTGGCGTCGCCCGCGGCAGCGCAGCCCGGGTCGAAGGGGAAGTCCACCAGCCCGTCGCGGTCGTTGTCGCGCTGATCGGCACAGGCCGGGGGCGTGGGCTCGTCGCGCTCGCTGCGGTCGCCCGCGCCGGCGCAGCCTGGATCCAGCGGGTAGTCGGTCAGGCCGTCCTGATCGTCGTCGATGCGGTTGGTGCACTGGGGGCGGTTGGCGTCGCCCTCGTCGTCGTCGCCAGCAGCCACACAGCCCACGTCCTCGGGGAAGTCGATGACGCCGTCGCCGTCGTCATCCAGCCCGTTGGCGCACTGAGGAGGCTGGGCGGGATCGGCCTCGTCCACGTCGCCCTTGCTGTCGCAGCCGGGATCGAGCGGAAAGTCCACGAAGCCGTCGCCGTCGTCATCGGCCTGGTTGTAGCAGGCGGGCAAGGGATCGCCGGCCTCGGGATCGGGATCGCGCTCGTCCTCGTCGTCGGGGCCGCTGCAGCCCACGTCGTCGGCGTCCACGAAGCCGTCCTCGTCGTTGTCGGTCTCGTCGCTGCAGCCGGGCGGCAGGCGCTCCACCTCGGCGGTGAGCTTGAAGCCACCGCCCAGGCCGAAGTTCTGGTCGACGAAGATGAAGAGGGTGCCGGGGGCCACGCGCTCCAGGGTCACGCTGCCCTTGGTGATCTGGTTGCGGGCGTCGCCCGCGCTGCAGGCCAGCTCGCTGTTGGCGCCGTCGCAATCGCTGCGCACGTAGAGCACCGTGTTGTCTTGGGTTTCGGGGTGGTTGACGCTGAAGGTGATGCGGGCGTTGAACGGGTTCTCGTACGCCAGGATCCGCTCCACGCCGCCGCCGCCGCAGGTGCCCTGGAACTGCTGGGTGCCGCCCTGGGTGTCGCCCAGGTAGAAGGGCTCGCCCACCGGGTAGTCCTCGAAGCGCACGCCGGGGCCGCAGAGGTCCGCCTCGTCGCGGTCGGCCGCCGAGCGGCAGCCGGGATCCAGCGGGAAGTCCACCTGACCGTCGCCGTCATCGTCCTCGTCGTTCGCGCAGGCGGGCGGGGTGAGCGGATCGGTCTCGTCGCGGTCGCTCGCGCGGGTGCAGCCGGGGTCGTTGGGGAAGTCAACGCGGCCGTCGCCGTCGTCATCCTCGCCGTTCAGGCACGCCGCCAGGGGCACCTCCTCGACGGTGAGCTCGAAGGTGCCCGAGGCGCCGGTGGCCCCGTCCACCACGATGAAGTACTCGCCGGCGGCGGGGTTCTCGAGCGTCACCCCGTTCTCGGCCATCGCGTCCGCGCGCTCGCGGCTGCAGGCCAGCTCGGTCTGCGGATCCAGGCAGGCGCGGCGCACATACAGCGTGGTCTCCAGCGGCTGCTGCCCCACCCCGCGGGTGCGCACGGACAAGGCCTCGACGGCCCGCTCCAGGCGATAGACGTACACGGTCTCGCTGGCGCCGCGGCCGCCGCAGCTCCCCTCCTCGGCGAAGGGGGCGCCGCGGGTGGAGCCCTGGACGCTGCCGGGGCCGGCCAGCTCGACGGCGTCGCGGTCGCGGCCGCAGGTGGCGGCCTCGGTGGTGTCGGCGGCCGAGGTGCAGCCCCGGTCGGCGGGCCAGTCGGTGGCGCCGTCGCGGTCGTTGTCCACCCCGTCGGCGCAGCCCGGGATGATCGGGGGATCGCCCTCGTCCCGGTCGCCGCGCCCGGCGCAGCCCGGATCCTCGGGGTAGTCCACGTGGCCGTCGCCGTCGTCGTCGCGGCCGTTGGCGCAGGCGGGCGGCATGGCCAGATCGGTCTCGTCGTCGTCGCCCGCGGCCGAGCAGCCCGGATCCATGGGGAAGTCGATGATGCCGTCGCTGTCGTCGTCCAGGCCGTTGGCGCAGACCGGGCGCTCCTCGGGATCGGACTCGCGGGGATCGGCCGCGCTGGCGCACCCGGGATCGGCCAGATCCACATAGCCGTCGCCGTCGTTGTCGGTGCCGTCCAGGCACTGCGGCAGCGGGGCCACGTCGTCGCCCTCGTCGTCGTCCTGGTCGGAGCCGCAGCCCGGGTCCTCGGGGAAGTCGATGAAGCCGTCGCCGTCGTCGTCCTCGCCGTTGGCGCAGGCGGGCGGGGGCGGATCGTCCGACTCGTCGTCGTCGGCGGCGCTGCCGCAGCCGGGATCGCGCAGGTCGATCAGGCCGTCGTCGTCGTCGTCCACGCCGTTGGCGCACTGCGGCACCGGGGCCATGTCCAGGGGCACCCGCATGTCCTGCATGGGCGCGCCCCCGGCGCCGCCGCCCCCCCCATCGGCGCGCACGCCCTGGTCGGGCGGGGTGATGACCTCGCCGCCGCCACCGCCCTGCGGCACACACGCAACGGCCAGGGCCGCGGCCCACGCACTGATGAATCCCGCCCGCAACACGCTCGGCACGGCGACCTCCCCCCGGTTGTCCGATGACGCAGGGCAGCATAGGAACCGCGCCCGCTGCCCCGCAAGGCGCCGGTGGCCTATGATGGGCAGATGCAGACCCCCGAAGTCCTGACCGAGCGCGCCGGCGTGTGGGCGGTGCTGAAGCCCGCCGGCTGGCGCATGCACCCCGCCGGTGACGACCCCACGCCCACCCTGACCGACTGGCTCGAGGCCCAGGCCCCCGGGCTGCGGCCCGCCCACCGCCTGGACCAGGGCACCTCGGGCCTGGTCCTGTGCGCCGTGGACCCCGCCCTGCGCGGCGCGCTGGGCAAGGCCTTCCAAGAGGGCCGGGTGAGCAAGACCTACCTGGCCCTGGTGTACGGCCGCGCCCGCCGCAAGGGCATCGTGCGCAAGCCGCTGGCGGACGGCCGGCGCGGGCGGCCGCTGCCGGCGGTGACGCGCTACGGGCTGGCGGAGTGGGTGGGCGCCTTCAGCCTGCTGCGGGTGCGTCCCGAGACGGGGCGCAAACACCAGATCCGCCGCCACCTGGCCGGCATCGGACACCCGCTGGTAGGCGACGACCGCTACGGCCCCGGGCAGCGCCGGCCGGTGCCCGCCTTCCCCGGGCGGCTCTGGCTGCACGCCCACCGGCTGGTGTGGACCCGCGCCGACGGCGAGACCCTGGTGTTCGAGGCCCCGCTGCCGCAGGATCTGGAGGCCCACCTGCAGGCCCTTCGGGAGAGCGCCTGATGCCCCACGAGAACATCATGTCGCGCATCGTGCACGACCGCTGCATCGCGGCGCCCAACCTGATGCCGCCCGACGAGTGGTGGCGCCGGCTGGAGCCCGACTTCGCGGGGCAGTCCGAGGGGTTCGCCCTGGACTGGTACGACCGGGCGCGGGTGCAGCTCACCGCCGTGAGCGACCTGGCCATCCGCAGCGGGGCGGCGTCCGCGGTGGGGGCCCTGGCGGTGTCGCTGGGCCTGCAGCGCAGCCCGCTGCGGGCGGACCTGGACGACGTGGACTTCTACGCGCGGGCCGCCGAGCAGCGGAACCCCGACCTGTTCTTCGCGCCGCCGCCCAAGGGGGTGAAGGTCACCGCGACGCCCGCCAGCGTGCCCAGCTTCCGGCCGAAGGACGGGCAGGTCATGGACCTGCGCTTCGAGTCGCCCTTCCTGCCGGTGAACCCGCGCATGCACGGGCGCTGGCAGCAAAACCAGCGCAACAACATCGCCCACGCCCGGTACTGGCGGCACGAGTCGGGCCCGCGGCCCACCATCGCGGCCATCCACGGCTTCTGCGCCGACGCCTACTGGCTGAACACCTGGTTCTTCGCGCTGCCCCTGCTGTACCGCATGGGCTACGACCTGCTGCTCTTCACCCTGCCCTTTCACGGGCCGCGGCAGCACCCGCTGAGCCCCTTCAGCGGGCATGGGTTCTTCGCGCGGGGGCTGGCGGGCATCAACGAGGCCTTCGCGCAGGCGGTGTGCGACTTCCGGGTGCTCATGGATCACCTGGAGGCCGAGGGGGTGCCGCGGCTGGGCGTGACGGGCATGAGCCTGGGCGGCTATACGGCGGCGCTGCTGGCCGCGGTGGAGCCCCGGCTGGCCTTCTCGATGCCCAACGTGCCGGTGGCCAGCATCCCCGACCTGCTGCTGGAGTGGCACCCGCTGAGCCTGGCGGTGCGGGCCATGCTGGCGGCCACGCGGCAGCCCATCTCGACCCTGCGGCGGGCGCTGGCGAGCTGCACGCCGCTGAGCTACCCGGCCCGGCTGCCCAAGCAGCGCCTGATGATCATCGGGGGCGTGGCCGATCGCATCGTGCCGCCCAAGCACGCGCGGCTGCTGTGGGATCACTGGGGGCGCTGCGCCATCCACTGGTTCCCGGGCAGCCACCTGATCCACTTCGACAAGCAGGACTACGTCACGCAGACGGCGAAGTTCTTCAAGCGCATCGGGTTCTGAGACGCGCCGTGGCGCCGGCTACGGCGCCAGCACCTTCAACAAGTCGTCGCGGGCCTCGGGCACGTGGGTCAGGGTCGGCGCCGCGCGCAGGGCGGCCGTGGCCCCCACCGCCGCGGCCTGCTCGGGCACGGGGCAGCCGGCCTCGGCGGCCTCGCGCAGGCCGCTCGCCACCGCCTCCAGGGCCGGCCCGGTGCCGTCCTCGCCCGTGCACAGGCTGGCCACCGTGCTGAAGCGAACGGCCGCCTCGGTGAGGGGCAAGGCCGCGTCCGGGCCCTTGCCGCAGGTCTGCGCGGCGATCTGTGCCAGCGTCAGCGCGGGCTGCACGGGCTCGGGGCAGCGGCCCACCAGCGCGCGCAGATCCTTCACCTGCTGGCCCACCTGGACCGAGAGGGCCAGCTTCAGGGCCCGGGCCTTCAGCGCCGCCTCGATGGCGGGGCCGTGGGTCTCCCAGGCTGCCTGGCAGGCCGCCGTCACGGCCTCGGCCGAGGGGGACGGCGGCAGCGCCGGCGGGGTGAACTCAGCCACGCGCTTCACCGGGGCCGCGCTCGCTGGCGCGCTTGGGGCCACGGCGGCCGGCTCGGCGGCGGCGGGCTCCGCGGGGGCGGGCGGCGGCGCCGTGCCGCAGGCGGCCAGGCTCAGGGACAGCAGCAGGATCGGGTGTCGCATGGCCCGCAGTCTGGCGGCCCGGGGCCCTGGACGCCACCCCCGGCGCGCCGGCATCCTGGCGCCATGCCCAACCCCCCTCCCGTCGACTGGCAGTGGCGCGCGTGGGCTCAGCTCACCGCCGCCGAGCTCTACGCCGTGCTGGCCCTGCGTCAGGCCGTGTTCGTGGTGGAACAGGACTGCGCCTACCTGGACGCAGACGGCCAGGACGCGCAGGCCCGCCACCTGCTGGGCTGGAAGGACGGCGCGCTGGTGGCCTACCTGCGCGGCTTCGCCCCGGGCGTGCTGCGGCCCGAGGCCGTCATCGGCCGCGTGATCACCGCGTCTTCGGTGCGTGGACAGGGCCTGGGTGACCCGCTGATGTGGGCCGGACTGCAGGGGCTTTTCGACCAGGCCGGCGGGCCCGTGCCCTGTTTCGTGAGCGCTCAGGCGCACTTGCGCGGCTGGTACGGCCGGCTGGGGTTCGCGGTGTCGGGGCCCGGCTACGACGAGGACGGCATCCCCCACCTGCCCATGATCCGGCCGGCTCAGGCGGTGCCGCAGTGAGCCGCCGCCTGCCCGCGATGGGCCTGGCCGCGATCGGCTGCCTTGCGGGCTGCACGCCCGGCTCGCTGAGCGGTGGCGGGCGCAGCGACGACGTGATCGAGCTGGACGCCCTGGTAGGCCAGGGCACCCTGGACGCCGGCGTGGTTCGGCTGGACCGGGGCGCCCCCCTGCAGGATCAGGGCCCGCGGGACGCCTTCCTGGCGCCGCTGGACGCCCGCCCCCCCCGGGACGCCGCGCCCCCACCGGTGGACCAGGCCGTGCCCGACGCCGAGCCCGGGGGCCCCCGGGACCGCTGTGGCGACCTGCGCACGGCACAGAAGGTCTACAACGGCACCCGTGATCCCACCCACGTGGCCCTGACCGCGGGGCAGGTGCTGGCCATCGGCAGCTTCAACGGCTGCACGGGCACGCTCATCACCGGCACCTGGGTGCTGTCGGCGGCCCACTGCGGCCACCGGGTGGGCGCGCGGTTCTGCGTGGGCGAGGACCCCGCGGCGCCCAACCGCTGCCTGAGCGCGGTGCGCAGCATCGACCACCCGCAGGTGGACATGACCCTGCTGGAGCTGGAGCGCCCGCTGGCGGACGTGGCGCCGGGGGTCGAGCCCATCGCCATCGTGGACTTCCCGCTGGGCGGCGACTGGATCGGCCAGACCGCCGAGGCCGCGGGCTACGGGCAGACCGAGCGCGGGCAGTTCAACGTGCGCTGGTTCACCGCCGAGCCCATCGTGGCCCTGCAGGCGCCCTACCTGACCATCGATGGGCAGGGGCAGCGCGGGGTGTGCTTCGGCGACTCGGGCGGGCCGGTGATGATCAACGCGCCCGACGGCACGGTGCGGGTGGCGGGCGATCTGAGCCACGGCGATCCGTCGTGCCTGGGCCGCGACAACTACACCCGCACCGACCTGGTGGTGGACTGGATCGAGCAGTACACGGGGCCCACGGTGCCCGGGGCGGCCACCGGCTGCGGGGCCATCGACGCCGGCGGGTTCTGCGAGGGCGACACCGCCGTGTGGTGCCAGGACGGGGCCGTCCAGCGCCAGGCCTGCGACACCTGCGGCTGGGACGCCGCCGCGCCCGGCTTCCGGTGCATCCGGGTGCCCGACTCGTGCCAGGGCCTGGACGGCTTCGGGCGTTGCGCCGGCGACGTGGCCCGCTGGTGCGTGGGCGGCGTGCCCCGGGTCCGAGACTGCGGCGCCTGCGGCCAGTACTGCGCCCCGGTGGACCGGGTGGGCGCCGACTGCGTGGATGACCCTTGCCGGGCGGGGCTGGACTACCTGGGGCGCTGCAACGGGGCGCTGGCCGAGTGGTGCGACGCCGAGGGCTTCCACCGCGAGGACTGCGCGGCCGGCGGCCGCACCTGCGGCTACGTGAACGACCAGGTGGGCTGGTTCTGCCAGTGACCCCGCCGCCTCCAGCCCCGCGCGCGGTGGTGCTGGTGCCCCCCGCCACCGGGCTGGTGAACGCCTGGAAGAACCAGCACGTGCCCGTGGGACTGCTGCTGCTGGGGGCCCTGCTGCGCCAGGATGGCGTGGCGGTGCGGGTCCACGACGGGCCGCTGTACTTCGCCGATGAGGCCGCCGCGGACGCGGCCGCCGAGGCGCTGCTGGCCCCGGGCGACGTGGCGCTGCTGGGCGTGAGCGCCTGGTGCCACACCCTGCCCGCCCAGCTCACCCTGGCGCGGGCCGTGAAGCGGCGGGCGCCCCACGTCACCGTGGTGTTCGGGGGGCCGCAGGCCACAGCCACGGGGCCGGCGCTGCTGACGGCCTTCCCCCAGGCGGTGGACCTGGTGCTCACCGGCGAGGCCGAGGACAGCCTGCCGGCGCTGGTGAGGGCGTTGTTCGCGGGCAGCCCGCTGGACGAGATCCCCGGGCTCATCCAGCCGGGGCCCGACGGCCCGCTGGTGGGCCCCCCGCCCGCGCCCCGGCTGGTGCTGGACGACCTGCCCCCGCCCGCGCTGGATCTGGCCCCGCCCAGCCCCATCGCCACCGTGGAGTCGGGTCGCGGCTGCCCCTGGGCATGCCGCTTCTGCAGCACCAGCGCCTTCTTCGCCCGCCGCCACCGGGCCCGCGACGTGGACCGGCTGGTGGACGAGCTCGGTCACCTGTACCGCGCCCACGGCGTGCGCCATGTGACCTTCACCGACGACATCTTCACCGTGGACAAGCGCTGGGCGCGGGCCTTCTGCGAGGCCATGATCGCCCGGGGGCCGCCGCTGGCGTGGGGGTGCAGCACCCGCATCGACCGGGTGGATCCCGGCCTGCTGGCGCTCATGGCCCAGGCGCGCTGCGACAGCGTGCTGTACGGCGTCGAGACGGGCTCGCCGCGGCTGCAGCAGGCCATGGGCAAGCGGCTGGACGTGGCGAAGGTGGCGCCCACCGTCCAGGCCACCCGGGCGGCAGGGATCCGGGCCTACTGCACCTTCATCTTCGGCTTCCCCGAAGAGACGCCCGCCGATCTGGCCCAGAGCTTCGACCTGGCCTGGCGCCTGTTGCGCAAGGGCGTGCACGTCACCGCCCAGACCCTGTGCGTGCTGCCCGACACACCCTACTTCAATGAGCACTTCAGTAAGCTGAAGTTCGACGGCTTCAGCTCGCTCTCGCGCGCGGCGCTGAGCCCGGACGAGGCGGCGGTGGTGCAGGCCCACCCTGCCCTGTTCAGCTCGTTCTTCTACCTTGAGAGCGCCGCCGCGCCCCGGCGGCTGCTGGTGGCCGCCATGCACTTGAGCAATCTGTTGCGGCAGTTCCCCCACACCTGCGCGCGGCTGGCCGAGCGCGATCCGTTCGAGCGGCTGCGGGCGTGGGATGCCGCGGGGCGCCTGCCGGGGGTGCACGCCGACTTCGACCCGGTGGGGGTGGCGCTGCTGGGCGAGTGCGTGGCCGAGGGGACGTCCCCTGCCCTGCAGGCCGCCTTCGCGCTGGAGGCCGCCGCGCTGCAAGCCCGCAAGCGGCTGCTGGCGCCCGCCGCCGAGGTGGGGGTGCGCTGGCGGCCCGGGGTCTTCCTGCACGCCAGCCCGCTGGACCTGCCCGCCCTGCTGGCGGGCCAGCCGCCAGCGCCCCGCCCGGGGCACTGGCTGGTGGGCCTGGAGGGCGACCTGGGCCTGCAGGTGCAAGCGCTGGCGCGGCGCCACGGCGAGGCTTTGGCAGCCCTGCCGCCGGGCTTGGACGTGGCGGCGGCGCAGCAGGCCCTGGAGGCCCGGCTGCCGGGCGAGGGCTCAGCCCTGCTCGGGCGGCTGCTGCACCAGGGGCTCTTGCTCGGCTGAGGGCGGCACGGGCGGTTTGGCCGGCGGGCCCCAGATGGGGCTCAGATCCAGGCTGGCCTCGGCGAAGGGCGCGGCGCAGACGGAGCCATCATCGGGCGTGTGCACCCGCTCGAGCACCCAGCGGTCCCCTTGGCGCAGAAACACCTCGAGGGTGCCGGCCACGGGGTCGAGCAGCCAGGCGTAGCGCACCCCGGCCTCGCCGTAGGCGCGCAGCTTCCAGGAGCGGTCGAGCCGCGCGGTGGCGGGCGAGAGGACCTCGCAGATCCAGGCGGGCGCCGTGGAGGCCGCCGTCGCCTTCAGCTCATGCAGCGGCAGGTCGGCCTGATACCAGCCGGCCAGGTCGGGGACCATGACCTGGGCGCCCAGGTGCAGCTCGGGCTCGAAGAGGACGACCCAGCCCCCGGGGCCGCCGTGGCCCAGGTAGAAGCGGGGCACCAACAAGCCACCGAGCACGGATGCCCCCACGGCGTGGGGCATGGCGGGGCGGGGCGACACCCACAGCCGGCCGTCGACGATCTCGCCCACTTTGTTGGGCGGCAGCGCCTGGAGGTGGCGGTACAGGTCGTCGTAGGGGGGCGGGCGGTGGGCAGGGGCGGTCATGTGGCCGAGCATAGCAACTCCCGGGGCATCAGTGGGCGCGTCGGGCACCCACCGATCCCATCGGCAGCGCGCGGGCCGTGTCGCGCCAAAATCGACCGGGCCCGCCGGAGCGGTCAGTCCAGCGGGGGCGTGCCCAGCTCGGCATAGGGGTCGATGATGACGGGCGCGCCCTCCAGCCAGCCCGTCCAGAAGGCCTCGACCTGCAGCGCGCCCTGCAGCCCGGTGGGCGCCCCGTTGTGGGTGGCCGTCTCGGGCGGATCCCCCTGGCGGTCGTGCTGGAAGTAGCCCGCCGTCAGCCCCCGCAGGTTGTCGCGCAGGGGACCCTGGACCACCTGCAGGCCGTCCACGGGGCGGGCCACCGGGGCCATATGGGGCAGGCCCATGGCCCGGCCCAGCGCCCGGTTCGTCAGCGGCGGCACCACCTGGTCCTCCAGCACCACCGGCATCAGCAGCGGGAAGGGCTCGCCCCGCACCCGGTCGGCCAGGATGTGGGCGCCCCACACCGCCGGATCGCCCCCGTCCACCAGGGTCTGCAGCACGGTCAGGTGGCGCTGCAGCGGGCCCTCGCCCCCCGCCAGGTTGCGAATGCCGGGCAGCAGCGGGGCCACCTGCTCGGTCTCGGTGGCGAAGGCCATGAGCCGGCCGCCCGCCACCGACAGCACCGCTGCGCCCAGGCCGTCGGCCAGCGCCGCGGTGGGAGCGCCGTACATGCCGCCCAGGCTGATGCCCCAGTACACCACCCGGGTGGGATCCAGCTCGGGGGTGCCGTCGCCGTCCAGATCGGGGGCCTGGCGCGCCAGCTCGATGAGCTGGAGTTTCTCGAGCGCCGTCTGGTTGAAGTGGCCGCGCAGGGCCAGCCCGTCCACCCGCAGGTTGGCCAGGTCGACCCCCAGGAAGTCCAGGGCCGCGGCGCCATCGGACTCGGCGGTGGCCGTCGGGTGATCCCCGTGGCGCAGCGCGTCGGTGGCCAGCACCGCGAAGCCGTGGGGGGCCAGCAGGCGACCCGCCCGGCCCCCCTCCCCGCGGCGGGAGGCGATGCCGTGCCCGTAGATGAGCACCGGGTACGGCCCCGGCACGTCGGCGGGCGGCAGCCAGAGCGTCACGGGGATGCGCCAGGGCTCGGGCTGCGCCTCGGCGGTGAAGATGGCGCGGTCGTCGCGGTAGTCCCAGGCCAGGAAGGCCGCCTCGCAGCGGCGCAGGTCGCCGGCCAACTCGCAGGCGGGCGCTTCGAGCCAGGTGTACTCGGCCTGCGCGATGGCCTGGGCCGCCGCCACGATGGGCGCGCGGGCATCCTGGGTGACGAAGGCCGTGGCCGCCACCACCGAGCCATTCGACCACCCCATCTGGGCCACGCCGCGCTCGATGGCCTGCCGCCAGTGGGCGCTCAGGCGGCCCTCGTCGTCGTGATCCAGGGCCGCCGTCAGGTCGGGCGCGGCGGCCACGCAACCCCCGTCGGCGCCGGTGATGGCGGGGCCGAGGATCGCGGCGTACTCGACGCCCGGCTTGAGCGGCACCATGGGCACCAGGATGGCGGTGGCGCCCTCCTCGCCGGTCTCCAGCTCGAAGGGCACCTGGGCCGGGGGATCCTGGCTCAGATCCAGGAGCACCGCCGCGGCCCCCTCGGCGGTGGTGGCCTCCCAGCCTGAAGGGACACCCTGCACCGGCCCGTCGAAGCGGAAGATGACCCCGCCCGAGCGGGCGAAGCCGTTGAGCTTGCTCAGGTCCTGCAGGGTGTCGGTGACCAGCCGCGGGGCCGCCGCGATCCACTCGGTGCGGGCGGGATCGGGGTCAAGGCGCCAGCCCGTCGCGGTGGCGTCGTCGGCCACCAGCAGGGTGGGATCGGGCCACAGCTCGATCTCGGGGGAGCCCTCCGCCCAGCGCTGGGTCGTGGCGCAGCCGGGTGGGCCCGCGTCGCGCTCCGGCTCGGGATCGGGCGCGCCATCGTGGATGACGCGGTCGGGGGCCAGGTCGCTGACCGGCGCGGCGTCCGGCGAGGGTGCGTCGGCCGGCGAGCTGTCGTCGCAGGCCCACAGCGCAAGGGCGGCGAGCCCCAGCGCCAGGCGGCGGGTTCGGGTGCGCATGCTCGGATCCTCCGGTGCCGGGCACCGTAGCCGAACCCACGCCCTCCAGGCGACCCGCGCGCTCAGCCCCGGCGGGCCTGCACCCGGTCGTACCAGCCCTTCAGGGCGGGGCGCTGCATCAGCTCGGCGAAGATGGGGAAGTCCTGCACGCAGGTCAGCGCCCCATGCATGGCCACGTCGCCCAGGCTGGGATCCTCGCCGCCGATGAAGGCGTCGCTGCCCAGCCAGCCCTCGAAGCGCTCCACCTCCTCGCGCACCCAGGCCCGGCCGTCCTTGGGGCCGCGGCCGTTGCGCTTCAGAATCCGCTTCGAGATCTGGTGCATGATCAGCGAGCCGCCGGCGCGGACGCCGATGTTCTGCACGAAGCCGAAGTTGCTGGTGCGCGCGGTGACCTGAGCGGCCGTCACGGCCTCGCCCCAGGTGCCGTAGATCACCGTCGGCAGCGCCTGCGCGAAGGTGTCGTCCACCCAGGCCTCGACCTCGTCGCTGCGGGCCTTGCGGGCGGCGTCGGCGGGGGTGAAGGGCCGCTCGGGGTGCTTGGCCTCGAGCGCGTGCAGGATGTCGGTGCTGTCGTACACCAGCTCGCCGTCGGCGAACTTGATCACCGGCACCTTCTTGGGCGCGTCCTCGGGCAGGCCCGGCGGCAGCTCCTTCTTGTTCATGGGGTTGACCTCGATCTTGTCGTAGGCCAGGCCCTTGACCTCCAGCCCCGCCTTCACCTTGTGGCAGAAGGGGCAGAGTTCGAACTGGTACAGGGTGATCGGCGCCGCCATGTCGGACCTCCGGGCTCGGAAAGGCGGGAAGATGCCACGCCTCACCGGCCCGTTGCACCCAGTCGTTCAGGCGCGTGTCCCTGCGCGCGCCAGCCAGGTGGCGTAGCGCTCGGCCCGGGCCGAGAACGCCTGACTCAGCGCCGCGTCCAGCACCCGGACCCGTGCCGGGAGGTAGCGCCGACCCGGGAACACCGCGTGGATCGCCGGCACGCCGCTGCGGTAGGCCGGCAGCACCTGCACCAGCCGGCCCCCCTCCAGGTCATCGATGACGTCGAACAGGCTCTTGCGCGCGACGCCCGGCACGTTCGCTCGCACCTCGGGCGCCCTGGCGATGACGTGCGGCGCCCAGCCCTGCGTGGTGTGGTTGCACCGCGAGGGGCGCCGGTAGCCCTCAGGGGCAGCCCTGGAGCGACCCGACGCGCACCCGGCCGGCTTCGATGAGATCGGCCCCCCGCGGAGGGCCGCAGTGCAGCACGGTCACCGTCCCACCGCCCTCGGGGTCCTCGCCGCCCACGGTGGACACGGTGCCCGTGAGCACCACCTGCGGCGCCGCCAGCAGGACGCCCCCGCCCGCGCCGGCACCGCCCCGCCCGCCCGCGCCCGCCGGGCCCCGCACCTCATTGGTGTTGCACACCGCCACCAGCGCACCGCCGGGGCCGCCGCGGCCGCGCCCCCCGACCCCGCGCCGCCGTCGCCGCCAGCCTCGCCGGCGCGCCCGTCACAGCCGGTGACCTGCGAGCCCGCGCCGCCGCGCCGCCGTCGGCGCCCACCCCCGCCAGGCCGTCCACCTGGATCTCGCCCGACACCCGCAGCTCGACCTCGGCCCGCAGCACCACCAGCGCACCGCCCGGGCTGCCTGCGGCGCCGCCGCCGCCCCCGGGGCCCGAGGCGCCCTCGGTGCCGGGGCAGCCGCAGACGCCCCACGACTGGGGCTGACACCCACCGCCACCGCCGCCACCGCCACCGCCCGAGCCTCGGTGCACGGTCAGGTCGTCGTCGGCCTGGGGCGCGCTCAGGTACACCGCCGCGCCGCCCTGTGCGCCGGGATCACCGGGGCCGCCGTCCTGGGCGCAGCGGCCATCCCTGCGGCCGCCCGCCCCGCCGTCGCCGGGCTCGCCCCCCGCCGGGCCACCGCCGCGGCCCCCACGCCCGCCGTCGCCCCCGCAGCTCCCACCGGCCACCGGCCCGGCGCCGTCGGCCCCTGGCTCGGCGTTGGGCAGCGCCCCGCCGGCGCCGGCCTGGCCGCCGCGCCCGTTGAGCTGACCCCCCGAGCCCCCACCGCCGCCGCCGCCGCCGGGGTGCCCCTTGCCGCGGCCATCCACGGTGCCGCGCACCTCAATGCGGCCCGCCTGGATCCGCAGCGCGCCGGACTCGGCGCGGCCGTCGAAGGGGCACAGGGTCAGATCCTCGACCACCACGGTCACCGCGTCGGGCAAGACCAGATCGGGGCCGCACCAGTCGCCCGCCAGCACCCGGGTCTCGCAGCCGTTGTCGGGATCGCCGTCCAGGTCGGCCGCGCCCGGATCGCACACCGGGACGCAGGCGCCGCCCACGCAGCGCACCGTGCCCTGCGGGTTCGTGCAGTGGGCGCAGGGGCCTGCCGCGTCCGCCGGCGTCGCCGCGTCCTCGGGCCCGTCGTCGGCCACCCCCACGTCGATGCGGAAGGCGTCGCGGACCCCGAAGTCGGGGGGCTTGAAGTCGAACATCCGGGCGTCGGGCGCCCCCTCGTCGGCGGCGCCGAACTCGCGCCCCACCTGTTGGGGCGGGGGGTCCAGCTCCAGCGCCACCGAGCAGGCGGCGAGCAGCGGGAGGAGGGCGAGGTTGAGGTGGAGGGCGCGCACGCCCCCGAGTGTGCCGGCCCTCGCCCGGCGCTGTCAGCCCTTCGCGTGATCGGCGCGCAGCACGTCGATGACATAGGGGCGCAGCCGGGCGGGCGCCACGATGTCGTCGATGGAGCCCACCTGCCGCGCGCGCTCCACCGAGTGCACCGCGTCGAACTCGGCGGCCACCTCGGCGGTGGCGCGGGTGTGAGCCTCGACGGTGCCGCCGGCCGCCTGGGCGCGCTTGCGCACCTCGCGGCCGAACACCACCGCCGCCGCAGGGGCGCCGCCGATGACTGACGCGTAGCTGCCCTCCAGCGCCACCGCCTTCAGCTCGGGGTTCAGCGCCTTCGAGAACACCACGTAGGCCCCGCCGTGGTAGCGGCTGAGCACCACGAAGACGATGGGGCCGTCGAAGTTCACCACCGCCCGGCCGATCTCGGCGCCGTACTCGAGCTGCCAGCGCGCCAGCGACTCGGGGCTGCCGTCGAAGCCGCTCAGGTTGGCCAGCACCACCGCCGGGCGCTTGCCGCTGGCGGCGTTGAGCGCCCGGGCGATCTTGCGGGCCGCCTGCGGGTACAGGGTGCCGCCGGCCAGGGTGTCGGGGCCCTGCTCCGTCAGCGCCCCCAGCCGCGTCACCGGCCGGTTCTCGATGCCGATCAGCGTGGTGGCGTACCCGCCGACGCGGGTCTCCCACACCACGGCCGTCTCGGCGTCGCGCAGGCCCGCCCAGCGCTCCACGGGCCGCACGTCGGCGTCCATGAGCGCCTCCATCACGGGCCGCACGGCGAAGGGCCGCTTGCGGTCGGGGTTGTGGGCGGCGCTGAACAGGTCCCCCACCCGCTCGAACCCATGGCCCAGGTCGGCCGGGTACGGCGCGTGGGTGATGTCGCGGTGCTCGGGATCGGCGGTGCCGATGCGCGGCGGCCGCCGCTGCCCCGGGGCCACCGCCGTCAAGGCGCGGTAGCGGGCCATGAGCCGGAAGGCCGCCGGCAGGTCGGGCGCGTACGCCTGCGCCTGCCCGTTGGGCCCCATGATCGTCGTGTAGCCGCCCAGCGCCAGGTCGTCCTCGGCGCTGACGCAGCCCGAGAAGTCCAGCGCGCGCTTGCCGGTGAGCACCATGCTGCCGCGGTCGGTCATGATGAGCAGGCCGCGGGTGTGCATCATCATCGTGGCCTCGGCGTTCCAGTACGCCTGCGCCCCCACACACACCCCCGGCACGATGACGTCGATGGCGCCGCCCGCCTGGGTGAAGGTGACGATCCGGCGCAGCACCCGGGCGGTCCAGTCCAGGTTCTCGGTGCCGGTGGCCATGTCGATCTTGGCGCCGGCGCTGACGGCCACCCACTCCACCGGTGCGCCCATCTGCTCGGCCAGATCCAGCGCCGCCACCACCCGGGCGCACTCGGCCTCGGCCAGGGCGCCCATGGCGCGGGTGGCGTCGCTCAGCAGCATCACCCGCG
Source organism: Myxococcales bacterium (assembly GCA_020633555.1). Taxonomy (GTDB): domain Bacteria; phylum Myxococcota_A; class Bradymonadia; order UBA7976; family UBA1532; genus JACKDL01. Next base: position 16,315 of record JACKDL010000043.1, on the reverse strand, counting down.
GGGGCAGGCCCTGGCTGGCCAGCACGCCCACCACCAGGGCGGCGGTGTTCTCGCCGGGGGCCCGATCCACGGGGGCCAGGGCGCCGCCCACCAGGTCGTGCTCGGTGAACCGCCCCGGCGGGATGCCCGGGCCGCCCTCCTCGAGCAGGGCCACCCACTCGTGGGGGTGCGCCAGGCCACGGCGCCGGGCCGCCACCACCCGGGTCTCGTACTCGGTGTGGGGCGCGAAGGGCCGATCGGACGCGGGGTTGCTGCGCAGGGTGAGCTGCCCGCCCGGCCGGCTGATGGACAGGTCGGTCATGGGCCCGACCCCACCGTCGGGGCGGCGGAAGCGGGCGCGCACCACCACCTTCTCCAGGCCCACCCGGGCGGCCGCCGGGGCCAGCCGGGCGATGTAGCCCTGCAGGGTCTCGGCGGGCACGGGCACCACCGGCAGCACGTGCAGGGTGATGCGGTTCCAGTGCATGCGCCGGCGCGGGTCCAGCGTGGCGCGCTCGGCCTGGATCGCCCGCACCGCGGCGTGCAGCACGCGCTCCACGTGGGGCATGTGCAGGGCCTCGCCCTTGGCGCGGGCCAGGCTGCGGATCTCGCCGTGGGCCATCAGGCGCACGTCGTCAGGGTTGCTCCGGGCCTTGGCCCGCAGCAGCACCACCTCGGGGGGCGCCGGGCGGCGGTCCACCTCGAAGTCGGCCAGCCGCTCGAGCTGCAGCGCCTGCGCCGTAGCGGGCAGCAGGTCGCGCCACGCCGCGATCTCGGGGCCCCAGCCGCGGTAGGAGCGCGCAGCCGGCAGGCCCTCGCCCACGGCCGCCAGGCAGAGCACGTCCCAGGGCACGGCGGGCCCGTCCGCCACGCCCAGGCCCAGGGCCTCCACACAGCCCGCCAGGAGGGCCGCGGGTTCGCCCTGGCCGGCCACCACCACCGTCAGCCGGGTCAGGGGCGCGGCCTCGGCCGCCACCGCCCGGATGACCGGCGCCGCGGCGCCGGGCGCCACGGTCAGCACCAGGCGCTCGGCCCCCGGGCTGCCCACCCGGAACCCGGTGACACCGCCGAACACCACGGGCTGCACCGGCTCGTCGGCGCCCTGGCACTCCAGCCGGCGGGCCACCGCCTCGGCCGCCACGGGGCAGCCCTCCACCGCCGGCGGGGCGATGCCCGACAGCAGCGCCTCGGGCGCGGTGACGAGGGCGCCCCAGTCCGCCTGGCCGCTGCGCAGGCGGTCCAGCAGCACGCTGGCCTTCACCTCGCCCTCGCGGCACAGGGTGGCGAAGGCGGGCCGCTCCACCCGCTCGTAGCGCACGCGGTCGGCGGCCTCGGCCACCGGCCCGAAGCGGGCGGGATCCAGGTCGGCCAGGCGGTCCAGCACGTCCAGGGGCACGGCGCCGTCATCGGCGGTCAGCGCCCGCAGCGCGGCCAGGGCCACGGGGATTTGCCGCTGCAGCCCCTGCCCCGCCCGCACCAGGCGCCGCAGCGGATCCTCCAGCAGCTCCCGGCCCACCGACAGGTCGTCCTCGACGCCGTGGTGCGCCAGCGCCCGGGCGGCCGCCGCGCGGCGCTCGGGGGCCAGCGCGTCGGCGCCGCGCTGCCGCAGGGTCTCGATCCACAGGCCGGCCGACACCGCGTCGGCGGCGCCGTCCTGGCCCCCGCGGCGGCTGGGCCGGCGCTCGAACAGCTCGGCCACGTCGGCGAAGGCCGCCAGCACCCGGGCCGCCCCGGCCCCGTCCAGCGCGCCCTGGTCCACCGCGGTCTGCGCGGGATCGCGGTCCCAGCCCACCAGGCCCGCCACCAGGCGGTCGGCGGCGGGGCCCGTGTCGGTGCAGCCCCAGGGGGCGCTGGCCAGCGGCGACGCCACCGCCGCCACCTCGCCCTCGGGCTCCACCACCACCAGCACCTGGCCCGCGGCCACCTGGGCGCCCTCGGCCACGCGGATCTCGCGCACCCGCCCGGGCTGCGGCGCCTGGACCCGCACCTCCATCTTCATGGACTCGACCACGGCCACGCAGGCGCCGGCCTCCACGCGCTGGCCCACGGCCACGGGCACCGCCAGCACCAGCGACGCCGAGGGCGCGGTCAGCGCGCCGCCGGTGGCCGCCGCCACCCGGTGCGACACGCCCTCCACCACGTAGGTGTCGTCCCCCGGGGCCCGCTCCACCCGCAGGCGCTGGGCGCCCACGGTCAGCTCCACCTCGGCCTCGCTCAGCACCCGCCGGTGCAGGTCCAACGTGCCGCCCTCGGTCACCAGCCGGAAGCGGTCGGGGCCCGTGCGGTACACCACCACGGCCTCGCCCGCCTCCACCCGGTGACGGTCGGTGCCCTCGCTCACGTCGCCGGCCGCCAGGAAGCGGTCGATGGCCGCCGCCGCCGCCGCCACCCAGGCGCCGGGGGGCGCTTCGGGGATCAGCCGGTCCACCAGCCCGATGTCGGGCGCACCCGCGCGGAACGCGGGGTCATCCAGCAGGCCGCGCAGCCACGCCAGGTTGGTGGTGCCACCCTCGATCACCAGCCGGGTCTGCTCCAGCCCCTTGGCCAGGCGGGCCAGGGCCGTGGACCGGTCGGGCGCCCAGGCGATGAGCTTGGCCACCAGCGGATCGAACTCGGGCGAGATGGTGTCGCCCTCGGCGAAGCCGGCGTCCAGGCGCAGGCCCGGCCCCGAGGGCGGCACGAAGCGCACGATGCGCCCGGGCGCCGGCGCGAAGCCGTGGTGCGGATCCTCGGCGCACAGGCGGGCCTCCACGGCCCAGCCGCGCGGCTCGGGCAGGTCGGGCAGCGGCTTGCCGCGGGCCAGCTCGATCTGCGCGCGCACCAGATCCAGGCCGAACACGGCCTCGGTGACCGGGTGCTCCACCTGCAGGCGGGTGTTCACCTCCAGGAAGTAGGCGCGGTCGGCCTGGGCGTCGTACAGGAACTCCACGGTGCCCGCGCTGCGGTACTTCGCGGCCCCGCACAGCCGCTGGGCCGCGCCCATCAGCCGGCGGGCGCTGGCCTCGGGCATCTGCGGCGCCTGGGCCTCCTCGATCACCTTCTGGCGCCGCCGCTGCAGCGAGCAGTCCCGCAGACCCAGGGTGATCACCCCGCCCTCGCCGTCGCCCAGCACCTGCACCTCGACGTGACGGGCCGGGCCGATCAGGCGCTCCAGCATCACCCCGTCGCTGCGGAAGCTGCGGGCGGCCTCGTCGCGGGCGGCCACGAAGGCCGCGGCCACGTCCTCGGCCCGGTCCACCCGGCGGATGCCGCGCCCGCCGCCGCCGCCGGCGGCCTTCACCAGCAGCGGCAGGCCCACGCGCTCGACCGCCGCCTCGGCGGCCTCGGGGCTGTCGACGATGGCCCAGGGTGCCACCGGCACGTCCGTCTGCTCGGCCAGCAGCTTCGCGCGGATCTTGTCGCCCAGCAGGGTCATGGTCTCGGGCCGCGGCGCCAGCAGGGTGATCCCCGCCGCCTCCAGCGCAGCCGCGAAGTCCCCGTCTTCACTTGCGAATCCCCAGCCGAGCCACGCCGCGTCGCAGCCGCTCTCCAGCAGCGCCGCCACCACGATCCGCGCGTCCAGGTAGGCCGTGCGATCGGCGCCGATGCGCACGGCGTGATCGGCGCGGCGCACGAACAGGGCGTCCGCGTCGCTGTCGGTGTAGAGGGCCACCGCCTCGGGGGCGCCCTCGGGCTCGAAGGCCATGCCCGCCAAGGTGGCCAGGAAGCGCACCGCGGGCTCGCCGCGGTTCACGATGCCGATCCGTCGCATCTTCATCCCTCCAGGGCCACCACGGCGCCGGCCGTGCCCTCGGTGTGGGTCAGGCTCACCCAGGTGCGGCGAACGCCCAGGGCGTCGGCGATGGCCTGGGCCTCGCCGTGCAAAGCCAGCGCGGGCCGGCCATGGGGGTCGCGCACCACTTCCACGGTGCGCGGGTCCAGCCGCCCGGTCAGGGGCGGCCCTGGGCGCCGGGCGGCGCCCAGGGCCTTGATGAAGGCCTCCTTGGCGGCGAAGCGCGCCGCCAGGTGCTCGGCGGGGTCGCCGGCGGTGCTCTGGGCATAGGCCCGCTCCGCCGCCGTGAAGGTCCCCTCGATGGCCGCCGTGGCCGGGTTGGCCAGGGCCGCCCGCCAGAAGCCCACCGCCGCCAGATCCATGCCCAGGCCGATCAGCACGCCGCGCCCTCCTCCAGCAGCAGGGCGTTCACGTCCCGGTCGTCGGGCAGGCGCACGGCGCAGGCGGGCCGCTCGCCCAGGCGCACCGCCTGCTCGGCCTGCACCCGCCACGCCTCGCGGGCGGCGCGCCGGGCCGCGTAGGCCTGCCGCACGTCGGCGGGCAGCCCCGCCAGCAGCACGTCGGGGTGGGCCACCAGCACCGCAGCGCCCACGTGGCCGAAGCCCAGGCTGGTCACCAGCGCGGCCTTCAGCTTGCCCGGCCCCGCCACGATGGGCCGGTCGGGGTATGCCAGCGCCGCGTGGCCCGCCAGCTTGGGATCGGGATCCTCCAGGTTGGGCATGCCGGGGATGACCCCCTCGGCCATGGCCTGCAGGGCGCCCACGGTCTGCCAGGCCGCCGCGCCGCCCTTGCTGTGCCCCGTCAGGGCCTTCTGGGCCACGATGGCCAGCGGGTGGCCGGGGCGCCGCCCCAGGGCTGCCGCCAGATCGGCGTGGAGCTGGGTCTCGTTCACGTCGTTGGCGTCGGTGCTGGTGCCGTGGATCGACGCGAAGGCCACGTCGTCGGGGCCCAGCCCCACCGCCGCCAGCGCCTGGGCCAGGGGCGACTTCATCCCGCCGGCCCCGATGCTCAGCAGGCCCGGCCCGGGCGCGGGCACCGAGCGCTGCAGGCCGTCGGTGCGCGACCAGGCCCCGCCCAGCACGCCGTAGATGGGCAGGCCCAGCGCCAGCGCCTTGTCGGCCCGGCACAGCAGCAGGGTGCCGCCGCCCTGGGCCTCGACGAAGCCGCCCCGGCGCCGGTCGCAGGGCCGGCTGGCCTCCACCAGGTCCAGGCCGCGCCGCTCCAGGGTGCCCACGTCGATGGTGGCGTTCATGTCGGCGAAGCCGCGGGCGCCCTCGGGGCCCACGTCGTCGAAGGCGCCTGCCACCACGAAGTCGGCCTTGCCGCTGCGGATGAGATCGCCGCCCACCTCCAGGCTCACGGCGGCGGTGGCGCAGGCCGCCACCGGGTTCACCATGGGCCCGTAGGCCCCGTACAGCGCCATGGCCGGCCAGGCCGCCGTGACGTTGATCAGGGTCTCCTGCAGCACGTCCGTCTGCCGCCGCTCGGTCAGCCGCGACTCGGTGTACAGCTTGGCCAGCGAGCGCATGCCGCCGATGCCGCTGCCCTGCGCGCAGCCCACCCGCGCGGGGTGAACCTCACGCTCGAACACGTCCAGGTCGATGCCCGCGCTGCGGAAGGCCTCGGCGGTGGCCACCAGGTTGAACACCGCCACGGGATCCATGCCGTCCAGCATGGCCGGGTCCAGCCCCAACCGCTCGGCGCTCCACCCATCAGGGATCTGGCCGGCCACGTTGCGGTCCAGGGGCAGCGCCCGCGGCACCCGCACCCGGCTGCCCGCGCCACGCACCACGTGCCAGCCGTCGGCGTCACCGAAGATCCGCGTGTGTTCGGGATCCAGCGCCACGAAGGCCTGCGCCTGCGCCCGGTCGGGCACCGTGAAGCGCAGCGGCTCGCTCAGCACCACCTCGTCGAACAGCACCTCGTGGGCGGGATCGAAGGCGGTCAGCGCCCGCAGGCCCACCTTGGCGCCCAGGTCGTAGCGCTCGAACAGCCCATCGAGCTCGGCGGGCTCGCCCGAGGCCGCGTCCACCCACTGGCCGTCCTCGAAGCGCACCAGGCCGCACAGCCAGGCCAGCTCCAGGGCCGCCTCGCCGCGCAGCGCCTGCTCAGGCGAGCCGCCCGCACGCTCCATGGCCCAGCGGATGCGGGCGTTGCCGAAGGGCCCCACCTCGCCGTAGCCCACGATCACCACCTGCGCGGCGGGATCCAGCGTGGGCGCGCCGTGGGCCGCCGCCGCGGCCTCGCTCGGCAGCGCCGGGAAGCCGAAGTCGTGGTACGGCAGGCGCGCCACGGCGCTCGCCGGGGCCGCCGGGGCCGCCTCGGCGCGGGCCGCCGCCAGGGCGCCCTCGATGAGCTGCCGCAGCCCGGCCTGCTCACCGAAACCGCCCGTCAGATCAAGCACCTGCGGGCGCTTGGCCGCCTCGCCCCGGGCCGCCGCCGTGCAGCCGCCCAGCAGCCCCTCGGCCATCTCGGCCGGGCTGAAGGTGCGGATGCCCAGCGCCCGCTCCACGTGGGTGTGCACCCCGTCCAGGCCCGCCATGAGCCCGGTGCCGCGCACCCAGCCGATGCGCGCGCCGCACAGGGTGGTGCCCCGCGCCCAGGCGGGCTCGGCGTCCCACTTGCGCAGCAGCGCCTCGAGCGCGGCCTTCGACTCGGCGTACAGCCCGTCGCGCCCCATCTGGCCGTGGTTCGGGCTCAGGGGCAGCACGGCGTGCACCGCGGGCCCGTGGTGGGCCTGCGCCGCGCGGCCCAGGGCCGCCACCAGCCGCTCCACCCCGATCAGGTTCACGGTCAGCGAGCGCACGATGCGCGCGTCGTACTCGCTGGGATCACCCTCGGCCGGCATGGCGCCGAAGGGGAAGCACAGGGTGGGCTGCCAGGCCGGCTTCACCTGCACCTTGGCGGCCCCGCGGCTCTCGAAGCCCGGCCTGTACAGCCAGTCCACGAAGGCGTCCACCGCGGCCAGATCGCCCTGGTCCAGCGGCACCACGTGCAGCTCGGCCCCGCGGGCTGCGTGGGCCCGGTACAGGCCCTTGTAGCGCGCCCGCCGCGCCCGGGTGGGCCGGCTGGTGGTCACCACCACCCGCGCCCCGCCGGCCAGCAACTCGGCCACCACCGCCTCGGCGATGCTGTCGGGCCCCGCGCCGGTGATCACCGCCGTCTCGCCCGCCCAGCGCCCGCGCACCTCCAGCGCCGCCGCCGCCTCGGCCCGCGCGGCCTTCAGCGCCTCGGCCGCCGCGCCCTGCCGCTGCGCCGCCAGATCGTCCAGCACCGCCAGCAGCGCCGGCGAGGCCAGCCGCACCAGCGGGCTCAGATCCACCGCCTCGCCCCGGTCCAGGGCAAAGGCCAGCCGCAGGGCGTCCGCCCGGGCCCAGTGCTCGGCCGCGGTGAACGCCACGTGCTTGGCGGGATCGAAGACGTCGGCCCCCGCCTCGGCCTCGGGCTCGGCCGCCACCTCGGGGGCCGGCCGGTCCAGCAGCGTCGGGTCCAGCCCGCCCGCCGCCAGCGCCGCCCGGGCCAGCGCCCGCCAGCGGCCCTGCGCCACCTCGGTGGCCTCGCCGCCCACGGCCCCGGCGCCGCCGCCCGCCGCCGCGCCGGCCTGCACCTCCGCGAAGGTCCGGCCCACCCGGCGGCCGTAGGTGGCCACCGCCTCGGCCAGGCTACCGCCCTCGGCGGCCAGCACGGTCAGCACCGCCGCCCGCCGGCCCGCCGGCAGCCCGTACCGCCGCTCCAGCTCGGCCTCGGCCTTCTTGCGCGAGCTGCCCAGGCCCTTCAGCGCCGCGTCCTGCGCCGCCTTCAGGTAGGCGCCCGGGTGCTTGTAGCGGCCGCGGGTGGCCTGGGCCACCGCCTGCGCCAGCGCCCCCAGGGGCTGCTCGTGGGCGCCGTCCATGGCCCCCACGCCGAACTCCTGGCCCAGGTCCAGCAGCACCTGGTTGCGCCGGGCCGAGTTGCCGCCCAGCAGCTCGTCCAGGCTGCGCTCGCCGTCGGCCGCCGCCAGGGGCTGGCCGAGCTGCAGCGCCACCAGCGCCCGCAGGGCGTCATCCACGGTGAAGGCGGCGTCCTCGATCTCGGCCTGAGCCACCGGAGCAACCGCCTGGGCCACCGGCGCCGCCTGGGTCACGGGCGCCGCCGGCGCCTCGACCTCGGCCTCGGGCTCCTCGTCCACCTCGGGCCCGGTGCCGATCACCCGGTCGGGCTCGGCCGCCGCGTGCAGGATCTCCAGGTGCCCCGCGCCACCACGCAGGGTGCTCTGGAACATGCGCCCCAGCACCGGCGCCGCCGCCGGTCCGATCTCCACCACCCGGTCCACCTGCGCGATCAGCAGGTCCATGGTCTCGATCCAGCGCACGGGCGAGGCGAACTGCCAGGCCAGCAGCTCGATGAGCAGCGCGCGGCCGTGGGCGGCGGGGTCGGCCCGCAGGGCGTCCAGCGGGTGCCCGGTCACCGCCACCACCGCGTCCACGAAGTCGGCGGTGAGCTCGAAGGGCCGCGCCACCAGGTTGGGCACGTAGCGGCCCACCAGGCTGTCCATGGCCAGGTCGTGCGGGATGCAGCGCTCCAGCGTCTCGCGGAAGGCCGGCACCCCGTCCGCCAGCAGGGGCGAGTGGAAGGGCACGTCAATGCCCACCAGCGGCACCCACGCCTTCGGGGGCAGCTTCGTCGCCAGGGCCGCCAGGCCGCGCAGGTGGCCCGCCACCGAGTACTGCCGGCCGCGGACGTTGTGGTTCACCACGTAGATCGGGGCGTCCGCCTCGACCCGCACCGCCTCCACCAGCGCCAGCGCCTGCGCCTCGCTCAGCCCCGCCAGGTTGGGGCGGATCACCCCCATCCCGTAGTCGCTGCGGCCCTCGGCGTCCCGCGGCACGAAGTGCTGCATGGTCAGGCCGCGGTGGTAGACCACGTCGATCAGGGCCTCCAGGGGCAGCACCTCGGTCATGGCCGACAGGGCGCTGTACTCGCCCACCGAGTGCCCGCAGAACAGCGCATCGGGCGGCATGGCCCCCGCCTCGCGCAGCTCGGCCACCCCGGCCACCGCCAGCACGGTCAGGGCCACCTGGGTGAACTGGGTGACATGCAGCACGCCCTCGGGGTGACGCACCCACTCGCCCTTCACCACCAGGGCCTTGGGGTTGTCGCGCACCACCTCCACCAGCGAGAAGCCGTGGGTGGCCAGGGTGTGGGCGTCCGCCCGGCGCCACACGGCGTCGGCCGCCGGCGACCGCTCGCGGGCCTTCTGGCCCATGCCCTGGGTCTGGCAGCCCTGGCCCGGGCACACCACCGCCGTGGGCGGCGCGGCCCGGTGGGCGGTCAGCGCCACCACCGGCCCCCGCTCGTCGGCCACGGTCACGTCGATGACCTCGGCCCCCTCGAACCGGGCCACCACGTCGGCGGTCACCGTCAGCTTCGCGCCCAGCGCCACCGGCGCCAGGAACCGCGCCCGCACCGCCTGCAGGCTGCCCAGCAGGGCCCCGGCCGCCGCCGCCGTCCACTGCCCGTGCACGATGGGCGCGGGCAGGCCGGCCAGCGCCGCCAGCGCCGGGTCGCTATGGATGGGGTTCAGATCGCCCGAGGCCACCGCGAAGGCCGCCATGTCCACCGGCGCGTACAGCACCGCGTGATCCAGCACCCGCCGCGGCCGGGCCAGCGGCGTGCCGTGATCCACCGTCACCGCCTCAAACAGGTCACCTGCGGGCGCCTGCCCCTCGGCCCGGCGCACCAGGAACACCTGCTCCAGGCGCCCCACCACGGCGTCGCCCTGGCGCGCGGTGGCCCAGGCGCGGATCTGGCGCCCGCCCGGGCCGTCCACGGCGGTCACCCCGTCCAGGTGCACCGCCACCTCGGCCGCCGCCAAGGGCCCTTCTCGGCGCACCACACTCTCGGCGTGCAGCAGCGACAGCGGATCGGCGCCCACCGCCTCGTCCAGCACCGCCCGCAGCAGGGCCGGCAGCGCCGCCGCGAACAGGATCTGCAGCGGCACCTGGGGCCCGTGATCGCGGGTGGCCCGGCGGTAGGCCGCCACCTGTGCCGCATCCACCACCAGCCGCTGGGGCAGCAGCCCGCGGTAGAACCGCCGCAGCTCGGCGGCCGCCCCCGGCGCCGCCACCCGGCCCCGATCGGCGTCCACCGCCAGGTCCAGCGCCAGGCCGTGCTCGCCGCCCTGCGGATCGCGGTGGGTCAGCCGCAGCCGCGCGCCCTGCCCCGCCTGGCGCAGGCCCGCGCCCGCCGCCAGCGCCGCCGGCACGGGGTTCAGCACCGTCGCGCCGGCCCAGGTCACGGTGTCGGCCGCGTGGGCGGTGGCCACCGGATCCTCGGTGTGCCCGGCCCGCTGGGGGGCGCCCTGGATCGCCGGCGCCATCAGCCGCGTGAACAGCTCGGCCACGGGCTCATCCACCCGGTCGATGCCCGCCACCGCCGTGGGCCCCGGGATCACCAGCACGCCCTCGGCGTCGAAGCGCGGATCGTGGCTCTGCCACAGCGCGTCGCGGGTGAACCAGCGGTGCACGTCGCCATCGATCACCGGCACGAAGGGCACGGGCTTGCCGGGGCGCTTGCACACCGACTCCACGAACCAGCGCTGGTCCTCCAGCAGCACCCGGCGGCTGTCCAACGCCGGGCAGCGCTGGGCCGCCCGCTGCACGGCCGCGCGGGGATCATCGAGGTCGGCGTTGGTGGGCAGCGGGCCGGCGCACTCGCAGCGCTGCAGGGCCCGGCGCAGGGTGTCGCCGAAGCGGGCGCGGTGATCGGCCGCCAGCCACACGCCGTCCTCGAACTCGCCGCCCCGGCCCAGGGCCATCAGATCCACCAGCCGGTCCAGCAGCGCCCGGTAGGTGCCGTCCAGCGGGCCGAACCACGGCTTCGCCGTGGGGGCCAGCGCAGCGGCGATCTCGGCGTGTCGCGCCGCGGCCGCCTGGGGGTTGCCCGCCACCTCGTCCAGCAGGGCCGCCACCCGGCCCGCGTGGTTGTCCAGGTAGTGGATGTCGGCGCCCAGGCCGCTGCGCCCCGAGCGCACCGCCCCGTCCACCTGCCCGCGACCCAGCAGCTTCGGGCTGCCCTGCGCCGCCGCCAGCGCCCGCTTCACCGCCGGCGCCGTCTCGGCCTCGGCACAGGCCATGGCCACCGTGCCCACGAACACCGCGTCCACCGGCATCACCGGGCGGTCGTGCGCCTGCGCCCACGTCCCGTCCAGCAGCGCCTTCACCCGGGCGCCGTCGCCCACGCCGCCGCCCACCGCCAGCACCACGTTGGGCCGGCGCCGGATGCGGGCGTACCAGCGCAGCAGCATGCCCTCCAGGTCGTGGAAGCCGTGGTGCCCGCCCGCGCGGCCCCCTTCCACCTGCAGGATCACGTCGCCGCCGTCGGCGTCCGCGATGCGCAGCACGTGCTCGATCTGGGCGTCGCTGCCCGCCTTGAAGCTGTTGCGGGTGATGCCCGCCGCCCGCCACTCGGCCAGCAGCGCCACCGCCTCGTCCACCGGCGGCAGCCCCGCCGACACGGTCACCCCGTCGATGGGGTGCCCCTCGGCCTTCAGCCGTAGCACCAGCTTGTCGCGGCCCAGGTGCAGGCCCCACAGGTAGGGGTCCAGGTACAGGGCGTTGAAGACGTAGCCCGCCCCCGGCGCAAGCTGTTCACGCAGCCGGGCGGCCCGCTTGCGCAGGATGGCCTCGGTGGGCTGGCCCCCGCCCGCCAGCTCGGCGAACAGGCCCGCGTTGGCCGCCGCCACGATGATGGGCGTGTCGGCGGTGGTGGGCGTCATGCCCGGCAGGAACACCGGCGGGCAGCCCGTGAGCGCCGTGAAGCGGTTGCGCAGCTTCAGACCGCCCTCGCCCCGCTCGGCCACTGGCGCCAGGCTCGCCCAGGTCGCGGGTGTGGCGAAGGCCGCGGGATCCGCAGCGCTCAGCGTCGCCTGCCCGTTGCGCTCCGCCGCCGCCACCACCCGCACGCCCTGCCCCGCCAGGTTCAACCCCGCCAGGGCCGCCACGCCGCCGCCGGGACCCAGGTCCACCACGTGGGTGACCTTGCGGGCTGCCAGCGCGCGGCAGGTGGTCTGCCAATCCACCGGATGCAGGCACATGGACTCGAACAGATCGGGCGTGCCGTCCCAGGGCTGGCCGTCCTCGTAGCGCAGCACCGGGATCTGCAGCGCCGCCGGGTCGAAGCGCAGCCCCAGCCGCGCCGCGTGGGCCTGGATGGGCCGCACCGCGTCGGCCATCCAGCGCGAGTGGAACGGCGCCGACGTGGCCAGGGGCTCCACCACCGGCGCCGGCTCCTGCAGCCCCAGCGACTTCGCGTTCGCCGCCTCGGCCTTCGCCACCGTCTGGGCGATGCGCACCTGAAGCTGCGCCACGGCGGCGGGCGTCCCGCTCACTACGAACCGGTCCGCCGTGTTGGTCAGGGTGATGCCGGCGTCCAGGCCCTTCAGGTGCGCCGCCAGGCGCGCCCGGTCCCAGCCCGACACCGCCACCATGGGCGCGTCGCTGGGGCCGCGGCCCCACGACACCTGCATCTCGATGCCCTGCCACATCAGCAGGCGAGCCACCTGCGCCGTGCGCGCCGCCAGCCGCTCGGGGCCGTGCCCCTCGGCCGCCACCAGCGCCGACACGATGCCCTGCGAGTGCCCCGTGGCCACGTCCGCCCACTGGTCGATGGCCTCGCTGGCCAGGCCCAGCCGCCGCTGCGCCGCGAGCTGCGCCATCTGCGTCACGAAGATCATGGGCTGCGAGACGGGCCCGTCCGCCAGCGCCGCCGCGGGCGGCCGGCTGCTCGGATCCTCGATCCAGCGACGCACCTCCAGGCCGAACGGGTGCAGCCCCATCAGCCGCGCCGGCCCCGCCAGCTCGTCCGCCAGCGCGTCGGCCGCGGCCTCGATCACCGGACGCGCCTCGGGCAGCGCCCACAGCCCCGCCAGCTCCTCGATCCAGGCCTGCGCCTGCCCGCCGAAGCTCACGGCCACGGTCAGCTCACCCGCGAAGGCCGCCTGCGCAAACGCGGACGCAGGCGCCGGCGCCGGGTGGTCCAGCAACCCGAGCTGCTCCGCCAGCGACAGCCGCGTGGTGTCCGCCACCTGCCCCGTCACCGCCCGCAGGAACGCCGCGCCCGCCGCCGCCTCGTCCAGGCCCCCCGGCACCGCGGCCCACAGGGCTCGAACCACGCCCGCCTCATCGGCCGGCACCAGCACTCGAACCCCCGGCCAGCCCCCCGGCTGCACCCACTCCCCACGGCTCGCGACCACGACGCACCTCTTCCTTGGCTTGAACGGCGCGCGGCCCCAGCAAGGGCCGGGCCAGGACCCGCAGTCCCGCCGTTGCTGGGTTTGCGACGTCCATGGTGCGCACGGTGCGAAGTGGGCTGCGCACCCAGGCCCACACCGGGGCGAAGGCACGGCTGAACGGCCGTTCATGAACTGGGAAGTTGATTTGGGGGGGGCTGCGCTGTGCCAGGTGGGGTTGGCGACCTTCGCCAGGGGGTTTGGGTCGTTTGGATCGGGATGCTCTTGGCCAGGTGAGGACGAGCGGTGTGTGTCGGGGTAGACCGGCTGGCGCCGGTCTACCCCTTCGGCTGCGGGTGGCCGCGCACCGCGGACGCCGGGCTGGCCGGCTCAGGGGCAAATCCTCGGCGCCTGGGTGCGGCGCTGCCGCACCCAGGCACCTGCGGGCGCCCCATCGCCGGCCAACCCGGCGCCCGCTCCGTCGCGGCGAATCGAAGGGGGTGGGAGAAGTTGAGGATCGGGGCGTTGTTGGCCAGGTGGGCGTCAGCGGCCTTCGCCAGGTGGCTTGGATGGTTTAGGTCGGAAGGCTGGTGGTCATGTGGGGACGGGCGGTGTGTGTCGGGGTAGACCGGCTGGCGCCGGTCTACCCCTTCGGCTGCGGGTGGCCGCTCGCCGCGGACGCCAAGCCCCCCAGGCTCGCGCGCCGAATGGCGCACTCCGCAACCGTCGTTGGACAGCGGTCACTCCCGCGGCGAGGCCCCCTGGCCGAGCCGAACGCTACCGTCGAAGACGTGGCCAAGCACGCCGGCGAGGGGCGAAGCCCTGAGCCGCCGTGGTGGGGGGTCTGGGGGGGCGCAGCCAGCCCCCCCAGGCATTTCCCGCGGGGTCTGGGGGGGCGCAGCCAGCCCCCCAGAAAAGTCAGTACTTGTGGAAGGTCCCCAGGATCTTCCGGTAGTTCGCCCGCGAGAACGCGGCCGGATCCGGCACCCGGGCCAGGCTCATCGAGCCGATCATCTGCTCGACGCTCTCGTACTCGTGCGCCTCGAGCCAGGTCACCAGGCCCTCGCGCACGGCCTTCAGGTGCTCGGGGCCCTTCTTCAGCAGCGCCGACACCATCTGCACGGTGTTCGAGCCCACCATCAGCCCCTTGATCACGTCCTCCACGTCGTGGACGCCGCCGGTGATGGCGAAGTCCAGATCCACCCGGCCGTACATGGCAGCCACGGCGCGCAGGCGCAGCAACAGCTCGCTGGGGTGGCTCAGGTGCAGGGCGGGCTTCACCTCCAGCTCCTCGATGTCCAGGTCCGGCTGGAAGAACCGGTTGAACACCACCAGGCCGTTGGCGCCGGCCTCGGCGAGTCGGGACGCGAGGTGGCCGGTGGAGCTGAAGTAGGGGCCGATCTTCATGGCCAACGGCACGTCCACCGCCGCCCGCACGCCCCGCAGGATCTCCAGGTAGCGTGACTCGACCTCCTCAGGGGACTCGGTGGGCTCGCTGGCCACGTAGTAGACGTTCAGCTCCAAGGCGTCGGCGCCGGCCTCCACCAGGTACTTGGCGTAGCGCACCCAGCCGCCCGGCGTGATGCCGTTCAGCGAGGCGATCACCGGCACGTCGACGGCCTTCTTCAAGGTCTCGATGTGCTTCAGGTACGCGTCGGGCCCCAGGGCCACGTCGTCGTAGGCCGGGAAGTAGTCCAGGGCCTCGCCGTGGGTCTCCGCCACCCCCTCGGTGTGGGTGAAGAAGGCCATCTGGTCGTCGGTGAGCTGCTCCTCGAAGAGGCTCTGGGTGACGATGGCCGAGGCCCCCGCGTCCACCAGCCGCTGCACCGACTCCAGGTTGTCCGTCAGCGGCGAAGCGCCGGCCACGATGGGCCCGTCGAGCTCCAGCCCCATCCAGGTCGTCGAAAGATCCACCGCCATCGTTCAGCTCTCCTGCGCCAGGCGCACGAGCAAGTCGAAGCGCCGCTGGACATCGGTCTGGGCCTGCTCCAGCAGGGCCTTGGCCCGGCCGGGGTTCTTCTGCATCAACATGCGGAACCGGGTCTCGTTGCGGGTGAACTGCCCGATGTCGCCCTTGGGGGGCTTGCTGTCGAGCATCAGGGGCGGCAGGCCCTCGGCCACCCGCCGGGGGTCGAAGCGGTACAGCGGCCAATAGCCGGTCTCCACCGCGATCTTCTGCTGGGTGCCGCCGTGCTTCAGGTCATAGCCGTGGGCGATGCACGGGCTGTACGCGATGATGATCGACGGACCCGGCCAAGCCTCGGCCTCGCGGAAGGCCTTGTAGGTCTGGGCGTCCTTCGCGCCGATGGCCACGTGGGCCACGTAGACGTGGTCGTGCATCATGGCCAGCACGCCCAGGTCCTTCTTGCCCAGGCCCTTGCCGTCCGCCGCGAACTTCGCCACGGCCCCCAGCGGGGTGGCCTTCGAGGCCTGACCGCCGGTGTTCGAGTACACCTCGGTGTCCAGCACCAGGATGTTCACGTCCTTGCCGCTGGCCAGCACGTGATCCAGGCCGCCGTAGCCGATGTCGTAGGCCCAGCCGTCGCCGCCCACGATCCACACGCTCTTGCGCACGAGGTAGTCGGCGATGTCGAGCAGCGCCTTGGCCTGCGGATCGCCGGCCAGCGGGGCCAGCGCGCCGCGCAGGGCCTCCACCCGCGCCCGCTGCGCGTCGATGCCGGCGTCGTCGCCCTGCTCGGCGCCCCGCAGGGCGGCCACGAGCTCGTCGTCGAGCTTGGGCGCCAGCGCGCCCAGCAGGGTCTTGGCGTGGGCGTTGAGCTGGTCCACCGCAAGGCGGAAGCCCAGGCCGAACTCGGCGTTGTCCTCGAACAGGCTGTTGGACCAGGCCGGCCCGCGCCCGTCGTCGTTGGTGCAGTAGGGCGTGGTGGGCAGGTTGCCGCCGTAGATGGACGAGCAGCCGGTGGCGTTGGCGATGAGCGCCCGGTCGCCGAAGAGCTGGGTGAGCAGCTTGACGTACGGGGTCTCGCCGCAGCCGGCGCAGGCGCCCGAGTACTCGAACAGGGGGCGGCGGAACTGGCTGTACTTGATGTTGTCCTGCAGCTCGGCCAGCGGGGCCTCGGGCAGGTTCAGGAAGAAGTCGAAGTTGGCCGCCTCCTGCGCGCGCACCGGCAGCATGGGCACCATGTCGATGGCCTTGTGCTTCGGGTTGCGCTTGTCCTTGGCCGGGCACACCTCGACGCACAGGCTGCAGCCGGTGCAGTCCTCGGGGGCCACCTGCACGGTGTACTGGCTGCCCTCCATGACGTTGCCGCGCAGCTTCACCGACTGGAAGCCCTCGGGGGCCCCCTCGAGGGCGCTCTCGGGGTAGGCCTTCACGCGGATGGCGGCGTGGGGGC
>JACKDL010000042.1 GCA_020633555.1 Myxococcales bacterium | reverse complement strand
CGCTGGCGGTGGGCCTGGCCCTGGGGCTGATGGCAGGGTGCGACGACGGCGGGGGCGACAGCACGCCCACCGCCGACATGGCCACCGGCGGCGCCGGGGGCATGGGGGGGGCGGGCGGCGGCGGGGACGCGGGCCCCGACGCCCAGGCGGGCGTGGGCCTGTTGGTGGTGGAGCCCGCGGAGCTGGCCTTCGGGCAGGTGGCGGTGGGCGAAGGGGCCGAGGCTGACCTGGTGCTGCGCAACGACGGCGACGGCGATCTGCAGGTCACCGCCTTCGAGGGGCTGGCCGCGCCCTTCGGCGCCAGCCGCATGCCGCCCATCTCGGTGCCGGCGGGCGCATCGCGCACGGTGGTGTTCACCGTCCAGCCCGAGGCGGCAGGGGCCCTGGCGCAGACCGTGCGGCTCATCACCGACGTGCCCGACGCGGCGCCGGTGGAGGTGCCCTTGAGTGCCCAGGCGGTCCAGCCCACCGGCGAGCCCGAGGCCGACACGCTGGACTTCGGCACGGTGGAGCCAGGGACCCCCGGCGGCGACTTCATCCGTATCCAGAACACCAGCGAGATCGCGACCTTGCGCATCAACGCCGTGGTGGGGGTGGCCGCCCCCTTCGAGGTGCCCGACGGCCAGCTCCCCGCCGAGGCACCCCCCGGGCAGTCGGCGCAGGTGCTCATCCAGTTCAACCCCGACGCCGAGGGCGAGTTCATGCAGGCGGTGACGGTGAGCACCAACGCCGGCAGCTTCGAGATCACCCTGCAGGGGCGGGCCATCACGGCCGGGGAGCTGAGCGTGCAGGCGGTGCAGCCCGCATGGGCGCCGCTGGACGTGGAGCAGCGCGTGGTGGTGTTCGGCGGGCCCTTCGAGGCGGCCCCCACGGCCATCATGGTGGGCGCCGTGGCGCTGCAGGATCTGGAGCTGCTGGACGCCCACCGGGTGGCCGGCAACGTGCCCGCGGGCGCGCAGGCCCCGGGCGGCCTGGTGGACGTGCGGGTGGAGATCGGCGGCAGCTTCGGCGTGGGCCCGGCGCTGTTCGTGCGCACCCCGCCGGTGGGGCAGGGCCAGGCGCTGGACGCCGCCGCGCTCGCCGCGGGCACCGTGGGGCCCGAGGGCAACCCGTGGACGCTGGCCGTGGACCAGATCCCCGCCGAGAGCGAGCTGGAGATCCAGCCCGGCACTGTGATCCTTGCCGACGCCGGCGCGGCCCTGGCCGTGGACGGCACCCTGCGCACCCCCGAGGGCGGCGTGGTGGTCTTCGCCCCGGCGGCCCCCGACGCCCCCTGGGCCGGCCTGCGCTTCGCCGATGCCACCCCCGCCAGCAGCCTGAACGGGCTGGTGGTGCAGGGGGCCGGCGCCGAGGGCGCGCCCTGTGTCACCACCGCCGGCACCGCCAGCTTCAACCGCGTGCAGGTGCACGGCTGCGGGGGTGACGGGCTGCGGGTAGCGGCCGGCGGCACCCTGGTGGTGCTGGGCGGCACCTTCGCCGACGTGGCGGGCGACGCCATGGCGCTGCCCACCGCCGACAGCACGGTCTTCCGGCTGCAGGGGACCTGGGTGTACGGCGCCCGGTGGCCCGTGCGGGCGCTGCTGCAGCACTTCGGCGGCCGGCCCATCGGCAGCGGCCACCTGTGGTGGGGCAACGCCACCGACGCCATCGGCGTGGGCGGCACGGTGGACGGCGCGTTGACCCTGAGCGGGCAGCCCGAGGGGGTGACCTACCGGGTGGCCGATCCCGTGGCGGTGGCGGCGGGGGGCACCCTGAGCCTGGCCCTGAACGCGCCCTTCCGGCTGGACGCCGAGCTGGCGGTGGCCGGCACCCTGAGCCTGCCGGCGGGGGGTGGCATCAACGCCGACGGCGGCCGCATCGTGATCGCCGAGGGCGGCACCCTGACCGCCCGCGGGACCCAGGCCGATCGGGTGGTGCTGCAGGCGCGGCCCGATCCCGAGGTGCCCAACCCGGGCGGCTGGGGCGGCGTGGTGATCGAGCCCGGCGGCGTGCTGGACGTCGAGAACGCCACCTTCCGCGACGGCGGCCTGGGCGGCGAGGGCGCCAACCTCGTGATCAACGCCGACTTCGAGCCGGTGCGCGGCTGCGCCTTCGACGACTCGGCGCGGACCGGGGTGGTCATCAACGGCAGCGGCTTCCTGCTGAACAGCACATGGCTGGGCAACGGCGCCGAGAGCGTGCGGGTGACCGGGGGCAGCGGCCGCCTGACGGGCGTGACCGCCGACGCGGCCAACCCCGCCCTGGTGTTCGACCCCGTCGAGCTCTGCGCCGACTGGGAGGTGCCCGCCTTCCGCCTGCCCGACATGAGCGACGCAGCCAGCAACTGCCCGGCCGAGTAGGCCCGCCCGGCCTGACCCCGATCAGGGCTCGGGCAACACCGCCCGGTACATCTCGGCGCCCCAGGCAGGCACGTCGTCGCGGGTGGGCGCCACACCATGGGCCCGCAGGGCGCCGTCCAGGGTCAGCAGGCCCTGGCCGAAGAGCCCCAGAGCGCCCACGGCGTCGTCGGTGGGCTCATGGAAGACCGTGACCGGGATCTCGGGCGGCAGCCCGCCGAGCTGGGCGTCCACCGCGGCCCGCTGGTGGCCCAGCGTGAAGGCCACCACCCAGGTGTCGGGGCGCAGGGCCAGGAAGGAGCCGTGGGCCAGGTCCCGCAGTGAGCTGTGCCAGGCCGGCGCCAGGCCGGCCTCGCGCACCCGGATGGCGAAGGCCTTCGCGGCGGGCTCGGCCAGGCCCACGCCCAGCGCGACCACTGCCGAGGGGCGACGGCGGGGCGGGGGTGCCGCCCACGCCTGCGCGAAGCAGGCGTGGAAGGGGCCTGGGTGCCAGAGGGCGGCGGCGGCCACCTGCATGGGTACCCCGGCGCCCAGGTGCAGCAGCCCGCGCGCGGGCGGGGGCTGGGGCAGCACCACGGCGTCGCCGCCGGCCGCGCGGATCTCGTCCACCAGCGGCGTGTGCTCGGCGCAGACCACGGCGTGCAGGGGGCCGTCCAGGTGGCGCTTCAGGTGGCTCACCACGCCCAGCACATCGTGGTTGCGGCCGGAGCCCGAGAGCACCACCGTCGCCGCCCCCCGCGGGAGGGGCCGGTGGCGCAGCTCCTGGGTGCCCATGGACCACGCGGCGTGGCCCCGGCGCTCGTGCAGGCGGGCCCACAGCAGGGCGGTGGCGCGGGTGGCCCCGGCGGCTACGGTCAGCAGCGGGCGATCCAGCGCGGCGCGCAGCCGGTCCAGGCGCCAGCCGGTGAGGGCCGTCTCGGTGGCGGCGGCCGCTTCAGTCAGGGCTTCGCGAAGCATGGGCCCTCCGGGGGTGGCGGTCGAGGGACCTCGCGGTTGAGATCGCCGGGTCGGCATGCTCCGACGAGTGTGCGATACTCGCGCGCATCGTCGCCAGTCCCCGGAAGGTCCCCGCGTTGGCCGTGCTCGAGCCAGGCACCCGCGTCGGCAAGTTCCCCATCACGCGCCTCATGAGCGCGGGGGGCATGGGCATGCTGTACGAGGCCTTCCACCCCGTGCTGCGCAGCCGGGTGGTCATCAAGACCATCCGCCCCGAGCTGGCCCACGACGAGGGGGTGGTGGAGCGGTTCCGGCGCGAGGCCATGTCGGCGGCGCGCGTGCGCGACGACCGGCTGCCGCAGGTGTTCGACCACGACGTGCTGCCCGACGGCACGCCCTACATGGTCATGGAGTACCTGGAGGGGGAGGATCTGGCCGCCCGGCTGGCCAAGGGGCCGCTGCGACCGGGCGTGGCCGTGCGGATCATCCTCGAGGTGCTCGAGGTGCTCGGCAAGGTGCACCGGCTGGGCATCGTGCACCGCGACATCAAACCCCAGAACATCTTCCTGGCGCGCAGCGACGTGTTCGGCGAGCTGCCGAAGCTGCTCGACTTCGGCGTCGCCCACTTCACGAACGACAGCGCCACCCGGCCCGACGAGGTGCTGGGCACCCCCATGTACATGGCCCTGGAGCAGGCGGACGCCGACCGGGCCGTGGGACCCTGGACGGACGTCTTCGCCGCCGGCGTGGTGCTGTACGAGTGCATCGCCGGCGCCAACGAGCGCCCCTGGGTCGAGCGCCGGGCCCTGGCCTACCTGACGGCCCTGCGCCACGGGCGCCCGGCGCGGCCGCTGACCGAGCTGGCCCCGCACACGCCGCCCGGGCTGAACGACGTGGTGATGCGGGCCGTGTCGGTGGAGCCGGAGGCCCGCTTCCCCGACGCGGCGGCCTTCGCCCGGGCCCTGGAGCCCTTCGCCCGCGCCCGCGGCGCCCTGTACGGGAGTGGGGAGCAGGCGGCGATGGGCAGCAGCTCGGGGCCGATCCAGGCGCTGACGGCGGGGACGGGCCTGCCCGGGGTGGGCCTGGACCACCCGCGCCGGCCCAGCCACTTCACGCCCAGCACCCAGACCGCCCCCACCTCGCCCCCCGAGACCGGCGCGGCCCGGCGGCCCTCGGGCAAGGCCTTGCTGGAGCAGATCCGTGCCCGCCTGGGCGCGGCGCAGCCCGAGGTGGAGCGGGCCACCCGCCTGGTGACGGGCAACCACCAGCACGTCACCGTGCTGGCCCTGGCCTTCCAGGTGGCGGGGGCCGTCAGCCTCGACGCGGACACCTTTGCGGGCGTCAACGACCTGATTGTCGAGCACCTGATGGCGGCCATCGAGCCCACCGGGGCCCACGTCCAGCAGCCCGCCGAGGGCCAGATCGTGGTGCTGTTCGGGCTGGAGCGCACCCACGAGGACGACGCCGAGCGGGCGCTGCGCCTGGCCACGGCGGTGCAGGCGGTGCAGGTGGAGCTGGACGAGGCGCTGCGCCCCGCGGGGTGCGGCGTGCGCCTGCGCATCGCGGTGCACGCCGGCTTCGTGATCCGCCGCCCCGACGGGAGCGTGCGCCTGGCCGATCAGGTGCCCAGCGTCGCGCGCCGGATGACCGAGGCCGCGCCGATGAACGGCCTGCTGCTGTCCCGGGCGGTGCGCGACGCCTTGCCCGCCGGCTACACCCTGCGGGCGGCCGGCGAGCTCGCCGGCTCGGGCGACGTGACCCAGCTCTTCGAGTGGGACGGCCGCCGCGAGGAGCTGCTCGCCGAGACCTTCACGGGTGGGCGCCCGTTCGTGGGGCGCGAGGCCGAGCTGCGGGCCATCGAGCGCCTGCTGGACGAGCCCGAGGCCCCGCCGGTCGTGGCGGTGCTCGGGCCGGCGGGCGCCGGCAAGTCGCGGCTCATCGAGGCCATCATCGAGCGGGTGGGGGGCCGGCGCGACTTCCTGCGGGCGCGGGTCGAGCGCGCGCGCAGCGGGGGCCTGGCCGCCAGCGTCATCATGGCCGCGCTGTTCGAGGGCGACGACGGGGTGCAGCCCCGGCCCGATGTGCTGGAGCGCCAGCTCCGCGTGTTGGCGAGCTACCTGCCTGCGGGCCAGCGGGCCGAGCTGCTCGGGCGCGGGAACCTGGTGCGGGCGCTGGTGGGCCTGAGCCCCTCGGTGGTCCGCGAGGGGGTGCCGGGGGGGCGGGCCCAGGTCTTCGACCTGGTGGCCCTGGCGCTGGAGGCCGCCGCGGGCCGCGCGCGCCGGCGAGGGGGCCTGCGGCCGGTGCTGTGCATCGATGAGGCGCACCGGGCCGACACCGAGGGCGTGGCCCTCTTGCGGGCGCTGCCTCGCCTGCTGGCCGGCGCCGACGCCCCCGTGCTGCTGCTCACCGCCCGCGCCCTCGAGGCCCTGGAGCTGCCCGCTGAGATCCCGGTCCGGGCGGTCCCCCTGTCGCCCCTGACGGCGGCCGAGGTGGACGGGCTGATCGACGCCCTGGCGGGCACCCGGCGGGTGTCGCTGGCGGTGCGCGATCTGGTGCACGAGCGGGCGGGCGGCAGCCCCCTGTTCATCGAAGAGCTCATGGGCCGGCTGGCCGAGCGGGGGCTGCTGGACGCCATGCCGTCCCAGCTCGCCGATCTGAAGCTGCCCGACTCCTTGTACGGCCTGCTGCTGGCCCGCGTGGGGCGGCTGGCGCCCCGCCAGCGCGAGGTGGTGCGGCACCTGTCGGTGCTGGGCGCGCAGTTCGAGGGCTGGCTGTGGGACGCCGTGAGCGACGCCCTGCACGACGCCGTGCACCAGACCCGCCCTGGCCGCTTCAGCCAGGCCACGGACGAGCTCGACGAGCTGGTGCAGGCCCGCATCCTGCGGGTGGAGCGCGAGGGCGACGCCCCCGTCTATCGCTTCCGGCAGGTGCTGCTGCGCGACGCCGTGTACAAGACCGTCCTGGCGCAGAACCGGCGGCTGGTGCACCGGCTGGTGGCCGACGCGCTGGCGGCGCGCGAGGGGGACGACCCTGCGCGCTACCCGGCGCTGCTGTTCCACTACAGCCGGGCCGACGCCCTGGAAGAGACGGTGCGCTACGGCCGGCTCGTGGGCCGGCGGGCGGCGGCCCTGGGCGCCTTCAGCGACGCCGTGCAGGCCTTCCGGCAGGCGGTGGATCTTCAGGATCAGGTGCCCGACAGCCCGGCCGTGGAGCGCGCCGGCACCCTGGTGGATCTGGCCTGGGTGTGCCTGAGCACGGGCGATCTGGAGGAGACGCTGGATCGGGCGGCCGACGCGGTGGCCTTGCTGGACGCCCTGCCCGATCTGGAGGCGGTGGCCTTGCGTGCGCGGGGCCACACGGCCGCCGGCCAGGCGGCGTATCTGCGCAACGACTGGGAGCGCGCGCAGACCGAGCTGGAGCTGGCCGAGTACCTCTTCTCGTCGGCGCAGATGGGGCTGGAGGCGGCCTACGTCCAGTCCATGCTCGGCTTCGTGCTGCGCAGCATGGGGCAGCCCGAGGAGGGCTTGATCCTGGCTCAGGAGGCGTGGCGGGTCATCGAGCCCCACGGGGGCCCGGGGATCCTGCGGGTGGCCCACGACCTGGGCAACATCCTGCGCACCCTGGGCCGGCCGGCCGACGCGCTGCCGATCTTCGACCGCGCCGCCTCGCTCACGGGCGAGGCCGAGGGCGGCATCGTCTCGCTGGGGCCCACGGACGCCTGGCTGGCGGTGGCCGTGCGCTCGGCCCGCGCCATCGTGCACGCCGAGCTGGGCGACCTGGACCGGGCGGTCAGCGACCAGCGCTGGTGCTTCAGCCGGGCCGAGCGGGTGGGCCGGCGCCTGGCCATGATGATGACCGGCCTGCACCTCACCGAGCACCTGGTGCAGCGCGCCGGGCCGGGGGACCTGGCGGCGGCGCGGACGCTGGGCCTGCGGGTGATGGAGCTGGCGGTGGAGCTGCGGATCTTCGCGCGCGCCGTCAAAGCCCGCCTGCTGCTCGCGCGCGTGGCCGAACTCGAAGGCCGCCCGCAGGCGGCACTGGAGCACCTGGAGGCCGCCGAGTTCGTGGGCCGCAGCAAGCCCGGCTGCGAGAAGCCCTGGCTCGAGGCGGCCAAGGCGCTGGCCCGCATCTATGACGGCTCGGGGCGCGGCGCCGAGGCCGAGGGCTTGCTGGCGTTGGGCCGGCGCATCGCCCAGGACCGCTACGACGACAGCCTGGCGGCGGCCGTCGAGGCGTGGGCGCAGGCCCGGTCGGCGGGCTGAGCCGCCCCCACCCGAGGCCCTTTACTCACGGCCGGCGGTGTCCCATGCTGCCGGCATCCCGACACACGACCGCAGGAGAGGGCAGTGGAGCTTCCCTTCGATGAGCAGGCGTTGCGCGCTTTTGGGGCCTACATCGTGCGGTTGCAGCACGGTGGGCACCTGACCCGGGCCGAGGCCCGCGAGGTCTACAACACCATCTTCCGCAACGGTCAGCCGGATCTGCAGCAAGGGGCCCTCATCGGCGCCCACGCGGCGCGGCCCATCACCCCCGACGAGCTGGCGGGCATCACCGAGGCCCACCACGACGAGTGGTCGGCCCACTTCCCGCACGAGGTCCACGCCCCCGAGCCCCACCTGGGCATCGTGGGCGTGGGCATGGACAGCCTGAAGAGCTTCAACATCTCGAGCTGCGCGGCCGTGGTGGCCGCCGCCTGCGGCGCCTATGTGCACAAGGTGGGCGCGCCGGGCATGACCGGGGTGAGCGGCAGCGCCGACGCGTTCCTCATGTGGGGCGTGGATCCCTTCGGGCCGCTGGAGCAGCAGGTGAAGGCCGTCGAGACCACTCGGCTGGGCTTCACCTCGCCCATCTCGCCCCGGCTGCGGGCCATGGGCATCGGGCGCGTGCTCATGCAGCTACGCTGCAAGACGGCCCTGCACTTCGCCGGCCCCATGGACAACCACACCGGCGAGCGCCACAAGATCATCGGCGTGCCGTTCCCGCCCGCCATCGACATGGTGGTGCAGGCGATGAAGGAGTTCGGGTATGCGCGGGCGCTGGTGCCCTGCGGCGGCAGCGCGGCCGAGCCCGGCAAGTTCATGGACGAGTTCAGCACCATCGGCGCCACCGAGGTGGGTGAGCTGAAGGCCGACGGCACCATCGAGCGCTACGCCGTCCAGCCCGAGGACCTGGGCGTGACGCCCGCCACCTTCGCCGACATCGCCACCGCCGACACCAAGGAGGGCAACGCCCGCCTGGGGGCCATGACCATGGCCGGCAAGGGCACCGCGGCGCACACCGACCTGGTGGCTGTGAACGCGGGCGCCTGCCTGTACGTGCTGGACAAGGTGAGCAGCTACGCCGAGGGCACCGAGCGCGCCCGCGAGGCCATGCGCAGCGGCGCCGCCATCGCCCAGCTCCGCGCCACCATCGACGCGCAGAACGAAGATCCGGCCAAGGGCCACGCCACCCTCGACCACTGGCTGAGCTGAGGCCTTGACCGTCGAGTGGGTCGCCCTGGGGGACGGCCGGGTGGTGGTGGCCGACGCCCAGCGCGCCTGGCTGCATCGCCCCACGGGCCCCAGCGACCTCTTCGCGGCGCCCATGCGGGGCACTGGCAGCCGGGCCAGCACCGCGCACCTGCTGGACGGCGCCATCGCGGCGGGCCAGCGGGCCGCCTGGGCGCAGGGCGGCGCCCGCCGCGCCCCGCTGACGCCCGTGCGCTGGGTCTGGCGCCTGGCCGCCTACTACCACCTCACCACCCACACCCCCCGCCTGCTCGCCCGGGCCGCCGAGCGGTTTGGCGCCCAGGGGTGGCCGACGCTGCGGGCCTGGGCCGAGCAGAAGGGCCGGGAAGAGGCGGGCCACGACCGGCTGGCGCTCAGGGACCTGGCCGCCCTGGGCCTGCCCGCTGAGGCGGTGGTCGAGGCTTGGCGCCCGCCCACGGCGGTCGCGCTCGTGGCGCTGTTCGAGGCGCTGACCGAGGCCACCGACGGCCCGCTGGGGGTCGTGGGCTACGCCCACGCCGTCGAGCGCCTGGCGTTGGTGCTGGGCCCTGACCATGTGGCGCAGGTCCGCGCGCTCTTCGGCGGCCTGGACGCCACCCGCTGCCTGCGGGTGCACAGCGCCCAGGGCAGCGACGCTGCCCACGTCGAAGAGAACGTCGCGGTGGTGTGGCCGCTGCCCGCGGCGGCCCGGGGTCGGGTAGCCCTTGCCGCCCGCGACGCGGCGCACCTATGCTCGGCCGAGGCTGCATGGCAGCCCGATGACTCTGAGCTGTTGACACTGTTGACCGATCTGGGGGTCGCACCGGCGGCGCTGGACCGGCTTTGCACCTGAGGGGATTGCGCTTTGGGGACCACCACCACCACCGTCACGACGGTGACCAACGCCGACGGCACCACCACCACCACGACCACCACCACCACCGGCGGGGCGGCCACGGCGCCGGCCAACAGTGGGGCCAGCCAGGCCGAGCACGACGCCTGGGCCCAGGTGGTCACCAAGGCCTGGTCTGATCCGCAGTTCGCCAAGGAGCTCGAGGCCGATCCGCACAAGGTGCTGGCCGCCTTCGACATGCCCATCCCGGCGGGCGTGACGGTTCAGGTCCACCTGAACGGCAACGGCGTGCAGCACTACGTCGTACCCGAGAAGCCGCAGGATCTGTCCGTGGACGAGGCCAGCGAGCAGCTCCTGGGCGACGCCAACCCCGGGTTCTGATTTCGCTGCGGTCTTCCGGTGCGTCGCCGCGGGCCGAACGACGCCATCCGAGCCGCAGCCACCTCGGAGCGGAGCGCCAAGCGACCCGACGCGACCTCGGAGCGGAGCGCCAGGCGACCCGGTGCCACCTCGGAGCGGAGCGCCAGACGACCCGCCGCCACCTCGGAGCGTAGCGCCTGACGGCCCGCCACCACCTCGGAGCGGAGCGCCAGACTCGGGGGGAGCCGGCCAAGTCCAGGCGGTGCGGGGGGCATTGGCCCCCCGCCATCCAACACAGTAAACCCCTTTGATTCACAACGGCTTTCGCCGAAGCGGGGGGTGTCCGAGGGGGGCCCCCCTCGGCAGGGTCCCAGGGACAGCGTCCCTGGCCACGGATGGCGCCACGGCAGCGAAGTGGCCAACCCGGTGGAGAGCGCAGTGTCGGAAGGCGCCGCGGATTCGATCGTGGCCGAAGGCCACGCGCGCGCGCCGCCCTGAGCCGCATAGCCTCCGAAGCACTGCGGACGGAACGGAAGTGCATCCCGGTGCGAGTCTCCACCGCGCTGATCCACCTGCAGGTGGCACTGGACCGCGACCTCGCACTCAAGTGCACCAGGGCGGCCTGAGCCAACCTCGCAAACAGCCGGCCCGCTGCGCTCAAGTGCAGCGCGTCGAACACCTCGTGAACCACCAAGAACACAACGCGGCGAACCTCGGCGGCCACGATCCGCCGCCCCGCTGTGAGCCTCCGCCGCAAAGCGCCTTGGACCGCCGCGCGCACGCGGCTTCTGGCCGCGATCGGGCTCGGGGCGTGGATCGCCGCCACCTTCTCCACCCGGTTGGTCGCTTCGCTGCCGTGGCGCCATCCGTGGCCAGGGACGCTGTCCCTGGGACCCTGCTGGGGGCTGGGCGCCCCCAGACCCCCGCCACTTCGGATGGCCGCTGTCGTGGGGCAACCGGGTTTCCGTGTTGACCGGCGGGGGGCCCGCCCCCCGCACCGCCGACCTGCGGTCGGCTCCCCCGGCCGCAGGCGCTCCGGCCGACCGCCGTGGTGGATCGGGCGCCGGAACGCGCCGTCGTGGCCTCCGCCGGTGGGCTGCGGCCTCTCGACGACCGCGGTCCCCGCCATTCGGCGACGTGGACGCGCTCCGGTCCATCGCCGTGGTGGATCTGGCGCCGGGACGCGCTGTGGCGGCCGCAGCCTACTCCGCGGTGCTGAAGTCCCAGCGGGTCAGCGGAAGGGTCGCCCGCCGCTCGGCCTCCACGTCGGCGCCGCAGGCGGGGCACTCCTTGGCCACGGCGCTCACCTCGCCGCACACCGGGCAGACCATGTTCATGCCCGTCATCGCCTGCACCACGGCGGGCAGCGGCGGAGGCGCGATCTTGCCGCCCAGGGCCGAGCGCCGGCGGTCGGCCACGTGCTCGATGCGGGCCTTCTGATCGGGGAAGTCCTCCATGAGCAGGTCGAAGGCTTCCCGCCACAGGACGAAGTAGTTGACCTTCTCGGTGGCCTCGACGGTGGCCGTGGCGGGCACATCCTGCAGCAGCGAGATCTCGCCGAACACGTCGCCCGGGCCCAGCTCGGCCAGCACCTCGCGCCGGTTGGGGGCGTCGTCGTTCTTGCGCCACACCCGCACCTGGCCCGAGCCCAATACGTAGAAGCCGGCGCTGCGGCCGCCCTCGCGCACCAGATCGGTGCCCGCGTAGGCGGTGCGCGACTCGAAGTAGTTGAACAGCAGGTGGCGGTGCTTGGGCTCAATGGCCCCCAGCACCGCGTGATCGGGCACGAGCTGCTCGAGCACGCGGTTGCGGTGCAGGGCCCGCAGCATGCGCTTGAACTCTTGTGAGCGGGTGCCCAGGGCGAACAGCGCGGCGCGCCGGATGGCCACCACGCTGGCGCCGCCCTCGACGATCACCGATGCGGTGCGCGGGTAGCCGCCGAGGACGGCGGCCTCGCCGAAGGACTGCCCCCGGCCCAGACGGGCGATGAGCGATCCCTCACGCTCGACCCGCGCGCTGCCGCTGGTGAGGACAAACAGCTCATCGGCCCGGTCGCCCTCGCGGACGATGGCCTCGCCCCCCACGTAGTGCTTGGTGCGGGCCTTCTGCACCAGCTCCAGCAGCCCATGGCCGGCGCGCTCGCCGGCGCCCAGGCCGTGGGCATACTTCAGGGCCTCCTCCGCGGCGCGCTCGGGCATGCCGGCGTCCAGCAGGGTGCGCAGGGCGAGGATCATGGGCCCCAAGGCATAAGGCATGCGGCGCTGCAGGCGGATGGCCTCCTCGGCCCGCTTCATGGTCTTCGAGTAGTTCACGGGGCGGGGGCCTCCTCTTCCTGCCAGCGGTCGACGGCAGCGAGCCAGGCGGCAGGGCGGGCGTCGCTGGGCATGCGCCAGTCGCCCCGGGGCGACAGGGCGACGGTGCCCACCTTGGGGGCGTCGGCGGTGCAGGAGCGCTTGAACTGCTGGGTGAAGAAGCGCTTCACGAACACCCGCAGCCAGCGGCGCAGGGTCTCGTTGTCGTAGCGTTCCCGTGGGAACGCGTGCCGGGCCAGATCCAGGATCCGGCCCGGGCGCGCCCCCTCCCGCACCAGGTGGTACAGGAAGAAGTCGTGCAGCTCGTAGGGGCCGATGGTGGCCTCGGTGAGCTGGGCGATGGCGCCGTCCTCGCTGGCGGGCAGCAGCTCGGGCGAGATGGGCGTGTCGAGGATGGCGAACAGGGTCTCGCGCAGGGCGGCCACGTCGCCGGTCCAGGTGGCCGCCCGCTCGTTGGCGACCCACCGAATCACGAAGCGGATCAAGGTCTTGGGGACGCCCGCGTTCACGTCGTACATGGCGATGTGATCGCCGGCGTAGGTGGCCCAGCCCAGGGCCTTCTCGCTCAGATCGCCCGTGCCCACCACCAGGCCGTGGCGCTGGTTGGCCACGGTCATCAACAGCAGCGTGCGCAGGCGGGCCTGCACGTTCTCCAGGGTGATGTCACCCAGGGCCGGATCGGCCCGCAGGCGGTCCACCAGCGCGTCCACGCTGTCGGCGCCCACGGCGGCGGGGTGCCCCACCGCCTGCAGGATGTGGCGGCTGGCGTCGCTGACGCCGATCTCCATGAAGGTGGCGCCCAGGGCCTCGCTGAGCACCTCGGCGTTGCTGCGGGTGCCGGCGGTGGTGCCCAGGCCGGGCATGGTGACGCACACCAGGTCGCTGCGGGGCTGGCCGCGCAGGTCGAGCGCCTGGGCGGCCACCAGCGCCGCGTGGGTGCTGTCGAGGCCGCCCGACACGCCCAGCACCAGCTTGGGCGCGCCGATGGCCGCCATGCGGGTGGCCAGGGCGTTGGATTGGATCTCGAAGATCTCCCAGCAGCGCGTGGCCAGGGTGGCCGGATCGCTGGGCAGGAAGGGGTGGGCCGACACCTCGCGGCGCAGGGGCGCGGGCGGCGCCTTGGCGGTGAAGGGCACCCGGCGGAAGGGCCGCGGGTTGGCCCGCGCGCAGTCCCCGAAGCTGCCAGTGCTCAGGCGCTCGCGGATCAGGCGCTCCAGATCCACGTCCACGCTGATGAGCTGGTCGTGCCGGGCGAAGCGCGTGGACTCGGCCAGCACGCTGCCGTTCTCGCAGATGAAGGCGTCGGCGTCGAAGGCCAGATCGGTGCTGCTCTCGCCGGGGCCCGCGGCCACGTAGACGTAGGCGCACTTGCCGCGGTCGCTGGCGGCCCGGGCCAGCAGGCGGCGCAGCTCGGCCTTGCCCACGGTGAAGTTGCTGGCGGACAGGTTGCAGATCACCGTGGCCCCGGCGCCCACCTGCAGGGCGCTGGGGGGCACCTGCACCCAGTAGTCCTCGCAGATCTCCACGCCCACCGTCAGGCCATCGGGGCCGTCGAACAGCAGATCGGTGCCGAAGGGCACCGTCTGGCCGGCCACGGTGCAGGTGCTGCCGGCGGGCACCTCGGCGCCGGGGCGGAACCACCGGGCCTCCTCGAACTCGCGGTAGGTGGGCAGGTAGGCCTTGGGCACCACCCCCAGCACCCGGCCGCCCTGCAGCGCAGCAGCGCAGTTGTACAGGCCCGGGGCGACGGCCACCGGCAGGCCCACCAGGGCCAGCGGGGCCAGGTCGCGGCCCTGCTCGGCCAGCCAGGCCAGGCTGCGATCCACCTTCCGCCGGAGCTGCCCGTCCAGGAACAGGTCGCGCACCGAGTAGCCGCACAGGCCCAGCTCGGGGAAGACGACCACCGCGGCGCCGGCCTCGTGGGCCTGGCGCCACAGGTTCAGGTGGTGCTGGCGGTTGGCCTGGAAGTCGGCCACCGCGCACTCCGGGACCGCTGCGCTGATTCTGGCGAAGCCCCGCATGGCCCCCTCAAGCCGTCGTGGACGAAGCGGGCACAGTATCGGCCAGCCCCGCCGAGATCGCCACCGGCGGAAGCGACATCTCGCCGGTCTCGGGGGCGTGACGTTGCCACCAGGCAGCGGCCTCGGCGGGCGACCAGCCGGATAAGCTCAAGGCCGCGAGGGACCGCTGCAGCGCGCGGGCCGAGGGCGGCCGCTCGGCTGGCTGCTTGGCCAGGCAGGCCATGATCAGGGCCTCCAGGGCGGGCGGCACGGCCACGCCGAGCGGGGCCAGGGGCGGCGGCGGGGTGTTGCAGTGCGCCACCATCACCGCCATGGGCTTGCCCTCGAACACCGGGCGACCGGTGAGCAGCCACCAGGCCACGCAGCC
Source organism: Myxococcales bacterium (assembly GCA_020633555.1). GTDB lineage: Bacteria > Myxococcota_A > Bradymonadia > UBA7976 > UBA1532 > JACKDL01. The sequence continues at coordinate 27,730 of JACKDL010000042.1, read as the reverse complement.
CAGGCTGTAGAGATCGGCGCGCTCGTCCAGGCCGGGAGCGCCCTGAACGGCCTCGGGGGCCATGTAGCTGGGCGTGCCCACCGGCACCCCCTCGACGCTCACGCCCGCGTCAGCGGGCCGGCGCTCGGGCTGCAGCGCCACCAGGCCGAAGTCCAGCACCTTCACGAAGTCCTCGGTGAGCCCCAGCCGCGCCAGGTGCAGGTTGGCCGGCTTGATGTCGCGGTGCACCAGCCCGCGCTCGTGGGCCTCGGCCAGCGAGTCGCAGATCTGGGCCAGCAGCCCGACCACCCGGGCCGGGGGTTGGGGGCCGAACCGCTGCACCAGCGTCTCGAGGTCGAAGCCCTCGAGCAGCTCCATGACGTAGTACACCGTGCCGTCGCTGGCGGTGCCGTAGTCGTACAGCTCGACGGTGTGCGGCGAGCGCAGGCTGGCGGTGACCTGCGCCTCCCGCTCGAAGCGCTCGAGCACCCGCGCCACGTGCTCGGGGCCGCGCGCGCCCAGGGCCTCCTGGCGGATGAGCTTGATGGCCGCGGGCCGCGCCAGCCGCGCGTGCCGGGCGCGCCACACCTCGCCCATGCCGCCGGCGCCCAGGCGATCCTCCAGCCGGTAGCGGCCCATCTGCCGCGCCGCGCTCAGGTCCACCGAGAGCTGGTGCACCACCTGGAAGCCCAGCATGGCCATCAGCACAGACAAGGCCGGCACGACGCTGATCACAAGGAAATCCAGGGGGTTGGCGTACACCTCGCCCAGCAGAATGAGCAAGGCCAGGCCCACCGGGGCCATGGCCGCGGCGAGGATCGCGGTGATCAACGTACGGGCGCGCGGCAGCGGCAGCACCAGCGGGAACAGCACGATCAGGCTGCTGGCCAGGCTGACCACGGGCACCGCGCCCGTCTTGGCGTAGACGTACTCGGTGGTTCCCACCGAGATGAACAGGGCGATGGCGATCTCGTAGACGGCGCCCAGATCGGCCACCCGCCGTGGGGCGCGCCGCCCGTCCCGCGCGGCGCGCATGAGCCACACGCTGAAGGCGAGCAGCCCCCCGTTGCCCACGGCGTTCAGGGCCACCTGTGCGCCGGTCAGCCGGCTGAAGCCCCCCATGACGGCGGTGAGCGCCAGGCCCAGCCCGAACAGGATGGCCATGATGCGACACAGCCGCGCCAACCGATCGCGGGCGCGCTCGTACAAGCGCGCGTCCACCCCGGGCGTGCGCCCGCCGCTGCGGGCGGCCGGCTCGAGCTGGCGGAGGGTGCTGGCCATCGAGTGGTGGAACGCTCCGAGACAACCCGGGGCGCGTACCATAGCGCACGACCGGGATCTGCTGCGCCTGACAGGCTGTTGAAAACCGCTCCCGTCGCGAGCCGACCCCGTGGAATCCGCGGTTCCGGCGTTGCCGTCTCCTCGACGATGCGCTGGCATCGCCTGCGGGCCGCCGCCTTGGATCCGCGGCCCCACGGGGCCGTTCGCTCGGTCCGCGAATTTCAACAACCTGCTAAGGGCAGGCCGAAGATGTTGGCCCCCCCGGCGCGCTTTGTTTTTCGCGTTCCAGAGCCTCCGCGGGTCCATGGGGGCGTCAAACCGGGAGGAAGGAGCACCCATGCGATCCCGCCACGTCGTCCCCGTCGCCCTGCTGGCCCTGGCGGCCGCGGCCTGCGACGCCGAGCCCACCGAGTCCGCCGAGATCCTCGAGCTGAAGCAGGCGCTGCCGCAGGCGCAGGCCATGACCATCGACATGCCCAGCGGGGCCTTCCAGGTGCCCCAGCAGGCCACCTTCTATGCCTTCACCTGGGGCACCACGAGCCACGTGAACGGCTTCGTGCGCAACATCACGAATGTCATCGAGGACGTGGTGGAGCTGCCGCCCACTGACACCGACGGTCGCAGCTACGCGGTGTGGGGCCCCTGGACCGAGCCCCTGTCGCCGGCCACCTGGCGGGTGCGGGTGGATCGGGTGGCCGACGGCTTCGACTACACGGTGCAGGCCTGGCCCCGCGAGGCCGACGAGGGCGCGGCGGTGGACGTGCTGACCGGCCACCACTCGCCCCGGCCCGGCGCGCGGCGCGGTGAGGGTCAGTGGCGCTACGACCTGAGCGCCGCCCGCAGCGTGGATCCCATCGCCCACGACGCGCTGGGCGTGATCGAGGTGGCGTATGACCTGGGCGACACCCGCCAGCTCGAGGTGACCTTCGACGAGGTGCAAGGCCGCTTCAGCGCGCAGGCCACCAGCACCCTGTATCGCTACACCGAGGCCGCCGATCGGGCGGGCACCTTCGACTTCATCAGCAACCTGAACATCGACGAGGACGACCCGGCCAAGGACCGCCGCGAGCTGCTGCAGGTGCGCGCCCGCTGGCTGCCCACGGGGCCCGGCCGCGCCGATGTGCTGGCCACCCACGGCGATCTGCCCGCGGGCCTGCAGGCCGACGTGGTGGAGTGTTGGGGCGAGGCCTTCACCCGCACGTTCATCAGCTATGACATCGCCGCGTTCCACGCCGATGACGGCGACGCGGCGGCGTGCCCCTACGCCGAGCGTGAGCTGCCGACGTTCGTGGGCTTCGACCCCGACGCCTTCGCCGACGACGACCTGATCGAGGCCCTGCCGCAGGTGGTGGATCTGACCCCCGAGGTGGCGCCCGTGCCCGAGCCCGTGGCCGAGCCGGCGGTGTATTACACGCTGGCCCGCAACACGGTGGCGGGGCTGCGCGAGCAGGTGAGCGGTGCGCTGCGCATCGTCACCGACGTCACCCGCAACCCGCCCAACGCCTGTGACGCCCGCGGCTGCCTGTGGGGCCCGTGGACCGACTGGGAGACCCGCCGCAGCTTCCGGCTGGTGATGGCCCGCGAGGACGGCGCGGTGGGCTACCGCGCCGAGACCAAGGCCTTCGCGGCCGACGCCGACTGGCAGGTGCTGATCGAGGGCGGCTACGCCCCCGCCGAGGACGGAGGGCAGGGCGCCTTCACCTTTGATTACAGCGTGTTCAGCGACATCGTGCCCCAGGACGCCAGCGGCTCGGCCCGGGTGGAGTACGCCCGCATGGGCGCGCAGGCCGCGCTGAACGTGCGCTACGACGCCGTGAGCTGGGAGGGCAGCAGCCCCCTGGACGCCCGCTACTTCCTGGCCGTGGGTGCCGAGGGCGGCGTGCTGAACCTGGCCTTCCCTTTCGATGTCGACGAAGGCGATCCCCAGCGGGCGCAGGTGGAGGACGTGGCCGCGCGGATCCGCTGGGCGCCGGCCGGGCCGGGCGTGGCCGACGTCATCGTCACCGGCGGCGACCTGACCGGCCAGGCCGAGGCGCTGGCGGTGGAGTGTTGGGACGCCCATGCGGCGCAGACCCACACCGACTTCGTGGTGCGCGCCCTGGGCGGTGAGGACCTTCCCGAGACCGACGGCCCCGGCTGCGTGGTCACCGACTGGCAGGCCCCCGAGTTTCCCGCGCTGGGCGACGAGGGCGAGGGCTGAGCGGGTGGCGTCCGGCCGGTCTCCCTTGAGTTTGCGGGGAGTTCGAGCTTCGCCCTTTCCCTCGCAGGGGCCCGTGCTACCTTGGCCGCAGCGAGGGGGACACGATGCTGCGACAAGGGATGATGCTCCTGGCGTTGCTGGGCGTGTGCGTGGGGACCGCGCACGCCGAGCGGCCTTTCCTGAACCGCCTGCAGAGGGTGATGCTCGAGGACGGGCAGGTCATCGTGAGCCCCCAGAAGCCCACGGATGACTCCGGGGTGGCGGCGCTGGCGGTGGGTCTGGTCGAGGCGCCCGTCGACAAGGTGTGGCCCGTGCTGCGCGACTGTCAGCACCACAAGCACTTCATGCCAAAGGCCTATGAGAGCGCCATCACCCAGCGCTTCAGCCCCACCCAATACATCTGTTACCTGAAGGCCAGCACGCCCTTCCCGCTGCCCGACCTGTATTACCACGCGCTGTCCACCATCAAGCAGCTCGGCGCGGGCTGGCAGCTGAGCTGGACCCTCAGCAAGGGCAACTACAAGCGCTACGACGGGCGTTGGGAGGCGTGGCCCTATGACGGGCAGCGTACGTTGCTGGTGTATGCCATCGACGTGGATCCTGATCTGAAGATGCCCGACGCCTTGCTCCGCAACGGCTGGCTGGACGCCCTGCCCGATGTGTTCAAGGCGGTCCGCCGCCGCTGCGGGGCTTGACGGGGCTGCGCCCCGTCAGGCGTGCGCCTCGGCGGGCTCGACGGCGCCCCCCAGCTTGCGGGCGAAGAAGCCGCGCACCTGCTCCACCACGCTGTAGATCACCGGCACCACCACCAGAGTGAGCACGGTGGAGGCCACCAGGCCGCCCATGACCGTGATGGCCATGGGCGCGCGCTGCTCGCCGCCCAGCGACTTGGCCAGGGCCACCGGCAGCATGCCGAAGACCATGGCGGCGGTGGTCATGAGGATGGGCCGCAGCCGCACCACGCCGGCCTCGACGATGGCCTCGCGCACGGCCGTGCCCCGGGCCTTCAGGGTGTTGGTGTAGTCCACCAGCAGCACGGCGTTCTTGGTCACCAGGCCGATGAGCATGATGAAGCCGATCATGGCGAACATGCTCAGGTTGTGGCCGAACAGGTACAGCGCGCCGAAGGCGCCGATGGTGGTCAGCGGCAGCGACATCATGATGGTGAAGGGGTGCAGCCACGAGTTGAACTGCGCCGCCAGGATGAGGAACACCAGCACCATCGCCAGCATCACCGCCTCGACCATGTAGCCCATACTCTCGCGCATGATCTGCGAGCGGCCGAGCAGGGCGGTGTCGACCCCGGCAGGCACGAGCTGCTTCGCCTCGCGGGCCACGATGTCCAGGGCGGTGCCCTGCGCCAGGCCGTCCAGGTTGGCCAGCACCACCACCTGCCGGGCCTGGGCCTGCCGCTCGATCTCCGCGGGGCCGGTGCCCCGGTCGATGTGCACCAGGCTGCGCAGATCCACCAGGCTCCGGTCGCCGCTGCGCACCTGGATCCCGCGCACGTCGTCCAGGGTCTGCCGCTCGTCGGGGTGCTGGCGCAGGCGCACGTCCACCCGCTCGCCGTCCAGGGGCACCTCGCTGACCTTCTCGCCGTTGATGAGGGTGCGGATGGTCATGGCGATGGTCGCCACGGGCGCCTGCACGTCGGCGGCGGCCTCACGGTCGATGACGATGTTCAGCTCGGGCTTGGGCTGGGCGACGGTGGTGTCCACGTCCACGAAGCCCTTGATCCCACGGAGCTTTTCGGCGAGCGCGGTGGCCGTCGCGTCGAGCTGGGCCTGGTCGGTGCCGCGCAGGGCGAACTGCACCACCTGGCTGGCCTGGCCGCCGCCCCCGATGGCCTGGATGGCCTCCACCGCCACCTTGGCGGGGGCGCGGTCGCCGATGATCTTCCGGGCGTGGGCCATGGCCTCCAGGGTGGTGAAGGCGCGCTCGCCGCGAGGCACCAGCTCCACGTGCAGCTCGCCCTTGTTGACCGTGCCCCGGGTGCCGGCGCCGATGGTCACCATGGTGAGCGTGACGCCGGGCTGGCGGGCCATGTCGTCGCGCAGGGTGTTGGCGAAGCGCACCGTCTCGTCCAGCGGCGTGCCCTGGGGCAGCTCGAAGGCCACCTTGTACTCGCCGCGGTCCTCGGGGGGCATGAACTCGGCGGGGATCTTGGTGGCCAGGGCCAGCGAGCCCATGAACACGCCGCCGGCGGCCAGCAGGGTCAGGAAGCGGAAGCGCAGGGCGCCGCGCAGGGTGCTGCGGTACATGCGGTCCATCAGGTCGAGCACCGCGCCCACGGCCCGCGAGATCAGGCCGGGGGTCTTGCCGTGGTCGTCCTTCAAGAGCTTCGACGACAGCATGGGGGTGAGCGTCAGCGAGGTGAACATCGAGACAGCCACGGCGAAGGCCACGGTCATGCCGAACTGGAAGAAGAAGCGGCCGATGATGCCCTTCATCACCGCCACCGGCAGGAACACCGCCACGATGGCGGCGGTGATGGCCATGACCGCCAGGCCGATCTCGGCGGTGCCCTCGCTGGCCGCCCGCGTGGGCGACTTCCCCAGGCTCAGGTGCCGGTGGATGTTCTCGATGACCACGATGGCGTCGTCGATGAGGATCCCGATGCTGAGGGTCAGCGCCAGCATGGTCATGTTGTTGAAGCTGAAGCCCATGAGGTTGATGAAGGCCACGGTGGCCAGCACCGAGGTGGGCAGGGCGATGGCGCTGATCAGGGTGGCGCGCCAGTCGCGCAGGAACACCAGGATGATCAGCACGGCCAGGATGGCGCCGAACAGCAGGTCGAAGCGCACATCGTTGATGCTGGCCTCGATGAACACGCTGTTGTCGATGGGGGTGTGCAGGGTGACGCCGGCGGGCAGGCGGGTGGCGAGCTCGTCCAGGGCCGCGCGCACGCGGTGGGCCACCTCGACGGTGTTGGCGCCCGACTGCTTGATGATCACCAGCGACACGGCGCTCACGCCGTCCAGGTTCGAGGCGGAGCGGGCCTCCTCGGCGCCGTCCACCACCTCGGCCACCTCGCCCAGGGTCAGCGGGCGCTGGCCCAGGTCCATGAGCACGATGTCGCGCAGGGCCTGCACCGAGCTCACCTCGCCGCGGGTCTTGACGGTGAACTCCACCCCCTCGACCTCCAGGCGGCCGCCGGGGACCTCCAGGTTCTGGGCGGCGATGACCTGCCGCAGATCGGCCACGGTCAGGCCGTAGCGGGCGAGCTGGTCGCGGCGGACGCGGACCTCGATCTCGCGGGCCTGGCCGCCCACCACGTCCACGCTGCCCACGCCGGGGATGCGCTGCAGGCGGGCCTTCACCACGTCGTCGGCCAGGTGGGTCAGCTCGGTGAGCGGCAGATCGCCCGCCAGGGCCAGCGACAGGATGGGCGCGGCGCCCACGTCGAACTTGGCCACCACCGGCGGGTCCAGATCGGCGGGCAGCTCGCCCAGCACGCTCGACACCTTGTTCTGGGCGTCGGTGGCGGCCTGGTCCGCGTCCACCTCCAGCTCGAACTCCAGCACCACGACGCTGGCGTTCTCCATGGAGGTGGAGCGCAGGCTCTTGAGCCCCGACAGGGTGTTCAGGGCCTCTTCGAGCGGCTCGCTGACCTTGGCCTCGACGGAGCCGGGATCGGCGCCGGGGTACACCGTGGTCACGGTGACGATGGGGATGTCCACGTTGGGGAACAGGTCCACGCCCACCCGGGGCAGGGCCACCACCCCGGCGATGATCAGCACCAGGTTGATCACCGCCGCGAACACCGGGTTGCGGATGGAGATGTCGGCGATCTTCACGGGGTGTACTCCGCCTCGGCGAACAGGCCGGCCGGCAGGGCGCCGCCGGGGTTGGGCAGCTCGGCGATGACCGTGAAGGCGCGGTTGCGGCCCACCGACGGGATCACCCGCTTCACGGTGACCGTGGCCGTGCGATCCACGGCGGGCAGGCGCACCTGGATCTTCGTGCCCGCCTGGATCTGCCCGTAGCTCTGCTCGGGGGCTTCCAGGTGCAACTCCAGCGGGTCGAGCTGGGCCAGCAGCACCACGGGGCTGGGCGGCATGTTGGCCACCCACTCGCCCTCGGCCTTCAGCCGGGCGATCACCCGGCCGGCGTAGGGGGCCTTCAGCACCATGTCGGCCTGCCCCTGGCGGGCCAGGGCGAGCTGGGCCTTGGCCTGCTCCACCTGGGCCTTGGCGCCTTCGAGCTGGCTGTCCACCTGGTCGAGCTGCGCCTGCGGCACCGCGTCGCGGGCCCGCAGCTTGCGCAAGCGATCGGCCTCACGCTGCACGCCGCGCACCTGCACCTCGGCGGCGCTGACGGTGGCCTTGGCCAGGCGCACCTGCAGCCGGGCCACAGTGTCGTCCACCTCGGCCAGCGGCGCGTCGGCGGCCACGGTGTCGCCGGCCTTCACGTGCAGCTTCGCCAGCGTGCCCTGGGCGCGGAAGGTCACCTGGCTCTCCCGCGCCGCGACGGTGCGCCCGGTGAGGCGCAAGGTCCGCACGCGGGCGCCCTTTGCGGGGCTGGCCGCGCGCTCGGGGGTGGCGGCCGCCACGGCCGAGGCTGCCCCTCGGTCGCCCGGTGGGGCAGGGGGGTCGCTCAGCCGCACCTTGGCGGTGGCGTCCTGGCTGCACCCGGCGCCGAAGACCGCCAGGGCCAGCAGCAACATCACGGGGGCCTTCTTCAGCGAGCGGTTCATCGCGGCGGCCTTCATCGGGCACCTCGCAGGGGCTGGCCGGTGGCGTGGCGCAGCGCGTTCAGCGCCACCAGGCGGTCAAATCGGGCGTTTGTCAGGTTCAAACGGGCGTTGGTCAGGGCAGTCTCGGCGGCCAACAGATCGGTGGTGGTGGCCTTCTGCTCGGCGTGGCGGGCCTGCTCAAGGCGGTAGGCCTCCTCGGCGTGGGTCAGCGCCTGCTCGGCCACGCCCACCACCTGGGTGGCGGTGTCCAGGGTCTGCCAGGCCTGCTCGGTCTCCAGGGCGATCTGCTGCTGCAGCAAGGTGCGGTGGCTCTCGAGCACGCGCTGCTGGGCCTGGGCCTGGTCGATCTTGGCGCCGGTGGCGCCCCACTCGAACACGGTCCACTCCAGGGCCAGCCCGCCGAACAGGGCCTCGGGGGGCTGCAGCTCCGAGCCGGTCTGGCGCTGGTACTGGCCGATCAGGGCCAGGCTGGGCAGGTACTCGGCGCGGGCCACGGCCACGCCCGCCTCGGCCTGCTGCGCGCGGTGGCCCAGCACGGCCAGCTCCACCCGGTCGCGCAGGGCCTGCTCGACCGCCTGGGCGCGGTCGGGCGCGGCGGCGTCCATCCACGGGGGCAGCGGCGTCTGCGCGGCGGGGGCGCCGCCGGTGCCCATGGCCAGCCCCAGGGCGAGCTGGGCGTTGCGGCGCTGCCCGGCGGCGGCGCTCACCCGGCGCTGGGCGTCGGCCTGGGCCACCTGCAGCCGCAGCACGTCGCTCTTGTCCAGCAGGCCGCCGTCGAACAGGGCCTGCACCCGGGCCAGCTCGGCGCCGATCTGGGTCAGCGAGGCCTGGGCGGCGGCCTCGGCGGCGCCCGCCTGCAGCACCCGCAGGTACACCTCGATGACGCCCTTGGCGATGGCCCGCTCGGTGGCGTGCCGCTGCACGCGCTGGGCGCCCACCTCGGCGTCCTGGGCGTCCACGGCGGCGCTCACCTTCCACAGATCCACCAGCGGCTGCACGACCTGCACCGTGAAGCTGGTGGTGAACTGCTCGCGGGCGGTGACGCCGCTCAGGCTCGACAGGTTGTCGATGAGCGCGGCGGTGGCGAACTCGTAGGGGGTGGTGGGCGGCGGCAGCGCCGCGGCGTCGCCGCCCCCCGCCTCGCCCAGGGCCAGCGTCTGCTCGTCGTGCCACAGGAAGGCGTTGCCCTGCACCTTCACCTTGGCGCCGTAGTTGGCGCGGGTCTGGCGCACGGCGGCCTCGGCGGCCTGGATCTGCGCCGCCGACACGGCGAGCTGCGGGTGCCGGGCCAGGCCCTGGTCCACCGCGGCGTCCAGCGAGAGGGCGTCCGGCGCGGCGTCCGGCGTCAACGCGCCCAAAGCGCCAGGCGCCAGCAGGATCAGCGTCAGCAGGCCCGTCACGGCGCGGCCCCCTCGAAGAACAGGTCCACCAGCTCGGCGATGTTCGCCAGCGGCGACTCGTCCTCCAGCAGCCGCTGCGTGGCGACGCCCACCGACATGCCGTCGAAGGCGATGGCCAGCGCCAGCGGATCCCGGTCGCGGCGCACCTCGCCGGCGGCCTGTCCGGCGGCGAACACCTCGCGGTAGAAGCCCACCAGCCCGGCCCGCATGCGGGCGTTCGTCGGCTGGGCGTGGCCGCCCTGGAGCTGGTGCAGGCGCGTCACCACCAGGTGCCGATGCCGATCGATCAGGGCGCCCACCCGCTCCATCATCCACAGCAGGGTCGGCCGGGTGCCCAGCCCGTCAGGCAGGTCGGCCTCGAGCAAGGCCAGGATCTCTTCCTGCACCTCGTCCAGGATGGCCTGGAACAGGTCGGCCTTGCCCTGAAAGTAGGTGTACAGCGTGGCCGGCGAGCACTGTGCGGCCTCGGCGATCAGCTCCATGGTGGCCCCGTGGTAGCCGTGCGTGGCGAACACCGCGCCGGCGTGGCCCATGAGCTCGGCCCGGCGGCGGTTCAGCTCGGCGGCGGTCTGCTTTCTGCGTCCCATGCCTTGGTCCTCAAGCGGTTCGGGGGCAGCCTGCTTTTCACTGAATCCGTTTTCAATAGATAAACATTTAGCAATGGATGGTGTTGATCTGATTCGGCTTTTGTTGGTGATTGGGGCGCCGCGATCGCCGGCTTGGCGCCCGAACGGTGGCCGTGGCGAAGCGGCGAGCCGCTTGGCGGCGGTGGGGTTGAGCGCGTATGGTCCGCCGCCGTGCACGCACGACTTCCCAGCGGGGGGCTGGTGGGTCTGCTGGCCTGGGGGTTGGTGGTCGTCTTCGGCCTGACCCTGCCAGCGTCCGCCCAACCCCAGATGCCCGGGCCCGAGCCCCTGGCGGCCCAGGCGCCGGCGCCCCCCTTCGAGCGCCGGTGGCGTCGCGGGGTGAAGGACCTGCGGGCCCGCCAGCGCGGGCTGACGGATCTGGCTCGCTGGCCCGCCGAGCCGACGGCGCCCGAGCCCGTCAGCCGCAAAGGCTTCACCGAAGCGTTCACCGAGCTGTGCTGGCGGCAGGCGCCGCGCAACCACCTGCGGAAGTACGCGGGCTGGATCCTGGAGAGCGCCGCCGAGTTCGGCGTGGATCCGTTCCTGGTGGCGGCGGTGGTGTACCGCTTCAGCCGCTGCCGACAAGACGGCAAGGCGGACTTCGGCATCGGGCTGGGGCGGGTGAACCCGCGCATGCACGCCGCGCACATCGGCAAGGACGGCGTCTACCGCGATCAGGTGCTGCAGGAAGGGGTGTGGCTGCCCCGCGAAGTGCCCATGGGGCGCTTCAAGTTCCTGCCGTACCACCTGCGCCGGCCCGAGACGAACCTGTACTTCACCGCGGCGCTGCTGAAGGTGGCCGAGGGCCAGTGCCCCCACAATGACGGGGCCTTCGGCTCAGTGCCCCACCGGCACTTCGTGAGCCACTACGCCTGGGGCGACAAGGTCGAGGGCGCGGGCGCCGAGGATCGGGTGCTGCGGGCGCGGCGGCGGCTCATCGAGCTGTACCGCGGGCAACGCCCGAGCGCGATGACGGCCTACGAGGGCATGCCCCTGTTCAACCCGCTGGACGGGGTGCCTCGCAAGATCACCAGCGGGCTGGGGGCCGACCGCGACGAGGGCGCGCGGCGGCACCGCGGCGTGGACTTCGACAGCACCACCGGCGAGCCCGTCCGGGCCATCGCCGATGGCGTGGTCACCTTCGCGGGCATCGACATGCGCCGCGGCAAGAGCCAGCGGGTGCCGGCCAGCGTCGCCCAGCGGGTGAAGCGCAGCCGCGTGGGAGCGGGCGGCCTGATGGTCATCATCGAGCACGCCCACGGGCTGAGCTCGGCCTACATGCACCTTTCGGACTACACCGTGCAGACTGGCGACCGCGTCGAGGGGGGTCAGCAGATCGGGCGGGTGGGCCGCTCGGGCATCAAGCGCTCCAGCGCCCACCTGCACTTCGAGATCCGCAAGGACGACCGCCACATCGATCCCATCCCGCTGCTGGCGCCGTACACCTTCGGCCCCCGCGAGACCTGGTGGGGCCAGCGGGCCGAGATCATCGAGAAGGGCCGCCGCAAGCTGCGGCGCGTCAAGCGCTGGCGTGACCGGCAGGCGAAGCGGGCCCGGTCGGCGGCGGAGCAGGCGGCGCAGAAGGCGAAGGCGAAGCTGGCCGAGTCGCCCTGAAGGTCTGGTAGGCTCCGGGGCAATCCGTCGCCGCGGGAGGCGCCATGGGGTTCAACAGCGAGCGGACGCCCGACAAGGGCCCGGTGGGCCACGCCGAGGCCGCCTCCCCCAGCCTGGATCCGCAGGGGGGCGCAGCGCGGGGCCAATCGGACGAGATCAACGGGGGGGCCGAGGGCAAGGCGGGGGTGGACGGCCAGCTCCCCGAGGGCGTGCGCCTGGACGGGGTGGGGATCGGGTTCACGCTGCCCAAGGGGCTGGTGCTGCACGAGGGCGACGGCGCCACGCTGTCCACCGAGTTCGCCACGGGCGTCACCGCCGAGGTCAGCCGGGGGGCCTTGAGCTTCGGCCTCAGCCCCCACGTGCACATCAACGCCACATGGCCCGCCACCGACATGAACCTGACCCACCTGGCCTGGGACTTCGCGTCGGGCACCCCGCAGGTGCACCTGTACGCCGACTCGGACTCGTGGGGGTTCTTGGACTACAGCGACCGCGCCCGAGAGGCGCTGGGTGGTCGGCTGCGAGACGCCGTGCAGGGCACCGCCATGGCCCAGGCCGGCTACGACCCCTTCCAGGACCCCGATCTGCTGGGGACGCTGCGGGCGGTGGGGGCCAACTTCAGCCGGGGCCCCACGGTGGGCGAGAAGGCCGACGACGCCGAGGGGCCGGGGGCCGAGGACGCGCAGCGACTCCGCGCCCACGCGCGCTTCACCCTGGAGCGCGGCTACGAGCATGAGGGCCTGAGCGTTGATCCGGGGGCCGCTGTGAAGGTGACCGTGCAGGGCGGTGGCTCGGCGGCCCAGGTGCAGGGCGCCCAGGGCACGCAGGGCATGCTGCAGGCGGCGGCGCCCGAGCAGGTGATCATCGAGAGCGAGGGCATCCACGTGCGGGCCGGCGAGGATCGCGCGGCTCAGCTCCAGCGGGTGGTGATCAACCGCGGGGGCGCCGTGGACGTGCAGCGCTTCAACCTCGAGGGCGACGCCGCGGGCATGTCGGGGCTCGAGGCCTTCGTGCGGCTGCTGGGCGGCGCGGCGGCGCTCGCCGGCCGGGGGGTGCCCGGCGAAGCCGCCTTGAACATCGCCGCCCGCAGCCCGGGCACCGCGCCCACGGTGGTGCCGGGGCTGGCCGAGGACAAGATCGAGCGCGGCCTGACCGAGGCGGTGCGCGCTCTGCTCACCGAGCACGCCCACGCCATCCCCGGCGTGGATCTGCAGGCCATCTTCGGCGGGTAGTGCATGGGACGCACACCGAGCGTGCCCTGAGCGCACGATCGGCGCCCGGATCCCCCGAAAAGGAGCCATCGTCCGCTGGCACGGTGAGTGCAGATTGTCGGCGCGCCCACACTGAAGAGGGGAGAGCCGATGTCTCGCTGTCTGGTCGCCGCCCTGCTCCTGTCGCTGTTGCCCCAGGTCGCGTCCGCGGCCACGTCGGTCTGCGTCGAGGTGGAAGTGCGCTCGTGGACCCAGTCGCCCGGTGAAGATTCAACGGCCGGCGAAAACGCCGGCGAGGCGGCGGGCGAGCCCATGGCGGTGCCCGTGGACACCCGCGACCCCTTCGCCATCGATCCGGCCCGCTACCTGGAGCGGCTGGTGCGCTACGAGGTCACCCACGAGGTGGGCTTCGAGGCCGTAGACGCCGGCTGCGCTCAGCGGATCCGCATCGAGCTGTACCCGCTGCGCATGGGCTGGACCGTGTTCGCCCGCTACACCGGCCACGCCCGCGAAGAGAAGGTGGACGAGGTGCTGCTGGACGAGTTCTCGCCGCTGGCCCAGCGGCTGGTGCGCGCCCTGCTGTGGGACCGGGCGATCACCCAGGTGATCAACCGCGAGAACGTGCTGCGGGCCGACAGCCAGACCGACCTGCGCCGCATCCGCGGCGAGGGGCACTTCACGCTGGGCCTGGGCACCCAGGTGCGGGCGGGGCAGCTCGCCACCCTGGACGGCGGGCAGGTGAGCGACGACTGGCGCATCCTCACGCCGCTGTCGGTGCAGATCGGCTACCGCGGCAAGTACAAGGCCTGGGGGCTGGATGTGTTCGCCCGCGGCGCGCTGGGCACCAACAAGGAGGCGCCGCGGCGCAACCCCGCCGGCGGGCACGTGGACTTCGAGTACGCCGGCGCGGCGGGCCTGCACTTCCTGCGCTACCTGGACGCCGTGGGCATGACCTCGTGGTACCTGGGCGGCGGCGCCATGTTCGAGGTCAGCGGCTTCTCGGTGATCAAGCCCGAGGGCGATCGCGGCAACGGGGACGTGGACGAGTTCTACACCGGCGGCCTGAACCTGGACTTCGTGGTGGGCTACGAGTTCATGCGCACCAGCCGGGTGCACTTCTACCTGCAGGGCGAGCTGCACGTGCCGACCTTCCAGCTCGACACCGAGGTGGACGCGGGCGGCGTGGACACGTACCTGCCCGGCGGGCTGCTCCAGGTGGGCATGGTGTTCTGACATGCGCTGGGGACTCGCCCTGCTGGCCCTGTTGGCCCCCTCGCTGGGCTGGGCCTCGCCCACGGACACCTGCGTGCAGGTGCGCACCGACGTGGCGGACGCCGAGCAGCTCAAGAAGCTGGTGACGGTGGAGCTGGACCGGCACAGCACCCACAAGGCCGTGGAGAGCAACTGCCTGAGCTACCTGCGCGTGGAGCTCATCGAGGTGGCCGGCGTGCGCTACGTCACCGGGCGCATCAACACCCAGGTGCCCCACCGCGAGCGCGTGGAGGGGGACGACCTGGCGGCCGCCGTCGAGGAGACCCTGGCGGTGCTGCTGCACAACGATCCGGTGCGCTTGCGCGGGCCGCGGCAGCAGAGCTGGCTGCGGCGCCAGTTCGCCACCCTGCGCTCGGGGCGCACGGGCTTCGGGCTCGAGGCCTACCAGCTCGTGGCCCTGGACGGCGACGGGGGCATCGAGAGCCTGCCTGGCCTGGCCCTGCACGTACGCCGCGAGGTGGCCGACTGGCAGATCGAGGCGCAGCTCGCGGTGGGTCTGCGCATCGACGAGCCCCGCGGCCGGGCGCTGACGGGGCACGGCGGCCTGAAGGTGGGCGTGCGCTGGTACTTCGGTCAGGGCGACACGGCCTTCTACCTGGGCACGCTTGCGGGCCTGGAGCTGCAGCGCTTCGAGGGGCCGTCGGCCATCGACGGCGCGCCCAAGAGCTTCAGCGCCATCGGCTTCGCGCTGGGCCCGCGCGTCGGCGTGGAGCTGCTGCGCACCGCCCGGGCCAGGCTGGATCTGTTCGGGCAGGTGATGCTGCCGGCCTTCACGGCCACCGACGAGGACGAGGGGGTGGTGGACGGCTGGTTCCCCACCGCCAGCCTGGGCGTGGGCGCGGTGTTCTGACCGCTGCCCTGTCAGCGCGGGGCGAACAGCTCGGCGTGGAAGGTGCCACGCACCGGCGCCCCGGGTTGGGTGCCGGCGGCCTCGAACACCAGGCTGCCCTCGGGGCAGTTGGCCAGCGGCGTGGCCCGCTGGGTGCGCGGATCCACCAGGTTCACCACGCAGTCGGCGTTGCCCCACAGGGGCAGCTCGCCGGGCACCATGTCGGCCAGCGGGAAGCGCACGATGAGCTGGGCCTGCTGCCCGTTGGCCAGCGGGGCCGGCATCACCAGCGCCGCGCGGCCGTCCAGGGTGTTCCCCGAGGCGGCGCCGGCCGCATTGCTGCTCAGGGCGACCATGCCGAAGGCGCCGTCGAAGGTGCCCGAGCCGGTCTGGAAGGCGTTGGGCGTGTACCAGGTGCCCCAGGTGGTCTCGAAGGTGGCGTCCAGGGTGCCCGCGCTCTCGCGGCACAGGCTGGCCCGCAGGCCCGCGGCCCACACCGGCGGGCCGGCGTCCAGCTCGGCGCGGATGGCCCCGGGCTGCTCGCGCACGAAGCCGCGGATCTGGGCCACCCCCTGCAGGTGCCCCTGCCGGTTCGAGGCCATGACGTGGGGCCCGATGAGGTTGGCCCAGGCGTCCACCTTGGCCACCAGGGCGTCCACGTCCCAGGCGGTGTCCAGCAGGCGGCGCAGGGCGGCCGCGTAGCGCCGCTGCCCCTCGGGGTGGCGGTACAGCCGCCAGGTCAGCACGCCCAGCGCCAGCACCGACCGCGGCGGCGCCCGGCCCTCGAACAGCAGGCGGGTGGGGGCGAAGGTGGCGTCGGGGCCCCAGGGCACGAAGCGGGCCCGGCCGTCCTGGGCGCCGTAGATCCAGAAGTTGTTGGTGTTGCCTGCGTAGCCGTCCCAGTGGCCCAGCAGCACCTCGACCGCCCACAGGTCGATGAACTGCGCCAGGTCCAGCGCGCCGTCCAGGGCCTCCAGCAGCCCGGCGTCCTCCACCTGCGCCGCCGCCGCCACGGCCTCGATGAGGGCGCGGTCGGGGGTGTCCGCGTGGTTCTTCTGCTCCAGCGTGCCCTGGAACTCGGGCCGGAAGTCGCTGAGCGTGCCCTCGTACAGGTAGCCCGCGCTGTCGCCGAAGTGCTGGCGCAGGAACGGGTCGTCGATGGACTCCACGTGGGCGTACACGCCCAGGTCCTGCCCGTTGACGGTGACGTGGGCGAAGGCGCAGCGCGGCGCGGGCAGGCCGGCGGCCCTGAACACGTCGTAGGCCAGGCAGGTGCGCAGCCGCGAGGGGTCCTGCCGGCCGTTGTTCAGGGCCATGCGCTCCAGGGTGTGGAAGTGCTGGCCCGCCACGAAGCGGTCGAAGGCGATGCGGAACGACGGCCGATCGGCGCTGACCGAGCCGAAGAAGCCCTTCTTGCGGATCCCCACCTGCTCGAAGAGCTGGCCGTCGACCGTCACCCGGGCCTGGTACCAGGTATAGGGCGACGGGAAGGGCTCGCTCAGGCAGTCGGCGCCGAAGAAGTTCAGGTTGCCGCGGCTCTCGGCGCGCAGCGCGTCGTAGTCGGCCCGCGGCAGCTCGATGGCCACCTGCAGCACCCGATCGGGCGGGAACCCCAGGCTCGACGGATCCGCCGGGCCTTCGCCGTCGCGGTTGGCGGCCGCGGGCGTCGGGGTCGCCACCACCCGCCACGGCCCATCGCCGTTGGGGATGCGGGCCAGGCTGCGATCGGTGATCTGCGGGCCGAAGTCCACGAGGTCCACGCCCGCGCCGTCGGGCCCGTAGAGCCCCACCGCCTCGCCGTCGGCCGACAGCTTGAAGGGCAGGTGATCGACGCCCTGCTCCACGTCATCGTCGGCCCACAGCAGCAGGTAGCCGCCGGCAGGCACGGCCAGCTCGGGGGGCAGGGGCACGCGCCGCTCGGGATCCGCGGGATCGTCGGTGATCAGCCAGCCGCCCAGGGCCACCGGGGCGTCGCCCGGGTTGTGCAGCTCGATCCAGTCGGGGAAGGCGCCCGTCTCGTCGGCGATGGTGCTGCGGTTGCTGGCCATTACCTCGTTGATCACCAGCCGCTCGGGGGGCACGGCGGCGTCGGGCGGCGCCTCGGCGTCGGGCGGCACGTCCGCGTCGACAGGCACTTCGGCGTCCAAAGGCACCAGGGCGTCCAAAGGCACCAGGGCGTCCGCCGGCGCCTCGGCGTCCGCGAGCACCTCGGCGTCCAGGGGCTGGGCGTCAGGGAGGGTGCCGTCGGTGGCCTGCGCGTCCGTCGCAGCGTCCTGGGCCTGGGCGTCCTGGGCTCGAGCGTCCTCGACCTGGGCGTCTCGCGGGGGTTGGGCGTCGGCCACCGCGCGGTCGGCGGTCGGTCGAGCGTCCAGCGCCAGGTCGGGGGACCCGGGATCGGCGCCGGGGTTGGCCGACTCGCAGCCAAGGCCGGCGCACGCCGTCAGCAGGGCCAGCAGGGCAAGGGGGCGGGACACGGACACACCTCCACGGGGGTGATCCGGCAGGCTACCGGCGTCCGTGTGGGCCGTCGCGTCAAGAACGCCGTGCCCAGGCAAGAATCGACCAGCTCTCGCCGGTGGCCTCGCGCTGCTCCCGCGCCCCCAGCCGCGTCAGGCCCACGGCGAGCAGCGCGGCGTAATGGCACATCAGCGAGGGCTGAGAGCCCCCCGTGCCCGCCACCACCAGCTCGGTGAGCATGGCGGGGAAGACGAAGGCCATGGTCCCGAGCTGCACGTCGGCCAGGTGGGCCCGCGCCACGGCGTCCTCCTGCCGAGCCAGGAAGACGCCCGCGCCAGCCATCATGGTGAACAGCCCGAGCTGGTAGTAGCCGCCGTATAGCCGGTACAGCGGGCTGGCGGTGTCGTAGGTGGCGATGACCACCTTGCACACGGCCGAGTGCACGAAGCCGGGGTCGGTGAGGATCCAGGCGGTCAGCCCGGCGGCTGTGGCCAGGAACAGCGGCGCCAGGCGCGTGCGACCGTGGCCCAGGCGCTCCACCAGCAGCACGCCCACGGCGGGCAGCCAGGTGATGTCGGCGAAGGCCAGCCGGGCCAGCCACAGATCACCGCCCCGGTGACAAAGCAGGGCCTCGAGCCACTGGTAGCCCGCCAGCAACAGCAGGATCGCGCCCACGGGCCGGGTGATCGCCTTACGGCCGGGCCCGCGCAGGATCCAGAGGCCGGCGGCGACCTCGAAGGCGCCGGTGGCGATGGCCAGGGTGGGAGCGTACGGCACGGGGGTCTCCTTTGTGCGGTGGGGGCCCCGCCCAATGCAGCCGTCGTGCCAGCCTGGCTTGGCGAAGATGCGCTTATTTTCAAAGGGTTGGCGACGTTCACGTGCGAACCGGGCTTCGCGCCCTGAGAGGTTCACGACGCAGCGCGTCACCGCGCTGGGCGGCCGTGCGTCAGTCCAGGCTACGGGCGGCCGTGACCAGCTCCGCCACGGCCTCGTCGTCCAGCGCCTTGGCCCGGGTGTAGCGCAGCCGCCCCTGGCCATCGACCACCGCGAACAGCGGCAGGCCCATGCCCGTGGCCTGGATGAAGGCTCGCGGCAGGGCGTCCACGTGGGCGTCGTCGCCCTGCCACAAGGGGTACAGCCAGGTGCGGGCCCGGGGATCGCCCTGCACCTTCTCCAGCCCGTCGATGGCCACGCTCACCAGGGACAGCCCCTCGGCGCGCAGCTCGCGGCGCAGCCAACGCAGGCGGTCCAGCTCCTCGGGGCTGGTGCAGGGCTTGCACCAGGTGGCCCAGAAGGCCAGCACGTACGGCCCCTGCGGCTCGGGCCGGCCCCGCTGGGCCTTGGCCCCGGGGCCGTCCACCCGGCGCAGGGTGCGGGGCAGGCTGATGGCGTCGGCGCCCGGCCAGGGATCCACCGCCGAGGGGCGCAGGGGCACCAGCCCGGCCCGACGCTCCACGGCCGCCAGGCGGCGGGCCTGGTCGTCCAGGCGCCGCTCCATGGCCGTCATCTGCCGCTGCAGGGCCTGCGTGGCGGCCAGCGCCTCCTGGGCCGCGCCCTCCGGTGGGCCGGCGTGGGCGGCCGGGCCACCGCAGCCCAGCGCCAGCAGGGCCACGAGCCATGGCCCGGCCCACCGCGGCCAGCGGGCCCTCACCGGTCGTCCTTGAAGCACGGGTAGCTGAACACCAGGGCCGAGCGGTTGGCCTGCTTCATGGTCATCTTCTGGCCCACCAGGCGCTCGGCGTCCAAGGGGGTCAGGTACATCTTGTCGTGGCCGTAGGTGATGTAGCCGACCCGCTTGGGATCCACGCCGAGCTGCTCGGTGACGTAGCGCCGGGTCTCCTCGGCCCGCTGCACCGCCAGCTTCAGGTTGTGCTTCCAGGCGCCGTCCTTCGAGGCCCGGCCCACGATGATCACGTAGCCCTTCTCACCCCCGATGGTCTCGATGAAGCTCTGGAGCTGCGCGCGATCCCGCCGATCCAGGCTCGTCTCGTTCGCCTGAAAGCGCACGAGGCTGTGGGGCAGCCGCTGGGTGAGCAGCATGTACTCGCTGCGCGAGATCTGTTCGGCCTGGTCGAGCTGCTTGCACATGCCCTGGTGGCAGCTCGCCACCACCTGGTCCACGTGCTTTACGAAGTCCTCTTCGTTGCAGAAGGCCTCGCGGGCCTGGCTGGCGGCGGTGTGCTGGGCGCAGGCCAGGTGATCGGGGTGATCGGCGCACACGGCCATGAGCCGCCGGCTCTGATCGGCCAGATCGGTCTTCAGCTCCCCCAGCTTGGTGGTGGCCTCGAGCAGGGCCTTGGTCTTGGCCTCGTACTCCACCATCTGCACGGTGGCGGCGGGCCCCTTATCGTCGTCGTCGCCGTCGCCGTCGGCGGTCAGGGTGGTCTCCTGCGGCTTGGCGCCGCAGGCGGTGAGCGCGGTCAGGGCCGACAGCAGGGCCAGGGCGGTGAGCAGCCAGCGCGGCATGGGAGCCTCCGGTAGGGGTGGGGCACAGCCGCAGCGTGCCTGCTCACGGCCGGGGGGGCAACGGCGCGGCGCGGCCGTGGGGAGCGCGGCACGGGGGAGCGCAGCGCGCGCCCCCGGAGGCACGGCCCCGGCGGCCGTCAGAACCCGGCGTTCAAGCCCATGGTCAGCAGGCTGCCCTCCACCCGGTTCAGCCCCCCCCGGACGAAGTCGTCATGGCTCCACTGGTACAGCCCCCAGCGGGCCTCCAGGCGCAGGCGCTCCTTGCCCACGGCGGCGGCCAGCCCCACGTCCCAGGTGTGGTCGGGGGCGTCGCCGGCCCCCATGTCGATGAGCTTGAACAGGCCGCGGATGAGGTCGTAGCGGGCGTAGGCGCCCACCCGGCCCAGCGGCAGCAGCACCCCCAGCTCGCCGCCCACGTACCAGGCGTACTGGTCGTTCAGCAGCCGGCCGTTGCCGGCTACGCCCTCCACGCTGCGCATGAGAAAGTCGATGGGCTCCAGCGTCATGTACAGCCAGTCGCTGAGCAGGCTCGTGCCCCCCACTGCCAGCCGCAGCTCGAAGTAGCTGAAGTCGTCCACTTCCTCGACGCCCAGGCCGTCGCCGTCGACGTCGATGGTGGTCGGCCCCTCGAAGGCCACCTCCAGCCCCGCGCGGATGCCGGGCACCACGGGGTGCGCCTGGTACAGCCAGGTGCTGTAGGTCTTGCCGTCGGCCTCGGTGCGCGAGCCGACCCGCCGCGCGCCCAACGCGCTCGCCAGCCCGGCGGCCACGATCCCGCTCTCGTCGTAGATACCCACCCGGTGGACCTTGAAGCCCGCCGCGGCGCCGCCCGGCGGGTTCATCCCGCTGTGGAACGTCGCGTCGTGCATCTCGTAGCGGTACAGCACGCTCTGGGCGTGCGCGGCGCCGGCCAGCAGGCTCAAGGCCAGCAGCGGCAACAGAATGCGTTCCATGCCCGGTCTCCCGTGAGACATCCCAGGCCGCGGAGGATCGCGTCCCTGGCCGGGTCTCTGCAAGGGCTCAGTCCCAGACGAACAGCCACTTCACCCCGTGGTACAGCCCATAGCCCACCCAGCCGATGGGCCCCGGGCTCACCTCTTCCTCCAGCGCCACCGTGACTTCGGCCAGGGCCACGCGGCCGCTCAGCAGCCGGAGCTGTGCCTGCAGCCGCTCGAGCTCGGTGGTCACCCGGCCCAGCTCCTTCTCCACCTCCAGGATCGTCTTCACGTCAGTGGCCTGATCCACGAGCTGCCGCAGGCGACCCTGCAGCTTCTCCAGGTTGGCGATGCGCACCCCCAGATCAGTGTGCTCGGCGGTGACGTCCACCGCGCCCACCCAGCTCTCGGTGATCTCGCCCATGCCCTGCACGGCCTTCAGCGCCTCGTCCAGGGTGGCCGCCGGCACCTTGAACACCATGCGATCCTGGCTGCGGGACACCACGTGGCCCTTCAGACGCTTCGCCAGGGCCTCCAGGTCGTCCAGCGCCTGGCCGAAGTCGTCCTCATCGTCCACCTCGAGGTCCAGGCGGGCGGTGCGGGCCAGCAAGCGGCCGTCGGCGTCGGCCTGGGCGGGGATGGTGGTGCGCACGTGGTGGGGCATGCTGGCGCCGCCACACGCGGTGAGCGGCCAGGCCAGGGCGATGAGCAGCAGCGTGGTCATGCGGGTCATGGGGGGCTCCTTCCTCTGGGCGAGACGCCTCTCAGGTCACGCCGCCAGGGTAGGCGGGCGGCCGCGCCGCCGGGTCAGGCCGCCGTCGTGGGTCGGTCATGGTTCCGTCATGGGCCTGGCAACGGCAGTGGCCACTTGGGGGCGCGCCGTTGGCGCCGCAGGCCCTTCACCCGTGGGCCTTGACCGCTGGCCCGGCCCTTGCTTCCCTGCGCCGGCATCGACCCTTGGGGGATAGTCCATGCGCCGCCTGCTCATCGCCGCCGCCCTGCCCGCATTCCTGCTCGCCTGCGACGAGGCCCACGACGAGGCCGCGCACACCGGCGAGGACTGGACCCGCGGCATGGAGCAGGCCTTCGTCGAGAAGGACGACGCCAAGATGGACGGCACCGGCTGCAGCGGCGTGCGGGTGCCCGATCAGGGCGACTTCGGCGGCAAGGTGATCCTCACCTTCGACGACGGCCCGAACCCCAACACCACCCCCGACGTCATCGCGACCCTGCGGGCGTTCAACGCGCCCGCCACCTTCTTCATCAAGGGCAGCAACGGGCGCGGCGAGGCGGCCCAGGCCATCCTCGAAGACATCGTGCAGGACGAGCGCTTCATCCTGGCCAACCACTCCTGGAGCCACTCGGACCAGAAGCGGCTGCCCATCGAGAGCGTGGAGCGCGAGACGGGCGACACCAACGCCATCATCCGGGGGGCCGGCGCGCAGCCGCTCTACTATCGGTTCCCCTATGGCTCCTCGAGCTGCCAGACCGCTCAGGCCGTGCGCGACGCCGGCATGATCATCACGGGCTGGCACATCGACAGCGCCGACTGGTGTTTCGCCGCCGGCGGCGGCTACTGCCCCGAGCGCACCTTCCAGCACGTGCCCGACAGCTTCCGCGGCGACATGGCCGGCTTCGTCATGAGCCAGCTCCGCCGCAGCAACGGCGGCATCCTGCTGTTCCACGACATCCACCGCAGCACCGCCGACGCCCTGCCCGAGCTGCTGCAGCAGCTCCAGGACGCGGGCTACACCTTTGCGGGCCTGAACGACCAGGCCGTGCTGCCGCTGCTGCACGGCGTCGAGCCCCCGGCCACGCCGTTCATCGGCCACGCCTGCGAGGCCGACGCCGACTGCGCCTTCGCGGCGGACACCCGGGTGGGCTTCTGCCACCCCAACGGCTTCTGCACGCTGGAGTGCGCCGGCTACTGCCCCGACAAGTCGGGCGAGCCCTACACCTTCTGCGTGGCGGATGAGCTGAACCTGCTGCCCGACGGCCCCGGTGGCGTGTGCGTGCCCCAGGCCGACGAGGCCAACGGCGACTGCGCTGACGTGCCCGGCACCGTGGACCGCGACGCGGATCGCTTCATCGGCGACTCGGGCGCCGCGGCCCGCACCCGGCGGGCCTGCGTGCCGGCGATCGAGCAGCCCGAGGAGTGAGCTTCCGCCCCGAGATCCTCGCCCCCGCCGGGGATCGCACCAGCCTGAGGGCCGCCCTGGCCGCCGGCGCCGACGCCGTGTACTTCGGCCTGGCCGACGGCTTCAACGCCCGCGCCAAGGCCGAGAGCATCCGCCGGGTGGACCTGCCCGAGGTGGTGGCCGAGGTGCACCGCGCGGGCGCCCGGGCCTACGTCACCGTCAACACCCTGGTGTTCGAGAGTGAGCTGGCCGCCGTCGAGGCCGTGATCCGCGACCTGGCCGCCAGCGGCGCCGACGCGCTCATCGTGCAGGATCCGGCGGTGGCCCTCATCGCCCAGGCGGTGTGCCCCGCGCTGGAGCTGCACGCCAGCACCCAGATGACCGTGAGCAGCCCCGAGGGCATCCGCTTCGCGCAGGGGCTGGGCTGCACCCGCATCGTGCTGCCCCGCGAGCTGAGCGTGAAGGAGATCCGCCGGCTGCGGGCGGGCACCGAGGCCGAGCTCGAGGTGTTCGTGCACGGCGCGCTGTGCATGTCGTGGAGCGGCCAGTGCCTCACGAGCGAGGCCTGGGGCGGCCGCTCGGCCAACCGCGGCCAGTGCGCGCAGAGCTGCCGGCTGCCCTACGACCTGGTGCTCGACGGCCAGACCGTGCCGCTGGGCGAGGTGAAGTACCTGCTCAGCCCCCAGGACCTGGCGGCCTTCCGCGCCGCGCCCGATCTGGCCGAGCTGGGGGTGCACACCCTGAAGATCGAGGGCCGCTACAAGGGCCCCGCCTATGTCATCAGCGCCGTCGAGGCCTGGCGCCGCTGGATCGACGCGGTGGTGCGCGAGGGCGGGCCCCAACCTGCCGACGAGGCCCAGGTGGCCCACGACCTGGCCGAGATGGCGGTGGTGTACTCCCGCGGCTTCGGCGACGGCTTCCTGGGCGGCGCCGACCACCAGCATCTGGTGGAGGGGCGCTTCCCGAAGCACCGCGGCCTGCTGTTGGGGCAGGTGACCGCCGTCGACGGCGACCGGGTCGAGGTGGCCCCGCACCCCAACGGGCGACCCCGCAGCGGCGGCCTGGCCCTGGGGACCGAGCGCACCGCCCCCGTGGCGGCCCGCAGCGTGGCGCTGCCCGTGCTGGGCGGATCCACCCGCGACAACACGGGCGCCGGCATCGCGCCGGCCACCCCCCGCGCCGGCATGGGCGTGGTCTTCGACCAGGGCAACCCGCAGGGCGAGGAGCCCGGCGGCCCCATCTTCGCCGTCGAGGATCTGGGCCGAGGCCGCTGGCGCCTGGGCTTCGGGCGGCCGGGCCCCCGGATGGACCGGGTGCGGGTGGGCGATCGCGTGTGGCTGACGGGCGATCCGGCGGTGGAGCGCCGGGCCCGCAAGCTGCTGGAGGCCGAAGTCTCGGGCCGGGTCCCGCTGCGGCTGGTGGTGGCCGGATCCGCCGGGCAGCCCCTGCAGGTCGAGGCCCGCGCCGCAGGCTTCGCGGCCCGCGCCGCCAGCCCCATGCCGCTGGAGCCGGCGGCCCAGGGC
Organism: Myxococcales bacterium; assembly: GCA_020633555.1. GTDB lineage: Bacteria > Myxococcota_A > Bradymonadia > UBA7976 > UBA1532 > JACKDL01. The sequence goes on along the minus strand of JACKDL010000042.1, from coordinate 3,103 downwards.
GGCCTGACCGAGGCCTTGCTGCGCAGCAAGCTGGGGGCGGTGGGCAACACCCCCTTCGACCTGCTGGACCTGGACACCCGCGGCCTGTCGCCGGGGCTGCATCTGCCTGTGTCGGCCCTGAAGGCCCTGCGCCGGGAGGTGCTCGGGGCGCTGCTGCCCCAGGTGGAGCGCGGGCCTGCGCGGACGCTGGATCCCGCGCCCGCGGTGCCGCGGCTCCGCGCGCCCGTGGCGGCCCCGCGCGAGGCCACGGCGCCCACCCTGATCCCCCTGTGCCGCACCGAGGCCCACCTGGAGGCCGTGCTGACCGCGGGGTTCGCCGAGGTGGAGCTGGACTGGATGGAGCGCGCCGGCCTGGCCCGGGCCGTCGAGCGGGCCCGGGCGGCCGGGCTGACGGTCCATGTGGCCACCCCGCGGGTGCAGAAGCCCGGCGAAGAGGGCTTCGACCGACGCATCGGCAACCTGGCCCCCGACGGCGTGCTGGTCCGGCACTGGGGCGCCTTGATGCACTTCCTGGAGCACCCCGAAGAGCGCCGTCCCGCGCTGCACGGGGACTTCTCGCTCAACGTCACCAACAGCCTCACCGCCAGCCACCTGCTGGGCCTGGGGCTCGACACCTGGACGGTGGCCCACGACCTGGACAGCGCCCAGCTCTTCGAGCTGCTGGCCCACGTGGATCCGGCCCGGGTCACCGTGGCCGTGCACCACCATGTGCCCACTTTCCATACCGAGCATTGCGTCTACGCCCACCTGCTGAGCGACGGCCGCGACATCAAGTCGTGCGGCCAGCCCTGCGAGCGCCACGACCTGCGCCTGCGGGACGTGAAGGGGCACGAGCACCCGGTGGTGGTGGATCCCGCCTGCCGCAACACGGTCTACAACGCGGCCGCCCAGAGCGCCGCGAGCCTCATGCCGCGCCTGCTCGACGCGGGCGTGCGCCGCTTCCGCCTGGAGTTCGTGCGCGAGTCCACCCAAGAGGCCCTGCGGGTGCTGACCGGCTACCGGGCCTTGCTGGCGGGTGATCTGGACGCCGCCGGGCTTGTGGCCCGGCTGAAGGTCCACGAGCAGTTCGGGGTGACCCGGGGCACCATGCAGGTGCTGCGCGAGGCCGGCCGGGGCTGAGCCGGTCAGGGGGCGGGCGTGTCCCAGGGGTTCGGGCCCGCCTCGCCCGGTTCATCGACCTCAACCAGCGCCGGCGTCTGCGCCAGGCGGGCCGCGAAGCGGGCCGCGGCGGCATGGAAGGTGCGCAGTTCGGGAGACAGCTCGGCGGGGTGAGGCCGGGTCGCCAGCAGCGCGTCCGCCTGAGCCCGCAGATGGGTGTGCTCGGCGCACAGGGCGTCCAACTCGGGGCTGGGGCGGAAGGTCGGCCGCCACTCGGCGAACAGGCTCGGCGGCAGGGCGTCCCCCAGCCCGGCGCTGGGGGGCATGCTGAGGCGCTCCAGCACCGCCCGTCGCCAGATGTCGTGGTCCCAGCCCAACACCAGCCGCCGCAGCCGCGATCGGGCCACGGCCCGGGCGGTCTGCCAGGCTGCGGGGCGCCGCCAGCCCCGTGCCCAGGCGGCCAGGGCGTCGGCGGGCAGGGCGTGGGCGATGGCGAAGCCCTGCCCCGTGGTGCATCCGAGCTGGATCAGCCGCACCCCGTGGGTCTCGGTCTCGACGCCCTCGGCCACCACCTGCCGCATGAGCCCGCGCGCCATCCCCAGCACGCCGTCCACGATGACGGCCTGCCGCACGTCGGTGGTGAGCGCCAACACGAAGCTGCGATCGATCTTCACGGTGCGCACGGGCAGTGACTGGAGCAGCGCCAGGGACGAGTAGCCGGTCCCGAAGTCGTCGATGGCCAGCCCGATCCCCATCTGCGCCAGCGTGTGCAGGTGTCCCACCACGGGGCCGCGCAGGTCCAGCGCGCTGCTCTCCAGCACCTCGACCTGCAGCGCCCGGGGGTCGAGCTCGGGGCGCCCGCGCAGTCCCTCCTGCAGGCGTCGGACGAAGCCGTGATCGGCGAGCTGATCCCCCGACACGTTCATGGCAACGGCCTGCGGCGTGCCGGCGCGGGCCCACGCCACCATCTGATCCAGCGTCTGTTCGATGAGCTGCTCGCCCAGGGTCCGCATCAGGCGCGTGCCGGCGATGTCAGGCAGGAATTGGCCGGGGAGCAGCAGGCCGCGGTCGGGATGCTGCCAGCGCACCAGCGCCTCGACACCCACCACCTGGTCGCGATCCAGCCGGACCTTGGGTTGGTAGTGCAGCACGAACTCCCGCCGCACGATGCCGCCGGCGATGGTGGCCACCTTGTTCGTCATGCCCCCGCTGGTGGTGGCGTCGCCCACCGCCACGATGCGCGGCCCGTGGGCCAGGCGCGCCTCATCGAGCGTCGCCCGCAGCGCGCGTTGCGTGGCTCGATCCAGCCCGGCGTGCAGGCCGACGCGGGTCACCGCCGCGGCCGCGGTCAGCGGGATGGGGTTCCCCGACAAGGCGATGGGCTCGTCAAACACGCTGTCCAGCAGGCGGGTCGCTTGCGTCAGCGGATCGACTGCCTCGTCGGCGGGCTGGAGGATCAGGAACTCGTCGCCGTCCACCCGCGCCGCCGGGCAGGTGGGGCACAGCCCCTGCAACCGCTCGCCCACGCGCCGCAGCAGCTCGCCCCCCAACGTCGGATCGCTCAGGCTCAGCTCGTCGAAGCGGTCCAGATCGAAGCGCACCAGGTTGAAGCGCCGCTCGGGGGCGGCGTGCAGTCGGGCGGCGCAAGTCTGCTCGAAGCCGGCGCTGTTCAGCAGGCCGGTCACCGGATCGTGGTGGGCCGCGAAGGGCTCGGACGCCGCCTCCGCCGGCTCATCGACCTCGGCGAAGAGGCCCAGGATCAGGGGGCGTCCGCCCACCACCACCGGGCGGTGCTGGATGTCGACCCGCACGGGCCGCCCGTCGTCGCGTCGGCGCAGCACCATGCCGCGGGCCGGCCCCGGGTGGAGCCCCCGGGTGGCCCTCGCGAAGCCCTCGAGCACGCGCACCCGGGCCTCGACGGGGGGCATGTCGGCCAGGGCGAGGCCGACGAGATCCGCCGGCTCGCTGCCCAGCAGGGCGCCCAACGCGCGGTTGGCCAGGACCA
>JACKDL010000041.1 GCA_020633555.1 Myxococcales bacterium | reverse complement strand
GCTGGGGCCGGTCCAACCCTGTGCGGGGCGGCGACGGAGCGGCGCGGGGCGGCGGGCCGGCCGGCTCCGGGGCGGCCTCGGCCTCGGTCTTCGGCTTTGCCGAATCCCTCGCCCTGCGGGGCCCCATCGCCGGCCGGCCCGCCGCCCCGCTCCCTTTCCGTCGGTTGACGGGTTGGGGGGAGGGGGAGGATCGGGGGTGGGTGGGCGGTCTGCGGCGGGTGAGGGGCGGCCGCCGCGTCCCGGGGCGTTGGGTTTGGTCGGGCGGCCGGGGGAGTGGGCGGCCGGCTCAGCCGAGGATCGAGCGCAGCATCCAGGCCGTCTTCTCGTGGATCTCCAGGCGGCGGGTGAGCAGATCGGCGGTCACCTGATCGCCGGCCTCGTCGGCACGGGGCAGCAGGCCGCGGGCGGTCTTGATGACGGCCTCGTGGGCCTTCACCAGGTTCGCCACCATGTCCAGGGCGCCGGGCACCGCCTCGTCCTCGGCGATGCTGGTCAGCGCGCCGAATGCCTTGTAGCCGGCAGGGGCGAACAGGCCCAGGCTGCGGATGCGCTCGGCCACCTCGTCCACGGCGGTCTGCAGCTCGGTGTAGTGCCCCTCGAACATCAGGTGCAGGCTCTGGAACATGGGGCCGGTGACGTTCCAGTGGTAGTTCTGGGTCTTCAGCATGAGCGTGTAGCTGTCCGCCAGCAGGCGGGCCAGGCCCTGGGCGATGGCGGTGCGGGCGTCCTGGGCGATGCCGACGTCGATCTGCATGGTGTCTCCTCTGCGTCTGCCGGATTGGATGTGCAGCCTGCGTGCCAGTTTCGGCGGGCGCCCTTGCGGGGCGTAGCGGTGGGTCAGGGGCGGCGTGTACCGAAATATCGGTGAATGAGTGACTGAATATCGGTTGCACAGGTTTGGCACCGACCTGCCGTGACCCGGTCACCGCCGCGCCCACCCCGGGCCGCGGCCGCCGGCGATGCTCCGGGGGCAACCTGACCTGGAGGTGCCCATGCGTCGCGTCATCGCCCTGATCGCCATCTTCCTCGGCTGCGCCGTGGCCTGGCTCGCCCTGGCCGGGGTCACCCGCGCCCGCAGCTACGGCCAGGCCGGTGGGCTGCGGGGCGACGTGGCCGAGCTGTGGGGCAGCCCGCAGCGGCAGTCGGCCCCCAGCTTGACCTTTCACTGGGTCACCGACGAGCTGCGCGAGGAGCAGCGGGTCGTGGAGGGCAAGCCCACCGTGGTCACCCGGCGGGTGCAGGTGCCCCATCAGCTCGAGCGCCACGTGGCCAGCACCGTGGGGCACGCCGCCCTGCGCCTGGATCTGCGTCGCAAGGGGCTGATCTGGTTCCCCTTGTATGACGTGGACTTCCAGGCCACCTGGACCTATGTCCACGCGCGGCCCGAGGCGGGCGAGCTGGAGATCGCGCTGCCCTTCCCCGACCAGTCGGGGGTGTACGACGGCTTCCGCTTCGTGCTCGACGGGCAGCCGCTGGCCCTGCAGCCCAGCGGCGGGCGAGTGGTGCACCGGGTGGCGGTGCAGCCCGGCCAACGGCTGGCGCTGGAGGTGGCCTACCGCACCCGGGGCATGGACACCTGGCAGTACCAGCCGGGCGAAGGGGTGTCGCGGCTGCAGGCCTTCGACTTCTCGGTGGACACGGACTTCGCGGCCATCGACTTCCCGATGATGACCCTGTCGCCCACCGAGAAGACGGTGAACGAGCGGGGCGGCTGGCGGCTGCGCTGGACCTTCGAGCAGGCGGTGACGGGCATGGGCCTGGGCATGGTGGTGCCCAGCCGGCTGCAGCCCGGCGAGCTGGCGAGCGCCCTGGCCGAGAGCGCGCCGGTGTCGCTGTTCTTCTTCTTCCTGGTGCTGTTCGTGCTCGACACCCTGCGGGGCATCGGGATGCACCCCATGAACTACGCCTTCCTGGCGGGGGCCTTCTTCGCCTTCCACCTGCTGTTCGCCTACTCGGCGGACCACCTGCCGGTGGAGGGCGCCTTCGCCCTGGCCAGCGCGGTGAGCCTGGGGCTGGTGGTCACCTACCTGCGGCTGGTGGTGGGCAACCGCTTCGCCTTCGTCGAGGCGGCGGCAGCCCAGCTCGTGTACCTGGTGGGCTTCTCGCTGGCGCACTTCTGGGCGGGCTACACCGGGCTCACCATCACGGTGCTGGCCATCGTCACCCTGTTCGCCCTGATGCAGTGGACGGGGCGGGTGGACTGGGCCCAGGCGCTGGCCCGCAAGCCGCGGGCGCCCCGGCAGGTGGCGCCGGCCTGACGCGCTCGCCCGCCGGGCGGCCTTGGGGTATGGTCCGCGCCGCTCAAACGGCCGGGCCGGAAAGGGGAGCCTCGATGGATCTGTCGGTGGTCATCCCGATCTACAACGAGGAGGAGTCCATCCCGCGGCTGCTCCCCGAGATCCACAAGGCGCTGGCGCCCACCGGGCTGCGCTACGAGATCGTCTGCGTGGACGACGGCAGCCGGGACAAGAGCTTCCAGGTGCTGGCCGAGGCTGCGAAGACCGATCCCGCCCTGGTGGTGGTGCGCTTCCGGCGCAACTTCGGCCAGACGGCGGCCATGCAGGCGGGCCTGGACGAGGCCCGCGGCGCCAACATCGCGTTTCTGGACGCCGATCTGCAGAACGACCCCGCCGACATCCCCGCCATGCTGCAGAAGCTGGACGAGGGCCACGACATGGTGGCCGGCTGGCGGGCCAACCGGCAGGACACCTTCGTCAACCGCAAGCTGCCGTCGATGATCGCCAACCGCATCATCTCGTCCACCACCAAGGTGCGGCTGCACGACTACGGCTGCACCCTGAAGGTGATGCGGGCGGATCTGGCCAAGACCCTGAACCTGTACGGCGAGATGCACCGCTTCATCCCCGCCATCGCCGACTGGGCGGGCTCGAGCATCATCGAGATGCCCGTCAACCACCGGGCCCGGCAGTTCGGCGTGAGCAAGTACGGCATCGGCCGCACGGTGCGAGTGGTGCTGGATCTGCTGGTCGTGCGCTTCATGCAGAGCTACGTGACCAAGCCCATGCAGGTGTTCGGCCTGGGGGGCATGGCCTCGGGGGCGCTGGGGGTGCTGATCCTGCTGTGGCTGACCCTGAGCAAGCTCATCTGGGGCACGCCGTTGGCGGATCGGCCCCTGCTGCTGCTGGGGGTGCTGCTGGTGGTGGTGGGTGTGCAGCTCGTGAGCATGGGCCTGGTGGCCGATCTGTTGGCGCGCACGTACCACGAGGCGCAGGGCAAGCGGCCCTTCCACGTGCGCACCCGCATCGTGGGGCCGGGGGCCGGCGGCGCCGTCGAGGAGGGCGAGGCGTGAGCCTGGTGAAGCGGGCCATCGGCCTGGCGAAGCGGATCCCCATCGATCTGGGGCAGGGGGCGGTGGCCGAGACCACCGAGGGCAAGCAGATCGCGCTGCGGCTGGTGCCCCCCGGGCAGGGCCGCACGGCGCTGGATCTGGGCTGCCGCGAGGGCCACCAGACCCGCTGGCTGCAGGGCCGGGGCTACACGGTCACCTCCATCGACGTGGAGGCCCTGTTCGACGGGGCGCAGGTGGTGGACGCCAACGAGCGGCTGCCCTTCCCCGACGATCACTTCGACCTCATCTGGTCCAGCGAGGTCATCGAGCACCTGCAGGATCCCGCCTTCAGTCTGGGCGAGCTGCGCCGGGTGCTGCGGCCGGGCGGCGACATCATCCTCACCACGCCCAACAGCTACATGTGGCTGTTCAAGGCGCTGGCGGCGGTGGGGCTGACCCCGCAGAAGCTGCAGCGCGACGATCACCTGCACTTCTTCGACCTGGCCGACATCCAGCGGCTGGCGCCCGACGCCGAGCTGTACGGCTACTTCCCGTGGATGGGGCCCAAGCAGACCCTGGCGGCGCCCGGCTGGGTGGGGCGGCTGTCGCCCACCTTCGTGCTGCACCTGCGGGGATGACCGTGACCGCGCGGGCCAGGCGCATCGCCCTGGGCCTGGCGGTGTCCGCCGGGCTGCTGGCGGCGATCCTGGCCGGGGTGGACGGCGAGGCCGCCTGGGCCCGCCTGCGGCAGGCGGACGGCCTGTGGCTCGTGATCAGCTTCCTGGTGTCGGCGGCGGTGCTCTGGGCCCGGGGCCTGCGCTTCTGGGGCCTGAGCAGCCAGAGCAGCCTGGGCACCGTGACGGCGGCCATCGCCCTGCAGAACGCCCTGACCCGGGTGACCCCCCTGCGCCTGGGTGAGCTGAGCCTGCCCTACGCCCTGCACCGCGTGGCCGGGGAGCCCGCGGCGCCGGCCCTGGTGCACCTGGTGCTGGTGCGCCTGGTGGAGCTGTGGGTGCTCACCTGCGCGGCCACCGTGGCGGGCCTGATCTGGTTCGGCGCCGGCCCGGGCGGGCAGGGGATCGCGGGCGGCGTGCTGCTGGGCGGCCTGGCGGTGATGACCGCGGCGCTGGCCTTCTTCCGGCCGCTGCTGGCCTGGGCCGTGCGCCTGGCCACGGCGCTGGCGGGCCGGCTGGGCCTGGACGGCAAGCCGGCGGTGGGCAAGGCGCTGGCGGCGCTGGCCCAGGCCGCCGACGGCTCCAACCGCCTGGACGGCCGCCGCCGGCGCTGGCTGGTGGGGGGCACGCTGGCGGTGATGGCCCTGCAGTTCATCTTGTATTACGCGCTGTTGCGGGCCTGTGGTCTGGACCTGGCCCCCGCCCAGGTGGTGGTGGGCAGCGCCGGCGCCCAGGTGGCCGGGGCCCTGCCCGTGGTGAGCGTGGGCAGCCTGGGCACCCACGAGACGGGCTGGACGGCGGCCATGACCTGGGTGGGCCTGGGCTTCACCGATGCGGTGATCAGCGGCCTGTTCACCCAGCTCGTGACCCTGGTGTTCGCCGCGGTGTTCGTGCCCGCCGCCTGGTGGGGGCTGGCCCGGGCGCAGCGTGGATTCACGGGCGAGCCGCCTGCTAGGCTCCGCCCGACCGGATCCCACGGGGATCCCAAAGATTCGAGCCCGAGCGAGGTGTGAGGATGCGGACCGACGGCTGGTGGCGATCGAGCCTGCTGATCGGCGCCCTGGTGGGCGCCTTTGCTTGTGATGACGCGCCCCAGGCGCCGTTCGTGCCCGACATGGGCCAGGGCGGCGCGGGCGGCGAGGGCGGCATGGGCGGCGCCGGCGGCGCCGGCGGTGCCGGCGGCATGGGTGGCGCCGGGGGGGCATGGGCGGCGCGGGCGGCCAGGGCGGCGCGGGCGGCCAGGGCGGCGCGGGCGGCGGTGGGCGGCGCCGGCGGCATGGGCGGTGCCGGTGGTCAGGGTGGCGCTGGCGGCGCGGGCGGCATGGGCGGCTCGCCCGCCGTGCCCGATCACGTGGCCGCCGTGGCCGTGGGCCAGGAGGCCTACGTGGCCTGGGGCGCCGACGCCGAGCTGCGCATGGCCCGGGTGGGCGCCGACGGGGCGCTCGCCGATCTGGACGGGGCCCAGTGGGCCACCGCCGACACCCTCGCCGGCCCCCTGACGGGCGTGGCGGCGGTGCAGGCCAGCGGCGCGCCCATCGCGGGCTACGCGGCGGCCGGCGGCACCGCGCGGCTGCGGTTCCTGGACAGCCTGCTCGAGGCGCCGCTGGAGCTGGGCCTGGTGGGCCCGCCGATCCTGGCGGTGACCGGGCAAGGCGGCGCCGACGTCATCCTGGCGGTGGGCCAGGACGCCCAGGGCGCGCTGGCGTGGCAGACGGTGGCCGTGCGCGGCGACGGCACCACCACCGTGGGCGAGGTCATCCGCGACAGCGCCGGCCTGCCGGTGCCCGACGAGGCGGTGGGCTTCGCGGGCGGCTTCGTGCTGCGCTTCGCGGGCCCCGGGCAGTGCGTGCAGCTCGCCGCCGACGGCACCGGCCCCGCCAGCTTCCCCTGCCTGATCGCGCCGGGCCACACGGTGGCCGACGCGCAGCGGGCCCGCCTGCTGGGCCGCCAGCTCGCGCCGGTGGGCGACGCGCAGGTGGACACCTGGGGCGTGCGGCCGCTGTTCGGGGCCCAGAGCACCGATCCCTACTACGTGGGCCGGGCGGTGGACGCCCCCGCCCTGGCCGGCGCCGACGGCATGGTGCCGGTGATCTACGACCCGCTGACGGTGGCCGGCGAGCAGGTGCGCCTGGGCCTGGTGGCCTTCGACGCCCTGTACGAGGGGCCCCTGGTGGACGCCTGGGACCGCCCGTCGGTGCGGGCGGTGCTCCCCCGCGGTGAGCAGGCCCTGCTGGTGGGCTTCGCCGACGGCGCGCCGGTGGTCGAGGCCATGGCGGTCACCGCCAAGGACTTCGAGGGGCCGGCCTGGGGCATCGAGCCCGATCCCGGCTGCGTGCCCGCCGCCGAGACCTGCAACGACGTGGACGACGACTGCGACGGCGCCCGCGACAACGGCCTGTGCTGTGAGTCGGCGGATCAGGCCCTGTACAGCGAGCGGCTGATCCCCAACGCCTACACCGAGGGCGGCGTGAACGCCGGCTTCGACGCCGAGCAGTTCCTGCTGGCCGACGTGGAGAACCAGGACGCCTGGCGGGTGGCCATCCGCTACAGCCACGAGGGCCAGACCCGCTGGACCGGCCGGGTGATCTACACCAGCGCCGAGACCCGCAACGCGCCGGTGGAGCGCATGGCCAACTTCGGCGACCGGGTGGACGCCGGCGCCGCCGAGCCGTGGCCGGTGGACGCCGTCGAGGGCATCGCCATGCGCAGCGTGGGCGGCTACAGCCTGGTGCTGGGCCGCAACGCCGAAGGGCACGTCACCGCGAGCTGGACCTACTACGTGGCCCGCAACTCCGAGCAGCTCGGCAACGGCGCGCCCAAGGAACCCGAGGATCTGGACGTGCTGCACGCCTGCGGCGATCTGGACGGCGACGGCACGATCGATCCCGCCCCCGCCGGCGCGCCGCCCACCTGGCCGGTGCTGGCGGTGGACACCATCGACCACACCGATCAGGCCGCCTCGGCCCTGGTGATCTGCCCGCGCAAGGCCCTGCGGCTGTACCCGCAGCGCGATCCTCAGACGGACGAGCCGCGGCCCAACGTGGAGATCCCGCTGACCACGCTGAACGCCGAGAACAGCCGGGTGCCCCTGGACGTGCCCGCGCGCTGGGCCACCATCCGCCGGGTGGACGGCGACGTGATCCCGGTGATCTACGGCTACGAGCGCGACGGCGCCTGGGAGGTCATGGGCGGCAACTTCGTGGCGGGCAACACCAACCGCCTGCAGCTCACCCGCCCGGGGGCCTTCGCCGACGTGCCCGCCACCGCCGCGGAGCTGGGCGCGCCCATCTACAGCCACCCCGACATCATCGGGCCCTATCTGCAGATCCTGGACGGCGGCCGCGCCGCGCGGGTGCGGGTGCGCGGCGCCGACGGCCGCTGGAGCTGGCAGCCCGTGGTGGCCGGCGACGACGTGGAGCTGGCCTACAACCCCGCCCAGGCCCGCCTGGTGGCGGCCCGGCGCACCGGCGACACCACCGACTTCTACATGCTGGATCTGAGCGACCGTGAGGACCTGAACCTGTGGACCACCCGCCCCGTGCTGTCGGTGACGGCCCCCGAGGTGCGCTGGGCCCTGAGCCTGGGCGCGGCGCCGGGCCAGTTCTTCATCGGCGGCTACCGCGACGTGCTGGCGGTGTTCACCCGCGACCTCGAGGGCGCGTGGCGGGTGGTGACCCACGGCGTGGACTGCCGGGGCAACTGATGACGCGGCGGATCGCCCTGCTGGCCCTGGCGGCCCTGTGGGGCTGCGACGGGGCCGCGCCGGTGATCCCCGCCGCGCCCCAGGACGCGGCGGCGCGGCTCGATGGGGCCGTGGTGCGGGATCGCGGGGTGCCCGAGGATCTGGGCGTCGACGCCGCCGGGCTCGACCTGGCGCCCGCGGATGCCGCGGAGCCCTTCGACTTGGGGGACGGGGCCCTCGACGGGGGCGACGGGGCCCTGGACGCCGAGCCCGACGGGGCGCTGCCGGTGGACATGGCCCCGCCCGATCCCCCCGGCGTGCCCGCCTTCCCCACCATCGGCGGTGCCACCGTGGGCGACGTGACCTGGCTGGCCTGGGCCAGTGGCGGCACCGTGCGCATGGGCCGCCTGGCCGCCGACGGCACCCTGGACCACGACCCCGAGGCCGTCGTCGACCGGCTGGATCTGCCCGTGGTGCGGGTGGTGGTGGCCGCCGCCGACGAGGCGCCGTGGGCGGTGTGGTCCGCCAGCGACGGGCCCGTGCGCGCCGTGGCCCTGGACACCGCCCAGACCCCCGTGACCCTGGATCTGCGGGGCCCCGCGCTGGCGGCGCCCCTGAGCTCGGGCGGGCGCACCGATCTGCTGGTGGTGGGCCGGGATGACGTGGGCCGGCTGGCCTGGCAGACCGTGGGCGCCGACGGCGCGCTCGACCCCTTGGTGCAGGCGGACGGGGGGCTGGATCTGCCCCTGCCCGACGAGGTGGCCGCCGTGGACGGCGGGGTGGTGCTGCGCTTCGGCGACCGGGGCCGCTGCCTGAGCGTCGGCGCCGATCGGGCCGCCGGCGCCAGCTTCTTCTGCAAGGTGGGCGAGGGTCGGATCATCACCGACGGCCAGCAGCCGCTGCTGCTGAGCCTGGCCCCCTTCGGCCGCCGCCAGCGGTACGTGGTGGGCCGCCTGTTCGGCGCCGGCAGCGACCAGGGCTACGACCTGCCGGTGGTGCCCGAGGGCATCAGCACGCCCTTCGCCGCCGTAGACGGGCAGCGGGCCCTGGCCGGCGAGGACGACTCGGGCGAGTCCCAGGGCCAGAAGCGGCTGGTGGTGGCCGCCGCCGACATGCTCTGGACCAGCGCCGAGAGCGATCCCGGCTGGGCCTGGCCCCAGGCCCGCCTGGCGGTGCCCCGGGGCGCCACCACCTGGCTCGTCGAGTTCGATGATGAGGGCGCCCCCCGGGCCACCGCGGTGGCCATGACCCCGGCCGACTTCCAGCGCCCGTATGGCCTGAACCTGAACCCCGATTGCCGCCCCCAGCCCGAGACCTGCGACGGCACCGATCAGGACTGCGACGGCCGCATCGACAACAGCCTGTGCTGCGGCAGCACCGCCAACCGGCGCGCCTTCTCGGTGCGCCGCTGGGTGGGCGACGGCCGCACCGAGGCCTTCGAGCCCACCCAGATCCTGCTGACGGGCGTGCGCACCCGCGACCAGCTCCGGGTGGCCGTGCGCTATGAGGTGGACGGCGTGCCCGCCTGGACGGGCCGGGTGGTGGGCACGGGCGTGCGCACCTCGGGCGCCAACATCGGGCGGCTGTTCCGCTTCGGCGATCCGAACACCCAGGGCACGGCGCCGTGGCCGATGGTGGCCGACCGGGGCCTGGGCCTGGCGGCGGCCCGTGACTATACGGTGCTGCTGGCCACCGGGCCCGAGGGCGGCACCTGGGTGAACTGGAGCCACCCCGATCTGGCGCCCCTCACCGGCGCGCCCAAGGCCCCCTTCAACCTCGACGCCCCGGTGGCGGATCCCGCCCTGCGGGCCGCCGGCTTCGGGCCCTGCGCCGACGTGGACGACGACGGCCAGCCCGACGCGGCCCCCGCGGACGCCCCCGCCACCTGGCCCGTGCTGGACGTGGTGGTGGCCGACGAGACCGAGGCCGAGACCTCGGTGCTGGTGGTCTGCCCCCGGCGCATCTTCCGCCTGTACCCCACCGACGCCCGCGCCGACGTGGCGCTGCCCTTCGGCCAGCGGGCGCCCGTGCGCCAGGCCCGGCTGGTGCGCGACGAGGACGGCCAGATCACCTTGCTCTACGGCTTCGTGGACTCGGTGGGGCAGTGGGCGCTGGCCTGGTTCGCCTTCGATCCGCTGAGCAACACCTTCGACCGGCTGGCCCTGCCGGCGGGCCTCACCGGGGTCGGCGCCGACGTGGGCGCCACCGGCCTGGTGCGCTCGCCGCCCGTGCCCGGCAGCCCCTTCGTGCACTTTCAGCCCTTCGGCGGCTTCGCGCGGGTGCTCATCCAGCCCGAGGACCGCTTCGGCTGGCGGGCCATCGAGACCGCCGGCGTGGACCGCTGGACCACCGCGCGGCGCAGCTTCGTGGACGCCGCCGGCCCCCGCATCCAGCCTCTGCTCGTGGCCTCGGCCGCGCTGCCCGCCAACGCCGACGGGCTGTCGGGCCAGGCCCTGTGGGTGGTGGATCTGGAGGCCATCGAGCGGGTGAAGCTGTGGCTCGAGGCCCCCACCTTCCAGCTCGCCCCCGGCGCGCTCTGGGCCCCCGTGGACCTGCCCGGCTACGGCTTCCCCGTGCTGGCCCTGGAGCCCCGGCCCGAGGCGGATCAGGACTGGACGGTCACCCTGCCGTACCTGAACTGCCGCTGAGCGGGCTTTGGCGTCCCCGGGCCCGCGGCGCTAGACTTCGCCTATGATCGCGAGCAAGACCCACCCCGCCACCGAGGCCGATCTGGACGCCCTGCCCGAAGGCGTGGTTGGCGAGATCCTGAGCGGCGAGCTGGTGGTCGCCCCGAGGCCGCATCTGCGCCATGTCAACGTGGCTTCCGGGGCCGGCTTCCTGGTGTCCGGCCCCTTCCGCTACGGCGTCAACGGCCCGGGCGGGTGGTGGATCCTGGATGAGCCGCAGGTGCACCTGGGGGGCGACATCGTGGTCCCCGACCTGGCTGGGTGGCGGCGGGAGCGGCTCCCGGAGCTGCCGGACGATCATCGGATCCACCTGACCCCTGACTGGGTCTGTGAGGTGCTCTCGCCGAGCACCCGCCGGCGCGACCGGCTGTACAAGATCGACCTGTTCGATCGCACCCGGGTGCCGCACGTCTGGCTCATCGATCCGGTGGACCGGACCCTCGAGGTCTACGAGCGCCTGTCTGACGGGGGCTACCGGGTGCACGTCATCGATGCGGGCGGCAGCCCCGAGGCGCGGGTGCCGCCCTTCGACGCGGTGGCCCTGGACCTGACCCTGCTCTGGAAGTAGGCCGGCCCCTCAGCCCTCGCCCTTCAGCGCCGCCAGCTCGGCCCGCAGCGCCGCCACCTCGCGGCGCAGGGCCTGCACCTGCGCGTCGGCGCTGGGCCCGTACAGCGTCTCCAGGGCCGCCGCCAGCGCGCTGGGGGTGGCCACCAGGGGCTTCAGGGGGTGGCCGGTGGCGAAGCGCAGCTCGTCCAGCAGGTCCTGATCGGCGGGATCGGCCACCGCCACCACCAGCGCCTCGTCCTCCAGCCGCAAGGGCACCACCTGCCGGCCCCGGGCGAAGCCGGCCCCGATGAGGGCGCGCACCCCGTCGGCGGGGGCGACGAGATCGGCAGCGGTGGCCTGGGGCAGGCCGAGCTGGGCGGCCAGGGCGCCGGCGATGGCTTGCTCGGTGCACTGGCCCGAGGCCACCAGGGCCTCGCCCAGGCGCTGGCCGGTGCGGGCCGTGGCCTTCAGGGCCTCGCGGAGCTGGGCCTCATCGATGACCCCCGCCGCCACCAGCGTGTCGCCCAAGCGCCCCATGCGTGCCTCCCTGTGCCGGACGGCCCGTGTATCGACCGGGGGCCCTGGCGGCTCCACCGCCGGGGCGGCGCGCGACCCCCCCGCCGGGGCGCGCATCGAACCCCGCTTGACCCCGCGCCCCTGCGGGTGCACCAATCCCGCGATCAACCGGCCCAAGGTACCCAGAGACCATGTACGACGACATCACCGCGCTGCTCGACTCCATCCCCTTCCCTGGCAAGAGCGAGAGCCTGGTGGGCAGCCAGGCCCTCAAGGAGCTCGAGATCGAGGACGGTGAGGTCACGGTGGTCCTCAACCTCACGGGCGTGCCCCGCTCGGCCCGCCACGCCCTCGAGGACCAGGTGGTGGAGCTGCTGCAGGCCCACGAGGGCGTCAAGGACGTCTACGTGGAGGTCGAGGTGGACGACCTGCCGCAGTACGACGCCGCCAACGACCCCGGCCTGAGCGTGCACGGCGGCGGCGCCGCCAAGCCCGCCCCCAAGAAGGCCCTGGCCGACGTGAAGCACCTGATCGCCGTGGCCTCGGGCAAGGGCGGCGTGGGCAAGAGCACCGTGGCCGTGAACCTGGCCCTGGCCATGAAGGCCCGCGGCGCCAAGGTGGGCATCGTCGACATCGACATCTACGGCCCCTCGGTGCCCATCCAGCTCGGCGTGCCCGGCGCGAAGCCCGGCGTCAGCGCCGATCAGAAGCGCTTCACCCCCGTCGAGGCCTACGGCCTGAAGGTCATGTCCATCGGCTTCCTGGTGGACGACGACACGCCGGTCATCTGGCGCGGCCCCATCGTGGCCAGCGTGGTGAAGCAGTTCCTGGACGACGTGGACTGGGGCGCCCTGGACTACCTGGTCATCGACATGCCCCCGGGCACCGGCGACGCCCAGCTCACCCTCACCCAGTCGGCGCCCATCACCGGCGCGGTCATCGTCACCACCCCCAGCGAGCTGGCCCTGGTGGACGCGGTGAAGGGCCTGCAGATGTTCCGCAAGGTCGACACCCCGGTGATCGGCATCGTCGAGAACATGAGCCACTACGTCTGCCCCGAGTGCGGCCACCACAGCTCGCTGTTCAACGAGGGCGGCACCGCCCGCATCAGCGAGAAGTTCGGCGCCAGCGTCATCGCCAGCATCCCCATCGACACCGAGATCCAGCGCGGCGGCGATCACGGCAAGCCGGTGACGGCGGTGCGCCCCGACTCGCCCCAGGCGGCGGCCTTCCTGACCCTCGCCGACGCGGTGATCGAGAAGGTCCCCTTCGAGGCCCAGGAGAAGGCCGAGAAGAAGGGGTTCCTGTCGAACCTGTTCAAGCGCTGAGCCCGGGTTGAGCCCGCTCGGCGCGCGGGGGCGTTGAACCGGCCGGGCTCGGCGGCCATGCTGCCGCCCATGCCTGCCATCGCCACCCTGCTCGTCTCCTGCCCCGATCGCCGCGGCATCGTGGCCACCCTCGCCCAGCTCCTGTACGGGCACGGGGCGAACATCCTCGACTCCGATCAGCACAGCGATCCCGACGGGGGCCAGTTCTTCCAGCGGCTGCGCTTCGACCTGTCGGGCCTGCACACCGATCGCTACACCCTGGAGCGCGCCATCGCCGAGGTGGGCGAGCGCTTCGACATGCAGTGGTCGCTGCACGACGAGACGGCCAACCGGCGGGTCGCGCTGATGGTCTCGAAGTACGACCACTGCCTGTACGACCTGCTCTGGCGGCAGCAGAAGGGTGAGCTGGCCTGCGACATCGCCATGGTCATCAGCAACCACCCCGATCTGGAGCCCGTGGCCCGCCACTTCGGCGTGCCCTGGCACCACCTGCCGGTGACCAAGGCCACCAAGCGGGCCCAGGAGGACGCCGCCCTGGCCCTGCTCGCCGACGCGGGCGTCGAGCTGGTGGTGCTCGCCCGCTACATGCAGATCCTCTCGCCGACCTTCGTGGGCGCCTGGCCCCAGCGCATCATCAACATCCACCACTCCTTCCTGCCGGCCTTCATCGGCGGGCGGCCCTACCACCAGGCCTTCGACCGCGGCGTGAAGATCGTGGGCGCCACCGCGCACTACGTCACCGTCGACCTGGACGAGGGGCCCATCATCGAGCAGGACGTGGTGCGCTGCTCCCACCGCGACACCGTGAGCGACCTGGTGCGCAAGGGCCGCGATCTCGAGAAGATCGTGCTGGCTCGCGCCGTGCGCGCCCACCTGGACAACCGGGTGCTGGTATCGGGGAACAAGACGGTCGTCTTCGCCTGAGCGCCCCGCGGGCGGGCCCCTCGGGGGGCCCTTGCTCCACCCGCTGGGGTGGCCCTGCTCCAACCCCCCCACACCGCGACGGCCGGGTCGCTGCGAACGCAGGCGCCGCCTGGGTTGGCATGCCCGATGCGTCGCTGCGGGCCAGGAGCAGGCATGGACGCCGCTCCGGGAGGAACACATGAGCCGCAGGATCAACGGGTTGATGAGCTTGACCGGGATCGGGCTGTCCGTCGCGCTGCTCTGCCTGGGGTGCATGCCCGAGGGCGGCGGCTCCGACGACTCCGGCGGCGGCTCCTGGGGAGCCGGCGAGCCCTGCGACCGCCCCGGCGCGCGGTCATGCGAGTGGTACACGCCGGTGAACATCCTCATCCCCCTGCTCAGCCCCCTGAGCGCCGAGTACATGCCCCACGAGTGCCGCGGCGGCTACTGGCATCGGCTGTCATCCTGCCGGGGCAACACGCACTGCTCGGCGGGCGCCTGTGTCCCGAACACCCACGACGATGACGACGAGTGACCGGCACGCCCGCAACACCCGCGCACTGCGTCGCCCCGGCGCCGTGATCGGCACGCCTGATGCTCTGGTCCCCGCCCAGGAGGTGGACCATGCGCATCCCACTCAAGCCCACACAGCCCGAACCCCGTCAGCCGGAGCGCCGTGGACTTCGACAGGCCCTCGCCTTGGGCGGCGCGCTGCTGCTCGCCCTGGGCGCGCAGGGCTGCTTGACCTTCGGCGACGACGACTCATCGGGCGGACTCCGGGTCTCGGGTTGTCGGAACGGCGCGCGCAAGTGCGCCCGCTGCGGGGTGCCCGTCCTGTGCGAGTTCGGCCCCGAGGACGCGTACGTGTGCCGCGGTGGCGACTGGGAGCTGGCCGACTCCTGCCCGCTGGGGAAGACCTGCAACGACGGCTACTGCGAGGACCGCAACAGCACCTACGCCCAGGCCGCCGAGCCTGCGCCCTGGCAGTGCGTGCAGGCCGCGCCCGACTGGTGTGGGGAAGGCTGAACATCCTGGGGTGTCTCTGCTCCAGGGGTGGTGCAGCCCTGCTCCGTTCGGCGTTGGTCCGGCCCCGACCTGCCAACACACCAACACACGCACCCATGGCACGCCTGATGCTGTGCCCCAGGGCCAGGAGGTGCGCCATGAAACGCCGCCTGTGGCCGTTGCTCTTTGGTCTGTTTGCGCTGACGCCGGGCTGCGATGACGAGCCGGGGCCTTGCGACAAGGAGTGTGCCGCCCACGGGTGGTGCCAAGAGACGGCCGACGGCACCTGCATCGCGACTTCGCGCGAGGACTGCGAGGGCTCGGACGACTGCGCCGAGGAGGGCTACTGCAGCTACGCCGGAGGGGGGCTGTGCAAGATCGGGTCGAGCAGCGACTGTCGGTCTGCGGACGTTTGCAGCGAGTACGGGCGCTGCGAGTACCGCCACGGCGACTGCTGCGCCGTGGCCATGTGCGGCCTCATCATCCGAGAGGAGTGCGAGCAGTGCTGGGGCGACGCCTCCGACGGGGTGGAGGGCAGCTTCGAGCACTGCCAGGCCGTCCCAGGCCGGTCCTCGTCGCCCCCGTGGCTGCTCCTCGTCGGGGTGGCCGCGGTTGTCGGGCTGGGGCGGCGCCGTCGCCGCCGTTGGGTCACCCGGGCCTGAGATGAGCGCCGCGTCCATCTCTTGACGGGCGTCCCGTTTCTCAATATTGGTTGGTTGACCAATTAATGAGAGCGCGCCCATGGCCCGACCCAGCAACACCGACGCCCGCCGGACCGCCATCGCCGCGGCCCTGCAGCGGGTGATGGCCCACACGGGCTACGAGCGGGCCACGGTGGCCGCCATCGCCCGCGAGGCGGGGCTCAGCCCTGGCCTGGTGCACTACCACTTCCAGAGCAAGCTGCAGGTGTTGCTGGCCCTCATCGAGGCCATGGAGGCCCGCATCGCGCAGCGGGTCGAGCACGCGCTGTCGGGCGCGACGGACGCCTGGGGCAGGGTGGATGCGCTGCTCCACGGGCTGCTGGCCTTGGGCGACGGCGGCGACGAGGCCGCGGCGGCCTGCTGGGCGCAGATCGGCGCCGAGGCGCAGCGCATCCCCGAGGTGGGGGCGGCCTACCGCGACGGGCTGGCTCGCTGGCGGGCGCACCTCATCGAGGCCCTGACGGCCGCCGGCGCGCCGGATCCCATCGGCCTGGCGCTGCTGGCCGTCATTGCCGCCGAGGGGGCCTGGCGGGTGGGGCACGGGGCCCCCAGCCTGATCCCACCCGGCGAGGCGCTGCCCATGGTCCGCGGCCTGGTGCGCCGCCTGGGCGGTGCCCCGTGACCACCCGCGAGAAGGCGATTCTGCTGGGCGGCCTGTACCTGTCGCAGGGCCTGCCCTACGGCTTCTTCACCCAGTCCGTCCCCGCGCTGCTGCGCATGCAGGGGGCCAGCAACACCTTGGTCGGATTGAGCTTTCTGCTCATGCTGCCCTGGGGACTGAAGTTCCTGTGGGCGCCCCTGGTGGACCGCCACGGCAGCGCCCGCTGGGGTCGCCGGCGGAGCTGGATCCTGCCCTTGCAGGCGGCGGGCGTGCTCACCCTGGCCGCGCTGGCCTTCGTGGATCCCACCGGCGAGCTGCCCTGGGTGCTGGTGGGCCTGCTGGTGATCAACCTGATCTCGGCCACACAGGACATCGCCACCGACGGCCTGGCGGTGGAGGTGCTGGCCCCCGAGGAGCGCGGCCTGGGCAACGGCCTGCAGGTGGGCGCCTACCGGCTGGGCATGATCATCGGCGGCGGCGCGCTGCTGATGTTCCTGGACCGGCTGGGCTGGCGGAACGCCTTCCTGGGCATGGCCGGCCTGCTGGTGCTGGCCAGCGTGCCCATCCTGCGCCACCGCGAGGCCCCGCTGCCGGTGGCCCCCGCCGAGCCCCACCCGCTGCTGGCCCTGAGGGCGTGGTTCGCCCAGCCCGGCGCCGCTCGGTGGGCCCTGGTGCTGGTGCTGTACAAGGGCTTCGACGCCATGGGCTCAGCCATGGTGAAGCCGCTGTTGGTGGATCACGGCTACGACCTGGGCGACATCGGCGCCATGGTGGGCGCCGTGGGCAGCCTCACCGCGCTGGCCGGCGCCTTCGCCGGCGGGCTGCTGGTGCACCGGCTGGGCCGCCGCCGCGCGCTGCTGGGCCTGGGCCTGGCGCAGGCCGTGGCCGTGGCCGGCTACATCGCCCCCGCCGCCGGCCTGGACGACCCCGTGATGGTGTACCTGGCCATCGCCGCCGACAGCTTCCTGGGCTCGGCGGCCACCACCGCCCTGTTCACCCTGATGATGGACGCCTGCCGCCTGGACCAGACCGGCACCGACTACACCATCCAGGCCAGCCTGGTGGTGCTGGCGGTGGGCCTCACCTCCACCGCCTCGGGCGCGCTGAACGACGCGCTGGGCCACCCCACGCACTTCGCGGCGGTGACGGCGCTGACGCTGCTGGGGTTGTGGGGCGTGGCCCGGCTGACGCGGCGGCCGACGCTGGGGCTCAGCCGCTGACGGGCAGGGGCGGCAGGCCCAGGAAGGCGCGCTCGACGGCCACGTAGTCCACCGGCGCGTCCAGGCGGGCCACCACCGAGTAGAAGCCGAACTGCAGGCGGTTGAGGAAGAACAGGCCCTCGGGCAGGGGCACGTAGCCGTCGTCCTTGCCCTTCCGGAAGTCCAGGGCGAGCTGCTTCATGTGCTCCACCAGCCCGCCCACGTAGGCCCGCTCCATGCGGTACGGGCGGTGCCACACCGGCTCGAAGCACTCGCGCACGTAGGCGATGGCCCGCGGCTCGTAGTCGCCGCCCTGGAGCTGCAGCATGTTGCGGCAGGCCTCGGCGAAGGCGGCCTCGTCGCGGTGGTGGCTGGCCAGGTGGATGTCCTTCGCCCAGCGCTTGCGGTGCTCGTCCAGCGGCTGCACGCAGCCGAAGTCGATGAACGCGATCTGCCCGTCGGGCTGGAAGAAGTAGTTGCCCGGGTGGGGATCGGCGTTGAACAGCCCGCCCACCAGGTTGGCCTTGTAGACGAAGCGCCACAGGGTCTCGATCCACGCCGTGCGCTCGGCCTCGGGGCGCTGGCGCGCCTCGTCGAGCCCGATGCCCGACACCAGCTCGGTGGTGAGCACCACCTTGGCCGAGTGGCTCTCGATGACCGCGGGGATGCGCACCTTGGGATCGCCGCGGAACAGCACCTGGAACTGGTGCTGCCGGCGGGCCTCCAGGCCGTAGTCCAGCTCCTCGCGGAAGCGGGCGCGCATCTCCTCGAGCACCCGTTTGCTCTCGAAACGCCGGGTGCCCGCCACGGCGGCCAGGGCCCCCTCGATGAGCCCGGCGTTCTTCAGATCGCTCTCCATGGCGTCGCCGATGCCCGGGTGCTGCACCTTCACCGCCACCGCCCGCCCGTCGGGCAGCACCGCGCGGTGCACCTGCCCGATGCTGGCGCTGGCCATGGGCTCGTCGGACCACTCGGCGAAGAGCTGGTCGAGGGGCTGCCCCAGGGCCGCCTCCACCTGCTGGCGGATGGCCTCGGGCGCCGAGCGCGGCGCGGCGGACTGCAGCCCGCTCATCCACTTCTCGTACGCCTCGCGGTGCTGCTCGGGCATCACCCCGTCCACGTAGCTGGCCATCTGGCCGACCTTCGTGGCGAGCCCCCGCATGGTGCCCAGCGCGTCCGCCGCCTTCTGCGCCGCCGACGCCGAGCCCTTCGACAGGATCAGCTCGGCCCCCGAGCGCGCGCCCACCTTCGCCAGCCGCGCCAGCCGCCCCAGGCGGCCCTTCGGGAGCTTGCGTTCATCCATGGGGACAGGATGCGTCGGGTGGCATGTCAGGGCAACCGACGCAGGCGATCACGCAGGTACGCGAGTTGGCTGCGTCCGAACGGTCGGGGAGTCGCCTCCAGCCGCGCGATGGCGCGCTCGAGCCAGACCTTCGAGGTCGGGCGACCCTTGAACCGCAGGCTCATCTGCCGTTGGAGGCCCTGAACGAGCTCTCGACGCCGCGCCAGCAGGCTTTCGACGTTCAGCCCCAGGACGTCGTCCACCTCAGCCTGTGCGTCGCCGCCCAGCACCTGCACGCCGGTTCGACCGAACGTCACCCGGTGCTCTATGCGCTCGTCGGTGGGGTTGAGCGTGAGTGCCGTGTTGCCCTTGCGGACGTCGCAGTGGAACAGCTCGGCTCGGCCGCAGCCCGCGTTGCCGTCGCAGCAGAGCAGCAGGTTGCGGTAGTCGAGCTGCCGCTCAGGTGCCTCGGACTGGGGCGCCCAGTGTTCGATGCGGGTACGGCCTGCCTTGAGCGGACCCTCGCAGTAGGCGCACAGGCCGTGCTGCTCGGCCCACAAGGCGTCGCGGAGCGCAGTCTTTGGCGCGTCCTTGTAGGTGGGGTCTTCGGCGTCGCGGGCGTAGGCCACGAGCTCCGCCGGCGGTTGGCCCTTGCGGATGTACCTCACGGCTCGCTGACGAAGAGCTCGGTGCCCAGCCGGAGCACCGCCGGATCGTCGGCGCCGGTCATGGCCTCCAGGGCCTGCAGGTTCGCCTTGGCCGCCGGCAGGTCGTCGCGATCCAGCGCCTGCTCCACGGCTTGGATGAGGGCACGCGCCTCGTCGCTGCGGCTGGGCGTCCCCATGATCTCCAGCAGGATGTCCCGGGCGTCGCGCCCCTGGCTGGCGCTCGGGTGGCTGGCCTGGAAGTCGCGCAGCAGCACCACGTTCTCGGGCAGCAGGTGGCCCACGATCAGCGGGCTGTGGGTGGTGCCGATGATCTGGGTGTTGGGGAAGGCGGCCTGCAGGGCGGGCAGCAGGCGGCGTTGCCAACTCGGGTGGAGGTGCAGGTCGAGCTCGTCGACTAGCACAACACCTGAGCCTTGGAGGGGCGTTGCTCCGGCTCCGGGCGCCGTGGTCAGCGCCCTTGCATAGTCGCCAACCATCAGAAGCAATCCCGCTTCGCCATCCGACAACTGGTCAAGGGTGAGTGTGACGTCGCCCTTGTCGACCACGAACACTCCCTCGATTGGCGCACCACGCATGACCCGCGTGAACCGCATCCGTTTCAACGAGACTTCGGTACCCAGTTCACCCATGAAGCGTTTCCACGCCAGCCGCACTGTCTCCAGGTCTGCGGAGCGCCAACTGGGGTCTTGAGTGAGCCGAAGCTCATTCTCAGCGTTCTCTTCAGTTCGAAACCAGTCAATGAAAGCACCGTAGGCAGCAGGGTGCCGAGTAGCCCAGTAGACCCCCTGAGCCTCCGGGGTTGGTTCAGCGGTGGGGAGCTCGGCCAGATGCCTTGACCAAGTGGTCGCAGCTAACTCGTGTTGATGTTTCTGCCTAGTCGGAGCCACGGTAAGCCGAGACTGCCCGCGCCTGTAGACGATGCTGGCAACGACCTCCTGACTGCCGACACGGATATCGCTTAGCTGCAGCAGCGCTTCGCCCGCCTGGTATTGACTGGTAAGGCGGTCCAGGGCGCGCAGAACAGTCGACTTCCCACTTCCATTGTCGCCTACGAATACTGTTGGTCCAGCGGGTGGGAATGCCAGGTCAAGCTCCGCAAAGCCCCGGTAGTTGATCAGGCGAAGTCGCTCGATGCGCATGCCCTCACCCCGCGTGCATGCGCCACTGGCGCAGCAGGTCGTTGCCGGTCACGAACAGGATCAGCAGCAGGATCATGGCGAAGCCCACCATCTGCAGGCCCTGGCGCAGCTTGGGTGACAGGGGGCGGCGGGCGATGAGCTCCACGGTGGCCACCATCATCTGGCCGCCGTCCAGGCCGGGCACGGGCAGCAGGTTCAGCAGGGCGATGCTCAGGCTGAGCATGATCATCAGGTGCAGGAAGTGGTCGAGGCCCGCCTTGGCGTACTGGCCGGCCACGGCGGCGATGGTGATGGGGCCGCTGAGCTGGGTGGGGCTGACGGCGCCGGTGAACAGGCCGCCCACCATGTTCAGGGTGACCAGCAGCTCGTAGCCCACCTGCTCCTTGGCGCGGTACCAGGCGTGGGCCAGGCGCTGGTCGTTGGTGACCAGGTCGGGGTCCACCACCGTGTCGGGGCGCACCATCAGCACCAGGCCGAGCTGCCACTGCTCGATTTCGCCCGCCATGGGGTCGCTGTGCACCACCTTCAGGGGCTCGACGGTGACCTCCAGCGTTCGCCCGCCGCGCCGGATCTTCAGGCGCTTGGGCTGATCCGGGGCGTTGGTCAGCCGGTTCTGCACGAAGGCGCCCAGGCTGTGGCGGTGGCCGTCCACCTCGAGGATGCAGTCGCCCACCTGCAGCACGCGGGCCGCCGGGGTGTCGGGGGCCACGCTGCTGATGCAGCGCCAGGCGTGCTCGACGCCCAGGGGCGTGCCGGCGGCGGGGGCGGTGTAGGGCACGGTGACGGTGGCCCGCTCGGTGAGGAAGGGGTAGGCCGGGTCCAGCACCCGGTCCCGCTCCAGGGTCAGGGTCACCGTCTGCCCCGCAGGCAGCGCACCCAGCACCTGCTCGGCCTGCACCAGCCGCGTGATGGCGGTGTCGCCCACCTTCAGGACGCGGTCGAAGGTGCGCACGCCCGCCGCCGCCAGGGGGCCGGCGGGATCGGCGATGGCCACGTCGGCCGCCAGGAAGGCGGGCTGGAAGCCGATGTGCCAGCTCTCGCGGCTGAACTTCACCCGGCGGTTGGTGCGCTCCACCAGCTTGGGCTGCACGCTCAGCTCGACGGGGGCGTCGGCGCCCGGCCGCGCCACGGTCAGCGTGAGCGGGCCGTCGCCGTCGTACTCATGGATGGCCCGCGCGATCTCCCAGAAGGTGCCCACGGGCTCGCCATCGACCGCGGTGACCCGGTCGCCCGCCCGCAGGCCCGCGGCCCAGGCCGGCAGGCCCTCGTCCACGGCGCCCACGGTGTTGGCCACCACCTGGTCGGCCTGATCGCTCAGGGCCACGAAGGGCACGATGAGGAAGAAGGGCAGGATGAGGTTCATGGCCGGGCCGGCCGCGAAGATGAGGATGCGGGTGAGCGGCGACTTGCTGAGGAGATCCCGGCCCTTGTCGGGGCCGTCCACGGGGCCGTCGAGCTCCATGCCCAGCATGCGCACGTAGCCGCCCACCGGGAACACCGCGATGCGGTACTCGGTCTCGCCGATCTGCTTCTTCACCAGGGGGCGGCCGAAGCCGATGCTGAACACCTCGCACTTCACGCCGGCGGCCTTGGCCACCAGGAAGTGCCCCAGCTCGTGGACCGTGATCAGGACCCCGAGCAGGATGACGGTGGCCAGCAGGGTCACCACTGAACGACGGCCTCCAGGTAGAACAGCATCAGCGGCCCGCTGAAGAGCAGGCCGTCGATGCGGTCGAGCACGCCGCCGTGGCCGGGGATGAGGGTGCCGCTGTCCTTCACGCCGTAGGCGCGCTTCATCAGAGACTCCACCAGATCGCCGAGCACACCGAAGCCGGCGCCGCCCACGCCGAGAACGATGCAGTCCAGCACCGTCAGGGATGCGTGGCCGGGGAAGGTGGCCCGGGCCAGGAACATGACGCCCACGCCCGCGACCAGCCCGCCGATGACGCCCTCGACGGTCTTCTTGGGGCTGATGGTGGGCGCCAGCTTGTGCTTGCCCAGGAAGCGGCCCGAGAAGTAGGCGCCCGTGTCGCCGCCGAAGATGACGGCCATGACCATGATGACCACATAGCCGCCGTGGGGCTCGTTCACCTGCCGCAGCAGGAAGATGTAGGGGAACGTGACGCCCATGTAGAAGACGGCGAAGGCGTCCGCCGCCAGCCGGTTCATGGCGTCCTCGATGGGGGCCGCCTTCATGATGCGGCCGATGCCCAGCACCGCGAAGGCCAGCAGCAGCGCGCGGCCGTGGCCGTAGGCGGGCACGTGGTCCTGCAGGATGGGCCAGGTGATCGCGATGACGCCCGCCAGCCGCAGCACCACCTTGTCGTGCAGGGTCACGCCGCGGTCCTTGTGGGCCATGCCCTCGAACTCGCTGGCGGCCACGAACAGCGCGGCGAAGACGATGGCGCCCAGCACCCAGCCGGGGGTGAAGAGGAGGATCGCGATGATCCCCCCGGCCAGCACCAGCCCGGAGATGACGCGGCTCAGCATGGGGCCTCCTCGTCGCGGATCTGCGCCCCCGTCTTGCCGAAGCGGCGCTCGCGGTGGGCGTAGTGGCGCAGGGCCTCCTCCAGGTGTTCGCGCTGGAAGTCGGGCCAGGCCACGTCGGTGAAGTACAGCTCGGCGTAGGCCGACTGCCACAGCAGGAAGTTGCTCAGCCGGGCCTCGCCCGAGGTGCGCAGCACCAGGTCGGGATCGGGCCACTGGGCGGTGTAGAGCCCCCGAGCGATGGCGGCCTCGTCGATGGCGGCGGGGTCGAGCCGGCCGGCGGCCACCTCGGCGGCGAGCCGGCGCACGCTGTGCACCACCTCTTCGCGGCCGCCGTAGCTGAGCGCCAGCGCCAGCACCATGCCCCGGTTGCCCGCGCTCTCGTCGCACAGCGCCTGCAGGGGCCGGCGCACCCAGGCGGGCAGCCGATCCACGTCGCCGATGGTGGTCAGCCGGATGCCGTTGTCGAGGATCTCGAAGCGCTCGTCGTGCACGTAGTCGTGCAGGAGCTGCATCAGGGCCTCGACCTCGTCCTCGGGCCGCGCCCAGTTCTGTTCGCTGAAGGCGTACAGGGTGAGCACCTCGATGCCCAACTCGCGGCACGCGGTCACCGTGCGGTTGACGGCCTTGGCGCCGGCGGCGTGGCCCTGGTGCCGGGGCAGGCCCCGCTGCTCGGCCCAGCGCCCGTTGCCGTCCATGATGATCGCCAGGTGGCGGGGCAGCCGCTCGAGGGGGGGTGCGCTCAAGGGTGGCCCGCCTCGATGATGCCCACCAGGCGCGCGAAGGCGCCCCGCAGCCGGGCCACGTCGGGGTTGTCGGGCTCGGCGGCGAAGGCCACCTCCATGGCCTCCAGCCCGCCCTCCAGATCGCCCAGGGCCCGCAGCTCCAGCGCCTCGATCACCGCCTTGCGGCCGGCCTCGGTGGCGCACTGCTCCACCTCGCGGCGGGCGCGGGCGTCGCGGCCGTCGTCCTCCAGCCGCACGGCCCCGTGCTTGCGGAAGGCCAGCAGGTACTCGCGGCGGGTCTGGGCGTCGCCCAGCACCTTGTAGGCCTCGCTCAGGCGCCGGTAGGCCCCCTGCAGCCGGGCGAAGACGAAGGGGTAGGTGGCCTTCATCTTGCCGTGGCGATCGGGGTGCAGCAGCAGGCTGCGCTCGTGGAACGCCTGCTGGATGGCCGCGGGATCGGCCTCTTCGTCCACGCCCAACAACTTGAAATAGCTGAGGGTTTCGAAGTCGCGCAGCAGCGGGGTCAGGGTCTCGGCCACCGCGTCGGGCAGGATCCCCAGCCGGGTCACGGGCTCGCGGCGGGCCAGCACCGACCAGACCGTGGTGCCCACCAGCTCGGGGGCGGCGGGCAACGGCAGCCAGGCGTCGGCGCCGTGGGCGCTGAGGTCGCTGGCAGCGGTCAGGGGGTCCTGGTAGCGGGTGCTCGCCAGGATGATGCCCAGGCTGTCGCCCTTCTTGCTTTGGCGCAGCAGACCGGCGAGCACCGTGCCGGCGATGCCGCGCAGCTCGCGGGTGATCACGGCCAGATCCACCGGGTGCTGGCTGGCGTGCTCCCAGGCGGCGTCGCCGTCCTCGAAGGCGTGCACCTCGAAGGCGTCCTTGAGCAGCCGCACGAAGGCCTGACGCACGGGGGCGGCCGTGATGGCCACCAGCGCCTGGCGGGGGCGGGGCAGGGGCGACGTCTCGCTCACGGGATCACTGGCTCCGGCGCCGCATCACCTGCACCGCCTCGTCCGAGAAGCCGGCGGTGACCCGCACCCGGGTCTGCTGGGCCACGCCGGTCTCGCGGTCCTTGGCGGTCACGTCGACGATGCCGTCGGCGTCGATGGCGAAGGTGACCTCGATCTCCACCATGCCGCGGGGCATGGGGCGCAGGTTGAAGAGCTCGATCTCGCCCAGCTTCACGTTCTCGCTCGCGATGCGGCTCTCGCCCTGGAAGATCTGCAGCCGCACCACCTGCTGGTTGTCCTGGCTGGTGGCGAAGACCCGGGTCTGCTCGCAGGGGATGGCGGCGTTGCGGCCGATGAGCACGTCGTAGTAGCCGCTGACCACCTGCACGCCCAGCGAGCGGGGGGTGACGTCCAGCAGCAGGGGCTGGTGGGCGCCCGCCGGGCTGAAGGGATCGGTCACCAGGGCGGCGCCCTGGATGGCCGCGCCCACGGCCACCACCTCGTCGGGGTTGATGTCGGTGAGCGGGGGCTGGCCGAAGTAGCCCTGCACCATCTCGCGCACCAGCGGCATGCGGGTGGAGCCGCCCACCAGCACCACGCCCTGCACCTCGTCGGCCCGCATGTGGCCGTGGGTCAGCGCGTCGTCGCACACCAGGAAGGTGCGCTGCACGATGTCCTGGAAGCGGCGGTGCACGCCGGCGCGATCCACCTGGAAGCGCAGATCGCAGTGGCGGCCGTCGGGGGCCACCGCCAGGTCGCGCACGTTGACGATGGCGCGCTCCTTCTTGCTGAGCTGCCGCTTGATCTTCTCGCCCACCTGCTTCAGGCGGCCGCGCACCACGGGGTCGTGATCGATCTGGAAGCCGTACTGCTTCTCGAAGCCCCGCAGCATGTACTGGGCCAGGCGGTTGTCGAAGTCGTCGCCGCCCAGGTAGCTGTCGCCCGAGGTGCTGAGCACCTCGAAGACGTTGTGGCGCACGTCCAGCAGGGTGATGTCGAAGGTGCCGCCGCCGAAGTCGTAGATGGCCAGCCGGGCCCGCACGTCCCGCCCGTAGCCGTAGGCCAGGGCCGCGGCGGTGGGCTCGTTGATGATGCGCAGCACCTCGAGCCCGGCCAGCTCGCCGGCCAGGCGGGTCATCTGCCGCTGGGTGTCGTTGAAGTTGGCGGGCACGGTGATGACCGCCTTGGTCACCGGCTGGCCCAGGTAGCGGCTGGCGATGTCCTTCATCCGCCGCAGGACCATCCCCGAGATCTCGGGCACGGCGAACTTGCGGCCGCGGATGTCGATGAGGGGCGCCTGGTTGGGCCCCTTCACCAGCTTGTAGGGCAGGTGCTCGCGGGCGGCCTTGATCTCGGCGCCGCCCCAGGCCTGGCCGATGAGGCGCTTGGCCGAGGCGATGGTGTGCACGGGATCGGTGACGGCCTCCTTCTTGGCGCCGTTGCCCACCACCACCGTGCCGTCCTCGAGGAAGGCCACCAGGGAGGCCTGCAGCGTCTCGCCCGCCTCGTCGGGGATGACGTGCACCTCGCCGTCCACCACCACCGCCGCGCAGGTGTTCGTGGTGCCCAGATCGATCCCGATGACGTACTCGGTGTCCGCGCCGCTGGCCACTCAGGCCCCCCAGGTTGCTCGACCGCCATCCCAGCCGATCGCCGGGCATCGTAGGCCGGCCGGGCCCCCCGCGCAATGTAGGCGACCTTGACGATCCACGCCCCGGGCCCCTATCCTCCCGTGCTTCCGCTCGCTCGGCCTCGCGCCGCAGCAGGGCGCCCGCGCCGGGCGCCGGCGACCGACCCCGCACGCTCCCCGAGGCGCTTCGATGCTCGAGACCATCAGCAAAGGCTTCCGCTCGGTCAAGCACCGGTTCCAAGGTCAGCGCGAGCTGACCGAAGAGAACATCGAGGAGGCGCTGCGCGAGATCCGCGTCTCGCTCCTCGAGGCCGACGTCGACTTCAAGGTCGTCCGCGGCTTCATCGCCCGGGTCAAGCAGAGCGCGCTGGGCAAGGTGGTGAAGGTCAAGGCCGGGGAGCTGCAGGTGCGGCCCGGCGACCACTTCATCAAGATCTGTCAGGACGAGCTCGAGGGCCTGATGGGCCCGGTGGACACCAGCCTGCAGTACGGGGCCGGGGTCACCACCATCATGATGGTGGGTCTGCAGGGGGCGGGTAAGACCACCACCACCGGCAAGCTGGCCCGCTACCTCATCGAGCAGGGGCGCCGCCCCATGCTGGTGGCCGCCGACATCTACCGCCCCGCCGCGGTGGAGCAGCTCAAGGTGCTGGGGCAGCGGCTGGACGTGCCCGTGCACTACGAGGACGGCGCCAGCCCGCCCGACATCTGCGCCAACGCGCTGGAGCTGGCGAAGAAGCGCGGCCGCGACGTGCTGCTGCTGGACACCGCCGGCCGCCTGGCCATCGACGAGCAGCTCATGCAGGAGCTGCTGGACATCAAGGCCCGTACGAAGCCCACGAACACCCTGCTGGTGGTCGACTCGATGATCGGTCAGGACGCGGTGCGCACCGCGAAGACCTTCGACGAGCGCATCGGCATCAGCGGCTTCATCATGACCAAGCTGGACGGCGACGCCCGCGGCGGCGCCGCGCTGTCCATCAAGGAGGTCACGGGCAAGCCCATCAAGTTCCTGGGCATGGGCGAGGGCCTGGACGCCCTCGAGGAGTTCCGCCCCGAGGGCCTGGCCAGCCGCATCATGGGCTTCGGCGACATCGTCGGGCTCATGGGCGACTTCGAGAAGGTCGTCGACGAGGAGCAGGCCGAGAAGGACGCGCGCAAGCTCCTGAGCGGCAAGTTCGACATGTGGGACTTCCTCGAGCAGATCCGCACCATCAAGAAGATGGGCTCGCTGACGGATCTGTTCGAGAAGCTGCCCTTCTTCGGCGACGGGCTGCCCGAGGGCGCCATCGACGACAAGGCCCTGGTGCGCATCGAGGCCATGATCCAGTCGATGACCAAGAGCGAGCGCAGCAAGCCCGAGCTCATCGAGAAGCAGCCCGGCCGTGCAGATCGCATCGGCAAGGGCGCCGGCATCGATCCCAAGGAGGTCAGCGAGCTGGTCATGCGCTTCAAGGCGATGCGCAAGATCATGGGGGCCATCGGCTCCCCGGGGGGCAACAACCTCCTGTACAAGCTCCCGGGCTTCAAGCAGTTCGCCCAGATGCAGCAGCTCAAGGGCATGAACCTGCAGGACGTGTTCGGCCAGATGGGCATGCCCGGCGGCATGGGTGGCATGGGCATGCCCGGCATGGGGATGCCCGGCATGGGCATGCCCGGCATGGGGATGCCCGGCATGGGCATGGGCATGCCCGATCCCAGCCAGCTCCAGGACCTGCTGCCCGGCCTGCCCAAGGGCTACCTGCCGCCCGGCACCCCCGGCGGCTACCGGCCCAAGGACGGCAAGAGCGCCCAGGTGGCCAAGAAGAAGGCCCGCGACAAGAACAAGCAGGCCCGCAAGGCGCGCAAGAAGGGCAAGAAGTAGCCGTGCCCGAGGGCGCCCCCGGCGAGCCGACGCTGACCTGCCCGGTCCACCCTGATCGCCCCGCGAACGCGGCGTGCGTCGAGTGCGGGCGGCTGGTGTGTGCGGCCTGCCAGGTGCGGGGCGACGACGGCCTGAGCCGCTGCGTGGACTGCCTGGCCGCCGAGGCGGCCGGCGACGTTGACTTCGCTCCGCCCCCCGCGGACGTAGGGTCCCCCGAGGCCGAGTCCACCCCCTGGGACGGGCCCGAGCTGCGCCGGGAGCCCAGCCCCCCACCCCGGGCCGAGCGGCCCGAGCCCGAGCTGCCGGACTGGGCCCGCCGGGCCGCCGAGCGTGGCGACTCCGCCGAGGACGAGGCCGACGACGACGAGGCGCCGCGGGCGCCGGCCCCGGCACCGCGAATCCAGGCGGGACCCGAGCTGGCCTGGGAGGCCGACGGTCTGGGGGACGGGCCGGCCTTCTGGCAGACCGCTTTGGCGGGCCTGCGCAGCCCCATGCGCTTCCCGCTGACCATCCCTCACACCCGCACGGGCGATCTGACGACGCCCTTGGTGTTCGCGCTGGTGTGCGGGGTGCTGGGCCAGGCGGCGGCCGCGGTGGTGGGCGCGTTTGGGGCCCGCGTGGCTCCGTTGCCCGCGCCGCCGGGGGGGTTGCCGGCGCTGCCGCCCCTGCCCGCCTACGTGTGGGACCTGTTGTTCATGCCGGTGTTCCCGCTGGTGTTTGCCCTGGGCCTCTTCGCCCAGGCGGGCATCGCCCACGGGCTGCTGGGACTCATCGGCGCGCGGCGCGCGGCCTTCGCGGCGACCTTCCGGGTGTTCGCCTATGCGCAGGTGGGGCACCTGCTGGTGGCCCTGCCCGGCATCGGGCGCTACGCCGTGGATCTGTACGCGGTGTTCATCATTCTGGGCGGCCTGCGGGCGGCCCACGGCGCCGGCTTCGTGGCGGGGATGGTGGCGCTGCTGCCCATGATGGTGCTGAACAGCCTGTTCGGCGGGTAGCGCCCGCAACCTCGGGGCGGTGCGCCCATCGAGCCGCCGCCACCTCGGAGCGGAGCGCCAGTCGACCCGCCGCCACGTCGGCGCGGAGCGCGCATCGACCCGCCGCCACCTCGGCACGGAGCGCCAATCGAGCCGCCGCCGCCTCGGAGCGGAGCGCCCATCGAGCCGCCGCCACCTCGGTACGGAGCGCCAATCGAGCCGCCGCAACCTCGGCGCGGAGCGCCAATCGAGCCGCCGCAGCCTCGGCGCGGGGCGCTCAGTTCGGCGGGGGGGCGAAGCGCTGGGCGGGGAAGGGATCGGGCTCCACCTGGCCGTAGGTGGGGTAGACGTGGATGCCACGGGCCTGCAGCCCCTGGGCGTTGTCGTAGTAGACGGCCAGGACCTGGCGGGGCGAGCTGCTGCCGCGCTCGAAGGGGACCTCGACGACGGCGCTGTGGCGGCTCTCGCCGTAGCGGGTGCCCAGGTTGTTCTTCGAGCGCGCGCGGGGGGCGTACTCGTCGGCGCCGCCCATGGCGTCGGCGCTGGATTCGGCCTCGGCGGACTTGCGCGGGGCGGCCGCCGGGGCGTCGGCGGTGGCGCCGGTGGGGGCGCCGCCGCGGCCCTTGTTGTAGCCCCAGAAGTCACGGTCCTCCTCGGGGCGGGCGATGGGGCGGCGCACCACGGGGCGGTGGCGCTCGGCGAAGACGGCCACACCCACCACACCGACGTGCTGCGGGGTGCCCCGGCGCGCGGAGTAGCTGTCGCCCGGATCGGTGAAGCGGAAGGTGGCCACGTTGTTCAGGCTCTGGCGGAAGCCGTCCACGGTGACCTGGCCATAGGGCTGCACGATGTAGCCGCGCTGGCTCTTGTAGTCGCCCACGTCGCCGCTGACCACGTCGCGGCCGTCCACGGTGATGACCGCCTCGACCCGCTCGCCGGTGTGGTTCTGTACGCGCACCTGGTAGCGGTGGTTGTAGTGGCCCAGCACGTAGGTGCGGCCGCCGTGGTGGTAGGTGGGCAGGCGGTTGCCGTACTCGTCGACGAGCTCCACGGAGTAGCCGCGGGCGCTGGCGACGCTGGCGTGGGCGGCGCAGCCGGTGGCCAGCAGGGCGGCGAAGATCAGGGCCAGGGCGGTCAGGGCGCGGTGCATGGGGGGCCTCCAAGGCGGGGTTGAGCGGTTCAACGCCCGGGGGCTCGGGGGGATCTGCGGGGGGCGAAAAAAAAGTGGGGGCCCGCGGTTGCTGGCGGCGAGCCCGCAAAAACACGGGCGGGGGGCCGTCGTGGGATCGGGCGTCGATCTTCGACAGGACAAAGGCCTCGGCGCTATTGTGGGCCGCTATTTCATATCTGGAGGTGCCCCATGCGGAGTATCGCCCTCACCCCCCTTCTGAGCCTTGGCCTGGCCGGCGCGGCCCTGGCGGCGCCCAAGGGCGCCCTGGAGATCGTGGACGTGCGCGCGGCCCAGCCGCCGCATTGCATGGCCGCGAAGCAGTGGGCCGATCCGCTGAACGGCGGGCCGGTCGACCTGTTCGACGGGCAGGCGGATCGCCCCTGGGTGGTCTGCCCCGAGGCCGCGGCCGCCGGCGACTACGCCATCGACTTCACCTTCGCCGCGCCCATCCAGGTGGACGGGGTGCGCATCGAGCCCGGGCCGGACGCGGCGCAGAGCCCGCGGGTCATCGAGCTGGGCTTCCACAACACCAGGCTGTCGACCCAGTGGCCGGTGTACTTCCGGCAGACCAGGCTGCAGGGCAAGGCGGCCACCGTGGTGTTCAAGGGGCGGCTGCCGTGGAACCCGCAGCTCGTCAACGACGAGTCCTTCCACGAGCGGCGCCGGGCGCAGGATCTGGACGCCATGGACGTGCCGCTGCCGCTGACGGTGGACAAGCTGACGGTGGTGCTGCGGGACGTGGCGCCGGGCCAGCCGGTGTCGCTGGGCGAGATCACCTTCCTGTTCGACGACCAGCCGGTGAAGGTGGCCAACGTGGGCGCTGCCCGGGCCCGCCACGCGGCCTTCCTGGAGCAGGGCCTGAAGCACGTGCTCGCGAAGCGGTTCCTGGTGCGCGACAACGCGGTCATCCACCTGGCGGGCACGGGCGAGCTCATCGGCGCGCCGCTCGAGGCCTGGGAGAACGGCGAGTGGCTCCAGGCCAGCAAGAAGGTGGGCGAGTGGCGCATCGCCGCGGGCCGCCTGGAGATGAAGCGCAACAGCGCCAAGGAGTTCACGGTGGTGGAGTACCGCGTGGATGAGGCGCCCGCGGTGGTGGCCCTGCGCAGCGGGCCCCTGGCGGGCGAGTGGCGCGTGAGCGCGGGCGCCCCGGGGACGGGGCCGGCGGCCCCCAAGGCCACGGCGGCGGCGGACGACGCGCCGGCGGCCATCCCCCTGTACTGACAGGGTTTCTGGTCCGCGCTGCGCCTACCTGAGCAGCACGGTGTCGGCCGCCTGGATGGCGGCCTCGGGCACCGCTACCCGGCCCACGGGCCGATCCCCCACCAGCAGCACGTACTGGCCCTCGACGGCCACCGCGCCGCCCGGCAAGGGGTGGTCGGTGGGGTACGGCGCCCGGAAGGCGAAGTCGCCCTGGGCGTCGGCCCGGGTATCCTGGCGCCAGACCAGCGGCGCCCCCGCCGCAGGGCGGATCTGCAGGGCGAGCGTGACGGCCTCGCCGGGGCGGGCGCTGCCCACCACCCGCGCGCCCGGCACGGGCTCGAACACCCGCACGGCCGGGGCCCGCAGGCCGGGCAGGTAGATGCGGCCGGGGGCGACCACAGGGGCGGCGTCGGGGCGGGCCAGCCGCTCGACGAGGGGCGCGGTGCTGGCGTCTTCGGGCACCACGATGGCCTCGGCCAGGCTCTCGCCCAGGGCGGCGACGCCGCGCCAGGTCAGCAGGCTGCGCCCGGGACTCTGCCACACCAGCCGCAGCCGCCCAAGGCCGCTGCCGCCGTCGGCCCAGAGCCGCGCCGCCAGGGTGCGCCGCCAGCCGGGGCCCGGCACGACGAAGCGCAGGTCGCCCAGGGCCGCCACGGGGGCGCTGCGGGTCATCAACGCGGCGGCGTCCTGGTGGGTCTGGGCCAGGTGGAAGGGCAGCTCCGGGCCGGCGGTCTGGGCGTCCACCACCACGAAGCCCACCCGCTCGCCGGGGGCGCAGTCGGGGCACACGGCCGCCAGGGCGGCGTCCTCGTCGGTGGCGGTCCAGAAGGCCGCGGCGACGGCGCTGGGGCCGTGGCTGGCCAGCACCGGGCGGCCGGTGAGGGCGGCCAGCAGGTGGCCGTACTGCCAGTCGGCCAGCACCGCCGGCTGGCCTGACAGATCCATGTCGGGCGGGCCGGGCGCGGGGGCGGCGTCGCCCCGGTCGAGGAAGCGCGCGGCCTGGGTCAGGCCGTCGTGCCGCAAGACGCTGTGGGTGAGCGTGGGGATCACCCGGGGCGGCGGGGCGGCCAGCCACAGGGCCGCGGCGGCGGCGCCCACCGCCCAGGGGGCCCAGGGCGCGCGCTCGCGGGTCAGCGCGCCCACCGCCGCACCGGCGGCCAGGGCCGCGGCCGGGGGGGCGGCGTAGGCCTGATCGTGGGTCACCGCCCACAGGCCCACCAGCGCCAGGGCGCCGACGGCCAGCGGGCGGGCGCGGGGGCTCAGCAGGCCCAGGGGCGCCAGGAGCGCGGCGGGGCCCAGGCCGGTCCACAGCCGGGCCAGATCCACAGCGCGGTGCTCAGCCACGAGCGCGCTGCGCGGGGTGAGCAGGGCCCGCAGCGGATCGCCGGTGGCGGGCCAGCCCCAGGCGGCCGCCAGGGCCAGGGCCGCCCCGACCAGCAGCGCCAGCGGGCGGATGCGGGGGGGCAGCCGCGGACCCAGCCGGGCCCACAGCCCGGCGGCCAGCGCCAGGGCCGCCAGCGCGGCCAGGGTGGGCTTCACCAGGGGGGCCATGAGCGCCGCGTCGGGCCAGCCGGCCAGCGCCAGCCCGTAGCCCAGGCCCACCACCGCCGCCCAGGCCGCGATCCGGTGGCCGGTGGGCCCGGGATCGGCGCTGCCGCTCAGGATCTGCACGCCAGCCACCACGCCCAGCACCCCGACCCACAGCGGCGCGCCGGCCCAGGTGAACAGCAGGGTCCACAGCGGCAGCGCGGCGAGCAGCGCGCCCGGCCAGCGGGGGTGAGCGCGGGCCAGCCAGGCGGCCAGGGCGGCCAGGGCGGCGCACCCCAGCAGGGGCTCGGCCACGTGGTGGTCCACCATGCCCAGCCAGGCGCGCGCGGCGAAGTCGCCCGGCCACCCCAACAGCAGGCCGGCGGCCAGGGCGGCGGCCCCGGGCCCGCCCGCCCAGCCGGCGGCCAGGGCCACGCCCAGCAGGCACAGGGCGCCCAAGGTCGGGGGCACCCAGGCGAAGCGGGCGAAGGCGGCCTCGCGATCGGGGGCGCCCCGGGCCACCGCCGCCAGCAGCGCGTCGTAGCCGCCCACGTGCACGGTGCGCAGGCCCCGGGGGAAGTCGGCCTGGGGATCGAAGCGCCGCAGGCCGCCCCGGGCCGCCAGCCAGCCGTGGCGGGCGTGGAACCAGGGGTCGTTGCCCAGCAGCCGCACGGGGCCGCCGGCCGGGAGCACCAGCGGCTCCACGGGCGCGGTGTGCCGCACCCAGAAGGCGCCGGCGGCCGCAAGGACCAGGGCGGCGGCGAGGGCGGTGGGCAGCGCGCGCGGCATGGGGGCGACCCTACCTCGATTCGGGCGCGGGCCGCCCTACTTGAGCCGCACCGTGTCGGCGGCCTGGATGGCCGCCTCGGACACGCGGATCTGGCCCATGGGCCGATCCCCCACCCGCAGCAGGTAGGGACCGTCGGCCACTACAGCGCTCCCAGGCACGGGGCCGGTGGGGTAGGGCACCCGGAGCTGGAAGTGGCCGCGGGCATTGGCCTGGGTGTCCTGGCGCCAGGTGACGGGCTCGGCGTCCGGCGCCGGGCGCACCTGAAGGGTCAGGCTGACCGCCGCGCCGGGGGCCGCCGAGCCCACCACGCGGGCGCCGGCCACCACCTCGAAGATCCGCACCGAAGGGGCCACGAAGCCGGGTAGGAACACCCCACCAGCGGTGGGCTGCGCCTGCGCGTCGGGGCCGGTGAGCGGGCCCACCAGGGGAGCCAGCGCGGGGGTGAGCGCCAGGGCTAGCGGGGTGGCCACCGGCTCGCCCTGGCCCGCCACGGCGCGCCAGGTGAGGAGCTGGCGCTGCGGGCTCTGCCACACCAGCCGCAGCCGCCCAAGGCCGGCGCCACCGTCCACCCACAGGCGGGCGGCCAGGGTGCGCCGCCAGCCGGCGCCAGGCACCACGAAGCGGGCGCCGCCCAGGGCCGCCACCGGGGCGCTGGGCGCCATGAGATCGGCGCCGTCTCGACCGGTGAGGGCCAGGTGGCTGGGCAGCTCGGTGCCGGCGGTCCGGCCGTCCAGCACCACGTGGCCCACCCGCTCGCCGGGGCCGCAGTCGGCGCACAGGGCGGCCAGGGCGGCGTCCTCGTCGGGGTCGAGCCAGAAGCGGGCCGCGGCCTCGGAGGGGCCGTGGTTGGCCAGCACCGGGCGGCCGGTGAGGGCGGCCACGAGTTGCGCGCGCGGGCCGTCGACGAGCACGGCGGGACGGCCGGCCAGATCCATGTCCACCGGGCCGGGCGAGGGGGCGGCGTCGCCCTGATCCAGGGTGGCCAGCGCCCCGGTCCAAGCGGCGGTGCGCAGCAGGTCGTGGGCCACGGTGGGCACGGCGCGGGGCGGCGGCGCGGCCACCCACAGGCCCGCCGCCACGGCGGCTACTGCCCAGGGGGCCCAGGGCGCGCGTTCCCGGCTCAGGGCACCCACGCCCGCCCCGGCGGCCAGGGCCAGGGCGGGCGGTGCGGTGTAGGCCAGCGCGTGGGTGAGCGCCCACAGGCCGGTGAGCGCGAGGGCGCCGACGGCGAAGGGGCGGGCCCGCTCCCTGGACAAGCCCAGCGGGGCGAGGACCGCCGCCGGGCCCACGGCCGCCCAGAGCCCGGCCCAGGTGAAGGCCCCGTGCTCGGCCCCCGGCGGGCTGCCGGGGGTGAGGAGGGCGTGCAGGGCGGTGCCGGTGCCGGGCCACAGCCAGGCCCCGGCCAGGGCGGCGCCCGCCAGGGCCACCAGCGCCCCGCGCCGGCTCGACGGCGACAGCCTGCGGCCCCACTTCGACCACACGCCCAGGGCGGTGGCCGCGCCGCCCAGCGCGGCGACGCTCGGCGCCACCAGGGGGCCCACGAGGGGTACGTTGGGCCAGCGGGCGCCCACGATGGCGTAGCCGGCGGCGGACAACGTGGCCCACAGGGCCGCCCGCTGCGCCACGGCGCTGTCCTCGGGGAGCTCGCCCCACACCTGGGCCAGGACGGCCAGCACCAGCACGCCGATCCACAGGGGCGCGCTCGCCCAGGTGAGCAGCAGGAGCCACAGGGCCACCACGGCGGCCAGGGCCCAGGGGCCCGGCGGGCGCTCCCGGGCCAGCCACACCGCCAGCAACGCCAGGGCGGCCAGCCCCAGCAGGGGCTCGATCACGGGGGGCGCCACGGCGCCCAGGTCGGCGCGGTTGCCGTAGTCGCCGGGCCAGCCGAGCAGGAGCCCGGCCGCCAGCACGGCGCCCCCTGCGCCGCCGGCCCAGCCCGCCGCGCCGGCCACCCCCAGCAGGCAGAGCACCCCGAGCGCGGGGGGCACCCAGGCGAGCCGGGCGAAGGCGGCCTCGCGGTCCTCGGCCCCCTGCGCCACCCGAGCGAGGAGGGCGTCGAAGCCGCCCACGTGCACCGCGCGCAGCCCGCGGGGGAAGTCGCCCTGTGGATCGAAGCGGCGCAGCTCACCCTGGGCCCCGAGCCAGCCGTGGCGGGCGTGGAACCAGGGCTCGCTGCCCAACAACCGCACGGGGCTGGCGGGGGGCAGCACCACCGGCGCCAGGGGGGCGGTGTGCTGGTGCCAGAAGGCGGCGGCCGCGGCCAGGACCAGGGCGACGGCGAGGGCGGTGGGCAGCGCGCGCGGCATGGGGCCGACCCTACCTCGAATCGGGCTCGAAACGCCTGGGCGGAGTGTGCCAGGGTGCCCCCGTGCGTCACCTGAACGTCATCCTCTCGCTCGCGCTCGCGGGGCCCGCCTGGGCCAGCGGCCTGGACGGCCCGCTGGTGGGCACGCCGGTGTCGGGGCCGCTCACGACGGACGCCGCCGCCACCTGGCACAACCCGGCGGTGCTCGCCCGCCTGCAGCGGCCCAGCGCCCTGTTCGGCGGGGCGCTGGTGCTGGCCCACATCGGCTACACCCGCGACCGGCGGGGCAGCTACCAACGGCCCGATGAGTTCCACATCCAGGCGCCGGTGGATCCCGCGGCGCTGGATCCGAGCCTGAGCGGCGAGGCCGATCCGGTGGCGGCCACCGGCGTGGCCCCGCTGGCCGACGGCTTCTTCGCCATGCCCCTGCCCGGCGGCGGCGGGGTGGGCCTGGGGGTGCACACCCCCTACGCCGCGCCCGTGGCCTATGACGACCCGCAGGGCGCCCAGCGCTTCGCGCTGCAGGAGGCCTTCATCCTCATGCCCCACGTGACCCTGGGCGTGGGCTGGCGGGTGCACGAGCGGGTGCAGGTGGGCTTCGGGGGCTCGCTCATCGTGGGCGTGGCCAACTTCAAGACCGTGCAGGACTTCGCGGCCCTGGACGAGTTCGGCCGGGCTCTGGCCGGGCCGCCGGCCTCGCAGCCCAACAGCTTCGGCGCCGATGCCCCCACCGAGGTGCGCCAGCTCGATGTGCTGGCCCGGCCCGTGTCCATCACCGACGCCACGGCCACGAACCTCACCTTCCACGGTGGGGTGGCGGTGCAGGCCACCGACGACCTGAACGTGGCGCTCACCTACCACCACGGGGCCGAGCTGGTGTTCGACGGCGACTTCGCCCTGGACATGAGCGACGACTTCTTCACTCAGGATCTGTCGCCGGTGGGCCTGGCCTACCCCGCCCTGATCACCGGCGACGCGCGGTTGGCGCTGGTGCTGCCCAAGCGCATCGAGGCCGCGGCCCGCTGGGACGCCACCCCCGCCTGGGCGGTGGAGGGCCGCGTGGAGTACGTCACCTGGTCGGACCTGAAGGCGCTGACGGTGGCGCTGAAGTCGCCGCAGCTCGCCCAGCCCACCTTCGGGCTGCCCGACGTGTCGCGGGCGGATCTGCCGCGGCGCTGGCAGGACGCGATCCACCTGAGCGCCCTGGCCCACGGCCAGATCGCCCCGGGCCGGCTGACGGTGGGCCTGGGCTACCAGTCGCCCGCCAGCCCCGACGCCACCGTGGACGCCGCGAGCCCCGACGGGCACCGCATGAGCCTGCAGGGCGCGCTGGACATGCCGCTGAGCGACGCCTGGTCGGTGGTGGCCCACGGCACGCTGCAGTTCATCCTGCCGCGCACGGTGACGGACTCGGACTACGACCTGGGCAACGGCACCTACCAGATGGTGGTGGCCGGCGCGGGGGCCCACCTGAAGGTGGCCTTCGGGGGGGCCGAGTGAGCGCGCGGGCGCGGCTGCGGGCCTGGGCGATGGGGCTGCTGGCCCTGGGCGCGGGCGGGCTGGCCGGCTGCGAGCAGCCCGAGCTGTGGGAGGTGCCGCCGCCGCCGGGGGACGCCCGGCCGCCCCTGCCCACCACCCGCGACATGCAGGCGCCGCCCGATCTGGGGGCGCCCGCCACGGCGCCTCGCCGCTACACCCTGCGCCTGAACAGCGAGCCCAACCCGCCGCTGGTGCTGGACATGAGCCGCGAGGAGGTGGTGGCCCTGCTGGGGGCCATCGCCGACGACACGGTGATCCTGGAGTTGGACCCCCTGCCCCTGCTGCGCAACGTGCTGGCGGCCGTGAAGTCGGCCTGCGGGGTGCAGTGGCGCCAGGACGTGGCCGAGCCCCGGTACGACTGCGACGCGACGGCGCTGGGGCGCAGCTTCACCCGGCCCGGGGTGCCCTGGCAGGCCAGCCCCGAGTTCGCCCTGGTGCGGCTTCTGACCATGACCCCGGCCAACGTGATCGTGCGGGGCACCAGCATCGAGTTCATGCAGGCCCTGAGCGACATCGCCGACATCGGCGGGGGCTTCGCGCAGATCCTGGCCGACACGCTGCAGATCCCGCGGACCCAGGAGATCGTGCCCAGCGAGGCGGTGGTGCGGGCGCTGAAGGATCACCTGATCGCGCCGCACCCGGGCACGTCGCCCGACGGGCGGCTGCTGGTGACCCTGGGCGACGTGCTGGCCGACATGGCGCCGCTGTCCGAGAAGCTGGGGCCGGCGGGCGGCCACCCCGGGGTGCTGGATCCCGCCTTCCGGCCGCGGGGCATCATCCTGACGGACGACTTCCGCATGCGGGTGCGCGCCCAGAGCCGCATCCGGGTGTTCGAGGGGCTGTCGGCGGCCCTGGGGCGCGACGTGGCCATGGGCCTCGAGACCCCCGATCGGCGCCCGGCCACCACGCCGCTGGGCTTCGACTTCACCGATCCCGACGACTTCCAGCTCTTCGGCCTGGTGGACGCCCCCACGGTCGACCTGAAGTTCCGCATCCTGGAGCACCCGAAGTTCGTGCCGGCCTGCCTGGGCGTCGAGGCGGGCTGCACCGCCAACCGCCCCCAGACGCCGGTGGGCGACGAGAGCGTGTGGCGGCTGGACCGCTGGGAGCTGGAGTACGTGGTGGCCTTCGCGGCCATGACCACCTACGAGCGGCTGGTGCACGAGCAGTGCTACGTGTCGTGCCGGGTGGCCCGAG
The DNA here is from genome assembly GCA_020633555.1 of Myxococcales bacterium. GTDB lineage: Bacteria > Myxococcota_A > Bradymonadia > UBA7976 > UBA1532 > JACKDL01. Next base: position 5,852 of record JACKDL010000041.1, on the reverse strand, counting down.
TGGCCGTGGGCCAGGACGGCCTGCCCCCCGGCTTCGCCGACTTCGGCGTGCCCTTCGACCTGGGGCCCGCCGCCCAGTTCGTGTGGGAGCTGATCAACGAGGTGGTGCAGGTGGGCCTGCACGGGCCCGACGAGTCGGACCGGCGCGAGGGCGAGGCCAACGTGGCCTTCACGGTCACCGACATCCCCGTGGGCATCACCGGGGCCCAGGCCGCCGAGGCGGTGCGGCCGCTGCTGGAGCGCCAGTCCCAGGCCATCAGCGACTTCCTGCTGGGCGACTTCCGGGCCAACGCCGGGCCGGTGGACTTCTACTTCCGCCGCGGCAGCGATGGGCGGCCGGTGCTGCAGTTCCTGGCACCCGAGGATCTGCCGCCCGGGCAGCGCTACCGCCACGCCCAGCCGGGCTTCTTCGCCGACGCCGCGCTGACGCAGAAGGTGTCGGCCCAGGCCATCGACGGGCTGGCGAACACGACCCACGAGAAGTGGGTGGTGGCGCCCGGCGAGACGCCCCTGTTCATTGAGGACGCCGCCGGCGATCGCTGGCAGATCACCGTGTTCGGCAGCTTCCCCGGCGCGCCCACCGTGGATCTCGAGGTGCGCCCGGCCGAGGCTCGCTGATGGCCCGGATCCTGTTTGCGCAGCCGTCCCTGCAGCCGCCGGGCGGGGGGAACGGGGTGGCGGCCTGGATGCTCCAGGCGCTGCTGGAGGTGGGCCACACGGTGCACCTGCTGACCTGGTGGCCCTATGCGCCCGAGGCGGTGGACGACTTCTACGGCACGCACCTGACGGGCCGCCCCCTGGCGTCGGTGCGCCAGGCGCCGGTGCCCCTGCGGGCGCTGGATCACCTGCCCGCTCGCCTGGATCTGCTGCGCAACGCGCTGTTCATGCGGGTGACCGCCCAGGCCGAGCGCGGGATGGATCTGGTGGTGAGCTGCAACAACGAGTGGCCGGGCACGAAGCCGGGGCTGAACTATGTGCACTACCCGGCGCGGGCCCGGCCGCGGCCCGCCGCGGATCGGCACGCCTGGTACCACAACGACTTGATGTTGCAGGGCTATTACGCCGTGGCCGATGGCGTGGGCGGCTTCGACGGGCAGGCGCTGGCGGGCAAGCGGGTGCTGGCCAACTCCCAATGGACGGCGGCGCGGTTCCAGGCGCTGCACGGCCGCGCCGCCCACGTGCTCCATCCCCCGGTGGCGGGCGAGTTTCAGGCCGTGCCCTGGGCCGAGCGCCGGGCCGAGGTGCTCAGCGTGGGGCGCTTCTCGCCCGAGAAGCGCTTCGAGGCGGTGATCGACGTAGTGGCGCAGGCCCGGGCCCTGGGGGCCGATCTGAGCCTGCGGCTGGTGGGCAGCGGCGGCGACTCGGCCTACCGCCGCCAGGTGGAGGCGCGGGCCGCCGAGCAGCCCTGGATCACCGTCGAGGCCAACCTGCCGCGGGCGGATCTGCTGGACCGCATGGCGCACGCCCGCTTCGGGCTGCACGCCATGGTGGACGAGCACTTCGGGATGGCCCCCGCCGAGCTGGTGCGGGCGGGCTGCGTGACCCTGGTGCACCGCTCGGGCGGAGCGCAGGAGATCGTGGCGCACCCCGAGCTGGCCTGGCCCGACGAGGCCACCGGCGCCGCCACGTTGGCGGCGCTGGCCACGGATCCCGCCCGCTGCGACGCCCTGCGCGCGCATCTGGCGGACCGGCGGGGGCGCTTCGGCGTGCCCGCCTTCACCCAGGCGTTCCTGGGGCACGTGCACGCAGCGCTGGAGGGACGCGCATGAGACGAGCGGGTTGGTTGCTGGGGGCCGCCTGCGCGGCGCTGGGCGGCTTGCTGTGCGGGCCGCTGGGCTGCACCGAGCCCGTCACCGTCACGGAGCCGGCGCCTCAGGCGCCGCTGGCGGCGGGCCAGGCGCGCACCGTCGAGCTGCGGGCCCTGGCCCTGGAGGTGGAGCGCTTCCAGCAGGTGCTCACCCTGGAGGACCTGCGGGCCCTGCCCCGGGCCACCTTGGACGAGGTGTGGCTGCTGGACCTGGACATGACGCCCCTGGTGCGCAACGCGCTGGCGTGGCTGCGCGACGCCCCCGAGTCCGAGCTGTCCACCGCCGCGCTGAACATGCAGAAGCTGCTGCGCCTGAGCCCGCTGGACGTGGACTTCAGCGCCACCAGCCTGCAGAGCCTGCTGGCGTTGTCGGGGGCCATCGGCATCCCCGCGGCCCAGGCGGTGGCGGATCTGCTGGGCATCAGCCGCCGCGAGCCGGTGCTGGGGCTGGACGAGGCGGCGGCGGTGCTGGTGGCGGGGCTCATCGCCAGCCACCCCAACGCCCAGACCCGCCCCGGGCCGGTGGACGCCGAGCACCCCGACGGGCGCTGGCCCGTGGCCCCCGGGGCGGTGCCCATCACCCTGGGCGACGTCATCGACGAGTTCGCCCAGATGACCGCCCGCTTCGGCGCGGCCCCCATGCCCGATGGGCGCGAGCACCCCGGCTTCATCGAGGCGGCCCATGGCTTCACGGTGGTGGAGGACGCCTTCGAGATGCGGGTGCGGGTGAACGCCAACGCCCTGCCGTACAAGGGCATCGACCTCACCGACGCCAGCGTGGCCAGCGTGAACAGCGTGGGCAGCCAGATCGAGCACATCTTCGATCCCAAGGACCCGCAGTGGCTGGTCATCGAGGGGCTGGTGCCACGGCCCACCATCGAGACGCTGACGGTGCGCGTCACCGAGTCGCCGGCCTTCTTCCCCGTGGCCACCTCGCGGCTGCCCGGGCCCTACGGCGACAGCCCGGTGTGGGACGCCGATCCGTGGCTGCTGGAGCCCATGGTGGCCCGCATGACCCGCGACAAGGTGCTGGCCCAGGCGGCCGGGCGCTGCGTGGCCTACGACATCGGCGCCGAGACCCAGGTGTTCCGGGGCTGCATCGCCGAGGACGGCTGGATCACCTTCGACACCTTCAACGACGTGGGCGACGCGCCCGATCCCACCTACCTGTGGGATCTGGAGACCGAGATGGCCCAGGTGCGCCTGCATGACGGGGGCATCCCCGAGGGGCAGGCCGAGGTGGAGTTCACCCTGCACGACGTGGATCTGGGGGTGGACGCGCGCAAGCTGCTCGAGGAGATCAAGAACAATCTGGCGGCCGATCCCCGCGCCCTGCGGGAGCTGGCCCAGGCCACCAACCAGACCACCCGGGGCGCGGCGGACGTGTTCTATGTGCACGTGCCCACGGGGGATCAGGCCGGCGACTGGCTGTGGTTCGTGGAGCCGGTGGACATCCCCCGGGCGCAAGGCGGCGACCGGGCGCGGCCCTACAGCTACCCCAACCCCGGCTTCTTCGCCGACGCGGCGCTGACCCGCCCGGTGGGCGGGCGCATCGAGCTGGGCGGGGATGTGGATCACCTGAAGGTGCCCGTGCGGCCGGGCGAGCGGGTGTTCGTGCAGGACGACACCGGGGCCGTCTTCCAGCTCGACATCGGCCGCAAGCCCAGCCCCCGTTGGCTGCCCGTGACGGTGACGCGCCTGCCGTAGGCGGCCGGTGGGGTCATCGTCCGCTTGAGCCCGCCGCGCGGCCCCGCTATGAGGGCCCCTCCCAGGGTGCGGGAAAGACCGGCCAGGCGGTCCGCGTAGCGGCACCGTGAGCGCATTGGAGGGCGTGGGATGTCACTGAGCGTGAGGAGCATCGGCGTGCGGATCATCATCGGGGTGTTGCTGTGGGGCCTGGCGTGGCCCGCCGCGGCGCAGGAGGCGGCGTGTGAGCGCACGCCCCTGCCGCCCGCCGAGCCGGAGGCCTGCGCGCCGCCGCTGCCCCCCGAGGGGCTGGGGCTGCCCGGCGAGCCCACGGCGCCCTATAGCTGTGGCGAGGCGCGGGTGTTCACGGTGGACTTCCCGCTGGTGCTGCCGGCGCCCGAGCTGCGGCGGCCCGCCGCCGATGATCCCGAGGCGCTGATCCGCGGGGCCCTGGCCGAGCTGTCGCCCTTCCGGCGCTTCCTCACCAGCCTGCGGATGTTGGCCTTGCGCTTCCGCGGCGCCCTGAGCGGGCGCCCGCTGACCTCGAAGCAAGCGGCCGAGGCCATCGGGCTCATCACCCCGGCGGCGGACGGGCCCGACACCTTCCCCGAGGCCCTGTCGCAGCGGCTGCTGGCCGACATCCAGGGCCGCGCGGGGGCCGAGCTGCCGGGCTGGTTCTGCCCCGAGGGCGCCTGCGGCGAGGCCTGCCGCGAGGCCCTGGGCACCCTGCGGGTGGACGTGGCGTCCCTGCTGCCCGAGCGGGACGTGAACGGCCGCCGGGCCGACGGTCACCGCCGCTTCTGGCGGATCCGGTTCACCAGCGACCGCGACGAGCGCGATCCCTTCTTCGCCGTGCAGCCCGCGGCGCAGTGCGCGCTGATGGACCTGCTGCGGCCCGCAGCCCAGGGCGTGGCCCGGGAGTTCGGGGTGCCGCCCGACCGGCTGGGTCAGATCAAGGTGGGGCGACAGGCCTGCGTGGTGCGGCCCATGAGCGTGGATCCGCAGTGGCCCGCCCAGGCCATGTTCCTGGAGCCGCCGGCCCGGCCGCTGCAGGTGGATCCGGCGGTGCGGCCGGTGGTGGCGCTCATCGACACCGGGGTGGATCCCGCCCGGCACCCCGACGCGCTGGAGTTCGACGTGCTGGGCCTGGGCCCCGATCCCTACGACGCGGGCCCCAACCCCCACGGCTCGGCCATGGGCGACTTCGTGCGGGCCTTCGTGGGCGCGGGCGGGGCCGAACTGTGGAGCTACCGGGTGATGGACGCCGGCGGCACGGGGCCCGTGGGGGCCGTGGCGCGGGCGCTGGACGAGGCGCTGTTCAACGACAACCGGCCCCTGGTCGCCAACCTGAGCCTGGCCTGGCTGCCCGAGTACGAGCGCACCCGCAAGCTGGCGGACGACTGCGGCGCCACCGAGGACGCCGCGGGCGAGGCCGTGCGCTACCTGCTGGCGGTGGCCCGCGAGCTCGACAGCCGGCAGCGCCCGGTGCTGGTGGTGGCCGCCGGCGGCAACCGGCCCCTGGACAACGAGACCCCCGAGGCCTTCTTCGTGGATCAGGCGGCCGAGTACGGCGCCTGCACGGCCGGCTGGTGGGCCGCCGGGCGCAGCCCCATGCTGGTGCCCGCCGAGTGGACCCGCACCTGGGTGGGCGCGCAGTGCGGCGGCGCGCGGCCGCCCCTGGTGGCGGTGGGTGCGGTGGATCTGTTGGGCCGGCGCAGCAGCCTGGCGGTGCCCGATCCGCTGACGGAGCCGCCCCTGGTGGCCCCTGGCGAGCACGTCACCGACGGCCGGCGCAACGTGTGGTCCGGCAGCTCGGTGAGCGCGGCCTTCACGAGCGGCGCGGTGGCCCGTCTGTGGGCGAGCTACGCCGACCGGGGCGTGACCCTGAGCGGCGCCGAGACGGCGGCCTTGCTCAACCTGGCAGCGCGGGATCTGGGCCGGGCGACCTGGGGCAACGCCCCCGTGCGGCACCTGGCCGCCGATCGCCTGCATCAGGCGGCGGCGTGCCCCGATCTGCAGTGGGCCTTGAGCTGCCTGGTCGAGGGCTTCGAGCCCGCCGAGTGCTGGAACGTATGCGAGCTGTTCGGCGCCGAGCCCGATCCGGCCCTGCCTGGCGGGCCCGTGGAGCCCGGCACGGCCTGCGAGGCGGCCTGGGACGAGGCGCTGGCGGCCGAGGATGCCTGCAGCCTGGCCAACGACTGGCGGGCCTGTGTGCCCGACGGCCCTGGGCAGGTGCGGCCGGGGCGGGCGCTGAGCTTCGACCAGGCGGGCCCCGGCGAGTCGCCCGATCGCGGACGGTCCGAGGCGCTGGGTCGGGTGGGGCCCCAGCCCACCTGGCCCCCCTGCGGCGCCTGCATCGC
>JACKDL010000040.1 GCA_020633555.1 Myxococcales bacterium | reverse complement strand
CGTCAGCCTGGCGCCCATGTGTCGCGCCGCCACCCGCTTCGGCGCCCCACCCGACCACCGCGCGAGCAGCGTGGGGTTCCGGCTGGCCTGCGACTGGCCGCCCCCCGCGACCTTCAGTCGCCCGCCGTGAGCTGAACCTGCAGCCAGGCGCGGGCTGCCCGCCAGTCCCGCTCGGCGGTGGCCAGCGACACCCCCACCACCTCGGCCACCTCGCTCATCTCGAGCCCACCGAAGAAGCGCAGCTCCACCACCTGGGCCCGGCGGGCGTCCACCTGAGCCAGGGCGGCCAGCGCCTGATCCAGCGCCAACACATCGGCCAGCCCGCCGTCGGTGCCCGCCCCCTCGGCCCCCGACAGGCTCACCCGCACCTGATCGCCGCCGCGCTTCTGCGCCCCGCGGGCCCGCGCCTGATCGATGAGCACCTGCCGCATGGCCTGCGCTGCGCGCGCCAGGAAGTGTTCCCGATCGGTGGCCGGATCGGCCCCCGAGATCTTCATCCAGGCCTCGTGCACGAGCGCCGTGGGCTGCAGGGTGATGGGCCCCTGGTTGCGGAAGCGCGCCGCGGCCATTCGCCGGAGCTGCTGGTAGGTCTTCTCGCCGAGTGCGTCCATGGACACAGCGTGGCACAGCCCTCCGCCCCTGGCGAGCGGGATCCACCCTCACGGTAAAACTTGGTAGCCGACCCAGGGCGGCCATGCTATCCGATTGCCATGACACAGAAACACGCGCTGTACATCGGCATCGACCGCTACCTGTCTCCCACCGTGCGCGACCTGCGCGGCAGCGTGGCGGACGCGACGGCGATGAAGGCCCTGCTCACCGACCGCTTCGGGTTCCCCGCCGACGCCCCCCTCCTCACCGACGGGCAAGCCACGCGCGAGGGCATCCTGGCGGCCTTCGACGCCCTGGCGGCGCGGGTGGGCGAGGGCGACCAGGTGGTGGTGTTCTACGCCGGCCACGGCTCTCGGGCCGCCACCGCCGCGAAGGCGAAGGTCGAGGCCCTGGTGGCCCACGACAGCGGCCGCGGGCAGGATCCCAACCGCGACGTCTTCGACTTCGAGGTGGACGCCTTCGTGGGCCGCCTGAACGCGAAGACCCCGTGGGTGACCCTGATCATGGACTGCTGCCACTCGGGCTCGGTCACCCGCGACGTCGAGGCCTTCACCCGCGAGGTCCCTGCCGAGACGCGCAGCCTGGACAGCCTGCTGGCCGACCGCGGCATGGCCCTGCCCCCCGCCCCCGGCACCGGCCGGTACCTGCCCACCCTGCGCTCGGCGGTGGTGCTGGCGGCCTGCCGGGCCGACGAGCTGGCCAGCGAGCTGCACGTCAACGCCACCGGCGAGTACCGCGGCGCCTTCACCTGGCACCTGTTGCAGGCGCTGGACCGCCTGAAGGGCCCGGCCCGCTGGCTGGACGTCATGCGCAGCCTCACGCCGGGCCTCACCGCCCGGTTCAGCCGCCAGCACCCCCTGGTGGAGGGCGGCGCCGACCGGCAGGTCTTCGGGGGTGATCTGCCCCCCCGCCCCGATCACTTCGCCGTGGTGGAGGCCCGCGGCGACCGCTGCTGGATCGGGGGCGGCGCCGTGCAGGGCGTGGCCGCCGGCTCCACCTGGCGGCTGACCTCGGACGCCACCCGCGGCGAGCCCCGCACGGCCCAGGTCACCGGCGTGCAGGCCCTGCGCGCCGAGCTGAGCGCGCCCGCGGGCGCCGCGCCCGGCTGGCTGGCCTTCCCCACCGACGTCACCCTCCCCGCGCCGCAGCTCAGCGTGTCGGTGGCGGCCGATCCGACGGCCACCCGCCTGATCGCCGCCCTGGACGCCGAGCCCATGCTGCGCCGGGTGGACGCCGACGCCGAGGTGCGGATCCTGGCGCTGAACACCCCGCAGGAGGCCGCCGAAAAGGCTCCCCGCCTGGCCGACGCGTCCACCCCCTGCTGGATCGCCCTGGGCCCCGACGGCCGGCTGGCCGCCAAGCCCCGCCCGCTGGCCCAGGCGCGGCTGCTGGCCGAGGATCTGGCCCTGGTGGCGCGCTTCAACGCGCTGGTGTCGCTCGACTTCCCCGACCAGGCCCCGGATCTGGCCCAGGCCGTCGACTTCGAGCTCCTGGACGGCGAGACGGGCGCCCCGCTGGCGGCCCCCTTCGGCGACGCCCTGCCCCAGGTGCTCAACGGCCAGAAGGTGGAGTTTCGGATCACGAACCGCAGCCCGCACACGGTGTACCTGAGTCTCGTGGAGTTCGGCAGCGACCGGGAGATCAAGCTCCTGCTGCCGCTGGTCACCCGCGACTACCAGGACCCCGACCACCTGGGCGGTTACGTGCTCGAGGCCGGCCAGTCCGTCGCCCTGGCCGGCGACTATTTCGGGCAGCTCGACCCCACGGCCGATCTGAGCGCGGGCGTCGCGCTCGAGCTCCCCAAGGGCTTCCCCTGGGCCGCTGAGCCCGGCGAGGCCCTGACGGTGGGCACCCTCACCCTCCGGCTCATCGTCAGCCGCGAACCTCAGGACTTCCGCTTCCTCACCCAGCGGCCCACCCGCCGCGCCGAGACGCCCGGCCTGATGGGCCGGCTGGCACACTTCCACGGCGGGCAGGGCACCCGGTCCTTCGCCATGGCGCCCAAGAGCGCCGCGCAGGGCGCCGCCTACGCCGTGCTCGATCGCCCCCTGGCGGTGGCTGACACCGACGGCCGTGAGATCCCGCCCAGCACCGGCGGCCGCGTGCTGTTCTACAAGATGAAGGCCGGGCCCCAGACCCTGGGCGAGGTGGGCATCACCGCCCCGCAGATGGGCCAGCTCCCGCCCGAGGTGGGCTACTGGCCCGTGGCCCCCGCCAAGTGGCCCGACACCTTCGAGCTGGACCCCAGCGACGACGTGGGGGAGGGCGAGGCCGCCAGCCGGCTGCAGGGGAAGGTGGGCTACAGCAACCCCACCTTTGGCGCCGCCCAGGCCGCCATCAAGGCCCCGGCCGGCGCCGACGCCGTGTGGGCCGTGAGCACGGGCGGGCAGCCCTTCGCGTGGGTGGCCCGCGCCGGCAACCAGCTCCACTGGTACACGGTGAACGCGGGCGACTACCTGCCCAAGGCGACGCTGCGCTTCGAGGCGGCGGCCCTGCCCGTGGGGAAGCTGGCCTTCAGCGCCATCGACAAGGCGCTCTGACAGGCTGTTGAGATTCGCGGACCGAGCGAACGGGCCCGCAGGCGATGCCAGCGCATCGTCGAGGAGACGGCACCGCCGGAGCCGCGGATTCCACGGGGTCGGCCCGCGACGGGAGCGGTTCTCAACGGCCTGCCAAGGCCCTGAACTCTCAGTAGAAGTACCAGCCGAAGCCCAGGGTGGCCATGGCCTGGATGTCCCACTCCGTCTTGTAGATGGGGCGGGCCACCGTGCTGCCGTCGGCCACCTTGTCCTTCGCCTTGTCCTCGGCGTTGGGGTTCAGGTTGGCCCGCAGAGTCAGCGGGATGCGGAAGTCCTGCCCGTCCACCGGCATGAGGAACTCGAAGCCCACACCCACGGCCCAGGTCATGTAGGTGTCGGCCTTGGCCTGCGGATCGAAGGGCTGCGGCGGCTGACCGGCCACGCCCACCTGCACCGCCTTCAGGCGCTCATCCACGTTGGTGACCTCGGCGTCACCCGGGAACACGATGTCGGGCCCACCGAAGATGAAGGGGCGCACGCCCTTCTCCAGGGGCACCGCCAGCCGCAGCAGGATGGGCAGATGGAACGCCGTCTGGCCCACGGTGAAGTCCAGATCGGCCACCGAGCCCGTGGCCCGCTCCGCCGAGAACATGAAGCCCAGCTCCAGGCCGATGATGCCCCGGTAGCTGGCGATGAAGTTCAGCCCTGCGCCGCCGCTGGCCCCGCCGAAGCCGGGGTACAGGTAGGGCGCCTTGTCGGCCTCGCTGGGCTCGTACATGAAGCTGCCGTTGGCCATGCCGAACACCGAGAAGCCCAGCTCCAGGTCCCGCATGACCACCGCCCCGTCGGCGGCGGTGATGTGCGGCGCCTCGGCGCCGGGCGCGGCCTGCACGGCCTGCTTCTGCGGCTGCATGGCCCCCAGGTTGGGCGCCACGGCGGGCGCCTGGGCCAGGGCCAGCCCCGGCAGCGTGAACAGCGCGGCGGTGATCATCGAGCGCATGGTGCCTCCCTCGTGGCGGTGCTCATCTCCCCGCGCAGGCGTGTAGCACGGCGCCGCGCGGGATGCACCGTTCAGCGGCAGCCCTGGCGGCGCTCCTCGGTGCGCCACTCGCAGCGCGCCGCGCTCCTCTGGTAGTTGCAGGTCTTGCCCCAGGTCCCCACTTTGCCGCACTCGGGTACACCCTTCACCCAGCCGGGTGTCTTGTCCTCGCCTTCCATGAGCGGGGTCCCCATGAACGACTTCTTGCAACGGCAGATGCCGCCATCTGCGGTCGACTCCTTCTCGGCGCGCCCGTCGCAGTTGTGGTCGTAGCTGCCATCGGCCTTGGGGCCCGTCTTCCAGTCGTTGCTCCCGCCGCCCGGCCGGCCCTCGTCCACCTTGCCGTCGCAGTCGTCGTCCACCGCGTTGCACACCTCGACCGGCAGCTTCGCGCACTGCCCACACGCGTTCAGGCTGATCAAGCTGCTGTCCCCGTCGTTGCAGTCCCCGCCCCGCTCCACGTACCCCGCCGGCGCCCTGCAGGCCTGTTGGACCACGCCCGCGTGGCCCAGGCCGTCCCCGTCCGCGTCGCGGTACCAGGGCCGGGTCACCGTGGCCTCGTCCACCTTGCCGTCGCAGTCCTGATCGACGCCGTCACACTGCTCCGCCGCCCCCGGGTGCACCGCCCGCGCGGCGTCATTGCAGTCGCCGCTGCGCGCCACGAAGCCGTCCGGCGGCCTGCATTCGCTTCGCGGGACCCCGGCCCCAAACCCGTCCCCGTCCGCGTCGCGGAACCAGTCGCTGTAGGTGACCCCGTTCGTCGGCCCACCCTGGCAGTCGTGATCCACGTCATCGCACTGCTCCTGCGCCCCCGGGTGGGTGCTGGCGTCCCGATCATCGCAGTCGTCGCGGCTGGCCACGAAGCCCTTCGGCTGCCCGCAGGCTTCAACGGCCTCGGCCCCGCGGTCACCGTGCCCGTCCCCGTCGCTGTCGGGGAACCACCTGGGCACGTCCACGCCGTTGTGCGGGTTGCCGTCACAGTCGTGATCCACCGCGTCGCACTGCTCAACGGCGTCCGGATTGATGGACCGGTTCTCGTCGTCACAGTCGCCGGCCCGGGCCACCCACCCGTCCTCCGCCGACCAGCCCTTCACCGGCTCGCCGGCCCCGTACCCGTCACGATCCCCGTCCTGGTAGTAGGGGGTGCGCGTCGCCAGCGCCCCCGCGGTCCCCAGGCCCAGCAGCGCCAGGGCCACCGCCAGCCCGATCCGCGGCCCGAAGCGCGCCGCGCGCGCCGCCGGCGCAAACAGCCGCCCGTCACGGGCGCGCAGGTACAGCACGGGCGTGCCCCACTCCACCCCGCGGGGCGACTCGCCGTCCGCCAGCCGCCGAAACTCGGCCGCCCGCGCCAGGGCCAGCGCCGTGTCCACCGGGTTGCCCATGGCCAACGCCCCGTAGAACGCCCGCGAGAAGTCCAGCGCGGCCCGGTCGGTGATGGCGTACTGCATGGCCACGACCGCTGGCGCCGGCCTCCCCACCAGCCGCGCCGCGATGCTGGACCGGGCGTCCAGCTCGTCCGATGTGGCCCCCTGGCACGCGTTGAGCACCACCAGCCGCAGCGACGGGTGATTCACCAGCAGCGCGGTGAGCCCCTCCGCGTCCTGTGCCACCGCGGTACCATCCTCGCCCTCGAAATACAGCCGGCCGCCTCCGCCCGCGTCCGCCGTCCCGTGCCCGATGAAGTGCAGGATGTGGTACGCCGGCCGGCCCTCCCCGGGGGTGAGGGCGGCCTCCAGGGTCGACCAGCGCCCGTCCTCGAGGACGTCCACCTCGAGCCGACCGGCCGCCACCGACTCCTCCAGCACCGCCTTCAGCCGGGCGACCTCGCCCTCCACGTCCAGGACGGCCTGATCCGAGGGCGCGCTCACCACCACCAGCAGGCGCAAGGCCCCTGACACCTGCAGAGGCTCGGTGGGGGTCACCTCTTCCACGTGGCGCACCACGGGCACCCCCGCCTGCAAGGCCAGGAAGCCCTCGCCGTCGTGCAGGTACTCCCAGGGCAGGCGGTGCAGCTCGGGCGCGCCCTCCAGCCGCAGGCGAAACCGCAGCCCGACGCCCGGCGGCAGCGCCGCGCGCGCGCTGCGCAGGGCCGTCTGCACCTTCTCCGTGAACACCGCGTGGTGGAGCTGCTGGCCTAGATCACGGGCGAGCAGGATGGCTGCCTCCTCACCCTCCCAGCCCTCGATCTGCGGCGCGAAGCTGCGCACGCCGCCCGGCAACGCCGGCAGATCGGCCACGGTCTCCAGCGACAACCCCGCGTCGCTCGGGACCGTGTCGCTCTGGATCACCATGACCTGCTCGGCCGTGGCGGCACCCGCCGCGCTGCGGGCCAACGTGGCCTGACGACCCACCCGATCCGCCAGCGCTTGCAGCGTCTCCCAGTTGGCCTGCAGCGAGAAAGTGTCCATGGCCGCCACATCGGCTTCGCCGTTCGCCAGCACCGAATACGTGCGCGACGCCGCGTCGCGCACCTGCACGACGAGGTCGAAGTTCTGATAGTCCATGCGCCCCCTCCGGCGCGGATCTTGCCGCAAAGTGTGCCCACGGAACAGAACCCGGGCACCGGCCGGCGCCCTGACACCGAAGGGCGCCCCCCAGCAACCCCGCAGCCCCAGCCGGCATCCGTGGGCCATGAGCTTCCTGCCTGCCCACGATCTCGTGGGGCCCGACGACGCCTTCCAGACCGCCTTCGTGATGCACGGCATCCTGGGCAACCGCCGCAACCTGGGCAGCCTGGTGCGCCGGCTGAGCGCCGAGCACCCCGACTGGCGCTTCGTGAACGTGGATCTGCGCAACCACGGCGACAGCGACGGCGCGCCCGGGCCGCACACCCTGCGGGCCTGCGCCGAGGATCTGGACCGCCTGGCCCAGGCCGTGGGCCGGCCCCGCGCGGTCATCGGCCACAGCTACGGCGGCAAGGTGGCCCTGGTGTACGCCCGCGACTTCGGCGTGGGGCTGCGCACCGTGTGGTCGCTCGACACCACCTTCGGTACCGGCGCCGAGGCGGTGGGCCAGGGCCGCGAGGTGGCGCAGGTCATCGCCCACGCCAAGACCCTGCCCCAGCCCGCGCCCAGCCGCGACGCCGTGGTGGCCCACTTCAAGGATGCCGGCTTCAGCGACCTGCTCGCCCGCTGGATGACCACCAACGTCCACCGCGCCGCCGACGGCTTCCGCTGGCGCTTCGACCTGGCCGCCATCGAGGCCATGTTCGCGGACTACTGGCGCTGCGACCTGTGGCCCTTCCTGGAGGCGGCCCCGCCCAGCCTGCGGCTGAACCTGCTGCGGGCCGGCCGCAGCGATCGCTGGACCCCCGACATCGTGGCCCGCCTGGCGTCCCTGCACCCCCGGGTACGCTCGCCGGTGCTCGACACCGGGCACTGGGTGCACGTGGAGGATCCCGACGGGCTGCTGGCGCTGCTGTCGGCCTCCCTGGACGAATAGCCCGGAATCGACCCGCCCCCCTTGACCGGCCGGCCGCGGTGCACAACATTGGGGCGGCAATAGTCACTCCTGACTATTCAAAGCGGAAAGAAGGAACCTCCATGGAACCCACCTACACCTTCGTCAGCGTCTCCACCGCCAAGCCCGGCCGCCTGGACGATCTGGTCCAGGTCGCCAAGACCCCCTCCGAGCGCATGGACGGCAAGGTCCCCGGCCTCGTCGCCCGCCAGGTGGGCGTCGATCGCGAGCGCAACGCCGTGGTGGTCTGGGTGACCCTGCGCGCCAAGGCCGATCTGTACGACTACCTCGCCACCGACGAGGGCAAGGCCGATCATGGCGAGCACCTCGACCTGTCGGGCATCATCGACACCTTCGAGATGTACGACCTGACGCCGGTGAGCGGCCGGCTGAGCTGATCTGAGGGCCCATGAGCCTGGCGAAACACCGTGAGCTGGCCGTGCTGGCCGTGGTCCGGGCCCACCCGGGCCACGGGTACGCGGTGGCCGACGCGCTCGACGGCGCCCTCGGGCCCGCCCTGGGGCTGAAGCGCCCGACCGTGTACGCCACGCTCAGCCGTCTGCTGGACCGGGGCTGGCTGCAGGGCGACGCCGTCAAGGACTCGGCCCGGCCCGAGCGACAGGAGCTGCGCCTGACGGACGCCGGCGAGGCGGGCTACCAGGCGCTCCTGCGCACCTGCCTGAAGGCGGCCACCGGCACCCTGACCCCGCTGGCGGTGGTGCTCGCCGGCGTGGACGAGCTGCCGCCGGCGGCCCGCCGCAGCGCCCTGGCGCGGCTGCTCGCCGACCGGATCCGCCAGGTCCGCCACTGGGCGGCCTTCCCAGAACACCCGGGCAGCGCCGGCGCGGCGCTGCGGCTCCTGCGCATGACCGCCGAGCTCGAGCGCGACACCCTGGCCGCCTTGCTGGCCGACTGAGCGCGGGGCCAATCGCCGGACCACGGGCCGCACAATCCCCACCGCCGGCGAAGGACGCTGCCCCCACCGGGCACCGACGAAGTGAGCACCACTTCGGAGGTCCCCCGTGTCTCGAAACTGCCTGCCCGCCCTGTGCGTGGCCCTGCCGGCCTGCCTGGCCCTGGCCGCCTGCGACGGCCCCGACTTCAGCCGCATCGCCCCGCTGGAGGCCGGGGCCCTGCCCGCCTCACCCACCAACGCCCACGCCGACGATCCGAAGGCTGCGGCGCTGGGCCAGGCCCTGTTCTTCGACGCCGATCTCAGCGCCGACGGCCAGGTCGCCTGCGCCACCTGCCACCAGCCGGAGCATGGCTTCGGCGATCCGCGCCCCACCTCGCCCGGCGCCTTCGATCGGCCCGGCTCACTGCACGCGCCCGGCCTGCTGAACGTGGCGTTCCAGCGGGTGTGGATGTGGAACGGCCGGGTGGATCACCTGTGGTCGCAGCCCATCCAGGCCCTGGAGCACCCCGCCGAGCACGACTTCACCCGCGTCGAGCTGGCTCACCGCATCGCCGGCCCCTACCGCCCCTACTACGAGTCGGTGTTCGGGCCCCTGCCCGACCTGGGTGATCTGCCCCCCCGCGCGAAGCCCGGCGACGACGCCTGGGCGGCCCTGAGCGCCGCGCAGCGCGACGCCATCGATCGCGTCGCGGCCAACG
Organism: Myxococcales bacterium; assembly: GCA_020633555.1. GTDB lineage: Bacteria > Myxococcota_A > Bradymonadia > UBA7976 > UBA1532 > JACKDL01. The sequence goes on along the minus strand of JACKDL010000040.1, from coordinate 36,419 downwards.
TGGGCAAGGCCATCGAGGCCTACGAGCGCAAGCTGCTGTGCACCGACACGCGGCTCGACCGCTACCTGCGAGGCGAGGGCGAGCTCACCGCCCTCGAGCTGCAGGGCGCCGCCCAGTTCCTCGACCGCGACCAGGGCGACTGCGCCCGCTGCCACGGCGGCGCGACCCTCAGCGACGGCGCCTTCCACAACCTGGGCCTGGAGCGCGCCGACTCCGACGAGCTGGGCCGCCCCGCCGGCCTGCAGGCGCTGGTGGACGACCCCTTCAACGGCGAAGGCGACTACTCGGACGATCCCACCGCCGGGCGGCAGCGCATCGAGGCCATGGTGCTGGCCGAGGCCCCCCTGGGCGGCTTCCGCACGGTGCCGCTGCGGGGCGTGGCGCAGCGCGCCGTCTTCGGCCACCGGGGCGACACCGACCGGCTGCGCACCTGGATCACCACCGTCTACCGCCGGCGCGGCCGCCGCGGGCGCGGCGACGGCGATCTGCTCGGCCAGCGATCCAGCCTGATCCGTGATCCGGGCAACCCCACCGCGCTGGTGGCCTTCCTGCAGACGCTGAGTTGCCCGCCCCTGCCCGAGGCCCTGACCCGCGCGCCCACCGCCACGGAGCTGGCCGAGGCCATGGCCTGGGACGCCGCGGCGACGGTGGAGGGCCAGCCATGAAGACCCTGGTCCTGGCCGTGGCCCAGTGCCTGCTGCCGCTGGCCGCCCACGCCGACGGCTTCTTCAGCCAGTCCACCACCGGGGTGGACGCCCGCCTCACCGGCGCCGGCGCCGAGCCCCGCTTCCGCATGGGGCAGGCGGTGATGCTCAGCCTCGACCGCGGCCAGCAGGGGCTGCTGGTGGGGGGCGCCATCACCGCCGCCTTCGGGGAGCCCTTCAGCCTGCTCCAGGTGGGCCCGCGGGCCGCGTGGCACTTCAGCTTCTTCAATGATCGTCTGCGCTTGGGCCCCGTGGCGGGCGTGGCGTACGCCCACCGGTGGTCCACGGTCGAGCGGGTCACCGGGGCCATCCCCGGCCTCACCGTCACGGCGGGCGCCGAGATCATCGTGCGGCTGGCCTGGGTGGAGCTGTTCGCCCGCCCCGCCCTGTTCGACGGCACCGTGGACGAGGCGGGCGCCGAGCTGCGCTACGCCGCCAGCGTGGGGCTCACGGCGCGTCTGTGAGCGGTGGGCTCGGCGGCGCCAGAGGGCGCGCCGCCCGGTCGGTCACGGCGCGGGGATGGGCCGCGGCGCGTCGCCCGCGGGCGCACACACCACGTCGTAGGCCACCGGGATGTTGCAGCCGTTGACCCAGGCGGTGTCCAGGTCGGGCGGCTGCAGCCCCCGGAACAGATCGCAGTCGAAGCCGGGGATCATGCCCGCCAGATCCTGGCAGCGCCCCTCCAGCCAGGCGACCGCGGCCCCGTGGCCCTCCAAGCGGCAGGCCGTGTTCGCGCAGGTGGCTGCGTTCTGGCACCCGTTGAAGGTGTCGCAGCTTCCGTGATGGCCGAAGCCCCGCGCCGCGCCCAGGCGCACGCCCTCGGGTTCGGGCTCGCCCGCCCGCGCCAGCACCACCCGCTCCCAGTCGCGGCTGCCGTTCAGGTTCGACGTGCTCCCACAGCGGTAGCCCCCGTCGATGCGCTCGCCGCTGGTGTGCCAGCACAGCCGCGCCGGGTCCTGCCCCGCCGCCACGTCGCAGCTATTGCGTTCGAGCACCGCCCCCGCCCCGGCGAAGCCCCACGAGAAGCTGCGGCCGAAGTACCAGGCCACGCCGTTGGCCGTGTGCGAGGCCGCCGCCTCGTTGGGCACCGGGAAGGTCACGTCCTCGAAGCGCCCCTCGGCGGCCACCGTGAAGTTGGCCTGCCCCACCGGCCGGCAGGCCAGCATCAGATCCCGGCCCTGGCAGGCCGTCAGCAGGGCGTCCAGCCCGTGCTGGGGCCCCTCGGCCCCCTCGGCGTAGAGGCTGCTGTAGCAGGGCACGAAGCCGCGGGCCCGCACAGCGGCCTCGGACACGTCGAGCTGCACCCCGGGCACCAGCGCCGCCCCGGGCCCCACCGGGGCGCCGTCCCCGGCCGGCCACAGGATCATCGACCGCAGGAGGGCGCGGGTGGCGGCGTTGAAGGCGTCCGGCCCCATGTCCGTGTCCTGCCAGTCCTGATCCACCAGCCACAGTCGGCCGGCCCCCAGCGGGCGGTAGGCCAGGTTGATCATCCCGTCCTCGACGCCGCCCAGCGGCACGATGCCCGGGAAGGCGCCCACGTCGTACCCGCAGCCCGTCGAGGCCGGCGCTTGCACGGGCAGGGCCCCGTGGATCCGCCAGAAGTCGTCGTCGAGGCTCGCGCGGACGACCGGGTTCACGTTGTCCTGGCAGGCCCCGCCGCGCGCGCCCTGGACCACCGGCTCGCCGGGGAACGCCGCGTTGAACACCTCGTCCGACGCCGAGAACTCGGTGAGCACGTTGCCCCCGGCCGCCAGGAAGGCCTGCAGCGGGGCTGCCTGAAGCTGCCCCACCCCATCGCGTGTGATCAGCAGCGCCACGGTGTTGGCGTCGGGCACGCAGCCCGCCTGCACCTGCAGCCCGTCCTCGGGCCGCACGAAGGTGGCCACGTCGCGCACCGAGATCCCACAGCGCATGATCACGCCGCCCACCGGCGCCTCGAAGTCGCACGCGGCGCTGCAACCGTCACCGGCCACCTGGTTGCCGTCGTCGCAGTGCTCGCCCGCCTCGGCGATGCCGTTGCCACACACCGCCGCCGGGGCCTCACAGCCCTCGTCGGTCTGCCCGTCGCAGTCGTTGTCCAACCCGTCGTCGCAGATCTCCTGCCCGGGCAGCACCTGACCCTCGCAGGCGCCCACGGGCAGCTCGCCCTTGGCGCGATCCCGATCGACCCCGCCCACGGCGCACGCCTGCTCGCCCGTACGACAGACCCCCACCCCCGCCGTACCGGCGGGGCCGGTGTAACAGACCGACGGCGGCACACCGTCGTCCACAGCGCCGTTGCAGTCGTTGTCCAGCCCGTCACACACCTCCACGCCGGGCTGCCCGGCCACGGCGCCACACACCGTGTCCAGGCCGTCCGGGGTACACACCACCTGCCCCGCGGCCAGACACAGCCCCTGGCCCACCTCGCAGCCTTCGCCCAGCGCGGGGAAGCCTTCGTCGGTGGCCCCGTCGCAGTCGTTGTCCGCGCCGTCGCAGATCTCCAGCGGGGCCTCGCAGGCAGCCCACTGGCCGGCGACACAGGCGCGGCGGCCCTCGCAGCCGCCTTCGACGGCGCAGCCCTCGACCGCCCCGTCCTCGCAGGCCGGCGGCACCGCACCACCGGCACCGCCCGCGCCGCCCATGCCACCGGCGCCGCCCATGCCACCGGCGCCGCCCATGCCACCCGCGCCGCCGGCGCCGCCCATGCCACCAGCGCCGCCGGCGCCGCCCATGCCACCAGCGCCGCCAGCGCCGCCGGCGCCACCGGCGCCCCCTGTGCCGCCGGCACCCCCTGCGCCGCCACCGTCCACCGCCGCGCCGCCGTCGGCAGAGCCGCCTCCGCCCCCGCCGGCGGTACAGCCGAAGATCAACGCGCTCGCCAGCCCAACCGTGGCCCAGCGCTTCATCGAGTGGGTGAGGTTCATCTCAGTCCTTCCGCAAAAACAGGTGCGCCTCCGGCGCGTGGCCTGCTGCTGCACGGATCCGTCGCCCCCCCTTTTTCCCGCAGCCTCTTTTCTCGCAGGCCTTCTGCGACGACCGCTCGGCTACGCCCGCCGCCCGGCCACCCCCGTGAGCACCACGTGCGCCCCATGGAGCTCTGCGCCGTCCACCGTGTTCAGGAACCACACCGGCGCCGCCGGGCTGACCCCCAGCGCGTCGTCCAGCACGTCCGCCGGCTGGAAGTCCACGAACGCCCACAGGAAGTCCGCGTCGGCCACGGCCACCGCCCCCGCGGCCCAACCCAGCCGCCGCCAGGCCTGCTCCAGGGCGTCGTCGGCATCCGGGAAGCGCTCCGCGTCCGCGCGGAACTCAGCGCGCAAGGCGTCCACCGCCGCCACCACCTGCGCCGTGGGCACGCGCAGGGTGTAGCGGGCCTCCACCATCGGCACGCCGCGCCAGTTCTGGCCGAAGTTCATGGGGCCGCGCCGGCACACCGTGGTCAGGGCCACAGGCTGGTCACCCACGGTGACCTGGACCTCGGCCGGCGCGCTCACCTCAGCCCAGGGCCGCCCCAGCGTGCGCCAGGTGATCGGCGATGAAGGACGCGATGAAGTAGTAGCTGTGGTCGTAGCCGGGCTGCATGCGCAGCGTCAGCGGGTGGCCCGCTGCCGCGCAGGCCTCGCGCAGCCGCTCGGGCTGCAGCTGCTCGGCCAGGAAGCCGTCGGCGTCGCCCTGATCCACCAGCAGCGGCAGCCGCTCCGACGCCTGGGCGACGAGCGCGCAGGCGTCCCAGGCCGCCCACGCCGACCGATCCTCGCCCAGGTAGGCCCCCAGCGCCTTGTGGCCCCAGGGCACCGCCGTCGGCGCCACGATGGGCGCGAAGGCCGACACGCTCGCGTAGCGCCCGGGGTTGCGCAGGGCGATCACCAGCGCGCCGTGCCCACCCATGGAGTGCCCCGTGATGCTGCGCTTGTCGCTGGCCGGGAAGTGCGCCTCCACCAGCGCGGGCAGCTCATCCACCACGTAGTCGTACATGCGATAGTGTGCGGCCCACGGCGCCTGGGTGGCGTTCACATAGAACCCCGCCCCCTGCCCCAGATCGTAGGCCGCATCGTCGGCCACGGCTTCGCCCCGCGGGCTCGTGTCGGGGGCCACCACGATCAGCCCCAGCTCGGCCGCCGCCCGCTGGGCCCCCGCCTTGGTGATGAAGTTCTGTTCGGTGCAGGTCAACCCGCTCAGGAAATACACCACCGGGCACGCCCCCTCGGCCGCCTGCGGGGGCAGATAGATCCCGAAACGCATGGGCACGCCCAGCACCTCACTGTCGTGCACCCACACCTCTTGGCGGCCGCCGAAGCTGGCCTTGGACTCCACGCGCTCCATGATCGCCGCTCCCCGCGCTCAGAAGTGGATGACGGTGCGGATCGACTTGCCCTCGTGCATCAGATCGAAGGCCTCGTTGATGCGCTCCAGCGGCAGGGTGTGCGTCACGAAGGGATCCAGCTCGATCTCGCCCCGCATGGCCTGCTCCACCATGCCCGGCAGCTCGGTGCGCCCGCGCACGCCGCCGAAGGCCGAGCCCCGCCACACCCGCCCGGTCACGAGCTGGAAGGGCCGGGTGCTGATCTCCTGCCCCGCCCCCGCCACGCCGATGATCACGCTCTCGCCCCAGCCCTTGTGGCAGCACTCCAGGGCCGAGCGCATCACGTTCACGTTGCCGATGCACTCGAAGCTGAAGTCCACCCCGCCGTCGGTGAGCTCGACGATCACCTCCTGGATCGGCCGGTCGTGCTCCTGCGGGTTCACCAGATCGGTGGCACCCATCTGGCGTGCCAGCTCGAACTTCGCCGGGTTGATGTCCACCCCGATGATGCGGCCCGCCTTCGCCTGCCGGGCGCCCTGGATCACCGCCAGGCCGATCCCACCCAGGCCGAACACCGCCACGGTGTCGCCCGGCTGCACCTTCGCGGTGTTGTGCACCGCGCCGATGCCCGTGGTCACACCGCAGCCCAGCAGACACACCTTCTCGGCCGGCGCGTCCGGGTTGATCTTCGCCAGCGAGATCTCGGGCACCACCGTGTATTCGCTGAAGGTGCTGGTGCCCATGTAATGATAGATGGGCTCACCGTTGTACGAGAAGCGGCTGGTGCCGTCGGGCATGAGCCCCTTGCCCTGCGTGGCGCGCACCGCCTGACACAGGTTGGTCTTGCCGGACTTGCAGAACTTGCACTCCCGACACTCCGCCGTATACAGCGGGATCACATGGTCACCCACCGCCAGGCTGGTGACCCCCTCACCCAGCTCCACCACCACCCCGGCGCCCTCGTGGCCCAGCACCGCCGGGAACACACCCTCGGGGTCGTCGCCGCTCAGGGTGAAGGCGTCGGTGTGGCACACGCCGGTGTGGGTGATCTTCACCAGCACCTCGCCCTTGCGGGGCGGCGCAACGTCGATCTCGACAATCTCCAGGGGCTTGCCCGCCTCGAAGGCGACAGCAGCACGGCTCTTCATGGGACGCTCCCTTATTGTGTGTGTTGACAGCTACTTGAAGTACGCGCGGACGATCTGGTTCAGGGCGGCCACCTGGGCCGCCCGCTCGGCGGGATCCAACTCGGCGGCGCCCGCGTCGGACGGCCCGAAGTTCTCGCGGATGTGGGCCTCGATGACCTGCGACAGCAGCCCGTTCACCGCCCCCCGGATGGACGCGATCTGCTGGAGCACCGGCTCACAGTCGGCGCCGGCCTCGAGCGCGCGTTCCAGGGCGCCGAGCTGCCCCTGGATGCGCCGCACGCGGGCGAGCGCCCGCTTCTTCTCTTGGGGGCTGTGCGGCACGTCAGGCGCTCCTCGATCCTCATCATAGGATAGGGGGGTACCCTATTTGAACATTCCTCGCTCGGCAAGCCTCAATGCCCGCGGCGGTCGCTCAGGGCACCGCCTCGGGGTCGTAGTACGGCGACACGAAGCAACCCGACGCGTCCCCCAGGCTCACCATGGCCACCACCCGCCCAAAGGCCTCGCCCGCCTCCAGCGCACCGCAGCTCGCCGGATCCGACAGCAGCACGAAGGCCTCGCCACGGACCTCACCGCCCCACCCACAATCCACCGTGCCCAGTGCCACGGGCGGCCGCCCGCCCAGCGCCCCGCACAGCCAGGCGCGCTCGATCTCGCCGCTGGCCAGGGTCCGGTCGTAGCGCAGCCCGAAGGCGCCCGGTCCGACCTCGCCCAACAGGTACACGTCCACGGCGCCCTCCCGGCGTGCCACGCCGAAGAAGCCGCCCGCCAGCGGCGACAGCTCGGGCGGTGGCCCGCCCAGATCGGGATCCACGCCTCCGTCTGGAGCCACCCCGGCATCGAGCGCCGGTCCCGCGTCCGAACCGCCCGCCGCCCCGATGGGCGCCAGGTGCACCTCGACCGCCGTGTCCTGCCCCTCCACCACGTCCACCTGCGTCACCGCCCGCACCCGCTCGGGCCCACTCACCACCACCGTCACCCGGCCCGTGGGCAGCGTCACCCGCCCCCGGTCGTCCGTGCGCTGCGCCGCAATGCGGCACCCAGGCCCGTCCGGCTGGGCCCCGCACTCTTCCGTGGCCCCCAGCACCTTCAGCCCGCTCTGCAGGGCCTCGCCCGCCCGGTCCTTCAGGATCACCCCGCCCACCGACACCGGCCGCACCGGCGCCAGCACCAGCTCCGTCGTCACCCGGGTGCCCACCTCCTCGATGGCCCCCTCCGACGCCGCCTCCAGCCGCCGATCGGCGTCCTCGTAGGCCTCGATGGCCCCCTCCTGACCGTTGGCCAGGCCCACCAGGGCGTCGTCGCGATCCTCGGCCGCCTCGCGGGCGTCATGCGCCAGATCCTTCAAGCGTTGCGCGAACTTCCACGTGCCGTACAGCACCAGCCCGATGCCCACCACCACCGCCAGCGGCCGCGTGATCTGCCCCGCCGCCTGCGGCCCCGAGCCGGCGACGCCGTCCTCCGCCGCCTCCAGCGTCACCGCCGCTTGCGCCAGCCCATCGGCTGCCGCCTCCAGCCCCGCCGCGGCCCCCAGCACGTCGCTCTCGTCCGCGACCGCCCGCTCGAAGGCCAGCCCCGCCGCGCCCACCGCCGCCACCGCCGTCAGCGTCTGCCCCACCGCGGGATCCACCGCCCGCTGCGCCTCGGCCAGCGCACCGCCCGCCGGCGCCGTCCCCGCCGTGCCACCCTCCAGCAGCTCGCAGCCGGGCAGGCCGGCGGCCATCACCCCCACCAGGGCGGACGTGACCAGGTGCTGATTCGGACGACGCATGCCAACCCCCTCCGCGCCGCGGCGCGCTGACGTGGACTGGTCCATCGGCAGGTGGGGGCGCGCTCGGTAGGCGGACCCTTGGCACCGCGCGGCGCGGGGGTGGCGCGACACCCGGGGGTGCCCTGAGTTGCCGGCGACCCCTACTCCCGAGGTGGCAAGACCGGCTCCCCGGGCCGAGGCGCCCGGGGCACATCGGCGGCCTCCGCCTGCGGGCACTCGCCCTCTTCGGGGTGATCCCAGGCGATCCGCCCGCCGGCGATGGCCAGGGCGCAGCTCCGCGCCGCGCTCAGCGAGGTGCACTCGACGCGCACGTCGCCGCCGTCGGTCATCACCGCCACCTGCTCGGCGCCCTCGACGACGCTGCGGCCCACCGCCGCGGTTCCGCCGGCTACGAAGACCCCATGTCCGGCCCCTGTGGTGAACACGTCCTCATCATTGAAGAACGGCCCCCCAGTGACCTCGGCGATGCGGCTGTCGACCACCGTCAGCCCCCCGCCGTCGAACCAGGCGATGCCCGCCACGTGGAGCGCTGCCAGATCAGCGCGCCGAATCGTGGCCGCAGCGGCGTCGCTGGCCCAGACGCCGTGGCCTCCCCCAACCACACCGTCGCCCCGCACCCCCACGATCCGCACGGCGTCGACCTCCAGACGGGCCCCCTCGGCCAAGCCCACCCCACCGGGGCCAACCACATCCTGGACTACCACGTCGCTCAGGCTGAGGTCGCCAGACCCCCAGACGTACACGCCACCCAGTCCTGGGACGGCTGGCCCGGGAGGCGTCACCGACCGCACCACGCTGTCCTGGATGGTCAGCCCCCGCTCACCCCCGGATGCGGCGGTGAACTTGCTCTCCACGCCGCCCCCGCAGCCTGGCCCGATGTCCACGCCGCGGAGGATCACCTCGCTGTCCAGGCTGATGATCCCGGCACCCACCGTGCCGCCCGGCAGCGCCACACACTCGAACCCACGGACCGCGCAGTTCTCCAGCGCAAGTTCGGCGTCCTGCGCCCCCACCCCCAGGCCCAGGCTGCCCTCCAGCAGGGTCCCGCCAAGGTGCAATCGGCCTCGCAAGACATCCACTGCCAGCCGGTACCCATCGCCGGCCGGCTGCAGGAAGGTGCAGTCCTCCACCGCGATGGCCTCGTCCGACGGGCCGTCGATGATCAAGACCCCTCTCCGCACATTGTCCAGGAACACCGAGCCCGCGACGCGCCCGCGCCCGCCCTGCCCGAAAGCCACGCCGGCGCCCGGGGCCTCATTGAACCCCAGGGCCTCGGATCCGTTGCCGCGGATCACCGACCGCTCCACAGCGAGGGTCCCTCCGTTGAAGGCCGCCAGGCCGCTGCCCGGGTTCGCCACCGCCTCGCAGTCGGTGACGACGATCCGCCCGCCTCGATCCGCCAGCGCCCCCACGCCCGTGGCGGCGACGGAGGCCACGGCGCCCCGAAGCAGAGAGCGCTCGATGGCGGCCTCGGCGTCCTCACCGCTGGCGATCACTTGGCTCAGGGGGTTGGCAACCAGGGCGCTATCGCGCACCGTCAGGCGGCTACCGGCCCCTACCCGCAGCCCCGACTCCCCCGCCACGCTTGGACCAGGCCGCGTCTGGCGCACCACCACGCGGTCGAGCGCTGCGACAGATGGCGCGCGCCCTTCGCCCGCCGCCAGCACGTGCACCGCCGCGCCGCGATAGCCAGCCAACACACTGTCGGCCACCGTCAGGTGCGCGCCGTCGGCGATCTGGATGGCGTCACCCACCCGCGGCCGACCCACCACCCCGCCGACGAAGCTGCCCGTCACCTCGATCGTGGTCCCCACGGCCAACAGCGCCCCATCCTGCGTGCCTGTGATCCCGGACCGCTCGAGGGCCACCTGCCCAGGCCCCGCCACGATGCCGTCCACCAGGGCCCCGCCCTCGCCGTCGATCACACTCTCGACCAGGCGCACCGCCCCGCGGGACCCGCTCAGCACGACGCCCTGCGCCGCCCCGCGCACGAGCACCCCATGCAACGTCAGCGTCGCCGGGGTGCGCACGGTGGCCTGGGCGCCCCCCACGAGCGTCAAGCCCACCAGCGCCCCGACCGCCCCCTCTTGCTGGTTCAGGGCGTAGCCGCCGTCGGCCACCAGGCGGGTGTCGGCCGCGCAGTGTCCCACCAGGCTCACCCCGTCGGGCAGCCGCAGACCCGCGTAGTCGCCGGGCGCCAGGTACACCACGCCCGGTCCGCCGCCGAACGTCGCCAACGCGTCCGCGATGCGCCGATGAGGTCTCTGTGCCGACCCGTCGCCGCCGTCCGCGGCGGCGGAGTCCACGTAGCTGGCCGGTGCGTTCCCCTCCCACCCCTCGGGCACCACCCCCCAACGCCCCTCGGGGCAACCGGCCGGATCCGCCGGCCACAGGCAGCCGGATGGCAGCGCGACCCCCCCCGGGCAGGCCGCGGGCTCGACCCAGCACCCGCCCTCGAGGCGCCACTCAGCCGCACACATCCTCGGCCCGACGGCCACGCAGCCGGCCTCCAGATCCGTGCGCTCGTAGCGGGCGCACTCGCCCAGGCGGGCGACCCCATCTGCCGCCCTCCACGCCACCGAGGGTGCGCCCACCGCCACACAGCCCGTCGACGGCGCCGCCCGCTCACCGGCGGCGCAGGCTGGCGCACGCCCGGACCCGGGATCGCAGTCCACGCACACCGCTGGCCCCGGCTCGGGGGCGGGCGCACACACGCCGCCGTCGGGCTCGGCGCCGGCATCGAGCGTCAGAGGCGCTGCGTCCTCAGGCGTGGCCGGCTCGCAGCCAACCAGAGCAGCCGCGGCCAGCAGACACAGGCCTGACCACAGATACCGACTCGAACACAGATGCCGAATCGAACACAGATAACCACTCGAACACAGCGCCTGGCGCCGGCCGTCAGGGCGCATCCAGCTCACCCAGGGCGCGCACCACCGGCAGCGGCTCGGCGGGCTCCAGCCGGTCCACCTCGCGTACCTGCGCGAAGCTCAGCCCAGCGTCGGTGAGCTGCCCGCCGTTCTGCACCACCACCCCGAACCGCACGTCGCTCACCTCGCCGCGCTGCCAGTCCACCGTCCCGCTGTCCAGCAGCAGCCCCGCGCGGTGGCTGGCAGCCACCGTCAGCGCCTCGGCCTCCAGCCGGGCGCCGAGCACCATCACGCCGTCGCCCACGTCCTCCAGCCGCCCGCCGCGCAGCGCCACGCCTGCCACAACCTCATCCACCACCACCTCGCGCGCCGTCAATTGGGCGCCGTCCAGGGCCGCCAGCCCCACGATGGCGCTGCGCTCGAACCGGCTGTCCGCCACCTCCAGCGTGTGCGGCCCGATCGCCCACAACCCCCCGCCGGCGCTGCCGCGCACGGTCACGCCGGCGACGCGCCCGCCGGCCCCATCGGCCAGGATCCCCACCCGGGCGCTGTCCTCCACCGTCAGATCGTCGAGCGCCAGCGCGGCAGGCGCCCCGCCGCCCAGGGCGCCGACCACGGCGTCGCCCCCTTGCCCATCCACCCGGGCGATCCGCGCCACCGTGCCGCCGTCCACCGACAGCGTCGCGCCGAAGGCACCCACGCCGTACACGCCACCATCCTCCACGGTGATCCCGCGCAGCGCGGCCACCACCTGCCCCTGGGCGCTGATGCCCCCGGCGCCAAAGCCACGCACCCCCAACGCCTCGGCGTCCAGACGCCCGTCGGGGCCTTCAGTGTCGGCCACGAGCAGCCCAACCCGGGCCACGCCGTCGATGGCCACGTCCCGTGCCGTGAGGCGGGCGCCGGCCACCGCCACAATCCCGTCCCCGGGCAGCGCAGTGCCCGCGCCGATCTCGCGCACCTGCACGTCCTGCAGCGTCAGCTCACCCCCATAGGCCAGGACGCCCAGCCCCGGCCGCGGGCCCACCTGCAGCCCGTCCACCACCACTCGCTGCGCCTGCGTGACCGTCAGGGCGGTGCCCTCAGTACTTGCCGTGAGCCGCGCGCGGGCGTCGCCCCGCCGGCCCATGATCCACACGTCCGACCGCGTCACCTGCACCGCCTCGGGGTAGTCGGCGGGCGCCACCAGCACCGCCAGCGGCCCGGGAGGGCTCGCCAGGGCCTGCCCGACGCCGCAGAACGGCCGCGCGGCGGTCCCATCCCCCTGTTCACACCCCGGCTGCGCCGCGTTCACGTACACCAGCGCACCGCTGAAGGCCATGGGCGGGCTGGGGTATACATCGTCGGGATCGGGCACCCGGGTGCTCACGTTGCCCCGATCGCAGCCCCAGCCGCCCGCGAGCGGCAGGCAGCCCAGCCATGCCAACCACGCCTGCCGCCCCAGCCACCTGACCATCACGGCTCCTCCTCGCCCAGCATCTCAGCAGGCAGATCCAGCGGCGGATCGGCGAACAGCGGAAACAGCGCCACCTGTACGTGATACACCGCGTCGGCGGGAGCCTCGTCGGGCGCGTTGTCACACAGCTCGTCCAGCAGCGCCTTCAGCCTGGCCTTCAGCTCGGGCACCCGATCCCGCGAGATGGCGATGGATCGGCTGTCGAGCGCCTTCTCGCCGCGGCCGAGCCACACCGAGTCTGCCGCGCGGTGCAGCATGGCTCGGTGGTAGGCCCGAACCGCCGCCCGGTTCACGCTGGGCTTGTCGAACTTCAGCCCCGCGTCGGTGGGCCTCCACCGGCTCGGTTGCGCCGGATCCGGCGCGATGAACTCCAGATTCTCCAGCAGGATCAGCGCCTGCTCCACCACCGCGGGCGGCACCCGCGGCACGCACCGCTCGGCCAGCCAGGCCGGATCGGGGCGGGCGTCGGGCAGCGCCAGCGCCTCGCGCACGGCGATGTTCACCCAGTCGTCCAGGTACACAAACAGCTCCGAGTCCCGGCAGGCCACCTCGCCCGCCTGCCGGCGCAGGATCTCGCGGGCCATGGCGTCGCGCCCGGCGGCGCTCTTCTCACGGGCGTGGCGCACCAGCAAGACCAGGAACCCGCGCTCACCCTGGTCCAGGCCCATGGCCTTCGCGTAGGCGTGCGCCGCGTCCACGGTCATCTGAAACCGCCCGGCCAGCACGTTGGGCAAGTACGCGGGCGAGCGTTGGGCCCGATCGGCGAGCCCGCGCCCCGACAGGGACCCCTGCGCCTCACACGCCGCCAGCCAGTCGCGCAGGTACGCTCGGTAGTCGCGGTAGCCATACACGCTGGGGAACCCGCTCACCTCAGAATCCACGCCACGCACCTCCGCCCCAGGGACGCCTCCGGGCCCGCGCCACCGGACCGCCACTGGCGCCGAGCCTAAGCAGCGGCGCAGCAAAACGTCCAGGGATCATGGGGATTTAGTTTCCTAAACCCCTGATTTGCGCGGCGCGCTCCTAAACGCCAGGGTGCAGGGGCTTCGGCGAGCCGGGCGGCCCCCGCTCGGCGGGCGCGCAGCACAGACCATTTCACCCCGCGCCGACTCGAACGGCGCAGACACACAGGAGTGTCTCATGGCAGCGGAAGTCATCGGCAAGGTCAAGACGGGGCGCACCCGGCGCAGCGTCGGCGTGAAGTGGAACCCCAGCGATCGCAACGTCTACGTGCAGATCGCCGGCTGGACCAGCTGCGGCAAGGCCACGAGCGCCGGCGACGCCATGCGGCGCGCCGAAGCCTACGTGCACGACAAGTAACCCGGAGTCCGGAGGAACGACATGGGTCTCTTCAAGTCCATCTGCCCCGAGTGCGGCGACGAGCGCCCGAACCGCGAGATGTACCTGTGCCTGCAGTGCGGTGTGCGCGCCTGCAAGGACCACCTGGTGCCCCACCCCTACGTGAAGAAGGGCCTGTTCAAGGACAAGCACATCGAGCGCCACCACTGCGCCCGCTGCGACCGCCCCTTCGACGACGCGCCGGCCTGATCCGGCGGCGCAAACCTCGGGCCTGCTCGCCCTGCAAGGGCTATGGGCCGAGCGACCCACAGACCAGACATCCACCGGCGGCCACGCCGCCCACACCGGTCGTGCATCGACCCATCTGTCACAGGAGCCAACCATGTTCACCCTCACTCGACTGGCGCTGGCGACCGCAGCGGCCCTCCTCGTCGCCTGCGGCCCGGCCCCGAAGCCGCGCCCCAAGGTCAAGCCCTACACTCCCAGCTTCAGCTACACCGCCGCGCAGGCCGCCGGCCCGCTCGACGTGACTGTCGGGGTGGTGGGTGCCGAGTTCACCGGCGACGGCGAGACCTGGTGGCGCCAGAACCGCGACGACGAGGTGGCGCGGCGCATGGTCGCCAGCCTGCGCGCCAGCTTCACCGAGCTGCTCAGCCGCAAGGGCTTCCGGGTGGCCGGCCCCTACGACAGCCTGGCCAACATGACCTTCCCCGAGAAGAAGGGCTCGGATCTGGTGCTCTTCGCGACCCTGGACATCACCGCCAGCGCCCAGGCCAGCGACCAGAACACCGACGCCAGCCGCAACTTCCTCACCGGGCAGGTCACCACCACCCAGACCTGCAAGATCGCTTACGCCCTGCAGGGCGACATCTCGCTGATCGTCAAGGAGCCCCTGTCGGGCGAGAAGATGTGGGTCAAGCGTCTGGAGGTGATGCAGAAGACCCAGCCGGTGCAGGTCACGGGCAACGCCTGCCTGGGCGCGGGCGTGCCCGATGGCGTCGAGGTGAAGAACGCCTGGGCCCGAATGCACGAGGCCACCTACAAGCAGGTGATGGGCGCGCTGGACCGCTATGTCAGCGGCGAGGAGTTTCAGGTGCTCCAGAGGCAGGCGCAGGAGCTGCGGGCCAAGAAGGCCTACTGAAGGGGCCCCCATGACCACTCGCGGTTGGATCGGGGTGGCGCTGCTGGTGCTGGATCTGGTGGGCCTGGTCGTGGGCGGATATGTCGTCGCTTGAGCAGCGCCAGGAGGCGCACCTGCGCGGACAGATGCAGGACCTCAGCGCCCTGTACTCTGTGGGCCTGGCCGGCGTCGGCGCGGGCCTGGTGGCCTTCGCGGGAGAGACTTGCGACTCCATCCTTCGGACCGTCGAGCGCGCCGTTGCGGCTGCTCGACGCACCCGGCAGCCTCCCACCACGCGCGGTGCCCGCCATTCGGCGACGCGTGAGCGCTTCGGACGGCGGCAGCGCTGGTTCGGGATGCGGGTGGCGGGGACGGGTCGGACACGCGCGGCGCCCCGGGGCGGGGCGCCGCAAGGCAGTGAACCTCAGTCCACGCGGAACTCGATGGGCTCGGCCTCCTGGCCCACGCCCGGGTTGTAGTAGCTGTACACCCGGCTGCGGGGGGCCTGGGCGCGGATGGGATCGCGGGCCACCAGGCGGTAGCTGAACTCGAAGGGCTCGCCGGGCATGATGGCGTCCAGGTAGACGATGAGCTGGCGCTGGGTGGCCTCGTAGCGGCGGAACTGGCGGCCGCCGGCCAGGGCGTCCAGATCGGCGCGCACGAGCTCGAAGCCGGGCGGGATGCCCAGGTCCAGCATCACCATGTCGGCGAAGTCCAGGTCGTTGTTGGTGACCACCACGCGGGCGGTGACGGTGTCGTCCACCTCCAGGTCGGTGCGGTCGTAGTCCACGGCGATGCTCAGCGGGCCCTCAGCGGGCGGGCTCTCGGCCCAGGGCTGGTGGTGCACGGTGACCACGCCGTAGTTCAGGTTGCCCTCGCCCTCACGGACGATGTCCAGGGTGTGCGGCACGCCGGGCAGCAGCCACTGCGAGAGGTCGGCCTGGCGCATGACGTCGCTGGTCTCGGGGGTCACCTGGAAGCTGGCGCGCTCCTGGCCGTCGAGCACGATGCGCACGGTGGCATTGGCGTTGTCGTCGCGGCCGCCCTCCAGGCTCTTGAGCAGGCACTTGATGGTCCACACGGTGCCGGCCGTGCTGCCCCAGGCGCCGCCCGGGCTCTTCTTGGTCACCAGCCAGGCCAAGGCCTGCTCGGTGAGCTGCGGGTGGGCGCGGGCCACCAGCAGGGCGTGGGTGGCGAGCGCCGTGGTCTCGATGAAGGCGGGCTCGCCCATGCCATAGGTGGTGGTCTGTTCGTCGGTCTGCCAGTGCTGGCCTTCCTGGCCCTGGATGGCGGCCTGGATGGTGTCCACCAGCTTGTCCACCAGGCGCTGGGTGAAGGCGTCCTGCGGGCGCCAGGTGGCCATGAAGTTGGCCGCCAGCGCGGTGCTGTAGGTGCCCATCTCGGCCATGTGGCCTTCCAGGTAGTTCTGGGCGCGCTGGAGCGCGGGGCCCTGCTCGCCGGCCGCCGCCAGGGCGAAGGCCACGTACGCGGTCACGGGCACGGGGTCGCTGAGCTGGCCCGTCTCGTCGTAGCCGCGGGTGGTCTCCCAGCGGCCGTCGTCCTTCTGCTGGGCCAGCAGCCAGGCGCGGGTGCGGGCCAGCATGTCTTCGTCCACCACGCGCACCTGGGCCATGTCGGTGAACTCCAACAGACCGTAGGCGGTGAGCACGGTGTGGCTGGGCGGGTTGCCGAACCACTCGAAGCCGCCGGTGTCCACCTCGAAGGTCAGCAGGCGCTGGTAGCCGGTGTTGATGTATTGCATGGCCTGCGCCATGGCCTCGGGGCTGCCCGAGTTGCTCTCGTCCATGTAGCGGGCCACCAGCACGTTGGGCCAGGTGCTGCTGCTGGTCTGCTCGAAGCAGCCGCTGGGCATCTGCAGGATGCCGTCCAGGCCTTCGACCACCTGGCTGAACACACCGGGGTACAGCTTCACGAGCAGCTTGCCCGAGTCCTCGACGCTGTCGGCGGGGATGGTCACGGTGTGTTCCACCACGTCCTGCAGACTGCCGCTGATCACACCCTCGATCTTCTGACCGTCGGGCTCCACCAGCACGGTGCGGGCCACGCCGTCCGCCAGCTCGCCGCCCTGGGCGATGACCGTCAGGTCGTGCAGGCCCACGCGCTCCACGCGCACCGGGATGCGCACGCCGGCCACCTGGCCCGCGTCCAGCGGGAGCTGGATGACGGCGTCGCCCAGCAGGGTGAACCAGGGGGCCTGCTGCACGGTCAGCGTCACCACCTGGGGCTCGTCGAGGTAGTTGTAGACCGCCACGGGCACATGGAACTCGTCACCCCGGGTCAGGGTGGCGGGGAAGTCGATGTCCACGAAGAAGTCCTGGAAGACGCGGATGCCCGCGTCGCCCGAGCCCAGCAGGCCGCCGGCGCTGTTGGCCAGGCCGCTCACCCGCCAGGTGGTGATGCTGTCGGCCAGGGGGATCTGCAGCGTGGCCGTGCCGTCGGCGCCGGTGATGAGCGCCGGCTCCACGAACAGGGTCTCGGGGAAGTCGCGGCGCACGCGCACGCCGTCGTTGCCGCCGCCGGCGCCGTCGTTGTCGGCCACGGGCTCGGCGGGGGGGGCCTCGCCGCCCGCCTCGGGCGCGCCGTTGAAGCCGCCGCCCGCCCGATCGCCGTCGAAGTCATCCACGCCGCCCGGGAAGGCCTGCTGGTTCACGTTGCTGGTGACGCTCACGTCGTCCTCGGTGCCCACGGTCTCGTCGGGGCCGGCGCTCTGGAAGCGCACCGAGTAGGGGTCGGGGGCGTCGATCTGCATCGGCTGGCCCCAGGGGTCGAACACACCGCGGCTGTGGCTGGCCACCCAGCCGGCGACGTCGAAGTTCCAGGGCTGGTCGCTGCTCTGGATGGCCTGGATCAGCGGCTGGGTGAAGGTCTCCAGGCTGGCCTGGATCACCGGGCGCACCAGCGCGGGCACGGCCGCCTTGGCGTTCTTGTAGGTGTTGATGGCCACCGGGTGGCTGGCCTCGTCGCCGCTGGCGGCGAACAGGATCTCGGCCTCGGCCTGCCGGCGCTCGTCGTCCACGGCGCCGCCACCGCTGACCAGAGTGGCCAGGCCGGGCACGCCGATCTGGTAGCGGGGCTCGCCCAGCTCACCCTCGATGCGGAAGTAGGTGTTCTCGAGCCCGGGGCGGAACTCCATGAGGCTGTAGACGGCCTCGTCCACGCCCTGCAGGCCCACGGCCGCCACCTGCGGGTTGCCGTCGGCGTCGGTCACCCGCACGTTCAGGGTGGCCTCTTCACCGGGGGCGTAGGTGTCGCGATCGGTCTCGAAGCTCAGGCGCAGGTCGTTGGCCAGATCCACGTACACGGTGGCCGAGTCCCGGCGCAGGCTGCTGCCCTGGGCCAGGTAGTAGGCGCTCAGCTTGAGCGGGCCGGCGTGATCGGGGGTCAGGGTCAGCTCGTAGGTGCCCGTGCCCTGGTCGTCCAGGGTCAGGGTGTCGGTGAGCACGGTCTGGCCGCCGCGGATGACGTCCAGGTACAGGCGGTCCTGGGCGCCGGCCACGTGGGCCTCGAAGCGCAGGGTGTCGCCCACCCGGTACAGGGCGCGATCGGTGCGCACCAGCAGCGAGCCCTCGGGGGCCGGATCGCCCGCGGCGAACTGGAAGCTCTCGGTGATCTCGTCGTCGCCCTTCACCGCCACCGCCTGGATGTCGAGCTGCGGCTCGAAGGCCACCACCCGCACGAACCCCAGGCCGTTGGCGTTGGTGTCCACCGGCTCCAGCGCGTTGCCGTTGACGGTCAGCCGCACGGTGGCCGAGGTGGGGGCGCCGGCGGCGTCCGTCGTGCGCAGCAGCAGCTTCTGGGCCACGCCGGGCACGTAGCTCCCGCTCTCGGGCACCACGGCCAGCTCCAGGGGGCCGCGGGCGATGCGCACGAGCTGGCTGACCGTGCGGGCCTGGCCGGCGGTGTCGGTGACCTCCAGGGCCAGGTTGATCAGGCCGCCGCCCTGCTCCAGGGGCTGGCCGACGATGTAGTCGGGCACCTGGATCTCGAACTGGTACAGGCCCTCGGCGTTGGTGGCACCCTGCAGGTTGGCGAACACGGTCTCGCCGGCGTCGACGGTGCTGGCGCTCAGGCTCACCTGGCCGCCGGCTACCGCCTCACCGAAGAAGTAGCGCGCGCGCACGGTGCCCACGATCCGGTCGCCCGCGAAGTACACGGCGCGGTCCAGATCCAGGTCCAGATCGAACTTGGGCAGGACGTAGCGGTCCACCGTGACCGTCTTCTCGGTCACCGTGTCGCCCACGGTGGCCACGATCCGGTAGCGGCCCATGTTGACCTCGCGGGCCAGCTTGAACTGGAAGCTGGTCACCCCGAAGTCGTCGGTGCGGGTCTCGACCCGCTCCACCTTGTTGTCCTTGCCGTCGAAGATCTCCCAGATCACCTTGGTGTCGGCGTCGGGGCCCAGGTTCGGGCGGCGCAGTGCCAGCGCCCGCAGGTGCATGGTCTGCCCGGGCTGGTACAGCGGCTTGTCGGTGGTGACCAGGATCTTGGTGGCACGCTCCACGGCCACCTGGGCGCGCATCTCCTGCGGGCCGGTGGGCGTCTCGACGCGCACCACGAGGTTGCCGGCGCCCACGAGATCCTCGCCGGGCTGGAGCTGGGCGGCGAGCTGCCCCAGGGCGTCGGTGCGGCCCTGGAACAGGGCGGTGAACTCGACCTCGTCCCCCTCGCCGCGCTCGATGCCCACGGTCACCGGCAGGTCCGTCAGGGCCTCGCCCGAGTTGGGATCGCGGGTCATGAGCCGCACGAAGGCGGGCACGTCCACCTGGAAGGTGTCGCTGGACAGGAGCTGCGCCTCGGCGAGCTTCGCGGCGGCGAACAGCGAGCGGCGGCCCCACAGCGGGGCGCCGTCCCAGCTCACCCGGTAGCGCAGCACGAAGCCGGCCAGGCTGCTGGGATCCGCCAGGCCCAGGTCTTCGGCCAGGGTCAGGCCCACGTCCACCGCGGCCGTGTCCTGGTTGGCCAGGAAGTCGGCCGAGCCGATGGCCAGCGCGGCCTCCTCGCCCAGCCGGTGCAGGCTGACGGTGACCGTGCCCGCCGCGTCCGCAGCCCCCGTGCGCTGCAGCAGGACGCGGACGTCCAGCCCCCCGCTGCGCGGCGTGGCCGCGATCTGCGCCTCATCGAGCCGCAGGCCGGCGGTGGCGGGGTTGTCCCCCGGGCCGTCGGTCGGCGGCGTCTTCTTGCCATCGTCACAGCCGCCCAGGGCCATCGCCCCGGCGAGCCCCCACGTGATCCAACGCCGCTCGAACATGGTCCTCCTCCTTCGTGTTCTCGGGCCGACCGGCGAACAATGCATCGGGAGTGCCAACGGGCGATCCGTTGCGCCTGTGGGGGATGGGCGGGAGGCCGCCTCGGATATCCGTGGGGGCG
Organism: Myxococcales bacterium; assembly: GCA_020633555.1. GTDB lineage: Bacteria > Myxococcota_A > Bradymonadia > UBA7976 > UBA1532 > JACKDL01. The sequence continues at coordinate 16,381 of JACKDL010000040.1, read as the reverse complement.
GGTGGCTCCCTCACGGATATCCGTGGCTCACCTCGTCTGTGCCAGCCAGGTCAGCGCCCGCGCCCTGAGCTTCGGCAGCCGGTCGTCGGGCTGCCGACCCGGCACCACACCGGGCAGGCCAGCCATCTGGCTGCAGAAGCGACAGGCGGTCGGCGCAGCGGGAGCCTGGAGGTGAGCGCTGATCCGGTCGGCGGTGAGCCCGGCTCGCAGCGGAAGGCCGGCCTCGTCGTGGCGGCGTTTGGGCAGCCGGGAACACACGAAGAGCCGGCCGCGCTCCAGGGTAACGCAGTGGCGGCGGTACCAGCAGGCGTCGTAGGCCCGCTGGCCGCCCTCCACGCCGAGATCCACCAGAGTGTCCACTGGGTCCCACTGGCCATGCCGTCGTCGGCGGAACTCGACCTCAGGCGCCACCCGCTCGAGGAAGCGGGCCCACGCGCTGGCGAGCTCGTCGTCCGCCGTGTAGTCGCTCAGCGACAGCCGGTCGATCAGCGGCAGCAGCGCCGCAGGCAGCCCCTTCGGGGTCAGCCCGTTTGTGACCACTTCCACCCGCTCGACCGCAGGTGAAGCGCGAGCCACCTGGGCGCAGGCCAGCAGCGCAGCGGGCGCCAGCGTGGCCTCGCCGCCCAGCAGCGCGAGGCTCGTGATACGCACCCCGGCCTGCTCCAGCACCGTCAGGGCCTGGATCAGGCCGTCCTGTGCCGGGCCGTCGAAGGGGCGCGGCTGGTCGGGCACGAAGAACCCGCACTGAGCGCAAGCCAGGGAGCAGGCAGCGGTCACCGACACCTCGACCTCGGGGATCACAAGGGTGGGCGCGCCGCTCACGCGCTCAACGCCAGGCCACGCTCCATGGCCCACGTGGTGGTGCCGAACAGCCGCGCCCCGGTGTCCGTCCCGCCCCGGCCCACATAGGATCGCTGCGAGACACGCGCGACGGTGAAGTCCACGGTGGGCCACCGGTGCACGCAGTGGCGCAGGCCGTCGGCGTGTGCCACCAGCGCCACGACGCCCACCGGGCCTGGGGCCTGCGGCAAGAGGCGCTCCAGGACCCGGTCGATGCTGCGACCGGAGTTGATCACCGAGTCGACGACGAACACCGCGCGGCCCCTTACCGGCACGCCCTCAAGGGCGCCCGGATCGCCGCCCCAGGGCACCAGGGCGGAGCCCGGCAACGAGGCCCACAGCCCTTCGGCCAGGAAGAGCCCCCCGCGCATGAGGGGCAGCACCAGCGGGGCCGATCGCGGATCGAGGGCGACGCCCTCGCTGGGGCCCCGGGGGTGCTGGATGGACACCGAGGCCAAGGGGATGCCCTCGGCCGCCGCGGGCGCGAGCAGGCGGCCGATCTGGCGATGCACATCGGCCAGCGCAGGGCCTGCGATCTCGGCACGGCGGCTGTCGTTCACCGCAAGTCGCAGCACGGGGTTCTCGGTCAGATCACGCAGCATGGCGGGCTCCCTCTCGGGTGAGGCGGCCGATGACCTCGGCCGGGGTGAGTGCGGGCAGGCCGTCGAAGCGGCGGCCGTCGGTCACGAAGTGGCAGGTGTGCGGGGCCTCGTTGAGGCGGGCCAGCAGCCGGGGGCTGCCCTTGGCGTCGGCGACGAAGAGCGGCAGGTCGGCGGCAGTCAACATGGGCAGGTCGATCTCGGAGTCGCCCGCCGCGACCACATAGGCGCCCTGGGCCTGGCGCTGCTCCACCGCCGCCGCCTTGCAGGCCGGCGTGACGCAGTAGGGATCCAGGCCAGCGCGGCAGCCGCCCACCACCGGGATGCCGCTCAGGCCATGTCGCGCCAGCGCCCGACGCCACACCTGCGGGATGCCCGCCGTCACCACCTGCACCTCGCAGCGCGCGGTGAGGCCCGTCAGCACGGTCAGCCAGGCCGGGCGCAGCGCCACCCGGTCGGCCACCTCGGCGACGGCGGCCAGGTAGTCGCCCTCGGGCGCGGTGGCCCAGCAAGCGGCCACCGCCTGGAAGGCGCGATCGGTGTAGCCGCAGGCCTCGAACACCGACCGAATGCACCCATTGAGGCCGAGGATCGCGCCGACCGCGCGGCCCGTGTCCCCGGGCGCCAGGGTCCGATCCGCGTCCAGGATCAGCGCGGCGGCGGTGGCTCGGGTGGGCCTCACAGCGCCCACGTCGCGGGCCGTCGGCAGGCTCACAGCGACGCCTCCAGCCCCTCCAGGAACGCGAGCAGCGCGGCCTGGCGGGCGCCGCGACCTTCGGCCTCGATCCTGAGAAAGGGCACCCCCATCCGCTCCGCCTGCGCCGCCGCCGCGTTGCGCTCGGCGAGCAGGTGCGCCTCCAGCTCGGTGGCGCTCACCCCGTGGCGGGCGCGGGTGGGATCGCCGGCGATCTGCGCCGCGACGCGCGCTGCCGCGCCGTCCAGGTGCACGAGCGCGTCGTAGAAGCGCCGGTCAGCCTCGGTGAACACCACCCGCAGCCGCCCGGTGTGGCGATCCCGCAGCACACAGTGTCCGTCCACCAGCAGGACCCCGGCGCAGCGGGCGCGGCGTTCGGCCAGGCGAGCGATGGCCGCGTGGCGCACCTTCGCTTGGGCGGCGGGCGGCATGCGGTCCAGATCGGCCACGGTCTTCGGGGCGAGCACGGCCTTCACCACCGACGAGCCGACCACATGCTCGTGGGGGGTGTCCTGGGTGACCGCGTGAAGCAGGGTGCTCTTGCCCACGCCGGGGACACCGACGAGGCAGAGCGCGAGGGGGGGCGCGTGGCGCATGGGACACTCCAGCTTGGGGGTGCCCGCTGGACGCGCGGTCGGTCAGGTACCGGACACGGTCAGTCGCCGAACCGCGAGATCACCGTCAGGGCATTCTCCCGCAGCCAGGACACGACGGTGGCGCGGCGGTCGGTGGCGCCCCCGTGGTCCGCCAGGAACTGCGCGACGGTGATGGGCGGGCCCAGCTCGCTGGCGCCGAAGTCCTGCCAGAACCAGCGCAGGTGGCCATCGGCGGTGAGCAGCCAGCCCGCCTGCCCGCCCGAGTTCGGGCCCTCGGTGATCCAGATCTTCGCGGCCGTGGCCAGCGCGTCGGGGACGCGTCCAGCGTTCACAGGCCGCAGGCGGGCGGCAGCGCCTCGATGGCCGGCAGGGGCTCGCGCCAGTCGGTGAAGCGCTGGCCGCCGTGCAGAGGGCCATCCAGGCCCACCAGCCAGCGGGCGGGCACGCCGGCCTGCGCGAAGGCCTGGGCGTCGGTGGGCTGGTCGCCGAAGGCGAGCACGGGCACCAGACCGCGGGCCTTCAGTCGCTCCAGGGCCGCGATCTTCAAGGTGGCGGGCTCAGCCTTCAGCTCGCCGGCCGCGTCCAGGCTGGTGTGGATGATGCCCGCCGGAAACCGGTTGGCCCGCAGCCACCCGTGGCTGCGCGGGGCGAGCCAGTCAGGGCGGCTGGACAGATAGTAGAGCGGGTAGCCCTTGGCTGCGATGGCCTGCAGCGCGGTGTTGGCGCCGGGACGGGCGCCAGGCCAGCGGCCGCGCAGCAGGGCCTTCGTCTCGGCGTGGGGGCTGGTGGTCAGGGTACCGTCGATGTCGCTGACCACCACCGGCGTGCCCTTGGGCAGCACCCGGATCCAGGCGTCGGCGCCGGTGCCGTCGCCGCGCACCACCAGGCGCAGGCGGTGCAGGCCCAGGGGCAGGCGCTGCGCTTCGGGGATCTCGAAGTACAGCACGCCGCCGGTGTCGGGGTAGCCGTCCACGGCGGCGTGCTTGCCGCCGGACTTCGTGGTGATCCCCTCGCCCAGGTGCCGCCAGCGGCCCTGGCAGCCCTGCAGGGCGTAGACGTCCACCGTCTCGTCCTTCAGGTCCTTGTCCACCAGCCCATAGGCGAACTTGCCCACGGCCCACTGGGGCTCGCCCTCCACCAGCAGCAGGTCGCGGCCGCGGTGGTTGGCGTCGCCCAGGCGAGCCACCAGTTTGCTGCGCCAGTGGCGCCAGCCCAGGCGCTGGCCGGCGGGCGGCAGCACGCCGCGGCAGTCGGGCACGGGGGGGCAGGCGGGGCCAGCGCCGACGAGGACGAACAGGGCCAACAGGGGGGCGAGCATGGCGTCGACGGTACGCAATGGCCGCGCTCGGGGCCAGCGGCCGGGAAATGTCGCGCGCGGTTGCGGGGGCTGGGCGTGCGCTGCGCCTTCTGGAGCGACCCCCCGATCCGAGCTGCCCCATGCGACACCTCACCGTGCTTTTCGCCGCGCTGCTGAGCCTGCTGCCCGCCTGCCAGGAGGTCGATCCCTCCAACCCGTTCGACCCGGGCACGCCCGCCGAGCAGCAGGCCGCCGGCACCCTGTCGGGCGCCGTGGTGCTGCCCGCCGGCTTCGGCGCGGCCCGGCTGGGCGCCGGCGCCGTCGAGCTGTGGCGGCGCGACGAGGCCATCGCCCGCATCGCCCTGACGCCGACGGCCGACGCCGAGCCGCCGCGGGCCCCCTTCGCCTTCGAGTCGGTGGTGGGCGGCCGCTACACCCTGCGCGTGGAGGTCCCCGGATTCAGCCTTCCCCCCATGCAGGTGGTGCTGGCCATCGGTGAGTCCCTGAGCTTGGGCGATCTGCGGTTGGTGGCCACCCCCCAGGCGGCGGACGCCGCGCCGACCGGGGTTCAAGGGGTGGCTCGGCGTGCGGGCGGCGGCGAGACGGGCCACGGCGGGATCCGGGTGGACGTGGTGGACACGCCGTACACCGCGGCGACCACGGACGCGGGGGCATTCCAGCTTCCGCTGGCCCCGGCCACCTACACCCTGCGGTTCTCGGCGGACGGCCACGAGCCCGAGACCGTCGCCGACGTGGCGGTGGGCACCGACGGGTTCACGGCCCTGCCCGGCGAGGTGGTGCTGCAGGGGGCCCCCGCCCGGCTGTTCGGGCGGCTGTCCCCCCCGGTGGGCTTCGACGGCGCCTTCGACTTCGCGGAGGTGCGGGTGGGCCTCTGGCCCGCAGACGCCGTTGAGGACGCCGAGCCCTCGACCCTGGCCCCGGTGGACGCCCGCGGGGACTTCGACCTTCCGGGCCTGGACGCCGGCCGCTACCGGCTGCAGGCCCGCCGCGAGGGCTTCCTGGGCACACTGGCCCTGGCCACCGCCGCCCCAGGTCAGGCCCTGGAGGTGCCCGGGCTGACCCTGCAGGCGGTGGTGGCCGACGAGGGGCTGCTGTCGGGCCAGGCCCGCCTGGGAGGCGCGTCGGATCACAGCAACGTCCGCGTGGAGTTGGTGGGCAGCGAGCGGAGCGCCAGCAGCAACGCCGACGGCGACTGGGCGCTGCGGGCCCCGCCGGGGGTCCACATCCTGCGCTTCACCCGGGCGGGCTACGGCACCGCGCAGGTCCAGGCCCCGCGCCTGGACGCGGGGGGCGCGGCGATGGTGGACCCGGTGGTGCTGGCCGCCGATCCGGGCAGCGTGCGCGGCCAGGTGCGCCTGGATCCGGCCTTCGGCGGCCGGGCGCTGCTGCCGCAGGTAGCCGTCCGGCTGGCGCGCATCGAGGCCGACGGCACCCTGACCGCGGCCGGCGAGGCGGGGGTGCTCCCGGCCGAGGGCGACGCCGAGCTGGGCACGTTCGCCTTCGAGAACCTGCCGCCGTCGGACTACCAGGTCGAGGTGCGCCTGGAGGGGTTCCAGCCCGCCTTCCGCGCCGTGGCGGTGGCGCCCGGGGCCGCGGCCACCACCGGCGTGATCTTCCTGAGCCCGAACGCCGCCGAGGCGGTGGTGCTGGGGCAGGCGCGGCGGGCCTGCGCCGCCTGCGATCACGGGGGGATCCGGGTGGAGGCCGTGGGCACCCCCTTCATCACCCTGACCAACGGCGACGGCGACTTCCGGCTGGCGGTGACCGACGGGCAGTTCACGCTGCGCTACAGCGCGCCGGGCCACGGCACCGTCGTGGGCGCGCCGCTGGCGGTGGAGGCCGGCGCGCCGGCCCAGGCGCCGGCCGTGGTGCTGCCCGCGCTGCCCGCCGGGGTGACAGGGCAGGCGCTGCGGGTGGACGGCGCGGGCCGCCAGGGGCCGGCCGTGGGGGCCACCGTGACCGTGGCCGACGGCGACGGCGAGGTGTTGGCCGCTGGCCCGGTGGGCGAGGACGGCCGGGTGGCCCTGTCCGTGGCCGCCGAGGGCGCCGCGGTGGTCACCGTGAGCCTGCCCCGCCACAGCCCCGTCCGCCGTGAGGTGGAGTTGGCGCCCGGCGAGACCACCGCGCTGGGCGAGCTGCTGCTGGACCTGGAGCGGGGCGAGCTGCAGGGCGCGGTGAGCGCGCCCGGGCTGGCCCGGGGCGGCAGCGTGACCGTGGTGGCCACGGGAGCCGTCGGCGACGCGGTGACCGCCGGGCTGCGCCACACGGCGACGCCCCCGCCCGGCGAAGGCCGCTGGGCGCTGCCCCGGCTGCCCGCGGGCGGCTGGGTGGTCACGGCCGTGGCCGCCGAGCACGTACCCAGCGACCCGCAGGCGGTGCAGCTTGCGCTGGGCCAGGTGCTGACGGTGGATCTGGCCCTGCAGGCGCGGGACGTGCGCGTGGACGCCCCCGCCGTGGTGGCGGGCGACGCGGTGCCCATCACCGTCGCGGGCGACGCCGATCTGACCCACGCCAGGGCGTGGCTGGACGGCGCCCCCGGGGCCCTGCAGCCCTTGCAGGGCGGGGTGCTGATCCGGCCGCTGCCTGCCGAGGACGGGGCCTACGCCGTGACGGTGCAGGTGGGCAACGCCCTGGCCGCCGAGCCTGCGGCCGGCGATCCGACCGCCTACCTGTCGACCCCCCTTGTGCTGGGGGTGGTGCGCGACACCACGGCGCCCGACGTGTGGGCCCTGGAGGGCCCAGCCCGGGTGACGGCCCCCGAGGTGCTGCTGAGCCTGGACTGCCGCGACGCGTTGGCGCCGGCCGACGGCTTGACGGTGCAGATCACCGTGGACGGGCAGCCGGCGTTCGAGGGGCCCTTCACCCCCCGCGTCCGGGTGCCCCTGCCCGACGCCGACGGCGAGTACCTGCTGGAGGGCACCTGCCGCGACTGGGCGGGCCACGAGGCGGCGCCGCTGGCGCAGGCGGTGCGGCTGGATCGCCAGGGGCCCACCGTGCGGACCTTCCGAGTGGGCGACGGCACGCCCAACCAGGTGCAGGCCGCGCCGCAGGCGGTGGTGACCGTGGCTCTGGACGACACGGACGTGGCCATGGCGACGGCCATCGAGGAGGGCGCGCTGGACTGCGCCCACGCCAACTACCGCTGGCCTGCGGGCGGTACCTTCGTGGTGCCCCTGCCCGCCGGCGATGGCCCGCGCCGCCTGAGCCTGTGCGCCCGCGACCGCGCGGGGAACACCACGGGGCCCATCCAGAGCAACCCGTTCATCGTGGACAGCACCGCCCCTGCGGTCGGGCGCCTGACGCTGGCTGACGACGCCGGCTGGACCCGCAACCCCCAGGTCGCGCTGACGGTGGACACCGACGAGCCCGGGCTGCGCCTGCGGCTGGACGGCGACGTGGCGGCCGCCGAGTACGCCCCCGGCGCGTGGCCCGCCCAGGTGACCCTGCTGGGCGCCGACGGGCCCAAGGTGGTGACTGCCCAGCTCGTGGACGCGGCCGGGAACCAGTCGCCGGCCTTCACGGGCACCGTCACCCTGGACCGCCAGCCGCCCGCCGCCGGCCGCGTGCGCGTGGCTGATGGTCGGGCCCAGGTGAACGCCCGGCTGGTCCCCGTCTCGATCGCGGGCACCAACCCCGACAGCATGCGCTTCTGGGAGGGCGCGCCCGACGCGCCGTGCGCCGCCGTGGCCTGCGAGGCCGATGGCTTCGAGCCCTTCAGCCCCGCCACCGAGCTGACTCTGAGCGAGGGCACAGGCGCCAAGCGAGTGTGTTGGCAACTGTGCGATTTTGCAGGCAATGCTGCGCCCGCCGGCCAGACAGACCTGCGCCTGGACACCTACCTGCCGCGCCCGGCGCCGACGCTCGCCCAGGTGAGCCCGTCGGTGGTGCAGGCCTTCGAGGCGGGCGCCCGGATCACCCTGCGGGGCGCGGGCATCGCCGCCGACACGCAGGTGGTGATCAACGACTTCGAGGTGCCCTGCGAGGGCGGCGGCGCGGCCTGTCAGGCCGACCCCCTGCAGGGCTGCGCTGACGTCTGCACCGCCACCCTGCCCGCCGCGGTGCTGGCCAGCGCGGGCACCTACGCGGTGAGCTTGCGCACCCCCGGTCCGGGCGGCGGGCGCTCGGAGGTGCGGTTCCTGAGCGTGGTGGCCCCCATCGCCAAGATCATCGATCTGGCGCCCCGCGGCTTCACGCCCTTCGACGAGGACGGCGCGCGAGTGGACACGGTGGAGTTGACGGTGCTGGGCTACGACCTGCTCGACAACACCACCTTCCGGCTGGAGTCCGTGTCGGGCGAGGTGGTGGCCAGCGAGGCGCTTGACCTGGACGGGGTGCCCGAGGGCAGGCCGCAGCGGGCGGTGACGGTGCGCTTCGACGCGGCCCCACTGCCCGTTCCCCGCGAGGGCGTGCGGCTGACCCTGTCAGTGACCAACCCGTCGCCCGGCGGTGGCACGGTGCAGGTGCCGGTGGGCTGGAACCCCGAGCTCGCCGACTGCGACGTGCAGGCCGGCTGCCGCTCGCAGCTCGACCGCTTCCGCACGCCCACCGCCCGCGGCGGCGAGGTGGCACAGGCGTACTTCGTGAGTTGGCCCACCGAGGGGGGCGTGGCGTGGCGCGGCGGCACCCGCGCGCGGCTGCTGGAGGAGGGCGTGCCCACCGGCTTCGCCACCGTGGCCCAGGCCCCCGTCGAGGTGCTCCCGGTGCCTGACCGCCTGGGCGAGGGGCTCGTGCTCGAGGGGCCGCCCGAGGCCAACCCGGGCGTGAACCTGGCCCCCGCCCCGTGGCGCACCTCCGGCGCGCTGGACGAGGTGGGCGACTTCCGGGCCTTCACGGTGGCCGACCAGACCCGGTTCGTCCGGGCGCACGATCTCACGGGCGACGGCTGGCCCGACCTGGTGGCCGCCGGCCCCGAGGTGCTCGCGCCCGCCCGCTGCGGGCTCACCCTGATCCAGGGCGCGGTGGATCCCGACCGACCGGGCGATACCGCGGGCGCCGCCCTGAGCGACTACCGCGCCACCCAGACCCGGGTGGCGCTGGGCCAGGGTGAGCTGCGGGCGCTGGAGGTCGCCGATCTGGACGGCGACGACTGGCCCGACGTCATCGCGCTCATGGCCGATCGCGTGCAGGTGCTGCGCGGCCAGCCGCGGGGGCTGGCGCCTCCGCTGGTGCTGGCGAACGCCGCCGCGCCCTGGGTGGACCTGGCCCTGGGCGACTGGGACGGTGACGGCCGCACGGACGGGCGCCTGGTGGACGAGGACGGGCATCTGCACCGGCTGAGCCACGAGGCCGACGGCGCCCTGCGGGTGCGGCCGCTGCCCGAGCTGCCCGCCTTCCCCGTGCGCACCTTGGAGGCCGGTGATCTGGACGGCGACCGCGTGCCCGACCTGCTGGGGGTCATCGCGCCGCCCGACGGCGCCCCGGCGCTCACGGCGCTGCTGAGCACCCGCGGGTTCCAGGCCCCCGTGGCCTCCGCAGAGGCGCCGGCGTATCCACACCCGGACCTGCGCCCGTCCCTGCAGGCCCGGGCGGCCGGGCCCACGCTGGCCCTCGGCGACCTGGACGGCGACGGGGCGCTGGACGCGGTGCACAACAGCATCGGCAGCGAGGTGTGGGTCTACCGCGGCCTGGGCGACGGCCGCTTCGAGCGGCGCCAGGTGCTGCCGCGGGGCGTCAACCCCGCTACAGGGCCGCTGGACGACACCCGCGACATCCACCTGCTCGACATGACCGGCGACGGATGGCTGGACCTCGTGTACGCGGCGTCGCCCAACTTCCTCCGCTTCCCGGCCGCCGTCGTGCCGGGGCGCGGCGACGGCACCTTCCCCGATCCCCGCTTCCCCGGGGCGGACACGGCGATCACGGGGAGCGCGCAGATCCACGACGTGAACGGCGACGGCCGGCTGGATCTGGTGCACTTCAGCCGGGGCGGCCGGATCCTGTCGTTCCAGCTGGGCGAGGGGGGGCGGGCGCTGGACCGCCGGCAGGTACTGGACTGCGCCGATCCCGACACCTGCCACGCCTCGACCCGCGCCGCCCTGGCCGACGTGACCGGCGACGGGCGGCCCGATCTGCTGTTCCCGGCGCGCGATCGCCTCGTCGTGCGCCGGCAACGGCCCGACGGGACCTTCGAGGCCGATCGCAGCCTGGCGCTCGAGAACCTGCGCCCCCAGCCCCCGCAGCTCGGCCCCTGGGCCGCCGACGGGGGTCTGGCCGTCGTGGTCACCCAGGCCTACGTGCCCGCCGAGCCGGCGAACCGCCAAGGGGTGGTGTCGCGCGTGCCGCTGGGCGCCGGCGGCCAGCCCGGCACCCCCCAGGTCATCCTCGACGACGACAGCCGCCGGCTGGGCGCGCTGGTCGTGCCCCGGGCCGGCGGCGAGGCCTGGCTGGTCGAGGTGCTCCGCTCGCCAGCGCAGCTGCGGGTGGCGCGCTATACCCCGGCGACCAACACCGTGCACGCCGCCTCGACGGTGGACCTGCCGGGTGATCCCGGCGTCCTGCTGAACCACGCGCGCGGCGATCTCGACGGCGACGGCGCCGCGGATCTGGTGCTGCTCACCCGCGGCGGCGCCGTGGTGCTACGGCAGACCGCCGCCGGCTTCGAGCGGGTCGGGGACCCGCTGGGGCCCTGCTTCGACGCCGCCGACGTGGGCGATCTGGACGGCGACGGGCGCGCGGATCTGGTCCTGGGCGCGTTCGTGGCCGGTCAGCCGGGACAGCTCTGCCAGGAGGCCAACCCGGACGGCGGCGGGCTCACCGTCATGTGGGGCGACGGCGCCCTGGGCTTCGAGGCGCAGCCCATCGGCGGGCTCGGCTTCCACGTCACTGTGGCCGACATGAACGGCGACGGGCTGGACGACATCGTGCACACCGTCACCGACCCGCTGCCGCTGGTCGGCGTCTTCCTCAGCCAGCCCGGGCGGAGAGTCGCCCCGTACGCCCCCCGCGCGCTGGAGGGCGCCGTGCACGGCACCGTGGCCGCGGATCTCGACGGGGACGGGCTGCAGGAGGTGCTGATCAACCGCGAGCTGTCCGCCTTCCAAGATGGGATCGGCGCCCGCGGCTTCGTCATCTGGCGAGGCGCCTCACCCATCACCCAGCGGCTCCGGTCAGGCGGCCCGCAAGACACCCGGGTGGCGCCGGGGGCGACGGCGCGGGTCGCGCTCGCGGGCGACCGGCGCTTCCTGGAGCGCGTCGGCCTGGGCCTGCAGCTGGAGGTCGCCGCCCCGGTGGTCCCCGACGCCATCGCCGTGCGGCTCGTCCCACCCGGGGGCGCCCCCGCGGCGCTGGCGGGGCTGACCGCCGACGGCCTGCGGCTGCGCCTGCACGCCCGCTCGGTGGTCGCGCCCGGGTGGTACGACGCCGGCCTGTGGCAGGTGGAGATCACCAACGGCAGCGCAGTGCCCATCATGGTCACCGACGCCCGGCTGATCGCCGTCGGGGGGGACCGCGTGCCGCTGGAATGACGCCCTGAGCGAGGGTGCCAGGATCTGCGCATCCGCGTGATGGGCGAGGGGGTCGAGAGCGAGGCCGAGGCCCAGGTGCTGCGGCGTCTGGGGTGTGATCTGCTGCAGGGATCCCACCTGCCCCGGCCCACACCCGGCTGGGCGGCATTCGACGGGCGGGGCAAGGTGATGCATTCCGCGTGCACCTGAGCCCGGCGCGCCGCGGCGTGCCGGTCAGCCGACGCGCTCGGCCACCGCCGCCAGCAGGCTGGCCAAGGTCCACGGCTTCGCCAGGAAGGATCCGGGGCGCCTCACCCTGCGGACGGCTCGGCACCCCCCGAGGGCGCGGTCGGCCCCCGCGGGCTCGGGGCCACCGCCCGGGGGAACCGCAGCCAGACGCAGGTGCCGGCCCCGGGGGCGCTCTCGATCTCCACCTCGCCGCCGAGCTGCTGGACCGTCCCGTAGACCATGGCGAGGCCCAGCCCGGTGCCTCGCCCGACCGGCTTGGTGGTGAAGAAGGGCTCGAAGGCGCGGGCCTGTACCTCGGCCGGCATCCCGGGGCCGTCGTCGCGCACCGCCAGGTGAACCTGCGCGCCGTCGACCCCCACCGCGATGTCGATCCGCCCGGGCCCTTCGATGGCGTCGCGGGCGTTGCTCAGCAGGTTCAACAGCGCCTGCTCGATCAGGCCCGGATCCACGTCCGCCAGCGCCGCCACGGGGTGAACGGCCAACACGATGCGCTCGGGGAGCCAGCGCCGCAGCGTTGACTCGAAACGGGCCACGAGCCGCCCCAGGTCGACCACCCGCGGCCGGAGCTCGGCGCGCCGGCTGAAGCCCAGGAGGTGTCGGGTGGTGTCCCCGGAGCGGCGCGCGGCGGCCAGGGCCGACTCCAGATCCTGGGCGTCCACCGGGCGGCCCTGGCGCAGCGCCTGGAGCGCCTGCCCGAGCCCGAGCTGGATCACGCCGAGCTCGTTGTTGAACTCGTGGGCGAGCCCCCCGGCGAGCTCCCCGATGGCCTCCAGCTTCTGCGCCCGCCGAATCCGCGCCTCGAGCTGGCGCTGGGCGGTGATCTCCTCGAAGCGCAGCGCCCCCTCGCGGGATCCATCGGGCTGCTCGATGCACAGGAAGCGGGTAGAGACGATGCGCCCCTCGCCGCCGTCGGGCGGCAACCCCAGGGCCTCCTGCAGCCGTGCGAGCGGCGCCTCGACCGCAAGCTGGGCCGCGTCGCCCCCAAGCAGATCCATGCCCGGGGGGAACCCGGCCGCGGCCGCGAGGGTGCTCAGCTCAAAGGCCGCCAGGGCCTGCCCCATGGTCTGCGGCGTCAACCCCAACAGCCGCTGGGCAGCGCGGTTCAGATGCTGCGGGCGCCCATCGGCATCCACCAGCCAAAGGCAGGTGGGGGTCTGCGCCACCACGCTCTCCAGGCGCCGGGCCAGCGCTTGCCGTTCCGCATCGTGGCGAGCCCGGCTGAGCAGATCCCCCAGCATCCGCGTCAGCAGAAGCAGCCGCTGGGCCACCTCGCCCCGCAGGCCGTGCGGATCCTCACCCTGGTGCAGCATCAACGCGTGCCGTGGCCGCCCCGCGACGTCAAAGGGGATGATGGCCGCGGCGCGAATCACCGGGGCGCCCAGGAAGACCCGGTCCAGCGCCTGCGCTGCCGCAGGCAGGGCCTCGCCGCGGTGCCAGATCCACGGCCGCCCTGCCTCCAGCACCGTGCGGATCACACCGAATTGCTTCAGGTCGAACCCCTCGGGGGTCGGCGAGATGCCCGCCGCCGTCCACTCGTGGCGGAGCTGAAGGTGGTCCCCCGCCGCCGAGACCTCGGCCAGAGCGCACGCGTTGAGCCGCAGGCCCTGACCCAGCGCGCGCAGCAGCCGCGGCAGCCCCTGGCCCAGCTCGGCCAGTCCCAGGCCGATCAGCGCACCGAGCGCCTCCAGCAAGGCCTCATCGAGCCCCTCCACCCGCGTCTGGATGTCCGCCGCCCGGTGCTCTGACGTCAGATCCACCGTGTACACCAGGAGGGTGTGGGGGCCGGACGGGGCATAGGTCACCGCGAGCTGCCGTGCCTCGCCGGTGGTGCGCAGGGCATACGCCATCACCCGGCGGGCGACCTGCCCCGTGGCCAGGCTGTCGTACATCTCGGCGAGGATGGCGGGCTCGCGCGCGTACAGCGCTTCGGCGGTCTGGCCCAGCAGCCGCGACACGTTGCCCCCGGTCCAGCGCAACGCCTCGGCGTTGAAGGCCGCCAGCCGCAGGGGCGCGTCGGCGTCAGCCCGTGTCCACTTGAAGATGGGCAGCGGGGTGTTGGCCAGATCGCCCTGGAGCAGGTGGGGCAGATCGGCCGGCGGGCTCACGGCGCGGGGCTCAGGTTCAGCCGCGGCCACGGCACGTTCACGTAGATGCCCCCGGACAGCACGTCGCAGGCCCCACGCGGGAAGCGCCCGAGATCCGTGGGCACCACCTGGAACGTGTAATCCACCCGGGCGTCGCCGTCCTCCTGCACCGCGTCCGCGCTCAGGTGGATGAGCACCCGCCGATCCTCGGCGGGATCGCCCTCGACGTTGATGCACTGCACGCTGGTCTGCAGCTCGAAGCTCTGCACCTCCACCGCGGGGGCGTGGGCGCCGTAGGCGCTCATGAGCACCAGGCCGTCCTGCCGTGGATCGAAGGCCACGTGCACCGTGCGGTCCTGCCCGGCCGGCACGTCGATGGCGTACCAGTCCCCGGCGTTGCGCTCGCCGTGGCACAGCCAGGCGTCACACATCTGCACCCGCCCGCTCCCCAGCTCGGTGGCCACCCGGGCCTGATCGTTGCTGCGGCCCCGCTCCCGCCAGTCGGGGGCGCACCCTGCGGCCGGCGGCACCTGGGTCAGGGTCAGGTCGTAGCCGTTCTGAGCGCGCCCGTCGCCGGCCACCCGCACCAGGTAGGGCCCCGCGCGCACCTCGGCGGGGCTCAGGGGCAGCAGCTCGTTGTCGGTGCGGCTGTCACCCGCCAGCAACGGCTCGCGGCACAGCGCCAGCACGCAGCGGCTGCCGAAGTCGCAGTCCGCGTCGGTGGCGCAGGGCAGCGCCCGCTCGTCGCCGCCCCAGAACAGGCCCACGTCCAGGTTGCCGTCGGCGTGGCGGAAGGCGGCCTCCAGGCACAGCCGGGTGGCGTCGTCGGCCACGTCGAAGCGGTACCAGTCCACGTCGGTGAGCCGGTCGTCGGGGTGGCAGATGGCGGCGTTGCGCACGCCCAGCCGCTCCGGACCCTCCCGGGGTGTCAGATCGGCGGCCAGCTCGGGGGTGTCGGCCCGCACCGCCGCCGTCTCGTACAGGTCTTCGCTGCAGCGCCCGTCGCCCGGATCCCGGCGCACCCAGAGGGCGTAGGCCCCCGTGCTGGCCTGCAGGCCGCTGATCTCGACGTGGAAGCGCCCGTCCCCGGCGGCCACCGCCAGCGCACGATCCGCCGGCTCACCGAGCGGCGGGTTCACCCCCGCCGGATCGCCGCGGGGCGCCCCCTGGCCATCCAGGAACCGCACCTGCAGCGCCCCACGAACCGCCTCGGGATCCGCCACCAGCCAGGCGCGCAAGGCGTCGCCCGCGTCGGCCTCGAAGGCGAACACGTCGCGGTCGCCCTCACAGATCTGCAGATCGGCCAGGGGCACCTCGACGTCCTCGCCGGCGGGCAGGCGCCCCGTCACTTCGGCCAGGGGGCCATCGCCGTCCAGCACCACCGCCGCGCCCACGCCGTCGTTGGGCTCCTGGCTGTCGGTGCAGGCGTCCAGGCGCCGATCCACCGTCAGGTCCAGCAGGTAGCCCTCGCACACGGCCTCGGCGTCCTCGGCCGCCACGCGTAGGCACCAGGCGCCGGCCGTGAACAGACCGCTGGCGGGCGGCCCCTCGAAGATCCAGGGGGTGCCCTCCGCGGTGGCCTCGCCCGCCGCGAGCCGGTAGGGGCCCGCCCGATCCGCCAGCAGCCGGTCGCGCAGATCCGCGCTCACGGCGCAGCCGGGGGGGGCCACCAGGCGCGCCGTCAGCCCGTCCTCGGGCCCGAGCTCGGCACAGAACCAGTCCACGTCGCCGCGGCACAGATCACCGGTGAAGCTGGTGGTCGAGCGCCCCGCCACCGCCCGGCCCGCCGGCGTGGCGCCCGCCACGCGGTCGTCGCCCGGATCCCGCGGATCGCCGAAGCAGCCGGTGCGCGCGTCGATGGCCTCGAACCGCAGGGCGTAGTCGGGCACCGCGGCCTCGCCCACCGCCTCCACCGACGCCACGTAGCGCCCGGGCGGGGCCTCACCGGGCAGAGCGGGCCAGCGAATCTGGCGCGTGGCGGCCAGCCGTTGGTCGGTCAGGAGCGCAGCCCCGTCCGGGCCCCGCAGCACCCAGCGCAGGGCGCCGCCGGCCAGGCCTTGGGTCAACGTCACCTGCAGCCGCTCGCCGGGCTGCACCTCGAAGGCGTAGGCGTCCAGATCGCCCGGGCACGCGATGCGCCCGTCGGCCCGCGCCACCCGGCGCTCTCCCTCGAGCTGAGGCGGCAGCAGCGGCGCCGTCTCGGGGGCGTCGTCGGCGTCGCCCGCCACGTCGGTGGGATCGTCCGCGCAGCCGGGCACGCAGCGCCGCGTCTCGGGCTCACACCGCGCGCCCATGCCACAGGGCGCGTGGGTGGTGGGATCGCACAGGGTGACGCACAGCCGGCTCTCGGGATCGCAGATCTCGCCGGCGGCGCACTCCCCCTCCCGGCAACCATCGAAGCAGCGCTCACCCTGGCAGAACTGCCAGGCGGGGCAGTCGCGATCGGCCTCACAGGCCGCCTGCACGCACTGACGCAGCTCAGGATCGCAGGCCTCGTGGGTGGGGCACTCCAGCCGGTCGCCCACCCGGCACCCGGGCTGGCAACGGCCGCGCTCGGGC
>JACKDL010000004.1 GCA_020633555.1 Myxococcales bacterium | reverse complement strand
GACGGCGGCGCAGGCGGCATGGGCGCGGCGGGCGGCGCCGGCGGCATGGGCGGCGCCGGCGGCGGCGAGCCCATGGGCGCCCTGCTGGGCGAGGTCCTGCTGAGCGAGAAGTTCCCCCAGGGCGGCAACCCCGCCTTCGATCTGGAGGACTTCTCGAACAGCTCGGCGCGCTTCGTGGACTATGACCGGCTGCCGATGGCCGCCGACGCGGTGGACGTGGCGGGCGATTGCGAGCGCATCGATCTGAACGCCGCGGGCGACGCCGGCCTGGGCCGCAACCTGAACGCGGGCACCATCAGCGTGGCTGGCGCCGAGATGTTCGACCTCGTCTACGACATGCAGGCCATGGCCTACAGCCTCGACCTGGACAACGTGTTCGATGTCTGGGGCAGCGGCGAGGCCATCGCCGTCAGCGGCAGCGGCAGCGCCGACTTCGCGGCCTTCCGCGCCATGCTCAGCGGGCCCGAGGATCTGAGCGTGCAGGCGCCCACCCCCGACGCCCCCTTGAGCCGGGGCGGCAGCACCATCCGCTGGACCCCGGGCAACGGTGACATGGTGGTGGCCGAGCTGCGCCGCGCGGGCGTGGCCACGGTGGTGCGCTGCATGTCGGACGATGACGGCTCGGTGGACGTGCCCGCGGCGGCCCTCGGCTGGCTGCCCGGCGACGTGAACAGCGTCACCCTGGACCTGCGCCGGATCATCTCGACCGAGGTGATGACCGACAACCCGGCGGGCACGGTGATGGTGACGCTGGAGCGCATCAGCAACGGGCGCAACATCCCGCTCGAGGACTGAGCTCGCCCGGGGCGGGGACGTTTGCCCCGCGCGCGCGACGCGGTATGGTCCGGGGCGACGATCCCACCGGACGAACACCATGCTGCGTCGCGCTGTGATGACCACCCTCACCTTCGCCGCTCTGGCCGCCGGCACCACCGCCTGCGGGCCCCGGGGGCCCGCGACCCTCGCCGGCAGCCCCGACGATCCACTGGCGGAGGTGACCATCCCGCCCGTGCCCGCCTGGACCGACAAGTACGCCAACCAGAACAAGGGCGACGTGCGCTTCTTCCGCATGTCGGCGGTGATGCAGCGCAACGGGCTCACCCGCCTGCAGGCGGTTGAGCTGCAGAACCACTACCGCGATCTCACCCGGCAGGCCGGCCAGGCCGAGCCCAAGCGCCACTTCCAGGAGGCCCTGGGCAAGGTGCAGCGCGGCGAGCTCGAGAGCCGGATGGATCCCAACACCCTGGCGCAGGCGAAGTTCATCGTCGTCTTCGACCTGGATGACACGCTGTACGACCAGTACGGCAAGGCGGTGGGTCCCGACTGCTCGGACTTCGCCGTGAAGGATGAGCGGGGCCAGACCCGCCACGTGAAGCTCAACCCGGGCTGGCAGGCGGTGTTCGAGCGGGTGCGCAGCCTGGGCGGGAAGATCGTGTTGTTCTCGGCGAACCAGGACGAGCCCACCTGGCGCAACCTCATGGCCTGGCAGTGGGAGAATACGCCCATCGCCCGCCACCCGGACGTCGCCGGGGTGCTCACGAACAGCTACCTGATCCGCCAGGAGAAGACCGAGCCGCCCGGCAGCGAGGACCGCCCTCAGACGCCGGTGGTGGAGCCCTCGAAGGACCTGCGGATCTTCGACGAGACCCTGCAGCGCGTGATCCTGGTGGACGACAACCCGTCGCGGGTCTTCCAGTACCGAAACCTGCGCTGGTTCAAGAAGTTCCACGCCGCGGATCTGTGCGGGGACGACGCCAACGGCCGGGCCAACGCCCTGCTGGCCGAGAAGCAGATGAGCCGCGTGATGGCCGAGATCACCGACGCGGTGGCCTACGCCGAGGCGCACCCGAAGGCGGGCTTCGCCGTGGGCTACCTGCCCTACTCCATGCTGGGGCGCTCGGCGGCGCAGGCCCTGATGGACGCCAACGGGTGGTCCTTCGAGCAGGCCGCGACCTACCTGCGCGAGCACCCCGACGTGGTCGAGCGGAAGTTCTGAGGGGCACCCATGGCTGACCGCACCCAGCGCCTGAAGTGGTTCCAGCGGGGCGCCGAGGCGCTCTTCGAGGGCGGCACCTGGCTGGCCGCCGCCGGGGGCCCGCTGGCGGTCTTCGCCGTGCGGGGCGCCGCGGCGCTGACCCAGCTCGTCATCGCCCAGGCCGACGCGCGCTGGCAGGCTGTGCTGGATCAGCCCATCGGGGTGCTGGGCGAGGGGTACGACGTGCCCGGGCCGCGCGCCGTGCTGCGGCGGTTCTCCACCGCGCCCGACTGGCCCGGGGTGGAGGTGGCCTTCGCCGACGAGGTGCAGGCCCGCGACTGGGAGGCGCTGCAGGCCGCCCATCGGATCCTGCACGAGGTGCTGGACCTGGATCGCCCCGTGCTCCGCCGCCTGTTCGCCGCAGAGATCGAGCGCCGCGACTGGCGGGCGGTGGTGCAGGGCTACCCGACGGCCCGGGATGAGGTGAACCGGCTGCTGGGGGATCCCGAGCTGCGCAGCGGGCTCGCGGAGCTGTGGGATCTGGTCACGGGCGATGGCCCCGAGGCCGACGACGCCGAGGCCCAGGCCCGGCTGGCGGCCCACTGGGAGAACCTGCGGGCGGTGGCCCTGGAGCCCTTCACTTGAGGCGAGCGCTCACGCTCGCGGCCACGGCCGCGCTCACGCTGGGGTGCACCTCGCACCTGGAGCGGGCCCAGCGCCAGTGGGGGCATGCCCGCCTGGCCCGGGCGAAGGCGGGCGCGCCGGGGGCCCGGCCCGCCCTGCAGGCGGCGCTGGAGGCCGCCCGCGCCAGCCAGCGCGCCGAGGAGGAGACCGAAGGGCAGGCTGCCCTGCTGGAGGCGCTGGCCCGGGCGGAGCTGGAGCCCGCAGAGGCGCCGCCGTCGGCCCAGCGGCTCGCGGCCCTGCAGCGGGCCCGCGCGGCGCCTGGCCACGCCCCGGACACCACCCGCGCCGCCACCTGCCGGGCCGCCGCCAGCGGGGACTGGCAGCACCTGGCGGCCCTGTGCTGGGGCGGGCTGCTGGCCACTGAGGACGGCGCCCTGCGCGCCGCCGCCGCCGAGGGCTATGGGAACGCGAGCGCCCGCCGCCTGCCCGATCTGGCCACGCTGCGCGCCAGCCTGAAGGGGCTGCCGGTCATCGCCGCGGTGTTCGACGCGGCCGCGGGCGATCCGGGCAACGTGGATCTGCTGGCCGTGCTGGCCGCGCGGCTGGAAGACGGGTGTGGCGAGGCCGCCTTTGACGCCCAGGTGGCCGGCTGGCGGCGGCTGCAGCTCGACGTGATGGACGGCGCCCTGGCCCTGGACGGCTTCCGGGATCACGACCGCCGCTGCGGCCTCTGGGCCCTGCGCGCCAAGCGCGCCCGGGTGCCCCTGTGCGGCGCGGCGGGCGATCCCCCGGGCCCCCCGCTGCCCGCAGCCCGCCCCGGGCTGCCCGCGTGCCCCAACCCATGAGCGCCACCATCCGCCCCCCTCCGGCCCTGATCGGCGGGCGCTTCACCCTGGACGAGGCGCTGAGCCACGACGAGCGGCCCGCCATCCGCATGGGGCAGGACGCGCTGACCAACCAGCGGGTGGTGGTGCGTCTGTCGCCGCTGGCCTCGCTCCCCGACGGCCACGTGGAGCAGCTCCGGCGCGAAGCGCGGATCCTGCGTCGGGCCGCCTTGCCGGGGCTGGCGCCCATCCGGGCGGTAGGCGAAGACGGCGACGTGGCGTGGCTGGTCCACGACTACGTGGAGGGCGAGAGCCTGCGGCGGTACCTGGCCCAGCGGCCGCTGCCCGTGCGCGACGCGCTGGCCCTGGGGCAGCGCCTGTTGGCCACGCTGGATGGCCTGCATCAGCTCGGCCTGGTGCACCGCAACGTGCGGCCCGGCAACGTGATCGTCCCCGCCACCGGGCTCGCGGACGCGGTGCTGGTGGACTTCGGCACCGTGCGCCTGGCCCGGGGCACCGAGTCCATGCCCCTGCCGGTGGACGAGCTGCGCTACCAGAGCCCCGAGCAGGCGGGGCTGCTGCGGCGCGACGTGGATCAGCGGGCCGATCTGTACGCGGCGGGCGCCCTGCTGTTCGAGGCGCTGGCGGGCCGGCCGCCGTACGACAGCCGAGACGCCGGGCAGCTCCTGCGGGCGCTGCTGGACGCCCCGACGCCGCTGCGTCGGCTGGGGGTCGCGGTGCCCCGCGCCCTGGATGCCCTGGTGCAGCGGCTGCTGCGCCGGGATCCGCTGGAGCGGTATCAGAGCGCCGCGGCGGCGGCCGCCGATCTGTCGGCGCTGGCGGTCGGGGTCCAGGGCGGCGAGCCCGATCCCGCGCTGGTCATCGGGCGTTCTGATCTGCGTGAGACGCTGACCCCCCCCGATCTGGTGGGCCGCGGCCCGCTGCTCGACACCCTGCGCGCGGCGCTGGCGGTGGCCGCGTCGGGGCGCAGCGACCTGGTGCGGCTGGTGGGCCCGTCGGGCAGCGGCCGCAGCCGACTGCTGGACGAGCTGCGCGACGCGGCCTCCGCCGCGGGGGCGCACGTGGTGGCCCTGCCCGCCGCCGCCGAGACCCGCCCGGGGGTGGGCCTGGATACGCTGGCGGGCGCGCTGCTGGCCCGGCTGCAGCGCGATCCCATGCTGGCGGTCCGCGCCCGGCTGCGCTTTGAGCCTGATCTGCCGGCGCTGCGGCGGCGGTTCGCAGGCTTCGCGCGGGCCTTTCCGGGGCCCATCAGCACCGATCCGCCGCGGGACGAGCAGATCCTGAGCGCCTTGCTGGCGGCCCTGGGCGACGCCGAACGGCCGGTGCTGATCACCCAGGACGACGCCGACCGCCTGGACGCCACGACGGTCGCGGCCCTGGCGGCCTGGCAGAAGCACCGCGACCAGCGGGCCAGCTACACGCTGGTGGTGGTGGTGGGCGGCGACGACGAGGGCAGCCGCACCGCCCTGGGCCGCCTGAAGGGGCCCGTGCTGACGCTGGAGCCGCTGACCGACGGCGCCGTGCGGCGGATGGCCGAGTCCATGGCCGGCCCCCTGCCGCCCGAGGTCCACCAGCGGCTGCTGCAGATGGCGGGGGGCTCGCCGGCCGCCCTGCGCTCGGGGCTCCACGCGCTGGTGGAGTCGGGCGCCCTGCGCCACGTCGAGGGGAGCTGGCGGCTGGCGGAGGGCTCGGGGCACGGGCCGGTACCCAAGGGGGTCCACACCCTGGCCGAGCACGCCCTGGCGCGGCTCCTGCCCGAGGCGGTGGTGTGGCTGGGGGCCGCGGCCATCATCGGCCAGCGCTTCGATCTGAAGGACGCCGCCGAGGTGGCGGGCCTGTCGCCCCAGGCCGCCCAGGAGGCCGCCGACGCCGCCGTCCGCTCGCACCTGGTGTGGCGTGAGGGGCAGCGGGCGGCCTTCGTGCACGCCGCCGTGCGCGGGGCGGTGCTGGACACCCTGAACCCCGTGCAGGTGGCCCGGCTCAACGACAAGGTCGCCACCCGGCTGCTCGCCCACCGATCGCCACCGCCCGAAGCGCTCGCCCGCCACCTGGCCGCCGCGGGGCGGCTGGCCGAGGCCGCGCCCTTTGCCCTCTCGGGGGCGTCGCTGGCCCGGGGGCGGGGCGCGGTGGCCGAGCTGGTGGAGCTGCTCGCGCTGGCCGAAGCGGGGCTGGCCCGCGACGATCCCCAGCGGCCCCACGTGGTGGCCGAGTTGGGCGCCACCTTGGTGTCGGTGGGCCGCTACACCGAGGCCGATCCGTGGCTGAGGCAGAGCGCCGAAGGGGCCCGCACGCCTCGGGAGCGCGCCGCCGCCATGGCCCTGCAGGCGCAGCTCGCCTTCCGCCGAGGCAGCCCCGACGAGTGCATCCGGCTGTGCACCGAAGGCCTGGCGCTCCTGGGCCGGCGCCTGCCGCAGGGCAAGGTGGCCAACGCCCGGGCGCTGCTCGGGGCCGCAGCCCGGCAGGCGGCCCATGTGGCCTCGCCCCGCATGTTCGTGGGCGTTCGGGGGCCGGAGCACGCCGCCACCGAGGGCCTGGCCGCCGAGTTCTATCGCCTGATCGGGCAGGCGGCCTACCTGGTGGAGGGCCCCTCGGCGCTGACCCTGGTGGCCCACCTGCGCAAGCTGAACCTGAGCGAGCGCTACCCCGCCAGCGACGCCCTGGCCCAGGCCTGGGGCGAGCACGCGATGCTGTTCCATGAGCTGCTGGGGCCCGGCACCCTGGCGCGCCGCTACGCCGCCCGGGCCACCGCGGTGGCGGACAGCCTCCGAGAGCCCGGGCTCCGGGGCCGAGCCCGCTGGTTCCAGGGGCTCATCGCCCTCGAAGCGGGCGAGCTCGAGGTAGCCCAGGAGGCTCTGGCCGAGGCGGTCCCTCTGCTGGATCGGCAGGGCGATCAGTGGGACGCCGACCGGGCACGCCACGCCCACATGCGCGTCCAGGTGGCCCGCGGCGATCTGGAGCAGGCCTTGAGCCAGGCCGACGAGATGCTGGCCGCGGCCCGGGGAGCGGGGCGCACCACCGACGCGCTCATCGCCCTGGAGGTGCGCGCTCTGTGCCTGGAGGGCCGGCTGGACGATCACGACCTGCGCCTGGCCCGAGCCGATCCCAGCGACGCTTTCGCCCGGCTTCCGGGTCGCATCGCCGAGGCCCGGATCCTGCTGAGCCGCGGGCAACTCGAGCGGGCGCTGGTGGTGACCGACGACGCCCTGCGCCAGGCCGCCAGGGCCGGGGTCAAGGACACCTGGGCCGGCCGGCCCTTGCAGCTCTTGCACCTGGAGCTGCTGCGCCGGGCCTGCGAGGAGGTGTCGCCCTTCGACCGCGGCCACCAGCTACGCCTGCGGCGTCGCCTGAAGCGGGCGCTGCGTGAGGCCGCCCGCGGCTTGCGGGGCCGGGCGCTCTACGCCAGCGCCCTGGCCCGTGAGCAGGGGCTGGCCGCCGCCATCGAGGGGCACCCCGGCGCCGCCCGGCACCACCTGGACGAGGCCGTGACTCTGGCCCGGGCGTCGGGGCTGGTGGTCGACCACGCTGAGGCGCTGCAGGCCTGGGGTCGCGTGGGCCGCGCCCTGGGCTGGCCCCGCGCCGATCAGGCGCTGGATGAGGGGCAGCAGATCCGCCAGCGCCTCCAGCCCGCCTCCATCCGCGCCCAGAGCCCGGCCTCGACGCCGTCGATGGCCGACCGCTTCTCGGCGGTGGTGCGCATGGGCCGGGCGCTGGCGTCCAGCCTGTCCATCAGCGACGTCCACCGGGCCCTGCGCGAGGGCACCAGCCGGGTGCTCCGCGTCAACCGCTGCCTGCTGTTCCAGGTGGACGGGGGCGAGATCCGCGGCCACGACGCGCCCCTGTCGGCGGTGCGCGCGGACGCCGTGAGCGCCTGCGTGAGCGCGCGCAGCACCCAGGTCGTGGACCTGCCCGAGGGGGCTGGGGGCACGCCGCTGAGCGTCATTTGCGTGCCCGTGCTGGCGCGAGGGGCGGTGGTGCGGGTGATCTATGCCGAGCAGCGCGGCATGACCGGCTTCTTCGGCCGCCAGGAGGTCCGCCTGGCCGAGTTCCTGGCCACCCTGGCCGGCGCGGCCCTGGAGAACACCGCGGGCTTCCAGGCCGTGCGCGCCCTGTCGCGCTCCCTCGAGGAGCGCACCATCGAGCTCACCCAGCGCAACGAGGAGCTGGTGGCCATCAAAGAGGAGCTGGAGGCCTTCAGCTACTCCGTGGCCCACGACCTGCGCGGGGGCCTGGTGAACATCCACGGCTACAGCTCGGCGCTCATGGACGACGTGGCCGATCAGCTCGACGAGCTGGGGCGGGTGTACCTGGAGCGGCTGCGGGCCAACGCGCTGCGCCTGGATCGGCTGACCGAGGCGCTCATGATGCTGTCGGGCATCGCCCGCACCGAGATGACCCGCCGCCCCGTGGATCTGTCGGCCCTGGCCCGCCAGATCGCCGCCGACATCGACGAGCGCCGGGGCGGGGGCGTGGTCTGGCGCATCGAGCCGGGCCTGGAGGCCCAGGCCGATCCCGATCTGATGCGCATCGCGCTGCACAACCTGTTGGACAACGCCGCCAAGTACGCCCAGGCGTCGCAGCCACCCACCGTGGGCTTCGGCCGCGCCGCCGAGGGCGGGTTCGAGGTGTTCGACAACGGCGTGGGCTTCGATCCCGCCAACGCCGACAAGCTCTTCCGCCCCTTCCAGCGCTTGCACGGGGACGCCTTCGAGGGGCACGGCGTGGGGCTGGTGACGGTGCAGCGGGTGGTGCGCCGCCACGGCGGCCAGATCGAGGCCGAGGGGCGCCCCGGCGAGGGCGCCCGCTTCGTCTTCACCTTGCCGGAAGGCGATCCACCAGCCAGCCGCTGATGGCCCGCACCTCGTCGGGGTGCACCGCGTGGGCCATGGGCCAGGTGGCGAAGGACACCGGCTGCCCGAGGGCCTCCAGCGTCTCGGCCGCCTTCCGCCCGAAGGCTGCGGGCACCACCATGTCGAAGGTGCCGTGACCGAAGAACACCGGCGTCTGCCCGTTGGCCGCGTGGTGCTCGGTCACCCGATCGGCGAAGGGCAGATAGCTCGACAGGATCAGCAGGCCCGCCAGGGCCTCGGCGTGGCGCAGGCCGGCGTGCAGGGCCACCGCGCCGCCCTGGCTGAAGCCCGCCAGCACGATGCGCTCGGCCGGGACGCCCCGGGCCTTCTCGCGGGCCAGCAGGGCCTCGACCTCGACCGCGCTGGCGGCGATGCCCTCGAAGTCCACCCGCCGGTCCAGGCTCATCTCCTTGATGTCGTACCAGGCCCGCATGCGCATGCCCCCGTTGATGGTGACGGGGCGCACGGGGGCGTGGGGGAAGACGAAGCGGGTGGGCCCGGCCAGGCTCAGGGCGGGCACGATGGGCTCGAAGTCGTGCCCGTCGGCCCCCAGGCCGTGCAGCCAGATCACGCTGGCGGTGGGGTTGGGGCCGGTCTCTCGCTCGACGGTCTCCAGCGGCATCGCGCAGGCCTTTCGTGGGTTGGGCGCGCAGGATAGCGGCGGCGGCTCGCGGGCGCACCCACCGACCGGCGCACAACCCAAAGAACCCCATGAAACAAAGGCAACCAGACACCAAGTTGCTGCACTGCACAAAAAAGCGATTGACCCCCCAGGGGCCGGTGCCTAGAACTGAGGCCGCGCATGGTGGCCCAGGGGCCCAGACGGCCCCGACCACAGCCCGAGAGGGCAGGAGAAGACCCATGGATCGCATGTTCGAGCAGACCCGCGAGATGTTCACGAACGAGCTGACCTGGATGACCCGGCAGTTCACCGCCCAGAGCGAGCAGGCCATGGCCAACGGCGAGAAGCTCTACAAGGTGGGCCAGGAGCTGGTGAGCGATCTGGTCAAGCGCCAGACCGCCCTGTTCGAGGAGGCCGGCAAGCACGTGCAGGCCCTGGCCAACAAGCAGGTGGAGCTGTTCAAGGGCGCCTTCCAGACCCCCGCGGCCTGAGACGCCTCCGGCCCGCCCGGGGCCACCCTCCCGGGCCAGGTTTCTTTTCTTGTGATTTCGCGGTGAGGACCCGATGAGCGACCCCAACGGCGGCGTGTTCGGCCAGTGGATGAAGATGGTCAACATGCCTGCAGACGCCATGAAGCACTGGGAAGGTTGGCTGGGCCAGCAGCTCGACCGCGTGGTGCGCAGCGAGTCCTTCCTGGACCGCGCCGGCAAGGCCATGGAGGGCAGCCTGATCTTCAAGGCCCGCATGGACAAGGCCATGGAGCAGTCCCTGCACAACCTGCGGGTGCCCACCCTGGGCGACGTCCAGGCCGTCTTCGGCCGGGTGGATGAGCTCGAGCGCCAGCTCGACGCCATCCGCGACCGCCTGGACGGCATGGCGAAGGCCCAGCAGACCGTGCTGGACCGGCTCGCGGCCCTGGAGTCGACGCTGGCCGCGCCGGCGCCGAAGACGGAAGCGAAGGCCGCCCCGAAGGCCGCCCCGAAAGCGGAGGCAAAGGCCGCCCCGAAGGCTCAGGCCAAGCCCGCCCCGAAGGCCGAGGCCAGGCCCGCCGCCGCGAAGCCCAAGGCCCCCCGTAGCCGCGCCAAGACCAAGGCCGCGTCGGCCACGCCCGCCGCCGCGGCGCCCGCCCAGGAGACGAAGTGATGCTCGGCCTCGACACCGCCAAGCAGCTCGCCGGCGCCGTCGGCGACGCCGTCGGCCGCCTCGTCCCCATGGAGCTGCGCGGCGTGGACACCCACGGCGGCGATCTGCCCTTCGAGGTCGTGCACGAGCGCGGCCCCACGAAGGTGCTGTACTACGCCCCCCGCGGCGAGGTGCGCCACCGCACGCCCATCGTGTTCAGCTACTCGCTGATCAACCGCTACTACATCCTGGACTTCATGCCCGGGAAGAGCCTGCTCGAGCACCTGACGGGGCAGGGCTTCGCCTGCTACGTCATCGACTGGGGCGCCGCCGGCGTGGCCGAAAGCCAGAAGACCTGGGGCGACTACGCCCTGGGCTACCTGGGCGACGCCGTGCGGGTGGCCTGCCAGCGCGAGGGCGTGGACCAGGTGAGCCTGTACGGCTACTGCATGGGCGGCACCATGGCGCTCAGCTACGCCGCCCTGCGCCCCGAGAAGGTGAAGAACTTCGTGGCCATGGCCATGCCCGTGGACTTCCACGACGAGGGCATCCTCTCGCGGTGGACCCAGCGGCAGTTCTTCAGCCCCGACGCGGTGATCGACGCCTACGGCAACGTGCCCACCTGGCTGATGGAGAGCGGCTTCCGCCTGATGGCGCCGCTGACCAACATGACCAAGTGGCGCGGCCTGTGGGAGGCCAAGGATCGCGACGGCTTCGTCGACACCTGGCGCCGCCTGGAGAAGTGGTCGAGCGACAACGTGCCCTTCCCGGGCGGCGTGTATCGCCAATACATCCGCGACTGCTACCAAGAGAACCGCTTCTGCCAGAGCCAGATGGTGGTGAACGGCGAGCGGGTGGATCTGGAGGCCTTCGACAAGCCCCTGCTGGTGGTGCTGGCCCAGAAGGACCACATCGTGCCGCGGCCCAGCGCCGAGGCGCTGATGGGCATCGTCGCCAGCGAGGACAAGACGCTCATGGACTTCCCCACCGGCCACATCGGCTTGTCCACGAGCAGCAAATCCCCCAAGAAGTACTGGCCGCAGATCGCGGCCTGGCTCGCGGCCCGGGACTGATCCGGGCGGGGATTGGGAGGTCACGCCATGCTCACCGGACACTCGGACTTCATCGCCCAGTGGGCGCTCACCGATCCGTCGCGGATCGCGCTGAGCGAGGTGGAGACGGGCCGGACGCTGCGCTACGGCCAGCTCAACGAGCGGGCGTGGCGCCTGGTCCACGCCTTGGCGGCGCAGGGGGTGCAGCCCGGTGACCGGGTGGCCCTCATCGCCCGCAACGGCATCGAAACCTTCGAGCTGGTGGTGGCCTGCCTGCGCCTGGGGGCGGCCTTCACGCCCCTGAACTGGCGCCTGGCGGTGCCCGAGCTGGCCGACATCGTCGACCGCTGCCACCCCAAGGCGCTGGTGTACGATCAGGCCAGCCGCGAGGCCGCCGGCGCCCTGCTGGAGACGCGGCAGGGCACCCGCGGCGTGGCCCTGGGCGAGCCCGCCCGGGCCGGCGACCACCGCTACGAGGACCTGCTGCAGCGCGCCAGCGCCACCCCCGACTTCCAGTGCCGCGGCCCGGAGCAGCTCGCCATGCTGCTCTACACCAGCGGCACCACCGGCAAGCCCAAGGGGGTCATGGTCCCCCACCGGCAGGTGTTCTGGAACGCGGTGAACACGGTGTTCGCCTGCGACCTGAACCCCAACGACCGGGTGCTGGCCTTCCTGCCCCTCTTCCACACGGGCGGGCTGAACTGCCTGGCCACCCCCACCCTGTACCGGGGCGGCACGGTGGTGCTCATGGGCGGCTTCGATCCGGTGCTGAGCCTGAAGGTCATCGAGCAGCAGCGCATCACCGCCACCGTGGCCGTGCCCACCATGTACCACATGCTCCTGGACGCCGGCGTCGACACCCACGACCTGAGCAGCGTGCACACCTGGCTGAGCGGCGGCGCGGCGGCGCCGGAGCCCCTGCTGGACGCCTGGCTGGATCGCGGGTTCACCTTCCGGCAGGGCTACGGCATGACCGAGGTGGGGCCCAACTGCTTCTCGCTGCCGCCCCACATGATCCACTTGAAGCGCGGCACCGTGGGCCAGCCCATCCTGCACGCCCAGGCCGCCGTCTTCGACGAGGCCGACCGCATGCTGGGCGTGGGCGAGGTGGGCGAGCTGCGCCTGGCGGGCCCCCACGTCTGCCAGGGCTACTGGGACGACCCCGAGAACAGCCACGCCGCCAACCCCGACGGCTGGTTCCGCACCGGCGACTACGCCCAGTTCGACGCCCAGGGCTTCTTCCGCATCAGCGGCCGCAAGAAGGACATGTTCATCAGCGGCGGCGAGAACGTGTACCCCGCCGAGATCGAGAACGTGGTGCTGGGCTTCGAGGGCGTGGACGAGGTGGCCGTGGTGGGCGAGGCCGACGCCAAGTGGGGCGAGGTGGGCGTGGCCGTGATCGTGCCGCGCCCGGGCCGCCCCGTGGATCTGGCCGCCCTGGAGGCCCACTGCCGGGGCAGCCTGGCGAAGTTCAAGGTGCCCAAGCGCTTCGTGCTGGCCGACGGGGCGCTGCCCAAGAACGCCAGCGGCAAGGTCATCAAGCCCGAGGTGAAGCGGCTGTACGGTCGCTGACTTCGCAGCGGGGGCCCGGCGCCCCCCGCCAGATCGCCGGGGGGATCCGTCGTGGTTTACATACTGTTCACCGTGCGCATCGACGGATCCCCCCACTCCTTCGCCCGCCGAAGCCGGCGAAAGACGGCAGGCCAGTGTGCCCCATGAAGGGGCGGCTGACCACCCTGGTGGCGCTGGCTGCGGCCCTCACCGGCTGCCCCGCCGAGCCCGACTTCCACACCAGCGACGCCGCGATCCCCGTAGACGCCCGGGTGGGCCAGGCCGACGAAGGCGTGGCCCTGGATCGCGGCCCGCGGGCCGACCTGGCCCTGCCCGACCAGGGCGGGCGGGACGCCGCCCCGCCCGATCCCGATGATGGCGTTGAGCGCGACCAGGCGGTGGTGACCGACGCGGCCCCCCCGCCCGATCAGGCGCCGCCGCCGGACATGGCCGTGGTGGAGGGCCCGGCCATCGTGGGCGACTGGGTGAGCGAGGGCGCCGACGTGGCCCCCCTGCTGTCGGGCGCGCCCGGCAACCTGCGCCGGCTGGACGCCACCTTCACCGCCGCGGGCGCCTTCGACGTGGTGGCCGTGAACGCCGACGGCCAGCAGATCGTGCTCACCGGCCGCTACCAGGTGGACGAGGGCGACCGCCCGCCGAGCATCGTGCTCACCCAGACCGAGCCCTATGCCGCCACCAGCGAGGGCATCTGGCAGGTGCAGGGCGACACCCTGACCTACGAGGTGGTGGAGACCGATCCCGGCCTGGGCGCCACCCCGCCTGCCAACGGCTTCGGCAGCACCAGCAACGGTCAGTTCGGCGACGACAACATCCAGATCTACCGGAGGGTGCGGTGACGCCCACGCTCTTGCCGCTGCTGGCGCTGCTGGCCGCGCCCACGCCGAAGACGCCGAAGGCCGATCTTCCGCCCCCGCCCATGACCCCGGCCACCTGGCAGATCGGCGACGACGAGCCCAGCGCGCTGACCTACGTGGGGGTGTTCTTCAGCCGGGCCACCCGCACCAACGTCAAGAGCACCAGCGACCTGGTGGACGGCCTGCTCACCGGGCGGCTGTACGGGCCCAACGGCACCACCACCGACGACGACGGCCTGAGCTACGTGGAGCAGCGCTACCTGGGCTTCTTCACCTACAAGCCCACGCTGCTGGACGGCCGGGCGAAGCTGAAGGCGGCCTTCGAGATCGACTTCACCTTCGGCGACGCCAGCAACACCAGCCGGGGCAACGCCGGGGCCGCCATCAACGGCGACACGGTGAACCTGCAGACCAAGCGCCTGGCTGCCGACATCGAGCTCATCAAGGGCCTGAACCTGGTGGTGGGCCTGCAGCCGCTGGCCGACAGCGCCCACGACCCCACCACGGTGTTCCCCGACACCCTCATGCACGGCGGCACCCACCTGACCTTCTGGGGCACCGACGCCGCGGGCGTGAGCCTGTTTGGCAAGCTGCACCGGCGGCTGGTGGGCCGCGTGAGCTGGTTCGACCTGTACCTGAACCAGTCCGACAAGGACGACGACGTGCAGCTCCTGATGGCCGACGCCGAGGTGGGCGTGAGCGACGCCACCCAGGTGGGGCTGCACCTGTGGTACCTGCGCGACCGCTCGCGGGGCGTGGGCAGCGCGCTGGGCGCCGGCCCGGGCAGCCCGCTGGGCGACTACAACGGCGCCGCGCCCCTGCGCCTGTCGCCCGATCTGGCCCAGGGCGACCTGTTCTACGTGGGCCTGGACGCCAGCTACAACCGGTGGCTGGCGGGCGGCCCGCTCACTGTCAGCGGCTTCGCCGTGGCCAACTTCGGCAGCTTCGAGGTGGTGCCCGGCCCCTGCCGCGCCGAGGGCGCCCGCGTGCCCTGCCCCACGCCGGCCTTCGACGACACCCCCGCGGATCTGCTGGGCTTTCTGGTGGATCTGGAGGCCGCCTGGCGCTGGGGCCGCACCAACGGCGACCTGCTGAGCCTGGAGCTGCTGTACGCCACCGGCGACGACAGCCCGCAGGACCGCACCCTGTCCAGCGTGGTCACGGGCAACAACTACGGCATCCCCGGCGCCCTGCACGGCACCCACCGCAGCCTGCTGCTGTTCCCCGACATCCGCTCGGTGAACCGGCAGGTGGCCGTGGTGTACGACCCGGCCAACCTGGGCCACGGGGTGATGGCGGCCTTCCTGAACGGCTCGGTGGATCTGGTGGCCGACCAGCTCAACCTGAAGCTGGGCCTGGCCACCGCCCAGGCCGCCGCCGTCGAGGCGGGCACCGACCGCTTCATCGGCGTCGAGGGCAACGCCGAGCTGCTGTACCGCCCCATGCCCTTCCTGTGGTTCGGCGCCCACGCCGCCGTGGTTCGGCTGGGCAAGTTCCTCGAGGGGCGGGTGACCGAGGATCCGCTGCCCGAGAGCCGGCCCTGGACCACCTACCTTTCGCTGACCTGGGTGCACTTCTGATGGGTTCGCGATCAGGTGCCCTCCTGGGGGTGGCGTTGACCCTGCTCGGCTGCGTGACCGGGAAGTACGAGGCCATGGACACCCTGCAGTTCGACCAGCTCAGCCGCCCCGGGCTGATGGGCGAGGCCGAGATCGCCGGCCACAAGACCGTGGTGTACCAGGCCGGCCTGGGCGACCCCGTGCTGTTCCTGCACGGCCTGGGCGAGCACGCCGGCTACTGGAACGCCAACCTGCCCGACATCCTGGCCGCCGAGCACCAGGTGATCGTGCCCGATCTCATGGGCCACGGGCGCTCGGCCAAGCCGCCCGGCGAGCACTACGGCATGACCGCCCAGGCCCGGCGGCTGGTGGCGCTGCTGGACCACCTGGGCGTGGAGAAGCCGGTGACCGTGGTGGGCCACAGCATGGGCGGCCAGATCGCGCTCACCCTGGCGTTGGCCTGGCCCGAGCGGGTCAAGGCGCTGGTGCTGCTGGCCCCTGCGGGCATCGAGACGTTCACCAAGGGCGAGGCCCGCTGGCTGAAGCAGGTGAGCACCGTCGCCGCCTTCAAGGCCCGCGACGAGCAGCAGCTCCGCGAGCACTACAAGAAGAACGTGTTCGGCAAGTGGACGAAGGACGCCGAGCACCACCTGGAGGAGCGGGTGCGGGTGAAGCGCGCCGCCGACTTCGACGCCTACCTGCACGCGGTGGTGGCCAGCATCCACGGCATGCTCGATGAGCACGTGGCCGACCGGCTGGCGAGCCTGCAGATCCCGGTGACCGTGGTGTTCGGCGCCCAGGACGGCCTGATCCCCAACCCCATCCTGCACGGCGACGACCCCGAGAGCGTGGCGGACAAGGCCAGGCGCCTGCTGCCGCGGGCCAAGGTGGTGGTGCTGCCCGGCCTGGGCCACATGCTGCAGGTGGAGGACCCGGCCGCCATCAACGGCCTGATCCTGGAGGCCCTGGCCGCCGCCGGGGCGGCCGAGTGAGCGTCCTGGATCGATTTGCGCGGGCCGGCCTGGATGACCATGCTGGCCGGCCTGGAGAGGGAGGCCCCGTGGTCCAGCCGGTACTCATCAAGCGCTACGCCAACCGCCGCCTGTACGACACGGGGCGCAGCGCCTACATCACCCTGGACGATCTGGCCGGTGACCTGGCCAGCGGCCGCCGGGTGAAGGTGGTGGACGCCAAGACGGGCGACGACCTCACCCGGCGCACCATGGTGCAGGTGCTGCTGACCGACGCCCACGCCTTCAAGCTGGACTTCCTGCCCGAGGACTTCCTGCAGACGGTCATCGAGATCGAGGACAAGAGCCTGATGCGGCTGTTCGGCCACTACCTGGGCATGAGCCTGTCGAGCTTCGCCGTGGCCCAGAAGGCCATGAAGGAGAACCTGGATCTCATGCGGCGCATGGCCCCCAACCCTGCGGAATTGCTGGGCGGACTGACCCGCCTGCTGAAGCCGAAGGGCGGCGAGAAGCCCCCGGAGGGTGAGGGATGAACGGGTTCACCCTGGTCCTGGCCCTGCTGCTGGCGGCGCCCCCGCTGCTGGCCTCGCCCCAGTTCGAGCAGGTGGCCGAGTGCGGCGATCTGCGCCCCCTGCGCTGGCAGACCTGGCTGTACCGCGACGGCGCGGACGGGCTGTTCACGCAAGAGGCCTTCCTGCCCCAGACCGAGTGGACCGCCGCCGCCGACGACATCACCGGCGGGCGCCTGGTGGCCGACTGCTTCGGCGATCCCAGCCCCCACAGCCGCGACGTGGTGGTGCACTACTACCCACCCGCCCCGCTGGTGCCGGTGATGACCCGCCCGGTGGTGCTGGTGACCGGCGCCGGCGACAACGCCCTGCGCAGCATGAGCTTCCTGGCCGTGAGCCTGAGCCGCGCGGGCTTCCACGTCTACGCGCCCACCTTCGCCCACCGCCACGGCGACAACTTCCTGCAGGCCGAGCAGGTGGCCAACGTGGTGGCCCTGGCCCAGGCCCGCCACCGCGGCGTGAAGGTGGACCTGGTCGCCTACAGCAAGGGCGGCCAGGCGGCGCGGATCTACGTGAGCAACACCGCCGACGCCGACTGGGCGGCGGTGCACCTCGCCTACCACGAGCACGGCACCCGCTACCGCGGCGACGTGGGCCGGCTGATCTTCGTGGGCAGCCCCCACGCCGGCCTGGACACCGTGTTCCGCTGGCCCGCCCAGAACCTGTTCGCCCTGCAGGACGAGCCCCTGGACGCCCCCACCTCGTGGACCACCTACTACCCCTTCACCAGCGCCAACCTGCTGGTGGCCGACGACTGGGGCCCCATCAGCGTGTTCCAGGAGGGCGGCGACCACTTCCCCGGCCAGCGGCAGCTCCTGGCCGATCTGAGCGACCTGCACGGCCTGCCCGGCAGCAACCCCAGCCTGGGCGCCTACGCCGTCCAGCAGGACTGGTTCACCACCTACTACGGCGGGCTGGGCTTCTACTCGTACTCGCCGGGCATCCAGGCGGCCATCGACGAGGCCAACGACGTGGTGGGCGCCCTGCAGGCGCGGGGGGTGCACCCCGACGTCGAGCTGTACCTGGCCGCGGGCGGCAACCCCATCCTCAGCGTGGGCGCCCTGGGCGCCGAGCTGCTGCAGGGCTTCTGGGGCGACGCCGACGCCGCCGAGCGCCGCATGACCTGGGAGGGCCTGGTGGAGGACTGGCTGGGCGGCCTGTTCCCCTGGTACGCCGAGGCCTTCGCCGACGACCTGCCCCGCCTGTTCGCCGGCACCGCCTTCCTGGGCGAGATCTCGGGCCCCAGCGACGGCCTGCTGTTCGTGGCCAGCGCCCTGGACGACTCCGGCCTGACCCTGGCCGGCGCCCGGGTGGCCGAGGCCCACCTGTTCCAGGGCCTGAACCACGCCGAGCTCATCGCCGCGGGCGTGCTGGCCGCCGACTTCTACGGCGACGCCGAAACCGCCGGAGGCCTGTACGACGAGCGCCTGGCCGCCAAGTACAGCCGGGGCGAGAACCAGAGCGTGGAGTGGATGATCGGCATCCTGAGCCAGCCCGTGCCGGACATGCCCGTGCAGGACCCCGACATGGGCGTGCCCGAGGTGGACGCGGGGCCAGACGACCCCGACATGGCGGCGGTCGATCCCGACCTGGGCACCGCGCCAGACCTGGGCACCGACCCCGATCAGGCCGTCACCGAGGCCGAGCTGGGCCCCCGCCCCGACCAAGGCGGCGTGACCATCCCCGACGACGGCGTGGCCCCCCCCGTGGACGCCGGCCAGCCCGACGCCGCCCGCCCCGCCGTCACCGGGGAGCGCTTCGGCGGCACCGGCTGCACCACGCGGCCCGGCCGCGGCCCCGCGGCGCCGTGGGCGCTGCTGCTGCTCGCCCTGCCCCTGGTGTTCCGCCGCCGCCGCTGACCGGCGCCAACATCCGGCCGCTGCTATACTCCGTCGGTCAGCCTTGGAGGACCGGAACGGATGACCCTGGCGGAGTTCCTGGCCTGGGAGAAGGCGCAGGCGCCCGACCAGAAGTTCGAGTTCGTGAACGGCGAGCCCTACGCCATGGCCGGCGGGACGGCGCGCCACGCCGCCATCGCCGTCAACCTGAACGGCCTGCTGTTTGCCGCCTTGCGGGGCCGACCGTGCCGGCCGACCAACAGCGACCAGAAGGTCTACGTCGAGCTGACCGACAGCCTGCTGCTGCCCGATCTGACCGTGGTGTGTGGGGACTTTCAGTTCGCTGAGCCCGACCCCGAAGCGGTGACCAACCCGGTCGTGGTCTTCGAGGTGCTGTCCCCCAGCACGGCCAGCTACGACCGCGGCGCCAAGTTCGAGCACTACCGGCGACTGCCGAGCCTTCAGGCGTATGTCCTGGTGGACTCCACGGCCCAGCACATCACGCTGCACACGCGCCAAGGTGACGCCTGGCTGCGCCGGGATCTGGAGAGTGGCCGCCTGCCGCTGGACGCCCTGAGCCTGTCACTCGCCTTCGCGGACATCTACGACCTGGCTGGCGTCGGCTGAAACCAGTCTTCGACGAGAAGCCCCTCGTAGCCCTCGAAATCCTTGACGTTTCGGGTCACAAGAACCAGCCCATTGACCGCAGCGACGGCTGCGATCTGCCCGTCCGCGTAGGGTGGTGGACGACCCAAGCCCATCAACCGCGCCGACTGCTGCGCGTGCCACCGCGCTGCCTCAGCGTCGTATGGGAGGATGGGAATGGCAGCCTCGATCCGAACCAGCCACGCCTGAAGGTCCTGCTTCCTGCGCCCCTCGGCCAGGCGGGCGGTGCCGCGGAGCAGCTCGTGCCAGACCGTCGCAGAGGTCGCGGTCGAGCCGCGCGCCGCCTCAACGGCGGCCATGACCTGTGGCGCAGCGCGAGGCCTGGCCAACTCTGACAGGACGTTGGTGTCAAGCAGGTAGCGCAGGCTCACCATTCGAAATCGCGCCCGGAGTCCTTGGCGCGAACATCCTTGAGCCAATCCTCGGGGGGCTCTTCGACCTCGGTCTCTGCCCGCCACGCCATGACCGCCTCATAGAGCGTCGGCCGGGCCTGCTGCATCGCCCGGTACGCCTCGATGCTGATGACAACCGCCACCGGCTCGCCGCGGCGGGTGATTTCGACCGGCTCGCCGCCTTCAACCTCGCGCAGAAGCCTGGTCAGCCCGTCCTTTGCCTTCGCGATCGACCACGCATGCATGGCTGTCTCCTGATGGCCATTCTGATGGCCATCAAGCTAGCGAACCTCGGCCAGTCGCTCAACGCGCACAGCCCGCAAGCCCTGCGGTGCTAACGCTTGCTCAGGTCCAGCCCGCCCGTGAACGCGTAGCTCACGTAGTCATCGTAGGCGTACACCAGGATCCCGAAGGGCGCGCTGCCCTCGATGCGGTGGGGGCCGTCCTCGATCTCGATGGCCTGCACGAAGAAGCCGTCGGCGCCGGCGACGCGCTCGGCGCCGATCATGTCCACCGGCTGGCCGTCCAGGGTCAGCTCAGTGCCCACGGGCGCCACCACGGTCACGTAGTCCACGTAGTAGGTGTCGGGGGCCAGGAAGGCGTAGCTGCGGCGGAACTGGCGCTGCGGGGGCACGATCCAGATGGCCGGATCGCCCGCGTTCTGGCCGGCGGGGTCGAAGTTGAAGCCCACCGTGGCCTGGCCGCTCATGATGCCCATGATCTGCACCGGCGCGCTGGCCTGCACGGCCACGGGGCGGCGGCTGCCGAACTCGCAGAACTCCCCGGCTTGCAAGGTGATCTGGTCGGGGCCCGTCAGCCGGGCGCCGCAGTCGGGCACGCCGGCGGCGCCAGGGGGCGCAGGGCTCAGATCGGCGAAGGGCACGCCCAGGGTGACGACGGTCGCGTCGGTGTCGGCTACCAGCTTCCAGTAGGTGGTCTCGCGGGCCAGCGCCGGGTTCGGGCTGCGCAGCTTGGGCGGGGTGAGCAGGAACTGGGCGCCCCAGGCGTCCACGGGGAAGAGCTGCTCCTCCAGGTGGTCGCAGGCGGCCGAGTCCTGGGGGTAGTAGGTGCACTGGTGGCCCGTGAACACGGCCACCGGCGCCGTGGCCTCCACCCGCGCGCCGCTGAGATCCTGGCCGATGTAGTCGTTGCCCACCCGGACGGTCTGCCGGGCCTCGATGGTCCACACCTCGCTGTCCCCCAGCACCGCCGAGAGCACTTGCCCGTTGCGCTGGCTGCGCTGGGTGGGATCTTCGTCCACCTGCACCCCGGCGGGCAGCGTCACCGTC
Source organism: Myxococcales bacterium (assembly GCA_020633555.1). GTDB lineage: Bacteria > Myxococcota_A > Bradymonadia > UBA7976 > UBA1532 > JACKDL01. Next base: position 257,840 of record JACKDL010000004.1, on the reverse strand, counting down.
ACCCGCGTGCCGGGCTGGGTGCCGATGACGGTCAGCGTCGCCGGGAAGCCGGGCCCCTCGACCGGGTTGCCGTCGCGGTCCTGGTCCGCGGTCTCCCAGGCGGGCACGCCGACGTTGCGGTACACGGTGCCCAGCGCGCCGATGGGCAGCAGCAGGCTGGCGTCGTTGGTGTAGCTGAAGTTGCAGCAGTACGGGCTGAACTGATAGGCGGCCACCGGGCGGTCGCTGGAGACCCGCCAGGCCTCCAGGCGCACGCCGCCGCGGCCGTCCCAGCCCTGGTGGGGCAGCAGCAGGGTGGCCAGGCCGCCGGGCGGCACCTCCAGCGCGGCGGCCTCGGTGAAGGCCTGGCTCACCACGCCCTGCGGGCTGCGCACCTCGCTGCGCACGGTCACCGGCTCGAACTCGCCCAGCGCGGTGGGCGGCGGCGTGATAGTCACCTCGCCCACCAGCGCGGCCAGCCGGCCGTCGGGGCCGCGCACGGTCACCCGCACGGGCTCGGCGGCGTCGGGGTTGGTCAGCACCACCCCCAGCGGCGCGTCGGCGGTGGCGCCGATCTCGGCGAAGGCCAGGTTGGGCAGGTCGATGACCTGGTAGTCGCAGCCCAGGTAGCTCTGGCTCTGCTCGTTGGTGGCGCAGGCCACCGAGCGGCACTCGCCGCGGCCCGAGCAGGCGGTGCCCTCGGGGCAGGCGCGGGCCGGGCTCCAGCCCAGGCCGGGGTCGCAGCGGGCGGGCGTCTGGGCGTCCAGGCAGATGCGGTCGCCGTCGGCGCACTCCGCGGGATCGGGCAGGCAGGCGCCCTCGCCCAGGCAGATCTGGCCCGCGGGGCAGGCGCCCAGCACCCAGCGGCCGGCCTCGCAGGTCACCCGCTCGGGGCGGCCGGCGTTGGCGCAGTACACCTCGCCGTCGTCGCACTCGCGCATGAACTGGTCGGGGCCCTGGTCGGCGGGCGGGCCCTGGTCGGCGGGCGGGCTCTGATCGGGCGGGGGTGCCGCGTCGACGACGGCCTGGTCCGTGGGCGCAGCGTCGGCCGGGGCCTGGTCCGCGTGCACGGCGTCGGGCGGCGGCTGGGCGTCGGCCCCGCCGCCACCCCCGCCACCGCCGTCGTCGCAGGCCACCGCCAGCGTGGCCGCCAGGGCCAGGATCAAGAGACGTGTCATGGGCGCTCCCCCGGGTTCGCGGGGGGAGTCTACCCCAACAGCGGCAGGGCCGCGTCGGGCACGGCGTCCTTGTGGCGCTTGGTGTCCTTCAGCGCCCGGGTGGCGGCGAACACCGCCTCGCCCGAGTCCAGCGCGCGCTCGGGCAGCTCCGCGGCGACGCGCCGGCGGATCGTGGCCGAGTCCACCCGCACGAAGGGGTTGCTGGCGCGCTCCTCGGCGAGGGTGCCAGGCAGGGTGCAGCCGCCGGTGGCCCGGGTGGCCCAGTCCCGCCGGATGCGGGCCGCCAGTGCGGCGTTGTCGGGCTCGACGAACCACGCGAAGCGCAGGTTGTCCTGGGTGTACTCGTGGGCGCAGAAGGCGCGGGTGGCCCCGTCCAGGGTCATCAGCCGCTGCAGGCTGGCGTGCATCTTCGCGGGCGGGCCGTCGAACAGGTAGCCGCAGCCGCCGGCGAACAGGGTGTCGCCGCAGAACAGGGCGTCGCCGAACACGAAGCTCACGTGGCCATCCTGGTGGCCCTCGGTGAGCCAGACCTGGCCCTCCACGGCGCCGATCTGCACCCGGTCGCCCTCGCCCACGCCGCGGGTCAGGCCCGGCACCTTGGCGGCCTGCTTCGCCGGGCCGCACACCGTCAGCCCGCCCAGCAGGCCCAGCTTCGCCAGGCCCTGGTTCACCCCCACGTGATCTCCGTGCACGTGGGTGTTCAGCACCCCCGTCAGCTCGGCGCCCAGCGCGGCGCACTTCGCCAGCACCGGCGGCGCCTCGGGCCCGTCGATGACCACCGCCGCCCCCGTGCGGGTGCACACGGCCAGCCAGCTCAGGTTGTCCACCCACACCGGGATGCCGTGGATCTCGAGCCGGCCGTCAGCGGTCTTGAAGGGCGGGATGGGCTGGGTCACGGCGTGCTGCACGGGGCGCCTCCGGGGGGAAGTTGGCGTCAAAGGGCCGGTCGGGCCGAGAATCTACCGCGTTTCGACACTGGAGGATGCCCATGCGCCGCGCCCTGCTCGCCCTCGCGCTCATCGGCTGCGGGGGAGCGCCCGGCGTGCCGTCGGCCCCCGCACCGGCCTCGCGCAGCGCCACCGTGCGGGTCCCGCCGCCCGTGCCCATCGACGCCCGGCTGGTGCGGCGCCTGGCCTCCATGCCCAACGCCGTGAAGGCCGCCGTGGACCCCCGGGTGGGCGTGCTGTGGATCCAGGTCTACACCGACACCGCGGGCGACGACCCCCACGCCGGCCCCGACGGGGTCGTGCGCACCGCCGAGCGCCTGTGCGGCGCCGCCCTGACGCCCCGGCTGGCCACGCTGCAGCGCGACCTGAAGGCTCGCCATGGCGAGGGCATCGATCCCCAGGTGACCTGCGACGACCCGGTGTGCCGCTACCCCGCGCAGATGGAGTACGACCTGGCGGGGCAGCTCACCTTCGCGCACGCCCCCGTGGGCCCGCGGCTGGTGCAGGTGGTGCAGGTGGAGGGCGGGCCCGTGACCCCCGAGTTCACCTCGGCAGCCTACGCCTGGGCCGGCCAGCAGATCCGGGCTCTGGCGGGCGGCCGCTGCCCATGACGGGGGCGAAATACTGGCCGCCGGGTCGAATTCACCCACACAGCCCGTGTCCGGTCAGGCGCCGCGGCACCGTCCCGATGTACAGCCCAAGGCGCAGTCATCCGCGGCTCGCTGCGCGCGGCGTGTCCAGACCCTCCCAGGAGTGCCCATGTTCCGCTCGCTGATCCTCGCCCTGCTCCCCCTGGCCCTGGCCGTGCCCGCGCTGGCCCAGGTGAAGACCCTCACCGCCACGGCGCCCACCGCCACCAAGACCACCACCTACAAGCTGTTCCAGGTGGCCGAGATGAAGGCCGCCTGGGACATCCTCAGCGCCGAGGCGCCCAAGCTGGCGGACCCGAAGTGGCCCGCCCCCGAGAAGACGGCGTTCAAGGAGAGCACCACCCTGCTCTACGCCGCCGAGATCGCCCGCAAGCTCGGCAAGACCAGCATCGCGCAGACCCTGGCCACCCACGCCAAGACGGTGGCCGTCAGCAACGTCAGCCAGATCGCCACGCTGAAGACCGACGGCACGCTGCAGCCGCACATCGCCATCTCCGAGGCGGACATCGCCAAGATCGCCGATCTGACCAACAACCCCACGGCTTGGCAGACCGCGGGCTGGGAGCCCGATCCGCTCTGAGCTGACCGGCGGCGCCACGGGTCTGCGTGGTCGAGGCGCCGATGAAACGCCCCTTGCCACCGCCGTGGCAATGCCCGACAAGGTGGCCGTGACCGCACGCCCCCACCTCGGCCCCTTCCGCCTGGACGAGCTCCTGGGTCAAGGGGGCATGGGGCAGGTCTGGGCCGCCCGCCACGCCGCCGAGGCCTGGCCGGTGGCCATCAAGGTCATCACCGCCGACATCTCGCGCCAGCCGGGCTACCAGCGGGCCTTCCGCCGCGAGGTCCGCGCGGTGGCGCGCCTGGATCACCCGGGCATCGTGAGGGTGCACGACTTCGGCCAGATCGCCGACGAAGCCCCCGCCCCTCTGCCCGCCGGCAGCCCGTTCCTGGTGATGGACCGCCTGGACGGGGGCGCGCTCAGCCCAGACCTCCCCGGGCTGGACTGGCCCGGCCTGCGGGCCGCGGTGATGGATCTGCTGGACGCGCTGGGCCACGCCCACGCTCGCGGGGTCATCCACCGCGACCTGAAGCCCGACAACGTGCTGCTGGACGCCGAGGGTCGGCCGGTGCTCACCGACTTCGGTGTGGCCGTCCACGAGGCCGGCGACGACCTGACCACCGGGGCCACCAAGGCGGGTCAGACCGCCGGCACGCCCGCGTACATGGCCCCCGAGCAGATCCGCGGCCTGGCCCGCGATCAGGGGCCCTGGACCGACCTTTACGCCCTGGGCTGCATGGTGTGGGAGCTGGTGGCCGGCGCGCCGCCGCTGCAGCGGGCGCAGCCCCTGGCCACCCTCGTGGCGCAGATGACCGAGCTGCCTCCGGCGCTCCGGCCGCGGTTCCCCGTGCCGGCGGGCCTGGAGGATTGGCTGCGGCGGCTGCTCACCAAGCCGCCCGAGATGCGCTTTCAGTGCGCCGCCGACGCCCGCTGGGCCTTGAGCGCCCTGTCCCAGGCGCCGTTGTCGCTGGCCCCGTGGGGCAGCCCCACCGCCGCCGAGCTGGAGGATCTGGGCACCGCGCCCACCCTCGAGGGGCCCACGCTGCCGGATCTGCCGCCCACCACGGTGGAGCCCGCCGCCGAGGCGCTGGGTTGCGCCAGCCGGGTGCCCCGGGCCGCCGTGCCCACCGACTGGCGCGAGGCACGCAGCGAGGCGCCCCGGGCCGCCCGCCGTGGCGCCGGCCTGGGCCTGTTCGAGCTGCGCAGCCTGCCCTTCGTGGGCCGCGAGGCCGAGCGGGACACCCTGTGGGCCGATCTGCGGGCCGTGGTGCAGACGGGACAGCCTCGCGGCGTGCTGCTGCACGGGGCCTCGGGCTTCGGCAAGACCGCCCTGGCCGACTGGCTCACCCAGCGCGCCGAGGAGGTGGGGGCCGCCGTGCCCCTGCGGGTGGCCTACGCCGCCGAGCGAGGCCCGGCTCACGGGCTGCCCGCCGCCCTGCGCCGCCTGCTGAACGGGCGGGGCCTGGTGCGGGCGGAGTTGGTGGCCCGCATCCAGCAGCAGCTCGGCGACGTGGGCTACGACGATCCCGCCGAGGCACAGGCGCTGGCCGAGGTCATCGAGCCGGCCGCGGACGAGGAGCGGGCCCTGCTGGGGGTGCCCCGGCTGGACAAGGCCGACGAGGCCGGCGCCATCGTGCGCCGCCTGCTGCACCGGCTGGCCCAGGTGCGCCCGGTGGTGCTGCACCTGGACGACGGGCAGTGGGGGCCCCAGGGGCTTGCCTTCGCCCGCGACCTGCTGGCGGCCGATCCCGACGCCGACGTGCCCCTGCTGGTGGTGCTGACGGTCAACACCGATCGGCTGGCCGACCGACCCGAGTCCGCCGCGCTGGTCCAGGCCTTCGAGGCCCACGAGGGCGTCACCGCCGTGTCGGTGGGTCCCCTGCCCCGACACAGCCGCCACACCCTCATTCGGGCCATGCTGGGCCTGTCCAGCGATCTGGCCCGGCGCATCGAGGAGCGCACGGGCGGCAACCCCCTGTTTGCGGTGCAGCTCGTGCGGGCCTGGGTGCAGCAGGGCCTGCTGGCCGTGGGACCCGAGGGCATCGACCGCGCGCCCGGGGCCAACCTGCAGGCCGCCCTGCCCGACGACGTGCAGGGGCTGTGGGACGGGCGGGTGGCCCACACCCTGGCGGACGTGGATCCCGCAGCGGCCCAGGCGCTGGAGTTGGCCGCGACGTTGGGGCTGTCCATCGAGCCGCAGGAGTGGCGCGCCGCGTGCGACGCGGCGGGCCTGCCCGCCGACGGTCGCATGGTAGATCGCCTTTTGGATCAGGGGCTTGCAGCCACAGGTGCGGCGGGCGACGACGCGGCGGATCACGGCCCCTGGCGCTTCGCCCATGCCATGCTGCGCGAGGCGGTCTTGCGCCGCGCTCAGGCCGCCGGCCGCGACCGGGGCCACCACGACGCCTGCGCCCAGGCCCTGCAGAGACTGCCCCGGGTGGATCCCGAGCGGGTCGCCCTGCACCTGCTCGCCGCCGGACAGCCCGCAGCGGCGCTGCCCACGCTGCACGCGGCCACCGAGGCCGCCCTGGACCAGACCGATGGCCCCCGCGCCCGGCGCCTGGTGCGCGCCCTGGGCGAGGCCATGCAGCGCCTGCAGCCGCCGGACACCGACGCCCGCTGGGGCACGCTGTGGGTGCTGGAGTCGCGGCTGGCGCTCCTGCTCAACGACTTCGACGCGGCGGCCGCGCAGGCCCGCAAGGCCCACCGCGCCGCCCGCGTGCACGACTGGCCGCGGGTGCTGGCCAACGTGAACCTGGTGCTGGGCTCGGCCCTGCGCGACCGCGGCGAGGCCGATCAGGCCCTGCCCAAGCTCGAGGCCGCCGCCGCCCTGGGCGAGACGCTGGGCGACCGGCACCTGGTGGCCCGCGCGCAGCTCCTGCTGGGCTCGGTGCGCCTGCGGCTGGGGCGCACGGCCGACGCCGAGGCCGCCTTCCACGCCGCGCGGGCCGCCGCCCAGGCCATCGGGGATGGCGCCCACGTGGGCCTGGCCGAGAGCACGCTGGGTCAGCTCGCCAAACGCGCCGGGGATCTGGCCGCCGCGGCGCGCCACAACGCCGCCGCCACCGCCGCCTTCGAAGCCGCCGCCTACCGCGAAGGGCTGGCCCGCGCCGCCAACCAGCGCGGCGAGCTGGCCCGGCTGGATGGCGATCTGGACGCCGCCACCGCCGCGTACCGCCAGGCCCTGGAGCTGTGGCGCATCATCGACGCGCGGGACGCCGTGTTCGCCGAGGCGAACCTGGGGCTGACGCTGATGGAGGCAGGGCGCCCCGCCGAGGCGCTGCCCGTGCTGGCCCGGGCCCGCAAGACCTTCCGGCGCCTGCGGCGCTGGCCCATGGTGGCCGCCCTGCAGGCCGCCAGCCTGCCCGGCCACGCCGCGGCGCACGCCTGGGACGACTTCCGGCGCACGGTGGACGAGGCCCACGACCTCATCGAGCGGACGGGCCTGCGGGACGTGGACGCCGCGCGCATGCTGGAGCAGGCCGGCCACGCCGCCGCGGCCGCCGGCCAAACCGCCCTGGCGCGGGCCGCGCTGCGGCTGGCGGTGGATCAATGGGGGCGGCTGGACCGCGCCGACCGTGCGCGGCTGGCGCAGGGGGCCCTCGACGGCTTGAGTTGACCGCAGGCGCGGCGCCCCAACCTCAGTCCAGCAGCAGCGCGGCCATCAGGGCGGCCAGGGGGGCGTGCACCACGGCGCCGCCCCCGGCCAGCCAGGCGTCGTGCCGGGCGGCCGCCTCAGCCGGCACCTCGCCTTGACCCACCGGCACCGCCTGCGCCAGCACCGCCGCCGGCAGCACCACGTGGTCCAGGGCGATGGGCTCCTGGCTCAGGTCCAGCAGGCCGGGCTCGCAGTCCCACACCGCGCCGCACAGGCGCACCGCCACCGCGTCGGCGGCCACGGCGATGACCTGCCCGCCGCCGGCGCGGCCTTCGCCCAGCGGGAAGCGGAACCACAGGCCGGGGCTCAAAACGCGGGCCCCAAGTCGCAGGCGGGCTTGGCGATCACCAGCCCGAAGTCCTGGTTGGGCAGCAAGCGGAACCTCCCGGGATCCTTGGGATCTTTGCTGGCCCGGTCGTTGTCGAACACGATCACCAGCCGATCCCCCCACACCGCCACGCCCTCGGGCTTGCCCTGGGGCAGGGCCAGACAGCGCTGGGGCACGCCGGGCGCGCCGTCCGGCCCCAACTCGGCCCGGGTCAGCCAGCCGGCGCGGCCGGCCCGGTCCTCGCTGGACTCGTGGCTCCACAGCACCCACAGGTGCTCGCCGTCGGCGGCCAGGCCGCTGATGCCGTAGGCGCGGTCGCCGTCCCGCAGGACGTGGCCGGGGTGCAGGACCCGGAGCGACGCCCCGGGGCCCTCGTGCACCAGCGCGCTCCAGGGCACGGCGGCGTCCGGTGACTGGTAGTACTGGCGCACGCCATACCACGCGTGGTCCCCCTGGTGGGCGTAGCCCTCGATCCCGGTCCAGGGGCCGTCATCGCCCCGATGCACCGTGCCGCCCTGGGCTTCGATGGCCTCGGTGGCCACCTGCCGGGCCGCCGTCGACACCGGCGTGCTGGCGCAGCGTCCGGGGGCGGCGCAGCGCAGGCGCTCACCCCCCTTCAGCTCGAAGACCCAGAGCCCGCCGTCGCCCGTGGGCGCCAGGGCTTCGATCTTGTCGAGCCGGGTGGGCACGTGGTGGGCGCTGACGTAGTCGTGCACGGTGGGCGGAACGGTGGGCGCCCCGGGCAGGCAGAAGCGGGCCAGCGTGGGCTGCTTGTCGCCGGCCACCCACAGGGCCCCGTCCACCACCTCGACGGCGCTGGGCTCCCAGCGGCCCTTGGCGTCCGCGGGGCCCTGCAGGACGAACACGCCCTCGGGCAGCGCGGGCGCGCCCCCTTCGATGTCCTCGGGAAGATCGGCGGTGGGGCACTGTGGCGACCCCGGTGGCGACCCCGGTGGCGGCGCGGGGGTGGCGCCGCAGCCCAGCAGCAGGCCCGCGGCCAGCAGACCCCCGGCCAGCCCCCGGATTCGCAGTCCCATCAGTTGTGGTGGCGCTGGGGGAAGGCCACCCGGCCGCGCACCAGCACCACCTCCTCGGGCTGGCCGCTGCCGTTGTTGCGACGCACGGTCAGCACCACCTCGGTGCCCTCCTCGCCGCGGATGGCCTGGGCCACCTTGTTCATGCCCAGCCCCTTGGCCGACTGGCCGTCCACGGCCACCACCACGTCGCCCTCGTTCAGCACTTCGGCGGCGGGCCCGCCCTCGACGAGCTGGCCCAGACGCACGCCGTAGATGTGGGGCCGCAGCACCGCGCCGATGCCCGTCAGCTCGCCGGTGGGGCGGTCGGCGTCGGTGGGGGTGAGCTCGAAGTCGCGCACGGTCTCCTCGCCCGGCGCGCCCTCCACGCCGCCCAGCAGCAGCGAGCGATAGCCCTCGGCGGTGATGCGGATGCTGGTGCGCACGCCCGGCAGGGCCCGCAGGGTGTAGCGACCGTCCTCGTCGGTGTAGGCGCCCACGGCCTCGGCCAGCGCCCGCGCCCGCCACTCGGCGGGGATGACGCTGGCGCCCGCCACGGGCTTGCCGGTGCGCGCATCGGTCACGCGGCCCGTGAGTACGGAGGACCGCTTCAAGGTGAGCACCACCCCGGTGCGCCGCTCGCCGGGCTCCAGCGTCAGCCCGGTGACCTCGCCGGGCTGGTAGCCCTCGGCCGCCGCCCAGAGCTGCATGCGCCCCGCCGCCAGCGGGCCCAGCACGAAGCGCCCGTCGCCGTTGTCGAAGGACTGCGCGGGGGGCCCGCCGCTCATGTGGGTCAGGGGCGAGGCGGTCACCGAGAAGGCCGGCACGGGATCGCCGTCGCCGTCCACGACCTGCCCCTCGATCCAGGCGCCGCCAGGCAGCTCCACGACCACCTCGCCGGCTTCGGCCACGTCCACGCGGGCCTGGCCGTGCTGGGCGTGGTAGGCGCTCAGGTGCAGGGGCTCGTCGCCCGGCCACGCCAGGTGGAAGCGCCCGTCGCTGTCCGACAAGGTGGTGCCCAGCCAGCGGCGCTCGCCGGGGCGGCGCAGCACCAGCCGCGCCTCGGCGGCGGGCTCGCCCCCGGCCACCCGCACCACGCCGCGCAGGCCGGGCTTCGGCACCAGCACCACGTCCAAGGTGAACTGCGGCTCGGCGGGCAGGGCCTGCGGCTCGGCAGCGAAGGGCTCGAAGCCCACGGCGCTGACGGTGAAGCTCTTGAGCGTGGTGGCGGCCCGGGTCAGGCGGTAGCGCCCCTGCCCGTCGGTGCGGGCGCTGTGGCGGCCGTGATCGCCGTCCAGGACCACCCGGGCGCCGTCGATGGGGCGGCCCTGATCGTCGGTCACCCGGCCCAGCACGGTGCGCGGGGCGGCGGCGGGCCAGCCCTTCGGCGACTCGTCCACCTCGATCTGCGCAGGCGGGGCCTGCGAGGCCACCTCATAGACGACCCGCGGCGCGGGCGCAGGATCCCCGGCGCCGGTGGGCACGGGCCCCTCGCCGATGGAGAGCAGCAGCCCCAGGGCCCCCAACAGGAGCCCCAGCACCACGATCCCCGCGACGATCCAGGCGGTGCGCTTCATGGCCAGGAAGATAGCCTCAACCCCATGCAGGTTTCCGCTCGGACGCCCCTCGGGGCACCGAACCGATCCAGCCGAAGGCCAGGGCTACTTCTTCTCTTCGGTGGGCTCGGCCTTGATGTCGGCGGCCGGCTTGGCGGTCTGCGTGTTCAGGCCGCGCTCGGTGGCGGTCTCGTACGGCGGCGTCTTCTGCATGTAGAAGTACCAGCCCCCCAGGCCCAGGATGAGCAACACCCCCACCCCGGCGATCATGTGAATCGGCTTCATCGGGCAACCTCCCTTCCCCGTTGCTTTCCTACCCGCTCGGCACGGTACCGTCCAGCCTTGAGCGCGCGGGGCGTCAGCGGACCGCCCTGCGCCAGCGCGGGACAGGGGGGGCCGGTGCGGGCGTTCATCCTCGGGTTGGCCCTGTTGGGGTGCGCGGCGGACCCGGACCCCCACGGCGACCCCGCCCAGGACGGCGCCCCCGACGGGGCGTGGACCCTGGATCAGGGGGCGGCCGATGCGGCCCCCGACGCCGCCCCCGACGCCGCCCCCGACGCCGAGCCGGACGCCGAGCCGGACGCACAGTCCGACGCAGCGCACGATGGGGGCCCCGTGCCGCCCGCCGTCGAGGTGATCGCCCTGGGCGCCCACCCCTTGGACACCCCCATCGACCTCACCCTGGCCGAGCCGGCCGACGGCCTGCTGTTGCAGGCCCGGGGCCCTGCGGGCGCCGTGCTGGGCGTCGTGGACGCCTTCGGTCCCCAGGGCCGGCTCATCGGCCCCACGGGCGCCGAGCCGGGCTTCCGCGCGGCCTTCAACCCGGGGGTGGCGGTGGCGTTGCTGCCGAGCGGCGGCGGCCCAGCCCTGCCCGCGGGCGACTACCGCTTCCGGGTGGCCGCCCTGGGCGCCGCCGCGGTGGACACCGTGGCCGTCGAGGCCTGGGTCCGCCGGGGGCCCGCGCAAGCGGTGCGGGTGAACGCCTGGCTCACCCCCGCGCTGGGGCTGGCCGTCGACGACCCGGCCGTCGAGCTGTTCGCCGCCGCGCTGGCGGGGCGGCTGGGCGCCTTCGGCTTGCCCGACGCCCAGGTGCGCGTGGGGCTGCTGGCCGAGGGCGCGCCCGCCCAGGCCCGCATGGACGGCCTGCGCCGCGACTTCGGCGGGCTGGCCGAGCTGGCCGCCGCCCGCCCCGCCCAGGCCCCGCCGGGGCTCGAGCTGTACCTGGTGGAGGACATCGTGGACGGGGCGAACCGCATCAACGGCTTCGCCGGGGGCCTGCCCACCCCCGTGGGCCATGCCGATCGACCGGCCGCGGTGGTGGCCGTGCGCGCGGTCCTGCTGCCCGACTTCCCCGCCGCCGTGGCCGACTTCGCGCAACACGAGCTGGGGCACGCCCTGGGCCTCTTCCACACCACCGAGCCCTTCGGCGACGCCCACGATCCGCTGGAAGACACCGCCGAGTGCCCCCAGGCGTGCGACGCCGACGGCGACGGGGTGCTGCTCGCCCGCGAGTGCGGGGCGCAGGGCATGGGCGCGCCGCCGTGCCAGGGAGCGTCCGACAACGTGATGTTCTGGACCCTGGGCGGCCAGCGAGCCGTCACCGCCAGCCAGCGCCGCGTGGTGGGCGCCCACCCGCTCACCGCGCTGCCCTGACCGACCGCGCGGGGGCCGCGGGGGAGTTGCGCCGCCGGGCCCGGCGTTGCACCGTGGCAGCCTGACCCCATCCCCGGAGGCCCCTGTGCGCCGCCTGATGATCGCCGCTGCCGCTGCCAGCCTCACCGCCGCCTGCGGGGCCAAGGGCCCCGAGCTGCCCGCGGGCCCCGATCCCTGCGAGGTGGCCGCCACCAAGCTGAAGACCCGGCTGGGGCCCGAGCTGGCCACCGTCGACACCCGGCTGAACCTGCCGCTGGGGCCCCAGAGCCGCGGCGGCTGCGCCCTGGTCTACACGCCCAGGCCCGAGGAAGATCCCGAGGAGGTGGGCGAGACCGAGGGCGGCGGGCCCGATCAGCAGGTCGCCATCTCGCTGCCCGACGCCCAGGGCCACCAGGTGCTGACGCTGCAGCCCGCCGCCAACGCGGCGCCGGGCCCCGTGAGCGTCAAGCTGGGCCTGAAGGACGTCACCGGCAACGGCCGCCCCGAGCTGATCAGCACCGAAGAGGCGGGCCTGGTGGGCGACGCCTACCGGGGGCTGCGGGTGTTCACCTATGCGGCGGGGGCCTCGGCGGCGCGGGTGGTCTTCGACGAGCGGCTGTCGGTGACCACCCCCGAGGGCCTCACCATCATCCCCGACTGGCGCGCGGGCATGGAGGGCACCAAGCGGGCGATCCTGTTGGACGGGGCCGGGAGCTTCAAGGTGTTCACCTGGGACCCCGGGACCCAGCGCTTCGTGCTGGATCAGGCCGCCACGGACGCCCGCAACCCGAAGCCCAAGGCAGCCGAGGCCGAAGGCGCTGCGGACGATGCCGCGAAGGCGGGCGAGGATGGGAAGGCGGGCGCGGACGGGAAGGCCCCGGCGCCCGGCGAGAAGGCGCTGCCGAAGCTGGAGCTCTAGCAGGCTGGGGCGCAGGGCCTCACCGCGGCCCGCCGCCCCCTCACATGTCGACCGTGTCCACCCGCAGGGTGTTGAGCAGGTCCTGCATCTCGGCTTCCACCTTCGAGATGCGCATCACGTTGTCGATGATGATGTCGCGGGCCTCGCCGGGAGGCGAGAGCACCAGCCGGCCCGAGCCGAGCAGGGCGTACTCCATCACGTCCTTGATCTCCTTCGAGATCTTCAGGCCCGGCGCCGCCCGCCGCTCCACGTCGCCCAGCAGGCCGTGGTGGTGCAGCAGCTCGTTGTTCTTGATCTCCCAGTAGTCGAACCGGGTCTTCAGCAGGACGGTGCCCATGATGATCGAGAAGCCGATGGCCCACACCCAGTAGAAGGTGGAGTTCATGAACATGGGCTGGTCGAGGGCCGACCGGATCAGCTCGCCCACCAACGGGTACATGGTGGACAGCAGCCCCACGATGATCAGCGAGAGCACGATGACGATGCTCATCAGCCGGGTGTAATCGAAGGCCACGATGCTCAGGTTGAAGAAGAAGAGCAGCGTGAACAGCAGCCCCGAGGTGCCCGGGTTCTCGGGCGACACGTCGACCACCGACGTCCAGATCCCGAACGCGATGCTGGCGAGCCACGTGGGGTAGAAGAACACCACGTTCGACAGCGGCCGAATCACCACCTTGCGGGTCTCTTGCTTGGCCATCGGGCGCCCCTCCCTCGTCCTTCTCGTCGGCGCCTCACGGGCGCCGCGTCGGTTGTCTCAAGCGGAGGTTGGGCGGTCAAGCATCGGCCCGACCGGGCGGCTCCGAGGCGGATGGCCGGCCCTACTCGGCCGGCGGCGGCGGCTCGGGCACCTCGCCGTCCAGCGGCACGGGCCCCGGCTTGATCGCGGGGGCCTCGCGGGTGAGCTCGTCGCGGTTGCGCACCGCGGGATCCACGCCGGGCACCTGCGCGGTGGCTGGATCGGGGCAGGTGTCGCCCGACTTCACCCGCCAGGGGCAGGCCTTGCGCCGCTCGGCGGCCTCGGGGGTCAGGCCCAGGATGACGAACTGCACCCGGCGGTTGGCCGCGTTGGGGATCTCGTCCTCGGTCCACTCCACCGGCTGGCTCTCGCCGTAGCCACACGACACCAGCTTGTCGCTGGCCACCCCGATGCGCTGCAGGTAGCGCCGCACGCTGCGGGCCCGCCGCCGGCTCAGGTCCCAGTTGTAGTCCGCCGAGCCCATGCGATCGGTGTGGCCCTGCACCTCGATCCGGGTGATCTCGGGGTAGGTGTCCAGGATCTTCTTCAGCTCCTGCAGCACCTTGAAGCTGCGCTCCCCCTGGATCTCGTCGCTGTCGAAGCGGAAGTCGATCTCGTCCATGGTGATGGTGCAGTCGCACAGGTCGCCCACGCCGTCGCCGTCCATGTCGGCCTGATCGGGGTTGGCGGTCTCGGGGCAGTTGTCGCAGTCGTCGCCCAGGCCGTCGTTGTCGGTGTCGGCGTCGCCGCCGATGGTGCCTTCGCACAGATCGCAGCTATCGCCGATGCCGTCGCCGTCGCTGTCGGCCTGGTTGGGGTTGGCCACCGCCTCGCAGTTGTCGCAGACGTCGCCCAGCCCGTCGCCGTCCCGATCGCCGGTGCCCTGATCGGCCATGTTCTTGCAGGGGTCGCAGGCATCGCCGCGGCCGTCTTCGTCGCTGTCGGTCTGCTCGGCGTCCGGCGCCTCGGGGCAGACGTCGCAGGCGTTGCCCACGCCGTCGCCGTCATCGTCGTTCTGGCCGGGGTTGGGGCGATCGGGGCAGTTGTCGCAGCCGTCCCCCACCCCGTCGCCGTCGCGGTCGAGCTGCTCGGCGTCGGCCTGCTCGGGGCAGCCGTCGCAGGCGTCGCCGATGCCGTCGCCGTCGGTGTCGAGCTGATCCGCGTCGGCCTTCCGGGGGCACAGATCGCACTCGTCGCCCACCCCGTCGCCGTCGCTGTCGGGCCCGCACTTGTCCTGGGCCCAGGCCAGGCCCAGGAAGGCCCGCCACTGGGGCGCCCCCACGTCGGCGGTGAGGCCCGAGCCCACGCCGCCGGTGATGGCCAGGCCCACCGGCAGGGTGTACCGGGCGCCCAGATCCACCTCCAGGGGCTTGCTGCGGCTGCGGTCGCGCACGTCCTGGATGGGCGCGGCGCCAAAGGCCTCGCCGATGATCTCCAGCCCGGGGATGAGTGGCACGCCCAGGCCCATGCCGTAGACGAGCTCATGGGTCAGGTCCAGCGAGCCCAGGGACTGGGCCTCACGCAGCCGCACCCCCAGATCCAGGGCGAAGCGCAGCTTCTCGAACAGGGCCTCGAAGATGGCCTTGGGGACCACGGTGATCCCGGCCTCGCCCACATACGCGGCGTTGGCCTGATCGCCCAGGCCGATGGTGATGGGCGCCGCCAGGGCGAGCCCGAAGGTGCGCCGGGTGCCGTCGGGCACCAGCAGACCCCACTTGGGCAGCAGGCGCAGGTCGCCCACCTTGAAGCCCTCGAGATCCTGGTCGGCGAGCACGTCGCCGCTCACCACGTGGAGCGGCAGATCCAGGCCGATCTCGAGCCCCCAGCCCAGGCCCACCACGCCCGTGACGTTGATGGTGGTGAGCTGGTCCACGTAGACCTTGTCCTCGAGGATCTCGTTGTCCGTGGTGCGGGTGACCAGCGGCCGCCTGGCAGTGTGCACCCACAGCGCCGGCACGATCTGCCATTTGCGCACGGTGCGGGCGCCATCCACCGAGAAGTAGTTCACCACCCCGGGGGCGGGCTGGAAGCGCTGGGCGTCCTGCGCGCCCGCAGGGGCCGCCCGGGTGAGCAGGGCCAGCCCCAGCAGGCTCGCCCCCAGCCAGTGCGCGCGGCGCATCATCGGGCCCCCTCCCGCCGCCGGCGAGTGGCCAGCCAGCCCACGAACAGCCAGCCCAGCCAGCCCGGCGGGCCGCCCCGGCCGCTGGCGTTGCAGTTGTCGCCCAGGTTGGCGCCGGTGAGGATCTCCTGCGGCACGCCCGCGTCGGCCAGGTTCAGGCCCCCGCAGTCGTCGGCCTCGTCGATCTCGCCGTCGCAGTCGTCGTCCACGCCGATCTGGCACTGGGCCCCGGTGTTCGGCGGCCCGGGCTCGCCCTGGCAGATGATCTCGCCGTTGCTGGCGCACGCGGTGGCGCCGGTGGTCTCGCAGGCCCCCAGGCCCACGCGGCAGGCCTCGCCCACGCCGTGGCCCTCGTCGGTCAGGCCGTCGCAGTCGTCGTCGATGCCGTTGCACAGCTCGGTGCCGGGGGTGGCCGCCTCGGCGCCGCACACCACCTGGCCATCGCCGTCGCAGGTGAACACGCCGCGCGCCCGGCAGGCCCCCTCGCCCACGAAGCACTCGGCCCCCAGGCCCAGGCCCTCGTCCGTCTGGCCGTCGCAGTCGTCGTCGGCGCCGTTGCACCGCTCCTCGCCGGGGAGACCCGGCGCGTCGCCGATGCAGATGGCGCCGCCCTGCCCATCGCAGGCCACCGTGCCGGGACGGGCGCAGGCACCCACCCCGTTACTACAGGGCGCGCCCACGTCGAAGCCCTCGTCGGCAGTGCCGTCGCAGTCGTTGTCGCGGCCGTCGCAGCGCTCGGCGGCCTGCTCCGGCTCGGGGGCGTCGCAGACAGCGCTGCCGTCGGCCTGGCAGGCGATGACACCCGAGGTCGTGCAGCCGTCCGCCGACCGCTCGCAGGCCACACCCACGTCGAAGCCCTCGTCGGTGTCGCCGTCGCAGTTGTTGTCCAGGCCGTCACAGATCTCGGGGCCCGCCTCGTTCAGCGGGGCACAGCGCAGCGATCCCAGCTCGCAGATCCGGGCGCCCTCGGCGCACACGCCCAGCGCCCCGGTGCCGCAGGGCTCGGCGGGGATCCCCTCGTCGGTGGCGCCGTCGCAGTCGTTGTCCAGGCCGTCGCAGATCTCGGCGCGGGGCTCGCCGGCTTCGCCCACACAGGCCGAGTCGTTCAGGCCGGCGCACTGCACCACCCCCTGCGCCTGGCAGGCGCCCACGCCCACCACGCACACGTCGCCCACACCGAAGCCGTCGTCGGTGACGCCGTTGCAGTCGTTGTCCAGGCCGTCGCAGACCTCGTCCGCCGGCTGGCCGACCACCGCGTCGCAGCGCACGCCGTCCAGGCCGTCGCACTGGAAGGTGCCCTCCCGCGCGCACTGGCCCACGCCCTCGGCGCACACCTCGCCCACCGGGAAGACCTCGTCCACCTCGCCATCGCAGTCGTTGTCGATGAAGTCACACGCCTCGGGCTGCGGCTCGCCCGCCCGCACCGAGCAGGCCAGGTCGCCGTCGGGCCCACAGACGTTGATGCCCCGGCGGGCGCAGGCCCCCAGCCCGGCGATGCACTCTTCGCCCAGCGGGAAGCCCTCGTCGATGTCCATGTCGCAGTCGTCGTCGAAGTCGTTGCAGCGCTCGGCCACGCCCGGCGTGGGGCAGACCAGCGCGCTCTCGTCGATGGCGGGCACGAAGTCCTCACCGACCCCCGCGTCGCTGAAGGAGCCCAGGAAACCCGTGACCCGGAAGGCTGCCGAGTCGTCGCGCCCGCTGCTGCTGGGCAGCACCGAGAAGTCCAGCACGCTGAACTCCAGGTGCGGGTGCTCGGCGGAGGGGTTGAAGAACACCTCGCCGATGTTCGGGTCCAGATCCATGCCGAAGGCCACCGCCGGCACCAGCGCCTGCGGCAGGTAGCGAGCCACGGTGAAGCCGGCCAGGTCGGTGCCGCTGGGCACGCCGGCCACCACGTCCAGGGTGCCATCCATGTCCAGGTCGAAGCTGACCGCGAAGGACTCCGTGCCCCCGAAGTTGGGGAAGTCGATGCCGCCGTCACGGGCCAGCGCGGGCCCGGCACGGCCCGGATCGCCATCGCCGTCGGCGTCGCCGGCGATGGCCACGGTCTGGATACCCACGTACATGATGTCGGCGAGCGGGTCATACACCAGCCGCATGTCGCGGGCGTTGAAGCCCGAGACGCGCACCCCCACCGGCAGCCCCACATCATTGATGGGGTCGTTGATCACCGTGACGGCGGGATCTTCGGCGAGGAAGTCCGCGGGCACGTTGCCGGTGGGCACGATGGGCTGCGCGTGCGCCCACCCCCACGCGAGGCACGCGGTGGTGACGAGGACGCGTCGCATGGGACCTCCGGGGGGGAACTTCACCGCACATCGTACGACAGTCGCACACATGAAAACCAGTTCAGTATGCAACCCCGCACGCCGCCCCATGCTCGCCCGGGGACCCGAGCGTGGCAAACTTCTGGGCCTTATGGTGCTGGGTCTTCGCGGCCGTCCAGTGTCTCGAGGAAGCGGATCAGCGCCGAGATCTCGCCGGGACGGGCCAGGTCGGTGAGGCGGTGCGGATCCTCGGCGCTGCGGCCCTGGAACACCGCCACGAGATCGGGCGCGCTGCCATCGTGGAGGTACGGCGCCGAGTCCCACAGGCCGATGAGGGTCGGCGTGTCGATGCCCGTGAGCGCGTCGCCCAGGCGCTGCCCGCTGCCCGGCCCCAGGGTGCCGATGGCGTGTAGCCGTGGCGAGCCATCGGGCAGGAAGCCGCTGTCGGTGTAGCTGGGCGGTGGGTGGCAGTCGCCGCAGGCCAGGGCGGCGAACAGCGCCTCCCCTTCCGCCCGCAGGGCTTCGTCGGGGCGCCAGGGGCTGCGCCTGGCCTGCTGCAGGCTGGCGACGTAGGCCGCCAGCGCGTCCAGATCCGCCGACAGACCGGCCTTGGGCTCGCCCAGGGGATCAGCGTGGGCGGCGAAATCACCGTCAGCCATCAGGCCCTCGCCCGCGAAGGGCCCGCGCAGGTCGTGCTCGAAGTCCTGCACCTCGTCGAAGTTCGCGCTCCAGTGCAGCGGGCCGTGACCCGTGCCCGCTCGCCCCAGCAGGCTGAGCGTGTTGCGCAGCCCCTCGCCGCGGTCGGTGAAGTCCCACACCAGGTTGTCGCCGTCGCCGTCCAGGTGGCAGTGGGCGCAGGCGATGTAGCCGTCGCGCGACAGGCGCGGATCGGCGCTGTCGTTGAACAGGACCTTGCCGCGCCGCAGGGCGGGCTCCAGCGGCTCCGCGTCCACCAGCGGGACGCGGGCCACGGGATCGGCCCCCGTGTCGAAGGCGTCCAGGTCGTAGACCACCAGCGCGCGGCTCAAGCTGGCCTCCACCCACAGCCGGCCGCCGTGCACCAGCAGCCCCTCGGGCGCGAAGCCCACGTCCAGCAGGGTGCCCGAGGCGGTGCCCGTCAGCCGATCCAGGCGCTCCACGGTGCGGCTGCCGCGGGTGGCCACGTACAGGTAGTCGCCGCGCGGGCTGTAGGCGGCCGCGCTGGCGAAGCCGCGCCCGTCGAACTGCTTGCGCTGCTCGAACCGCTCGGCGCCGGTCGCCGGATCGATGAAGGCCACCACCGCCCGCAGCGCCAGGTCGAAGTCCAGCCGCTCGCCGTTCAGGAACAGGCCTTGGCCGACATTCGCCTGCAGGGCGGGCACCGCGGCTTCCGTCCCGGCGGGCGACACCACCACCTGGTCGAGCCAGGTGGGCACGCCCCCAATCTCGGTGTCGCTCGCGAGCTGGGGGTCGAAGGCCAAGGCCCACGGCGTGGTGGCGCCGGAGGCCGGATCGAGCGCCCACAGCTCGCCCTGGGCCGGCGTGGACCGCCAGCGCGTCACCGCCAGTCGGCCATCGGGCAGCGCGGCGATGCCCCGCAGATCGGGCCCCACCGGCCAGCGGTGCTGCCCCACGGCCACGACCCCCGGGCCCTGCAGCGTCACCGCGAAGTCGTCCCCCAGGGCCACGATCCCGAAGGGCGCCGCCCCAGGGCCCATGGGGCGCTCTTCCACGGCCCCCCCGTCCAGATCGTGGATCTCCACCAGGTCGTCGTCCGGGCGGGTCACCCCCACCCAGCGCCCGTCCCGCACCGCCAGCCGGCGGGGCTGGGGGCCCGTGGCGCGCCGGGTGGCCGTCAGCGTCTCGGTGTCCACCACGGTCAGCGTCGCGCCGTCGGTGGACAGGGCCACCACCCGGTGGGCGTCCACCGCGGCCAGGGTGGCTGAGTGCTGCGGCGTGTGCCGCGGGGGGTGGGTGACGGTGATCAGGGCCCCGTCGGTGCGCCGGCGGCCGTCGGCCGAGTACACGGTGAGGACCGCGCGGTAGCGACCCGGCGCGGCGTACCGCACCGTCACCGCGGGCTCGGCCCCGGGTGCCTCCTGGCGGCGGCCGTCGCCGAAGTCCCACTGGAAGCTGTGGGCCCCCTGCGACGCTGAGCCGTCCAGCAACACCTGGGCGCCCACGTCCACCGCCTGGTCGGGCCCCGCGGCCGCCACCACCGCCACCGCCGCCGCCCCATCCACCGCCACCTCGGGGGCCATGTCCCGGGCCGCGTCGACGGCGGCTTGATCCACCGCCGCGTCGGGCATGCCGCCAGAGCTCGGGGTGGCACCATCGTCACACCCCAGCAGCGCCGACAGCAGGACGGCGGGCAGCCACCTCAAGGCGCCACCCCGGCCACCGTGAACCGGGCCGTGAACGGCTCGGCCAAAGCGTTGCCGTTGTAGTCCGTCACCCCGCCCGCCGGCAGCTCCAACACGTACGCCGTGCCGGGCGTCAGGGGCCGCCTCGGCCAGAAGTTCACCAGGTGCTCCTGGGCGCTGACCCAGCCGTCCACGCGCCCCTCGGCCGGGGTGACTGCGTCGGCGCGGTACAGGCGCACCGAGCCCTCCCAGGCGCTCTTCACGTCGACCATCTCGTCGAAGCCCACGCCCACGCGGCTGGTGGGCGTGAGGATCCCGCCGTCCGCCGGGTACACCCAGGTCACCTGGGGGGGCTGGGCGTCGGGCTCGGTGTCGAAGGGCACCACGACCGTGCCCTCGGCCACGCCGTCGCCGTCGCTGTCCTCGGCCTTGTCGTCCACCGACAGCACCACCACGTTGCCGATGGGGGTGGCCGTGTCCAGGTCGCCCGGCAGGGCCAGGCGGCTGATCTCGGTGATCGCGCTCAGGTCGCTCACGTCGTACACCGCGGCGAACCGCGACTCGCCAGTGAACGCCCGGCCGCCCTTCACGAAGACATAGCCCCCGTTGCCATCGCTGCGGTGGCCGCCGGCGTACACCGGCCGGGTGGGATCGCGGATGTCCCACACCATCAGCCCGCCCCCGTCGTCCTTGCGGGCGTAGTAGATGTGCCCGCCCGATGCGGTGCTGAAGTAGGCCTCGCGGGGCGTGCCCTCGCCGTCGGTGCTCACGAAGTCACCACCGGGGATGGGCTGGGGGTTCGCCGGATCGCTGATGTCCAGCAGCGCCGTGCGCGCCTGCTCGGCGCTGGTGACGATGAGCAGATCGCCGATGGCCTGGATCTGCCCCGCCCGCAGCACGGGCTCGAAGACGTACTGATTCACCAGCTCGGGCGCGGTGGGGTTCGTGGCGTCCACCACATAGACCCCATTGTCGGCGCCCGCCGCGTAGACGTACGGCGCCTGCCAGAAGGCCGCGAACACGATGCGGGCGTAGGCATCGGGGTAGCGGAAGCCCGGCAGCGCCATGGCGTTCACCACCGCTGGGGCGGTGGGATCGCTCACATCCCAGAACAGCAGCCCCCCCTCGCGGAAGCGGGGCATGGCCATGGTCACCGCCCAGCGCCCCCCCACCGGTGAGAACCCCAGTGCGTGGGTCTCGCGCATGATCCCCGTGCTGGCGTGGCCCACCACCGTCGGCGCGCACGGGTCCTTCACTTCGAAGAAGGTCAGGCCGCCGCTCAGCCCGAACTCCGGGGCCCACGGCATGGCCAGGTAGCCGTCGTACATCACCACCAGGTTGCGGTGTTTCGTGGGATCGTCGGGCCCCACCTCGAGCACGGCACAGCGCCGCTGGAGCTGCTCGGGGGCGAAGGCCACCGTGGGGCCCCCGGGGCCGTGGTTCGCGGGCCAGGCGCCGGCCGCCGGATAAGGGGTGGCCGCGTCGGGCGGCTGCGCGTCCTCGATCGCCTGGTCCGGCGCGCTGTCGCTGGCCGCCCCAGCGTCCACGACTTCGGCCCCTTGCTCGGGTGCCTCGAGCGCGACAGCCCCGTCGTCGCAGCCCATCACCGCCACCGCCAGCAGCCCCCCGACCACCCACCGCCTCATCTGCGCACCCCCGATCCGGCGCCGCCGCCGTCCGCACCCGCCGATTGTCGCGGAGGCCGCGACGTCGCGTCGACCGCTGCGCCGTGGCACCATGTCCGCAGGCGCACGCCCCGGCGCGCCGCCGCTCACCCTGGGAGGCATGGTCCGTCCGCGTGCGTGCGCTCATCGCCCTGCTGGCTCTGTTGGCCGCCGCCGCGGTGGGCCTGGCCCTGTGGCCCAGCGCCCCGCCCGGGCCCGGCCGCCCGGACGGTGGGCGCGTGCCGGGGCCCACCCTGCCGTCCCCAGGCGACCCGCTCACCGTCCAACTGCTGGAGGCCCCGGCCACCCACTACGCCGATCCGCGGGCGGTGGCCGATCCGTGGGTGACGGAAACGCTGGCGGCCCTGGGGCTGGGCCGGGAGCCCACGCTGGATCGGGCCGCGCGCGAGCTGGCGGCCGTCTATGCCGCCCAGCGCAGCCTCCTGCCCGGCGACGCCCTGCAGTTCTTGCTCGACAGCGCCGGCGCGGTGCTGTGGGGCGTGCGGCAGACGGTGGTGATCACCGACGAGCCCACCCCCGAGGCCGTGGCCGAGGCCCTGCGGCCCCAGGTCAGCGAGATCGGTGTGCGGGCAGGCATCGGCCGCGCCGAGCTGCCCGACGGGCGGGCGGTCGTGGCCCTGGTCTCGGGGCGGGCCGACCTGACGCTCGAGCCCGTCCGCCGCGCCCCCCCGGCGGAAGCCCCGCTCACGCTCGCGGGCGCCGTCGCACCGGGCATGGGCCAGCTCCAGGCCCTGGCGCTGGATCCACAGGGCCGCTTCGTGGATCTGCCGCTGGCCCGCGACGACGATCGCTTCGCGCTCACCTGGACGCCCACCCCCGGCGACTGGGTGCTGGAGCTGCTGGGCGATGGCCCCCACGGCCCGGCGCCGCTGGCCCAGCTCACGTTCCACGTGCAAGGCACCCTGCCCGCCGCCTTCGCCACCCGCTGGCCGGACGACCCCGCCGAGGTGGACGCCGATCTGGCCGCCGCGCTGGTGGCCCAGGACCGCGCCGCGGCCGGGCTGCCGCCCCTGCGCCGCGAACCCACGCTGGACGCCGTGGCCGACGCCCACGCCCGCGACATGCGCGATCAGGGCTTCATGGGGCACGTCTCGCCCACCACCGGCCGCCCCGCCGATCGGGTGCGCGCCGCCGGCTACCGCGCCGCCATCGTGGCCGAGAACGTGGCCTTCAACCGCAGCCTCAGCGACGCCCAGGCGGGCCTGATGCGCAGCCTGGGCCACCGCCGCAACCTGCTGAGCCGGGATCTGACCGAGGTGGGCCTGGGCCTGGCCGCCGCCGAGGACGGCTGGTACATCGCCCAGGTCTTCGCCCGCCCCCGCCCCGTGGTGGCCGATCCCGAGGCCGCCGCTGGCGCCCTGCTGGACCGCCTGGCCGGCGCCTGCGGCCGCGCCCTGCGCCGCTCGTCCCAGCTCGACCGCCTGGCCCGAGCCGAGGCCCGCCGCCCCCACCCCACCCCGCAGCGGGTGCTGGACGCCGCCGCCAGGGACGGCGTGACCGGCAAGGTCACCGCCTGGGTGGCCACCCTGGCCCTGCTGGAGCAGTTCGAGCCCCCCGCCGCCCTGCGCGAGGGCGCCTGCGAGCAGGTGGGCATCGGCGTGCACCAGCGCGCCGAGGGCGACGGCCCCGACATCCAGGTCGTGATGCTCCTCGCGGATTAGCGCTCGGGCTGGCGCTGGCCCGCTCCGGCGGGCGCCCTCGCTCGCGGGGCGGGACTCGTCGCCGAGTGAACCAGGCGCGCCGCCGTGGGCCCCACACAATCCTCGGGCCGAAGGCCCGAGGGGGCCAGGTGCGGGCTCGCCCGTGCGACCCGGAGCAAGGAGGAGGGCGCCCACAGCGCGCGCAGCGCGCGAGGACGCACCGACGACGCAGCGCAGGTGTCGCCCGAGGAGCAGCCCGCGAAGCGGGCGTGCGACGAGGGCCGGCCCAGGGAGGGGAGCCGGCCGCCAGGCCGGCGGTGCGGGGGGGGAATCGGTCCCTCCCCGCGAGCGAGGGCGCCAGCCCGAGCGGACCAGCGAGCCCGAAGGGCGAGCGGAGCTACTGATCCGGGTCGCGCTCGCCTTCGAAGAAGCCTTGGAAGGGGGGGCCCTGGTCCTGGCCGGCGCGGATGGTGCCGCGCCAGACGCCCTCCACCAGGGCGTCCACGGTGAGATCGTCGGTGTTCTCCACCATGATCATCTCGCCGTCGACGGTGAGCCGGGTGTCGATGCGCAGGCGGCCGATGATGGACTCGGCCAGATCGCCGGCCACGCCGAAGACGGTGGTGCACCAGCCCTCGATGGTGTTGCGGCTGACGATGTTGATGCCGCCCAGCCGCAGGTGGCTGTTGCCGCCGGTGATGCCGTTGGCGAAGCCCGGGCAGTTCACCAGGTTCAACAGGCCGTCGCGCAGGTTGTTCGCGCCGTCGGCGATGTACGGCAGGATCACCTGGTTGAGCACGAACAGGATCAGCCGCCCGTACTGCAGGTCCAGGGTGTGGCTGTCGATGACGCCCCGGTCGTAGTTGCTCACCCGGCCGGTGAACTGGCCGTACACCAGGTTCAGCCCCTCGAGGGCCGCCGCCACCTCGTCCATGGTGAACTCGTAGCGGCCGCAGTCCTCGGGCGGGTTGGGATCGTCGTTGCAGGGCAGCCGCCAATAGAACGCCACACCCAGCCAGTTCTGGCTGCCGTCGAAGCTGCCGTCCCGCCGCGGCTTGCTCAGCCGCATCTTGCTGATGACCTCGAGGTCGCTCACCACCTGCAGCAGGTCCTGCCCGATGGTGAAGAAGTCGCGCACCCACTGCGGCGCGTCGTTGTCGATGTACCGGTTGATGATGTCGTTCAGGTCGTCCTCGACCCAGCCGCGCACCAGGTCGATGACCAGGCCGCCGATGGCGCCCGCCGCCTCGCGGGCCAGGCCCTCCACCAGGTCGAAGATGAGCGAGGCGATCTCGCGCTCCTGGTTGCGGCTGCCGAAGAAGCGCACCAGCTCGCGGATGACGTCGCCCACCGTGCCGGGGATGGCGTCGGTGAAGTCGAAGGTGTTGCGGACCGTGTAGGCGCCCGCCGGGTTCAGGGGCAGCGGGAAGATGGGCACGTTCACCCGGCGGATGCTGCCGTCGGGCACGGCCACGTCGCCCGAGCAGCCGCCGCCGGCGAGCACGAAGGTGTTCGCCCGCCGCGCCCGCACCACCACCGACACGCGGGTGCCCGCCAGCAGGGGCTCGATGACGGCGGTCTCGAAGAGGCCCTCGAGGTTGCCGCTGTAGATCACGTCCTCGGGGGGCAGCAGGTAGTACGGATCGTCGCAGTACAGCGGGTCGTCGAGCAGGTAGACCTCGAAGCGGGCCAGATCCACCGGGCCTTGATAGTCCAGGCCGATCTCGATGCCGCCCGAGGGCAGATCCACCACGTCGATGGTGAACTCGACGGTGCGGCTGTCGGGGTGGGTGGCCTGCACCCGGTAGGTGCCCAGGGCCTCGCCGGCGTTGAAGTCCAGGCCCGCGTAGCCGCTGGCGCCGGTGGCGGTGCGGATGGCGCTGAGGCTGGCGGTGCCGTCGTCGTCGACGATCTGGAAGGTGATGCGCTCGCCCTCGATGCCGTCGCCGTTCTGGTCCAGCAGCAGTACGCCCAGCTCGGTGGAGCCGCCCCGCTGCACCGTCTTGTGCTCATCGCCGGCGGCCAGAAGGATGTAGACGTAGTTCTGCTGGACCGGCGGGCGCACGCCCTGGTCGGGATCGGGGATGCCGTCGTCGGGATAGACGATGAAGCCGCTGTCGGGCGGCACCTCCACCAGCACCTCTTGGACGGGCGGGGCGTCGTCACCGCACCCGGTGGCCGCCGTCGCCAGGCCCACGAGGAGGGCAGCCAGCATCCAGCGCGTTCGTGTGGCCACCATCATCGGGTCACCTCTCCGTTCGTCCCAGGTCGCGTCCCCACGCCGGGCCACAATAGCAGAACGGTGACATCCGATCGCCAGCGCAGGATCGCCGGCGCGGCGCCCGATCAGCTCGCTGCGCGCGACCGCAGGCGCTCGCGGGCCAGGCGGAACAGCCCGAAGCCTGCGAGGCCGGCGGTGAACACCATGAGGGCGAAGATGAGGGCGTGGGGCCAGCGCTCGCCCGGCACGTCGGTGGTGTCGTAGAGCCACAGCGGCCGATCCTCGGCCACCCGACCCGCGAACTTGCCGCGCAGGAAGCGCTCGGTGTTCTGAAAGCCGGCGTCGCCCGAGGGCTGGATGAGGCGCCCCGGCCCGTGGACCTCGAAGCCGAGCAGGCTGCCCTTTTTCAGGCGGTAGTCCACCACCTCGGGCCGGTCGGCGGCGATGACCGCGAAGACGTTGTCGCCCGCGAGCTTCAGGAAGTACTTCCGCCCGGCGTGGCGCTGCCGCGGATCGGTGGTCTCGGCAGCCTCGCCGGTGGCGTAGATGGTGCGTGACTCCACCACCCCGCTGACCTTGCAGTACAGGTTGTGGCGCAGCTCGGGCAGCTTCTGCGGATCGCTGGTGCGCAGGATGGGTCGCTCGGTGAGGTCGCCGCAGTCGGCGGGGGTGCGCGCCTCGACCATGAAGCGCACCGAGGGCCAGCTCTGCACGGCCATGAACACGGCGCCGGCCACCACCAGCACCAGCAGCACCGGGTGGCGCATGGTGAAGGCGCGGGGGAAGCGGCGGCCGGCCGGCTCATCGTCGTCGGTCAGCCAGGCGTCGTCGTCGAAGCCCTGGGCATCCGAAGGTGGCTGGCTGTCAGTGCCGGTCATGGCGGGGCCCGTCCTTGGCTTGGCGCGTGGTGGATCCGCCCCGTGTGACACCGGGGGGACGGTTGAGTTTCCCGGTCAGGCGGCGACCTGGGTGCGGCACAGGGCGGCGACCTCGTCGGCCACCTCGCTCTCGTCGCGTCCGGTGACCTTGGCCACCTCCTGCACCACGAGGCCCCGCGCCTGCTCGAGCATCTGGCGCTCGCCGTAGCTGAGCTCGTCCTTGTCGCGGCGTAGCTGCTCCAGGTCGCGGAGCACCTTGGCGATCTCGCCCAGCTCGCCGGTGCGCAGCCGCTCGGTGTAGACCCGGTACCGTCGGTTCCAGGTCTTCTCGCGGGGCTTCTCGGCCTT
Organism: Myxococcales bacterium; assembly: GCA_020633555.1. Classification (GTDB taxonomy): domain Bacteria; phylum Myxococcota_A; class Bradymonadia; order UBA7976; family UBA1532; genus JACKDL01. The sequence goes on along the minus strand of JACKDL010000004.1, from coordinate 231,185 downwards.
GCTGCGGAGGATCTCGAAGACGCTGCCCACCTGGGTCCGCGGGGTCAGCCCGCGCAGACCGACGGCAGCGGCCTTGTGGGTCGGCACCCGCACGATGGCGCCCGAGTGCTGCATCACGACGGTGTAGACCTCGAGGCTGGCGCCCGCGAGTTCCAAGCGGCCCACGTCGGTGATCTGTCCCACGCCCTGATCCTGATAGACCGCCAGATCACCCACTGAGAACCGTTCCATGTAGACTCTCCTGCCGACTCGCCAGCGACGCTCGGCACTGGTCACGGACCGGCGATTGAACCACGTCGGCCCCCATCTCAACAAGGGCCGGGGTTCGCCCGGCAGGAGCACGCCCGCGGTGGATCCGCTCAGCCCCGACGACGTCTTCGGCCCCGACGGCGCCCTGGTGGCCCGGGGCTTCGAGCACCGGCCGGGGCAGCTCCAGATGGCCCAGGCCGTGGCCCGGACCCTGACCGAGGGCGGGGTGCTGCTGGCCGAGGCGGGCACGGGCACGGGCAAGACGCTGGCGTACCTGGTGCCCGCCCTGGCCATGGGCCGGCGGGTGGTGGTGAGCACGGCCACCAAGAACCTGCAGGGGCAGATCAAGGCCAAGGACGCGCCGCTGCTGGCCGCGCTGCTGGGGGTGCCCGTGTCGGTGGCCGTGCTGAAGGGCCGCCGCAACTACCTGTGCAAGCACCGGCTGGCCCAGGCCGACGCCGATCCCCCCGAGGGCCGCACCTGGCAGCGGGTGCGCGCGTGGGCCTCGACCACCCAGACCGGGGATCGCGCCGAGGTGGCCGGCGTGCCCGAGGGCGCCCCGCTGTGGGAGCAGCTCACCGTGGGCGCCGAGAGCTGCCTGGGCAGCAAGTGCCCGCAGTTCGAGGCCTGCTTCGTGACCAAGGCCCGCGCCCGCGCCGCGGTGGCCGAGGTGGTGGTGGTGAACCATCACCTGTACTTCGGCGACCTGGCCGTGCGCGAGGCGGGCGGGCAGGTGCTGCCCGATCACGACGCGGTGGTGTTCGACGAGGCCCACGCGGTGCCCGACGTGGCGGCCCAGTTCTTCGGCCGCAGCGTGTCGTCGGCAGGCATCGATCGCTGGATCGGCGACGCGGGGCGGGCCTTCGCGGGGCAGGGCGCGGCGCCGGTGGAGGTGGTGGGCGCCCTGGCCACCGTGCACCGGGCGGCCGAGGGGCTGTTCCGCGCGCTGCGGCCCGCCGAGGGGCGCCAGGCCTTCGACCCGGCCACAGCGCCCGCCGATCTCACCCCGCGCCACCTGGCGCTGGACGACGCCCTGGCCGAGGCGGCGCTGGCGTTGCTGCCGTGGACTGCCCAGGGCGAGGCCATACCCCGGCTGATCCAGCGGGCCAACGCCCTGCGCGATGACCTGGCGGCCTTCTTCGACGGCGAGGACACGGCGCAGGTGCGCTTCGTCGAGGCGCGCAAGGACGGGGCGCAGCTCGCGGCCTGGCCCATCGAGCCCGCCGACCGGCTGGGCGAGCTCATCGAGGGCCGGCTGCACGCGGCGGTGTTCACCTCGGCCACGCTCACCGTGGGCGGCGACTTCGACTACGCCCGCCGGCGGCTCGGGCTGCTGAGCGCCACCGAGGCGGTCTTCGAGAGCCCCTTCGACTACCCCGATCAGGCGCGGCTGTTCCTGCCCGACGACCTGCCTGCGCCCGACGACCCCCGCTTCCCCGACGCGGTGGCCTGGTACGTGCGCGAGCTGTGCGCGTTGACCGAAGGCCGGGCCTTCGTGCTCTTCACCAGCCACCGCAACCTGGACGCGGTGCACCGGCGGCTGCTGCGCAACTTCGAATGGCCCCTGCTGCGCCAGGGCGACGCGCCCCGCGACCGGCTGATGGAGGCGTTCCGCGGCACGCCCCACGCCGTGCTGCTGGGCACCGCCAGCTTCTGGGAGGGGGTGGACGTGGCGGGCGACGCGCTGTCGCTGGTGATCATCGACAAGATCCCCTTCGGCTCGCCCGGCGATCCCGTGCTGGCGGCCCGCATCGACGCAGCGAAGGCCGCCGGCGAGCAGCCCTTCCGCACGCTGCAGCTCCCCGCGGCGGCCCTGACCTTGAAGCAGGGCTTCGGGCGCCTGATCCGCACGGCCACCGACCGCGGCATCGTCGCGGTGATGGACCGGCGGCTCACCCGCTCGGGCTACGGGAAGCTGCTGCAGCGGGCCCTGCCCCCCGCCCCCGTGGTCACGCGGCTGGCCGAGATCCAGGGGTGGTGGGGTCCGCGGCCGGGCCAGGCCAGGCTGCCCCTCTGACGGGCAGGGCGTCGCCGTTCTGACGGCAGCCGGCGCGGCCCACAGACGCGAATTGACCCCCGTTCCCGGCCCCCCTTACGCTCCCGGGCGCGGGGGAGATGATGACGGACGCCCGACAGCTCGACGTGGTCCTTCGGCAGGTGCCGTCGGACGCGCCGGTGCGCGCGCTGCTCGAGACGGCCGCCACCGACCTGCGCGCCGGCCGCGCCGACGCCTGCGTCGCCCGCCTGACGGGCAACGGCGCCGAGCTGGGGGGCCCCGGGGCCTTCCTGCTGGGGCTGGCCTACCTGCGCCTGGGTGACCTGTACCGCGCCAGCGCCGCCTTCGAGCAGGCCGCGGAGGCCGATCCGGGCTTGCACGCCGCCCACGTGGCGCTGGGGCGGCTGTACGTGCAACAGCGCGACCACGCCCGCGCCGCGTCCGTGCTGCGGCGCGCGCTGGAGCTGGCCCCCGAGGACGGCCCCACCCTGGCCCTGCTGGCCCGCAGCTACCTGGCGGTGGGGCGCCCCCGCCGGGCCGAGGCCCTGGCGCGGCGCGGGCTGGAGATCGTGCCCGGCGACCTGTCGCTGCGCGGCGCGCTGGCGGCGGCCCTGCGCGGCCAGGGCCGCCACGGCGAGACGGTGGAGCTGCTCGAGGCGGGCCCGCTGGACGACGAGACCCGGGTGGCTCTGGGCCGCTCGCTGCTCGCCGTGGGCCGCGCCAACGACGCCCGCCCCCACTTCGAGGCGGTGCTTCGCCGCGACGGCGAGTCGGTGGGGGCCCTGGCGGGGTTGGCCGAGGTGCTGGAGCACGCCGGGCGCCTGGCCGAGGCCCGCGGCTATGTGCTGCGCGCGCTGGCGGCGGCCCCCGACGTGGCCCGCATGCACCTGCTGAGCGCCCGCATCCACCTGGCCGACAACCGCCTGGTGGGCGCGCTCCGCGCCGCCGAGACCGCCCTGCGGCTCGCCCCCGACGATCCCGTGGCCATGCGGCTGGCCCTGCGCGCCAGCCTGGGGCAGCGCCGGTTCGGCACCGCGGCCGAGTTCGCCGATGCGCTGCTGCGGCAGGCCCCTGACGACCCCGAGGCCGTGGCCGCCCTGGCGCTGCAACAGGTCCTGGACGGCCAGGCCAGCACGGCGCTGGGGCAGCTCCAGGCGGCCCTGGAGGCCGAGCCGCAGGCGGGGCCGCTGCACCGCGCGGCCGGCTGCGCGCTGTTGGCCCTGGGTCGGCCCGACGAGGGAGCCGGGCGGCTCGCCCACGCCCTGCGCCTGGATCCCGAGGACGCCCTGGCCGCGTCCGCCCTGCCCGCCGCGTATGACCTGCCCGAGGCCCCGGCGGAGCGCCTGGCGGCCCTGGCCCACGCCCTGCGCAGCGGGCCCAGCCGCACCACCATCGCGCCGCGCCCCCCCACGGGCGACGTGGAGGTGGCCGTCGAGGCCCTGATGCGGGCTGAACCGGCGGCCACCCTGCCCGAGCCGCCGCCGCGACACCAGCCCGCCACGGGGCCCATCCCCAAGCTCACGCCCCGGGACACCACCAGCCCGATCGCCGTGGCCGGGGCCCTGGAGGCCGCCATCGATCTTCAGCAGCGGCTGGCGGTGGCGCCCCCCCCGGGGGTGGTGGGCTGGCCCGACTTGACCGATCTGCGGGCGCGGCTGGATCACCTGATCACCCACCATGACGAGCCGCTGACGGTGGCGCTCATGGGGCCGCCCGGCGTGGGCCGCACGACCCTGCTGAACGCCCTGGCGGGGCAGGCGGTGATCCCCCGCGGCAGCCGCGCCCTGCACCTGATCCGCCACGGCCGAAAGGGCGGCGCCCGGATCATCGGCCGCAGCGGCGAGGTCATCGACTGCCCGCTCGGAGCCCTGGCGGTGCACCTGGCCGAGCGCCCGGATCCGCGCCGCATCGAAGTGATGCTGCCGGTGGACGAGCTGCGCGGCGTCTCCATCGTGGATCCGCCCACAGGCGCCGAGCCGCCCCCCGCGGACGTGGCCGTGTGGCTGGTGGCCGCCGACGCCCCGCTCGAGGCCTGGGCGCCCACCGCCGAGTGGCTGCGCCGGCAGGCCCGGCCCGCCATCGCCGCCCTGGCCCGCGCCGACGTGCTGCCGCTGGACGCGCTGAAGCGTCAGCTCCGGGCGGTGCACGACCACCTGGACGGGCGCCCGCTGGGGGTGGTGGGCCTGGCCCCCGAGCAGGGGCTGGCCGCGCTGCAAGCCCGGGATCTGAAGGGGCTGAAGGCCAGCGGGCTGGTGGCCCTGCACCGGCTGCTGCAGGGCGGCGTGGTGCAGCGGGCCGACGTCCTGCGCGACGAGGCGGCCGCCCGCGGCACCTCGCTGATCCGCCGCGACGCCCTGGCCCGCAGCCGCGGCGCCGTGGCCCGGCTGGAGCGGCAGGCCGGCGAGGTGGGCGCCTTGAGCGGCCGTCTGACGGTGGACCGGGCGAACTTGCGCCACGAGCTCGAGGCCGAGGCCCCCGGCCGCCTGCGCGCGGCCCTGCGCCAGGTGGTGGTGGCCCGCGCCGCCGAGCTGAACGACATCCAGCAGGCCCGCGAGCCCGAGGTGCGCGAGCGGCGGGTGCTGGGGCTGCGGCGGCGGATCAGCGCGGGCTTCGATCAGGCCGTGGACGCCGTGTCGCAGGCCCTGGACGACACCCTGCGTCAGCAGCTCACCCACGACTTCGAGCTGCTGGACGAGGTGTACCACGGCGATCCCGTGGCGCAGGCCCGGCTGGCCGGCCTGCGGGCCACGCTGGACGGCTACCGCGCCCTGCTGCTGGAGCAGACCTTCGGGCGCTACAAGGCCTTCCTGGCCGGCTGGGTGGCCCACGCGCCCCTGATGCGCTGGGCCAGCTCGGCCCACGCCGGCGATCCGGCGGCCACCCTGGCGTCGGTGGGTCTGCGGCTCGACGCGGTGCCGCCCCTGGACGCCGCCGAGTTCGCCGCCACCCTGCTCGACGGGCTGACCGGGTTCGTGCAGCAGACGGCGCGCGCCCTCGAGGCCTCCCGCGCGGCCGTGGCCGAGGCCCTGGTCGACACGCTGGCCCAAGGCGGCGGATGAGCGAGGGCGCCTACGCCGAGGATCGCGCCCTGGTGGCCGCCTGCCTGGCCGGGGACGAGCGGGCCCGCGGTCGGCTGGTCCAGCACACCCTGCGCGCAGTGCGCGGCTCCGTGGCCGCGAGCTGGCAGCGCCGAGGGCGGGCCCCCACCGACAGCGACCTGGACGACGCGGTGCAGGAGGCCTACGTGCTGCTGTTCGCCGAGGACGCCCGCCTGCTGCGCCAGTGGGAGGCCCGCAGCTCCATCCGCACCTACACCGCGCGGGTGGCGCAGCGGCTGGCCGCCAACCTGCACCGTCGGCACGGCGTGCGCGATCGCCGGCTGCCGCTGGTGCTGGACGCCCCCGCCTACGGCGACTCGGGCGACACCCTGCTGGATCGGGTGGCGCAGGATCTGGCCGAGGGCCCGGTGGACGCCCGGATCGAGGCGCACGAGACCCGCGACGCCGTGCGCGAGGCCATCCTCACCGAGCTGACGGACGCGGGGCGGGTCTACTACCAATACCTGTACGTGGACGAGCTGACGGTCGAGGAGGTCAGCGCCCGCACGGGGGCCACGGCCAACAACATCTACCAGTGGCGCAGCCGCATCCTGCGGGCCGCAAAGAAGGCCCTGGCGGCCGCCGGCCACGCCATGCCTTCCGGTCGGGGTGGAAAATGACGGGCGCTGGTAAGATGCCCAGGGCCCGGAGGCACTGATGGCCGGCGCCCATGCCCCCCGCAACCTCGAGGATCACCTCTGCCCATGACCCCACCCGACGCCGACGCCCTGACGCCCGCCGAAGCCGACGCCGTCGAGGCGCTGCTGCGTGGGATCGAGGCCGGCGCGGACGCCGAGGTCCCCGCCTGGGTGGCCCAGCTCGGGCGGTCGCGGCTGCTGGCGGCGGTGGTGGCGTGGCCCGGGGTTGATCTGCGGGGCCTGGCGGGGCTGGCGGATCCCGACGGCTACTGCGGCCCCATCGACGATCACGGGTGGCTCGCGGCCGCCCCGGCGGACCCCGCCCGCGCGAAGCGCTGGGTGGCGGCCCTGCGGGTCCGGCAGGCGGCCCAGCCCGAGCTGCGGGCCGCCCTGGTGGAGGCCGACGGCGTGCTCGGCGCCACCCGCCCGCTGGGGGTCGCCCCCGACGGCGCCGCGGCCCTGTTTGCCCAGGCTCGCGGCGCCAACCGGCACGGCATCTTCGTGGATCGGGCCGCCCTGAAGGCCCTGGGGGAGCCCGCCCTGCCCTTCGGTCACGGCTTCCGGCTGGCCGGCGGCCACCGTCCCCCGCAGCGGGCCCGCTGGCTGGCGCCGTTGGCCCTGGCGGCCGCGGTGCTGGTGGGCGTCGGCCTGGCCAGCCGCGGTGGGCCGGACCAACCCGACGGCGCCATCTACTTCACCGCCGGCGCCGGGCACACCGAGCGCGCGGCCCCGTCCCCCACGCTGCGCAGCGGCGACATGCTCCAGGTCCGCGTCGAGGGCGAGGCCGGGCACTATGTGACGCTGCTCCTGTTCGGCTCGGACGGCCAGTGGACGGTCCCCGGCCCCGATCTGACCAACCGTCGCCTGACCGCCCAATCGCCCCGGGTGGAGTCCCGGTTCGTGCTCGACGCACAGCCCGGCACCGAGCGGTTCGTGGCGGTGATCTCGGCCGAGCCCCTGCCCGACGTCACGGCGCTGTTGGCCGGCCTGCCCCGGCCGGCCCCGGCCGAGGCAGCGCTCCGCGCCGCCATCGCTCCGCACGTCTCGGGGGCCTTCCGGGTGGTGTCCACCCGCGACATCGCCCACGCCAACTGACGGCTCGCCATGCGCCCCCTCCCCTGGCCCCTGATCGGCCTGGCTGCGCTGCTGACCCTGGTGGCCTGCACCCCCGACCAGAGCCCGCTGGACCGCGCCGAGGCGGCCTACGCCGCGGGGCAGCCCGCCGACGCCATCCCCCACTTCCAGGCCGCGCTGGCCGGGGCCCAGGGCGCGGCGCGCCCACACATCCAGGCCCGGCTGGGGCTGGCGCGCTTCAAGGCCGGCCAGGCCCAGGAGGCCGAGGCCGATCTGACGGCGGCCATCGACGACCCGCTGGCCGCGCCGCTGGATGTGGCCCGCGCCCGCCGCTACCGCGCCACCCTGTGGGTCCGCCAGGGGCGCACCGACCCGGCGCTGGCCGATCTGGAGGCCGCTGCTGCGTGGTTCGCCAGCCAGCCCGCCCACGCCGATGACCTGCTGAAGACCCGGCAGGTGCAGGCGGGCCTGCGTTGGCAGCGCGGCGAGCTCGAGGCCGCCTTCGAGGCCTACCAAGACCTGCACGGCCGCGCCCAGGTGGCCGGGCTGGCCCCGGTGCAGGCCGCGGGCCTGGAGGGCATGGCCATGGTGCTGGCGTACGCCGGCGACGGCCCGGCGGCCCAGGAGCTGCTGGACACCGCCTGCGGCCTGCACCACGACAACCCGCTGCAGGCGCTGCACTGCCGGGGTAACGCGGCCGTGGTGCAGACCGGCGCCGGCGACGCCGCTGCGGGGCTGAAGGCCGCGCTGGCCGTGGCCGAGGAGGCCCAGGCCGCCGGCCGGGCCCCCGTGCAGGCGCAGGCGCTGGTCACCGCGGCGTGGGCCCGCGCCCGCCTGGGGCAGTGGACCGCCGCCCGCGCCACGGCGCGCGAGGCCGAGGCCCTGGCCACCGGCGCCGGCATGCCCCGCCAGGCGGTGCACGCGGTGCTGGCCGAGCTGGTGGCGGCCGCGGGCGAACGCGACTGGCGCGACTACGAGGCGAAGGCCGCCCGCGTCCGCGAGGGGCTGCCACCCACCGATCCCGGGCAGGCCATGCTGGCGGCGCTGACGGCCGAACGGCACGCGGGGGATCCCAAGGCCCGCCGGGCCGCCCTGGAGGCCGCCTTCAAGGCCTTCGAGGGCCAGCGCGAGGCCTTGGACGCCGGGCTGATGGCGGCCTTCCTGCTGCCCCGCCGGGCGGCCACCTACCACGCGCTGCTGGAGGCTCGCCTGGCCGCGGGCGACGTGGCCGGCGCCCTGGACGTGCTGGGCGCCATGAAGGCGCGCACCTTCACCGACCGCCTGCGGGCGAGCGCGCGGCCGTCACCGGACCGCCGCGACCTGCCCCCGCGGCCGCGGGTGGCCCTGGCCCTGGCGCGCGCCACGTTGGGGCAGCGTGCCACCCCGCCCGCACCCGCCGCGGCGAGCCTGGCCGGGCTGCCGGCCGACGTGGTGGTGGTGGAGCACGCCAGCCTGCCCGACGCCCTGCTGACCTTCGTGACCCACAAAGGCCGCACCACGGTGCACCGGGCGCCCGTGGGCAGCGTCGCCCTGCAGGGGCGCGCCCGCGCGCTGGTGACGGCCCTGCGCAGCGGCGGCACCTGGCGCGACGCGGCGGCGGCGGTGGCCGAGGCGGCGCTCGATCCGGCGCTGCCCGAGCTGGAGGCGGCCCAGGCGGCGGGCGCGCGGCGCCTGGCGTGGCTGCCCCACGGGCCGCTGCATGCCGTGCCGCTGGAGGCGCTGCCCTGGGGCGACGGCCTGGTGGTGGATCGCCTGCCGGTGTTCAGCGCGCCGAACCTCACGGCCCTGGCCCACGCCCAGGCGCGCCCCCTGCGCCCCCGGGGGGCGAACCTGCTGGCCGTGGCCGACGCATTGGGCGATCTGCCCGGCGCCCGCGCCGAGGTGGGCCGCCTGCAGCGCCGCTACCCCAACCCCACGGTGCTGCTGGGGCCACAGGCCGGGGTGGCCGCCACCCGCCAGGCCTGGCGCCACGCCAGCGTGCTGCACTTCGCGGTGCATGGTGTGCGCCCCGACGCCGACACCCCCGCCTTCCTGCAGCTTCGCGACGGCGCGCTGCGGGCCCACGAGATCGCCACGGCCGATCTGAGCGCGGCCCAGCTCGCGGTGCTGTCGGTGTGCGACTCGGCCCGGGGTCAGCCGAACACCGGCGATGAGATCGTGGGGGTCCTCGACCGGGCGTTCCTGGAGGCCGGCGTGGGCGCGGTGGTGGCCAGCCGCTGGCCGGTGCACGACGCCGCCAGCGTGCTGTTCATGGATCGGCTGCACCAGGCCTGGCGGGCGGGGCGCCCCGTGCTGGAGGCCTTCCGCGAGGCCCAGCTGGCCCTGCGCCGGGGGCGGCTGGGGCCGTCAGCGCTGGAGCCCGAGCTGGTGGCGGCGCTGGATCAGGACCGGGTGCGCGGCGTCACGCCCTTCCGGCGGCAGGCGCCCACCGACTTCAGCCACCCGTACTTCTGGGCGGCCTTCTCGCTGCGGGGCGATCCGCGCTGAGCGGGGGGCGCGCCGGGCGCAGGTGAGCCCGCCTCAGCGCCGGCGACGGCGGACCACCGGCAGTAGCCCCAGCAGCAGGGCCAGCAGCCCGGCGTCGGTGCCCCGGCCGGTGGCGTCGCAGCCCCAGGTGCTGCCGCCGCCCGCGCTGGCCATGCCCACCGGCGCCACCCGCCCCGGGTAGGGCAGGTTCGGCTCGCGCAGGGCCACCTGGTAGAAGGCCGCGGGCACCGGCTCGGCCGGCGCCACGCAGTTCACCGTGAACATGCCGTCATCCTGCTGCTGGGCGGTGGCCACGAAGCCCTGCTCGCAGCGGCAGGTGGGCGCGCCGTTCAGGGCCACGCACTCGCCGTGATCGCCGCAGAGCCCGGCCGTGCAGGGATCGGGCAGCGTCAGCACCGGCGAGCCGCCGATGGCCGCGCCGGTGGTGGGGGTGGTGAAGTTCAGCCGCGCGTCCACGCAGCTCACCTGCATGCGCCCGGGCAGCAGGGGATCGGGGACCATGCGGGCCACGGCGCCGGGGGCGCAGGCGCAGGCGGTCTGGCCATAGCTGGGAGCCACCACGTCGGCGCAGCGGCCGGCGGCGCCGCAGGCGGCGAAGTCACAGGCCTCGGCGGCGCCGTCCAGGCCCGCGGCGTTGGGCGCCTGCGGATCGCACTGCTCGGGCGCCGGGAGCTGGTGGATGTTCGAGACGTCCTCCCCCTGCACGCCCGTGAACAGCGGATCCAGGTCCATCTCCTCGGGGGACACCCGGGTGTACAGGCGGGTCAGGTAGGGCTTGCTGCGCAGGATGCGGGCCAGGTCGTCTCGGGCCAGCACCGGCTCCTCGCCGAAGCGCTCGGGCACGAAGCTGTCGGCGATGAGCTGCGCCAGGTCGTCCGTCTTCTGGGCGTATTCGGTCACGAACCCGTGACCGCCCGCCTCGTCCACCTTGCGGGCCACCAGCGGCAGGTAGTTGGTCTGCCAGCGGTTGTAGTCGAACACCACCTCGTCCAGGGGGATCTCGATCTCGGGCACGTTCAGGGGGCCGAACTTCTGGTCGGCCAGGATCCACACCTTCACGCCCATCTCGGGCATGGCGGCCACCGAGGTGAGCCGCAGGGGCACCACGGGGTTCATGCTGCGGTAGGTCATCTTGATGGGGCGGATGGACTCCACCGTCTCGCCGTCGCTCAGCCGCATGGCGGTGAACTTCATGCCCTCGGCGGTGTAGAGCGCGATGAAGGGCTCCATCTCGGGCACGATGCGGTAGTCGTTTTGCCGCAGCCACTCCACCAGCGCCCGGGGGTCGTCGGACTGGATGGTGGCCGTCTCGAAGGGCCCCACCTGCTCCTGGGCGAGGACCTGCACGCCGTCGTCATCGGGGTCCTGCCCGCCCGCGTTCGGGGCACCGTCGCCCTCGGCCGCGAAGTCCACCGGCGCGCACGACCAGTCGGGCTGGTACTGGGGCTCGGTGGCCTGATCCAGGGCGCTGAAGGCCTGCGGGTACCAGGTGTCCAGCTCGGGCACCTCGGGCACCGGCACCACCCAGGCGAAGGCGTCGGCGTCGCCCTGGTACTGGATCTCGACGTAGGTGGACCAGGTGTCGGCGCCCTCCTGCACGAACAGGATGCGCTCGGCCTGCTGGTCGACGGGCGCGCTGGAGCAGAAGAACCCGCCGCAGGCGAAGGCGGCGGCGGGGGCGGCGGTGAGGCCCGCAGACAGTGCGAGCCCGGCGATGAAACGGTGCATTGGCGTCTTCCTCCCTGGCGGCCGGGCCTAGCGAGAACCATGCCAGCCTCCGCTCCGTGCCCGGACCCTGTGTCCCCGCCGCGCCCGCGGTGTTTCGCCGCGCCGGCTCACCGGAATTCTGAGCCCGGGCCTCAGGATTGCGGCAGGGCCTCGCCGGTCGGGCCGAAAAGGGGGTAGGCTGCGGCCACCCGCACCGCGACGTCACCAGGGGGACCACAAGGACCATGCGCATCCGCACGCTGCTGGGCACCGCTCTGTTCGCCACCGCCGGTCTCATCGCCTGCAAGGGCGGCGAGTCCGACTACAAGCCGCCGGCCGCCAAGTGCGAGACCGACAAGGACTGCGCCAAGGGCTTCATCTGCGAGGCCAGCGCCTGCGTGAAGGGCGAGCGCTCCGCCGAGGAGCTGGCCAAGCGGAAGAAGGCCGAGTTGGAGGCCCGCCAGAAGGAGCGCGAGGCGAAGACCCAGACCAAGCCCGGCGAGGGCCGCCTGTACGTGCGCCTGTGCCCCGGCTTCCAGAACACCCCGGAGTCCCTGGGCACCATCGTGGCCAAGAACGTCAAGACCGGGAAGGAGTACGTCAAGCACCTGGCCCTCGAGGTCCAGGAGGGCGGCTGGGAGACGGAGTTCACCTTCTGGTCCGTGCCCCTGGGCGAGTACACCGTCACCGCCAAGTACGGCATTCAGGTGGGGGGCAAGCCCGACATCTCGCAGCTCAAGTGCCACGAGAAGGTGGACAAGAAGATCTGCGCCGACGGCATGACCCTGACCAAGACGGTCATCGATCCGGCGCAGGAGCCCGAGCGCGAGAAGGAGAAGGACGGCACCTTCAAGCGCCGCGACTGCGACTTCAGCGCCGAGTAGGCTTCACCGGGCCCGGCGCCGGCGTGGGCGGGGGCGGCTCGGCCCCCGCAAGCAAGGCCGCGAAGCTCACCTGCAGGGCCTCGCCCCGCCGGGCGAAGGCCTCGGCCATGGCCCGCTCCAGGGGCCCGCTGCCCGGCGTGTCGGGCAGCTCCCCCACCCGATAGCCGTCGGCCTCGGCCAGCGCGAACAGATCGGCCAGCGCCACCTGATCCAGCGGGCGCCCGGGCACCACCCGCGGCTCACCGGAGCGATCCTCGATGGCCAGCAGCCAGCCCGCCCGCTCGAGCTGGCGCACCGCCGCCTCCACCTCGTCGGTCTCGGCCTGGAGCCCACGGGCCACCGTCGATGGCGCCACGCCCCCACCCTTGTGCTCGAAGTGGCGGGCCACCTCACCGAAGACGCGGCAGAGCAGGTAGCCGGTGGGCGGGCCCGAGTGCTTCTGGTTCTGGCCCCGGCGGATGAGCACCGCCGCCGTGAGCTGCCGGTGGTTCTGCGCCACGTAGGCCAACTCCACGCCGAACAGCACCATCAACCACACCAGCCACACCCACAGGAAGAACACGGGCAACAGCGCGAAGGCCCCGTAGATCTGCGACGAGGTGGAGGCCTGGTAGATGCTCTCGATGTAGGTGTTGAAGCCGGCCTTGGTGATCTCGAAGCCCAGCGCGCCGCCCACGCCGCCGGTGATGGCCGCCCGCCACTGCACCCGCCCGTGGGGCAGCAGCTTGTACATCAGCGACAGGGCCATCATCTCGAGGGTCCAGCCCACCACCAGCGAGGCGATGTCCAAGCCCACGTTCTCGGCCAGCCCGCTCTGCACCCAGCCCGTGGCGAAGAAGCTGGCGGCGATGAGCGCCGGCGCCAGGGTCAGCACGGCGTAGTAGGCCATGAGCCGCACGTGCAGCGGCCGGGTGAAGGGCACCCGCCAGATGCGGTTGAAGGCCTTCTCGGCGGCGGTGAAGGTGCTCACCGCGGTGATCAGCAGGAACAGGAAGCCGACGACGCCGACGGTGCCGGTGTCCACCCGATCCAGGAAGCCCTGCAGCACCCCCACGATGTCGCCCACGCTGTTGGCGAACAGGGTGCCCAGCAGCCAGGCCGAGACCTTGGCCGACACCTCCTGGTTGGGCACGAAGGCCTTGAACACCGCGAAGATGACCGCCAGCGCGGGCACCATGCTCAGGATGGTGGTGAAGGCCAGGGCCTGGGCGGTGCCGTGGGCCTGGTCCACCACGAGCTGCCGCCAGATGTCGAGCACCAGGCGCAGCAGGCCGGCCAGCGTCCGCAGCGCCCTGCGATCGTGCTCGTCCGCGAAGCGGTAGAGCCGATCGACACGCTCTCGCATCGAGGTCCACATGGGCGGCAGCCTACGCCCGATGACGCCCGGTGGCGACTTGCCACGGCGACTTGGCGCGGCCCCGGACGGCCGATAGAGTCCTGACCTGTTCGTACACGGTTTCCAGAGAGGGGGCCGCCGTGGAGCCGCTCGACGTCTACCTGTTCGCCATCCCGGGCTTCACCCTGGCCATGCTCATCGAGGGGCTGGTGGCCGGCGGCACCCGGGGCCTGCGGGGCGGCTACGAGCGCCGCGACACCCAGGCCAGCCTGGGCATGGGCGTCATCAGCATGCTCTGGACCGCCGGCGCCGACGCCCTGATCGTGCTGGCCACCGGCGCCCTGGTGCAGCTCGCCCCCTGGCGGGTGCCCGAGGACACCTGGTGGGGCTGGGCGCTGGCCTTCGTGGCCGTGGACCTGTGCTTCTACTGGATCCACCGCTTCCACCACGAGGTGCGCTTCATGTGGGCCGGCCACGTGAACCACCACTCCAGCCAGCACTACAACCTGTCCACCGCCCTGCGGCAGTCGTGGACCGAGCACTACACCTCGATCCCCTTCTTCATGGTGCTGGGTCTGCTGGGCTTCTCGCCCCTGCTCATCACGGTGAGCTTCGCCTTCAACCTGCTGTACCAGTTCATCGTGCACACCGAGCGGGTGCGCACCCTGGGCCCGCTGGAGTGGGTGCTGAACAGCCCGTCGCACCACCGGGTGCACCACGGCAGCAACCCCCGCTACCTCGATCGCAACTACGCCGGCGTCTTCATCGTGTGGGACCGCCTGTTCGGCACCTTCGAGCCCGAGACGGAGCCCGTGCGCTATGGGCTGGTGAAGGACATCGAGAGCTTCAACCTGCTGCACATCGCCTTCCACGAGTGGGCGGCCATGTTCCGGGCCGTGCGCGGCGCCGGCAGCGCCCGCGAGCGCTGGCACGCGGTGTTCGGGCGGCCGGGCTGGCATCCGCAGGGCGCCACCCTCACCGCCCCCGAGCTCAGGGCGCAGGCGTTGGCTCAGGGGCCCACGTCGTCTCAGTGAGGATGTCGAAGCGCAGCGGGCCATAGGGCGCCTCGCCGGGCCCGCGCTTGTCGGGCGGCCGCAGCACCCGGCCGGCCACCTCCAGCCGCTCCACCCGCGCTTGCGGGCGCCCTTGGGCGTCCAGGGCGCTGTGCCCGTGGATGCGGTTCATCTGCACCGCCACCATCCAGAAGAGCGCCGTGCTGCCCGTCAGCGTGCCCTCGCCGTCGAAGGCGTCCACGGTGCCCTCCGGCCCGTCCCCGCGGCGGTGCCACAGGGTCTGGTGCAGGGTCGCGCCCATGAGCGACGGCACCGCGCGCCGGGTCACCCGGCCGTCGGCCCCCACCTGGGGCAGCAGGCGAGTCAGCCGCTCGGGATCCACCGCCTCGGCGAGCACCGTGTCCAGGCCCGGCGGCAGCGCCTCGGGATCCCCGCCCGCGTCGAGGAACCGGGCCTTCACCGCGGCCGCGCCCTCGACCCAGCGGGCGTCCACCACCCGCTGCCCGTCGGGCGACAGCCACAGCGCCTTGGGGGCCCGCCCGCTGATCTGCCACCAGAGCGCCGCCGCGTCGGCTGCGGGCCCGGCCTCCAGGCGCGTCTGCTGGCTGAAGGGCCCGTCTGGCCCCTCGCCCACGGCGCGCTTGTGGCCCGTGAGCCCCTGCACCTGCACGGGGATCCGGCCGTCGGGCGCGGGCGCGCCCACCTGCCAGCGCTGCACCACCTGCTCCCACGACGCCACCTGGGTGGCGTTGAAGCGCCCGTCGCTCTCCTGTTGGTGGACGACCCGCCAGCCGCCGGCGGGCCAGGCCACCCCCTGGGACACGCCCAGCCCGATGGCCAAGGCCAGGAGGAGCCCGCTCAAGGCAGCGCGGCGCGATCCAACGCGGCCTTCACCACGTCGATGTTCTTCTGGCAGGCGGCCTTGTTGGCGAAGGGCTCGCTCTTGCCCAGCAGGCGGTTGTTCTTCGCCTGCACCACCACCCGGTGCGTCGTGTTGCACTTCACCGGGCCGTACTTCTCCTTGATGACCTTCGCGCCCTCGCGGGCGGTCTCGCGGGACTTGTAGCTGTCGCTCTCCAGCAGCACCTTGGGGCCCACGGTCAGCCGCACCACGAACTTCTGCCCGTGGGCGTGCACCGTCAGCGCGGGGGCGCCCGAGGGCGTCAGCTTGCTGCAGGCGGGCAGCAGGAGCAGCAGCGCGAGCCCCGCAAACACCTTGAAAGACAAGCGAATCACAGGGGCAACCTCCGCGGCGCGGCCCACGTCTCGCCCGGCCCGAAGCGGCCGTGATCGTCGCGGATCACCTTGGCCAGGGCCACGTGGGGGTCGTGGGTGAAGAACAGGCGCCCGCCGTGGGGCAGCAGATCGCCCAGCAGTGCGGCCTTCTCGTCGATGAGCCGCTCGGGGTAGCGGTCGTAGCCCATGGTGATGGGCAGGTGCATCCAGGGCACGCCGGGCACCAGATCGCCGGCGAACACCACGGGCCCCCCCGCGCAGCTCGGCACGTGCAGCAGGATCTGGCCGGGGGTGTGGCCGTCGCTGCGGTGGAAGAAGTAGTCGGGGCCCAGGGCTTCGGCGGTGTCGCCGTCCACAATCTCCAGCCGCCCGCTGGCCTGGAGCAGCCCCGGCAGCTCGGGGATGAAGCTCGCCCGGTCCCGGGGGTGCGGATCCAGTGCCCGGTCCCAGGCCTCCCGGCCCACCACGAAGGTGGCGTTGGGGAACAGCAGCCGGTGCGGGGTGTCGGCCTGCCAGGCTGCCAGGAGCCCGCCCGCGTGGTCGAAGTGCAGGTGGCTGAGCACCACCACATCGATGTCGGCGTCGCTCAGCCCCAGCTCGGCCAGGCTGTCCAGCAGCACATGCCGATCCTCCTGCACCCCGAACCGCGCGCGGTACTTGGGCTCGAAGAAGGCGCCGATGCCCGTCTCCACCAGGATCCGCTTGCCCGGCGCCTCGATGAGCATACAGCGGCACGCCAGCGGGATGCGGTTCTGGTCATCGGGGGCGATCCAGCGGGCCCACACCGCCCGGGGGGCGTTGCCGAACATGGCCCCGCCGTCCAGGCGCTGGCTGTTGCCCAGCAGGGCCGTCAGGGTGGTGCCCGGGGTGCAGGCGGCGGGGTCGGTCATGGGGGCTCCGTGGGGGATCCAGCCCGCGCATGGTCGCGCGGGCCGCCCCCCACGGCAAGCGCCGGGGCCGCTACTCGGCGGGGTCGTCCACCGGCTCCTCGGGATCGGTGACGATGTAGTCCAGGCAGTGGGCCGGGTAGTCCCGCCAGCGGTTGGCGCCCGGGTAGCGCTGCACCAGGCACTGGTTGTAGGTCTCGCGCATCACGCACTGCATCTCGGGGTCGCCGTAGAAGTCCAGCGCCTCGGCGATGCGCCCCTGCTCCACCAGGCCCAGGCCCACCGACTGGAGCTGGCGCACCCGCTGGCTGGTCCAGTCGAACCGGCCGCAGGCGAACTCGGTGCGCAGGATGCTCAGCTCGGTGCGGAACTTCAGGCCCAGCATCACGCAGCTCTGCCAGTTGCGGGTGTAGACGCCCTGCGCCCGCGCCAGGCTCATCTGCCGCACCAGCGACACGCCCTCGAGCAGCAGGTCCAGGGCCTCGCTGTCGGTGATGCAGCGGTACTGGTCCTCCTCGCACTCGCTGCCCACCCGGAAGGTCACCAGGCGGATGAACTCGGCCAGGTCGTCGCGGGTGTCGTGGGTCTGCTGCCAGCCCGGGCCCCAGTCGTCGCCCGCCGCGCCGGTCTCCAGGTAGTCGGTGAACCGGCCGCTGAGCTGCCGCAGCGCGTCCTGCAGCTCCACGTTCACCAGGTTGGCCGCCTGGCTGCGCGCCACCGGATCGTACACGTCGGGCATGGCGAACCCGTCGTGGCCCTGGGTGCAGGGATCCGTCGCGTCCATCAGCCAGAAGTAGGCCTCGTAGCCGGCGTACCAGACCTCCTGGGCCATGCCCTGGGCGGCCGGATCGTGGCAGGCGCGCCAGAAGGCCTCGCCCTCGAAGAGCTGCCCCATGGTCTGGATCCAGCCCTGGGCGCGCACCACGCTGGGGTGTCCGCCGCCGGGGCCGTCAGCCCGCACGAGCAGGGCGTCGCGGGTCTTCTTCACCTCGCGGTACTGCTGCCGCGCCAGCGCCCACAGCTCCAGCCCCAGATCCGCGCCGGCCCCGATGGCCCCGCCGATCTGGACCACCATGCGCTCCACGGCCAGCAGGGTGTTGCCCCGGCGGCTCCAGCGCTCGCCCCACAGGCCGTTGGTCACGTACTGCTCGATGCCCGTCAGGCTGAACTCCTGGAAGGCGGTGAAGGCGCCGGCCGCGCGCTTGCGGTCGATCTGCGCGTCCACCCACTGGATCGCCTCGGTGAAGGTGCACTCGCGCACCCGCAGATCCACCACCGCGTCGGTGTAGCTGTCGGGGTCGCGCACCCGCACCCGCAGGGGGTAGGTGCCCGCGTCGCGCAGGCTGGTCACCGCCACCACGCCGTCGGCGCTGCCGTAGTCGAAGCGCCCGTCGCCGTCGAAGTCCCACTCGTAGCGGGTGATGGGATCGCCCGGCGCGCCTGGCGAGGCCTCGACGGACAGGGTCATCTCGTACAGCTCCTTGGGGTCCTGGGGCAGGTTCACACGGTGGATGATGGGGTTCACGTCCTCGACGTAGATGGGCACCCGGACCTCGTCCGCGCTGTCCTCGTCCAGCACCGTCAGGCTCACCTCGAACCAGCCGTCGTGCTCGTACAGGTGGCTGGGGGCCACCAGCAGCGCGCCCTCGTCCACCACGCCGTCGCCGAAGTTCCAGCGGTAGTTGTGGATGGGATCCGCCCAGCTCCCGGCCCGGCTGGCGCTGGCGTCGAAGCGCACCTCGCGGCCCTGCACGCCCTGGTAGGGGCCGCCCGCGTGGGCCACGGGATCCACGTCGATGACGCGCACCCGCACATGGCCCTCGCCCGTGGCGCCCAGGTCATCGGCCACCTGCAGGCCCACGTCGAACAGGCCGTCGTCCACCGTCGGGAAGGCCACCTGGGCGCCCGCGCCGTCGTCGAAGGCGCCGTCGGCGTCGAAGTCCCAGCGGTACGCCTGGATGGTGTCGTCATCCTCGGGCGGTCGGCTCGCCGAGCCGTCCAGGGTCAGCGGCGCGCCCTCGATGGCCACGTAGCGCGCGCCCTGCAGATCGCCCAGCACCCCACCGTCGGGCGGCACGGCCACGGCCTGGGGCGGGAAGTTGATGCGCACCCAACGCACGTGCTCGCGGAACAGGCCCATGCAGTTGGCCACCCGCAGGGTCACCACCGACACGCCCGGCTCGTCCAGCACGCTGTTTTCGGGGTAGGGCTGCGGCTCGCGGCCGTTGATCACCACCGACGCGGTGATGGCGCTCACGCAGGCCGGGTTGCCCTCGATGTCCCAGGTGTACTGCGCCTGGGCCACGCGGGCGCCGTTGTCGGGGCCGTTGAGCACCACGGCGGGGGCGTCGGCCAGCAGGTACGTGCGGTCGTCGAAGGTGCGGTTGCCGCAGGCATCCACCGCGGTCACCTCGAGGCGCCGGGTGCAGGTGTCGGTGTGCAGCAGCTCCTCCACCGTGGGGGCGGGGTCCAGCTCGTCACTCACCGAGATGCGCGGGTTGGGCACGTGGGCGTGGGCGTAGCAGACGTCGGCGCCCAGCTCGCGGCCGATGGTCACCACCGGCGGCGTGCGGTCGAAGGTCACCCGCCCGGGGCTACGAGCGGTGCTGAAGCCGCCCTCGGCGTCGGTGAGCTGCACCAGGATCTCGTGGCGCCCCTCGGGCACCCGGCTGATCTCCACCGGCAGCGCCACGCGCACCGGGGCCCCGTCGGCGCGGGTGGGCACGTCGTGGCTCTCGGCCACCTTGCGGTTGGCGATCCACACCTCGATGTCCAGCCGATCGCCCTCGGGATCGGCCACGTCCAGGGTCACGCTGAAGGCGCCCGAGCCCACGCAGTCGTCGGGGGTCGGGGTGGCCACGCTGCCCGCGGGCGGCGCGGTGTGCAGCACCTCGATGACCGCCGTGCTGGGCGGCGAGCAGGCGCCCAGCGCGTCGCAGGCCACCAGGCTCACGGTGCGGGAGGTGTCGGGCCGCCAGGTGGGATCGGTGAACTCCACCAGCGCCCCCTCGGGCTCGCCGTCCTCGGCGCCGTACACGCCGTCACCGTCCAGATCCCACTTGTAGGCCACCACGGCGTCGCAGGGGCCGTTGGGATCGAAGCTGCCGCGGCCGTCGAGCAGCACGGGCACGAACCCGTCGCCCAGCGGGCCGGTGCTGTACGGGCCGCCGGCGTCGGCGGTGGGCGCCTGGTTCTGCACGTCGATCTCCACCACCCGCTCCACCACGGCCTGGTGCCCCAGCCCGTCGGTGATCCGCAGGGCCACCACCAGCCGCAGCACGCCGTCCATCGCCGAGTCCACGGCCGGGAAGGTGATCCGAGGCCCCAGGGCGTCGTCGAACTGGCCGTCGGCGTCCAGATCCCAGGCCCACTCCACGATGCCGAAGCCTTGATCCACGGGGCCGTCCGAGGTGCTCCCGCGCCCGTCGAGCACCACGGATTCGCCGCAGCTCGCCCGGGTGGGGGCCGCCATGTGGGCCTGCGGGCCGCGCACCACGAGCACGTTCGCGGGGGCGGTGCTGGTCTCGCCGAAGCGGTCCTCGACGGTCAGCAGGATGGGGTGCACGCCCAGGTCGTCCATGTCCTGCGCCACCAGATCGGGCCAGCTCACCACGGGGGGCACCGGCACGTCGGTGACGATCTCGGGCACGCCGTCGCGGTCCAGATCCCAGCGGTAGCTCACGATGCCGTCGCCGGCGGCGGCGTTCGGGTCGTGGCTGCCCACGGCCGAGAGCTGCAGATCCTCGCCCACCACGATGACGTACGGGCCGTCCACCTGGCCGCCCGCGTCGCGGTGCCCGCCGGCCACGCCGGCCGGGGGCTGGTTGCCCTGATCCACATGGATGGGCCAGGTGGCGGTGGCCGCGTGGCCCCGGCTGTCGGTCACCTGCACGGTCACCGGCACGGGCGCGTCGAAGGTGAACTGGGTGAAGGCGTGGTCCACCCGCGGCCCCTCGGCGTCGTCGAACAGGCCGTCGCCGTCCAGATCCCAGCGGATGGTGTCGATGGTGATGCCGGGGTGAGCGTGATCGCTGCCGCTGGCGTCGAAGCTCACGGTCTGCCCCGGCGCCACGTGCTGCACGTCCGCCTCGAGCACCACCTGCGGCGCCACCGGGTACACGGTCACCGTGGTGTGGCCCTCGCCCGAAAGCCCGGTGGCGTCCTCGGCCACCAGGGCCAGCTCATAGGTGCCCGGCTCGCTCATGCCGTTCTCGGCCAGCGTCTCGGGCGACACCGTCACGACGGGCGCCGCCGGCTGGACCAGATCGGCGCCGGTCACCAGCACGTCGGTGTCGAAGCCGATCTCGGGGTCGTGATTCAGGTCCCAGCGCAGCACCACGATGGCGTCGCCGTTGGGGTCCACCGAGTCGCTGGCGTCCAGCACCAGAGGCTCGCCCACCAACACATGGTAGCCGCGCTCGGCTGGATCGGCGCTGGGCACGTCATGGGGATCGGGATCGGCGGTCGGGGCCGCGGGGCCCACGACCACGTTCAGGGTCACCCGGGTCGTCGCCTGGCGGCCCTCGCTGTCCGTCACCCGCACCCCCACCACCATCGGGGGCAGGTTGAACGGGTCCACGGGGGTCGGCAGCCAGCGCCGGTAGGTCACCACCGTGTAGTTCGAGGCCTCGAACGTGCCGTTGTTGTCGCCGTCCCAGTCCACCCGCTGGATCTCCACGCCGGGCAGCCGCGAGTGGCTCGCTCGGGCGTCCAGGCGCAGCGACACATAGCCGTCCCGCTCATCGACGGTGCTGGGGTTGGGGGTCTGGACGACCACCGGCACCGGCGCCGCCGGGATGACGGTGAAGGTGAACGGGCGGGTGCTGGTGGCGCCCTGAAGATCCACCACCTGCAGGGTGGCCTGGCGGGTGCCGTCGCCGCCGGTGAGCGCGGCGTGGGCCGCGCGGGACACCACGGGGGCCGGGCCGCGGGCGTCGATGGGATCGTCGTAGTCGCCGTCGCCGTTGATGTCCCAGCGGTACTCCACCACGGCGTCGCCGCAGGCGCCGTCGGGATCGTAGCTGGCGCTGGCGTCGAGCCGCAGGTCCTGATCGCTGGGCACGGTCCACTCGGCGGCCACGCGGGCCACGGGCGGGCGGTTGCCCACGTCCACGGCCAGCTCCAGGCTGTCCTCGTCGGCGCCGCCCAGATCGTCCACCACCCGCAGCCGCACCGTCCAGGCGCCGAACCGGTTGAAGGCCCGCTGCAACACCGGGCCGCCCGCGTCGTAGCCGGGCGCCCCGTCCAGGTCCCAGTCGTGCTGCACCAGGCGCCGCCGCGGATCGGCGTGGTGGCTGCCCGTGGCGTCGAAGGTGACGGGCTGGCCGCAGGCCGCCGGGTTCGGGTACGCCGCCGCGCGGGCCACGGGATCGCGGGGGAAGACCACCAGGGTGGCCGTCGTCTCGCTCGACAGGCCCTCGCTGTCGGTGGCGCGCAGCCGGATGCTCTGGGGCACGCCCACGGGCAGGTTCTGCAGCACCGCGAAGGGCACCAGGGGGTTCTCGCCGGTGGCGTCGTCGAAGGCGCCGTCGCCGTCCACATCCCAGCGCACGTCCACCGCGTCGCCGCACGCCGCGTTGATGTCGTCCACCACGGCGTCGAGCTGCACGGCCTGCCCCACGGTCACGTAGTAGGGGCCGCCCACGGTCACCGACGGCGGCACGTTGGCGGCCGGATCCACCCGCACCGACAGGCGGGTCGCCCGCCACTGGCCCAGGTCGTCCACCACCCGCAAGGTCGCGGCGTACTCGCCGGCGCGCAGGTAGGTGTGCTCGAAGAAGCCGCTGATGACGCCTTCCGCGTCCGGCGCCTCCTGGAAGTCGGGCGCCGCGCCCGTCTCCCACCACAGGCCGTCGCGGGCGTCCACGTCCCACTCGAAGCTCACCAGGCGGGCGTCATCGTTGGGGTGGAAGGAGCGGTGGTGCTCGAAGGTCACCCGCCCGGCCCGGCCGCCGATGCAGCCCTCGGTCACCACCGCCGGGGTGGCCTCGGCCAGGGCGAAGGGCTTGGCGTTGAAGATGGTGGGCGTGAGCACCAGGCCCGCCATGATGGGCGTCAGCGACCGGCGGTTGTGCTGGCAGGTCACCGAGGTGCGCTCGCAGTAGTCGTCCCAGATCTCGCCGAAGCTCTCGTAGCCCTCCCACGGATCCTGGTCGTTCATCAGGCGGCGCTGCGCCCGCACGTAGTAGGTGGCGAACTCGCGGTACCACTCGTGCACGCCCAGGGTGCGGATCTCGGGCTCGCCCGTGCGGAAGCCCTTCTGGAAGCTGTACAGCGCATAGGTGTTGGCGCAGCGGTCGGGCACCTCGAAGAGCTGGTTGGCGTTGCCGCACAGGGGATCGCCCTCGCGGAAGAAGCCGTCCAGCCAGCCCGTGTTGCCCACGCGGTGGGCCGCGTTCCACTCCGCCGCCGAATAGGCCAGGTAGCGGTCGTACACCTGCCGCAGCTTGCCGCGGGTCAGCTCGCTCTGGCCGGGGAAGGCCACGGTGGCGTCGTTGGCGCTGAAGCGGTGGGCGCCCAGCCAGCGGGTGCCCACCAGGGCCCCGCCGGTGAGCTGGAAGGTGCTGCCGTTGGTCAGGCCGGTGCGATAGCGGCTGCCGCCATCGTCTGCCTGGTTGTTCACCAGGTTCTCGGCGATGCGGAACTTGAAGCGGTTGGGCACCACGATGCCGTAGGCGCGGCCCGCCACCTCGGCGCTCTCGAGGCCGATGTGGCCCCACTGCGCGATGGAGGCGTCGCTGCGGTTGCAGTACCCGTCGGGCACCGCCTGGTAGTACCAGCCGCCCAGGGCACACCCCGAGTCGATCTGCATGTAGCCCGCATAGTCGGTGAGCTGCTGGATCAGCCACTCGAAGGTGTGGCCGCGCACGCCCGCGTGGCCCACCGGGATCGGCACCCCGGCCAGGGCGGGCAGGGTCGTCGCCAGGCCGCCCAGCGTGATGCCCTGCTGGTAGCCGTGCGCGCTCTCGCTCGCCGTGCCCACGTGGATGCCGATGCGGTCGGTGGTGCCCGGCAGGCGGGGGCAGGCCACGGCGGCGCCCGTCTTGGGATCCAGCCCGCAGGTGGCCTCTTCGTCGGCCGCCGGGATCTGGTAGTACACCGTATCGCTCAGCAGCAGGTTGTTCAGCAGCCGCACGCTGTCTTCGGCGTACGGATCCACCCGCCAGCGCCGCTCGTTCTCTTGGGCCCAGCCCTCGGGCAGGGGGGTCTGGGCCGTGCCCAGCACCGTATCGGGCGGGTAGGCGGGCTGGTGGTCGTTGATGGCGTTCAGCCAGATGGCCAGGGGTGCGGCGTCGGTCTTCGCGGTCCGCCCGGTGATGTCCACGCGGGTGTGATCGCCGCTGGGGCGCTCCAGGTGGCGGTGGTTGAACCACATCACCTCATCCAGCGCGATGGCGCCCAGCACCTCCACTTGATCCTGGGTCCACAACCGCGGATCGGGGGGGGGCTGCCAGGCGTGTACGAACAGGCGGTAGGTGCCGTAGTGCTCGCTGCCATCGCACTCGCTGACCACGCGCACGTTCAGGTTCATGAGCTGCTCGTGATCCACCGCCGGCACCCGGAACAGCCGGCCGATGTCGCGCACGGAGTCGGTGCGGCGGTCGCGCTCGACCCGCTGGCCGGCCTCGTCGTCGAAGTCGCCGTCCCGATCCACATCCCAGTGCACCCGGTAGTAGGTGCAGGTGGCGTTGCGCAGCATGGCCTTCAGGCTCACGGGCGCCAGGGAGTGCGCCGGGTGCGGCAGCATGGGGTTCGACTGGGCGTACGGCACGATCAGCACCTGGGCGTCGTCGGCCAGGGCCAGCGCGGGCAGCGTCAGGGCGACCAGGAGCGGCAGCGCGTGCTTCGTGAACATGGTGACCTCCCCGCAACAGGCCGGCGAACCGGCAGCTCACGGAGAGTTACGGCCTGGAAGATGTCCGCTCTTTAGAAAAAGAAGAAGCGTTGAGACACCCCCACCCGCAGGTGATCCGTTCTGGCGCGTTTGGGTGGCGAAAGCGGCCCGCAAAGGCCTCGCGCGGGGCCAATGCCCCTCAGTGGAGGGCCACCACCCCCCAGCCGATCCCGTAGCCCAGCGCGCCCCCCGCCACCACGTCCGTGAGGAAGTGGTTGCGCGCCCGCACCTGCAACGCGCCAGCGGTCAGCGCCAGCGCCGGGCCCACGATCCGGGCCACCCACACCCACGGCTCGGCCCCGTGGCGGCGCGCCATGATCTCGGCAAACGCAACGGCCGCAGCCATCGGCAGCGCGGTGTGCCCCGAGGGGAAGCTCGCGTAGTTGACCCCGTCGGCGTTCTGCTCGGGCCACCGCGCCGGCCCATACATGTAGGGGTACGGCCGACTGAACCCCAGCTTGAGGCCCTGAGTGATCAGGCCCGAGACGGCCACCGCCTCGGTGATCAGCAGGGCGTCGTTCGCCCACGACTTCGTGTCCGAGGCGACCCACCCGCTCAAGAGCAGGGGGCCGATCAAACCGGCCAGGACGGCCACATTGGCGGGGGTCTCGCTGCCGGGGGTGTCGCCGGTGATGGCCCAGCGGTCCACCGCCCACACATCGGCCCGGTCGCAGGGACAGGAGGGCCGCGCCCAGGCGCCGGTCTGCCGGTACAAGAGCCCGGCGCCGGCGCCGGCGGCCAGGGTGACGGCGCCGTCCACCCACCCGGCGGTGGGGGGCGGCGCGGCCAGCGCCCAGAGCAGCCCGAAGAGGAGCGGGGTGATCAGAAGGGCCGCTGGTTCAGGCTCAGGTGGGTCAGCGCGTCCACCAGCTCGCTGAAGTCGGCCGCCCCGTAGCGGAACTCGGTCAGGCCCAGGTGGCTGCACACCACCCGCATCTCCAGCCGGTCGTCCTCGGGGGTCTGGCGGGGATCCACGAAGCCGGCGCTGGCGCCGCGGGGCCAGTTGCCCGGCAGCACGGGCAGGGTGATCTCGCCGGGGTCGCCGCCCACGAAGGCGGTCCACACCGGTACCTCGCGGGTGTCGGCCAGGTTGGGCGAGCACTGGCCCGGGTCGTAGATGCTGCGCACGATCCGCACCACCTCGATCTGGCAGACGTCCACCGGCGGGCTGGCGTCGCCGGCCACCGGCTCCCACAGGAAGCTCAGCTCGTTGCGGCGCAGGGGCGTGGCGCCGAAGAAGGCGTCGGTGCGCAGGGCGCCGCCCATGGGCCCGATGGACTCGCGGTCGATGACGGCCACGGCCGCGTTCTCCAGCCCGGCCGGCACCTGATCGCCGCTGAACAGGCCCACGGCGGCCGCCAGGTAGCCCACCCCGGCGAAGGGGCCGGCCTGGGGCACGGTGGTGACCTCGAGGCGGGCCGCCCCGTTGTTGGCCTCGCCGCTCGCCAGGCCCATGGGGAAGAGCTGCCCGGTGCCGTCGGCGCCCGACCAGTCGCCCGCAGTGGCGCACAGGGCCGAGGCCCCGGCGGGCAGGTTGCTCAGCTCGCAGGTCGCGTTCGGCACCAGATCGATGGCCAGGGGCAGGTTCACCCCCTGGGCGTCGCCGGCCACGTCGCGGCGCAGCACGCCCAGCTCGCGGAAGGTGAGCAGGTCGAGGATGCCGGTCAGGCTGGCGCCCCCGCTCGCCAGGCGCACCACGTCATCGGTGGGCAGCTTGCCCGCCAGGCCCACCAGCGGCACCTCGCCCAGGGGCACCCCGTCGAGCAGGTACTCGTGGCGCTGCACGGTGACCGGCAGGCCGAACACCGACTCGCGCTGCTGGGGCACGAACATGTTCCCGGGCACCGTCAGCGCGGGCACCAGGCCCCCCGCGATCCCGTCGGTGATGGGATCCCAGCAGTCGTAGCGGGCCAGCAGCCGGGGGATCGCCAGCCGCGACAGCAGCTCCAGGTCGAAGGGCGCCAGCACCAGGCCCGCGTCCGTCTGCCCGTCGTTGTTCAGGTTGTTGAAGTCGGTCAGGCGGCCCTGCAGCGTGGCCGTCGGCGGCACGGGCGGGTCGATGGGGCGCAGCGGGATGTGGGCCACGCTCGCGGGCAGATCCACCAGGGTCACGTACTCGTAGCCCTCGGCGCCCACGGTCACGGTGACCGCGTCATCCATGTAGTCGCCGTAGTCGTGCAGCCGGGCCACGCCGGCGGCGTTCGTGGTGGTGGTGTTCGGCGCGGCGCCGGGCAGCCCCAGCGCGCCGTCATCCACCCGGGTCTGCAGCGGGTTGCCGGGCCGCGGGCCCACCAGCACCACGGCGCCCTCGATGGGCAGCCCGGTGTCGGCCGCCGTCACCGTAGCCACGAAGTTGCCCTGGGGCGTCGCGCAGCCGCCGGTGACCACCTCGTCGCCGGGCGCGGGCAGCGGCACCACGTCGAGCACCGGGGTGGTGTTCAGGGCCACGGGCGGGCCGCCGTTGCCGCAGTCCACCGTCAGGCGCACCGTCGAGCGCTGGGCCGAGTTGCCGGCGTAGAAGTACTGCCGGAAGCGGCTGTCGGCGCCCACCCGGGCCGCCGGGGCCGTCTGCAGGGCCGGCTGGGCGGCCATGGCCACCGTCACGTCCCGCATGGGGTTGCCGTCGCGGTCCAGCACGTCCACCCAGATCAGCGTGCGCGCGCCCGTGCGGGCGGTCATGCAGCTCGCCGTCACCGTCACCGGCGAGTCGGGATCCACCGGGCACAGGGCCACGTTGCAGCCCTCGTCCACCTGGCCGTCGCAGTCGTCGTCGCGCTCGTTGCCGCAGGCCTCCTCGCCCGGGGTGACCTCGCCGTCGCAGACCCCGAAGGCGCCACCCTCGCAGGTGCGCTGGCCGCCCTGGCAGGCGCCCACGCCGCGGGTGCCCGCCGGGCCGGTGTAGCAGTCCTCCACCAGGCCATCGGTCACGCCGTCGCAGTCGTTGTCGACGTCGTCGCAGATCTCCTGGGCGTCGGGGTTGATGGCGGGCGCGCCGTCGTCGCAGTCGCCCTCGGCCACGGTGAAGCCGTCGCCGTCGCCGTCACAGCCCTCGTCCACCTGACCGTCGCAGCTCTCGTCCAGCGCGCCGTCGCAGCGCTCGGCCGCGGGCAGCACCTGCCCCTCGCAGGCCCCGAAGGCGCCCGCCACGCAGGTGGAGGTGCCGCCCCGGCACAGGCCGCGGCCTTCGCTGCCGTCGGGGCCGTCGTAGCAAGCCACCACCAGGCCATCCACCTGGCCGTCGCAGTCGTTGTCGACCCCGTCGCAGACCTCGTTGTTGCCGGGGAAGCGCTGGGGATCGGCGTCGTCGCAGTCGCCGTCCGAGGCGCGCACGCCGTCGCCGTCGCAGTCGCGGCAGGGCATGCCCCCCGCGCCGGCCATGCCGCCCTCGCCGCCGGCCCCGGCCATGCCGCCCTCGCCGCCGGCCCCGGCCATGCCGCCCTCGCCGCCGGCCCCAGCCATGCCGCCCTCGCCGCCGGCCCCGGCCATGCCGCCCTCGCCGCCGGCCCCTGGCCATGCCGCCTTCGCCGCCGGCCCCGGCCATGCCACCCTCGCCGCCGGCCCCGGCCATGCCGCCTTCGCCGCCCGCGCCACCGGCACCGCCCACGCCCCCGGCACCGCCCGCGCCCCCGGCACCGCTGGCGCCTCCAGCGCCGCCTTCACCGCCGACGCCACCGGCGCCGCCCATCCCGGCGGCGCCCCCTTGACCGCCCGCGCCGCCCTGCCCGCCTGCCCCGCCGGCGCCGCCGTCGGGATTCACCCCGCCGCCGCCGTCCAGGGCCGCGCCCAGGTCGGGGTTCAGCATGTCCGCCTTGGGCTTCTGGCTGGGGTTGTCGTCGGTGCAGGCCCCCAGGCTCAAGGCCAGGGCCGCGGGGAGGAGGAGCAGGTTCCGGGTGCGCATGGGCCGCCTCGTGGTATCTCGCGGGCAGTCTATCGGCGGGGGGGCCCTCAAGCCCAACCCACCGATGGATTCGCCCGTTGGAGCCCGTAGCGAGCACGCGTGTCCCTGCGATTGTGGGGCGGCCGCCGCGCCCGCTACCCTCCCCCGGTCACCACCTCGGAGCCCCCGTGCACCCCTTCGACGCCCTCCGCGACCGCCTGGCCCACTTCGTCGAGGCCCGGGACTGGGCCCAGTTCCACACCCCGAAGAACATGGCCGCCTGCGTCAGTGTCGAGGCCGCCGAGCTGCTCGAGCTGTTCATGTGGACCCGCGAGGGGCCCGGACCCCACCCGCCGGGCGCCGGGCCGCCCGACCGCGCAAAGGTCGAGGCCGAGGTGGGCGACGTGCTGCTCTGCCTGCTGAACTTCTGCGCCGCGGCCGACATCGACCTGTTGGCGGCGGCCCAGGCCAAGCTCACCGCCACCGAGGCGAAGTACCCGGTGGACAAGGCCCGCGGGGTGGCGTTGAAGTCCACCGCGCTGGTTGACGAATGATGCGGCCCGGTCGCCGTCGGGCGCCCACTTCGTGCTGGAGGTCCCCCATGCGTCTCGCCCGCTGGCTGCTGCCCGCCCTGGCCACGCCCCTGCTCACCGCCTGCCCGCTGGACGGCACCAGCATCGGCGACGTGGCACCCCCCGATCCCCCCACGGCCGCCCTGCGCACCGCGGTCATGGTGGAGCGGCCCACCAACGCCCGGCTGTCGGCGTGGTTCTGCCACGACTTCGCCGACGGCGACTTCCTGGTGACCCAGGGCTGCGACCTGGCCTTCGGCGACCGCCCCAACAAGCCCGATCTGAAGTTCGTCTTCGAGCTGGCCTTCGACCTGGGCAACCCCAACGGCTTCCCCATCCCGCTGGTGGAGATCCTGCTGGCGCTGAACGTCTTCGAGGGCGCCGACGAGGCCCAGCTCGGCGCCCTCTGCGTCAGCTTCTGCGACCCCGAGGCCGCCGGCGACTGCGACCTGGCCCGCGAGGACGCCTGCCAGCCGCCCGACAAGACCGTGCGCGGCGTCGAGGATTTCATCCCCACCGTGGACGACCTGATCCGCATCGCCAACGATGCCGTCACCGGCGAGCTGTTCGAGGACGACAACCTGAAGTTCCGCGTGATCCCCGCCGCCGGGCCCGACCAGTGCGGCGAGGGCGAGACCGGCGACTGTCCGGGGCAGGCCGAGGCCTTCGTGCGCTTCGAGCTGGGCATCGACGCCACCCTGAAGATCCTGGGCGAGGTGGCCGACGACGCCCTCGACGAGCTGCTCGGCGGCGACAGCCCCAGCTTCGACATCCCCTACTCGGCCCTGGGCACCCTGTTCTTCAACGTGCCCGTGCTGGGCCGCCACGCCATCGAGTTCGGCCCGCTGACGGGCACCTGGTCGCTGGATTGACCGCGCGTCCCGCCCCGCGGCGCGAACCCTCCACCGGCTCCGGGGAATCTCCGAGCCCGTGAGCCGCCCCCCCCCACAGACCACGCTGACCGAGGGCCCGCTCCTGCGGCCCCTGCTCCAGCTCGCCCTGCCCTTCATGGTGGGCAACCTGCTGAACCTGGTGACCCTGGTGGTGGACCGGTTCTGGGTGGGCAAGGTGGGCACGGTGGCGATGGCCGCCCTGGGCACCGCGCAGGCGGCCGTGGGCGTGTTCATGACCATCGGCATGGGCATGGGCATCGGCACGCTGGCGGGCGTGGCCCGCGCCATCGGCGCCGGGCAGCGCGACCACGCCGGGCGGGTCTACGGCCAGGGCATGCTCATCGCAGCGGGCCTGGGGCTGACCTTCATGGGCCTGGGCTTCCTCATCCCGGGGCCCCTCATGGCCTTCATGGGCACCGATCCCGCGGTGGCGCCCCCCGCGGTCAGCTACCTGCAGATCACCCTGTGGGGCTTCGCGGCCCAGGTGCCGCTGATGATGCTGACCTTCGCGCTCCAGGGCGCCGGCGAGGCCCGCGCGGCCCTGCGGGTGGCCGCCGTGGCCCCCGTGATCAATGCGGTGCTGGATCCGCTGTTCATCTTCACGCTCGAGCTGGGCCTGCCCGGCGCCGCCTGGGCCACCACCCTGGCCAACGGCGTCGGGCTGGCGGCGGGCCTGTGGGTGGTGGGGCGCGGCCGGCTGGCGCTGCGCCCCGTGCCCGGCATGTGGGCCCCCCGCCAGGCGCTGGCGGCCCAGATCCTGCGCGTGGGCGTGCCCGGCAGCCTCGAGCACACGGTGCGCACGGTGGCCACCTTCAGCCTGCTGAAGATCCTCAACGGCTTCGGGGCGGTGGTGGTCAGCGCCTACACCACCACCAGCGTGCTCATCATGGCGCTGATCTTCCCGGGCGTGGCCCTGGGGCAAGCCACCGCCAGCGTCGTGGGCCAGTGCCTCGGCGCCGGGCGCCCGGAGCGCGCCACCCGCACGGGCTGGCTGAGCGCCGGGCTGTACGCCGGGTTCATGGTGGTGCTGGGCGTGGCCTTCGCCGGGCTGGCGCCGCATGTGGTGGCCGTGTTCGACCACAACCCGGCGGTGGTGGCCGAGGGCACGGCCCAACTGCGCATCCTGGCGTGGTGCTTCCCGCCGCTGGCCGTGGCGCTGGTGCTGGGCAAGGCCTTCGGCGGCGCGGGCACCACGCTGCCCGCCATGGCCTCGTCCGCGGTGGCCCACGTGGTCTACCAGCTCCCCCTGGCCTGGTGGCTGGGCGAGCGCTACGGGCCCACCGGCGCCTACTGGGCCATGAGCTCGGCCTTCATGCTGCAGGGCCTGCTGTCCACGGTCCTGTTCGTGAAGCTCTTCGGCGCCCGTGTCTCCCGGGACCCAGGGGGCCAGCAAACGGTCAAGGGTGCGCCCCCGCGATCCGAAACGGCGGGTGGTCGGGGACACTGACCATCGGTCGATCCCCCGCACGACACACCCCGAGCTTCCGTCTCGGCGTCAGTGCCCCGACTCGGACCCTCCTGGAGGGGCGCGCCGGTCCCTGCCTGATTCCCCCGAACTCCGACCGCGCGCCCCCTCCATTTTCTTTTCCGCCCACCTGCGGCACGCTCTGCCTCACCCGTCACCCCGGAAGCTCGAGGCCTGCCATGCGCCGCCTGATCTGCCTGCTCGTCCTGCTGCTCGCCGCCCCCGCCCTCGCCAACGATAGCGAGTTCTACGGCAGCGGCGCCGACGTCTACCCGGTGCAGAACGACCACATCCAGATGGCCAGGGAGAGCCTGCACATCGAGCAGCTCGGGCCGCACCGCCAGAGCTACGTGGAGCGCTGGGGCGTGCACGTGCGCTACGAGTTCGTGAACACCCACAGCGCGCCGGTGACCGTGCAGATGGGCTTCCCGGAGCACTGCCAGCGCACCGTCGACGACATGGAGGTGGTGGCGCCTTCGTGCAAGGTGCCGGCCATCAAGGACTTTCAGGCCTGGGTCGACGACGCCAAGGTGCCCGTGACCGTGAAGACCCCCACCGCAGCGGGCGCCCTGCCCGACGCCGGCTATGACCGGGTCCATACCTTTCAGGTCAGCTTCAAGGCGGGCGAGCGCAAGGTGGTGGAGCACCGCTACACCCACGGCGGGCGCATCGTCAGCCCCTTCCACTCGGCGGTGGAGTACATCCTGAAGACCGGCGCTCTGTGGAAGGGCCCCATCGGCGAGCTGGACATCCGCATCGTGCTGAAGGCCGAGTGGGCCGACGTCATCGACCAGAGCAAGACCCTGCCCAAGCCCGACTTCCAGGGCTGGCAGGGCGGCACGTATCAGCTCAAGTGGGCGCTGAAGGGCTTCGAGCCCAAGGGCGACATCGACTTCCTGCTGCAGGAGCCCAAGGGCTACGAGGCCCGCAGCGACTTCAACAGCCTGATGAGCGAGGCCCTGGCGGATCCCAAGGCCCTGGCGGGCAAGTCGAAGGCCGAGCTTCGCATCCTGCGCAACACGCCGTATGCGCTGCTGGGCTACACCTTCAAGAGCCAGGACCTGACCGACCACTTCACGAAGCAGGGCTGGTACCGGCCGCGGCTGGACTTCGACCCCAACTGGCTGTCGAAGGACGAGGTGAAGTTCGTGGCGCTGGTGAAGGGCCTGGAGAAGAAGGCGAAGTAGGGCCTCAGCCCAGGTCGCGCAGGGCCTGGGCGGCGGCGTTGAAGCCGCACATGCCGTGCACCCCCGCACCCGGGTGGGCGTAGCTGCTGCACAGGTAGGCCCCCGTGATGGGCGTGCGGTAGCGGTAGTAGGGGAACGCCGGCCGGAACACGAGCTGGTTGGTCCAGGCGTTCGACCCTCCGCCCAGATCGCCCCCCACCAGGTTGGCGTCGAAGGCCTCCAGGTCGGGCGGTGTGACCATGCGCCGGGCCAGGACGGTGGCCTTGAAGCCCGGGGCCAGCCCCTCCAGCCGCGCGTCCACCCGGTCGGCCATGGCCTCGGCCTGGGCCGCCCAGCCGCCCTCCACCGTGTTCGGCACCCGGGTGTACACCCACAGGGTGTGCTGCCCGTCGGGCGCGCGGCTCCGGTCCACCAGGCTCTGCTGGCCAATCACCAGATATGGGTGCTCGGGCAGAGCCCCCGAGCGGACCTGGCGGGTGAAGCGCACCAGATCGGCCACGCTGTCGCCCGCGTGCACCACCGCGGCCTGCCGCGCGTCGGCCACGGCCCAAGGCACGGGCGCCGACAGGGCGTAGTCCACCTTGAAGGTGCCCCAGCCCCGCGGGAAGCGGCGCATGCGGCGGGTGAGCCGGCCGGGCAGCGCCTGGCCCTCCAGCAGCTTCAAATACAGGAAGGCGGCGTCGGTGTTGGCCAGCACGGCGCGCCCCACGGGGATCTCCTGCCCGTCCGCCAGCACCACCGCCTGGGCCCGGCGCTGGCGCACGACGATGCGCTCCACCTTGGCCCCCAGCCGCACCCGGCCGCCCTTGGCCTCCAGCCGGCGCACCAGCGCGTTGGTGAGCGCCTGCGCCCCCCCCAGCGGCACGGCGTTGCCCCCCGTGGCCGCCATGGTGGCCAGCATGTAGCCCAGGGCCGCGCCGAAGCGATCCTCGGGGCCCTGATCCACGTGCAGCGCCAGCCCCGGCATCACCCGCCGGGCGGCCTCGCCCTGGAACAGGTGGCGAGCCAGCCCCTGCCCGCTGCGCAGGGCGATGTTGCTGAAGCGCAGCAGGTCGAAGGGCAGCAGCTTCAGCTTGGGCCACAGCCCCGGCAGCGGGCGCAGCAGGGCGTCCAACAGGGTGGGCTGCACCGTGCGGTGCCAGGCGATGAGCGTGCGCCAGGCGTCGCCGTCGCGGCCCCCCAGGCTGGCGGCCGTGCGGTCGTCATCGCGGCTGATGCTGGCCACGGTGCCGTCGGGGGCGGGGTGGCAGCTCTCGATGGGCGCGTGGCCCCAGCGCAGCCCCCACGGGGCCAGGTCCAGGGCCTGGAAGGCGGGGCTGGCCGCGGCGAAGGGGAAGAAGGCGGCGCCCACGTCATGCACGAACCCCGGCAGCGTGGCGGCCTCGCTGGCCACGGCGCCGCCCGCCCGCCCGGGGTGGGCCTCGAGCACCTCGACCCGCCAGCCGGCGTCGGCCAGGCGGTTCGCGGCCACCAGCCCGTTGGGGCCGGCGCCGATGACCACGGCGTCGGGGGTCACGCGGGGCGTTCGCAGCGCACGGGCAGCGGCCGCCCGTCCGTGGCCTCGGCGGCCACGTCGATGAGCCCGTCGGCGTCCACCCGGAACGTCACCCGGGCCCCGGCGCCGGCGTCCAGGCGGTAGACGCCCACCGGGCGGCAGTCGGCCGCGGTGTTGCGCTCGCCCTGGTACACCGTGAGCGCCACGGGCCCTTCGACGAAGCGCTCAGCGCTGGCCGGGAACGGCGCCCCGCGGCGCAGCAGCCACTCGATGTAGCCGTCGTCGGCCTCCAGGCCCAGGGTCATGCACAGGCCGTCGAGCAGCGCAGGCGGCTCGCCCCCCCAGAGCCGCGCGGCGAGCGCCGCGGCCCCCAGGGCCGGCGCCCCCAGGGGCGCCTCCACGGGCACCCGCTGGAACAGCTCGCCCACGAAGGCCCGCACCCACGGCGCCCGGGCGCCGTCGCCCACCAGGATCACCTCGTCGATCTCGTCGGTGCGCAGCACCGCCTCTTCCAGGGCGTCGTGGCACAGGCGCGCCAGCCGATCGAGCAGGGGCTCGACGCAGTGGGCGAAGCGGTGGCGGTTCAACCGCGACTGCACCCGGCGGCCGCTCGGCAGCACGCAGTCCAGGGTCACCGAGAAGTGCCGCGCCAGGGCGATGCGGGCGTCGCCCGCGGCCAGCGCCACCGCCGCCAAGGTCTGCGGCGCGGCCCTCAAGCCCAGCTCGCTGAGCAGGATGTCAGCCACGGCGCGGTCCATGGCGGCGCCGCCGACGGACTCCTCGGCCACGGCCCCGCGCACCTCGACCACGCCGTCGGGGTCCACCGCCAACACCCTGAAATCGAAGGCGTCTTCACCCAGATCGAAGACGGCGAAGCGCCCCGCCCGGGCCGGCAGCTCGCAGGCCAGCGCGGCCGCCAGCGGCGCCGAGACGATGCGCAGCACAGTGTGGCCCAAGGCCTCGGCCTCGGCGCGCACCGCCCGCCGGTGGTGGTCGTCCAGGGTGCCGGGCACGGCGATCACCAGCGGGCCCGGCTCGGGCGCCGCCGCCAGGGCCGCCGCCAGGCTGGGCGCCAGCACCTCGCCCAGCAGCGTCGGGCCCTCGGGCCCCACCGTGGCCGCGCGGCTGCCCAGCCGCCCCAGCTCCACCCCGTGGATCACGCCTGCACCGCCTCGATCACGCTGCGCAGGGCGCGCAGCAGGGTCACGCGGGGCATGAGCTCGGCGGCGGGCACCTCGCCCGCGTCCAGGGCCGCGCCGACCTCGTTCAGCCCCCGCTCGTACTGCTCAGCCACCTGCCGGGCCACGCGGCTGCGCTCCACGTGGGCGTCGGTGTGGTCCAGCTCGCGCAGGACCAGCTTCAGCTCGTGCACCGCCTGCCAGTCGTCGGGATCCATCCGCCGGGGGGCCCCCTTGGCCTTCAGGCTCATCAGGTAGCTCACGCGCTCGTAGGGCAGCTCGATGGCCCGGGCGGCGTCGTTGATGGCCACCGCGTGGGCCAGCGACAGCTCGCGGGCGCGCGGCTCGCTCTTCACGTACCGGTCGGGGTGCACGGCCAGCAGGCGGACCCGGCGAGCGGTCCGCACCGCACCGGGGGGCTGGGCGAAGGCCACCGGCAGGCCCAGACGCTCGAAGGCGTTCAGGCCGGGCCGCGGCGGCAGGGGCGCGCCGCAGGCGCCGCAGGTCAGGGCCAGGCCCTGGGCCGCGGCGCCGCAGCGCCAGCAGGGATCATCGGTGGGGGCGGTCAAGGGCGGCTTCGGCTCAGACGCTGAAGCTCTCGCCGCACCCGCAGGTCCGACGGGCGTTGGGGTTCTCGAACTTGAACCCCGAGCCGGCCAGCCCATCCACGAAGTCCACCTGGGTGCCCATGAGGTACAGGTAGCTCTTCGAGTCCACGAAGAGCTTCACGCCGTGGCTGTCGAGCTCGCGATCGCCCTTGTTGGCGCCCTCGGCGAACTCCAGGAAGTAGGTGAAGCCGCTGCAGCCCCCGCCCTTGACGCCCACGCGCAGCCCCTCGGTGGGGGACTCGCGCTCGGCGAGCATGGCCTTGACCTTGGTGGCGGCGTTCTCGGTCAGCGAGATCATGGTCTTTCCCTCGGTGTCGGGTGTCTTGCGGGCAGTCTAACGGGTCGCGCCGTTGGATGCCGCATCCGTCCAGCCCGTCTCGGCCCGCAGGCGCGCCACGGTGGCGGCCACGGCCGCGACGGCCTCGTCGACGATGTCGGTGGTGGTGCCGCGCCCCAGCCCGAAGCGCAGGCTGGCGTGCGCCAGGTCGTCGTCCAGGCCGATGGCCCGCAGCACATGGCTGGGGGCACGATCGCCTGCGGCGCAGGCGGATCCGCTGGACAGCGCGAAGCCCTTCAGGCCGGTGAGCAGCGCGTCGCCGGGCACGCCGGCCACGCTCACGTTCAGGTTGTGGGGCAGCCGGTTGACCCGGTCACCGTTCACCGTCAGGTGCGGCACCTGCGCCCGCAGCCCCGCCTCCAGGCGGTCGCGCAGGGTGGCCAGCCGGCTGGCCTCGTCCGCCCGATCGGCGTCGGCCAGGGCCACGGCCACCCCCAGCCCCACGAGCTGGTGCACCGGCAAAGTGCCTGCCCGGCGGCCCCGCTCCTGGCCACCCCCGATGAGCTGCGGCTCGAGCTGCACCCGCGGGTGGCGCCGGCGGACGAAGAGGGCGCCCACCCCCTTCGGGCCGTACACCTTGTGGGCGCTCAAGCTCAGCAGATCCACCTGGAGCGCCTCGACGTCCACAGGGATCTTGCCCACGCTCTGCGCCGCGTCGGTGTGCAGCAGCACCCCCGCCGCCTTGCACACCGCCCCGATCTCGGCCAGCGGGTGGACGGTGCCGATCTCGTTGTTGGCGTGCATCAGTGTCACCAGCACGGTGTCGGGCCGCAGCGCCGCCTGCACCGCGTCTGCGCTCACCCGACCCGCGCCGTCCACCGCCAGCCAGGTGACCTCGCAGTCGCCCCGGTTCTCCAGGTGGCGCAGCAGATCCCGCACCGCCTTGTGCTCGGTGGGCGCGCTGATCACGTGGCGCCCCTTGGCCGCGTAGGCCGCCAGCACCCCCCGGATGGCCAGGTCGTTGGCCTCGGTGGCGCCGCTGGTGAAGACGATCTCCCGGGGGGCCGCGTTGAGCACGCGGGCCACCTTCTCGCGGGCGATCTCCACCACCTCTTCGGCGGCCCAGCCGTAGGCGTGCGGGCTGCCGGGGTTGCCGAAGTGCTTGGTCAGAAAGGGGATCATCGCGCTCGCGACGTCCTCGCGCACCGGCGTCGTGGCGTGGTGGTCCAGGTAGTGGACGTGCATCAGCGGCCCGTCAGCCCCGCCACCAGCGCCAGGCCGGCCTGCTGATCACCGCGGCGGCAGTCCCGACAGGCTTCGGGGGCACCCACCTCGCGGCCACAGGGGGTGCAGCCGTCCAGGAAGGCCACGGCCCCTTCCAGGTCTTGCTGGATCTGCTGCAGCTCGGCGAGGGTCTGCTTCAACGCCGCCAGCCGGTCCACGTACTCGGCGCGCACGCTCTGCATGGCGTCCCGCGCCACCGGCTCGCCCGCCCAGCGCTGGATGAGGCCGCCGATGGCCGTCAGGCTCAACCCCAGCTTCTGCAGCCGGTCGATGTAGTGGATGCGCGCCACGTTGGCCCGGTCGTAGAGCCGAAAGCCGCCGGGGCTGCGCTCCACCGGCTCGATCAGGCCCTTCTCTTCGTACAGGTGCAGCGCCCGCACCGTCTTGTCGGTGAGCTCGGCCAGCTCCCCGATGCGCAACCGTGACGCCTCTGACTCTTCGACCACTGGCCCCCTCCGCTCGCCGCGGCAGCCCGGGAACCTAGGGGCCCGGCGCGCCGAGATCAACGCTCCAACTCTGACGTGAGGGATCGATTGCCGAGACCCGCCCCGGGTTTCGGCGGGGCGCCCCCGGGCCGGTTCGAGGCCGCCCGGTCAGCCCCCGCAGGGGTTGATCTCCAGGGCGCCCGCCACCAGGCACTGCACCCGCGCGCGGTCCACCTCGCCCGGCGTGGCGGCGTCCAGCGTGCGGCCGATCTGGTCCACCACCGAGCCCTCGCCGCCACAGTCGGGGGTCTCGGCGATCTGCAGGTCGGCCACCAGCGCCTCGAAGGCCCCCTGGGCGGCCGCCTGCGCGGTGGCGTCGAAGGGCTCGGCCTGCATCAGCGCCAGGAAGGCCGTGCCCAGGCCGGCCACCAGGGCCTTGTCGGCCAGGATGAGGGCCGCGTCGTACTCGGGGCTGTCGCCCTCTTGGATCCGCAGGCGGTCCAGGGGGTCCAGCTCGCCCTTCGCCTCCAGCGCGGCCACGAAGGCGGGCCGGGCGTCCGCGAGCGCCCCCGAGAGCGCGCTGAAGTACGCCGTGCCGCAGGCCTGGTCGCCCTGGTCGATGATCCGGCCGAGGCCGTGGCGGCCGCCGTCGCCGTCGATCAGGTAGCCCAGCGCCCGGTCGAAGCCCGCCGCCGACCGCTCGGTGAGGCCGTCCCACACCTCCAGCAGCATGAACTGGTCGAGCCGCCGCGCCGCGAAGCTGGCGTACCAACGCGGCGAACTGCGCTGCCCGTCGGCGGTGGCGCTCACCGCCCCCTGGGTGAGGGCCGTGGCGATCTGCGCGGCGATCCGGCTGCCCGCCTGGTCATTGCGCGTGCGATCGGGGCGGCGCTCCTGCGCCCCCTCCACCGCCGCCCGCAGGCCGCCCGTCTCGTAGTACAGGCTGGCGAACTCGCCCGGCGCGGTGGGGGTGGTGGCCTCGCTGTTCACATAGGCCGCCACGTCGCCGATGGTCTCGGCCTTGAAGCCTGCGGTGGCCACCAGGGCCACCAGGGCGTCGCCGGCCGCCGCATAGCGCACCGTGTCGGCGGGCCCCTCGATGGGCTCGAAGCGGGCTGCGGCCCCCCCGTCGTCGCCGCCACCGGAGCACCCCGCCAGCACCGCCCCCAGCATGATCGTCCGCGCGCGCATCTCGCCTCCGCCGTGTGGTTGGACGGCGCGGAGTCTGGCACACGCCCCCAGGCGTGCGCCACGCGGCCCGCCGCGGTAGAACACAGGCAGCATGGCCACCCCGCCCCCCCCCGAGACGCTGGACGGCGCCCTGGAGCGTTTCACCTACGTCAACGACGACGGCAGCTTCGCCGTGGCGGCCGTGCGCCTGGACGACGGCCAGCGGCTGTCGGCGGTGGGCCCCCTGGGCGGGCTGGAGCCGGGCGACCGGGTGCGGCTGGTGGGCGCCTGGCAGGACAACCCGCGCTTTGGCCGGCAGTTCAAGGCCGAGGCGGGCTGGCCCCTGCTGCCCGAGTCCGCCGAGGGCATCGAGCGCTACCTGGCCGGCGGCCGCGTGCACGGCGTGGGCCCCGAGCTGGCGAAGCGCCTGGTGGCCACCTTCGGCGCCGACACCCTGACGGTGGTGGCCAACACCCCCGAGCGCCTGAGCGAGGTGCCCGGCATCGGCCCCAAGCGCCGCGCCCAGCTCGCCGAGGCGCTGACGGGCCAGACCCTGCAGCGCGAGGCCCTGGTGTTCCTGCAGGGTCACGGGGTGCCGGCGCGGCTGGCCGACCAGATCTGGAAGAAGTACGAGGGCAAGACCATCGGCTGGGTGCGCGAGAACCCCTACCGCCTGGCCGCCGAGCTGCGGGGCGTGGGCTTCGCCACCGCCGATCGCATCGCGCGCTCGGTGGGCCTGCCGCCCGACTCGCCGGTGCGGGCCGCCGCGGCCCTGATCCACGCGCTGAACTCGGCCCAGGACGACGGCCACGTCTGCCTGCCCCGCGCCGAGCTGCTGGCCCGCACCGAGGCCCTGGTGGGCGCCGAGGCGCCGGTGGCGCTGGTGCTGGACAAGGCCCTGGCCGAGGGGCGCCTGGTGGACGGCGGCGACGACTACATCTACCCCTGGCGCACCCACCACGACGAGGTGGAGGCCGCCCAGCGCCTGCGGGATTTGGAGCGCGCCAGCCCCCCCGCCCTGCCCCTGAACCTGGCCCGACTGCACGCCGCCAGCGGGCTGGAGCTGGCGCCGGCGCAGCTCGAAGCCCTGCGCGCCGCCGCGGCCCACGGCGTGCTGGTGCTCACCGGCGGGCCCGGCACCGGCAAGACCACCGTGGTGCGCACCGTGCTCGAGCTTTTCAAGCAGCACGACCTGACCGTGCGACTGGCCGCCCCCACCGGCCGCGCCGCCCGCCGCCTGGCCGAGGCCACGAGCCAGGAGGCCAGCACCGTCCACCGCCTGCTGGAGTACAACCCCGCCGAGGGCGGCTTCCGAAAGGGCGAGGACGACCCGCTGGAGGGCGGGGTCGTCATCGTTGACGAGGCCAGCATGCTCGACCAGCCGCTGTTCGTGGCGCTGCTGCGGGCGCTGGTGCCCGGCACCCGGCTGGTGCTGGTGGGCGACGCCGATCAGCTCCCCAGCGTGGGCCCCGGCAACGTGCTGGCCGATCTCATCGCCAGCGACGTGGTGCCCGTGGTGCGGCTGCGCGAGATCTTCCGACAGGCCGAGCTGTCGGCCATCGTGGTGGCCGCCCACCACATCCTGGCCGGGCGCGTGCCCCAGGCCCCCCCGCCGGGCGCCGAGAGCGACTTCTACGTGGTCGAGGCCCGCGACGGCGCCCACGCCGCCGAGCTGGTGGTGCAGCTCGTGCAGTCCCGGGTGCCCGCGAAGTTCGGTCTGCGCCCCGACGAGATCCAGGTGCTCACCCCCATGCACCGCGGCGCCTGCGGCGCCGAGAAGCTGAACGCGCTGCTGCAGGCCGCCCTGAACCCGGGCGGTGCGCCGGTGGGCAAGGCGGGCGCGCTGCGGGTGGGCGACAAGGTGATGCAGCGCCGCAACGACTACGAGCGCGAGGTGTTCAACGGCGACGTGGGCCAGATCATGGGCCGCGCCGGCGACCAGATCGAGGTGGCCTTCGACGGGCGCTGTGTGCGCTACCCCGGCGACGGCCTCGAGGCCCTGCAGCCCGCCTACGCCTGCACCATTCACAAGAGCCAGGGCAGCGAGTACCCGGCGGTGGTCATCCCCATGGTGGGCGAGCACTGGGTCATGCTGCAGAAGAACCTGCTGTACACCGCCGTGACCCGCGGCCGGCGCCTGGTGGTGCTGGTCACCCAGCCGCGGGCCCTGCGCCGCGCGGTGCAGCGCCAGGATGGGCTGGAGCGCTACACCGCCCTGGCCCGCCGCCTGTGGGCCGCGTGATGCGGGGGCTGCTCACGCTGCTGTTGCTGGGCCCCGGGCTGGTGGGGCCCGCCGCGGCCCAGCCCGGCGCGCCGCCCCCCACGGTGGCCGAGGCCCAGGCCGACGGCTTCCAGCTCCGCCCGCCCGACCAGGGGGCCGGCAGCCTGCTGGCCGGGGGGCTGGCCCTGGGCCCGGGCCTGGTGCTGCACGGCCTGGGGCACTACTACGCGGGGGATCACGCCACGGCCAAGGTGCTGTTCGCCGCCGAGCTGGTGAGCGTGGGCCTGCTGACCGGCGCGCTGCTGGCCAACAACCTGGGCGATGGGCGCGGCGAGCTGGGCGGCCTGTCGCGGGGTCTCACCCACGCGGGGGTGGTGCTGTTCGCGGGGTCCTGGGGCGCCGATGTGCTGGGCGCCTTCAAGGGCAGCACCGCGCTCGAGCTG
The DNA here is from genome assembly GCA_020633555.1 of Myxococcales bacterium. Taxonomy (GTDB): domain Bacteria; phylum Myxococcota_A; class Bradymonadia; order UBA7976; family UBA1532; genus JACKDL01. The sequence continues at coordinate 189,591 of JACKDL010000004.1, read as the reverse complement.
GACTCCAGCCGCGTGCGCGGCAACCGCTTCGGCCTGGCCTACCGCTACACCGACGACCCTGTGACCGACTTCCGGCACCACCTGGTGTTCCGGCTGGACCTGAACGCCGGCTGGTTCTTCCTGCGGCCGCTGGTGGACCTGGAGGGCAGCGCCCGCCTGCGCCAGCTCCAGGCCGAGATCGGCGCCCGCCCCCTGCGCGGCGACGACCCTCACGAGCGGCTGGAGCTGGGCGTCCGCCTGCGCCGGGTGGAGAACCAGAGCCACGGCTTCAGCACCGTCGGCCTCATGGGCTACAGCGGCTACAAGGTGGATCTCGGCCGCCTGGTGGAGGGCCTGCGCCACCTGTACGCCTTCGGACGGGTGGGCTACGGCTGGGACGGCTACCAGTTCGCCGCCACCCCCGACAGCGTGCCCGCCCTGTTCAGTGACACCGCGCTGGGCGACACCTACCTGCTGCTCGAGACGGGCCTGGGCTTCAACCTGGGCCAGCGCACCCACCTCACCCTGAGCGCGCTGAGCGACCCCACCAAGGACGTGCCGCCCTTCGCCGGGGGCACCGGCGGGCTGGTGGAGCTGGGCCTGGTGCACCGGCAGAGCGACAGCCTGGACATCGAGTTCCTGGGCACCATGGGCGACGGCTTCGCGCTCCTCCTGGGGCTGGGGTACGGCCTGTGAGGCGGCGCGCCGCGCTCGGGCCGCTGGCGCTGCTGGCGCTCCTGGTCGGCTGCGATCAGCCCGCCGAGCTGCGCGACGCGGCCAACGCCGCCGCCGCGAAGGTCCGCCTCACCGACACCCTGACGGTCACCGTGGGCGGTGGGGCCGTGGTGAGCACCACGCCGGCCAGCGGTGATGCCCCCGCCCAGGTGCGCATCCGTGCCCAGAGCCAGGACGTGCGGGTGGACGTGGTGGATCGGGGCTGCGCACCGGTGACCGTGGCCGTCACCGTCACCCACCTGCCCACCGGCATCGAGGGGAGCTGGCGCGCCCTGCTCGACGGCCTGCCGCTGGAGACGGTCGCGGCCCGGGCCGCGGGCGGCGGCGTGGTGGACTTCCAGGGCGACCCCCACGACCGCGACCGGGTGCCCCTGGGCCGCGAGCGCCCCTTCACGCCCGCCGAAGGCAGCGCCCCCGACGTGCGCCGGTTCTGGGTCACCACCGATCGCGGCCGCCAGGCAGTGGCCGCCGATGAGGCCCCGCCCGTGGCCCGCCCTGCCCTGGCGGGCGCCTGCGTCACCCCCGACGCGCCCGAGGCCGGGCGCCTGGGCGCGGCGCCGCTGGTGGCCCGGTTTCGCCTGCGCCGCCCCCCCCGCAGCGGCGGCTTCCGCTTCGCGGTCTGGGGCAACACCGCCGGCATGACGGCCGCCCGGGACGCCCTGATCGCCTCCGTGAACGCCGCCGCTGTGGACTTCGCGGTCATCACCGGCGACCTCACCGCCAGCGGCCGCCCCGACGACCTGCGCGCCGCGGTGGCCCAGCTCGACGCCGGGCTCGCGGTGCCCTGGTACGCCACGGTGGGCGATCGCGACGTGGTGTCGCAGGCGGTGGGCACGGTGGTGGCCGAGCTGGGGCGCACCACCTTCGCCTTCGACGTGGGGGATCTGCGCCTCATCGTCCTCGACTCGGCCGACAAGGCGCTGAGCCCCGACGGCCACACCCAGCTCCGCGCCTGGCTCAGCGACGGACCGCTGTGGTGGGGCGGCACCCCCGCGCCCCCGGTGCGGCTGGTGCTCACCCATGTGCCCCCCTTCGACCCCTTCGGCACCCGCGCCAACGGCTTCAACCAGCGCCTCGAGGCCGGCCGCTTCATCGCCGCCCTGAAGCGCGCGCAGGTGCCCTACCTGCTCACCAGCCAGCTCGCGGTGTTCGAGACCCAACGCCAGGCGGGGGTCACCGTGGTCCACGCCGGGGGCGGCGGCGCCCCCATGGAGCGCGACGCTGCGCACCACTGGCTGCAGGTGGACGTGGCCGAGGGCTGCCTGGCCGCCGACGATCCGCCCGCCGCCGACGCCCCTTGCGGCGGCTGTCAGGCCGGCCAGGCCTGCACCGCCGAGGGCTGCGCGCCCTGCGTGACGCTCACGAAGGTCGAGTTCAGCCCGTAGGGGCCGGGCCGAACGCCGCAAGCGACCCGCCCCAACAGTCGCGGGGCCCCTTGCGCCGTTCATGGGCGCCGGTGAATACCTGTCCGGCGCCGCCGTCGGCGGCGCGCCGCCGAGCCCGCGGCCCCCAGCACCGCGCCCCCCGGGAGGATCCATGCGCCGCTTCATGACCCTGGCCCTTGCCGCCGCCGCCGTGGCGCTGCTCGCGTCCAGCGCCCAGGCCAAGCCCAAGTTCACCGTCCGCAAGGGCGTGAACCTGAACAAGCAGCCCGCCGCCGCCAGCGGCCCCAGCACGCTGAAGGTCGAGGCCTTCGACATCAAGCGGGTGACCTGGCCGCAGGTGGAGCTCAGCTTCGGGGGCCTGGAGTCCCGGGGCGGCCGCGTCGAGGAGCAGATCACCGTCTGGTTCGTGGACGGCGCCCGCCGCCACAACCTGTTCCGCCGCAAGGTGAAGTTCACCAACCAGCGCGGCGGCTTCCCCACCTCGCTCACCGTCAACCTCAACGGCAAGGCCGTGCACCGCGGCCAGCTCGAGGTGACCATCGACGCCTGCGCGCACCTGCCCCAGTGCAAGCAGTCCCTGCGTCTCCAGGGCGGCGATCTGGTGGTGGACGGCCGCCCGGCCTACCGCAGCATCGGCCGCGAGAAGGAGCTGCAGTTCGACATCAAGAACGCCGGCCCCAACGCCGCCGGCACCTGCGAGGCGGTGCTCGAGGTGGACGGCCGCGCCCTGGCCCGGCAGCCGGTCAGCAGCCTGCAGCGCAACGCGAAGCAGCCGGTGAAGTTCCGCTACGACAGCCGCTACAAGGACAAGGACGCCAAGGTGAAGCTGACCTGCACCGACCTGGCTCCCACCAACAACGAGCGCCGCCTGCGCCTGCGTTGACACCCCCGGGGCAGGCTGCCAGATTCCCAGCGCATCCAAGGCTGGGAGGGCGGCGTGAACTTCAACTGTCCCGAGTGCAGCACACCCCATCAGTACCCCGAGGACCAGATCCCCGAGACCGGGCTGGTGGTCGCGTGTACCCGGTGTGCGGCCCACATCACCATCACCCGGCGGGGCGTGCAGAGCGCCCAGCCGCAGACCCCGGCCCCTGAGCCCCCGGCGGCCACGGCGGACCACCACCTGGCCGCCACGTCGGCGGCCCAGGCCGCGCTGGACGTGGGCCCCAAGACCGCCGATCTGGACGTGGCGCCCGCCCCCGAGCCGGAGCCCAAGCCCCGCGTCCAGCCCAAGCCCCGCATCCAGCCCAAGCCCCGGGTGCAGCCCCAGGCCCCCAGCGCGGCCGCCGGGCCGTCCACCGGGGGCGCCGAGGACCGCGCCAGCGGACTGTTCGGCGCGGCCATGTCGGGCATCGCCGGGGCCGCCCGCTCCGCCGCGGACGCCGGCGCCAAGGCCTTCGACGAGATGGCCAGCGAGCGCATGTCGGGCGAGGTCGAGGTGCCCGCCGGGCTGGCCTTCCCCAGCGCCGCGGCCCAGGGCGACTGGACCTGGAAGGACCTGCCGCGCGCCTTCATGGGCGTCATGGATCTGCGCCGGGTGGGCATGGCCACCGCCGGCTTCTGGGCCGCTCTGGTGGCCTTCGGGGCGGTGCAGTGGCTGGGGGCCTTCCTCGGCGGCAAGGTCTGGGGCCCGCTGGGCAGCGTGCTCGACATCGCCGCGTGGGTGGTCTTCGTGCTCGCCGCGGGCTTCGTGGCCGCGGTCATGGGCTACGTGGTGCACCGCACCGTGGTGGACCAGCAGCCCGCCTCGGCGAAGGAGGGCATCGAGTGGACCAAGGCCCGGGTGAAGAGCGTGCTCGGTACCCCGCTGGCCTTCGCCGGGGTCATCCTGGCCGTGGGCGTCGTCTACGCGCTGGTGGGGCTGCTCGGCCGGGTGCCGTGGGCCGGCCCCATCGTGTGGGGCGTGGTGTCCCCGGCCCTCTTCGCGCTGGCCCTGTTCGCCGGGCTGGTGGCCGTGGCGCTCCTGTACTGCCTGCCGCTGTACGTGCCGGTGGTGCTCAACGAGCAGACGGGCCCCGTCGAGACCCTGAAGCGGCTGCTCAGCCTGTTCCGCACCTACGGCTCGCAGCTCCTGGCCTACGTGCTGGGCAGCATCGTGATGATCGGCTTCGCGTTCACGGTGACCGTGCTGCCGGCCCTGGTGGCGGGCATGCGTCTGATGGGGCAGGTCAGCGGGCAGGCCATGGGCGGGAACTACCTGGCCACCCTGGGCAGCATGCCCGCGGCCTTCGTGTCGCCCACCAGCGTGTTGGTGCTCAGCCGGAGCGGCGGCTTCGCCGAGCAGAACTTCGGCCACACCCTGGGCGGCATCTTCGCCGGCCTGGGCAACCTGATCCCGCTGGCGATCCTCATGGCGCTGTTGGGGCTGGCCTACTACACGGCCGGCGCGATCATCTACGCCATCGTCACCGGCCGGAAGCGGCGCTGAAGCCGCGCTGAGCGGGGGACGGGCGGCTCAGCTCGGCGGGCGGCTCGACACGAACACCCGCGAGAACAGGCCGCCCTTGTCGAACACCTGGAAGTCCACCTGAAGCAGCGTGCCGTCGGCGCCGCAGAACACCTGCTCGGAGCTCGGCGTGCGCTCCCAGGTGTAGCGCCCCACGCACTCGCCCTTGCACTTGCGGCCGTCGGCCGCGTCGGCGCCCAGGGCCTCGTAGGTCATCTCCAGCGGGGTGGCCTCGACCACCGCCACCACCGTGTCCAGATCCGCCGCTCCGTCGGCGTCGTAGACGTACACCTCGACCTTGTCGAGGGTGTAGGTGGACACGTCGAGGCTGCGGCAGACCACGTCCCCGCGGAAGACCTCGGGCTGGCTGTTGCTGGCCTCTTCCTCCCCGCAACCCCCCAGGGCGGCGGCGACGGCGAGCACGGCGAAGGCACGCTTCATGACTGGCTCCAAGCGTTGGCGCGGCGAGGATAGGCCAGCAGCGCCAGGGCGGGCAAACCGGGGGTGCACGAGGGCCCACGGTCAGAGTAAGGTCGCGCCGTGATCGCCCTCCTCCTCGTCGCTGGCCTCCTCGCCCCGGACGCCCCCCTCGCGGGGACGGCGCTGTGGCGTTTCCCCGACCCGTACGCCACGCAGATCCGCGACGCGGTGGTGCAGGCCCGCGGCACAGGGCTCCCCGGGCACCTCGTCACCGACGACGAGATCTCGGCCTTCCTGGCCCGCGCCAAGCCCGCCGGGGCCGATCTGGGCTGTAGCGACGATCGCACCGTGTGCGCCGATCCGCTGCGGGCGGCCCTGAGCGCGGTGGGGCTCACCAGCCGCATCGACGCCACCGCCGAGCGCACAGACGCGGGCTGGAAGATCACCCTCAACCAGACCAGCCTGGGCGACGGCCCCGTCGCGCCGTTCACCGGCGAGGGCGACACCGTCGCCGCCGCCGTCGAGCAGGCCCTGGCCGGGCTGCAGGGGCAGGGCAGCGTGCGGGTGGCCGTGGTGCCCGAAGGCGCCCGCCTGCTGCTCGACGGCCAGCCCTGGGGCACCGGCAGCGGCACCTACCCGGCGCGGCCCGGCAAGCACATGCTGCGGGCCGAGTTCGATGGGCGCCGGCCCGTCGAGATCCCCATCACCGTGGCCCGCGGCCAGACCACCGCCACCAGCGTGCAGCTCCCCGTGGCCTACGGGAAGCTGGTGTTCGTCACCGATCCGCCCACGGCCACCATCCTGCTGGACGGGGGCAGCTACACCTCGGGTGAGCTGCGCGAGCTGCGGCCGGGCACCTACACCCTCGAGATCAGCGCGCCCGGCTACCAGCCGGCGAAGCACACCATCACCATCAAGCCCGCCATCCAGCTCGACCTGAACCTGAAGCTCACCCCCGAGCACACCGACTGGTGGGCGCTGCTGCAGTCCCCTCACCCCGACACCCTCAAGCACGTCTGGTTGGTGCGCGGCGATCTGCGCTTCGACTGGCTGGGCAGCGCCAAGCTCAACCGCACCCGGGGCCCCGTGGCCCTGAACGAGCAGACGGACAGCCTGGCCCTGGCCGGCGTGGGCTTCACCCTCACCTGGCGCAGCCGGCTGCTCATCGTCGACGCCCTCGCGCTCACCTTCCAGGGCGGCGCCGGGCCCGCGGCCGCCGACTTCGACGACGGCGAGGGCAAGATCCGCGACGAGTTCCGCATGACCGTCCGCCCCGCCTGGTTCGGCGTGCGCTACCCCATGTGGCGGCTCGAGCCCTACGCCGTGGGCGGCCCCCTGTTCGCCTTCGACAGCTTCGACGCCGAAGCCCCCGCGGGCGACACCGAGAGCTTTGACGCCTGGGGCTTCGCGCTGGGCCTGCAGCTCGGCACCCGCTACTTCTTCAACTCCGACTGGTTCGCCCACGTGGCTTTCGACAGCACCTTCTGGTTCGGGGAGCGGCCCACCGCCGGCTTCCTGCTCGGGGGCGGCTTCGCCTTCGACTACGCCCTGCCGGAGTGGCTGTGATGCGCACCTTGGTGATGCTGGCGCTGGCGCTGGCGCCGAGCTTGGCCGCCGCCACCGATGACGACGCCCCGGCCCCCCGCTCCGAGGACGCCCCCGGCGCGGGCGAGCTGCGGCCCGAAGACCGGCTGCCCGACGATCCGGCTGTGGCCCAGGGCAAGGCGGCCTACAACGAGGGGCGCTACAACGAGGCGGCCCGCGTCTTCCTGCAGCTCGCGCAGCGCCACCCCCATCTGCCCGCGCTGTACCGGGCCCTGGCCCGCTCCCGCACCTGGGCGGGCGAACCCGAGGGCGCCGTGCTGGCCTACCAGGCCTACCTGAAGCTGGCCGGCGAGCCCGCCGACAAGGCGAAGGTCGAGGCCGAGCTCGAGCTGGCGCGCCGCAAGGCCGCCAAGATCCCCGCGGCCCCCCCCGGGGGCGACGCCCTGGACGCTGCGGTGGCCTACGCGGGCGCCGGCACCTTCAGCGGCCCGAACAGCGCCTACGGGCAGCTCGACGCGGCGCTCGAGGCGGGCTACTTCGGCCCGCGACTGGGCGAAGTGCGCACCCAGATCGCCGACGCCCTGGCCAGCCAGAGCCGCGACGCCGTGGCCCGGTGGTATCAGCCCGAGGCCCAGGTGGACGCCGCCACGCTCCTGCGCCTGCAGGCGGGCTGGGCCGCGCAGGCCCCCCGGCGGGCCCCCACCCCCGCGGAGTCTGCGCTGGCGGCCGCCATGAAGGGGTTGGCCCACCTGGCGGCGGGCGAGTGGGCGCTGGCGGCCGAGACGCTGCAGCCCGCGGCCCCCGGCGATCACCGGCTGCGCTTCGCGCAGGCCCTGGCCTTCGCCCGGGCGGGCCAGGACGAGGACGCCGTGGCCCTGCTCGAGGCCCTGGCCCGCCACCACGGCGAGGCGCGCATCCACTTGCTGCGGGGGCTGGTGCTCAACCGGCTGGGCCGCACCGAGGAAGGGGTCGTCGAGCTGCGGACGGCCCTGCTGGACTGACCGCCAGCGCCTGCGACGTCAGTAGCCCTGGCTGGTCTGGAACAGCGGCCCGCGGGCGCTCCCCGTCAGAATCTCCACCCCCGTCGGCGTCACCAGCACCGTGTGCTCGAACTGGGCGCTGCGCCGTCGATCGGCGGTGATGGCCGTCCAGTCGTCCGCCAGGATGTGGCAGTCGGGTCCACCCAGGTTGAGCATGGGCTCGATGGTGAAGGTCATGCCCGGCTCCATGCGCAGCCGGAGGGTCCGCTCGTAGTGGTGCGCCACGCTGGGCGGCATGTGGAACAGCTCGCCGATGCCGTGCCCCGCGAACGCCCGCACCACCCCCAGCCCCGCGTCCTTCGCGATGCGCGCGATGGTCTTGCCGATGCTGTTGAACCGCTCGCCCGGCTTCACCACCGCGATGCCGGCCATCATGGCGTCGTAGGTGGTGCGCACCAGGTGCAGGCTCTCGGCGTCGGGCTCCCCCACGAACACCGTCTCGGAGCAGTCGCCGTGCATACCCTGGTAGTAGACGGTGATGTCGCAGTTGACGAGGTCGCCCCGCATCAGCTTCCGGTCGTCGGGGATGCCGTGGCAGATGACCTCGTTGACCGACGTGCAGATGGACTTGGGGAACCCCCGGTAGTTCAGCGGGCTGGGGTACGCGCCCCGGGCCACGGCCGCCTCGTGGGCGATGGCGTCCAGCGCGTCGGTGGTGATCCCCGGCTTCACGGCGTCCAGCGTGATCTCGAGCACCTCGCGGGCCACCCGGCCCGCGGCGCGCATGCGCTCGATGGCCTCGGGCGTGGACTTCACGCAGCTCACCCGACCCCGGGGCGCGGGCTCGCCCGTCTCGGCGTACTCCGGACGCGGGATGTGCGGCGGCACCGAGCGCGGCGGGCTGAGGTGGCCAAGGGTGATGGGGCCCGACATGGTCTGCTCCGGGGGGCTCGTCGCGGTGGGCATGGGATGCGCTCGCGCGGGCGAGCGTCGCGGGGCCCCTTGTGCCGCACCCGGCCCCACCCTGGCAAGCCGCTCTGACTTTGACCCCCCGGCCCGTGGGGGGCATCCTGCGGCCATGAAGACCTTGCTTATCGTGGCGGCCACCGGCGCGCTGGCCCTTGGGTGCAGCGGCGCGCCCCCGCCGAAGACCGTCGACCAGGTGGAGTCGCCGGCCCCGCCGCCCACCGACGTGGCCCCCCCCGCCCTCCCCAGCCTGGTGCAGTTCGACCTGGACCAGATTCAGGGCACCTGGGAGGCCAAGAACGTGCGGGCGGTCAAGGAGATCAGCGGCAGGCGCGAGACGGTCACCTACTACGACCGCAACCGGCGGGTGCGCAGCCGCCACACCGCCGATCTGGAGCTGCTGCGGGGCCTGGACGACACCGTGCGCGTCATCGCCTGGAGCAACCTGCAGACCCTGGCGGGCAAGGCCCCGCCCGAGACCAGCGGCGCCTACGTCTACAACTGCGACGGCGATCGGCTGGTGGAGTACGGCGGCTCGCTGGGCGAGCTGTCGCCCCGCTCCTCTGCCTACGCCGTGATCTGGCACCGGGCCGGCAGCACCGCCGCGCCCGCGGCCGCGCCGGCGCCTCGCACCACCGCCCGCCCCTCGGCCCCGTCGGCGGGAGGCGGTCGCAACGACAAGCTCAACGCCCCAGCGGGCGGCGTCCAGCACGCCCTCGAGGGCATGGCGGCCTGGTACGGCAACGAGCTGGCTGGCAAGCCCACCGCCAGCGGCGAGCCCTTCGATCCCAAGGCGCTCACGGCCGCCCACCGCACCCTGCCCTTCGGCACCCGGGTGCAGGTCACCAGCCTCGACACCAACAAGACGGTGATCGTGCGGATCAATGACCGCGGCCCCTTCAACGAGGGGGTCATCGACCTCAGCCGCGCGGCAGCCGAGCAAATCGGCCTGATCCAGCGGGGCCGGGGTCAGGTGCGCCTGGCGGTGGTGCAGTAGTCAGGGAGGGGTTCCCCGCCGCAGCATGGGGCGGGAGACGCGAAGCCGAGCCAGGGGCTGGCAGGCCGCGAGCCGGCTGCCAGCGCCCCCTGACCCGTCAGGCTCACATCAGCTCGTCGTCGTCGTCCTCTTCGATCTCGTCGAGGTCGCCGTCGTCGTCGTCGTCGTCGTCCACGCCGTCGAGATCCAGCTCGTCGTCGGGGAGATCGTCGTCGTCGTCGAGGTCGTCGAGGTCGCTGTCGTCGTCGTCGTCGTCGCCCTCATCCTCCTCGTGGCCGCTGCCCGGGAGGTTGTCCTCGTCGATGACCACCTCTTCGACGTCGTCCTCGTCGTCCTCTTCCTCGTCGTCCTCGTCGCGCTCCTCGGGCTCCTCGTCGTCGTCGTCGTCGAGGAGCTCCTCGTCCGCGCGGGACTTGGTGGTCTTCGGCGCAGAGCGCCGCTTCCGCTTCGAGCGGGTGAGCGCGTCCTCGTCATCCGGCGCCGGCGACCCGCACTTGGGGCAGGTCGGCGAGGGCCGGTTGAGGGTGTAGTACTTCGCGCCACACTCATCGCAGACGATCCTGCGACCCATGTCCGGCCGGCTCATCGGTGCCTCCTGTTTCCCCCCGCCGGTGCCCCCCAGGACGGGGCGGCGCCGGTCGGACCCAAACGTCCGCGCGACCTCTCCGGCCGCTCTCCGCGGGCATAATCCCCATTGCCCTGCGGGCGTCAAGCTTGAAAGTGCGCCCGCGTTGACACGACCCGCCCCCAGCGGCACGCTGCCGCCCGATGGTCCGCCTCGCCACCGACCGACCGGTCGCGGTCTTCATGATTACCGCGGCGGTGGCCCTCTTCGGCGGGCTCGCCTACCGGCAGCTCGGGCTCGAGCTCATGCCCGATCTGGCCTACCCCACGCTCACGGTCCGCACGGACCGCCCGGGGGCCGCCCCCGAGGAGATCGAGGCCGAGATCACCCGCCCCATCGAGCAGCGGGTGGGCACCGTCGAGGCGTTGGTGGGCCTGCACAGCGCCAGCCGCGCCGATCGCAGCGAGATCGTGCTGGAGTTCGACTGGGAGACCGACATGGATCGGGCCGCCCAGCGGGTGCGCGAGCGGCTCGCGCGGCTCGAGCTGCCGCCGCAGGCCGAGCCGCCCCGGCTGCTGCGCTACGACCCCAGCCTGGTGCCGGTGCTGCGGCTCGCGCTGAGCAGCGAGGGCCCGCCCGAGGCGCTGCGCCGCTACGCCGATGACGTGCTGGCGGCCGAGCTCGCCAAGGTGGAGGGCGTGGCCGCCGTACAAGTCCTCGGCGGCCGCGAGCGCGAGATCCACGTCGAGCTGAACGAGGCGGCTCTGGCCGCCCGTGGCCTGAGCGTGCAGGCGGTCTCGCAGCGGCTGGCGGCCGCCAACGTCAACCTGGCCGGGGGCCGCCTGCGCGAAGGCGCGGTGGAGTTCCTGGTGCGCACGCTGGCGGAGCTCCAGACGGCCGACGACCTGGGGGGGATCCTGATCCGTCGCGATCCGGCCACCGGCGCCGAGCTGCGCCTGAAGGACGTGGCGACCATCCGCGCCGCCACCCGAGACCCCACCGCCGTGGTGCGGGTGGACGGCCGCGCCGCCGTCCGGGTGGACATCTACCGCCGGGCCGACGCCAACATCGTCGAGGTCTGCGACCGGGTGCGTGACGCGGTGTTCGGCACGCCCGCCCAGCAAGCCTGGGTGGCCGATCACGGCCGGGTGCCGCAGGGCCCCGACGGCCCCCCGGGCGGCCGCGCAGCGGGCGACGACGGCGGCGCCAAAGGCAAGGGCGGCGCGAAGGGCAAGGGCGGCCCCCGTGATGCGGCCAAGGGCGGGCCCGGCAAGGCCGGCGGCAAGGGCGCCCGCTCCGCCAAGGCCAAGGCCGCCCGCGAACGCCGGCAGAACACCGACTTCATCGCCTTCCGGCGGCCCCAGGGCACCCACATCGAGCTGTTGGCCGACCAGTCCGTGTTCATCCGCGCGGCCCTGGACGAGGTGCGCCAGGCAGCGCTGCTGGGCGGCCTGCTCGCGGTCCTGGTGCTGTACCTGTTCCTGCGCAGCGGCTACGCCACCCTCGTCATCGCCGTGGCCATCCCGCTGAGCGTGCTGGTGACCTTCGCGCCCATGCTGCTCTTCGGGGTGGGCCTGAACCTCATGAGCCTGGGCGGCCTCGCCCTGGGCATCGGCATGCTGGTGGACAACTCGGTGGTGGTGCTCGAGAGCATCCACCGCTGCCGCGAAGAGGGCGACGGCGTACGCGCCTCCGCCATCCGGGGCACGCAAGAGGTGGCCAGCGCCGTGGTGGCCAGCACCCTGACCACGGTGGCGGTGTTCTTCCCCATCGTCTTCGTGAAGGGCGTGGCCGGGCAGGTCTTCGGCGATCTGGCGCTGGCGGTGGTCTTCAGCCTGCTCGCCTCGCTGGCCGTGGCCCTGTTCGTCGTGCCCATGCTGGCGGCCCGCACCTGGGGCGCCGGCACGCCCGACGCCCCCGAGGCCCCCACCCGCTGGGCCGTCGCCTGGCGGGCGCTGCCCGGCTGGTGGGCGAAGCGCACGCAGCGCTTTGGTCCCGTGCGCCTGGCCTTGGGCCTGCCCCTGGCCCTGCTGGGCGCGACCCTCGAGGCGCTGGCCAACCTGGGCATCCTCGCCTTCACGCTGCTGGCGGTGCCCGCTGTCGGCCTCGCCCGCGCCACCGCCGCGGGGGTGCGCCTGGTGATGTGGCCCTTCGCCGCGGGCGCCGGGCGCCTCATCGAGCTCGCCCGCTCGGCCTACGGACGGGCGCTCCGGGGCGCCCTGGCGGCCCCCGTGCTCGTCCTGGCGGTGGCCGCCGCCCTGGGCTACGTGGCGTGGCGGCAAGCCGGCGCGCTGGGCGCCGAGCTGGTGCCTGAGGTGCGCCAGGGCGTCCTCGTGGCCGAGCTCACCTTCCCCGTCGGCACCCCGCTGGACGAGACCGCGGCCCGCGTCGCCCGCCTGGAGCGGGCGCTCGCCGCCGATCCCCAGGTGGCCCGGGTCGAGACCTTCGTCGGGGAGCCCGAGGCCGCCGATCAGGCCGCCGGCGACCGCGGCCCGCACACCGCCGCCCTCACCGCCCACCTGAAGGACCCGGGGGCCGGCGATCTCGTCCGCCGCGAGGCCGCCTTGACCGACCGCCTTCGCGCCGCGGCGGCGGGCATCCCCGGCGCCGAGGTGCGCATCGAGCGCCCCGCCCTGTTCAGCCTTCGCCCCCCCATCCGAGTGGTCATCCGCGGCCACCACCTGGGCCTGTTGGCCCAGACGGGCGCTCGGGTCGAGGCCGTGGTGGCCGCGCAACCCGGTGTCGAGGACGTGCAGAGCAGCGTGCGCCCCGGTTACCCGGAGCTGCAGATCCGCTTCGACCGCCCCCGGCTGGCCTCACTGGGCCTGGATCCTCGGGCGGTGGCCGAGCGCCTGCGGGCCCAGGTGGACGGCGAGATCGCCACCACCCTGCGGCGTCGCGGCGAGCTCACCGACGTGCGGGTGCGCCTGGATCGGGCCCGCACCACCGACCGCGAGGCCCTGGCCGCCCTCATCGTCAACCCCGGGGAGGCCGTGCCCATCCCACTCGCCGCCGTGGCCACCCTGGAGCCGGGCGTGGGCCCCGCCGAGATCCGCCATGTGGACGGCCAGCGCGCCGCCTGGATCACCGCCCGCACCGCCGGCTTCGACCTGGGCACCGCCGCCGATCGCGTGGCCGCCGCGCTGACCGAGGTGGCTCGCCCCGCGGGCTTCGACGTGCACCTGCGCGGCCAGGACGAGGAGATGCGCGAGAGCCTGGCCAGCCTGCGCTTCGCCCTGCTCCTTGCCGTGTTCCTGGTCTACGTGGTCATGGCCAGCCAGTTCGAGAGCCTGCGGGCCCCGCTGGTCATCATGGGCAGCGTGCCGCTGGCCGCCGTGGGCGTGGTGGCGCTGCTCGCCGCCTACGGCGCGCCGCTGAGCGTGGTGGTGTTCGTGGGCGCCATCACCCTGGCCGGCATCGTGGTCAACAACGCCATCGTGCTGGTGGACTATGCGCAGCAGCTCCAGGCCCGGGGGCAGCCCCAGCTCGACGCCCTGGTGGAGGCCGGCCGCGCCCGGCTGCGGCCCATCCTCATGACCACGCTGACCACCGTGCTGGGCCTGCTGCCCATGGCCTTCGAGGGCGGCCCGGGCACCGAGCTGCGCCAGCCCATCGCGCTGACGCTCATCGGCGGCCTGGTGGTGTCCACCCTGCTGACCCTGGTGGTCATCCCCGTGCTCTACCGCGGCCTGGTGGGCAAGCCGCGCGCCGCCGAACCCGCTACCTGACGATCACCGGCGGGAACCCCCGCAGGGCCTGATAGATCGCGTCCAGCCGCGCCTGCACGTCGGCCCCAAGGGGCGCGCCGCCGGCCTCTTGGACCGCCGCCAGGTTCGCCTCCAGATGGGCGTCCTTGCTGGCCCCCAGAATCACGTGGCTCACGCCCGGCTGCTGGAGCGCCCACTGCAGCGCCAGGCCGATGAGCGAGCGCCCTGCCTCGGCCGCCACCGCCTGCAGCGCGGCCACCGCCTCGAAGTGAGCCGGCCGCCAGAACCGCTTCACATAGTGGTGGTTCAGGCCGAAGCGCGTGCCCGCCGGCGGCACCTCGCTGTAGGTGTGCTTGCCCGTCAGCAGCCCCGCCGCCAGCGGGTTGTAGGCGCACACCCCCCACCCCTTCGCCCGGGCGAAGGGCAGGATCTCCACCTCGATGTCCCGGGCGATCAGGTTGTACATGGGCTGCACCACGCTGGGCTTGGCCCAGCCGTGGCGCTCGCACAGCGCCAGCGCCTCCATCATCTGCCACGCCGGGTAGTTCGACATGCCGTAGGCGCGGATCTTCCCCGCCTGCACCAGGTCGTTGAAGGCGTGCAGCGACACCTCCAGCGGCGTGTGATGGTCGGGCGCGTGCAGGTAGTAGAAGTCCAGGTGATCGGTCTGCAGCCGCGCCAGCGTCGCCTCGAGCTGCCGGATGATGTTGCGCCGCGAGAGCCCCACGGTGGCCTCGTCGTCGCCCACCGGGTAGCGCACCTTGCTCGCCAGCACCGCCTGCGTCCGACGCCCCGGCGCGGCCTGCAGCCAGCGCCCCAGGATCGCCTCGGAGCGCCCGTCGGTGTACATGTTGGCGGTGTCGAAGAAGTCGATGCCGGCGTCCAGGGCCCGGTCCAGCATGCGGTGGCTCTCGGCCTCGTCCGCTTGCCCGCCGAAGGTCATGGTCCCCATGCACAGCCGCGAAGCCGGCACGCCGCTCGTCCCAAGGTATGCGCGTTCCATGGGCCGGATGATGCCCCAGCCGCGCGGCCCCGGGAACCCCGCGCCGCTCCGCCCCGGGTCACGGGCTCAGGCCCGCGCGCTCAGCTCAGCCCGACGCGGCGCCCCAGGCTGCTCGAGAAGTGGTTGTCGGGGTCGTAGCGCGCCTTCACCGCCTTCCACGCCTGGAGCTTGGGGTACATCTTCGCCAGCGTCTCGGGCGCCACGAAGGCGTCCTTGCCCAGGTAGATGCGCCCGCCCATGGCCAGCACCCGCTCGTCCAGCCGCGCCAGCAGATCCGACAGCCCGTCGCGGATGGGGAAGTCGATGGCGAAGGTGTAGCCCTCGAAGGGGAACGACAGCATGGTCTCGGGCCGCTCGGGCCCCATGCGCTTCAGCACATTCAGGAAGGGCGCCTGCCCGCTGGTGGCGATGATCTCCAGCAGCTCCCGGATATGCGCCCGACCGTCGGCCAGCGGGATCACGAACTGGTACTGCGTGAAGCCCTTGCCCCCGTACCCCCGGTTCCACTCCCCCACGAAGTCCAGTGGGTAGAAGAACTTCTCGTAGTGGGCGATGGGTGCGGCGCGCCGCTGCACCTGATCCAGCACCACATTCAGCGCGCGGATCGTGGCCGTGTTCAGCAGGCCGCTCGGCATCTCGAAGGGCACGGCCAGCGGCGACGGTGGGCTCACCGCCAGGGGGTTCGACGCCAGCTTCTCCGGCAGCTCGGCCCGGGTCGCATGATCGCCCAGGGTGATCACCCCGCGCCCCAGCCGATCCCCCGTGGCCAGCGAGTCCACCCACGCCACCAGGTACGGCTCGTGGTTGTGCGCGTCCAGCGCGTCCATCATCTCGTCCAGGTTCTCGACCACCACCGCCTGCTGGCGGAAGTACGTGGTCTCCACCTTTCGGAGCTGGATGGTGGCTTGGGTGATGATGCCCAGCAGGCCCATGCCACCGAAGCTCGCCCAGAACAGATCCGCGTGCTCGGTGGGGCTCGCCGTGACCACCTCGCCGCTCGCCAACAACACCTGCATCGAGTGCACGCAGCGCGAGAAGCACCCGTCTGCGTGGTGCGCCTTGCCGTGCACGTCATTGGCGATGCACCCGCCCACGGTCACGAACTTCGTCCCCGGGCTGATCATCGGCAGGAACCCACGGGGCACGAAGTCCCGGAGGATCTGCTCGAGGCTCACCCCGGCGTCGCAGGTCAGCAGCCCCGTCCGCGGGTCGAAGTCCACGTAGCGATCCAACCGGGTGCAGTCCACGACCCGCCCCTGATCGCTCACCGCCGGATCCCCGTAGCTGCGCCCGAGGCCGCGGGCGATCACCGGCTCGGCGCCGCTGGCCTGCGCCACGCTGCGCCGCAGCGCCCGCTGCGTCTCGGGCCGCACCACCTGGCACGCCACCCGCGGGTGGTTGCCCCACCCGGCCAGAACCTGCTGTGCGATGGGCTCGCTCATGTTCATCTCCCGGAACGCCAAGGCGGCCGAGGATGACCTCAGCCGCCCGGCTGAGTCCAGGCCCACCCAAGGTGGTGGAACCCGCGGTGGCACCGTCGCTGCGAAGACCGCCGCAACCCGGACCCCAGAAACAAGAAAGCCCCCGATTTCTCGGGGGCTTTCTCAAGAGCAGGAGACGGGACTTGAACCCGCGACCTTCAGCTTGGGAAGCTGACACTCTACCACTGAGTTACTCCTGCTCAGTCGGTGCCGGGCATTTTATGCGGACCGGTGCGCCTGTCAAGCGCCCAGACGCGCCAGCCGGTCCTTTACGTCCAGGAAGTCACTGGCGCCCGTGTCCAGGATGGCCTGGAGCTGCTCGATGGCCTCGTCGTCGCGGCCCTGAGCCTCGTAGGCCGTGGCCAGGTCGTACTGGAGGCCCACGCGGGCTCGGGCACCAACGCCCGGGGTGGCCAGGGCCTCTTCGAGACGGGCCGCCGCCTCGCCGGCCTGCCCTTGCTCCAGGTGGCACAGACCCAGCACACGCAGGGCCTCAGCGCGCTTCTCGAGCGACCGCGCCGCCTTCTCGAGCTGCTCCATGGCCTTCCGGTACTGACCCATCTCCTTGAAGGCCAGGCCCAGGTCGAAGTGGGTGTTGGCGTCGTCTTCGCTCAGCTCGCTGAGCTGGGCGCCCTGGATGGTGCCCAGATCGCCGTCCCCGTCGTCGAACAGGCCGCCGATCAGCTCGTCCTCGCGGGCGTCCTCGGCCGCGATCTGCGACAGCCGCGTGGCGCGGGCCGCCAGCTCGGGGTGACCGGCGTAGTCCTCTTCGAGCTCAGCGAGCAGCTCCCTCGCGTCGTCGATCAGGTGGGTCTCGAGCATGAAGTCCAGCTCGGACAGATCGGGTCCAGGGCCCACCAGATCCGCCAGGTTGGCCACAACCGTAGCGTCCCCCACCACCATCGGCTCGTTGGCCGCCGTGGTCAGCTCGGGGAACGGCTCCGCGGCCGGCTCCACGAGCGGCGCAGGACCGGGCTCAGCCGCAGGGCGCGAAGGCCCCGGCGTCGGCGCGCTGGGCGCGATGTCGAAGAACCCGAAGCTGCTGGGCGCCGCGGGCTTCGGCCCGGTGGCCAGCCGCTGGGCCATCCGCTGCAGCGCGTTCGCCGGGCTCGGGGTCTCGGCGGTGGGCTCCGCCTCCGACGCCGTGTCGTGCGGCGGGAGCACCGGGGCCGGCGCCGGCGTCGGCTCGACCTCGTCGAAGTCGCTCTCGTCGCTCTCGCCCGTGAGCGGGTGGGCCGCCGGCTCGTCCGCCCAATCGTCCAGATCGAACTCGTCGGCGGCCTGGTCGTCGAGGGCCAGCTCCGAGGCGAAGGGATCAGCGCCCGCCTCGCCCATGATCAGGTCATCGGCCGCGAGCGCCCCGGGCTCGTCCGCAAACTCCGGCGCCTCGAAGGGCTCCTGAGTCACCAGCTCCTGGCTCGCGCCCGACGCCACCGGGTCGTCGAAGGACAGCCCAGCCAGGTCCATGTCGTCAGCCGCCGGTGCCTCGTCCAGCACGAGATCGTCGGCCGCGAATGCCCCCACGGGCGCCTCCTCCAGGACGAGGTCGTCGGCCGCGAGGGGCGCCGCCGGCGCCTCGTCCAGCACGAGATCGTCGGCCTCGAACCCGTCGCTGTCGGCGGGCTCGGCGCCCAGGACGAGGTCGTCAGCCTCGAACCCGTCTTCGCCCGCTGGCGCTTCGTCCAAGACGAGCGCGTCGGCGGCGAAGAGGTCGTCCGACCCTCGCTCGCCCTCCAACGCCGGAACGCCGTCGCCGAAGCCCCCGTCGCCGAAGTCGCCGTCGTCGAAGCCCCCGCCGCCGAAGCCCCCGTCACCAAAGTCGCCGTCGCCGAAGCCCTCGTCGCCGAAGGCGTCCGTGCCGGCCCCGGCGTCACCGAAATCTGCGGCCGGCGCTGAGTCGGCCCCGAACCCGTCATCCCCAGCAAACCCATCCTCAGCCGGGTCGTCCGCGTCGAACCCATCGAGATCCAAGTCGTTCAGCGCCGCCTCGGCGCTGGGGGGCACCGACTCGCCCCCCACGGGCACCGGGTTGACCGGCAGGCCGTCCGCCGAGTCGTCGAAGGCGTCATCCAAGCCCGCGGCGTCCGCCGCCGCCGCCTCTTCGATGAAGTCGGCTGCGCTCTGCAGGTTGAAGCCGTCGTCCTCATCATCGACCAGCTCCAGGTCATCCTCGTCGAGCAGCTCGATGTCGTCGTCTTCCAACAGCTCGAGGCTCTCGCCCTGGTCCAGGCGCCCCAGGTCAGCCTCGAAGGAAGGCTCCTCGTCAGTGAAGGCGTCGGGCCCCGCGTCCACGGGAGGGAACGCAGGGGTGGGCGGCGGGGTCGGCCGGAGCGGCCGGCTCAACAGGCCCTCGTCCGGGGCCTCGACCGCGTGGACCGCCTCGTCCAAGGCCGCGTCGAGATCCGACCCGTCGTCCTCCTCACGGGCCCGGAAGGAGGGGCCCGCGTCGTGGAAGTCGCCCAGGTCGAACCCGCTCAGGCCCACCAGCGCGGCCTCGTCGTCCGCCGGGTTGTCCAGGCTGCGCTCCGCCTCCTCGGCCTCGTGCAGGAGGTCGTCGAAGAAGCCATCAACCAGCCCCTCGCTGTCGCCCAGATCCACCACCGGCGGCTCAGGCGGCGCTGCCATCTCGCCGGGCGGCAGATCGCCAAAGTCGATGTCACCAAAGTCATCGAACTCGGCCTCCGGCAACCCCGCCGGGGGGGCCGGCGGCTCCGGCACCAGCGGCTCAGGCGGCGGCGGGGTGATGATCACGCCCGCCGGGGGCGGCGGCGCGATGACCCCGGGCGGACGGGACAGGATCGAGTCGTCCAAGCCACGCGGCTCATCGATGCTCCCGCCGAACTCCATCTCGAGCGGATCGGGCGGCGCCGGCGCCTCGGCGCCATCGAAGTCATCTAGCAGATCGCCGAAGGCGTCATCGTCCGGCAGGGACCCCGCGGGGGGCAGGTCGTCAAAGGCCTGCGCGAAGTCGTCGCCCATGCCGAGCGCGATCTCCCCGGCCAGCTCCGCTGCCACCTGGTGGGTGGGCCGCGTCGGGACCGCGTGGGGATCGGGCTCCCCCACCAGCAGATCACCAAACTCGTCGTCGCGGGCTGCGCGGATCAGGTGACCGACGGGCTGCTCGGTCGACGGCTCGGGCGGCTCGTCGGGGACCAGCAGGCCACCGAACTCGGCGTCACGGCGCTCGTAGAGCAGATCGCCGAAGTCGTCCCCCGCCGCGTCCGAGGCCTCGGCGGCCAGCAGGTCGCCGAACGGGTCGTCGTCGGGCAGCGGATCGTCCCCCAGGTCGTCGAAGCCCACGGCCACCGAGTCCTGAGTGTGCGCCTCGCCCTCGGGCCCATGCAGCTCAATGGGCTGCTCGCCCATCTCGTGCTCGTCCAGTCCGTCGTCGAAGTCCAGGCCGTCCAGATCCAACTCGAAGCCCCCGGTGGGCGGGGGCGGCGCATAGCCCGGCTCCAGGGGCGGCGCCAGGACCTGGGCCGCCGGCTCGGGCGCCGCAGGCCGCATGGGCGGGCGCGACTGCCGGCTGAGGCGATCCATGTGCTCCGCGGCCCCCGGGTGACCGGGCGACAGCGCCAGCGCCTCCTGCAGGTGGGCCGACGCCGCCTCCAGATCGGTCAGCTCATCCACCCGCGCCAGGTGCAGCAGCGCCTCGACGGCATCGTCAATGCGGCCCAGGCGCTTGAACAGATCGCGCTGCTTCGTCAGGGCCCCGCGGTGATGCGGGTTGATCTCGAACGCCAGCCGGAGCCGCTCCAAGGCGTGATCCGTCAGCTCGTACTTGACCAGCAGATCGGCGTCCTCGATGTACCGGGCAAGCTTCTGATCGTCGGTCATGAGGTCGGCGGACATGTCGGCGCTCGCCGATTGGCCCCCGCCATGGCCGCCCCCCATGCGCCCCGTGGCCTCCAAAGCCTCGGCGTCGCCGGGTTCCAACTCCAGGAGCTTCCGATAGGCGGCCACGCTGGCGTTGGAGCTGCCCGCCTCGGCAAAGATCCGGGCGAGCTCTCGGTAGACGGCCACTGCCTTGGCCGTCTGCCCCAGCGAGTTGAAAGTCGCCGCCAGCAGAGCCAGGGTCTCGGTGTCACGCGGATCGGCTCGGAACAGGAGCTGGAGCCGCGCCAGCGCCCGCTTCGGCTCGCCCTTCTTGACGTAGATCTGCGCCAGCCGCCGGGTGATGTTGTGCTCGTCGGGTGCCAGGTACAGCAGCCGCTCGGCCACCTGCACGAAGTCGTCGAGCCGCTGCCGACTCTCGAGCTGATCGAGCACCGTGTGGAACTGGGCGACCGCGGCCTCCTGCTCCTCCTGCGCCGCGTAGCCCTCGGCCAAACGGATTCGGTTGCTCACGTCGTCGGGCGCGATGTCCACGATGCGCTTGAGGAGCTCGAGCGACTCCCGCCGCCGCCCCGTGCGCTCGTAGCTGCCCACCACGATCTGGAACTGGCCGATGGCGTCCGGGACCAGACCCAGCTTGACGTACATCTCCGCCAGGGCCAGGTGCGCGTCGATGTAGCCCGGATCGATCTTCAGGACAGACTTGTAGACCGCCACCGCCTTGAGGAAGAAGCCCTTGGCGCGGTAGTGCTCCGCCACCCGGTTGTAGGTCTGCACCGCATGGGAGATCGAACCCTTTCGGGTGTAGAGATCGCCGATCTTCAGCCAGATCCGGACGTCCTCCGGATCCTCCTCGACGATGCTCTTGTATTCCCGGATGGCCCGGTCGAGCTGCCCCTTCTGCGTGTACCGCTGGGCAGCCGCGATGACCTTGTTCTTGTTCAGGGCCACCTGCGCGTCCTCATGGTTCGGGCGACGGCCGGGCGCACCCGCCTGCGAGAGCTCACAGCGGGCGCCGGCTCGGGCGATGGTAATGAGGGCGGGATCGCGCCGTCAAGGTAGCGGGCCCGCCGGGGCGACCCCCGATCGAGGTCGCCCGGAGGCTCACTTCACTCGGCTGACGTACTCACCCGTGCGGGTGTCGATCTTGATGGTCTCACCGTTCTCGACGAACAGGGGCACCTGGACCACCGCGCCGGTCTCGACGGTGGCCGGCTTGGTGCCGCCCTGGGCGGTGTCGCCGCGCACGCCGGGATCGCACTCGGTGATCAGCAGCTCCACGAAGTTGGGGAGCTGCACACCCACGGGACGGTTGTTGTAGAACAGCACGTCGACGTTGGTGTTCTCCTGCAGGAAGAGCGCCTCGTCGCCGAGATCCTCGATGCGGATCGCCACCTGGTTGTAGGTGGTGGTGTCCATGAAGTGCCAGGACTCGCCGTCCGAGTAGAGCGCCTGCATGGTGCGCTCCTGCACGTCGGGCTTGCCCACCTTGTCGCCGGACCGGAAGTTGATCTGCAGCACGCGGCCGTCGATCATGTTCTTGATCCGCGTCTTGACGAACGCGACGCCCTTGCCGGGCTTGACGTGGCTGGCCTCCGTGATGACCCAGAGGCTGCCCTCGTAGTCGATCTTGAGGTTCTTCCGAAAATCCTGGGTGGCGTACATCAGTGCTCTCCGAGGGCGTCGAGGTGTGCCAGCAAGGCTTGCAGGGCAAGCCGGTAGCCCAGCACACCGAAACCGCTGATGGTGCCGATGGCGACGTCAGCGGTCAGTGTCTTGTGTCGAAAGGGTTCACGGCGGGCGATGTTGCTCAGGTGCACTTCGACCGCCGGGCGCTCGCAGGCGATGAGGGCGTCGCGCAAGGCGACGCTCGTGTGCCCATAGCCCGCGGGGTTGAGGATGACGCCGTCGCAGCTCTGGCGGGCGTCGTGCAGCGCGTCGATGAGCGTCCCCTCGTGGTTCGACTGCACGCACAGCAACTCGGCACCGGCCTCGGCCGCCCGGGCCGTCATGTCGGCCTCCAGCGCGTCCAGAGTGGTCCGGCCGTACAGCTCGGGCTCGCGGGCCCCCAACAAGTTCAGGTTGGGGCCGTTGAGCATCATCAGGCGACGGCTCAACTTGGCTCAGAGTTCCTTGGCGAGATCCGGCGCGGCCACCCGCAGGTGATAGTGCGCCTTGGACAGGGCGGTCCCGGCCCGGACGGTGAGGGCGGCTACGTAGTGCTCGCTCAGGCGACGCACCAGCCAGGCCCGATCGGGGCTCTCGATGGTCAGGCGATCCAGCTCACCCGCGTCCACCGCGTCCCCCGCCTCGATGAGCTGCTTGAAGACGGGCCCATAGGCGTCGGCCAGGGCCGGCTCGGGGGTCATCGGCTGCCCGGCGCCGTCGATGGCCTCGATGACCAGCCCTTCCAGGCTGAGCACCGCCGCGCCCATGGCGCCGTCCACCTTCTTGACGATGTGTGCGAGCGTCGGCTGGAACACGGCTCCCCCCCGGAATTCAGGTCGCCATTCAGACGACCTGGGGCGCAGTTGTCAATTCGAGGTGCGGCTCAGAGCCCCGCGGGCGGCTGGCAGAGCTGCCGGGCCAGGCTGTCCACCGCGAAGCCCTGGCAGTCGCGGCAGTCGACGAAGCGATCGTCCGTGCCGATGAAGGCAGGGCAGACGGGCGCCTCGCGGGTCTCGTCCGCAAGGTTCAAGGCCAGGCAGTTGGGCGTGCGACCCGCCGCGTCGTCGATGGCCTCGGGCGGGTACGTCACCCGGCAGCCGTTGCAGATCTGGATCGGGAAGCGCAGCTCGTTGCTCTCGATCTCGCTGCCATCGGGCAGGTTCCCCCGCAGGGTGATCTTGGCGACCATGGTCACCTGGGTGCGGATCGGGCGGGCCTGATCCTGCGAGTCGATCACCAGGAACTCGGGCGACTGCCGGATGGCCTGCACCATGCCCGGGTCCAGCAGCTCCACGCCAAGGGCCACCTGGGTGTTGATCTGGATGGTGCCCGACAGCGGGATCACCCGGCGCTGGGGCAGCGTCGCCGTGATCGGGTCGAGCGTCGTGTAGTCGACCACGGCCTCGCGCAAGAGCACATCGTGAGACTTGATGCGCCCGTCGCGGGCCTGGAACGACCGCGCGTTCACGATGTCGACCATGTTGTTGCGCGCCAGCGGGAACGCCACGTAGCTGGTGGCCAGCGCGATGTCGACCACCCCACGGGCGACCGCAAGCTGGCTGTCCTGCACGGGCACACAGTCGCTGTCCAGCGGCTGCATCTGCAGGATCGTCAAGCTGGTGGGCTCGGCGGTGCAGGCGGCCATGGCCAGCCCCAGACCCAGAGCGAGGCGGCGAAGGGCGGCGTGGTGGCTCATCGAGTCCTCCCATCGATGGCGCGGAGAAGCCGCGCGCGTAGATCCTGGAGCGTGACCGGCACGATAAGGGGCCGACCCAGCCCAGCCAGCAGGATCAGGTGCACGTATTCTCCCCTGATCTTCTTGTCGGACGCCAGTCGGTCGATGACCGCGGCGGTCACGCGGGGGCGCCAGTCCACCGGCAGCCCCAATTGAATCAAGGCCGAGCGCACTTGCTCGGCGTCCCCCGGCGGCAGCCCCGTATGGGCCACAGACTCCTCGAGGGCCCAGGCCAACCCCAGGCTCACGGCCTCACCGTGACGCAGGGGAGCCTCCCCCGCGGTGTGCTCGTGGGAGGCGCTCTCCAGCGCGTGGCCCAGCGTATGGCCCAGGTTCAGGATCTGCCGCTGGCCGGCTTCCCGCTCGTCTGCCGCCACCACTTGGGCCTTGATGGCCACCGCAGCCTGGATCAGGGGCCCCAAGGCCCTCGGGGGCAGGTCCGCCGGGAGCGCCGTGAGCGCGGCGAGGAGCGCGGGGCTCGCCAGCGCTGCATGCTTCACCGCCTCGGCGAGCCCCGCCCGCCGGTCCCGCAGCGGCAGGCTGTCCAGGTAGGCCGTGTCCACCTGGACCCAGGCGGGCTGGTGGAAGGCGCCGATCAGGTTCTTGCCCAGGGGGTGATTGACCCCCGTCTTGCCACCCACGCTGCTGTCCACCTGGCTCAGGGTCGTGGTGGGCACCTGGATGAGGGGCACGCCGCGCAGCAGGAGCGCCGCGAGGAGGCCCGCGACGTCGCCGGTCAGGCCGCCCCCCAAGGCCACGACAGGCGTGGTGCGATCCACGCCGAAGCGGATGGCCTCGTCGGCCAGGCGGGCCACCGTGGCCAGGGTCTTGCTCGCCTCCCCCTCGGCGAACTGAAGGAGCACCGCCTGCAAGCCCGCCGCCCGCAGCGCCTCGACCAGGCGCTCGCCGTGCAGCCGCGCCACCCTCTCGTCGGACACCACCAGGGCGCGGCCATGGCGGGCGGTCTTGACCACCCGCGCCACCAGCGCTGACTCCGCGGCATGCTCGAAGTACACCGGGTAGCTGCGATCGCCCAGGGCCACGGTCAACGCGGTCAAGCCACGGCCTCCGCGATCGCGGCGGCGATCTGCTCCGGGCGCTGGCCATCGGTCGGGACGGTCAGATCACAGTCAGCGTACGCCTCTGCGCGGCCGGCCAGCCGCGCCAACGGATCACCCGCCGCGAGCGGCCGCCCGCCGCAGTCCGCGAGGCGCGCGCGGAGCGTCGCAGGTTCGGCCGTGAGCGTGATGAGCACCGCCTCCGCGCGGATGAGCGCCCGGCTGACCGGATCCACGACCGCCCCCCCGCCGAGCGCAATGACGGCAGGCTCACCGCCCAGCACGCGCTTCAGGGCGTCGGCCTCGCGCCGACGGAAACCCGCCTCGCCCTCCGCTTGGAAGATCTGGGCCACGGTCAGGCCAGCGATCCGCTCGATGTGGGTGTCGAGATCGATGAAGGGACGGCCGAGGCGCTCGGCCAGGAGTGGACCCACGGTGGACTTCCCGGTCCCCATGTAGCCCGACAGGCAGACCTGCCCGGGCCTCACTGACCCGTGCGGACCGAGGACTCGCGCCGGTTCATGATCTGGGGCGTCACGAAGATGAGCAGCTCGGAGCGACGGTTGTCCTCGGTGTACTTCCGGAACAGCGCCCCGATGATGGGGATCCGGCCCAGCAGGGGGACCTCGGCGTAGCTGTAGCCCGCCTGCGAGCTGTAGATGCCACCAATGACCATGGTCTCGCCGTCGGCCATCAACAGTCGCGTGTTGGCCTCCTTCGTGAGGATGGTCGGGTCGCCGCGGGCCGCAGTGTTCTGGAAGTCCGGCGTCGACTTGGTGACCTTCAGGTCCAGGTAGATGTTGCCGTCCTGGGTGACCTGCGGGGTGGCCTGCAGCTCGAGGTTGGCGTCGAAGAACTGGGTCTGGATGCCCGCGGCCGACACCTGGCTGATCGGGATCCGCACCCCGTCCTTGATGGTGGCCTTGACGTTGTCGAGCGTGGCGATGCGAGGCTCGGAGATGATCCGCACGGTCCCGCGGTTCTCCAGGGCCGACAGCCGCACGTTCAGGTTGAAGGCGCCGTCAATGGAGCCGAACTGCATGCCCAGGGCACCACCCGAGCCGCCGCCCGCGGCCGCCGGCAGGTTGACGACGAAGTTCGGGTTGGTGGGCAGACCCAGCGCGGGGATCTGCTGATCATCGGCGCCACCGGCCACCCCGATGATGCCGGGGAAGTACAGGCCCGTGGCGTTGCCGGTCGCCGGGCTGGAGGTGGCGTTGCCGCCCCACTGGATGCCCAGCTCCTGCAGCTCGTTGGTGTTGACCTCGACGATGCGCGCCTGGAGCAGGATCTGCGAGGTCTGGGTGTCCAGGCGCCGCACCAGATCCACCGCGGCCTCGATGTGGTCGGCCACGTCGTTGACGATCAGGGTGTTGGTGCGCTTGTCGAAGTCGACCTTGCCGCGGGTGGAGAGCAAGGTCTTCACCTGCGTCGCCAGGTCGTTGGCCGAGGCGTGGTTGACGGTGATCAGCTTCACCTTGAGCGGCTCGAGCTGCTCCTTGACCTTCAGCTTCTCGAGCTCCGCCGCCTGCTCCTTGGCGATGATCTCGGCGGGGGCCACGCGGATGATGTCGCCCTCACGGACCATGTCGAGGCCCTTGGACCGCAGGATGATGTCCAGCGCCTGATCCCAGGGCACCAGCTTCAGGTGCAGGGTCACCGTGCCCGACACCTCGTCGCTGGTCACGATGTTGACGTTCCCTTCCTTCGCCAGCAGGCGGAGGATGTTGTGGATGTCGCCGTCCTTGATGTCGATGTTGATCTTGCGGCCGGTGTACTTCTTGGTCAGCCGCCGACGGCGCTTGCTGCTGGGCGCCTCGCCGTTCGCCGCCGCCACCTGCGCGTTGCCCACATAGGCCGCCGCCCGGTCCGGGGCGAAGCCGACCGGCGCGGGCGCGGCGGCGTAGCCCGCCGGCGGCGGGGCGGCGTAGCCCGTCGAAGCCGGCGGCGGAGTCACGCCCGGCACGGGCATGGGGGCTGCGGCCACGGCCGCCGGGGACGCGGTAGGCTTCGCGAAGGTCCAGGCGAGCTGGTCCCCATCGAACGCCACGTCATCCTGCACGTTCTGGCTCAAGGTCACCGCGATGCGCACCCGGTCACCGGGCGGGGGCGCCTGGAAGCTCGAGACGAGCTGCACGGCGCTGGGGAACTCGGCGGTGTCCAAGCTGCGCTCCAGGGCCGGCTCGATGATCGCGTCGTCGATCTCCAGCACCCGGGTCCGCTCGCCTTCCTTGTTCACCCGCCACGACGGGGTGCCCCCCAGGACCTTGACGATGATCCGGGTGCGCATGGCCTCGTCGTCGAAGCGCACGTCCGTGATCCGCCGCTTGGCCACGACTGCCGCTGGCGCGGCCGCTGCTGCGGTCAGGCGGTCGGCCTGGGCGCGGCTGTCGTTCGCCGTCTGGCGGGCGCTGGCCAGGGCCTGGTCGCGGCTCGAGAGCTCCTGCTGGTAGCGGGCGGCGTCGGCCTGGGCGGTCGACAGGGCCGCCTGCAGATCCGCCAGCGACTCGCCGTCGGCCGCGGTCTCGGCCTGGGCGATCTGGTTCTCGAGGTCGGCGATGCGCTTGTCGGCCTCGCCCTTGGCCTGGGCGGAGTCGAGCTGAGCCAGCCGCGCCTGCTGAGCGGCCAGCTCAGCCTGGCGGGCCTGCTCCTCGGCTTCGAGCTGGCGGGTCCGCGCCGCGTCGTTCGCCGCCTTGGCCGAGTCGAGCTGAGCCGCGAGGGCCGCCTGGGCGCTCTCGAGGTCGCGCACCCGCGCCTGGGCGTCGCGCTGATCCGCCGCGATGGACGCCAGCCGCTCCTCGGCGGCGGCCGCCCGCTCCTCGGCCTTGCTGGCCCGGGCCTCAGCGGCCATGGCCCGCTCTTCGGCGGCGTTGGCGCGCTGGGACGCCGCGAGCGCCTGCTGCTCGGCCTGGGCGGCCGCGCTGCGCTGGGCCTGGGCCGCCTGAGCCGCCTCGCTGGCGCGGGTCTCGGCCGACTGGGCCAGCGCGCGTGCCTCCTGCTCCGCCGCCGCAGCAGCCTGGGCCTTGGCCTCAGCGGCCGCGGCCATCTCACGGGCGCGCTGCTCGGCCTGCGCCGCAGCGTCCCGGGCGGCGCCCGAGGCAGCGGCGAGTTCCGTGGCGCGGGCCTCCGCGGCGGCCTGGGCGTCCCGCGCGGCGAGCGCGGCGGCCTGAGCCTCCTGAGCGCGCGCCTGCACGGCCGCCAGCGCCTGCTGCGAAGCGGTCTGGGCGGCCTCGGCCTCGCGGGCCCGCGCCTCGGCAGCCACCTGGCTCTGCTTCGCGGCCGCGGCGGCCACCTGGGCCTCCTTCAGACGGGCCTCGGCGGCAGCCACGCGGGCGTTGGCGTCGGCGCTGGCCTGCTCTGCCTGCGCCTCGGCGGCAGCGGTCGCGGCCTTGGCGTCCGCCAGGGCCTGCGCGGCCGAAGACGCCTTGGCCTCGGCCGCGGCCGCCTCGCCCGCACGCTGCTGCGCGAGCTGCTGGGCTTCACGCACCCGAGCCTCGGCCGCTGCGGTGGCCTGCTCGGCCTGCTGAAGGGCCGCGCTCGCCTTGGCCTCGGCCGCAGCCACGCGCACGTCGGCGGCGGCCTCGGCCTCGCGGGCACGCTGCTCGGCCGCGGCGGCCTCAGCCAGGGCGGCGTCACGGGCAGCCGCTGCCGCCTGAGCGCGCGCCTCGGCGTCGGCCCCTCGCTGCGCTGCGACGCCGCGGCGGTCGCCTGGCCGTCGCCGCGTTCGCCCGCTCGCGGGCTGCCTCGGCCTGCGCCTTCGCGGCGTCCGCCTGCGCCACCGCCTGCGCCTGCGCGTCTTGCGCGGCCTGGACACGGGCCTCGGCGGCCTTCGCCCGCGCCTCAGCCTCGGCGGCCCGCCGCTCGGCAGCGGCCACGGCCTCGGCGGCGTTGGGATCGCCCTGGTTGATGACGATGGGGCGCCTGGTCTTGCGCTGACTGGCGTCGACCACGATCCACAGGTCGTTGCCGCGGGCCTCCACCGAGTACAAGGCGTCGACCTCAAGGCCGATGATGAGCCGCCCCACCCGCACGACATCGTCGTTGAACTGCAGCGCCGTGATCTGGCTCACGACGCCATTGTCCACCTCGATGGGCGAGTCGACCTTGCCGATGTCAGCGTTCGACACGTCCACGAAGAGCCGCGTGGGATCGCTGAGCTTGAACACCGTGAAGGTCGGCGGCGTGTCGCCGCTGAGCACGATCTCGGTGGCCTTCTCGGTCTCGCGCACCTCGACCCGGGTCAAGGTGTTCAGGGCCTTGTCGCCCTGCGCGAAGGCCCCGGAGGCCCACGCCAGCACGATGAGGGCCAGGGGCGCGAGCGCGAGACGCGCGGCACGGTTGGGGCCTCGGCGCATGTCGGGATTCCCCTTCAGTTCGCTCACGGCAACAGTTCCTCGAGCTCCTCCTGCGTGAGGAGGACCTTGCTCACGTCCTTGAGCTGCTCTTCGCCATCGGGCGCCTGGAGCGGCTTGAAGACGACCTGGTTGCGCGTGATGCGGGTCACGCGATACGGCACCGAGTCCCCCACCACATCGCCCGGACGGACGACGTGGCCGAGGCCGCGCCCGTCCTTGACCATGGCGGTGGGCACCCCGGTGCCGGTGATCACCGCGACCAGGTGGAGGTTCTCCACCGGCACGGGCACCTTGATGCCGAGCTCGAAGCGCCGCTTGCGGCCCTCGGCCTCGGTCTCGACCTTGGTCTCGATCAGATCGGCGATGGAGGGCTGGAAGGGATCGCGCCCTTCGCGGAGACCCACCGCCACGTCGCCGGCGATCTCCCAGTCCTCGGCCTTCAGGCCGCGGAGCTTGGGGGGCAGGTTGCTCTCATCGATCTCGGGGCCGTCGGCCACCTTCTTGGCAGGGCGCCGGCTGGCCCGCGGGCTGCTGCCGCCCGCGCCGCGGGTGACCGCCTGCTCTTCCTCTTCGCAGCCGACGAGCGGGGCGCCCAGGCCGACGAGGAGGAGCGCCGTGAGCAGCGGGGTGAGCGAGCGCATCACTTCGCCCCCTTCCGCTGAGGCTTCTGGCCGGGGGCGGCGCCGCCCTCAGCCACGTACATGAAGGTGGTGGCGGTGCAGCTCGCCAGCAGCACGGTGCCCTTCTCCCGCTCCTCGCGGGTGGTGGACTTCGTAGCGAGCTGGATGTCCTCGACGTTCACGATCCGGGTGAGCTTGCCCAGGTAGAAGAAGAAGGTGGTGATCTCCTTGAAGTTCCCCACCAGCTCCATCTTCACCGGGATGCGCGCATACATGGACTCGACCTCGGTGGGTTTGCGCTCGAACCGCGCAATCTCGAGGCCGGTGATCTTCGCCTGGCCGTGGATCTTCTCGAGCAAGTCGGCGATCTCGGCGTTGTCGGGGAGGCGGTCGCGCATGCGATCGCGCTCGGCCCGCAGCTCCTCGATCTCGGCCTTGTAGACGGCCAGGTTCTTCTCGATCTCTTTCTCGTCGGCGAGGGTCTTGGTGAGCTGGTCCGTCTGACCCTTCTCCTTGGCGATCAAGGTGCGGGTCTCGTCGTAGTACAGGAAGTACCAGCCGGCCCCCACCGCCGCCATGAGCATGATCAGAAGCGCGGCCTTCTGAGCCGCCGGCAGCGCGCTGAGCTTGTCGTACAGTTGCTCCATGCGTCCCGCTCCTGCCTCAGCGCCGCTTCTTGGCCGGCTGCAGCGCGCCGCTGGCCAGCTTGGCAACGTCGGCCGGCCCGTACAGGGCGATGGCCTCGATGGTGAACTGAACGAACTTCACGTTCTCGACGCTCGGCAGCTCGACGCTCTGCGACACGAGCAGCTCGACGTTGACGAAGTGCTTCGAGCTGTTCAGCCGGTGGAGGAACTCGGCCAGGTCCTCGTTGGTGCGCGCGTGGCCCACCAGCCGAAGCTGCCGCTGATCTTCCTTGAAGCCGTCGATCCAGAGGTTCTTGGGATCCCAGTCGGGGTTCCAGCCCAGGTTCTGCACCTTGAGCTTCTCCTCAGGGTCCTCGATCTTGCGCAGGAGCTGGGTGAGGGCGTGCAGCACCTTCACGGGCCCGCTCTGGCCTTCGTCCAGCCCCTTCAGCACCGACTTCTGGCGCTCGAGCTGAGCCTTCTCTTCCTCGAGGGCCGCCACCGCGCTGGTCTTCTTCTGGAGTTCCTTGATCTGGTTGCTGATGTCGCCGTTGCGCTTCTTCACGCCGGCGAGCTCGGCGTCAGCCTCGCTCTGCAGGTAGAAGAGCAGCGCCCCCTGGGCCACCAACACGATGATCATGAACAGCAGGAACTGCTTGGCGGGCTTCCCGGCGGCCCCTGGGCCGGCGGGCATGAGGTTGATGCGAATCACTTGTCGCCCGCCCTCCGCAGCCCGAGCCCGACGGCGACCGCCGCCAAAGGCCTGATCTCGTTGATGTAGTCGAGGTTGAAGACCTTGCCGTCGATCTGGATGTTGCGGAACGGATCGATCAGCTCCACCGCCACCCCGACCTTGTCTTCAATGGTGCGCGCCAGGCTGGGCACCTTGGCCGTGCCGCCCGACAGGTACACCCGAGACACCCGGCCCTCGCTGGACGTGGCGAGGTAGAAGTCGAGCGAGCGGTGAATCTCGCTGGCCATGGACTCGCTCACCGCGGACATGACCTGCTCGACCTCTTGCGGCACCACGCTGTCGGCGTCCACGCCGGCCTCGCCGCCCCGCTTGTAGGCCTCGGCCTCGTCGTACGAGACGTTGAGCTGCTTCTGGATCTCCTCGGTGTACTGATTGCCACCCATGCTGATGTCACGGGTGAAGGTGCTGACGCCGTTGGAGACCACGTTGATGGTGATGGTGCCCGCGCCGATGTCGATGAGCACCACCGTCTCGCCAGGCGGGAAGCCATAGCTGGCCTCGAAGCAGTTGTAGAGGGTGAAAGCGTCCACGTCGACCACCACCGGCACCAGGCCCGCCTCGCGGACCACCCCGGCGTACTCGTCGACGATCTCCTTCTTCGCGGCCACCAGCAGCACGTCCATCTGCCCCTGCTCGGGGCGGGACTGCAGGATCTGGTAGTCGAGGTACACGTCGTTGACGTCGAAGGGGATGTACTGCTCAGCCTCCCACTTGATGCTCTCGTCGAGCTCCTCCTGGGTCATGGCCGGCAGCGAGATCTTGCGGTTGATGACGGAGTGCCCGCTGATGGCGACCGCGCACTCCTTCTGCTTGAGCTTCTGAGCCGCCACCATGCCCTGGATGGTCTCGACCACCACGGAGGCGTTCATGACCGCCCCGTCCACGATGGCCTCCGTGGGGAGAGGCGCCATCGAGAAGTTGGCGAGCTCGATGCCCTTCTTCGATTCTCGAAGCTGCACCAGCTTGACGGAGCTGGAGCCGATGTCGAGTCCGAGGGCGTTCTTCCGCCTGGCCATGGCGAGACCTTGATGATGAGCGCAGTCCGCGACGCTTCGGAGTTTCGACGTTCCAGAGCCGCATCGTCAAGGATGTCGCGGGGCTGGATGCCTTAGCGGGCCAGTCGCCGTCAGGGACGTGACACCCCCGGCCTGCCGCCCTCAGAGCTCGATGGCGTAGTCCTTGATCTTGTAGAGCAGCGCCCTGTGGGAGATCTCCAGGAGCTCCGCGGCCCGGGTTCGGTTGCCTCCGGTCTGCGTCAGCGCGCGGCGGATGAGCTCCTCTTCGATGAGCCGGGTGGTCTTCTTGATGCTCAGCTCGTCGCTGGCGAGGGCCATGCGCACGCGGTCCGAGCCGGCGACCACCTGCGGTGGCAGATCACCGACGTCCACCCGCGGGCCCTCGCACATCACCACCGCGCGCTCGATGGCGTTCTCGAGTTCGCGCACGTTGCCCGGCCAGCCATGGTGCATGAGGTGCTTCATGGCCGCCGGGGTGACGCCTGCGATGGCCGTGCCCAGGCGCCGGTTGAAGCGCTCCACGAAGTGCTCGACCAGCAGCGGGATGTCGCCCGGGCGCTCCGCCAGCGACGGCAGCGCGATGGGCAGCACGTTGAGACGGTAGAAGAGGTCCTCCCGGAAGCGGCCCGCCTTCACCTCTTCGGGCAGGTTGCGCACGGTGGCGGCGATGACGCGCACGTCCACCCCGGTCGGGCGGCTCTCCCCCACCCGGCGGATCTCCTCTTCCTGCAGGACCCGCAGCAGCTTCACCTGCAGCGCCAGCGGCAGCTCGCCGATCTCGTCGAGGAACAGGGTGCCCTTGTCGGCCTCTTCGAACAGGCCGCGGCGGCTGCGGGTGGCGTCGGTGAAGGCCCCGCG
The DNA here is from genome assembly GCA_020633555.1 of Myxococcales bacterium. Lineage (GTDB taxonomy): Bacteria > Myxococcota_A > Bradymonadia > UBA7976 > UBA1532 > JACKDL01. The sequence goes on along the minus strand of JACKDL010000004.1, from coordinate 156,858 downwards.
CACATGGCCGAACAGCTCGCTCTCCAGCAGGTTCTCGGGGATGGCGCCGCAGTTCACCGCGATGAAGGGCCGGCCCTTGCGCACCGAGTTGTAGTGCAGGGCCTTCGCCACCAGCTCCTTGCCGGTCCCGCTGGGGCCCGTGAGAAGCACGGTGGTCTTGTAGTCCGCCACCTTCCCGATGAGCCGGAACACCCGCTGCATGGGCTCGGAGCGGGCGATGATCCCGGCGTAGCTGACCTGCTCGCCCAGCGCCTGCTGGAGCTGGCCCACCCGCTGGCTGAGCGCGAGCTGCTCGGCGGCCCGCTGCAGCCGAAAGAGCACCTCGCCGGTCTCGAAGGGCTTGGCCAGGTAGTCCACCGCGCCCAGCTCGATGGCCTGCAGGGCGGTGCCCGCGTCGGCGTGCGCGCTCATGAACAGGATGCGGGTGCGCAGCCCCTCGCCGGTGACCGCCCGCAGCACGCCCAGCCCGTCCAGGCGCGGCATGCGCAGGTCGCAAAGGCAGAAGTCGAAGTCCTTGTCCCGCAGGGCCTGCACCGCAGCCTCGCCGTCCGCCACGCCCTCGACGGCGTAGCCGGCGTCCTCCAAGTGCAGCTTCAGCGAGAAGCGGATGCCCTCTTCATCATCGGCGACCAGGACGCGGTAGCGGCGGCTCATGGCCGGCACGCTAACACACCGGCCGCGGCGGGCCACCCGTCCACGGGGCCCGGTGGGTGCTCAGAGGCGGATCTCGATGAAGGCCTTGCGCTTCAGCTCCTCGATCCACTTGCCCAGCTCCTCCTGGAGCTTCTTGTCGGTGAGCTCGTTCTGGAGCGCGGCCTTGCTCTCCTCGAAGGGGGGCGGCGGGAGCTTGCGCTTCGCCACGCACTGGACCACGTGGTAGCCGTAGCCCGTGCGCACCGGCCCGCCCGCCTGGCCGGCCTCGAGATCGAAGACCACCTTCTCGATGGCCGGGTCGATGACGCCGCGCCGGAAGGCGCCGAGGCTGCCCCCGTTCTCAGCCCCGGGTGCCTGCGAATACTGGCGCGCCAGCCCGGCGAAGTCTTCGCCGCCCTGGGCGCGGGCCAGCAGCTCGTTGGCCTGCTGGCGGATGGCCGCCTCCTCGGCGGGGGTGGCCTTGGTGGGCACGGGCAGCGCAATGTGGGCGGCCTCGACCTCGAAGTCGGCGTTCGCCTGGGTCAGCTTCGACCGGTAGTAGTCGCGCAGCTCGGCCTCGCCCACCCGGATCCGCCCACCGATGGAGGCGCGGATGACCTTCTGACGCAGGAGCTGCTCGCGGACCTGCTTGCGGAACTCGGCCAGGTTCAAGCCCTGGCTGGTGAGGTAGATCCGCAGCTTCTCGTCATCCCAGCCCTGGCTGGCTTTCACCCGCTCCAGGTGGGCCTGCACCTCGTCGCCCTGCACGCTGATGCGCCGGACGACCCCCTCTTGCCCCACCAGCTTCTGGCCGATCAGGTCGTCCAGCCCCGCACGGAGCTGCTTCTGGCGCTGCTGCTCGCGCAGCACCGGATCGTCCAAGGTCTCGATCTGACGAAGGATTGGGGCGATCAGGTCCTCGAGCTCCGAGAGGGTGACCACCTCGTCGTTCACCACCGCCACCACCCGGTCGATGACCCGGGCGGGGGCGGTCATGGGCACCAGGAGCGCCAGCGCGAGGATCTTCAGCATGCGGCTCACTGGGCGTCTCCGACCGGGGCGGGCATGGGCGGCTTCAGCGTCGGCAGGGGCGGGGCCCCCTCGGCGCCGGGACGCAGGTGCGGGGGCGCCATGCGCGGGTTGAACTGGCCCTGGGGCGCCGTCTTGGCCTGATCCAGCAGCGCCTCGTCGATCTGCACGCCCGCCTTGGCCCGCAGATCGGCCACGTACTGCTCCAGCGCGGCGGCCTTCTTCTGGCGGAACAGGGTGGTGCGGATGCGGCTGCGCACCTCGTCCAGCCCGCGCTCGAAGGGCCGGCGGTAGCCGGTGCGCTGCACGATGTGCCAGCCCTGGCTGGTCTGAATGGGCGCCGGGTGCAGCTCGCCGTCGGCCTTCAGCGCGAAGGCCGCGGTGGCCACCGCGGGCGGTACGATCGGCGCCGCGGGCCCGCGGTCCACGCGGCCCTGCCCAGGCTCGCCGAACCAGCCCAGATCCCCACCGCGATCGGCGGTCTTGGCGTCGGTGGAGGCCAGCTTGGCGCGCTTCTCGAACAGGGCCTGGGCCTCGCCCGGCGCGGCGGCGATCTCGGCCTGCAGATCCACCAGCAACCCCTTGGCCGACGCCTCGTCCGGCATGAGGATGTGGGCGGCCCGCGCCTCTGCGGGCTTGATGAACTCGGCCTTGTGCTCGGCGTACCAGGCCTCGACGTCCGCGTCCGTGACGTCGTCCATCTTCACCAGGTCCGCCACTTCTTTGGCGGTGAGCGCGCGCACCAGGGCCTGCTTGTGGGCCAACTCCACGTCAGGGTCCTTGTGATGTCCCCGCGCCTTGGCCTCCAGGGCCAGCAGCTCGAAGCGCACCAGGCTGTCGAGGAACTCCTTCTTGCGCTCCAGGCTGTCGTAGCGGGAGCGGGCGAAGGGGCTCTGCTGGTTCAGCCGGCGCTCGAAGTCTTCCAGGGTGATGACCACGTCGCCCACCTTGGCCACGACCTTGCCGCGCTCCTCTTCAGTGAGCTGCACGACGGCCTCGCCCGACATGCCGGACTGCTCGCGCTGGCAGCCGGCGCCGGCGGCCAGCGCCGCGAACATCAGGGTGGGGATGGTGCGGCGCATCACGTCAGGGTCCCTCCGCGGCCTGGGCTTCGGTAACCAACTCGGCCAGGCGCTGCAAGGCGATTCGGGTGCTGGTCAGCGTGTCGCGCCGGCCGGCGGCGTCGAACTGGTAGTCCAGCCGGTAGTCGGCAGGGGCCGTGAAGCCCGAGCTGGGATCGCTCACCAGCCCGATGATGGACGGGATGGGCAGGGGGGTCTCGGGGTGCACCATCAGCCGCACCCGGTCCCCCTGCAGATCCACGCTGCGCAGGCCGGCGTAGCGCGCCAGGGTGCGCACCCGCATCAGCTCGATGAGGTTCTCGACCACCGGCGGCAGGGCGCCGAAGCGGTCCTGCATCTCCTCGGCGACGGCCAGCACGTCCTCCTCGTCATTCGCGTTGGCCAGCCGCTTGTAGAGCACCAGCCGCAGGTGGTTGTCGGGCACCAGATCCTCGGGCAGCCGGGCGTTGACCTGCAGGTTGATGTCCGGGTCGAACTCCACCGGCGGCTTCTCGCCGCGCAGGGTGCGCACCGCCTCTTCGAGCATCTGCGCGTAGAGCTCCAGGCCGACGGCCTGCATGTGGCCCTTCTGCTTCGTGCCCAACAGCTCGCCCGCGCCGCGCAATTCCATGTCGTGGCTGGCCACCGCGAAGCCGCTGCCGAGCTCGGTGAACTTCTGGATCACCGCCAGACGCTTGCGGGCCTCGCTGGTGAGCGTGGCCTCGCTGGGCACCAGCAGGTAGCAGTAGCCGCGCTCGCGGGCGCGCCCCACCCGGCCGCGGAGCTGGTAGAGCTGCGCCAGACCGTAGTGATCGGCGTGATCCACCAGCATGGTGTTCGCTGTGGGGATGTCGATGCCCGACTCGATGATCGTGGTGGAGAGCAGCACGTTGTAGCGGCCCTCCGTGAAGTCGACCATGACCTTCTCGAGCTGGCTGGGGTCCATCTGGCCGTGGCCCACCACGATGCGCGCCTCGGGCACCAGCGAGGTCAGCCAGGCCTTGCGGTTCTCGATGCTGTGCACGCGGTTGTGCACGAAGTACACCTGCCCGCCGCGGCCAAGCTCCCGCAGGATGGCGTCGCGCACCACCTGATCGGTGGCCCGGCACACGAAGGTCTTCACGCTCAGGCGGTCGCTGGGCGGGGTGGTGATCACCGACAGATCCCGCAGCCCGCTCATGCTGAGCTGGAGCGTCCGGGGGATGGGGGTGGCGGTCATCGACAGCACGTCGATGTCGGCGCGGACCTCCTTCAGGCGCTCCTTGTGGCGCACGCCGAAGCGGTGCTCCTCGTCCAGGATCAGCAGACCCAGATCGTTGTACTGGATGTCCTTGCTGAGCAGGCGGTGCGTGCCCACCACCACGTCCACCCGACCCGTCTTGATCTCCTGGATGACCTGCTTCTGCTCGTCCTTCGAGACGAAGCGGCTGAGCAAGGCCACCCGCACCGGGTAGTCCTTCAGCCGCGCAGCCACCGTCTTGTAGTGTTGCAACGCCAGGACGGTGGTGGGCACCAGCATGGCCACCTGTTTGCCGTCCACGATGGCCTTGAAGATGCCCCGCAGCGCCACCTCGGTCTTGCCGAAGCCCACGTCGCCGCAGAGCAGCCGATCCATGGGGCGCTCGCGGCCCATGTCCAGCAGCACCTCCTCGATGGCGCGGGCCTGATCGGGCGTCTCCTCGTAGGGGAAGGTGGCCTCGAAGTTGCGGTAGTAGTCGTCGGGCCGCGAGAAGGCGTAGCCCTTGGCCAGCTCGCGGCGGGCGTACAGCTCGAGCAGGGCGTAGGCGTCCTCCTCGGCGCTCGCCCTGGCCTTGGCCCGCACCTTCTGCCAGCCGGTGCCCCCCAGCTTGTCGATCTTGGGGCTGGCGCCGCCGCCCGCGTACTTCTGCAGCCGCCCGAGCTTGTAGACCGGCAGGAACAGCTTGTCTTTGCCGGCGAAGCGGATGACCAGGAAGTCGGCCTCTTTGCCGGCCACGGCCAGCTTGGTCAGGCCCTCGTACTGCCCGATGCCGTGATCGGCGTGGACCACGTGATCGCCCGGCTCGAGCTCCCGGAAGCTCTGAATGAAAGGGCTGACGTCGGCAGCAGTGCGGGCCCGGCGGCGCGGCGCCTTCTGGCCGAAGATCTCCTCGTCGGTGACCAGGGCGAAGCCCCGGGACAGCAGGCGGAAGCCCCCGCTGACCTGCCCGCGCACCAGCACCGCGCCGTGCTCGCCCGGCTTGGGCGGGGCCAGGTAGGTGCGCGGCGCCTCGCTGGCCCGCTCCACGGCCACGCCGTAGCCCTTCAGCAGCCGCTCCAGGCGCTCGAGCTGGGTCTCCTGGTGGCAGCAGATGACCACCCGGGCCCCGTCGGCCGCCCAGCCGCGCACGGCCTCGGCCAGGGGCTTGAGCGGCTCGCGCTCGCCGCGGCTCTGGGCCAGCACCAGGCTCAGGTCGCGGTTGGCGGGCACGTCGAAGGCGATGGCGCGGGCGGGCCCCTCCACGGCGCCCAGCTCGTCGCTCATCTGGAGCACGTGGGCGCGCACCTGGGGGCGGGTGCCCAGCGCCTGCATGGCCTCGTGCGGGGTCAGCGCGTGCCGCTCGGGGGGCAGGCAGGGCAGCTCGGCGGCCAGGTTGGCCTCGCGCCCGCTGGCCAGCCGCTCCCACAGGCCCCGCAGCCGATCGCCGGTGCCCATGGGATCGAGCACCATCACCAGCGCGTCGGCGGGCAGGTACTCGGTCAGCGGCGCCAGCCGCGCGTAGAAGGCCGGGCGGAAGCCCTCGATCCCCATGAACGGGATGCCGTTGTCCAGGTCATCCAGCAGCGGCTGCAGCTTGCGGGTGGGCAAGCCCACCTCGGCGCCCGCGTCGCGGATGCCCTTGCGGGCCCGGTCGCGGAAGGCGCCGACCATGAGCTCCTCGCGCACGGGCGGGAGGAGGAGCGTCTCGCCCGCGTCGGCCACGGTGCGCTGGGTGCTGGGATCGAAGTAGCGCAGGCTCTCGACCTCGTCGCCCCACAGCTCCACCCGCACGGGGCGCTTCGCGTGGGGCGGGAACACGTCCAGGATCCCGCCGCGCACCGCAAAGGTGCCGGGATCCTCCACCGCGCTCACCGCGTGGTAGCCGCCGTCCGCCAGGGCCCGCAGGCAGGCGTCGCGATCCAGGGCCTGCTCCGCCGCCACCAGGTAGCTGAAGTCCACCAGCACGTCGCGGGGGATGACCCGCCGGGCCAGGGCCTCGGCCTCGATCACCACGAAGGGCCCGCCCTGCTCCCAGGCCAGCGCCGCCTGCGCGGCCAGCAGCTCCATGACCTGGCCGCGATCGGGGCTGAGCTCGCCGTAGGGGTTGGCGTCCACCGCCGGCACCCGGGTGACGGCCACCTCGTCGCCGGCGAAGAACCGCAGATCCTCGGCCAGGCGCCGGGCCTCGCTGGCCCCCGGCGTGACCAGGACCACCGGCCGCCTCAACCGGCCCTGCACCGCCACGGCCAGATACGCCAACAGATCCAGCTCGACCCCACGCACATCCACGGTGGGCCGAGCCCCCTGGAGGGCGTCGATCAGGGCGTCGAGGGGGAACTTCTCGTCGAGGGCGGCGCGCATCGGCTCTCAGTGATTCGCGAGCGGCGCCGGGCGCCGCGGGGCGCGCACCTTACCAGACGTGCCACAGGACCGAGGCCCCGAAGATGTGGTAGTGCCCCGAGAAGGTGCCGTTGCCCACCGGCGCGCCGATGCCGTTGGGCTTGGTGATGTCGATGAGCGTGGTCTGGCTGTCGGTGACCTCGCGCTCCACCATGCCTACGTAGGCGTAGCCGATGTCGAACTCCAGGCCGATGCGCTGGGCGTTGATGCCGAAGCCCGCGTGGGCCGACCAGCGGTCCAGCGCCGGGAAGTCCAGGTTGGTGTAGTTCGTGGGGCTGGCCCCGGTGGCGTAGGCCCCGCCGGCCCGCACCGCGAAGATCCCGGGCAGCACCTGGTAGTCGCCGCCCAGGCGCACCTCGTGGGTGTCCTTGTACTTCCGCACGTCGGTGACCGTCGGCACCGGCGACTGGAAGTTGGCCGCCGTCACCAGCGCCTCGGCGGCGTGGAAGTCCACCGTGAAGGCCTCGTGGCGGCTGTTCTGCTGGAACACGTAGTCCAGCTCCACATCCCAGGTGGGCTGCACGAAGCGCACGGCGCCGCGGGCCACCAGCGGGTGGTTGTAGGTGAAGTCCAGGCCGTCGTCGGGCTGGCCGTTGGCGTCCAGCAGCTCGATGGGCTCGCCGGTGGGGATGAAGGGCCCCTCGCCGTTGGGGCCCGTGCCCTGGTAGGTGTCGATCTTCGCCTTGCCCTTCGCCTCGATCTGGAAGCCCGGGCGCACGCTGGCCCCGATCTCGAGCCAGGGCACGGGCGCGTAGTGCACGCCGATGATGGCCGTGGGGGTGAACCAGTCGGTGAAGCTCAGCTCGGCCAGCGCCGGCACCGGCGGGCCGAAGGACTGGGTGAGCGTGGCCTGCATGATGGCCGCCTGGAGCGACAGGCCCAGGCGCAGCTCATCGAGCACCTGGTAGGCCACCGACACCGTGGGGTAGGCCAGCAGCATCTGGGCCTCGACCAGCATGCCGTTGGGCCGCAGCCAGTTGACGATGTTGTCGTCGGGCGTGGTGGCGCTGCCCACCCCGTTCACCGGGATCTGGTCGGGGTACTGCTTGAACATGGTGCTGGACGGCCCATAGACCCCGAAGCCGAAGTCGAAGTCGTCCAGCCCCTCGATGTCGAAGTGGCCGGCGAACATGGGCCCGAAGGACGCGGGGTGCTCCTGCGAGATGGCCCCGAGATCGCGGCTGCGGCGGGAGACCACGTCGTCGGCGGCCTCGAACTCGTGGGTCAGGCTCACCACGTTGCTGGACAGCAGCAGCGAGAAGCCCTTCTGGCGGCCCAGCCCGGCGGGGTTGTAGTAGATGGCCGTGGGGTCATCGGCCCGGGCCGCGAAGGCCCCGGCCCGGCCCAGGGCGCGGGCCCCGTTGTCGGGGTACTCGTTCTCGAAGCCGTTGGCGCCGGCGCCCAGCGGCCCCAACGCGAGACCGGACGCGACGGCGACACTCGCCAGCTTGCGGCCCATCGTTCATCCTCCGGGGTGCGGTGGGCGCACCTTAGCAAGAAGGGCGCGCCGGCGGGCAAGGAGGTGGGTTTTGCTCAGGACGATCCCAATCCGCACAGTCGCGATGGGCGCGCTCGCGCTCACCGCGCCGGCATGCGTGGACGACTCGGTGAACACGCCGCCGGTGGCGGTGGCCGGCTTCGACCAGCGCATTCAGCTCGTGGAGGGCGCCCCGGGCGAGGTGGTGCTGGACGGCACGGGCAGCTTCGATCCCGACGGCGATCCCGTCGAGCACCGCTGGGCGGTGCTGCGCGCCCCCAGCGGGCTGACGCTGCTGGGCGAGGCCCGCACGGCGCGCGAGCCTCGCGTTCAGCTCACCGTGCCGGGCCTGTACGTCTTTGAGTTGGTGGTGTCGGACGGGCTGGACACGTCCGCGCCGGACCACGTCAACGTGTTCGCGGCGCCTCCGGAACAACAGCAGGAATGAATTTTTTCATCCTTGCTTCATTTTTCCACATCCGCGCGGAACTCGCAGAATAACAGTATTTTCAGAACCATACCCCGCGCCTTCCCCCGCCCGGCCGCTGTCATCCCATGGCCCACCGTTGTTGACACCCTTCTTCGGCGCTCGTTAGCCTTGCGACGGTTCGGCCGGTCCACTCTCGCTGGAGCTCGGCCCGTGATCGGGAGGCCCGAATGCAGTTGCCACGCCCGTGGAGTCGGTGGACCGACGCCCTGATCCCTTTCGCAGCGGTCGCCCTGGCGTTCGGCTGCACCGAGGACAGCAAGACGCCGGACGAGGGTGATCCCTCGCTGACCATCGTCGCCAGCAACGCGTGTGGGCGGAACATCCTGCCGATCACCACGCTCAGCGACATCCAGAACGGCACCCTGCAGGCGGTGGACGTGGTGGTGACGGGCACCGATCCCTTCACCGACACCCGCCAGATGGTGGCCGGCACCCCCGTGGTGCTCAGCCTGGCCGACGACAGCGAGGGCAGCGGGCGATTCATCTCGTCCCGTCAGACCCGGGTGAACCCCGATGACCCCGAGGGTCAGCCCCTGGTGAACTACGGCGAGACCAGCGAGGACCTGTCGTTCCTGGGCCGCAGCGCCCGCGACCAGTTCTTCTGCACCTCGCTGGGCACGGTGAACCTGACGGCCACCGTCACCGACTACTCGCCGGGCGGCACCGGCCCCCTGATGGCCACCATCAACCCCATCCGCAACTTCCCCATCCGCTGCGTGCCCCGCGACGAGTTCCTGCGGGCCTGCGGGCTGCTGGACGCCAGCACGCCGCTGCCCGAGATGGGCCCCGAGGTGGAGATGGGCACCGAGATGGGCGGCGGCGAGGACATGGGCCAGCCCGACGCCGCGCCCCTGAGCGCGTGGACCGTGCGCTACCAGCCCACGGACGATAGCTGCCCGGTGGTGGGCATCCGCGGCTCGGGCGGCCGGTTCCCCGACAACGTGGTCATCACGTTCCAGGTGGTCGAGGCCGAGCAGCCCGTGGCCGACGTCCCGGTGGCCTTCGAGATCACCGGCGCCAACGGCGGCAACCCGCCCAACGGGATCCTGGTGCGCCCCGAGCCCAACCTCACGGGGTCGGCGGCCCTGGCCATGGGGCTGGACGCCGAGAACCAGGCCGACCTGGCGGACGAGGCCTTCGTCACGAAGACCAACAACGCCGGCGTGGCCACCGTGCGCGTGATCGCCGGCGGCACCCCCGGCACCTTCGCCGTGCGCGCCCGCGCCTACCGGCGCGACCAGACCGACACCGACACGAGCTGCGCCATCGTGATCCGCGGCGGCATCCCCAGCGGCCGCGGCATGCAGCTCCTGTGCGATCACGAGGTCATCCCGGCCTTCAGCCGCCGCGAGCTGCTCGACGTGCCCGACGACCCCCGCGATGATCCGGATCCCAGCCTGGGCGCCCGCTACCTGGTGGGCAACGAGGTGGGCACCGAGTGCCGCGTGCAGCTCGCCGACCGCGTGAACGGCCGCGTGCCCGAGGGCACCCGGGTGTTCTTCCTCACCGAGGCCGGCACGGTCACCCAGGAGGCCGCCGTCGACGAGGAGGGCGGCGCCCTGACCGTCATGCGCATCGGCCACCCCGGCCCCCGCGACGTGGATCCCGATCCCTGGGAGGAGGCCCTCATCGAGGGCAACCTGGGGCCCTTCCTGGTGCCCGGCTTCAACCCCCGCGACGGCCTGGTGCGGGTGGTGGCCTTCACCCGCGGCGAGGAAGACTTCCGCGACATGGACGGCGACAAGATCTGGGATCCGGGCCTGGACGTGCTGGAGCCCGGCATGGATCTGGGCGAGCCGTTCATCGACGAGGACGACAACGGCACCTGGACCGAGAACCTGCCGCTGCAGGCGCCGAGCCGCGACCGGGTGAGCGAAGAGTTCCGCGACACCAACGGCAACGGCTTCTGGGACGAGCCCAACGAGGACTGGGACGCCAACACCGAGATCTGGACCAGCACCACGGTGCTTTGGGTGGGCAACCTGCACCCCGCGCTGGAGGAGAACCCCCTGTCGGTGTGCTGCGTGGCCAACGACCCCGGCTGCATGGACCCCATCTACACCGAGGCCGGCAGCCCCCGGCCCCAGGGCTGCAACCGCGGCGCCCCCGGCGCCCCCGGCCTGGCGCTCACCGCCGAGCCGCCCGGCCTGTTCTACCTGATGGGCCGGTTCCACGATGACAACGGCAACTGCCTGGGCGGCCGCGGCCTGGGCGTGGTGGAGCTGACGCTGCCCACCGACATGAGCACCAGCGGCCGGCTGCGCCAGAGCCTGACGGGGAGCTGGTGCTTCGCCGGCTTCGAGCGCCCCCGGGCCCGCCCCTTCTTCTGGCCCATCAGCAACCTGGGCACCGAGGACAGCGGCGTCATCGAGGTGAGCCTGACCCACCAGGGCCTGGACGACGCCCAGTTCTCGCGCAAGTGGGGCGTCGGCTACTCCCGCTGAGCGCCGCCCGCCCTCCCCACGCCCGTCCCCCCTCGGAGGCCCCGTGCGGCCCGATCTGGAAGGCGCCATCGGCGTGTTCGACAGCGGCCTGGGCGGCCTGACCGTCGCCGCCGCGCTGGCCAACGCGCTGCCCCAAGAGGCCATGATCTACCTGGGCGACACCGCCCGGGTGCCCTACGGCAACCGCTCCCCCGCCACCGTGGTGCGCTACGCCCGCACCAACACCGACTTCCTGCTGCGGCAAGGCGTGAAGCTGGTGGTGGTGGCGTGCAACACCGTGTCGGCCCACGCCCTGGGCGGCCTGGCCGAGGGCAGCACCACGCCGGTGCTGGGGGTGATCCGGCCCGGCGCACGGGCGGCCCTCGCGCGGTCGGCCGGCGGCGCCATCGCCGTGCTGGGCACGCAGGCCACGGTGCGGTCGGACGCCTACCTGCACGCCCTCCACGAGCTGGATCCCGAGCGCACGGTGCACCAGGTGGCGTGCCCGCTCTTCGTGCCGCTGGTGGAAGAGGGCTGGCTGGATCACCCGGTGACCACCCTGGTGGCCCGGGAGTATCTGGCGCCGCTGAAAGACACCTCGGTGGACACCATCATCCTGGGCTGCACCCATTACCCGCTGCTGCGCGGGGTCATCGATGCCGTGGCGCGGGAGGTGCTGGGGCGGCCGGTCAACCTGGTGGACTCGGCCGAGGCCGTAGCCGCCGAGGCCGCCGCCCTGCTGGACCGCGCCGGGCTGCGGACGCCCCTTGCGGCCGCCGGCGCGCATCGGTTCTATGTGACCGACGCGCCCTCCACCTCGCAGCGGGTGGCCGCGCGGTTCTGGGGGGGCGCGGTGGATCGCGAGGCGCCCCTGGTGCTCGAACACGTCGACGTGGTGACCGGCTCATGATCCTCGGCTTGAACACGGACGTCCGCCACCGCGGGAAGACCTTCCACATCCAGACCGAGGACTCGGGCCCGAAGAACCCGGTGCTGATCACGCACCTGTTCATCGGCGGCAACATCATCGCCACCCACAAGTCGAGCTACGACGAGCTGGTGCAGGACGGCCGCGCCGACGAAGAGGCCGTGCGCGAGCGCATGCGCGCGCAGCACAAGCAGATGTACGAAGAGCTGATGGCGGGCACGCACGACGCGGCAGCCCGCCGCCGGCCCCGCAGCGACCGCTTCAAGGACATCCCCCTGGCCCGCAACAAGGGCAAGGTGCCGGGGGCCGAGCGGGCGCCGGGCCACACGCCGCCGCCCGGCGCCGCGGTGGAGGAGCCGAGCGAGGACGTGGACATGCTCGACTCGGTGGACCTGATCCCGGTGGAAGAGGAGGCCCCGGGCCGGTTGGAGTTCCCCAGCGACCTGGCCGCCGGCGCGCCCCTGGACGCCCTGCTCATCGCCCACCTGCTCGACGACGCCTGATCTGGCAGGCCGCCAATTGGGCGGCCCCGCGCCGCCGAGTTAGGATGCGAGTCCCGTACGGACGCCGCCCGAGGATCCCCTGAGTCGCCCCACCCCACCGCCGGTTCCGATGGACGTGGACCTGTCCGAGGTGGACGACCTGACGGCGCCGCCCATGGCCGCACCCCGGCGGGCGCTGACGACACCGCCAGATCCGCCCGCCGCCCCTGTAGTGGCCCCACGCTCGCACAGTGAACGGGCCGACGCGGTCGCCTTCGAGGGGCCGCCCCAGGCCGATGCCCCCTTGGGCCCGTGGGGCCACGAGCCCGTACCCACCCCCCGTGCCCCGCTGGACGTGGCGCGCCTGCTCCGGCCGCGCACCACCGCCACGCCCATGGTGCAGCTCTTCCACGTCACCAAGCGCTACACCCGCGAGGGCCGCGCCCTGGACGATCTGACCCTGCGCATCGACAAGGGCGAGTTCGTGCTGATCACCGGGCCCTCGGGCGCGGGCAAGACCACCCTGCTGAAGCTGATCTTCGCCGCCGAGCGGCCCAGCGCCGGCCAGCTCCTGGTGGCGGGACACGCGGTGCACAACCTGCGCCGGGGCAGCGTGCCCTTGTTGCGCCGCAACATCGGCGTGGTGTTCCAGGACTTCCGCCTGCTGATGGACCGCACGGTCTACGAGAACGTGGCCTTTGCGCTCGAGGTGCTGGGACGTTCGGCCCACGAGATCCGGCAGCGGGTGCCGACGGTGCTGCGGCAGGTGGGCCTGGGCGACAAGCTGCAGGTCACCCCCAACCGGCTGTCGGGCGGCGAGCAGCAGCGGGTGGCCATCGCCCGCGCGCTGGTGAACGAGCCGCCCATCCTGCTGGCCGACGAGCCCACCGGGAACCTGGACCCGGCCCTCACCCACGAGATCATGGCCCTGTTGAACCAGGCCAACGCCCGCGGCACCACGGTGCTGCTGGCCACGCACGATCCCCAGATCATCCAGCGGTACAAGCGGCGGGCCCTGCACCTGGTGCAGGGGCGGCTGGTGCGGGACGCCGGCTGATGACGCCCACCCTCGCCTATGCGCTGCGCCGGGCGGCGGCGAGCGTGCGCCGCAGCCCGAAGCTGCAGGCGGTGGCGCTGGCCACCATCGCGCTGGCCGCCGCGGTGCTGCTGACGGCGCTGGGGGCGCTGCACGCGGTGGATCGGGCGGCCGATCGGTGGCAGGCGGGTGCGCGGGTGGTGGCCTTTCTGGGCCCCAGCCTGCCCGCCGACCGCCTGGAGGTGCTGCGGCTGACCGTGGCCACCTGGGAGGGCGTCGACCGCGTTCGGCTGGTGGACACCGGCGAGGCGGTGGCCGAGCTGCGCCGTACGCTGGGCGCCGATCCGGAGCTGCGAGCGGCCATCACGCCCGACCTGGTGCCCCCTTCGCTGGAGATCGATCTGGCCCCGCCCGCGCGGACGCCCGAGGCCCTGTCGGTCCTGGCGAGCCGCCTGCAGGCCCAGGCCGGCGTCGAGGCCGTGGACTGGGGCGCCGATCTGCTGGAGCGGCTGGAGGGCGTGCGCCGGGGGCTGGAGCTGGCCGGCCTGGGGGTCGCCGCCCTGGTGGCCCTGGCGGTGATCTTCATCATCTCGAACACGGTGCGCCTGGCCCTGTACGCCCGCCGCGAGGAGCTGGCCATCATGCAGCTCGTGGGCGCCAGCCACGGGTTCATCCGGGTGCCATACCACCTGGAGGCCGCCTTCCAGGGGGCGGGCGGCGCGGGGCTGGCGGCCCTGGCGCTGTGGGCCACCCACCGTACCCTGCTGCCCGGCCCCGACCCCTCCCTCGCCTTCGAGGCCCTGCGCGTGCCCCTGCCCTGGCCCCCGGCCGGCTGGATCCTCGCGGTGGTGGTCGGCGCGGCCGCCGTAGGGGTCTTGGCGAGCCACCTGGCCACCGGCCGCTACCTGCGGGGCGCAGACGGGTGAGCGCGCTGCTGGCCCTGCTGCTGCTGGCCACCCCGTCCGCCGAGGCGCAGGCTCTGCTCCAGCAGGAGGCCCGCGCCCTGGACGGCCTGGAGGGCCTGGACCGCGAGATCGTCCGGCTGGCCGCCGAGCGCCGCGCGATGGCGGCCGACCTGGAGGCGGCGCAGGCCGCCGCGGACGCGGCCCGGCGCGCCGTGCAGGTGCTCACGCTCGAGCTGGGCGAGCGCCGGCAGCGCGTGCAGCGGCGGCTGGCCCTCCACCGGCGCGTGGGGGAGCGCGCCGCCCTGGCGGTGGTGAGCCGCAGCGAGGATCCCGCCGCCTACCTGCGCCAGCGCGAGGCCCTGCGCCGCATCCTGGCGGCCGATCTGACGGAGGCCGCGGCGCTCACCCAGGCCCAGGCCCGGCTGGCCGCGCGCGAGGCCGAGGCGAGCACCGCCGAGGCCACGGTGATCCGCCAGGCCGACGGGCTGGCGGCCCAGCGGGCCAAACTGGAGCGAAAGCGCGGGGTCCGCGCCGAGGTGCTGCGCGCCCTGCAGGCGGCCCGCCGCACCCACACGGCGCAGGCCGATCAGCTCGCCCGCCAGGCAGGCCTGGACGCGACGCTGGTGGGCCTGGGCGCCGAGGCCACCGGCCCTGATCTGGCCGCGGACGCCGGCCGCCTGCCCCCCCCGGTGCCCGGGCGCGTCCTGCACCCGTTCGGCCGGGCCAGCGATGAGGACTTGGGGCACATCTTCCACAAGGGCGTGACCTTCGACGCGCCCCGCGGCGCCCCCGCCCGCGCCGTCTTCGACGGCACGGTGGCGTACGCCGACTGGTACGCCGGCTTCGGCCACCTGGTGCTGCTGGACCACGGCCACCAGTGGTTCAGCCTGTACGCGCACCTCGACCGCATCGCCGTGCAGAAGGGCCACCGGATCGGCCAGGGCGCGGTGGTGGGGGACGTGGGCGACACCGGCCGGCTCGGCGGGCCGGCGCTGTACTTCGAGCTGCGCCGTGGCGCCGAGGCCGTGGACCCGGCCCGCTGGCTCCGCGGGCTGGAAGTTGGACCGCCGGCCCGATAACGCCCAGGATGGCCCCCTGGATCGGGGCCGAGGAGGACGGCACGCCCATGGGGCGCTTGGCAGGCTTGCTGACGGCGACGGTGGCCCTCGTGGTGGGGGCGGCGGGCGCGCTCACGGTGGACCGGGTGTGGCTGCGGCCCCAGGCCCCTGTGGCCGTGGCGCCGTCCGCCCCGCCCGTGGCACCGCGGCCCCCGCCCACCCCGGTGGACTCCGGGCCGGCCCGGGCGTTGGTGGTCGAGACCCTCGAGGCCGCCGACGTGTCGGCCCGGCGCATCAGCCACGGCCTGTACCCCTTGCGCGGCGCCGGCCGCCCGGCCGATGCCACCTTGGATCTGGTGAGCTTCGACTGCCCCACGGCGGGTGGCTGCGGCCCGGTCCTCACGGCCATCGAGGCCCGCGCCCGCAGCGCCGGCCTGGGGCTGGTGGGCGTGCGCGGCGGCGACCGCCCCCAGCGGCCCGTGTACCGGGCGCTGGTGGAGGGTGACCGGCCCGCCCTGGCCCTGCGCGCCATGCCCCCCGGGCCGCGCCTGACGGTGGTGGTGGGCCAGGTGGGCCGCGAGCCGGCGCTGCTGGACGCCCTGCTCGCCCTGCCCGCCCACGTGGTCTACGCCGTCCTGCCCGACAGCCCGGGCGCCGGGGTCGCCGTCCAGCGCCTGGACGCGCAGGGCCGCGAGGTGCTGGTGCACCTGCCCATGGGCGCCGACGAGGCCAGCGCGCCGGCGCCGGGCGCTGTGACCCTGGCGGCCGACCCCGAGGCGGCCGCGGCGCGGGTGACGCAGCTCTTCGACGCCCTGCCCAGCGCCGTGGGGGTCGCCCCGCTGGGCGGTGATCGGGTGAGCGCCTCACGGCGCCACATGGTGGCGCTGCTCGAGGTGCTCCGCGCCCGCGGGCGCGCCTGGCTGGATGGGGATCAGGGCGCCGCCTCGCTGGCCGCGCCCGCCGCCAAGGCCCTGGGCGTGCGCCTGGGGGCCGTCACCCATCGGCTGGGCAAGCCCGGCGACGATCTGGCCACCCGGCTGAAGGCCGTGGAGGCCGCGCTGGTGCTCGAGGGGCGGGCCGTGGTGCTCGCCGACGCCACCCCCGAGGTGCTCGTGGCCCTGCGCCGCTGGCTGGGGGGGCTGAACGACCGCGGGATCGCCCTGCTCCGGCTGTCGGAGATCGCGCTTTGACAGGGCCTTCGCGCCGAAGCGGTCCGGCTTTTGCCGGGGCGTGGGGAGTGTGATACTCAGTCGTCGGTTGGGGGACCGGGTGCTTCCCGCCCCCAGCGACGCTTGGACGTTCGCCCGCTGAGGGGAGTCGATGCTGCGCCTCGTCATCGAGGACGACGAAGGAAAGACCACCGTCGTCCCGCTGATCCGTGACGAGATCACGATCGGCCGCAAAGAGGGCAACACCATCCGCTTGACCGAGCGGAACGTCTCGCGGCGGCACGCGCGTTTGCTGCGCGCGGACGCCAACAGCCCCACCGTCCTGGTGGAGGATCTCGACAGCTACAACGGGGTCCGCCTCAACGGCACCAAGATCAGCGACCGGGCCACCGTGCGCCCCGGCGATCTGCTGCAGATCGGTGACTACTCGCTGGCGGTGAAGGCCGATCAGCCGGTGGACGTGGTGGAGGACGCCGTCGCCTCGGCGCCCACCGAGCTGCACACCCTGGAGGCCGAGACCCTGGCCGAGCCCGAGCAGGGCCGCCTGGTGGTGGTGTCGAGCAACCTGGCCGGCGAGGACTTCCCCCTCGACCGCCGCGAGGTGATCCTCGGGCGCACCGACGAGAACGACGTGGTGATCAACCACCGCTCCATCTCGCGCAACCACGCCAAGGTCATCGTCCGCGACGGCACCTTCACCATCATCGACCTGGCCTCCTCGAACGGGGTGAAGGTCAACGGCGAGGCCTTCGGCACCTCGGCCCTGGTGAACGGCGACATCATCGAGCTCGGCCACGTGAAGCTGCGCTTCGTCGCCCCCGGCGACGACTACGTCTTCACCCCCGCCGACATCGACGACGTGGAGATCGAGGCCGGGCTGCCCATGGGGCGGCTGCTGTTCTTCCTGGTGCTGCTGCTCGCCGCCGCGGCCGTGGCCTACTTCATGGTCCAGCCCGGGCCCGAGGCGGGGGCCCAGGCCGACGCCCAGGGGGCCACCCTGGCGGCGCGAGCGCCCGAGAGTGAGCCGGCCAGCGCCCCCACCAGCGTCGCCGACGCCCCGGTGGACACCGCCCTCGCCCCGTTGCTCGACGAGGGCCGCGGCCACCTGGAGCGCCGGGCGTGGAAGACCGCCGGGGCGGTCTTCCAGCGGGTCATCGACGAGCAGCCCGGGCACGAAGAGGCCCGCAAGCTCAAGCAGCAGTCCGACG
Source organism: Myxococcales bacterium (assembly GCA_020633555.1). Classification (GTDB taxonomy): domain Bacteria; phylum Myxococcota_A; class Bradymonadia; order UBA7976; family UBA1532; genus JACKDL01. Next base: position 139,340 of record JACKDL010000004.1, on the reverse strand, counting down.
CCGAGCTCGCCAACGAGCGGGTCTTCAAGGAGATCCAGGCGGACGTGGCCGACAAGCAGTACGGCGACGCCCTGTTCAAGCTGGCCGACTTCCCCAAGCTCAGCGTGTACAGCGAGGAGCTCGAGCGGCTGCGGCCCACCGTCGAGCAGGGCTACGCCGACGAGGAGCTGGAGCGCGGCAAGCGGCTGCTGGCCCGCAAGGGCGACGTGGCCGCCGCGCGGCAGGTGCTGGACCGCCTGAAGGACCAGCCCTTCGCCGCACCGCAGGCCCAGGCGCTCACGGACGCCATCGCCGCCCACGAAGCGCAGGCCGCCGAGCCGCCGCCCGCGCCCATGGCCGCCGCAGCCCCGCCGGTGCGGCGCAGCCCCCGCGCGCCGCGGCCCGCCACGCCGCCCGCCCCGCCGCCCAGCGGCTCGAGCGCCGACGAGCTGGTGAAGGAGGCCCAGCGCCTCATCGCCCTGGGCAGCCGGCCCGAGGCGGTGCGGGTGCTCGAGCGGGCCCTGAAGGCCGATCCCAACGATCCCGCCCCGCATCGGCTGCTGTGCGCGGTCGAGTACCGCATCGGGCGCCTGCCCCGCGCGCTGCACCACTGCAAGATGTGGAAGGCCAAGGAGCGCAACCCGGCCGGGCGCGCCCGCGCGGCCGATCGCGTGCGGCGTCTGGAGCAGGAACTCGGGCCGTGAGCGCCCGCCAGAGCCCGCCGCGGTTCTGGCGCCCACCGCCCACCATCGCTAAGATCGCCCGCCGGCCCTCGGGCCCATATCGAACAGCTTGGAGTCGCCCATGGGGATCCGTCTTCGGCGCGCGCCCGCCCTGAGCCTGCTGGCCGCGCTCCTGGCGCTGCCGGCCGCCGGCCTGGCCCAGAAGCCCTTCGACGCGGACATCCAGAACTTCCGCCCTGCCATGGACTCGCGCAGCTTCATCACGGTGGAGCGCTCGAAGGTGCTGGGCACCATGGAGCCCACCATCGGCCTGTTCCTGAACTACGCCTTCGAGCCCCTGACCCAGGACATCGGCGGCAAGACGTATGCGCTGGTCGAGGGCTACGGCGCCGCGAACCTGGTGCTGGCCCTGGGCTTCTTCCACTGGGTCGAGATCGGCGCGAACGTGCCCATCGCCCTGGTGCGCGGCGACACCGACGGCCCCGGCGACACCAACACCCTGTCGGGCGAGGGCTTCGGCGACATCCAGCTCTCGATGAAGATCCGCATCCTGGATCGGGACGAGTACCCGGTGGGCATCGCCCTGGTGCCCATCGTGCAGCTCCAGACCGGCGAGTCGGACGCCTTCATCAGCCACGGGCAGGCGCCCATCCTGCGCCCCCGGCTGGTGCTGGACTGGGCCATCGGCGACCGCTTCGGGGTCGCCGTGAACGCCGGCGCCACCCTGCGCGACACCCGCAGCATCAACCAGGCGGTGACGATCACCGATCCCGACACCATGGCCGTGCGCACGGTGCCCCGGGACGACCCCTTCGTCTTCGGGCAGAGCGTGGACTTCTCGGTGGGCGCCGGCTACGAGCTCATCGACGACGCGTTCGAGCTCATCGTCGAGGTGTACGGCCAGGCGAGCCTGGAGAGCGCCCCCGAGCGCGCCAACCCCCTGGAGACGCTGCTGGGCTTCCGCTACTTCCTGGCGGGCAACTCGTTCCTGACGCTGGGCGTGACCCGCGGCTGGCTGGGGGGCCAGGGCGATCCCATGGTGCGGCCCTTCGCCGGCATCGTCTTCGAGCCCACGGTGCGCGACTCGGACCGCGACGGGTTGCCCGACGACATCGACCGCTGCCCCAACGAGCCCGAAGACAAGGACGACTGGGAGGACGAGGACGGCTGCCCCGATCCCGACAACGACAACGACGGCATCGAGGATCTGCTCGACCAGTGCCCCAACCTGCCCGAGGACATCAACGGGTTCGAGGACGAGGACGGCTGCCCCGACGGCAAGAGCGACCGTGACGGCGACGGCGTGCTGGACGCGCAGGACCGCTGCCCCGATCAGCCCGAGGACAAGGACGGCTTCGAGGATCACGACGGCTGCCCGGATCCCGACAATGACAACGACGGCATCCCGGACACCGAGGACCAGTGCCCGAACGAGGCCGAGGACTACGACGGCTACCAGGACACCGACGGCTGCCCCGAGCCCGACAACGACGGCGACGGCATCCCCGATCGCGAGGACAAGTGCCCGAACGTGCCCGAGAACTTCGACGGCATCGAGGATGACGACGGCTGCCCCGAGCAGCGCAAGGTGGTCATCTCGGGCGGGAAGATCCGCATCCTGGACAAGGTCTACTTCGAGACCAACAGCGACATCATCAAGGTGGAGAGCTACGGCATCCTCTACCAGGTGGCCGAGACCCTGCGGCAGAACCCGCAGATCAAGCTGGTGGAGATCCAGGGCCACACGGACAGCCGCGGGCGCGACGACTACAACCTCGACCTGTCGAACCGCCGCGCGGCCTCGGTGCGCCGCTTCCTGATCGAGAAGGGCGACATCGCGGCGAAGCGGCTGGAGAGCAAGGGCTACGGTGAGACGCAGCCGGTGAACCCGGCGGACAACGCCGAGGCCTGGAGCGAGAACCGGCGCGTGGAGTTTGTCATCCTCCAGGAGGACAAGGAGTAGGCGAATGGCCCGCAGCAAGCAGCGGCAGCGGCCGCGCCGTCAGTCGGCGCCCAAGAAGTCCAGCGGGGGTGGGGGCGGCGGCCCGAAGCCCGGGCAGGACGCCAAGGCCATCAAATCCATGCTCATCGGCATGGGCCTGATCGCCGTGCTGGCGGTCCTGCTGCTGATGCCCATCGGCGGCGCCACGGCGTTCAACCACTTCCTGAACCTGTTCGGGGGGGAGGAGGAGGCCGCCAGCGCGCCCGCCGAGGCCACGCCGCCCGCGCGGGCCGCGAGCGCCCCGGCGAAGCCGACCGGGGTGAAGCTGACCCCGGCCCGGGGCGCCCGCCCCATGGAGCGGGTGAGCGACAAGGAGCAGGCCGATCTGGACGACCTGATCGAGAAGGCACGCAAGAAGTGACCGGGGCCCAGCGGCTGGCCGTGGGCGTGCTGGCCCTGGCTGGCGGGCTGGCCGTGGCCGGCGAGCTGAAGCACCGCGACGGGGTGGACGAGGCCGAGGCCATCCTGCGGGTGCGCACCCACCGCTTCGGCGGCAGCACCCGGGCCCGCCTGAGCACCTGGCTGAACCAGACCGGCCAACAGGAGCGGGCCACTTGGTCTGCCGCCCGCGACGGGCTCTTCGCGCGGGGGGTGACCGTGGCGCTGCGGCTCGGCGACGCTGAGCCCGCACGATTCCACCGGGCCGACGACGGCTCGATCACCCCACTGAACCCGGCCGCCAAGGCCGCCATCGCCGACACCCTGGCAAACGCCGAGCGCCCCGTGGCCGACGCCGCGCCCCCACCCGCCGCGCCGGAGCCGGCGCGCGCCGCCGCGCCCGCCGAGGCGCCGCCCGTGCGCCCCTTCGTGCCCGAGCCGGCGGCGGACTGACGTGGCGCCGGCTGCCCTCCTGCTGGTGGCGCTGCTGGGCGCCCCCCCGGCCCAGCTCTGGTCCGAGGCGGCCCTGGAGACGGGCCTGGGCCCCGACAGCCCGGTGACCTTCGGCGCCTTCGGCAAGCTGGCGAAGCTGGCCGCCCCCGCCGTGGTGAGCTTGCAGGTGGAGGGCGGCGCCCAGGGGCCCATGAGCCGCCTGTTCGGCCCGCGGGTGGGCGCCGGCTCGGGCGTGATCATCCGCGCCGACGGGTACGTCATCAGCAACCACCACGTGGTGGCGGGGGCGCAGCGCATTCAGGTGCAGCTCCTGGACGGCCGACAGTTTCCGGCGCAGGTGCTGGGCACCGATCCGCCCACCGACATCGCGCTGCTGAAGATCGAGCCGCCCGCGGGCGAGCGGCTGCCCGCGGCCCCCTTCGGCGACAGCGACGCCCTGGCCATCGGCGAGTGGGTGGTGGCCATCGGCAACCCCATGGGCCTGAGCCACACAGTCACCGCGGGCATCGTGAGCGCGCTGGGGCGCAAGCAGGTCAACCCCGGGGGGGATCTGGAGTACGCCAACTTCATCCAGACGGACGCCAGCATCAACCCGGGCAACTCCGGGGGGCCGCTGTTCAACCTGCGGGGCCAGGTGGTGGGCATCAACACCGCCATCAACGCGCGCGCGCAGGGCATCGGCTTCGCCATCCCCATCAACATGGTGAAGGCCATCGCCGCGCCGCTGGCGGCCCAGGGCGCCGTGGAGCGCTCGTGGATCGGCGTGGTGCTGGGGCCGGCGGACGGCAAGCAGGGGGCGCTGGTGCAGGCGGTGGTGCCCGAGGGCCCGGGCGCGCGGGCCGGGCTGGAGCCGGGCGACGTGATCACCGTCTTCGACGGTCGCCCGGTGGGCTCCAGCGACGATCTGCGCTGGCAGGCGAGCACCGCCGGGGTCGGCCGCGACGTGGCCCTGACGGTCCGCCGCGCCGGCGAGGACCGGACGCTGGTGGTCCGGCTGGGGCGCCTGCCCCGACCGGGCGAGGAGGCGGCGGCCGCCGCCGAGGGGCCCGCCGTGACGGCCCTGGGGATGACGCTGGCGCCCGGGCCCCAGGGGGTGCGGCTGCGGGCCGTGGCCGCGGGGAGCGCCGCCGCCGAGAAGGGCCTGCAGGCGGGCGACCTGATCGCGCGCTGCAACGGCCGCGCGGCGCGGGAGCCCGCCGAGCTGGCGCGGCAGCTGGACGCCGTGCCGCCCGGCGGCCTGGTGCGTCTGCTGGTGCGCCGCGGAGACCAGACCATGTTCGTCGCCTTCAAGCGCCCCTGAGCGGGCCGCGAGCGGCGCGCGTTGCCGCAGTCTTTGCCGTCACAGTCTTTGCCGTCAGGACCCGGACGGGTTAGCTTGGCGGCGCTCTTACACGAGGCTTGGGAGGCCGACGGATGCGTCGTTCGCTTCGTTTCTTGCCCGCGCTGCTCGCCCTGGCGGTCGCCGGGCCCGCGCCCGCGCAGAACGTCCAGAACTTCAAGCCCACGGTGGGGACCTGGAACTACTTCACCGCGGAGGGCGCGCGCACGGCGCGGCACCTGGAGTTCGTCCCGTCGCTCTACCTGAGCTACGCGAAGACGCCGCTGGCGGTGCGCGACGCGGCGGGCAACATCCAAGAGAAGCTGGTGGACCACCTCGCGGCGGCCAACCTGCTGTTCACCCTGGGCTTCTTCGACATGCTGGAGCTCGGCCTGGACATCCCGGTGGCCTACGTGGCCGGGGACGCCCAGCTCGCGGGGGTGGCCATCTCGGGCGACGGGGCGGCCCTGGGTGACATCCGGGTGATCCCCAAGGTCCGGCTCTTCGGCCTGGACAAGAAGAGCAAGGGCCGCGGCTTCGGGATGGCCATCTCGGTGCCCGTGGAGCTGCCCACCGGCGACGCCGACAAGTACTTCGGCAACGATCAGGTGGTGGCGAACCCCAAGCTGATCCTCGAGGGCCGCGGCCGGCTCTTCAGCTTCGCCGCGAACGGCGGCGTGCGCGTGCGCCCCGACAGCCAGGCGGTGACCATCGCCAACGCCACCGGCGGGCTGGACCTGGGCACCGAGGCCACCTACAGCGCCGCCATGGGCATCGGCCTGGGCACCGAGCGGGTGTGGCTGCTGCTCGAGGCCTTCGGCGCCGCGCCGCTGGAGGACATCAGCAGCGACAGCCAGTCGAGCCCGCTGGAGGCCCTGGGCGGCCTGCGGATTTTCACCCCGCCGGGGGCCACCATCACCCTCGGCGGCGGCGCCGGCATCGTGGCGGACTACGGCTCGCCCATCTGGCGCGCCTTCCTGGGCTTCGCGTGGCACGACCAGCGCTACGACGCCGACAAGGACGGCATCCTCGACGAGGATGACAAGTGCGTGGACGACCCCGAGGACAAGGACGAGTTCGAGGACGCCGACGGCTGCCCCGAGCCCGACAACGACCAGGACGGCGTGCTGGACGTGGACGACAAGTGCCCGCTGGACGCCGAGGACAAGGACGGCTTCGAGGACGTGGACGGCTGCCCCGATCCCGACAACGACCAGGACGGCTTCCTGGACGCGCAGGATCAGTGCCCGAACGAGGCCGAGACCAAGAACAACTACAAGGATGAGGACGGCTGCCCGGACGACATCCCGGACACCGACGGCGACGGCCTGCTCGATCCGAACGACAAGTGCCCCACCGAGGCCGAGGACAAGGACGGCTTCGCCGACGAGGACGGCTGCCCCGATCCCGACAACGATCAGGACGGCATCCTGGACGTGAGCGACAAGTGCCCGATGGAGCCCGAGACCATCAACGAGTTCGAGGACGCCGACGGCTGCCCGGACAAGAAGCCCGAGATCAAGCTGACCCTGGTGAAGGTCACCAAGCAGAAGATCGAGATCTTGCAGAAGGTGTACTTCAACACCGCCAAGGCGACCATCAAGCCGGTGAGCTTCGCGGTGCTCAACGAGGTGGCCGAGGTGCTGAAGAGCTACGCGTACATCAAGAAGGTGCGCGTCGAGGGCCACACCGACAGCGTGGGCCCCGACAAGTACAACAAGGACCTGTCGCAGAAGCGCTCGGAGTCGGTGCGCGAGTACCTGATCAAGAAGGGCGTGGAGCCCGAGCGCCTGGAGGCGGTGGGCTACGGCGAAGAGGTGCCCATCGACACCAACAAGACCAAGGACGGCCGGGCCAACAACCGGCGCGTGGAGTTCACGATCCTCGAGCAGTGACCCACAGCCTCGCCCTGGCGCTGACCGTGCTCATCGAGGGCGCGGTGGGCGCCGCCCTGGCGGGCCGCCGCGGGGCCCTGGTGGCCGCGGCGGCCAGCCTGCTCACCCACCCCTTCGCCTTCACCGCCAACCGTTGGCTGCCGTGGGCCTTCCCATGGCGCGCGGCGCTCATCGAGGCCACCGTGGTGGCCGTCGAGGCGCTGGCGTGGCGCGCGCTGCTCCCTGCTCCCCTCCGCCGCGCCCTGGGCCTGGCGGCCCTCACCAACGCCGTGTCGTTCGGCCTGGGCCTCGCCGTCTGGTGGCTGGGGTGGACTGGACGGTGAGCCCGCGGCCGCCGACACTGCGGGCATGATCCCCCTGACGTACCACCTGACCCGCCTGACCGGCGCCAGCGCACCGCCCGAGGGGCTGGCGGCGGCCTTCGAGGCGGCCGGCTTCGTGGCCGCGCCCGGGGGGGATCTGTGCGTGTGCTGGGCCGGCGGGGTCGAGGCGCTGGCCCTGAGCGAGGCCCAGGCCGGGGCGGCCCTGATCGCCGGCCTCGCGCCGCCCACCGATCAGGGGGATCGCGCCCGGGCGGCCGGGGCCATGGGCTACCTGACCCCCACCACCGCCCCCGTGGTCGCAGCGCTGGCCCACGCGGCCCTGCGGCGCGAGGCCAGGGGGCACGCCCACCGCGAGCTGGTGCGGCTGGCCCGCCCGCCCCTGGAGGACGCCTCGGACGTGACGGCGCTGGCCCAGCTGGTGGATCGGGTGGCGGCGGCCCTGGAGGCCGACGGCGTGCGCGCGGGCCTGCGCGACGATCAGCAGACCCGCCTGGTGCAGCGGGGCCCGGCGCCCCCCTGGCTCACCGCCCTGCCAAGCCAGACGGGGCGGGTGGTGGTGCCCGACGCCCGCCACAGCCCGCTGTGCCCCCCCGGCGCCACCGGCGCGGCGGTGACGGTGGCCGTGGCCGGCGGGGGCGACGGGCCCGAGCTCCAGGTGGCCCTGAGCTGGCAGGCCCCCCGGCTGCTGGCCCCCGCCGAGCTGGCGGTGCTGGATCTGCTGCCCCTGCAGGCCGGCCCCACGCTGGCGCCCCGGCGCGCCGCCAGCGCCGCCCGCGCCGAGCTGGCCGTCACCCGGCGGCTGGTGGCCGAGGTGGACGCCGAGGGCTCGCCCCGGGTGGCCGCCCGCCAGATCCTGGCGGTGCTGGGGGCCCGGGCCGGGGTGCCCGCCGCCCTGTTCCTGGCAAAGGACAGCGGCCCCCCGGCGCGGGTCCACCTGCTGGCCGGCTGGGCCCGCCGGCCGGCCCTGCGCGACGCCCTGGAGCGCGAGCTGGCCGGCCTGTGCCACGCCGCCGAGCCCGGCGACGCGCCGTGGCAGCACATCGAGGCCCAGGTGCAGGTGCAGGGGCTGGGCGTCCGCCGGGTGCTGGGGCTGGGGGATGACGCCGCCGGCTGGATCGTGCTGCTCGATCAGCCCACCGCCCGTGAGCCCCGGGCCATCTCACCGGCGCTGTGCGAGTTCGCGGCGGCCCTGTTCGAGCAGCGCCTGGCGGTGGGACCCACGCCCAACGGCGAGGCCGCCGTGGCCGAAGACGCAGAGCCCGGCGACGTGCTGCGCCGGGCCGCGGCCCACCTGCGCGCGCTGACCGAGGCCTGCCACGCGGTGATCTACCAGCCCGACGGCGACGGCCTGGTGGCCCGCCACGCCGTCCCGGAGCGGCCGAGCCTGCACCTGCGCCACCCGGTGGCGCCGGGCTCGCTCACCGCCGAGGCCCTGCGCGAGGGGCGCGCCCGCCGCGTGCTGCGGGTGGATGACGGCGCCGATCCCCTGGCGAAGCGCCTGGCGCACGAGCACCTGGAGGCGCTCACGGACACCCTGGGCGTCGGGCGGCTGCGGTCGTGGCTGGTGGTGCCCGTGGTGGACGACGCCGATCGACGCGTGGGCGCCATCAAGCTGCTCACCGGCCCCGAGGGCCCGTTCCTGACCGAGGCCGACGCCCGCGTGGCCGAGGCGGTGGCCCAGCGCGCGGCCGTGGCCATGGGCCGGGTGGCCCGGCGGGCCCGCCTGGACGCCCTGAACCGCATCGGCGAGCGCATCGCCGCGCGGGACGGCCAGGCCCTGGCCGACAGCATGGTGGCCAACCTGCGGGCCTGGTTCCGCCGGTACACGCCGCCGGGCGGCGAGGTGTTCCTGGGGGTGCGCTCCACCATCCCGGTGACCGGCGAGACGGTGATGGTGGCGCGGGCGAGCACGGGCGCCGTGGACGACGTGACTCAGAAGGCGCTGGTGGACCGGTCGCTGGCCGCCTGCGAACGGCCGGGCTGGCCCGACGGGGCCCTGGAGGGCCGGGTGGGGCTGCACCACTTCGCCGGCGTGCCCATCCACCTGCCGGGCGACGACGGCCTGCAGGGGCACCTGTTCCTGCTGCGGGGCGATCCGCCCGATCGGGTGGCGCGGCGGGCGCTGGCCGAGGCCGGGCGCGAGATGTCGATCATCCTGCACCACGAGCGCTTCCGGGTGGCGTGGAAGCTGGTGATCGGGCGCTTCCGCCACGCGCTGCTGGGGCCGGTGCAGGGGCTGCAGTCCGCCGCGCTGGCCCTGGCGGACGAAGCGGGCCGACCCGACGCCGATCCGGCGGCCCTGGAGGACTTCGCCGAGCAGATCCGCGCCGAGGGGGCGGCCATCCACCGCTGGCGGGAGTACGAGCGGCTGTTCGACGAGGCCCGCCCGCGGGTGCGGCTGCGCCGGCAACCCCTGCGGCCGGTGGTGGAGCGCTGCGCACAGCGGTTCCAGGTGCGCTTCGCCGATCGCGCGGCGGGCTTCACCGTGGAGTGGCAGGTGGCCGGACCGCTGTACATGGCCTTCGACGACACCGCCCTGGACCTGGTGCTGAGCAACCTGCTCGACAACGCGGCGAAGTACGTCTTCGGCAACCGCCACGGCTGGCTGCGGGTGTACGGCACCAGGTCCGGCGTGCGCCTGGAGGTGGGCGACATCGGCCACCGCATCGACGAGAGCACCGACATCTACCGCACGGGCGAGCGGCTGACCTGGGAGGATCCCTTCCGGGTCATCGCCGGGCAGGGCATCGGCCTGCCGCTGGCGCGGGCGCTGGTGGAGGCCCACGGCGGCGTGCTGGGCCACCGCTGCGACCCCGCCGGCGGGTCCGATAAGACCGATCCCGCCACCCGACCCTACCGGGTGGTCTTCACCGTGGATCTGCCGCGCGACGTGCCGCGCACCAAGGAGGGAGCATGAGCCGCCGACCGCGGGTCCTGTGGGCCGACGATGAGCCCAAGCGCATGCCCTACGAGGCGCGGATCATCAAACGCGCCGGGTGGGACCTGGTGTGGGCCACCAGCGTCATCGAGGCCGGCCAGATCCTGGAGCAGGGCCCCTTTGACGTGCTGCTGCTGGACCAGATGATGCCCTACTACGGCAGCGTGCCCGACGCCCGCGAGGTGTGGGGGGGCTGCCTGCTGCTCCGCTGGCTGGCGGGCACCCACGCCCCGGCCCACGCGCCGACGCGCTGGGGCGAGCCCGACAAGAGCCACGAGCGCCGGCTGCGGCTGAGCGACTTCCAGCCCCTGCCGCCCAACCGCCGCATGCCGGTGATGGTGCTCAGCGGGTACTACGACGAGGACGTGCTGCGGGCCATGCGCGAGGTGCGCCCCGATCTGACGGTGCACTCGAAGCCCATCCAGCTCGACCGGGTGATGGCCTTCCTCGAGGAGCACCGCCCGGAGGACGCCGGGTGAGCACTGCGCTGCTGGAGATCCGGCTCCGCGACGCCCTGAACCGCCTGGTGAACCTGGCGGTGCTGAAGGCCAGCGAGCCGCTGCCCAACCTGCTGTACCAGACCGCCGAGTTCCTGTTCTTCGAGCAGCTCGCCCGGGTGGTGTGCGCCTTCGAGCTGGACGGCGAGGTGCAGATCACCTGCTGGCCATCGGGGGGGCCGCCCGAGCCGCCCGAGTTCGAGGACGAACACCGCATCGTCCTGCACGGGCAGGCGGGGGAGCGCCGCTGGGCGGTGATCCGCCCCGACCTGGACCGGCGCCGACAGGGCCAGGGCCGCGACGGCCTGCGGTGGGTGCGCTTCGAGGTGGACGGGCCCCTGGATCCCGACGAGGTGCGGCTGTTCGACCACCTGTGCCGCTGGACCGAGTGGCAGACGCAGCTCGTGGCGCTGGTGGAGGCCCTGTGGCTGCGCCGGCGACCCGACGAGCGCCAGGCGGTGATGGACTTCGACCGGGTGGTGGCGCAGCTCGAGGACATCGTGGGCGGGGCCCACTCGCTCAGCCACAAGCTGGGCCAGATCATCGCCCAGCTCGACGACTTCGAGACCCAGCGCCCCGCCCCGACCCGCGAGTTCCGCGCGCGGTGGGCCCGCGAGGCGGCCGAGTGGGCGGTGCAGGCCCTGCACGGCAGCGGCTGGGCCCAGCGGCCCCTGGACGCGGGCGAGGCCTACGAGCGCTGCCGCACCCTGGCGGAGCGGCTGAACCGGCTGGCGGACGCCCCGCGGGTGGGGGCGAGCACGGCCTTCAAGCTGCGCTGCCTGGGGGTGTCGGTGGGCGTGGGCCAGGGCCGCCTGCCCCCGGCCCCCGAGGATCCCGCGAGCACCCCGGCGCTGTCGTGGCTGCTGGCAGCCTGGACGCGCAAGCACGGGCGCGCCCGCCGCCGGGCCGAGGCCTTCGGCGAGGGCGAGCTGGACCTGGGGGCCTTCTGGGTGGAGCTGCTGACGCGCACCCAGCAGGCCCTGCAGGCCCACCTGGGCACCGCAGCCCTGGCCGGCGCCTTGAGCCCCGACTGGCTGCGGGGCTGGCTGCTGCTGGAGCTGTTGGAGCCCTTGGCCGCGGCCCTGGAGGATCCGGCCCAGGTCCACAGCGGCACCTGGGGGCTGCTGGCGGACTTCGCCTTCGTGGCCCGCGAGGAGGTGCGCCGGCTGCTGTTCGGCAACCGCCCCGACTTCCGCGTGCAGCCCGACGCCATGCGGGCCTCGCTGGCGCACCTGGTGGCCTTCCACGCCCGGGTGCGCCTGGGGCTGCCCGAGGGGCTGGATCTGCGCCAGCTCTTGACCCGACTGGCCGAGCCCCGCGGCGGCGCCGACGGCGATCACTTCGCCGCCGGCCACCTGGACCACGCGCTGTACGTGTACCTGGCCGGGCAGGTGGCGCTGGGGCTGCGCTTCGACCGCGAGGGGCTGGAGCCCACCACCTTGCAGGCCCTGCTGGCCCACGACCTGGGCGAGGCGGCCGCCGCGGCGCTCCCCCAGGCCTTCGCGCTGGCGGCTCTGTTCCACGACGCGGGGGTGCAGCTCGCGCCCCGCACCCTGGCCCCCGTGCCCGGCCTGGTGCCGGCCAGGGATCACGCCCGCCTGCAGCCCCCGACCCCCGAGTCGGGCGCGGGGTCCATCGTGCTGCAGTGCCTGGAGGAGTTGCAGGCGAAGGGCGCCTACGATCCGCAGCAGGACGCCGCCCTCATCCAGTGGCTGGAGCGCCGTCCCGCCGCCGATCCGTACACCCACGAGGTGCTGGGGGCCTGGACCCTGGCCCGCCGCGCCGCCTGGGCCCCCGAGCTGTCGCCCGACGTGCTGCGGGCCGCCCTGCGGGCGGTGCTGCTGCACCGGGCCTTCACCGTGACCCTGGCCCCACGGCAGGAGCCGGTGGCCTGGCTGCTGGTGCTGTGCGACGAGCTGGTGGACTGGGATCCCCACGTGCTGGACCGTCGGCTGGGGGCCCCGCGGGGCCGCACGCCGCGGGTGCTGGGCGGCGACCTGAAGCCCCACCGCAGCCGGGCCCGCTCGGCCCGCCTCGAGGGCACCCAGGGGGTCGTGGTGGAGGGCCGGCTGGCCCTGAGCCTGCCCGATCCCCAGGCGATCCCCCGGCTGCAGATCACCGTGCGCCTGCGAGCCGACATCGGCCTGGCGGGCCGCAGCCAGCTCGTGTGGCTGGCGGCGGCGCAGAACCTGGAGCGGTTGCACCCGCTGGTGGTGGGCACCGAGGCCCGGGCGGTGGATGTGGGGCCCGCGGTGACCTTCGAGATGGGGCTGGCGGGCTGGCGCCGGGACGTGGGCTTCGACACGCGCACCCTGCTGCGCGAGGCCCTGCCGCGGTTCGATCACCCGGCGCGGGGCGCCATCCACCGCTGGCTGGCCGCCGCCGAAGGCCGGGTGACGCTGGCGGACGGCGTGGAGCGGGTGCGCTTCGAACCCACCGGGCACCTGCTGTGGAGCGAGGACCTGCGCCGGGCCTTCGATCCCCTGGCGCGGCTGTGCGACACGCTGCTCAGCGAGCGGGCGCTGCTGGCACAGCGCGCTCCCGACTGATCGCGGCCCGCCAGGGGGCGCGCTCGCCCGAGCCCGCCAGGATCAGCAGCAGCACCGGCAGCTCCACCCACGCGTGGACCGCGGCGATGATCCCGTAGGCCTGCCGCGCGCCCGCGAAGTCTCGGGCGAAGCCCAGCAGCGACAAGGCGCCCACCGCCCCCAGCGCGGGCCACACCCACCGCCCCGCCGGCGGCGCAAGGCGGGGAAGCACCGCCAACACCGCGCCGTGGTGCATGAGCTGGGCGAAGGCCACGGCGGCGAACAGGTGCACCGCGTGTGGCGTGGCTCGCAGGCCGGCGGGCAGGAAGGCGCCCAGGTGGGCCGCCAGCGGCCCGGCGGGCAGCGGGTTGGCCTCCAGCGCGGCCCAGCCCAGCGCGTCCAGGGCCCTGTACGGCAGGCCGCTGGCGAGCAGCAGGGGCCCCCCGATGAAGATCAACAGCGCCCACGCCTGCACCCGACGCGGCGCACCGTCGGCCAGGAAACCCAGCGGGGTGAGGTTGTGGGTCACGGCCAGCAGCAGCAGCGTCTCGACGGGCGCCAGGGCGGCGCCCCAGGCCACCGCCGTGATGAGGGCCGCCCCCACCGCGGCGTGCCCCACGCTGCGGCGCCACAGCGCCGGCAGGGCCACCGCCGCCAGGCCCACCGCCAAGGCGAGCTGGAGCGTGCGCGCCGGCCCCCACCAGCCCCAGGCCGAGCCCGCCCGGGCCACCGCCAGCGCCGCCAGGCCCAGGCCCACGGCGGCCAGGATCGGCCGGGTCGCGCCGGGCCCGTAGCGCAGGCCCACCACGCGCAGCTCGGCGAAGACGTGGGGCGCGCCCAAGGCGGCCAGGGCCACCGCGTAGGTGGCCAGGGGCCAGGCGGCCGCGGCCGCCAACCCTCCCAGGGCAAACAGGGCGGCGCTGAGAGCCGGGATCACGCCCGGCGGCGGGTCCGCCACAGGCCGAAGGCCAGGGCCAGCCCGGCCAGCAGGCTGCCCGCGCCCAGCGCGCCGCCCGGGGCCGCCGCGCAGCCCTTCTCGTCGTCGCTGCCGCCGCTGGCCGCAGCGCCCGCCTTGCAGGTGAAGCAGTCGCCGCACACCGTCTGGGGCGGCACCCCGTTGCTGTAGTCGTTGCGGCAGCACTCGTCGGGCTGGCAGGTGCCGTCCCGGCCGTCGGCGCTGCAGGCGGCCCCCTGGGTCTTGCCCCGGCAGGCGTCCTCTTCGGGGCTGATGACGTCGGCGAAGGCCGGCGCGGCGGCCAGCACCAGGCCGGCGATGATCGTGGTCGAGCGGCGCATGTTCCCCTCCTGTGGCGCGATGATGCGTGCCTTGCGGTGGCCGCCACAAGCGGGAGTTCGTGGGGCCGCCCCGCCAGTGCTATCGTCGGCGGCCGTGAACCCACCCCTGCTCAACGACGCCGCCATCGGCCAGCTCACCGAGCTGGTGGTGGGCGCGCACCTGTACGACGACCCGGCCAAGCGGGACACCTTCTTCGTCGAGGTGCGCCCCTTCTTCCACGGGCTGCCCCGGCTGGACAGCGCGGTGGCCCAGGCCCGCAGCGATCTGGTGAAGCTGGCCGAGGCCCGCGCCCAGGCCCAGGGGCAGGTGCCGTTGGTGGCGTGGCTGACGGCGGTGGCCCGCTACCTGGAGACCCTGGGCCTGCCCGAGGGGGCCTCGGCGCGCCACCACCTGGCCGACGTCGAGGCCCGCCTGCGGGCCGAGGCGGCCGCGGTGGCACCCGTGGCCAGCGAACGGCCCCGTGCCCTGGCCCACGATGTGCTGGTGCTGCACGCGGGCACCGAGGGCGAGGCCGCCCGCCAGCTTCAGGCGGCCCTGCCCGGCCGCCGGCTGCGCTTCGAGGACCGCGCGCTGTCGCCCCGCGACGCCGACGGCTGGCGCTACCTGGAGGCCATCGCCCGCCGCAGCCAGGCGGTGATGGTCTGGCTGGGCCCCGCGGCGCTGGGGCTCATGCGCAGCAAGCAGGACCGGGTGAGCAAGGCGTTGGATCTGCTCGCGGGCCTCTGCCAGGTGGTGGTGGGCGTGCTGCCCGAGCTCAGCCAGGCCGCCGTGGACGAGGCGCGCGCGCTGTGGCCCTTCCGCGCCCTGGCGCCGCCGGCGCGCGCCGCCGAGCCGCTGCCGGCCCCCCTGCCCGCGCGGGCTGTGGGGGTCCCCTTCGTGGTCATCGCCCCGACTCGGGACGAGGTCACCCAGATCCTCGCCGAGCCCTCGGTGACCGCGGCCCTGGGCCCGGGCAAGCTCGTGGAGCTGGCCGCCGTGCGGCAGGCGGTGGCCGACGCCGGCGGCGACCTGGCCGGCCGCTACGGCAAGCGCCGGCGAAGCTGGCAGCCCTTCGACGACGGGCGCTCCATCCACGACCTGCTCGACGCGCGTCTGGCGCACCTGAACCAGGCCACGCGCCGGGCTCTGTTCGCCCAGCACTATCCCTTTGACCCGCTGGTGCACGGCGACGCCGATCTGATGCCCCTGTACGACGAGCTGGCCCGCTCGGGCTGCGTGGTGCTGCTGGACGAGCTGGCGCTGTTCCACCCGGACCTGCGCCGGGCGTTCCTGGCCGTGCCCTTCCAGCACTCGCCCAACGCGGCGCTGATCACGGTGCGCCCGCTGGACGCCAACCGGCACCCCGTGCTGCGGCCCATCAGCGAGGCGGCGCTCGACGCGCTGAGCCACGCCGTCTACCGCTTCCAGACCGACCTGGATCCCCACTGCGAGCTGGGTGTGGGCAGCCCGGTGTGGTTCGACCGCTGGCTGAACGCGTCGCTGCCCGAGGTGGTGGACGCCATCCGCGAGCCGCGGGCGGATCCGTCTCGGCTGCGGCGCTTCCTCGAGGACGAAGGCCTGGAGGGCGCCGGCGTGGATCTCACCCGGGTGCTGTACTTTGACGGGGAGTAGCCCGGGGCCGAGCCCGTCGGCTCAGCCGTCCTCGTCGAGCCGACCGTCGCAGTCCTGGTCCCCCCCGCCTTCTCGATCCCGCGCCGGCGGGCCGCAGTCCCCGCAGGCGTTGCGCAACCCCTCGTCCGTGCGCCCGTCGCAGTCGTTGTCGCGCTCGTCGCAGACCTCGAGGGCGTCGGCGCCGCACAACCCGCAGGCGTTGCGCAGCCCCTCGTCGGTGCGCCCGTCGCAGTCGTCGTCGATGCCCGTGCAGGCCTCGGGCTGGGGCGGCCGGCACTCGCCGCACGCGTCACGCACGCCCTCGTCGGTGCGCCCGTCGCAGTCGTTGTCGATCCAGTCGCACACGTCGGGCAGGAAGGGCGCGCAGGTGCCGCAGCCGTTGCGCAGGCCCTCGTCGGTGCGCCCGTCGCAGTCGTCATCGAGGTTGTTGCACAGCTCCACCGCGGGCCCCCCGCACAGCCCACAGGCGTTGCGCAGCCCTTCGTCGATCTCGCCGTCGCAGTCGTTGTCCACCAGGTCGCACTGCTCGGGCACCGCCAGGCAGGGCGCGCAGAGCGCCTCGTCCACCTGCCCGTCGCAGTCGTCGTCGGCGCCGTTGCCGCACGTCTCGATCACCGGCTGGGGCAGGCAGCGGTCGCACCCGTTCAGCAGGTGCTCGTCCACCTGCCCGTCGCAGTCGTCGTCCACCCCATTGCAGGCCTCGAATGGCAGATCGCCGCAGGCGCCGCAGGCGTTGCGCACGTCCTCGTCCACGTCGCCGTCGCAGTCGTCGTCCACCCCGTTGCACACCTCGCGGGGCAGGTCGCCGCACAGGCCGCAGGCGTTGCGCAGGCCCTCGTCGGTCTCGCCGTCGCAGTCATCGTCCACCCCGTTGCACGCCTCGCGGGGGGTGGGCCCACACCGGCCGCAGTCGTTGGGGCTGGCGCCCCCGCCCTCGTCCACGCTGCCGTCGCAGTCGTCGTCCACCCCGTTGCACACCTCGCGGGGGGTGGGGCCGCAGCCGCCGCAGTCGTTGCGCTTCGTCTCGTCGATGTCGCCGTCGCAGTCGTCGTCCAGGCCGTTGCACTTCTCACCCTGGTCGAAGCACTCCAGGCACGGCCCCTCCTCGTCCATGACCCCGTCGCAGTCGTCGTCCACGTCGTTGTCGCAGACCTCCACCGGCGGCAGCGCGCACAGGCCGCAGACGTTCAGCAGCCCCTCGTCCACGGCGTTGTCGCAGTCGTCATCCACGCCGTTGCACACCTCCACGGGCGGGCTGGCGCAGTCCCCGCATGCGTTGGCCACGCCCTCATCGCTGGCGCCGTCGCAGTCGTCGTCTTCGCCGTTGCACACCTCGACGGGGGTGGGACCGCACTCGCCGCAGTCGTTGCGGGCGCCCTCGTCCACCCGGCCGTCGCCGTCATCGTCCACGCCGTTGCAGGGCTCGGGGCTCAGGGGCGGCGCCGCGTCAGGCACCTCGGCGTCCGCCCGCGGGCCCCCGTCGGGGCCCGAGAAGTCGGGCAGGCGGAAGTCCTCCAGGCCCAGGTCGCCGGGCGCGGCGTCGGGCACCGAGTCGTCCAGCGGGGCCCCGTCCAACGCAGTGGCGTCGCGGACCGCCTGGTCCGGGCCCCCATCGGCCACGGCACCGTCCCGCACTGCCGGGCGGGCGTCCTGCGTCCCCCGATCCAGGGCCGCGCCCCGATCCAGGCCGCCGTCCAGCCGGCGCCCCGCGTCGGGCACGGCCAGATCCCCCTCGAGCGCCGGGAACTCCGTCTGGCAGCCCACGATGAGCGCCAGCCCCACGATCCAGAGTCGTGACATCGACACCTCCCCCGGCCCCCACCATACGCCAGGGTTGGACTCCGAGGCACCTGTGCGCCGGGGCTGCTACGGTTCACGCATGCGAAGCACACTGTGGATGATCGCCAGCCTGGCCCTTGGCGTGTTGGCGTGTGATGACGGCCCGGCGACCCCGGCGGGCCCCGATCGGGCGGTGGACGCGGCCCCCTTGGACGCTGCCCCGGCGGATCAGGCGCCCACCCCCGACGCGGCGCCCCGGGACGCCGCCCCGCCCGACGCGCTGCCCCCGGACGCAGGCCTGCCCCCGTGCGCCCCCGAGCCCCCGGCCGCACTGCTCCGCCGCCCGGGCCCTCAGCCCGACGCGCACCCCTGGCTCATCCACGACGGGCGCCAGACCACCCCCGCCGGCCCAACCACCGTGCTGCCCGGCTTCCCCGTGGCCGTGCGGCTGCACCCCGCACACCCGGTGGCCTACGTGGCCAGCGCCAGCAGCGACGACCGGCGCCTGCTGGTGGTGGACCGCGCCACCGGCGAGATCCGCCAGGACGTGGACCGCGGGCAGGCCTTCCACGGGCTGGCGCTCAGCCCCGACGGGCTGCGCCTGTACGCCTCGTCCGGGGTGGGCGGCAGCGTGGACGTCTTCGACGTGCAGGCCGACGGCACCGTGGCGCAGGCCGCCGCCTGGCCCGTGGCCGGCTACACCTCGGACCTGGCGCTGAGCCCCGACGGCGCCCACCTGTGGGTGGCCCGCCTGGACCGCGGCCAGGTGGTGCAGGTGGACACCGCCACCGGCGAGGCGCAGGCGGCCGTGGACACCGACCAGATCATGGCGTGGCAGCTCGCCTGGGTGCCCGGCACCGACGGCGACAGCCTGTGGGCCTCGGATCTGGAGGGCGAGACGGTGGCGGTCATCGACCCCGCCCAGGGCGTGCTGGTGCGCTCGATCCCCCTGCCCACCAGCCCGGCCGGCCTGGCCGTGGCGCCCGACGGCGGCACCGTGTGGGCCGCGGTGAGCGGCAGCGACGTGGTGGTGGCCCTGGACCCCGCCACCGGCGACGTCACCGACACGGTGGCGGTGGCCGAGGCCGATCTGGTGGACGCCAGCGGGGCCCCGCGGGCCAACAGCAACGTGAACGCGCTGGCCTTCGACGCCGAAACCGGCCGCCTGTACGCCAGCCGGGGCGCCGACAACGCGGTCAGCGTGCTCAGCACCGATCCCCTGGCCGTGCTGGGCGCCCTGCCCACCGCCTGGTACCCCACCGCGCTCGCGCTGGACACACGGGCGGGGCTGCTGGTGGTGGTGGAGGGCAAGGGCGGTGGCGTGGGGCCCAGCGAGGGTCAGGGCGCCAAGCAGCGCTTCCAAGGCAGCGTGACCCGGGTGGATCTGGCCGCCGTGGATCTGGCCCAGGCCACCGCCCAGGTGAGCGCCAACTTCCAGCGGCCGCGGGCCGCCTGGGGCGCCGATCCGTGCCCCGATCAGTTCTTCCCGGTGCCCACCCGCGCGGGCGAGCGCTCGCCCATCGAGCACGTGGTGCTGATCGTCAAAGAAAACAAGACCTTCGACTGCGTGTTCGGGGACCTGGGCGACCCCCGCGCGGCCGCCGATCCCGCGTATGTGCGCTGGGGCGAGGCCATCACCCCCAACCAGCACGCCCTGGCCCGCGCCTTCGCCCTGGGCGACAACTTCTACACCGACACCCCCAACAGCGACTCGGGCCACAGCATGCTCACCGGCGTGCACCTCACCGAGTTCGCCGAGCGCATGTGGATCGAGGACGTGCGCAGCGGCGACTTCTCGGACTTCCCGGTGTCGGCGGCCACCGTGCCCGACGTGGGCAACCTGTTCACCCACCTGGTTGACCACGGCGTGAGCCTGACCATCTACGGCGAGATCGTGGGCACCTTCGCCACCGCCGCGAACGGCGAGCGCATGATCCAGTACAGCGACACCCGCTACCCCGGCGGGCCCTTCACCAACTACGGCGTGACCGACGAGGCCAAGGCGGCCTACGTGATCGAGAAGCTGCATGCCGGGGAGCTGCCCCGCTTCACCTACCTGCTGCTGCCCAACGACCACACGGTGGGCACCACCCCCGGCGCGCCCACGCCCGAGTCGATGGTGGCCGACAACGACTACGCCGTGGGCCTGTTCATCGACGCCCTGTCCAAGAGCCCGTACTGGGCCAAGAGCGCGGTGTTCATCGTGCAGGACGACCCCCAGGGCTGCGAGGACCACCTGGACGCGCTGCGCTCGGCGGTGCTGGTGGTGAGCCCCTGGGCGAAGCGCGGCCACGTCAGCCACGTGCAGGGCGCCTTCATGAGCCTGTTCGCCACCCTCGAGGCCATCCTGGGCCTGCCCCCGCTGGGCCGCCCCGACGCCGCCGCCGCCCCGCTGTACGACCTGTTCACCGCCGAGCCCGACTTCACCCCCTTCGACGCCCTGCCCCGCCAGGTCCAGCCCGAGATCACCCCCGAGGACGCGCCCGGCGGGAAGAAGTCGGCGGCCCAGGACTGGCGCAGCCCCGACCGCTGGCCGCAGCTCGGCCAGGTGCTGGACGCCTGGCGCCTGTGGCGCATGGGCCGCATCAGCCGCGCCGAGGCCGACCGCCGCATCGCCGCCCTGGACCGGGACGAGCAGGCCGACGAAGCCCACGACGAGGACCGGGACGACCGGGTCGACGAGGCCCGCGCCGAGGCGGCCGCCTTCGACCGCGACTGGGCCCGCTACCAGGCCTGGCGCGCCGCCCAGGGCCTGCCCCCCGCCCCCGTGCCGGGCCCGCGCCTGCAGCGCTGATCCGCCCGCTCACCCCCCGTAGGCCGCCCGGTGCACGCCCGCCACCGCGCGGCCCGAGGGATCGGCGCTGGCCCGGAAGCTGGCGTCCCAGGCGAGGGCCGCCGGGCTGCTGCAGGCGATGCTGTCGCCGGTGGGCACCGTGGCCGCGGCGCTGGCCTGCGGGTAGCGCTTCGCGAAGATGGCCCGGTACAGGTAGGCCTCCTTGGTCTTGGGCGTGCCCACCGGGAAGCGGTCGGCGGCCTCGGCGAGCTGCCGGTCGCTCACCACCCGCTCGGCGTGGGCCTTCAGGCCGTCGATCCAGCGGTAGCCCACCCCGTCGCTGAACTGCTCCTTCTGGCGCCACAGCACCGCCTCGGGCAGCCAGCCCTGGAACGCCTCGCGCAGCAGGTGCTTCTCGATGCGGTCGCCGCAGCGCTTGTGGCGGGGGTGCACGCCCATGGCGTGATCCACGAAGCGGGTGTCCAGGAAGGGCACCCGGCACTCCACGCCCCAGGCGGCCATGCTCTTGTTGGCGCGCAGGCAGTCGAACTGGTGCAGGTCGCCCAGCTTGCGCACGGTCTCGGCGTGGAACTCGGCGTCGCTCGGCGCCTTGTGGAAGTACAGGTAGCCCCCGAACAGCTCGTCGGAGCCCTCGCCCGAGAGCACCATCTTCACGCCCATGGCCTTGATGCGGCGGGCCATCAGGTACATGGGCGTGCTGGCCCGCACGGTGGTGACGTCGAAGGTCTCCAGGTGGCCGATCACCTCGTCCAGCGCGTCGATGCCCTCCTGCACGGTGAACTCGAAGCCGTGGTGCGCGGTGCCCAGGTGCTCGGCCACCTGCGCCGCGGCCGCCAGATCGGGCGAGCCCGCCAGCCCGATGGAGAAGCTGTGCAGCCGGGGCCACCACGCCGGCGCCTGCCCATCGGCCTCCACCCGGCGCTCGGCCAGCCGGGCGGCGATGGCGGCCACCACCGACGAGTCCAGGCCCCCCGACAGCAGCACGCCGTAGGGCACGTCGCTCATCAGGTGGGCCCGCACGCTGTCGATGAGGGCCTCGCGCAGGGCCACCGGATCCGCCGGGGCGTCGGCCACCCCCTCCAGCGCCATCCACGGCCGCTCATACCAGCGCTGCGGCGCGGCCTGCCCCTTCGCCCACACGTGCCCCGGCGGGAAGGCCTGCACCGCCTCGCAGTGGGGCAGCAGGGCCTTCATCTCCGAGGCCACGTGCAGGGCCCCCTGGGCGTCGCGGCCGAAGTACAGCGGGATGATGCCCAGCGGATCCCGGGCGATGAGCCAGTCGCCGGTGCCCCGGTCCACCAGCACGAAGGCGAACATTCCCCGCAGGTGGTGCACCAACTCGGCGCCGTGGGCCCGATACAGGGGCAGAATGACCTCGCAGTCCGAGGCCGTGGTGAAGGGCCAGTCGGCGAAGCGCGCGCGGTGGGCGGCGTGGTCGTAGATCTCGCCGTTCACGGCCAGCACGAGCTGGCCGTCGGGGCTCACCAGGGGCTGGCTGCCGTGGTGGGGATCGACGATGGCCAGCCGCTCGTGGGCCAGGGCCACGCCCTCGGCGGCGTACACGCCGGTCCAGTCGGGCCCGCGGTGGCGCAGGGTCCGGGCGTGGCGCAGGGCCGCGCGGCGGCCCTCAGCGATGGGCTGGGTGTGGTCGAGGATGCCGTAGAAGCCGCACATGGGGTCCCTCCTGCGCCCACCCGGCGCAGGACAGACCACCGAGCGAGCGCGCGTTCAGGTGGCGTTGTTGTTGTTGGTCTGCGGGGCGAAGACAGAGGCGGCCGCCGCGGGGGCCAGGGTCAGGAAGGGGGCGCGGCGGTGGGTCACTGGGGCCTCCGTGGCTTGCCCCTCGACCGTAGGCAGGCCGGGGCGACCGCCGCAAAAACAAACTGAAAAACCTGTTTCAGTTCATTCACTTAGCCACGCAGCCGCTCACGGCGACCGCTTGGTGACCGTGAACTTCGACAGGCTGCAGCCCGCGTCGCAGGTGGGGGCGGCCCCGGGGCCCTGGCTGCGGCAGGTGGGCGCGGTGTCGGCCTGCGGGCAGTGCACCAGGAACAGGGTCTCGGTGCCCACGGTGTCGTCCAGCTCCACCGCCCCGGGCAGGGCCTGATCGGCCCCCTGGGGCAGCCGGGTGGCGGTCCCCTCTTCCAGCGGCCAGGCGGTGTACAGCGTGCCGTCGGCCTCGACGCCCACCACCTTCACCTGACCCTCGCTGGGCAGGTCCACCAGGAAGCGGATGCGGTCGCCGGGCGCGAAGGGATCGCCCGAGAGCACCGCCTCGCTGCCGCTGCCCACCATGCGGTGCACCTGCAGGTTCAGGCCGCCCTTGGTGCGCACGCCGTCGGGCCCCTGCAGGGCGCCCACGCCCGGCTCCGCCGTCAGCGAGCCCGTCACCCGATCGGCGCCGGGATCCACCGGCCGCAGGAAGACCACCAGCGCCGCGGCCGCCGCCAGCCCCACGGGCACGATCAGGCGCTTCAGCGTGGTGGACCAGCCGGTGAACCAGTCGCCGAAGAAGGACTGCCGGGTGTCCAGCTCGCCCCGGATGCGGGCCAGCAGCTTGCGCTCGTCCACCTGCCCGAAGGCCGCGAAGCCCGCCCGGCGCTCGCTCAGCCGCGCGGCGCAGGCGGCACAGCCGTCGTCCAGGTGGGCCTGCACCTCGGCCAGGGCCGCAGCCTCCAGCCCCCGGGCCAGGTACTGGTCCAACGCCAGATCCGACGGGCAGTCCGCCTCGCCGGCGCGCAGCTTCGAGAAGTCGGGCAGGGTCATGGTCGCCTCCGGCGGGCGCCCACAGGCGGGGCCAACCGTGTCATTTCACCCCTTGTGACCCGTGGGGGGCCGCCACCGTGCAACGGGCCCGGTGGATTTTCCCGAGGTCACCCGCGCGCGGGGTACAGGCCCTGGAGCGCGATGATGAAGGGCACACCCAGCCAGGGCTGATCGTTGGCGTGGGGCTGCCCACCGCCCGCCGCGGCCACCGCCCCCTCGGGCGCGGGCACCAGCGCCTGGGCGTCGGCGGTGTACAGCGGCGGGCCGTCCACCCGAGCCGGCATCACCTCGGGGCCGGGATCGTCATCATCGGCCGGCCCCGTCGCCCGCAGGTCGTGGGTGTGGCTGGGGATCTGCGCCTCGGTCAGCGCCACGGCGGGCAGCCCGCCCCGCTCGCCCAGCCGGCGGTCGGTGAGCCCGGGGCCCCGGCCGGGGTGCATGGGGGCGCGGCCCCGCAGATCGGGCAGGCCCATGGTGGTGCGCCCGTCGCCCCCGTAGACGGTGCCGATCAGGCTGAAGAGCGCGGGGTTCTGGGCGATGGAGAGCACCTGCCCGCTGCAGAAGGCCCAGCCCCGCGGGGCGAAGTTCCCGGCGAAGATGCGGATCTCGGCGATGAACGGCTCGGCCATCAGTGCCTCGGCGGGAAGATGCCGAACAGGGCGATGATGAAGTTCACCGCCAGGTAGGGCATGAGGTTGGTGTGGGGCCGCGCGCCGCCCGCCGCCATCAGCGGGGCGCCGCCCGGGGCCGGGCCCGCCTGGGGCGCCGCGCCGTAGGCGTCGGACTCGGTCTCGGCGGGCAGGCCCTGGCTGGGATCGCTGCCCTGCGCCGGCGCCTCCACGGCGGCCAGCCCGTGGGTGTGCGCTGGCATCTGCACCGTGATCAGCGTGATCTCCTCGGCGCCGGCGCGATCCCCGATCCGGCGGGGGGTGAGCCCCGGCCCGTTGCCGGCGTGGACGGGGACCCGCCCCCGCAGATCGGGCAGCCCGAAGGTGGTGCGCCCGTCGCCGCCGTAGACGGTCCCCAAGAGCGAGAACAGGGCGTCGTTCTGCGCCACCGCCATGAGCTGGCCGTCGCACAGGGCCCAGCCCCGGGGCGCGAAGTTGCCCGCAAACATGCGGATCTCGCCGACAAATGGCTCGGCCATCAGTTCCTCGAGGGGAAGAGGCCCTGCAGGGCGATGCAGAACTGCACCGCCAGGAAGGGCTGCATGTTGTCGTGGGCCTGCGCGCCGCCGGCGAAGCCCACCGCGAGCGGCGCGAAGGTCACCTGGGCGTCGCCCGCCGGCGCGTAGGCGTGGTTCGGCGCCTGGCCCCGGTAGCCCGCCTCGGGCGCCTGATCATCCGCAGCCGCCTGGCTGACCGCCAGCGCGTGGGTGTGGGCGGGCAGCTCGGCCTCCACCAGGGTGACCGCCTCCTGCCCCCCGCGCTGGCCCTGGGCGACCGCGAGGACGTCGCCCGCCGCGTCGAAGGTGGGGTGCACCGGCACTCGCCCGCGCAGATCGGGCAGCGCGAAGGAGACCCGCCCATCACCCCCGTAGATGGTGCCCAGCAGGCTGTACAGGGACTGGTTCTGGTTGATGGGCAGGATCTGCCCATCGCAGAACGCCCACCCCCGGGGGGGGAAGTTGAAGCCGACGATGCGGATCTCGGCCAGGAACGGTTCTGCCATGTGCGCCTCCGTGCGGAGGACTGTAGTTCAACGGCCGGCGAAGGTCGACCTGCGCCCGCCACCCCGGGTACGGTCCGGCGTCCATGCTGGGGAGCGTGTCGCCGATGAAGTTTGTCCCGCGGATCGGGTGGGCCCTCACTGTTCTTCTCTTCGCCGCCTGTGATGACGGCAGCGGCAACACGCCGGGGCTGGTGGACGGGGGCGTGCCGGTGGACGCCGAGCTGTCCGACGCCCAGCGGCTCGACGGGCGCCCCACCCCCGACGGGGCGGTGGACGATGGCGTCCCCGACGACATGCGCCCCCAGGTGGACGGGGGCGAGGACGGCGACGGCTTCCTCGACGACGGCGGCGGCCTGGATGGCGGCGGCCCGGACGGGGGGGACGTGGACGCCCTGCCCCCCGACATGATGGCCCGCTGCCACAGCGAGCTGAACCCGTGCCCGCCCCTGCCCAACGGCCGCCCGCAGCGCTGCGACGAGGCCTCGGGCCTGTGCGTCGAGGACGAGCCGCCGGCTGCCGAGGGCCAGGCGCTGGCCCTGCCCGAGGATGGGCAGCTCGCCATCACCCTGGAGGGCAGCGATCCCGCCGACCAGCCCCTGCGCTTCGAGGTGGTGGACGGCCCCGCCCGCGGCCGGCTCGAGGGCGAGCCCCCCCAGGTCACCTACATCCCCGACCCCGATGTCTTCGGCGAGGACAGCTTCACCTTCGTGGCCATCGACTCGCCCGCCGAGCAGCGCTCGCAGCCCGCGCGGGTGAGCCTGACCATCGATCCGGTGAACGACGCCCCGGTGATCACCGACCAGGCGCCCCTGCGCACGCCCGAGGACACCCCGCTGACGATCACCGTGGCCGATCTGGTGGTGACCGACGACGGCCCCGTCGAGGCGCTGACCGTCGAGGTGCTGGCCGGCGAGCGGTACACCGCCGACGGGGCCACCCTGACGCCCGAAGCCGACTACTTCGGCCCCCTCACCGTGAACGTGCGGGTGGTGGACGGCGAGGGCGAGCCCTCGGCGCCCTACGCCCTGGTGGTGCAGGTGCAGGCGGTGAACGACGCGCCCCGGGTGGTGGGCCAGCGGCCCATCAGCACCCCCGAGGATACGCCCTTCACGCCCTCGCTGGACGACCTGACGGTGGTGGACGACGGCGCCGAGGCGGGGACCCTGCAGGTGCTGCCCGGCGAGGGCTACACCGTGGACGAGGACGGGCAGGTCACCCCCGCGCCCGACTTCGCCGGCGAGCTTTCGGTGAACGTGGTGGTGGTGGACGCCGACGGCGTGGCCTCGGCGCCCTTCGCGCTGACGGTCACGGTGACGCCCGTGAACGACCCGCCCCGGGTCGAGGGGCTGGATCCCAGCCCGGTCACCGTGCCCGAGGACCAGCCGCTGGTCATCGAGGGCCGCTTCTTCGTGGTCGCCGACGAGGCACCCGAGACGCTGACCTTCGAGGTCCAGCCGGGCGCCAACTACAGCATCGACGAAGAGGGCCGGGTGCTGCCCGATCCCGACTACACCGGCGAGCTGCGGGTGACCGTGGTGGTGGTGGACGAGGACGGCCTGCGCAGCGACCCCGTGGTGCTGGTGGTACAGGTGCTGGCCGTGGGCGATCCGCCGGTGATCGCCGGGCAGATCAGCGTGGTGTCCACCCCCGAGGACACGCCCTACACCGTCCTGCTGGCCGACCTGGACGTGAGCGACGTCGACAGCGATCTGGCGCTGCTGCGGGTGCGGGCGCTGCCCGGCGAGGGCTACGCGGTGGACGGGGCGCAGATCACGCCGCCCCAGGACTTCCACGGGCTGCTGATCGTGCCCGTGGTGGTCAACGACGGCACCGCCGACAGCCAGCCCTTCGACTTCCGGCTCGACGTCACCCCGGTGAACGACCCGCCCCGCATCGTGGGCGCGGGCGAGCCGGTGGACGCCACCGAGGACACGCCGGTCCAGCTCACCCTGGCGGCCCTGCAGATCCAGGATCCCGACAGCGACGCCTTCACCCTCCAGGTGCTGCCCGGCGCCCGCTACGTGGTGGACGGGCCCGATCGGGTGATCCCCGAGGCCGACTTCGACGGCACCCTCGAGATCAACGTGCAGGTGACCGACGACGCGCTGGCCGCCAGCGCCCCCTTCACCCTGTCGGTGCCGCTGATCCCGGTGAACGACCCCCCCACGGCCCCCGGCGTGGCCTTCGACGATCTGGTGGGCCACGCCCCGTTCCAGGCGCCCCCGGGCGCGCTGCTGGACGGGGCCGCGGACATCGAGGGGCAGCCCCTCGCCGTCACCCCCGGTGAGCAGGCCACCTCGGCCGGCGGCCAGGTGGTCATCGCCGCCGACGGCAGCTTCACCTACAACGGCCCGTTGGGCGCCCTGGGCGACGACGACTTCACGTACCAGGTGACCGACGCCGGCGGCGCCGCCGTGCAGGCCACGGCGCGGCTGACCCTGGCCCACCGGGTGTGGGTGGTGCAGGCCCTGGCCGACGGCGACGGGCGCCTGGCCAGCCCGCTGGGCACCCTGGAGGCCGCCCTGGGCCAGGCCGAGGCCGGCGACGTGGTCTTCATCCGTCCCGGCCTGAGCCAGCTCACCGCCGTGCAGGAGCTGCGCATCCCCAGCGGCGTGCAGGTGGTCGGCGAGGCCGCCGGCCTGGCGCTCGGGCGCAACCTGGCCATCCCAGCCGGCGAACGACCCACGGTCATCGGGGCCCCCGATCTGTTCCTGCTGGAATCGAACGTCAGCGTGCGTGGGCTGCGCCTGGGCGCCGAGCGCGGCCTGTTCCACGGGGCGGGCATGGGCGACGTGGCCCTGAGCGACCTGGTCTTCGCCCAGAGCTTCGGCGAGCTGCTGCGCATCGAGGACCTGCGGGGGCCCGTGTCGCTCACGGGCTGCCGCACCGAAGAGGGCGCCCGGCTGGGCGGCGGCATCGCGCTGCGCGGGGGTGAGGGGCCCGCGGCCCTGACGATGATCGACGTGGATCTGGCGGTGATCGGCAACGCCCTCTTCGCCTCGAACCTGGCCCGCCTGGACGGCCACGGCGTGGCCTTGAACGCCAGCGGCGGCGCCGCCATGGATCTGCTGGAGGTCCAGGCCATGGACCTGCAGTGCACGGTGCTCGAGAGCGTGGGCAGCTTCAGCGCCGGCCTCTCGCTCACCGGCGTCACGGGCACCCTCACCGCTGACGAAGTGCGGCTCAACGAGGCCTTCGAGGGCGGCGTGGTGGCCCAGGACGGCGCTCCGGACCTCAGCATCGGCCAGCTCACCTGCAACGGCGGCTTCAACGCCGTGCGCTTCAACGCCCCGGACGGCCAGATCACCGTGGGCGAGCCCGGCGACGAGGCGGCGCTGATGGCGACCTTGATCGACGAAAGCGTCCTGTGGGCGCGGGCCGGCGACATCACGGTCCACGGCCTGCAAGCGAACCAGGTCCTGGGCCTGGGCATCCAGGTGCCGCCGGGGGCCGATCTGGCGCAGCTCACCGTGGCCGGCGCCCGGTTCGACGGCCTGGCGGGCCACGCGCTGCTGGTGGGTGAGAACGGCGAGGCCTTCGAGAGCACCACCGTGCGCCGCGCCACCCTGAGCGACTGGGTGGTGACCGCGCCGCAGGCTGCGCCCATCCATCTGAACGGCGTGGTGAACACCGCGTTGAGCGTCAACGGCCTGGAGGCCACCGACTTCGCCGCGGGCGTGGACGGCGTCATGGGCTGGGGCGCGGGCGACATCACGCTCGACGGGCTGGTGCTGCGCGGCCAGCAGGGCGCCGCCGACGGCGTGCGGCTCATCGGCGACGGCGCCCTGACCGTGCGGATCACCGACAGCGAGCTCACCGGCGCCGGCGGCGACAACGCCGTGCGGCTGGTGGGCGACGGCCGTCCCGCCACGGCCGACTTCGCCGTGGTGGGCGCGCGCATCACCGGCTGGCAGGGCGACCGCATCAGCCTGGACGCAGGCGACGGCGACACCGACGCCGTGCTCCGCGCCGACGACAACCGCATCGCGCCCAACGCCGCGCCCGGCTTTGGCGCGGGCATCCGGCTGCTGCTCGAGGCCGACGTGGCCGGCGCCACCCTCAGCGGCACGATCTCGGCGCAGAACAACGTCATCGACGGGCCCGAGAGCCACGGCATCGACGTCACGCTGCGCGACGCGCTGGTGGCCACGGCGAGCCTGCTGCTGCTCGACAACCAGGTGGACAACGCCGGCGGCGACGGCCTGCGCATCCGGGCCCTGGACGGGGCGCAGGTGCAGGCGGCCGTGCGGGGCAACGACGGCCAGGGCAACGGCGGCGCCGGCCTTCGCGTGGTGAGCGACACGCCCGACCGGGTGGCCATCGAGGGCGCCGGCGAGAACGCCACCGCCGCCCTCGAGGGCGCCAACGGCCTCGCCCCCGTGGTGGCGCCCGCCGGCATGCGGGTCATCCCGGTGGGCAGCGTCCAGCCGTGAGCGCCCTGGCCCAGGTCACGCGGCGGCCCATCACCGACGCCGACGGGCCGACGCTCCAGGCCATCTACGCCAGCACCCGCGCCGAGGAGCTGGCGCAGGTCCCCTGGCCCACGGCCCAGAAGCAGGCCTTCCTGGCCATGCAGTTCCACGCCCAGCACACCCACTACCAGCGCGCCTTCGCCGACGCCGCCTTCGACCTGCTCGAAGTCGAAGGCGCGCCCATCGGCCGGCTGTACGTGCACCGGCGCACCGACGAGATCCGGGTGGTGGACATCGCCCTGCTCCCCGCCTGGCGCGGCCGCGGCGTCGGGGGGGCCCTGCTGGCCGAGCTCATCACCGAGGCCCACGGCCGCGGGGTGCCCGTGAAGGTCCACGTGGAGCGCAACAACCCCGCCCAGCGCCTCTACGCGCGGCTCGGCTTCGTCGAGGAGGGCGGCGACGCGGTCTACCGGCTGTTGGCGTGTGCCCCGCCCGGCTGACGGGCCTGCCTTCTGCAGAAAAGCCCGTCGCGGCCAAAGGTCTGCTCGGCGATCCAGGAAGGGTCCGTGACTCACCCGGAGGCACGGATCATGGACACCCTCTCGCACCGCATCCAGAGCGCCCTCAGCCACCTGCTGCACCGCGGCGGCCAGCTCCCCGCCCAGCGCCCCACCGTCGCCGTGGACCGCACCGTCCTGACCCTGCACGGCGAAGGCGGCGCCGCCTGGTCGGGCGAAGGCCAGGTGGGCCGCTGGCGCCTGCGCACCGCCCGGGCGATCCGCGACGGCGAGGCCCGCTCGGGCGCCCGCCGCCTCGTGGTCTCGGGCCCGGGCCTGGGCGACCTGACCCTGTGCGTCGAGCGGGACGCCGTGGTGCACCAGGACGGCGATCTGCGCACCGGCGACCCCGACTTCGACCGCCACGCCCGGCTCATCGCCCCCGCCGGCGGCGCCCCGCGGCTGCTCGCCGCCCTGGGCCCCGGCGCCCGCGCCGAGCTGCGGGCCCTGTCGCGGCTGGGCTCGGTGGAGGTGCGCGACGGCCAGGTGATCCTGCACCGCGAGCACCGGGCCGGCGCCGACGACAGCGTGCGCATCGCGTGCATCCACCTGGGCCGCCTGGTGCGGGTGGCCACGCGGCTGGCCGCCGGCCTGGCGGACGCCCCTGCGCGGCTGGCCGCCCGGGTGCGCGACGAGCAGACCCCGGCGCTGCGGCTCACCGCCCTGGAGGCCCTGGCCCTGGGCTGGCCCGACAGCGGCGAGCACCGCGCCGCGCGGCGGGCCGCGGCCATGGATCGCGCCGCCACCGTGCGCCGCGGCGCCGCCCTGCCCCGCCCCACCGCCGCCTTGGCGCTGCCCCTGGCCGTGGTGCGTCGCCCCCACCGGACGGCCGTCCACGCGGCCTGAACCGCCCCCCCAATCACCTGAGCTGTGACTTCGGCGGGCACCAGTGGTCAGATGGGGCGACGGCCGTGCCCAACCATGGAGAACTGCTGATGATCCGCATCCTGCGCCTGACCTGCCTCGCCGCCGCCTGCGCGGCCCTGTTCCTGGCTTGTGACGACGATGACGGCGATGGCGGCAACGCCGCGGCCCGGCTGGGTGTGGGCGAGGGCTGCGCCCAGAGCAGCGACTGCCCCGCCCTGCCCCAGGAGGAGGGCGCCGACATGGGCCCCGCTCTGGAGTGCCTGCCCTTCAAGGGCGGCTACTGCGGCCTCACCGGGTGTCAGGGCGACGACGACTGCCCCAGCGGCTCCGCCTGCGTCACCCAGGGCGGCGCCAACTACTGCTTCCTGGTGTGCAACGAGAAGCCCGACTGCAACGCCTACCGGGACGCCGAGGACGAGTCGAACTGCTCGGCCAACGCCGAGTTCGTGTCGGACCGCGCCGGCCGCAAGGCCTGCGTGCCCCCCACCGGGAGCTGATCGCGCGACCGGCTACGAGAAGACGGCCTCGTAGCGGCCGTGGTTCACCGGCACCAGGAACACGTGCATGGCCCCCAGCGTGGGGTGGGTGAGCGGCCAGGTGCCCTGGGGCCCCCCGGGCGGCCCGTCGAACACCAGCGCGAAGGGTGCCCGCGGGGCGTCTTCCGGCGCGCGGCCCACCGCCTCGGCCTTCACCAACGTGAGCACCCACGTCGGCTGCGTGGCGTGGGTGAACGCCGTGTCCAACAGGGGCAGGAACGTCTCCAGCGCCACCGTCGCCAGATCCAGCAGCGCCGCGCCGCCCGACTCAGACGGCGCCGACATGCACCTGCCCCGCGTCGCTGATGCTCAGGTGAACCGGCGACACCGCCAGGGGCCGCCGATCCTGCAGCGCCCCATCGGGCGCGAACACATAGACCGCCTGCCGGGTGGGGCAGCCCACGTAGGCGTAGCCCGCGCCGTCCACCGCCACCGGCCGCGGCATCCACCAGTCGGCCCCGGCGCCGTAGCTCGGCCCCTCGGTGCCGTCGGGCGCGAAGGTGCGCACCCGGCCGTGCCCGGTGTCCACCACGTGCAGGGTGCCGTCGGGCCCCGTGGCGATGCCCCGCGGCAGGGAGAACCCCGCCCAGCGCGCCCGCTCGCGGCCCTGCAGGTCCAGCACCACCACCGTGTGATCCGCCGCGTCGGTGACGAACAGCAGCCCGTCGCTCACCGCCAGATCCACCGGCGAGCCCAGCACGTCGGCGCCCAGCCGCCGCACCCGCCCGCCCTCGACCACCACCACCACGCCGTCGCCGCGGTCCAGCACCGCCACCCCGTCGCCGGGCAGCTCGGCCAGCGCCACGGGGTAGTTCAGATCGCTCAGCACGGCCACGCCGCCCTGGCTGATGCGCCGCGCCAGCGGCTCGAGCTCGTAGGCCTGCCCGTGGGCGAAGGCCAGCAGGCCCTCACCCAGCGGCAAGGGCTCGGCCGACACGGCCGCCTCGGGGCCGCAGCCCACGGCCAGGGCGCCCACGCCCGCCAGGCCCACATGCAGGAAGGTCCGTCGATCCATCTTGGCCTCACCACGTCCACAGGGCGTCGAGGGTAGGGTAAACGTCGTTCGAGCGCACCCGCGCCACGCGCACGTACCCGTCGCCGTCGTCCACCAGGTCGATGGCGCCCTGATCCGCGTTGAACCAGATGACCCCCGCGGTGAGCGCGAAGCCGTCGCTCAGCGGGAAGTCGGCGCCCAGCCAGCCGGACACCGTCCAGGGGCTCAGCCGGCTGCGATCCCCCACCCGGTACAGGTCCAGCTCGGCCGCCACCCGCGCCCACGGCGCCAGGCGGTGCTCGGTGCGCAGGCCCAGATGGGCCCGCCAGCCGTGGGTCAGCGGCGCGACGGCCAGCTCCAGCGGCGCGTAGGTGTCCAACGGCGCCGGCCGGTCCCCGCTGAGCATGATCCCCGCCGCCACGTCCGCGTCCACCGTCAGCAGGCCGTCGCGCCCCCAGGTGAAGCGCCCGCCCGCCGACGGGGCCACCGCCCAGCCGGTGCCCTGGCACGTGTCGGGCCGGTCCTCGCCGGTGTCGGCCACCTGGCAGCTCGGCCCCAGGTAGCCCTTCAGACCCAGCGGCAGGCCGAAGCGCAGGGTCCACGCAGGCGCCGCCAGCCCGAAGCGCGCGGCCAGCGCCCAGTCCTGGCCCAGCAGGCCCTGGCCCCGCGCCACCTGCCAGTCCACCCCGGCGTGGGGCGCCGCCAGGAACGCCAGCGGGTGCGCCTCCACCGCCACCGTGGACGTGATCTGCCAGCGCAGCGGGTTGAAGACCCCCACCGACCAGGTCCCCTCGGCCGGCGCCCAGGCGCTCTCGCGGGGCACCTGCGGCTCAGCCTGCGCCGCCCCACCCCACGCCAGCCCCAGGCCCAGCGCCACCGCACACAGCCGCCTCACCGGAGCCTCCAGATCCCGAACACGGGCGCGTGATCACTCAACCGCAGCGGATCCGCCTGCAGCGTCCAGTCCGTGCCCCCCACCCGCTGCCCGGCCCGCTGCAGCACGTCGGTGCTGTCGGCGTCCCAGCCGGTGCCGGGGCTGGCGAACAGGTAATCCAGCGTGCGGCTCCAGTCCCCGGGCACCCCGGCCTCGTTCACCTCGTCGGGCCCCAGCACGGTGTGGGTGAAGTAGCGCGCCTGGGCCTCGGGGGTGTCGCCAAA
The DNA here is from genome assembly GCA_020633555.1 of Myxococcales bacterium. Classification (GTDB taxonomy): domain Bacteria; phylum Myxococcota_A; class Bradymonadia; order UBA7976; family UBA1532; genus JACKDL01. The sequence continues at coordinate 105,904 of JACKDL010000004.1, read as the reverse complement.
CCGGTCCAGGGGGATCCAGGCCGCGAACTCGGCGAAGAAGGGTGCCATCACCTCGGGCGTGTACGGCGGCTGCTCGAAGTCCTCCCCGCACACCGCGGTGGTGCGCTCGTCCAAGAAGCCCTCGGTCTGCAGCGCCGTGGGCGGCAGCTCGTTGAAGTCCCCGCCCAGGAGCCACGCCCCCTCGGTGGCCCGTGCCACCTCGAAGATCTGCGCGATCTGCTTCTGCTTCGTCCCGTCCTCGTCGTAGGCCTCGGTGTGCACCGCGAACACGGTCACCGCCTGCGCCCCCAGATCCACCGTCGCCCGCCCGATGGCCCGCTGGATGTAGAACGGCTCGGTCAGCGCGTCCAGGTCGGTGCGGTCCGCCTGTCGGATCCGTTCCGCCTTTGGAATCGGGTACTTGCTGAAGATGGCGTTGCCCAGGTCCATCCGCCCCAGCCCCTCGCTGGGGATGTAGCGGCTGTCCCAGGTGCGGAAGTAGGCCGCGTAGTTCAGATCGGTGTCGCGCAGGATCGCGCGCACCATGTCCACATACGCCGACCGCCGGCTGTTCAGCTCGATCTCGCTGACGATGAGCACGTCGGGATCCGCCTCGCGGATCAGCCCCGTGAGGCCCGCCAGGTGTGCGTGGACCTCCCCCGCGCTCATCTGCACCCGGTCGCCCCAGCAGTCGAACCAGAAAGGCAACCGGCCCGCCGCGTACTTGATGTTCCACGCCATCACCCGCAGCGCGGCCGGATCCGCCGGCGCGGGCACGATCTGCGCGGCCCTGAATCGCGGCGCCTCGGAGGTGCCCGCCGGCACGTCCTGGGCGAAGGGCTCGCAGGCGCACAGCGCGACGACAGTGGCGGTCACGATCCAGCGCATGGGATCTCCCGGGGCAGGCGCCGAGAGAATACGCGTTTCGCCCCGTCCGTGCCCGCAGGCCGCGCCCAGATGAGCCCGGCCACCCCGGGGCGGCCCGGGGCGGCGCGCGACGGTCGCGATCCTCGACGCCCCGCTAGGGCAAGGCGCCCCCCAGGATCCACGTCACCAGCGGCTGCATGGCCTCGGCGGGCAGGCGGCCCGCGCCCAGGGGCATCTGGCCCCCGACCCCCGGGTCCGGCTCCAGCAGCTTGCGCATGAGCCACCCGGCCCCGGGCTCGCCGGGCACCACCCGGGGGCCGTCCACCTGCTCGGCGCCGTCCTCGACCAGCTCGCGCCACAGGCGATCCCCGTCGCGGTCGAAGCGCAGATCGCCCGGCTCGACGCCGTCCACGTGGCAGCCCGCGGTGGCGCACCGGGCGCGCAGCACCGGCACCACCTCGCCCTGGAAGCGCGCCGGCGTGGGATCGGCCGGCACCACCTGGACCGCCACCGACGCCCGCGCCGCCCCGGAGGCCGCGGTGAGCGTCACCGTGCCCGGGGCGAGGCCCAGCAGCCCGCCCTCATCGTCCACCCACAGCCGCGCGGGATCCGCGCTGGTCCAGCGCACGGCCTCCTCGAGCTCGGCCCCGGACGCGTCCAGGGCGACCGCGCGGCCCTGACCCAAGGCCCCGACGGCGAGCTGCGCGGGGGCCTCCACCTGCACCTCGACCGCGGCGGGCGCAGGGGGTGGCGCCTCGCAGTCCACCGGCGCCTCGGCCGCGGCCCCCTGGGCCACCCAGGCAGCGAACAGCGCCAGTTCACCGGCCCCCAGGGGCGTCCCCGGCGGCATCTGCACCCCTGCATCCACCGTGGGATCCAGCACTTGGATCAGCCGGCTGGCCTCGGGTTCGCCAGGGATCACCCGGGCCTGCAGCGCATCCAGAGCGGCCGGGCCCGCCAGGTTGAGCCCAGCGGCCGGCTGCCCGCCCCCGTGGCACCCGGCGAAGCCACAGCGCTCGGCCACGATGGGCGCCAGGTCGCGGGTGAAGTCCACACAGCCCACGGGGCCGCCTGCCCCGCCTGTGCCGCCTGCGCCGCCCGCGCCGCCCGCGCCGGGATCGCACTCGGGGGCTCGAGCTGGCGCGGCCCCCGCGGCGATCCACTCGGCGAAGCGCGCCTGCACGTCGGCCGGCAGCGCGCCGCCGGGCGGCATCGTGGCGCCCGCGCGGGGCGTGGGCCCCAGCTTCTCGATGAGCATGCTGGCGTCGGGGCGACCCGGCGCCACCCGCAGGGTGCGGGTGTGCAGCAAGCTGGGCGCGTTCACGAGCTGCCCATAGGCCGCCGACGCCCGCAGATCCGGCGGCACGTCGCCCCCGTGGCAGCCAGCGAAGGCACAGCGGGCGTCCAGGACGGGCTGCAGATCCGCGGCGAAGTCCACGCAGGGATCACCCTCCGCCGCGGCCCCGGCGCCGCCTGCACCGCTCAGCGCGCTGTCGGCGGCGATCCCGGCATCGCCAACGGCGCCACGCCCGTCCAGCGGGGGCTCCTCGCCCTCGCAGCCCAGGGCCAGCGCCACGACCAACCCAAGGGGCCATACCCCCCAACGCTCAGCGCGCATCGTCGCCCTCCAACGCCCGCAGCTCGCCCTCGCCCTCCAGGGCGGCCTCGGCGGCCTCGGCCACGCCAGGGCAGCCCCCCGCCGCCTGCCCCACCTGGGCCACGCCCTGCTGGCTGGGGTAGGCGCCGTCATCCACGCACCGGGCCACCGGGCCGGCGAACCAGGCGTCCACCGGCAGCGCCATGAGCAGCGACGCCACGCCCTGCCCCGGCACCACCGCAGCCCCCACGAAGCGATACTCCGGATCCGCGCTCAGCGTGAACGCCAGGCCGTTGCCGGCCGCGGTCTCGGCCTCGATGGCCAGCGCGGGCCCCGCGTCGTCGTCGAAGCGCACCTCGACGCGGCGGTAGGTGCCCGCGGGCACGGCCGCGTCCCCCAGGGGCGGGCTGAACGCCCCTGTGAGCAGGTCCACCTGCCAGGGCCCCTCGAAGCGCACGCGGTCCTCCCCGGGTGGGCAGCGCTCCGCCGTCGCGCCGGGCCAGTCCTCGCAGCGCACGCCGTCTGGCAGGGCCAGGTCGATCCGCCGCAGCCGCGCGGTGGCCGATCGCACCCGGATCGCAGCCCCGTCGCCGTCGAGCACCGTGGTCGAGGCGGTGGGATCCTGGGCGGCCTGAAGGGTCATGCGCAGCGACACCACCGGTCCGCTCTGGGCGTTGCCGGTCTCGGTGGCGTCGCCGCACGCCCCCAGGGTCGCGGCGGAGAAAAGGAGGCCCGCGTGGGCGCAGGTCAGTCGCATGGGTCGATCTCCTTGGAGACGGGGAAGGTCACGAACATGATCTGGTAGATGGACCGCGGCCCCTCGGCAGCCTCGTCGAGCTCCTCGAGCACCGACCGGCGGAAGGCGTCGATCCGTGCGGTGAGCTCGGCGTACTGGGCGGGTGTGAGGGCCGCGGTCACGGCCGACACGTGGCGCCGATCGCGGGCCAGGCGGTCCAGGGCCTCCTGGGCCAGCCCCAGCATGGCCCGGTGGAAGTTGCGCACCGCCAGCGAGGCCACCTGGCCGCCCGTGCTGATCTTTCGCTCGGCCTGACGCCAGCGACCCTCGTCGTCCTGGGCCGCCAGCCCCAACCCCCGCAGCCGGGCCAGCGCCTGGCGCGCGCCTGCGGCCGCCTGCCGCGGGTGCAGCGCTTGAGCGAACCAGCCGGGGCTGGCCGCGGGCGGAGCCAGCGGGATCAGCTCGCGGATCACGACCGTCCACCACTGGCTGTACAGGTCATAGAGCGTCTCGCCGCCGCTCACCGCCCGCACGGGCGCGCGGTCACGCGCGGCGCGGAGCTCGGCGTAGAGCGCATTGCGGGCCCGATCGGTGTCGGCGTGCGCCAGGCGCACCAGCCGCTCGAAGGCCGCCCGCTCCCGGGTGTCCAGGCCCAGCCCTGTCGCGAAGCGATCGACGCTCACCAGGGCCAGGTTGCGCTGGGCGTCCATCACCAGCTTCAGGTAGTTCGAGGTCTTCAGCCCCGCGCGGCGGGCGAACCAGCGGTGCGAGAAGCGCGGCTCGGTCGCCCGCAGATGCGACACCATGGCCCGCAGATAGGCCCGGTAGTCGTCGTAGGCCACCGGATCGGGCCGCGGCGTGTTCTGTGTGGCTTCCACCATGTGGCCTATATGGCAAAGCCCGGCCCCTGTTTACAGCCCTGGAGGCCACTCACTGTGTTCTGCTGGAACACGGGCAAGGATCAGGAAGCCGCCGCCCGGCCGCCTGGCTCTTGTGATCGCCGGACGCGCCGCGGGCTCGCCGCCCGCCCTAGCGGCAGCGCGCGTCGGCCTGCTGCAGGTTCTCGATCACCCGCGCGCTCAGCGGCAGCGGATCGCAGCCGTGATCCTGCTCGCAGATCAGGTCCCACTGCGGCGCCGCCTTGTTGTGGCACTCGAAGCAGTTGCCGCCAAAGGCGTTGACCGTGTCCTCGGCACCCCGGGCGCCGATGGTCACCTGGCCGTCGCCGTCGATGTTCAGGAAGAAGAACTCCCAGTCGTTGGTCACGGGGTTCCAGCCCGGCGCCCGCTTCACCATCGCCTCTTGGGGGACGAGCTGGATCACCGTGCCCGGCGGGTACGTGCCGCCCGCGGGGTTGTTGGCCACGTCCAGCGCCTCCTCCAGCCGCCCCAGCTTGTTGGTGATGTAGAAGCGGCGCACCTTGGTCCACTCGAGCATGCAGTCGAAGTCGGCGGCGGCCAGCTCCACGTCGTCGATGCTGGCCCCCTGATCCGGCGCCTCGCCGTCCGGCCCACCCGCGTCCCCGTCGCCGCCCTCCGGCCCACCGGTGTCCTGGCCCGACGTCGCGTCGGCGCTGACCGCGACGTCCGCCCCTCCGGCCTCACCGCCGTCGTCACACCCCCCACCGGCCAGCATCGCCAGCACCCACCATCGCCGCATGCCATCTCCCCCAAGCGCCTGCGGCGCTACTCCACCGAGATCTCGGCGACGACCTGCCACTGGCAGTTGTCACCGCCCTGGACCCGCCCCTCGATGAGGCGCACCTGGCGGGTCTCGCCCGCGTCCAGGCCCGAGAAGTCATCGTAGTTGTAGATCTGGCTGAAGCGGCTGTAGCAGCCCGACGGGACCCGCGTCGGGACATACACCGGGGGCAGCCCGCAGTCGGCGCTGATGCCCGGCTCATCCACCTCGGCGATCATGCCCTCGAGGACGCCCGCTGGCTGTCGGCCACGCGGTCGCTGCCCGCCGGCGTCCCCACGTCGTCGCCTGCGGGCGCCGTCGTGAGCCGGGCCAGGTTCGCGGCCCCGTCGAAGTCCGGGCCCGGCGCGACCACCACGGTCCGCGGGTGCCAGCCGCCGCTGCCGTAGGGCACCGACTGCACGTCGCCGCAAGGCACGGGCCGCACGCACCGGCGGTTGTGGCAGTCGGCGTCGGTCTGGCAGTGCGCGGCGGCGTCGCCGTCGCAGTGGTTGTCGGGGCACGCCCGGGTGTCGGCCGTGCCGTTCGGCCCGGCCAGGATCACCTGCGCGAAGGCGTGATCGGCGATCCCCGCGCCGGTCAGGAAGCTCAGGACCTCGTCGGCGTCGCTGATCCGATCGCCGTCCGTGTCCCGCAGCCGGGGATCGGTGCGGCTGCGCGACACGTCCTGGCTGCACGCCTCGCAGCCCGCGGGCCCGCAGCGGGTGAAGTCCTGACAGCTCCCCGCTGCCCCGCCGCAGTCCGCGTCGGCGGTGCAGCCGTCCCCGGTCGCGCCCACCACCAGGCGCGGGCCGCCGGGGTTGCAGGCGCACTGCAGCGCGCGGACGTCGAACTCCTCGAAGTCGGTCAGCCCGTCGCCATCCGAGTCCGGCGAGCGCGGATCGGGATAGACCCGCCGCAGCCCGCCGTCGACGACGCCGACCTCCCAGCCCACCCGCACCTCGGCGAAGTCGTCCAGGGTGTCGCCGTCGGTGTCGGTGAGGAAGTCCGAGCTGCGGGCCAGGAACTCCTCTTCGGCGATCAGCCCGTCCCGATCCATGTCTTGAACGAACTTCAGCCCGATCACCTGCCCCGGCCGCACCTGCAGCAGCGAGAAGTCGGTCTGGTACTCCACGTTGTCCGGCAGCAGCAGCATCCAGCGGCGCCCGTACTGCCCATCCCGCCGGCGACCCACGCGGACCAGCTTCTGGGGGCCGTCGCAGGCGCCGTCCACCAGCCCGTCCGCGTGGCAGTCCGCGTCGGTGGTGCAGGGCACGCCGGGGCCCAGGAACATGTCGTCGGCCTCGGGGACTGTGTGCAGGTAGCCCGTGCCCCCGGGCTCGACCACCGGCGCGTCCGGATCAAGGCCGGCGGTGTGCTGCGGCTGGATCTCCCGATCCGCCGCACACAGCCCGACCGTGCTCGGATCGCCCGCCACCCGCTGGCCGCAGTCGGCGTCGGACGCGCACGGATCCCCCCGGTAGGCCGCCCCGTGGGCCACCAGGCACTCCCCATTGCGGGTCCGGGTGTCCGCCTGCCCGTTCGGCCCGGCGAGGATCCGGAAGGGGGTGTCCGCGTTGCAGGTCCGGGCGATCTCGAAGCCGGTCACCACGTCCAACCGGTCATCCCCGCGGGCCACGGAGTCCAGCCGCCCGTTCTCGCCGGCGCCCACCACCACGGTGTCCTCGGGCAGACCTCGGGTCCCGACGGGGACGAGCTGCACGTCGTCGCCGGCAGCGATGCTGTCGGCGACGGTGTTGCGCCCCGCCACGATCCCGTCCGGCGCCTCGAGGTACGTGTCATCGCCCCCGAGCCGGGTCTCCAGGTGCAGGTTGCGCCCCGCATGGACCACCACCCCGTCGGGCCCGGGCGGGGTCACCCGGTCATCGCCAGCCACCACCGAGTCGAGCTGCCCGTTGGGCCCCGCCGTGATGGCCGGGGGGCGGCCCTGCCGCAGGCCCATCGTGTCACGCAGGATGAAGTCGACCGGGATGCCCCGCACCGGGCCGGTGCCCTCGAAGCCGGCGAAGCCGCCCACGATCTGCCCCCCCGCGCACGGCTCGGAGCCAGGGCAGTCGGCGTCGTCCGCGCACGCCGCCCCCGCCGACGGGCCGTGGGGCCGGCAGCGAAGCTCATCGCGCGGGTGCCCCAAGACCCCCGCCGCGATGGCGTGCACCCGCTCGATCTCGCCGGTGCCGTCGTCGATGTACAGGCCGACCGTGCGCTCGGTGATGGTCTGCAGCCCGTACGCGAAGTTCCGCCCGTCGCTGGTGTCCAGGTCGAAGTTGACCAGGCTCGTCACGAACCCGCGGGGCGAGCGCATCAGGTCCTCCACCAGGCTGGGGTGGATGTCGGTGTTCGCGAAGATGATCGGGCCCGCGTCCTCCCCCGGCCCGATGTTGACCACCAGGGGCTCCTCGCCCATCAGGTCGCTCTCGGGCACCAAAGTGGCCACCGGGATCAGGCGGCGGGGGTCCTGGGGATCGGTGGTCTGCAGGGTCAGCACCGGGGTCGAGATGGCGATGGACAGCGAGCCCGGGTTGCGCACCGTCAGCTCCACCTGGACGCTGGCGCCCACCACCGACCGGGTGACGCTCGCGCTCGCGCTCAGGTCCTGCCCCCGGTCCATGGACGTGGCGAAGGCCTGCTGGCTGTCTTGCACCGACTCGTCGTCGGTCTGGGTGAGGTAGTGCACGCCCCCCTTGAAGCCCCCCTTCACGAAGGTCCGCGCCGCCGGCGACATGCCGATGCCCGGCACCTCGAGGCTCCCGCAGTCGTTGGCGCAGTTCTGGAGGCCGGCCTCGGCGTGCCCCTCGGCGATCACCGTGACCTTCTCGCTCTTCAGAGCCCGCAGGGTCTGGCTGGTGGCGAAGTTCGTGCTGGTGCTCGACCGCTCCGTTCGGGTGCGCCCCTCCTCGTCGGTGTAGGTGTAGCGCTCGTCGATGCGGAGCTGAACGGCCCCGAACTCCAGCGTGTACTGCGGGATGTCCGCGACGCGCGGATCACGGCTCATCTCGAAGAGCTCGACGTTGTCGTCCAGGCCGTCGCCGTCCGAGTCCGCCAGCAGGGCGTTGGTCTTGAAGAACTCCACCTCGCGCCGATCGTCGATCCCGTCCCCGTCGGTGTCGACGGCCGTCGGCTCGGTGAACAGCACCCGGTGCTCCTCTTCGTCGCGCAGGCGGTCGCCGTCGGTGTCCCCTGAGCCGGGATCCGTGCGCAGCTCGTACTCCAGGGCGTCGCCCAGGCCGTCGCCGTCCGTGTCGCCGGCGGCCACATTGCGGGGGTCGTCCACGGGCAGGCGCGGATCGCCCGGATCGCTGGTCACCTCCTTGTGCGTGACGCCGGCCGGCGTAGTGACCGAGACGACCCACCCCCGCAGCTCCCGGGCGTCCGACAGGCCGTCCCCGTCCGAGTCCACCAGAGTGCCGTCGCCGGCGTTGGCGGCGGTGCCCGCGAACACGGCGGTGGTCGGATCGATGAGCACCCCCTCGACCTGCGTCTTCGGGGCCAGCGACTGCCCGGTCAGATCGGCCACGTCGCTGACGGTCACCCGGTAGGTCACCGCGCTCTGCGAATACGTCGTGAGCTGCACCGCCGTCCGCTCGGCGTTGACGAAGGCCGCCTCCAAAAGGCCCAGGTAGGCCGCCTCCGGGTGCACGTTCTCCTGCACGATCGCGTAGGCCGCGGGCACCAGCGCGCTGTCGCCCATGGGCCGGCTGAAGCGCACCAGGACCTCGGTGTTGCCGGTGGAGACCGCGCCCACCACCCGCGGCAGGATCCCGTCGTCGACGATCAGCGGCGCATCGAAGGCGGCGGCGTTGGCGTTCGCGTCCAGGCCGTTGCCCGCGCGATCGGTGACGTCCGCGGCCGCCGTGACCGTGTAGGTGGCCCCCGCGGTCATCGGCGTGGTCTCCAGGAGCACCTGCGCGTCCAGGGGACGCAGCGTCGCGCCCACCACCACGAGCGCCGGCGCCACCGTGTAGTGGCGCGCGTCGGCCGCCGACGGATCCAGGGCCTCGCTGAAGCTCAACAGGACGTGGGTGTGATCGACGGCCTGGGCGCTGAGCAGCCGTGGGGGCTCCGACTCCGGGACCTCGGGGACCGCCTCGACGAACTCGAAGGCGGTGGGGGCGGTCGTCGGCGAGGTGCCCGGCTTGAACAGCGTCACCGGGGCGGCGCCCGGCGGGCTGGGCGGGGTGACCACCTGCAGGAGCTGATCGTTGATGAAGACCACCTCGCGCGCCGCGCGGCCTCCGAAGACGACCGACGTCTCGGCGGTGAAGCCCGACCCGATGAGCGTCACCTCGGTGCCCCCTTCAGCCGGGCCCGAGGCCGGCGTGATCGTCGACACCTGGGCCGACTCGACGCCCTGGTACGTGAAGGCGCCGGGGAGGGCCAGGTGCACCCGCTCGCCGTGCAACACCACCACGTCCGCCGGCCCGACGGGGCCCGGCGGCGTGACCGCCTGCAGGATCCCCTGGCCCTTGAACGCCACCGCCGTCGCGGGCTGCCCGCCCACGCGCACCTGAGCGCTCGCGCGGAAGCCCTCGCCGTAGACGGTGATCGTGGTGCCGCCCTCCGCCGGCCCGGAGACCGGGCTGATGAACGGCTGCTCGACGCCTGCGGTGACCAGATCGCCACAGCCAGCCAGGATCAGGGCCGCGAGGACCCACAGCGCGCGCACTGCAACCACAGGGATCCCCCCAAGTCGACTGTTCATCTCTAGAACCGCTGCCGGACAGAGAGCGTGAGGCTGAACCGGAGCAAGCCCCAGGTCCGAGTCGGGAAGGCCTCGACGTGATCGTCCACCACCTCGGCGCGGCGCCAGCGCTGCCCCAGCGGCGCGACGCTCTCGGTGATCCACAGGCCCGTCCCCGCTTGCGGCTGCCACAGCCGCTGGGCGCTCTCGAGGCCCACGGTCCAGGCCTGCTCGAACCAGCCGTCACTCACGGCGCGCGAAGCCACCCGGTGGCTGCCGAAGGCGCCGACGTCCAACCACTGGAGCGGGCGGTAGCCCACCGCCCCGCCGTACTCCCCCGCCACCCGGTGGTTCTCGGAGTCACCGACGAGGACCCCGCCAAAGACGCGGGCGTAGACCTTGTGGGTCAGCCAGCCGATCCCGACCCGAAGCTGCCCGTCGAGCAGCGACCCGGGCTCCGAGACCAGCCAGTCGAAGGCCAGCCCGGCGTCGGCCCACCACAGCGAGTCGGACGCCCGCTGCGCGCGGACGGCCTCGTATTCGATGTTGAAGGTCTGCGACAGGACCGAGGTGACCTCGGACGGGGCGCGGTCGGCGCAGGCCTCGATGAGCCGCAGGGCCACCCCCCGCGCCTCGGCCTTCGTGTTCGGTGGGGCCTCGCGGAGCTGCCCGGGGGCCACGCCGAGCTGCCGCAGGTGGGCCGCCACGCTCACCGCCCGCCCATGGGCCCGCAGGAGCTGGGCCGCCTGCGGCCCGCCCATGGCCGCCACCACGTGCGGTGGGAAGGGCGTGTCATCGGTCTGCCCCTCGATCTCGACGCAGGCCTCTGGCTGAGCGGCGAGGCACTCGGCCACCTGCGTCAGGGCATCGCTCCAGGCCTTCGGCACCGTCGCGGACTCGTCCGCCGAGGCGACCTCGGCCGCCCCCGCGAGCTGCCAGGCCGGCTGACACTCGCCGGGCGGCGAAGCCCCGCACACCCCCCACCAGGCGAGGGCGGCCCACGCGACGCACCACCGGGCGGCGCGCAGCGCCGGCTTCGAATCCATGTCGCACCCACTTCGGAGTCAGGGCTGAGGCGACCCGGAGCCGGGCGGCTCCGAGAGACACGTCCCATCTTCGACGCGGGGATCTCCGGGTGTCGATCTAATTGTCGGGGCGCCGCGACAGGGGCCTGCGTGGACGCAGGCGCGGCCACACGCCCCGCGTGGCACGACGGCGAGCGCTACTTCTTGGCGTTGCAGGCGAAGTACAGCGACGCGCCACACGACAGCGTGCGCTTCGCCAGGTAGCCGCCCAGCTCGGTGCGGGCGCGCTTGCAGTCCTGGCTCTGGTACTTCTGGCGGCAGTACTTGCGGCTCTTGTTCGCCCGCTCGTCGCTCAGCAGGTCGCTCCAGCCCCGGTCATAGGCGCTCCCGCAGCCCTGCTTGCACGCCTTCTCGCCCTTCCGGTCCTTCTTGAAGTCCACGCCGCACTTCTTCTTGCAGCTCTTCTTCGCGTTCTTCAGCCAGGTCTTCTCGGCCTTCCACTGCTTCTTGCTCAGGTTGCAGTCGCTGATCTCCTTGCAGGCGCTGGCCACGGCGTCGGTCAGGCGCTGGAACTCGCCGTCCTTCTCGGTGCAGCTCTTGATGGCCGACTCGCAGCTCCCCCAGTTGCTCTCGTCGGCCAGCGCCGGCGACGCCACGGAGACCAGCCCGAACAGTGCCCCCAGGATCACGGTGTGCTTGAACATGCCTTCGTCCTCCCATGTGGTTGGCGCGCAGGGCACCCCGCCCTGGCCCTGGGGGGGGTTCGGTGACGGCGCCCGGTCTGGCCAGCGCCCCCTGTCACCTCGGACCCAGGGTGCCCCCCACGCTCACATGGCCCGATTGGAATACCTGCCAGGAAGGCCCGTCGGCCGCCGGCCGAACTTCGGGGAGTCCCCATGCGCACCGTCCTCTGCCTGCTGCTCGTGACCTGGCCGGCCTGGGGCGCCCCGACACCCGTGGGCGTGTCCGTCGCCTCTGAAGACGACGCCGTGCAACCCCAGCAGGTGACCGCCTGGACCCTGGCCGACCTGCGGCCCGCCCCCGACGCGCCCAAGCCCGCGGCGCTGCCGCCCGACCTGGAACCCCTGCTGCGCCAGCGCTTCCTCCAGACCCGCCTGGCCCTGGACGACCGCACCGCCCCCCTGCTGCGGCGCCAAAAGCTCAAGCTCCCCAAGGGCCTGACGCCCCCACCCAAGCCGGCCGAAGAGATCCAGCTCTGGCTGACCACCGACCCCGAGACCGGCGCCGTTCAGGCCCTGTTCCACCTCACCTGGGTGCAGCTCTGGCTGGGCCCCACGCTGGAAGCCCGCGACTGCCCCCCGTGCCCCTGCAGCCCGGGCGCCGGCTGCGCCCCCTGTGTGGCCTGCGTCCCCAAGCAACACCGCCCCGAGGATCGCCCCCTGGCCGTCATCGGCTACACCCTGGCCGTCCGCTACACCGTCGAACCTTCCGGCCGCCTGACCGCCGAGACCCACTACCTGCCCAAGCCCTTGACCCAACCCGACGTCGCCCGCCGCGCCCAGCGCTGGCGCGCCGCCCAGCGCCGCCGCCCGCGCCTCAACGAGCCCGGTCAGGCGTTCTGACCCCGGGGCACACGCCCCCGCCCTGCTCCGGCGCCCGTCAGGCCCCCTCGACAGGGCCTCGCGCAGGTTACACGCTGCATTCATGAACTCGGCGTATAACCCACTGGATGTGAGCGCCAGGCAGGTCGAGATGCTCCGCGCAGCCGGCGCCCAGGGCCCAGACCGCACGGCGGGCACGGTGCTCCGCGTCCTGGCGCTCCACGGGGTCTTCCGCGTAGGCGCCGTCCTCGTCGGGTCCCACGCTTTCGCCGCCTATGGTCCCTTGCTCGGCATCCGCTGGCGCGCCCCCTGGCAGACCCAGGAAGTCGACGTCGCCGCCGAGCAACGGGTGGGCGTCGCCATCGACGGCGCCACCCTGCCCGCGGCCCCGGCGCAGACCGGCCTACCCTTCGATGCCGTCCCTGCGCTCGACCCCCGTCAGCCCTCCACGTCCTTCAAGGTCCGCCCCCTGCGCCCGCGCCGAGCCGTCGGCCGCCACGCACAGGGTTGGACCGGCGCCCGCCGGCCCAACCCGACACACCACTCCAACGGTCGGTCGTGCATCTCGGCCACGATCCATCACACGACCGGGCGAACACTGCCATCACCCAATCCGCCCACAACGCCCCGATCCACTTCCTCTCCCCCATCCCCTCAGCCGACCACCACGGAGCGGGCGCAGGGGGTGGCGACGCGGGAGCGCCCGCAGGGGCAGGGCCCGGCCCCAGCCGGGCACCGCCCCGAGGATAGCGACTGTGGCGCCGCCCCTGCGCCCGCGCCGAGACGTCGGTCAACCGCCCCACCACAGGTTGGACCGGCGCCAGCCGGTCCAACCCGACACACCACTCCAACGGCAGATCACACATGGACGCCACGATCCATCACACAACCGGGCGAACACCGCCATCACCCAATCCGCCCACAACGCCCCGATCCACTTCCTCTCCCCCAACCCCACAGCCGACCACCACGGAGCGGGCGCAGGGGGTGGCGACGCGGAGCGCCCGCTGGGGCAGGGGCCCGGCCCCAGCCGGGCACCGCCCCGAGGATAGCGACTGCGGCGCCACCCCCTGCGCCCGCGCCGAGACGTCGGCCGCCCCCTAAAAGGTTGGACCGGCGCCAGCCGGTCCAACCCGACACACCACCCCAGCGGCAGATCACACATGCACGCCAAGATTCATCACCCGACCTGGCGCGCACCGCCATCACTCACTCCAACGACAACGCCCCGATCCACTTCCTCTCCCCCAACCCCACAGCCGACCACCACGGAGCGGGCGCAGGGGGTGGCGACGCGGGAGCGCCTGCAGCAGGGGCCCGGCCCCAGCCGGGCACCGCCCCGAGGATAGCGACTGCGGCGCCCCTGCGCCCGCGCCGAGACGTCGGCCGCCCCGCACAGGGTTGGACCGGCGCCAGCCGGTCCAACCCGACACACCACCCAACGGCAGATCACACATACACGCCACGGTCCATCACACAACCGGGCGAACACCGCCATCACCCAATCCGCCCACAACGCCCCGATCCACTTCCTCTCCCCCAACCCCACAGCCGACCGCCACGGAGCGGGCGCAGGGGGTGGCGACGCGGGAGCGCCCGCAGGGCAGGGCCCTGGCCCCAGCCGGGCACCGCCCCGAGGATAGCGACTGCGGCGCCGCCCCTGCGCCCGCGCCGAGCGCGTCGTCCGCCCCTCGCAGAGAGGTTGGACCGGCGCCAGCCGGTCCAACCCGACACACCACTCCAACGGCAGATCACACATACACGCCACGGTCCATCACACAACCGGGCGAACACCGCCATCACCCAATCCGCTCACAACGCCCTGATCCACTTCCTCTCCCCAACCCCACAGCCGACCGCCACGGAGCGGGCGCAGGGGGGTGGCGACGCAGGAGCGCCCGCAGGCAGGGGCCCTGGCCCCAGCCGGGCACCGCCCCGAGGATAGCGACTGCAGCGCCATACCCCTGCGCCCGCGCACAGGGTTGGACCGGCGCCAGCCGGTCCAACCCGACACACCACTCCAACGGTCGGTCGTGCATCTCGGCCACGGTCCATCACACAACCGGGCGAACACCGCCATCACCCAATCCGCCCACAACGCCCCGATCCACTTCCTCTCCCCCAACCCCACAGCCGACCGCCACGGAGCGGGCGCAGGGGGTGGCGACGCGGGAGCGCCCGCAGGGGCAGGGGCCCGGCCCCAGCCGGGCACCGCCCCGAGGATAGCGACTGCGGCGCCACCCCCTGCGCCCGCGCCGAGACGTCGGCCGCCCCGCAAAGGGTTGGACCGGCGCCAGCCGGTCCAACCCGACACACCACCCCAGCGGCAGATCGCACGGGCACGCCGCGATCCACCACCGCAAGCGCCGACTCAAAGAGAAGAGACAAGAGATCAGGCCAAGCGCCGAGCGCTCACCCCCCGAATGCCGCCGCCGCCGCCCGCGCAGCGTCCACCACCGGCGCCGGCCAGGCCCCGAACCCGATGGTCCCGGCCAGGCACAGCCAGATGGCCAGCTTCAGCCCGCCGCCCGCCGCCACCGGCTGCGGATCGTCGACAGACCGCAGGTACACGGCCTTCGCCAGCCGCAGGTAGTAGAACAGCGCCAGGATCGACAGCGCCGCGCCCAAACCGACCAGCCAGCCCAGGCCCGCCTCGTAGGCGGCCATGAACACATACAGCTTGGCCCAGAAGCCCACCACGAACGGGATGCCCGCCAGCGACAGCAGGAAGATCAGCAGCGCGAAGGCCAGGCCCGGCGCCCGCTGATACAGCCCCGCGAACCGCCCCAGATCGGCGTCCGGCGCGTCGCCCGTGACCGCCTCGATCACCAGGAAGGCGCCCAGGTTCGTCACCGCGTAGCCGGCCAGATAGAACAGCAGCACGGCCTGCCCGGCCTCGGTGCCGATGACCACCGCGATGAGCATGTAGCCGATTTGCGCGATGCCCGAGTACGCCAGCAGCCGCTTGGCGTCGTTCTGCGGCACGGCCAGGGCGTTGCCCACCACCAGGGTGATCACCGTCAGGAACAGCATCACCGGCAGCCAGCGGGCCTGCGCCGAGCCGAAGGCCTCCAGCAGGATCAGCGCGAAGGCCGCCAGGCCCGCGGCCTTGGGGGCCACCGACAGGAAGCCCACCACGGGCGTGGGCGCGCCCTCGTAGGTGTCGGGCACCCACTGGTGGAAGGGCACCGCGCCCACCTTGAAGCTCAGGCCGGCGATCACCGTGAACAGCCCCAGCCACAGCAGCGGGGTCTGCGGGGCGCCCGCCAGATCGGCCAGCGCCAGGCTGCCGCTGGCGCCGAACAGCAGCGCCATGCCCATGCCGGTGATGGCCGTGCTGGCGGCGCTCACCACGTACAGCTTCAGGGCGGCCTCGGGGGCCTTGCGGCCGGGGCCGTCGGCGTCCTCGGTCTTGGGCCAGGCGGCCATGAGCACCAGGGGCAGCCCCATGAGCTCGAAGGCCACCACGAACAGGATGAGGTTGCGGGCGCCGGGCAGCAGCATCATGCCCAGCAGGGTGCTGAGCAGCAGCAGCCACAGCTCGCCCTGGCGCCCGGGGTAGCGCTGATCCACGTGCTCGGTGCCGCCCAGGGCCACCAGCGCGCCCACGCCCAGGAACAGGCGCTTGAAGAACAGCGTCCAGGCGCTGCCCTCGTAGGCGCCCGAGAAGGCCAGCCCGCTGGTGTCCACCACGAAGCTCAGGCCCAGGATGCCCGCCAGCGCCACCGCGGTGAGCTGCCCCAGGCCCTTCTTGCGGCCCGCAGGCAGCAGGATGTCGGTGGCCAGCACCAGCAGCGCGGTGAACACCACCATCAGGTCGAGGACCAGCGGGGCGAAGTTGGTCAGCGTGCTCGTGTCAGTCATGGCAGCACCGCCACCCCGCTCGCCGCGCCCTTGACCACCAGCGGCAGGTACTCGCTGGTCGCCTGGGCGATGAACTCCAAGATGACGTTGGGGTACACGCCCAACACGATCAGGCACACGCCCAGGGCCACCAGGGCGGCCCACTCGCTGCCCTTGGCGTCGCTGAGCTCATGGAAGGTGGCCGGCGGCCCCTGCCCGAAGAACACATCGCGCCCCACCCGCAACACATACACCGCGGTGATGAAGGCGCCGATGATCCCCGGGATGGCCCACCAGGCGTGGGCCGACTGCCACGCGCCCAGGAACACCAGGAACTCGGCCACGAAGCCCGCCAGACCGGGCAGCCCCAGCGAGGACAGGCCCGCCAGGATGAAGAAGGCCGCCACGCCGGGCATGGCGTGGGCGAAGCCGCCCATGCCGGGCACCCAGCGGCTGTGAGCGCGGTGGTACACCAGGCCCACCAGGCCGAAGAACAGGCCGGTCATCATGCCGTGGGCCACCATCTGATAGATGGCGCCGTTCCAGCCGTCGGCCGTCAGCGTCGCCGCGCCCAGCATGACCACGCCCATGTGGCTCACCGAGCTGTAGGCGATGATGTACTTCAGGTCCTTCTGGGCCATGGCCGACAGGGCGCCCCACACCACGTTCAGCACCGCCACGGCGCCCACGTAGGGCACCCAGTAGGCGGCGCCGTCGGGCAGCATCATCATGCCGATGCGGATGACACCGAAGGCGCCCAGCTTCATCAGCACGCCGGCGTGCAGCATGCTCACCGCCGTGGGGGCGGCGGCGTGCCCGTCGGGCGACCAGGTGTGGAACGGGAACACGCCGCCCAGCGAGCCGAAGCCGAACCACAGCAGCACGAAGGCCCACAGCTGGGTGTGCTCGGGGTAGTCGAAGCCCTGCAACACGCTGAAGTCGAAGCTCTTTCCGCCCGCCGCATGGAACATGGCGAACATGGCCACCAGGATGGCCGCCGAGCCCGCCAGCAGCATGAGCGTGAGCTTCATGGCGCTGTATTCGCGCCCGCCGATGTTCAGCTTGTCCCACACGAAGCCCAGCGGGCCCCCGCGCTCCACCTTGCCCTCGCTGCCCCAGATGCCGATGAGCAGGTACATGGGCAGGACGGCGATCTCGTAGAACAGGAAGAAGACGAACAGATCCTGGCTCACGAAGACGCCGTAGACGCCCGCCACCAGCACCAGCAGCAGCACCAGGAACTCGCGCTCGCGGTGTTCGAGGGTCCAGGTGGCCAGCACGCCAGTGGTGATGATGACGCCGGTGAGCAGCAGCAGCGCCACCCCCCAGCCGTCCACGGCCAGATGCAGCGAGATGCCGTAGGCGGGCACCAGCGGGTACTGCTCAGCGAGCTGCAGGCCGCCCTGGCTCAGGTCGTAGTTGATCCACACGGCCAGGGCGCCCAGCAGGCTGGCGCCGGCGCCCATGAGGGCCACCGTCTTGGCCGCCGCCCCCTTCAGATCGGGGGCCAGCAGCAGCACCACCGCGGCCACGAAGGGCGCGGCGACGGTCAGCGACAGCAGATGGTCGGTCAGCATGCCGTCACCCCGGGAACATGGCGCCCCAGGCGCCCAGCAAGAGGAGCCCGGCCACCACGGCGTAGACGTAGTCGCGGACGTTGCCCGTCTGCACCGCCCGCAGGCGGTCGCCCAGGGCCAGCGACAGGTAGCCGATGAGGTTCATGAGCGCGTCGATCACGTAGCGGTCGAGCCAGGCGATGGCCCCGCCCAACACCTGCAAGCCCTGCCGGTAGCCGGTGGCCCACAGGCGATCCACGGCGCCCGAGCGGGCCAGGGCGCCCACGGGCGCGAAGGCGGCCAGCAGCCCCTGCGCGCCGCCCTTGGCGAACATGACCCAGCTCAGCCCGATGCCCGCCAGGCCCAGCGCCGAGGCGGTGAGGCCCACCCAGCCCAGGTGGAAGTGGTACTCGTGGCCCCACAGGCCCGCCACGGGGCCCGCGAAGAAGCCCAGCGCCAGCGCCGGCACCGCCAGCACCAGCAGGGGCAGCTTCATGCTGCCGCCGCCCTCGTGGGCGTGCGCCGCGTGCTCGCTCGGCGCGCCCAGCAGCGCGATGAACACCACCCGGCCCATGTAGAAGGCCGTCAGGAAGGCGCCCACCAGCAGCATGGCCAGCGGCACCCACTGGCCCTGGTGCGCCACGCCCTCGAGGATCAGGTCCTTGCTGAAGAACCCGCTGAAGCCGGGGAAGCCCGCCAGCGCCAGGGCGCCGATGATGAAGGTCCAGCCGGTGACGGGCAGCTTCTTCAGCAGGCCGCCCATGTGGCTGATTTCATTGCTGTGTACGGCGTGGATGAGCCCGCCGGCGGCCAGGAACAGCAGGGCCTTGAAGAAGGCGTGGGTGGTCAGGTGGAAGTAGCCGCCCAGCACCGCGCCCGAGCCCAGCGCCGCCACCATGTAGCCGAGCTGGCTGCAGGTGCTGTAGGCCAGCACCTTCTTGATGTCTGTCTGCACCACGGCGATGGAGGCCGCGAACAGCGCGGTGAAGGCGCCGATCCAGGTCATCACCTCGCCGGTGAGCGGGGCCTGGGCGAACAGCGGGGCCGCCCGCACCACCAGGAACACACCGGCGGCGACCATGGTGGCCGCGTGCAGCAGGGCCGACACCGGGGTGGGGCCCTCCATGGCGTCGGGCAGCCAGATGTGCAGCGGGAACTGCGCCGACTTGCCCATGACCGCCAGGAAGAACAGCAGGGTCACGGTGGTGGCCGCCGTGGTGGTGGCCGTCCACTCGAAGCCGCCGGTGTGGGTGTAGAGCACGATCAGGCCCAGCAGCAGGCCCATGTCGGCGAACTTGGTGACCCAGAAGGCCTTCAGCGCCGCCTTGGCCGCGCTGGGCTTGGTGAACCAGTAGCCGATGAGCAGGTAGCTGCACAGGCCCACCAGCTCCCAGCCCAGGAAGAGCTGCAGCAGGTTGGGCGCCAGCACCAGGCTGTTCATGCTGAACAGGAACAGGCTCTGCCAGGTGTAGTAGCGGCCGAAGCCCGCCTTGGGCTCGTCGGCCAGGTAGCCCAGGCTGAACACCTGCACGCCCCAGGCCACCACCGCCACCACCAGCAGCATGCTCACCGACACGCCGTCCAGGTGCACGCCCAGCTCGATGAGGCCCTGGCCGCCGATGAGCCAGGGCGCGGTGTGCCGCACGTCCTCGGCGCCGTTCAGCCAGCCGAACAGGAGCACCGCGGCCGCCGCCAGGTTGACGGTGGCGG
Organism: Myxococcales bacterium; assembly: GCA_020633555.1. Lineage (GTDB taxonomy): Bacteria > Myxococcota_A > Bradymonadia > UBA7976 > UBA1532 > JACKDL01. The sequence continues at coordinate 86,653 of JACKDL010000004.1, read as the reverse complement.
CCACCAGGCTCACGCCGGCCGCCGGCCCGCCGGCCTTGCGCAGCGGCCACACCGCCGCCAGCACCACGGCGCTGAGCAGCGGCACCCACAGGGCCAGCTGGGCCCACTGCAAGGGGGTCAGCTCAAGCACGTCATCACCCCCGCATCTCGGTGGCGGCGTCCACCAGCACGTCCTGCCGCTGGCGGTACAGCAGGATCACCAGCGCCAGCCCGATGGCCGCCTCGGCCACGGTGATGGCGGTGGTGAACAGCGCGAAGACCTGGCCATCGGCCACGCCGTGCCAGCGCCCGAAGGCCACCAGCACCACGTTCACCGCGTTGGCCATCAGCTCGACGCTCAGCAGGATGCCCACCGCGTTGCGGCGGGTGAGCAGCCCGAACAGGCCCAGGCTGAACAGGGCCGCGGCCAGGATGAGCCACGCCTGCATCATGCCGCGCCCCCCTTCTGGTTGACCTTGGGCAGCACCCGCCGCCCGGGCCGGTGGCCGCCCTGCCCCGCCGGCGCGTGATCGCGGGTGCGGGCGATGGCGATGGCGCCCACCATCACCGCCAGCAGCAGCACGCTGAGGAGCTCGAAGGCCAGCAGGTGATCGGTCAGGAAGCTGTGGCCGATCTGTTGGGCGGTGACGGCGCCGCCGGGCCCCGCGGGGGGCAGCGGCGTGTTGAGGATGGCCCAGGTGAACAGGGCGAAGACGCCCAGGGCCAGCGCCGCCGCCCGCGGGCGGTTGGCCGCTTCGTTGGGCACCTCGACGCCCTCGACGCGGCGGGTGAGCATGATGCCGAACAGCATCAGCGTGAGCACGCCGCCGGTGTAGAGCAGCAGCTGCATGACCGCCAGGAAGGTGGCCTCGAGCAACACATAGCCCGCCGCGGTCATGGCCAGGGTGAGCCCCAGCCACAGCACGGCGTGCACCAGGTTGCGGGCGGTGACCACCCGGAAGGCGCCCACCAGCAGGGTGGCCGCCACGATGCCGAAGGCGATCCAGGCCATCATGCGTCGCCCTCCGTGGGCTTGGGGGCGTCGGGCGCCGGTTCGGCCTCTGCCTTGGCATCTGCCTTGGCCTCTGCCACGACCTCAGCCGGGGCCGCACCCGCCGCCAGATCGGCCGCCGGCAGCGGCTTGGCCTTCGGCTTGCGCACGGGGGCCTCGCCCTCCGGCGCCTGGGCCTTCACGGCCGCCTTCACCGCGTCGGCGGCGCCGGGCTCGGCGCGCTTGGTGGCGTCGCGGGCCGGCGTGGCCGCGGCCTCGGCCTTGGGGCGCGGGCGGGCCACCGGCTTCTCGGCGGGCGCCTCGGCCTCGGGCTCCACCAGGCCCCGCTTGGGGTCCTGCATCTCGTTGAGCTTCGTGGCGTTGCCCCAGGTGACCGTCTTCGCCTTCTCGTTGGCGTAGAGCTTGTCCATGGTGAGCACCAGATCCTCGCGGGTGAACCCCGGCGTCTCGGGCTCCCGGGTCATGAGGATGGCGTCGGTGGGGCAGACCTGCACGCACAGCTCGCAGACGATGCACGCCTGCAGATCCAGAGTGAAATCCTTGAGATAGCCGCGCTTCTTGCCCGTGACGGGGCTCTCGCGCTTGGCGTCGGGCACCACCGTGATGACCGTGCTGGGGCAGATGCGCTCGCAGGCCATGCAGCCGATGCACGCCTCTTCGCCGTGCTCGTCGTGCACCAGCGCGAAGCTCACCCGGTGGCGCTCGCTGCGCGGCCGGATGACGTCGGGGTACTCCACGGTGGTGGGCGTACGGAACAGGTTGCGCAGGGTCACGCCCATGGCGCGCAGGCTGGCGGTGAGCACACGCATCAGACCGGCCCCCCCACCACCGTCACGGCGGCCCACAGGAGCACCGCCAGGCTGCCGGGCACCAGGTACTTCCAGCAGATGGCCATGAGCTGGTCGGGGCGGTAGCGCACCAGCGACCAGCGCAGCCACAGCAGCGCCACGAAGAAGAACAGGGTCTTGAGGACCATCCAGTGCAGGCCGGGGGCGAAGGGCCCATCCCAGCCGCCGAAGAACAGCGCCGACATCACCGCGCCGCTGATCATCGTGTGCACGTACTCGCCCAGGTAGAACAGCCCGAACTTGATGCCGGTGTACTCGGTGCTCGGGCCGCTCACCAGCTCGGACTCGGCCTCGGGGATGTCGAAGGGGATGCGGTTGCCCTCGGCCAGCGCGGCCACCAGGAACAGGGCGAAGGCCGCCAGCCCGGGGCCCGGGGGCCACCAGATGAGCCAGCCGTGCTGCACCTGGAACTCGACGATGCCGCCCAGGCTCATGGTGCCGGTGAGCACGATGGGCACCGCCGCGGCCATCAGCAGCGGGATCTCGTAGCTGATGCCCTGGGCCACCGCGCGCATGCCGCCCAGCAGGGCGTACTTGTTGTTGCTGGCCCAGCCGGCGATCCAGATGGGGAACACCGTCAGGCCGCTGAGCGCCAGCAGGTACAGGACGCCCACGTCCATGTCGCTGGCCAGCAGGCCCGGCGAGAAGGGCACCACCGCAGCCACCGCCAGGGCGAAGAACAGGGTGAGCGGCGGCGCCAGGTTGAAGAGCACCTTGTCGGCGCGGGCCGGCACGATGTCTTCCTTCTGCAGCAGCTTCAGGGCGTCGGCGATGGGCTGAAGCAAGCCGAACTTGCCCACGATGGTGGGGCCCAGGCGGCTCTGCATGCGCCCGGCGAACTTGCGCTCGAACCAGGTGGCCCAGGCCACCAGGGTCATCAGCACCGCCAGCAGCACCACCCCGTAGAGCAGGCCATGCAGCCAGGGACTCATCGGTCCACCTCCCCCAGGATGGGATCCAGCGAGCCCAGGATGGCCACCACGTCGCTCACCTGGTGCCCGGGCAGCACCCACGGCAGGGCCGAGACGGCGTGCAGGCTGGGCGAGCGGATCTTGAAGCGGTAGGGGCTGGCGTGGCGGTTGTCGCCGCCGCCGATGACGTAGGTGCCCAGCTCACCGCGGGGCGTCTCGAGGGCCACGTAGGCCTGCCCGCTCTTGATCTTCACCTGCACCGGCGTCTTGATGGCCCGCCCGCCGTTGATGGGGCCCTCGGGCAGGCCGTCCATCATGGCCAGCACCACCCGGATGCTCTCGCGCATCTCGGCCAGCCGCACCCGGTAGCGGGCGTGGCAGTCGCCCTCGGCGGCCACCGGCACGTTCAGCTCGATCTCGTCGTAGGCGTGGTAGGGCGCGTCACGGCGCAGGTCGTGATCCACCCCGCTGGCCCGCAGGATGGGCCCGCTGAGGCCCAGGCCCAGGGCCAGCTCGGCGTCGATGACCCCGATGTCCTTGGTGCGCGCCTCGAAGATGGGGTGGTCGAGCACGGCGGTGTACTCGTCCAGGCGCCCCTCGATGAGGCGCATGACCTGCTTGACCTTGGCGCCCCAGCCCTCGGGCACGTCGTGGCGGTTCCCGCCCGGCGTGTGGGTGTTGTAGTGGAAGCGGCTGCCGGTGAGCTCCTCGAACAGATCCATGATCAGCTCCCGCTCGCGGAAGCAGTACATGAACAGCGAGGTGCCGCCGCCCAGGGCGCCGCCCAGGTCGATGGCGAAGGTGCCCAGCCACAGCAGGTGGCTCGCCACGCGCTGCAGCTCGGCCAGGATGGTGCGCAGGTAGCGCGCCCGCCGCGGCACCTCGATGCCCGCCAGCGCCTCGACGGCCAGGTTGACCGCCTGCTCGTTGGTCATGGGCGCCACGTAGTCGTTCTTGTCGACGATGGGCGTGATCTGCACGTACGTGAGCTTCTCGCAGAGCTTCTCCACGCCGCGGTGCAGATACCCCACGTGGGGCACGGCCTTGACGATGGTCTCGCCGTCCAGGTGCAGCACCACCCGCAGCACGCCGTGGGTGCTGGGGTGCTGGGGGCCCATGTTCAGCTCGAGCAGATCGGCGTCGGCCTCGTAGCGGGACAGATCCAGATAGGGATCGCCCCAGCGGCCGCTTCGGATGTGGTCGCTCACCGCCATGGCAGGTGCCCCGTGTCGATGGCGTAGTCCTTGCGCAGGGGGTGGCCCACCCACTCCTCGGGCAACATCAGCCGGCGGGGATCGGGGTGGCCGTCGAACACCACGCCCACCAGATCGAACTGCTCGCGCTCCTGGAAGTCGGCGCCCGGGAACACGTCGGCCAGGCTCGGCACGCCCTGCCCCATGTCCACCCACACCCGCCACATGGCCATGTGGGTGCCCTTGCCGGGGCGGCGCAGGCCGGTGGCCACCTCGTAGTGCTCGGGGATGGGATCGCCCTTCTTGGGCACCTCTTCGGGCCAGTGGCTGGCCACGCAGTAGCCGTAGAGGGTGTAGCCGGCGTCCTTCAGGGCCTGGGCCAGCACCAGGTGCTGATCCAGCGGCACCAGCGGCCCGCCCTCGGGCCAGGGGTCCACCGCCAGGCCGAAGCGCTCGGCCATGAACTCGGCCAGGGTGGCCTGGGGATCGTTCATGCCTCGCCCTCCGACTTTGCAGGCTGGGCCCCGGCGCCCTGGGCCTCTGCGGCCGCCTCGGCCTCGGCCGCCGCCTTCGCCGCGGCAAAGGCCGCGAGCAGATCGGGGGGCTCGGTGAGATCCAGCGACAGCGCCTGGGCCACCTGGGCGGCGTCGATCGCGGGCAGCCGCCCCGGATCGCCCAGCCGCCGGATGCGGGGGTTGATCATCTTCGGCGCCTCGGGCCGATCCTCGGGCGTGGGCTTCAGGCCCGCCTTCTTCAGGGCGATGAGCTCCTGCAGTCGCATGAGCCCCGCCATGAGCGCCTCGGGGTTGGGCGGGCAGCCCGGCACGTAGACGTCCACGGGGATCACCGTGTCGATGCCCGGGATCACCGAGTAGATGTCGCGGTAGAAGTCGCCCGAGATGGCGCAGGAGCCCATGGCCACGCACCACTTGGGCTCGGGCATCTGGTCCCACAGCCGCTTCACGCGGGGCGCCATCTTCACGGTGATGGTGCCGGCCACCACCATCACGTCGGACTGGCGGGGCGTGGCGCGGGTGAAGCTGCCCATGCGGTCGAAGTCCACCCGGCTCGCCGCGCTGGCCATGAACTCGATGCCGCAGCAGCTCGTGGCCATGGGGAAGATCCACATGGAGTTGCGGGCGCCCCAGTTCAGCAGCTTGTCGGCGGTGGTGGTGGCCAGATCCAGCCCGGGGAAGCGCTCGAGGGTGTCGAACAGCGGGTGGTCGTAGGTGGCGCTTCGCGGCGCCTTGTCGTCATTCACTGCCACCTCAACGCCCCCTTGCGCAGGGCGTAGCCCCAGCCCAGCAGCAGCACCCCCAGGAACACCACCATCTCGGCGATGGCGAACCAGCCCAACCCCTTCACGTTCAGCGTCCAGGGCAGCAGGAACACCGCCTCGACGTCGAACAGCACGAACACCAGGGCCACCACGTAGTAGCGGGGGTGGAAGCGGATCCAGGCGGTGCCCTTGGCCTCTTCGCCGGACTCGTAGGTCACCGTGCGGGTGGGCAGCGTGTCCTTCGACTTCACCGCCAGGACGCGGGCGGCCACCACCATGCCGACGCCCATCGCCAGCGAGAGGGCCATGAAGACCAGGGCCGGGGCCCAGACGTCGATCATGTGGCGCTCCTAGTTTGGGCGGGCCGCGGCCGAAATGGACGGGCTGCGCCGCTCGCGGCGTGCTTTCGGCCCGTCGCCCCGCGAAGTTGAGTGCGGGGCGCAGATAACCTGATTGGCGCACCGCATATGGCGCGCGGCGCGCAACCGGTGAATCGACGGGAGGGCTTGCGAGCTGTCACGAGCTGTGCGCCGGCCCCAACGGGCCCGGGCAGCTCGACGAAGTGGGGGCGGCGGACGCCGCTATTCGGTGATCTCCTCGAGCCCCAGCAGCTCCTCCAGCTCGAGCTGCTCGGTGCGCGCCTGCTGCAGATCGGCGTTGGTCATGCGCAGGCGCTGGTTGAGCACCTGCACGAAGCACCACAGCAGCTTGACGGCGATCTCCTTGTCCTTGCGCATCAGGCGGAACAGGGGCTTGCGGCCCACCCGGATCAGGCGGCTGGGCATGAGCGCCATCACCGTGGCCGAGCGGGGGCCCTTGTCCATGATGGCCATCTCGCCGAAGTGGCCGCCCGGGCCCAGGCGGGCCAGCTCCACCTCGCCCTTGCGGATGCCCACCCGGCCCTCGATGACCACGAAGAAGGAGTCGCCGGGGCTGCCCTCGCCAAAGACCAGGTCGCCGGGCTCGTAGAGCTTCAGCTCGCTGACGTTCAGCACCTCGGTGAGCTCCACGTAGCTCAGGTGCTGGAACAGGGGCATCTGGCGCAGGGCCTGGACCTTGATCTGGGTGTCGCCGGCGCTCTTGGGCGTGGCCACCTGCACCACCAGGGTGGTGATGTTGTCCTTGCCGCCGCGCTCGTTGGCCAGGTTGATGAAGTGCTCGGGCTGGCTGAGGAAGCTGGTCTTCCCCATGACCTCGACGATCTCGCGGTCGTCGCGCAGGTGGTTGGTGAGCCCGTCGCTGCACAGCAGGAAGTGGTCGCCGTCGCCGACCTCGAAGTCCAGGGTGTCCACCTGCACGTCGGCGTGCACGCCCACAGCGCGGGTCACCGCGTTCTTGTAGGGGGCCTTGTGGGCGTCCTCGGGCTTCAGGCGGCCGCGCTTGATCAGCTCGTTGATCAGCGAGTGGTCTTCGGTGAGCTGGAAGACGTCCTGGCCCCGCACCAGGTAGATGCGGCTGTCGCCCACGTGGGCGATGAAGCCACGGCAGGGCGTGAGCAGCAGGGCGCTGACGGTGGTGCCCATGCCCCGCTTCTCGGGCTCGTTCTGGGCCTTGGTGTAGATGGCCTTGCCGGCGTTGCGCACGGCATCTTCCAGCATGCCCAGCACCAGCTCGCGGCCGTCGCCGGTCTCGATGAAGCGCTCGATGAGGGGCTCGGCCTGCTGCACCTCGCGCTGCAGCACCTCGACGGCGGTCTCGCTGGCCACCTCGCCCGCGGCGTGGCCGCCCATGCCGTCGGCCACGACGAAGAGCTTCAGGCGCTTGTCGACGAGGAAGGCGTCCTCGTTCTGGCGCTTGACCCGCCCGATGTGGGTGGAGGCGAGCGCCTGGGTGGTGAAGATGTCCTTGGCGGCTGTCATGCGGGGACCAGGGCCTCCTGCCACTTGGGGTGCGCCGCCGTCGGCAGCAAGTCGGCCCGCAGGGCGCGCACGTCGTGCACGGCGGGCTGGCCCCCCAGCGGCGCGGTGAACCGCGGGGCGGGCAGATCCAACAGAACGCAGGCGGCCGTGTAGAAGGCCAGCCGCGAGGGGCACGGCGGAGTGACCGCCAGGTACACGGGGCGCGGCGCGGGGTGGGTGAGGGCCGCGTGGGCCGCCGCCGCCGCGTCGTCGTAGTGGATGAGCCCCAGGGTCTTGTCGGGGGGGCCCTCGGGGGCCACGCCCTTGCGCTGCAAGGCGCTCAGGGGGCCGCGGCCCGGGCGGTACAGGCCGCCGCAGCGCAGCACCACGCCGGCATCGCCTGCCCAGGCGCGGAAGGCGGCCTCGGCGTCGGCGGCAGCCTGGGCGCGGGCGCCGGTGCCGGGCGGGGTGGCCTCGTCCACGGTGCCCCGCGGGTGGCCGCCGTGGATGGCCGTGCTGCCGATGAGGACCACCCGGCCCGGGGCGGCGAGGCCCTTGCTTTGCAGCGCCTGCAACACCTCGCGCTGGCGCGCCGAGCCGGGCACGGCGAGCAGCAGGTGGTCGGTGGGCGCCAGCGCGTCGGGCAGGCCCAGGTGGGGGGTGACGCCGGCGGACCTCAGGGCGTCGTGGCGGGCCTCGCTGGCGGTGTAGCCGTGGGCCTCGCCGCCCGCGGCCGCCCACGCGCGGGCGACCCGCCCGCCCAGCTCTCCCGCGCCGATGACGATCAGCCGCGCCACCTCACCCCTCGCTCGCCGGTTTGCGGGCGATGATCTGCACCACCCCGCCGTCCCCCAGCGCCTTCAACAGCAGCGTGCAGAGTACGTCCAGCGGCAGCAAGAGCCAAAGTCCCGCCCGCCACAGCCGCTCGCGCCAGCCGCCACCACGTCCAAGTAGGCGGGGCGCAAAGCCTTTCAGACCAAGCGCCATCAACAGGCTGCCCGCCAGTTCGCTGGGCAGCCAGGGCCGGCGCACCGCCTCCACCGCCAGCCCGGCGCGCTCCACGAGCGCCTGCAGGGTGGCCGGCGTGAAGTGGTACAGGTGGGTGGGGGCCTGCAGGTACAGCCAGCGGCCCCTGAACAGGCGGCCCAGCCAGCCGGCGGTGGGCGTCTCGACCAGCAGGCGGCCCCCAGGGGCCAACACCCGGGCCAGCTCGGTGAGCTCGGCCTGGGGATCGTAGACGTGCTCCAGGCAGTGCCAGCTCGTCACCAGGTGGAAGTGGCCGGCGGGGTAGGCCTGCTGGGCCAGCTCGCCGGCGTCCACGGGCACCTGGTAGGTGGCGCCGGCGAAGTCGCGGCACTTGGGATCGAAGTCCACGCCCTGCACCTTCACGCCCGTCTGCTCGCGCATGGCCCGCAGAAAAGCGCCGGCGCCGCAGCCGGCGTCCAGCAGGCGCTGCTCGGCGGTGGGCCGGGCGCGCAGCTTCGTCAGGCGCTTCACCACGTCCAGCGCCCGCAGCCACTCCAGCCCCAGGGCCTGCGCGATGGGCTTGTCGCGCATGGCCTCGGCGCGCTGGGTCAGCTCGTGCTCGGGGTAGTAGCGGGCGTAGTAGGGGCCCATGTCGGCGGGCGCGGGGCGGGGGTCCAGCACCCAGGTGCCGCACGTCGGGCAGGCGCCGTAGGTGAACGTGCCGTCCAGGCCCCAGAAGCGGTCCTCGGCGGTGACCACGGCGGGCTTCAGATCGGCGTCGGGGTGGGCGGGGCAGCGGGCGCGCATGACCCCAGGTTGTCGCCCGGCGGGGCGGGCCGGGGCAAGGCGGTCGACCGCGACCGCCGGCAGGGGCAAGATGGCTCGGTGGACGGCACACCCGAGGGAGCGCACATGACGCGGGCAACGGTGGGGTTGGGGCTGGCGCTGGGGCTGGGCGCGCTGGGCTGCGACGACGACGGCACGGGCTACACCCCGGCCTCGGGCGCCGAGAACGGCGCGCGCTGCATCCAGAGCGTGGCGGGCGCCAGCGGCTGCCTGGGCGGCGAGTGCCTGGGCCTGCCCGGGGCCCAGATCGGCATGTGCACCGAGGCCTGCAGCGCGAACTGCCGCTACGGCGGGGTGTGCCTGGACCTGCCCGATCGCGACGGGCGCTTCTGCATCCAGCCCTGCGCCACGGGGGCCGACTGCGCCCAGGGGTTCGAGTGCCAGCCCATCGAGGACGCGGTGCAGTGCGACGCCGCGGGCTGCGGGGTCCCCGACGTCAACGCCTTCTGTGTGGCCTTCCGCGGCTGACGACCGTCGGTCCGCGCCGGCGAGACCGACCCCCCGGGCGCCGCATCCAACCGCCCACCGACCGGAGCCGACATGCAGTGGGTCTCGACCCTCCAGACCGCCGACGACTTCTCTGACGCCCTGGCCGACGGCATCGCCGCGTTGGCGGCCCGGCTGGTGGACGCCCCCGATCTGATCCTGGCCTTCGTGGCCCCCGCCGACCGGGCGGGGCTGCCCGCCCTGGGCCGGGCCCTGCGCGGCCACTGGCCCCAGGCCCGGGTGGTGGGCTGCTCAGGCGGCGGGGTGCTGGCCGACGGCCGCGAGATCGAGGGGCAGGCCGCGGTGGCCCTGATCGGCGCCGTGCTGCCGGGCGTGGACGTGCACGCCTTCCACATCCCGCCCGAGGCCTTGCCCGACCACGCCGACGGCGCCGCCTGGCGCGACGCGGTGGCCGCGCCCACCGACCCCGCCGCGGTGCTGGTCTTCGCCGATCCCTTCACCGTGCCCGCCGAGCCCACGCTGGGCGGCCTGGGCGCTGCCTGGGCGGGCCGCCCGGTGCTGGGTGGCATGGCCAGCGGCGGCGAGGGCCCGGGCAGCCACCGGCTCTTCCTGGACGACGGCGTGCACCGCGAGGGGCTGGTGGGCGTGGCGCTCAGCGGCGACCTGCGGGTGGACACGGTGGTGGCGCAGGGCTGCAAGCCCATCGGCCAGCCCATGTTCGCCAACGCCACCGACCGCCACATCTTGCGCCAGCTCGACGGCAAGCCCGCCACCGACGTCGCCCAGGCCGTGTTCGAGGGCCTGTCGGCCGACGACCGCGAGCTGGCCCGCAAGGCGCTGTTCCTGGGGCTGGTGATGGATCCCGCCCGCGAACGCTACGGGCCCGGTGACTTCCTGGTGCGCAACCTGGTGGGGGCCGATCCCGATCTGGGCGCGCTGGTGGTGGGGGCCTCGCTGCGGCCCAACCAGGTCGTCCAGTTCCACGTGCGCGACGCCCACACCAGCCGCCATGAGCTGGACGCCCTGCTGGCCGCGCAGGCCGACGCCCACGAGGAGCCCCCCGCCGGCGCGCTGCTGTTCAGCTGCATGGGCCGCGGTGAGGGGCTGTACGGCGAGCCCGATCACGACTCCACCGCCCTGCGGGCCCACCTGGGCGAGCACCTGCCGGTGGCAGGCTTCTTCTGCAACGGCGAGATCGGCCCCGTGGCCGGGCGCCCCTACCTGCACGGCTACACCAGCGTGGTGGCCCTGTTCCGCCCGCGGGGCTGAGCCGCTTGGCGCCGCTGCTCGCGTGGATCCTGCTGGCGGCCCCCCCGCCAGCGCACCCGCCCGTCGAGGCCCTGCTGGCCGCCCACGGGCTGGGCGCCCCCGAACGCACCGCCCGCCTGGACGCCGTGGCGCAGGGGCTGGCCGACCGCCTGGGCGGGACCACGCCCCCCGATCCGCGCACCGCCAGCGGCCACCTTCGGTGGCTGATGCAGGCACAGGGCCTGGGCGACGCGGTCGTGTACCCCTTCACCCTGCGCCACCGGGATCCCGAGGAGGTCGCCCCCGCCCTGACCCGGCTGGTGGCCCAGATCGACCGCAAGCAGCCGCCCACCCACCTGGGCGTGGCCACCCGGGCCGTGGGCGACGAGCAGGTGACGGCGGTGGTGCTGGTGCACCGCGGCGTGCGCTTTGACGCGCCGCTGCCCCGCAGCGCCCCGTTGGACACGGTGCTGCGGCTCAGCGGCGATCTGCGCCGGGGGTACTACCGGCCGCGGGTGGTCGTGCAGCCGCCCACGGGCCCCATCCGCGAACGCCCCGCGTGGACCGACCAGCGCCGGCTGGAGGTGAACGTCTACCTGGACGCCGGCCCCGGGGCCTACGGCGTCGAGGTGCTGGCCGACAGCGTGGACGGCCCCGTGGTGCTGGTGAACCACCCCATCCACGCCGGCGAGCCGCCGCCCAGCCGGCCCACCGTGAAGCTGGCGCCCGAGGGGGCCGACACCGCCGAGCACCTGCTGGCGCTGGTGCAGGGCCAGCGCGCCCAGGCGGGGCTGCCGCCGCTGCGCCCCCACGACGTGCTGGTGCGGGTGGCCGGCGAGCACGCGGTGGAGTTGGCGGCCAGCGGCCGGCTCACGCACCGCTCCGCCGACACCGGCACCCTGCGCACCCGGCTGAAGGCTGCCGGGCTGGGGGCCGCGTTGTCGGCCGAGAACCTGGCCCAGGCCCCCGACGCCCACGCCGCCCTGGAGGCCTTCCGGCGCAGCCCCGGGCACGCCCGCAACCTGCTGCTGCCCCAGCTCACCCACGCCGGGGTGGCCCGCGCCGGAGCCTTCTGGGTGCTGGTGATGGCGGCGCTGCCGCCCGACGCCCCGGCGCCCTGATCCCGACGCCCCACTCACCGCAAACCGCCAACTACGCTTGGCGGTGTCGGCAGGGGTTTGCAATGGTCCGCGCCCGCCACGGCCCCCGCGGCGGGTGGGTGCGGGCCTCATCGACACAGGCCTGTTTCTTGCTTGGCACGCCGACAACGGCACGCTCCAGGAGGTCTCCGTGCGCCGACTGTCCCCGCTGCTCTGGCCTGCCCTGGCCCTGGCGCTGCTGGCCTGCGACGCCGACGGCGAGGCCCCGATCGGCCCGGCCGACGCAGGGCCCGCCGCCGATCAGGGCCCGCGCGATCAGGGCACGGCGGATCAGGCGCCCCCGGGGGACGCGACCCCACCCGCCGACGGCGGCGCAACTCTGGACGCGACGGCGCCCGACGGCGGCGTGGACTTCTTCGCCTGCGCCGCGGCCCTGGACGAGGTGCCTGAGTTCCTGCAGCGGCTGGGGTGCCGAGCCGACTTCAACAAGCTCGCCAGCGCCCCGCTGGACGCCTCGATCCCGGGCGCCCGCGCCCTGAAGTCGGTCATCGACCGCTTCGACGGCGACGCCCTGTACTTCCAGAACACCCACAACTACCCGATTCACTGGGACTTTGCGTCCACGCACCTGTCGGGCAACGGCCTGCCCGTGGTGCCCCTGCTGGCCGGCTTCAACGCCACCGAGTACAGCTCGCCCACCCGCCGCTTCCTGTTGGGCACGGTCACCCACTACGAGGGGCCCGACCTCTACTGCTACGAGATCGCGCCGTACGACACCGCCGACGCGGCCATGATCACCACGGCCTTCCGGGCCATCGCCGCTCACAGCTACTTCGGCGACCGGCTGCGGTTCCATGTCAACGCCGAGCCGGTGGCCCGGGCGGCGGCCGACCTGCCGGCGGACGTGCCCACCATCACCACCGACGCGCTGTTCGCGGGCATCGACTACCAGCCGCTGAACCCCGCCGAGAGCGTGGGCCGGCTGCGCTTCGTCACCGCCGCCGAGCTGGAGGACACCTTCGTGAGCTACCGCGAGATCGCGGTGCTCGACCGGGTCCCCAACGACATCTCGGTGACCGCCGGCATCATCACCGAGCAGTTCCAGACCCCGCTGAGCCACATCAACGTGCTGGCGAAGAACCGGGGCACGCCCAACATGGCCCTGCGCGGCGCCTTCAACGCCCCCGAGCTGCGGGCGCTGGAGGGGCAGTGGGTGCGCCTGCGGGTGGGCCTGGATCGCTACGAGATCGCGCCGGTGGACGCGGCCGAGGCCGAGGCCTGGTGGCAGGCCAACCGGCCCGAGGCGGTGCAGGTGCCCGGGCTGGACCTGGACGTCCGCGACCTGCGCGACATCCGCGCGGCGGTGGATCTGGAGGCCGAGCCCATGTTCGACGCCATCAAGACCGCCACCCGCGCCTTCGGCGGCAAGGCCGCCCACTACGCCGCCCTGGCCCACGCCGAGGGGGTGCCCGTGCCCCCCGCCTTCGCGGTGCCCGTGGCCCACTACTTCGACTTCATGGCCCAGCACGGCTTCGACGCCCGGGTGCGGTTGCTGCTGGCCGATCCCGCGTTCGTCGACGACCCCGCCGTGCGCGACGCCGCCCTGGCCGATCTGCGCGACGACATGGAGGCCGCGGCGTTGGACCCCGCCTTCCTGGCCGAGCTCGAGGGGAAGATCGTCCGCGACTTCCCCGACACCCGCATGCGCTTCCGGTCGAGCACCAACGCCGAAGATCTGGACGGCTTCACCGGCGCCGGGCTGTACACCAGCAAGAGCGGCGAGGTGGGCGATCCCGACAAGCCCGTGGCCGACGCCGTGCGCGAGGTGTGGGCCAGCGTTTGGTCCTACCGGGCCTTCGAGGAGCGCACCTACCGCAGCATCGACCACCTGGCCGTGGGCATGGCGCTGCTGGTGCACCGCAGCTTCCCCGACGAGGCGGCCAACGGGGTGGCGCTCACCAACAACCCCTTTGATCCCAGCGGGTTGGAGCCGGCCTTCTACGTCAACGTGCAGCGCGGCGAGACCTCGGTGGTGTCGCCGCCCGCGGGCACCACCACCGACCAGTTCCTGTACTTCTTCGACCGGGCCGACCAGCCCATCACCTACCTGAGCCACTCCAACCAGCTCCCCGAGGGCCAGGCCGCGGTGCTGAGCGCCGCGCAGGTGTTCGCGCTGGGCCAGGCCCTGGCAGGCATCCGCGCCCACTTCGCGCAGGCCTACGCCCCGGGCGCGGGGGCCGAGAGCCCCTGGTGGGCCATGGACGTGGAGTTCAAGTTCGACGGGGCGCCCGGCGAGGTTCCCCAGCTCTATATCAAGCAAGCGAGGCCGTACCGATGATCCGCCCCCTGAGCCTGGTCGCCCTGAGCGTCCTGGCGCTCGCCGCCTGCGACGACGGCGAGACCGCCGCCCTCGACGGGGCGCCCGCCGCCGACGCCATGCTGGATGCGGGCGCGCTGGACGAGGGCGCGCCCCTCGATCAGGGCGCCGCGCCCGACGAGGGCCCGATGGCCGACGCCACGGCCCCGGACGCGGGCGCGCCCCCCAGCCTCGCCGGCGCCTGCCCGGCCGAGACCCGCGTGGGTCGGTTCGAGGTGGCCCTGGCCGCCGACTACACCAGCGTGCAGGGACAGGTGGCCGACGGCGTCGTGCCCGTGCAAGTGCCGGCAGTGCAAGCCGAATCCGGTGCCTGCCGCCTGCTCCGCCCGCCCACCCTGTTCTGCGAAGGCGGCTGCGCCGTGGGCGAGGTGTGCACCGCCGCCGGCGCCTGTGCGCCGGCCCCTGGCAACGTGGACGTCGGCGCGGTGACCGTGCAGGGGCTCAGCGCCGCCGTCGAGATGACCGCCAGCGCGCCCGTGTGGTTCTACAGCCACCGTGGCGCCCTGCCTCACCCGGGGGTGCAGCCCGGCGACGCGGTCGCCCTGCTGGCCGCCGGCCTGGATCCGGTGGCCCCCTTCACCCTGCACGGCGTGGGCATCGAGCCCCTGGTGGCGCCGGCGGACCCCGTGCCGCTGGAGGCCGGGGTCCCGACGGCGCTGGCGTGGACGGCGGGCGCCGGCGTGGCCGAGGTGCACGTGGAGCTGAACATCGCCAACCACGGCGGTACCCCCGCCTGGATCGAGTGCACCGTGCCCGACACGGGCGCGTTCACCGTGCCCGTCGAGCTCACCGACGCGCTGCTGGCCCTGGGCTACTCGGGCTTCCCGTCCGTGGTGCTCACCCGGCGCACCGCCGATCGCGCCGACACCGCGCTCGGCTGCGTGGACTTCTGGATCAGCGCCCAGGCGGTGCTGGACCTGGCCATCCCGGGCCTCGTGTCCTGCAGCACCGACGCCGACTGCGCCGACGACCAGACCTGCCAACCCGACCTGACCTGCGGCTGAGGAGCCCCCCGATGAACCTGCATCCCAAGTACCTTGTCGCCCTGCTGGCTCTGGCCCTGGGCGGCTGCCTGACCGAAGAGAGCCCGGTGACCCCGGATCCGGGGGCCGCCGACGCCCAGGTGGCCGCCGACGGCGGCGGAGGCGGTGGCGCAGGCGGTGGTGCCGGTGGCGCTGGCGGCGGCGGTGGCGCGGGTGGCGCCCCGGCCGACGCTGGCGCGCCGGCCGACGGCGACGTGCCGGCCGACGCCGATCCGGCGCTGGACGGGGCCGCCCCGGCAGACGCCGCTCAGGCGGACGCCGGCATCGCGCCGGACGCGGCCCCGGTCGACGCCAGCGAGCCCGGGCGGCTGTTCAGCTTCTTCGTCACCAGCCTGGAGGCCATGCAGCGCCTGTCGGGCAGCCCCGACGGCTTCGGCGGCGACCTGGGGGGCATCCCCGGGGCCGACGAGATCTGCCAGACCATCGCGGGCGAGGTCGGCATGGGCCACAAGACCTGGCGGGCCTTCCTGAGCGCCCCGGACGACGGCAACGGGCAGGTAGCCCACGCCATCGAGCGCATCGGTGAGGGGCCTTGGTACGACGCCAACGGCCGCCTGGTGGCCGAGAACCTGCAGGGGCTCTCGGGCACTCGCCCGGCCGGCGATCCAGCCAGCATCAACGACCTGCCCGACGAGCACGGCGTGCCCACGTCGGTGCTGGGCGACGCTCACGATGTCATCACCGGCTCGAACGCCGCCGGGCGTCTGTCGAACGAGGACCCGGCCTACACCTGCGACAGTTGGACCAGCACCGAGACGCGGGTGGCCAGCGGCGGGCGCCCTCGGCCGGGCGGTGGCGGCGGCATCATGTGCGGCCACTCCTTCCCGCGCAGCGCCCGCTCGGGGTTGAGCTGGGTGTCTGATCACCCGCTGCGCGGCTGCGCCCGGGGGATCAACTTGATCCAGAACGGCGCCGGCGAGGGCGACTGCATCGGCTGCTCGGGGGGCTACGGCGCCCTGTACTGCTTCGCGCTCACGCCCTGAGCGCGACGGGCGGGTCCTCAGCCGGCCAGGGCCAACCTGGCCAGCTCGACCGGGCGGTCGCCTTCGGCCAAGGCGGCCTCGACCGGCGCGAGCTGGAAGGTGCCCGCCGGCGCCTTGGTCAGCGTGTGCCCGTGCAAGCCGAAGTGCCCCTGGATGCCCCGCAGCAGGGTCTGCCCGGCGATGCCAACCGGCAGCCCGTCCAGCGGGCAGCGGGTCATCTCCCGGCCGTCGCTGCCGATGAGCAACATGGTCAGATCGGCCACCCGCAACCCCAGGCGGAAGCGGCCCTCCACCCGGCCGGTGACGATGGCCTCGTGGACGGGCGACCACTGCGGCGGGCGGCGCGCGTGCGGCGCCACGCAGTCGGCCACGGCGGCGATGAGCTGCACGCCCCGGCGCACCTGGGTCACGGCGGCCGCCTGGGCGGTGCCGACCACGGCGCCCGTCCAGGGCGGAGTCGTCTCTGTGGATTGCACTGGACTCATCATATGCCCACCATGCCATTTCAGGCCGAGGATGTCATCCTGGCGGCTCGACCTTTTCCCAATCGTCACCCGAGGTTGACGTACTTGGCGAGGTAACCCGGAGCGTGTCCGTCCACCCCCAGCGTGCCGACCGCGCGCGGCCACTCCAGGGCTTCGGTCAGGCCACGGACGGCCGACCAGCGGCGGGTCACGGCCGCCCCAGCGGGCCTGAGCAGAGCGCGTGACGATCGGCGTAGACCCGGGCCGAAGCGGCAGCCACCGCCGCCACCAGGGCCGACCCGGCTGCGTCCACACTGGTCCCCCAGGCGATGATGCCGTCGGGGTGACCGCCCATGGAGAAGACCCCATGATCCCCATCAACGCTGGCCCGCGCCACGCGACTCACGGCCTGGGCCATGGCCACGGTCCCGTAGGCCACCTCGGGCGGGGTGATGGGCAGGCCGAGCTCAGCGGCCCGGGCCCACAGCACCGGCGCGTGCACGTGCAGCACGCAGCGGATGCGCGGGCTGAGATCGTAGACGGCGCCGTGGGTCATGGCCTCGCTGGAGGGCGCCACCGCCCCCTCGCTCACCACCCGGTTGGCCTCGATCTCATAGCGGCGCACCAGGCTCAGGCCGTCCAGGCCGATGCAGGGCCAGCCGCCCGTCTGGGTGCCCGTGATCAGGAACGCGCGGGCGCCGCGGGCGCCTGGAAAGGGCCCCACGCGGGCGCTGACGTTTCCGAAGCCGGCGCCGCCGTAGCGGGCGGGATCCTGGCCGACGCCCCCCAGCCGCACGAGGACGTCCCGCCAGCCCAGCAGCCGGCCAGCGAGCCCATCGAACCGGCGCGGCGACAGCGCGTGGGGGGAGTGCTGGGCCTGGAATTTGACGACACCGTCCTCGGGGTGCACCGCGCGCGCCCTCCCTCGTGGCTCCACTCAGCGGGTGCCCTGGACGGCACGGGCCGCCGCGGGCTGGTGCGGTGGGTCCTGCGGGCCGCGCTGCTGGTCGCGATCCCGTGGGGCTGCAGCGCGCCCCCAGGGTTGCCCTACACGGTGGGCGTGGGCGCACACCGCCAGAACCACGCGCTGGAGGGCTTCGCCACCTGGTACGGCCCGGGCTTCCACGGCCGACGCACCGCCAGCGGAGAGCGCTTCGACATGAACGGCCTGACCGCCGCCCACAAGAGCCTGCCCTTCGGCACCAAGGTGCGGGTCACCGACGTGCGCACCGGCCGCTCGGTGGTGGTGCGCATCAACGATCGCGGCCCCTTCGGCGACGGCATCCTCGACCTGAGCAAGGGCGCAGCCCGCAAGCTGGGCACGCTGAAGCGGGGGCGCACGGCCGTGCGCCTGAAGGTCTTGCGCTGGGGCCGCTGATTGGCGAACCAACGCGCATTCCTCCCCAGCCCCCACATCCCCCAAGGCCTCCTTTTTTCGGCAAAAGTTTGGTGTGCCCGTGGTTGTGATCAAACATTCCAACCATGCTTCGTTTGCTTCACCAATCTCGACTGCTTCTGGTGACGCTCACGCTGGCGTTGACCCCCGCACTGAGCGGCTGTGGCGCGCCCGCCTCCCTCGAAGAGACCATCGACCGGATCATCCCGCGGGGCCGCCACGACTGGAAGCCCACCTCCAATGCCACCAATGACGCGAACCTTCCGAAGCAGCGCGGCGTGGCGAGCTGGTATGGCCCCGGCTTCCATGGCCGCCGCACCGCCAACGGTGAGCGCTTCGACATGCACGCCCTGACCGCCGCCCACCGCGACCTGCCCTTCGGGGCGCGGGTCAAGGTGCGCTCGCTCGAGACGGGCCGCTCGGTGGTGGTGCGGGTGAACGATCGGGGCCCGTACGCGAAGGGGCGGCTGATCGACCTGAGCAAGGGGGCGGCCGCGCGCATCGGCCTGGTGAAGGCCGGGCACGGCTCGGTGGAGCTGACGGTGCTCGACTAGCAGGCTGTCGAAATTCGACAGCCTGCCAGGCGCCGCCGAGGCGCTCGCGCTTCAGCTCAGGGTGGGCGGCGCCTTGCGCTGCGGCTTCTCGGTGGGGTTGGCCCCGGTCAGCGGCGGACCGAAGCCCTGGCCCGCCAGCCACGCCTCCACCGCCTCACGGCGCTGGTCATCCACCAGCATCCACACCTGCTCACCGGCCTTGATGCGGCTCTCATCGTCGAAGGGGCGGCTGGCCTTGCCGCTCTTGCCGATGGCGAGGAACAGCAGGCCGTCCAGCGGCGCCACCTCCTCGTCCACCACCCGCTCGCGCACCCGGCGCTCGGCCACCGCCTGGCCGCGCTCCACCCGCACGATCCACCAGTCGATGTCGGCCTCGGCGCCAAACAGCCAGCGGCCGCCGCAGTCGCTCAGGGTGTCAAGGTCCACCCGGGCCCCGGGGCTGATGGCCGCCCAGGCCCGCGGGACCTTGTAGTGCCGTCGCCCGCGGCGGACGAAGAGCACGTTGGCCGAGTCGTTGGGGGTGACGGCCAGGGCGCCGCGACGAGCGCCCACCTCGGCGCGCATCAACACCGACTCGCTGAGGCCGCTGCCGAACAGGACGCGGAAGCCATCGGCCTCCGCCGCCGCCACCGCGTCCACGTTCGAATCCAGCAGCACCACCTCTTGATCGCCGGTGCGCAGGGCCTGGCCCACCTGCCGCGCCAGCGCGTTGGCGCCCAGCAACACCCAGCCGTTGTCCCGCGGGCGCGAGATGCCCAACGCCTGGGCGATGAAGCCGCCGGTCAGGCCCTGGAGCACGACCGTCACCGCGATCACCAGGAACACCAGGGCCTGCAGCTCGGTGCCGCCCGGCACGCCGGCGTCGGTCAGCTCCTGCGCGAACAGCGACGCCACCGCGGCGGCCACGATGCCTCGCGGCGCCAGCCAGGCCATGAACAGCCGCTCGTTGCGGGTGAGATCGGTGCCGTGGGTGCCCGCCAGGATGTTCAGCGGGCGCACCACCAGCATCAGCACGCCCACGGTGGCGACCCCGGCCCAGCCCAGGCCCAACACCCGGTCCAGACCCACGTCCGCGGCCAGCAGCACGAACAACATGCCGATGGCCATCACCGTGAGCTGCTCTTTGAACTCCTTCAGCTCCCCTGACACCCGCGAGGGCAGGTTGCCCACCACCAGCCCGGCCGCGATGGCGGCGGCGATGCCCGCCTCGTGCACCAGGTGATCGGCAAACTGATACAGCGCCAGCACCAGCGTGAGGATCGTCACGTTCTCCAGGCCTTCGGGGATCAGGCCCTCGATGCGCAGCAGCAGGGCCAGCAGCAGGCCGCCCACGCCGCCCACGGCGATGCCCACGCCCAGGGTCTTGGCCACCGTCCACAGGCCGTGGGCCACCCCCTGCGCGGCCGCACCGCTCACCACCCACTCCAGAGCCACCACCGCCAGGATGGCGCCAATGGCGTCGCCGAAGACGCCCTCGGCTTCGAGTACGGTCGCCACCCGCGGCTTCACCCGGATCCGGCGCAGCAGCGGGGTGACCACGGTGGGGCCGGTGACGATGACCAGGGTCCCGAACAGCAGGCTGGGCTGCCACGCCCAGTCCAGCAGCAGCATGGGCGTGACGGTGCCGCCGATGGCGGTCACCAGCGCCCCCCAGGTGACGAGCTGACGGATGCTCTTCGCCTGACGTTTCAGGTGCTTGAGTTCCAGGTTCAGCCCGCCCTCGAACAGGATGACGGCCACGGCGAAGCCCACCAGGATCCGCAGCCCGTTGCCGAGCGCCGAGGGCTGAATCAGCCCGGCCACCTCGGGGCCGAGGAGCACGCCCATGGCCAACAGGATGACGATGCCGGGCAAGCGCAGGTGGCGGGCGATGACCTGCGCCAGCATGCCGGCGCCAAGGGCGATCCCCAGGGTCAGGGCGGGGTCGTTCGCGGGGCTGGCCATGAATCTCCGGGGGTCAAACGGGGGCCCCAGGGTTAAACACCGGGACCCCGCGGCGCAATCAGCGCAGCCGCCCCCGCCGCTGGAGCAGGTGCGCGAGGGCATCGCGCACGGTGGGATCGGCCTCTTGGGCGGCCGCGTCGGCCAAGGCCTTGTGGGCCGCCCCGCCAGCCAGCTCGTCCACCGCGTGGGCGGCCGTCAGCCGGATCTGCCGGTCGGGATCCTGCAAGGCCGCCTGCAGCACCGGCAGCGCGGCGTCGCCGAAGGCGCGCGGCCACAGCCGAAGCACCCGGTGGCGCAAGCCCGTGGGCTGATCCGCCGCCACCGCGCTCAGGTACAGCGCCCGGGTCTGCCCGTCGGGCCAGTGCTGCAGCGCGTCGAAGGCCGCGTAGCGCCGGGGCGCGAACCCCTGCGGATCCGCTGCGATGCTGCGCAGGATCTTCTCGACGCCCGGCACCTGGGCCAGGGCGGCCTTGGGGGGCGTCTGGTGGCGGTGGCTGAGCAGCCGCTCCACCCGCTCGCGGGGATCCGCAGGCTCGGCCAGGGCCGGCCCCCCCAGGGTGAGCAACGCCAGGCCGGCGACGGCGTGCCTCAATCGGCGCAAGAGCATGGCGTCACTCCTTGGTCAGCGGGTTGGCGCGGATCACCGCTGCCTGCCCCGGGGTCACGGTGCTGTTGTCCGCCCCGGCCAACGGGAACATCAGGTTGTTCTCGTCGGGGCAGCCAAAGGGGAAGTCCCCCACCCCGCGGCAGTCGGGGGTGTCTCCCACGGGATCGGTGGTCCGTTGGTTCTGCTCGGTGGTGTGGAACAACCCCAGGTAGTGCCCCACCTCGTGGGCCAGCACGTTGCCCGTGTAGGTGTTGCCGTCCACCACCGCGCCCGAGCGCTCGCGGAAGCGCTGGCCCAGGAACTCGGCGGTGAAGACCACGCCGCTGTTCGGTGTGCCGTGCAGGCCCGCGGGCCCCGGCAGGCCCGGCGAGATGCCCAGCACCCCCGCCGCGCCCGGCAGCGCGAAGGTCTGGATGAACACCACGTTCAGGCTCAGCACGGCGTCGCGCGTGTCGCCCGGGGGCTCGGTGATCGCCAGCACATTGCCCACGTCCTCCTGGCTGCGGATGACCTGGAAGCGATCGGCCAGCGCCCCCTCGACGTCGAAGAAGCGCACCTCGCCCAGCCCCACGCCCGCGCTGGCGTACACCGCCTCGAACTGGTCGAGCATGGCGTTGATGTTGGCGTCGGCGGGGGCCTGAGCCGCCCGCACGCCGATGTTCACCAGGTAGACGTTCAGGTCGATCTCGTCGCCCGCGCTCGGCTCCTCCAGCAGGTAGTGGCACATGCGCCGCGCGTCGCTGGTCAGCCGGTAGGTGTGGCCGCCCGCCTCGAGCTGGCCGGCCAGGGTGTCCAGCGCCGGCACCACCGTCGGGTTCAGCCCGCCGAAGAGCTGCGAGGGCGCCGCCTGGAACGCGTTGCGCCCACGGAAGTCCACCGCCTGCCCGCTGGGGGTGGTGATGCGATCGGGCCGCAGCCCCTGCCCGTCCTCGCTGAAGGGCACCACCATGTAGGCGCTGGTGTCCTGGGCCACCTGGAAGTCCAGGGCGTAGCTGCCGCTGCCGTCGCCGTCCACGCACTGGATGCCAAGCGGGCTGGCGGCGATGGCCTCGGCGTCCAGCAAGGGCTCGTTGGGATCGGGGAAGCACACCCCCAGGCCCTGGCCCACCGGCTGGCACAGGTAGCCCGACCGGCAGTCCTGCGGGGCCTGGCACATGCGCACGCAGAAGGTGGGGTTGTTGCTCACGAAGCAGCGGTTGTCGATGCCGGCCTCGGGCCCGCGGGCGCAGTCCTCGCGGTTGCCGCAGCCCACGGTGGTGCAGTAGCCGCCGGGCCAGTCGGTGATGCACGCCCCGCCGCCGCACTGCTCGTCGCGCTCGCAGGGCGCCCCGTCCACGCGGCCCGCGTCGGCCCCGGGCAGGCACACCGGCTGCCCGTCCAGATCCTGACACGAGTAGCCCGGCCGGCAGTCCGCCGCCGTGCAGGTGGCGGCGCACAGGGGGCCGAAGGGGCCGGCCACGCAGCTCGCGCCCTCGGGGCAGGGCGCGTCGGGGCCGCAGTCGGCCTGGGCGCAGTAGCCCTCGGGGAAGATGGGCTCGCCCAGGCACTGCTGGCCGGGTCCGCAGGCGTCGTCGTCGGCGCAGGGGCTGCCGGGCGACGTGGCCGCGGGCCCCGCGTCGGGCGCGGCCGCGTCGGGGGCGCCGGCGTCCGGGATGGCCACGTCGGGCACGGCCTGGTCGGGGGACGCGCCGTCGGACAAAGCGCCATCGGCAGGCCCCGCGTCAGGCGCGGCCACCTGGCCATCGGCGGCCGCGGCCCCGTCCGGCGTCTCCCGGGCCGGGCGGGCCGTCTCCTCGATGCAGCCCGTCAGGGCCAGGGCCAAGGCGGCCGAGGTCGCCAGCACCGTGCGCATGGTGTCTCCTGCTGTGGTTGAAAACGCTGGTCAGCAAGAACCGCGCCGTCAGCCTGCGCACGCCCCGGAAGCGGGGCTGAACCTCAACAATTCTGGACCGCGGGCCAGAATTGCGGCAGACCGCAGCCTGTGGCCCGGCCCCTGCATCTTGCGGAGGCGGCACCGCCCACCACAGCGCAGCGATCGCGAAAGGGACACGACATGGCGAGCCTGGCAGGCAAGACCCTCTTCATCACCGGCGCCAGCCGGGGCATCGGCAAGGCCATCGCCCTGCGGGCGGCGGCCGACGGCGCCAACATCATCCTGGCGGCCAAGACCGCCGAGCCCCACCCCAAGCTGCCGGGCACCATCTACACCGCCGCCGAGGAGATCGAGGCCGCGGGCGGGCAGGCGCTGCCCTGCGTGGTGGACGTGCGCGACGAGGCCACCGTCGAGGCGGCCATGAAGCAGGGCGTCGAGCGCTTCGGCGGGCTGGACATCCTGGTGAACAACGCCAGCGCCATCATGCTCACGCCCACCCTGCACACCCCCATGAAGCGCTTCGACCTGATGCACCAGGTGAACACCCGGGGCACCTTCCTGTGCAGCCAGAAGGCCCTGCCCCACCTGCTGAAGGCCGCCAACCCGCACATCCTGAACATCAGCCCGCCGCTGAACCTGAACCCGGGCTGGTTCGCCGGCCACGTGGCCTACACCATGGCCAAGTACGGCATGAGCATGTGCGTGCTGGGCATGGCGCGGGAGTTCAAGGGCAAGGTGGGCGTCAACGCCCTGTGGCCCCGCACCGCCATCGACACCTCGGCGGTGCGCAACCTGCTGGGCGGCGACGGCATGGCCAAGAAGAGCCGCACCCCCGAGATCATGGCCGACGCCGCCCACGCCGTGCTCTGCCGGCCCCACGGCGACTGCACGGGCAACTTCTTCATCGACGACGAGGTGCTCACCGCCGAGGGCGTGACGGACCTGGATCAGTACAGCGTGATGCCCGGCACCACCGACTTCGCGCCCGACTTCTTCCTGGACTGACCGGGCGGCCGTAGCCCCGCGCTCAACCGGGCGGGAGACACACCCCGACGCCGGTGTTGAGCGGCTGACACAGGTCGCCCTGGCGCGGGCAGTCGCTGGCCACCCGGCAGGTGGCGGCGCACAGGGCGAAGTCGGCCACGCCGTTCTGGTCGGGATCGAAGGCCACGCAGGCCGCGCCGGGGCAGTCGAAGTCGCCCGTACACTCCGCCGTGCAGTAGCCCCCGGGCAGCGAGGTGTCACACTGGTAGGGCGCCGCGCAGTCGCCGCCCCGGCAGGGCGCGCCGGCCCCACCGCCGCCGCCCCCGCCGCCGCCCCCACCAAAGGCCGCGCAGGTGGCCGGGCCGAAGCAGGCGTCCACCACGGCCCCGCACTGCTGGCAGGTGCAGTCCCCGCCACCGCAGCCCGTGCGCTGCAGGCAGGGCCCCACCTGCTGGTCGAAGCAGCCCTGGCACGCCGCGGTGACCTGGCAGGTGTTCATGCAGGTCTGCTCCCAGGCGCAGCCCTCCCAGCAGCGGCGCAGGCCGGCGCAGGCCGCCTCGCTGACGCCCTGGCCCGTCACCGGCACCACCGCGAAGTCCAACCCGGACACCCCGCCCGCGCCCACGGCCACGCCCTGGATCTCGGTGGCGCTGCGCCAGAAGCCCAGCAGATCCCCGTCATCCAGCACCTGGTTGCCGTTGCGGTCAGCCGCCGCCAGCACGATCCACTCGCCCCCCGCCGACGGGAAGCTGAAGGCGTACTGGCTGGCCGCGCCCACCACCGCCTGCCCCCCGATCTCCACCTGATCGCCGGCCAGCGGCCGCAGGGTCGCCACCTGAACCTGGCCCACGTCCAGGGTGCTGGCCGCGCCCACGGTGAACTGCACCGCCAGCCGGGCCTCGCCGCCGTCGCTGGACACCACCAGCGTGGCCTGGTGGCTGCCGTCGGCCAGCCCACCCCGATCGGGGGTCACGGTCACCGTGGCCGAGCCGCCGGCCCCCAGGCTTCCTTGGGCGGGCGCGATGCGCAGGTTGCCCGCGGCCGCGCCGGTGAGCCGGGCCGACCAGGCCAGGGTCCCGCCGCCCGCGTTGAACACCCGCACCTGCCCCTGCTGGGCCGCGCCCAGGTTCAGCCGCTCGGCCGACACGCTCAACCGCGGCGCCTGGGCCTGCCCCTGCGCCCCCACCGCCCGCAGCGCCGCCGGCGCGTTCACCAGCCCGGCGCCACAGCCCTGCCGGCAGCGCGCCCCCGGATCCGCCGTCTCCTTCAGGATGCGCTCGGCCTCGGCGTGGGTCAGGCTGGGCCGCAGCGCCTTCATCAGCGCCACCAGCCCGCTCACGTGGGGCGCCGCCATGCTGGTGCCCTCCAGAAAGTACAGCCCCGGCTCGCGGCCGTCGGCGTCCAGGAAGGTCGACAGCACGCCGTCGGGCTGCCCGTCGGCGTTGGCGTCCAGCGTCACCGCGCCGCCCGGCGCCATCACGTCCACCGAGTCGCCGTAGTTGCTGTAGCTGGACCGGCCCCCGGAGTAGTCCGTGGCCCCCACCAGGATCACGTTGTCGTACGCCCCGAAGGAGCTGCTGCCTGCGTCCTCGTCGCTGTTGCCCGAAGCCGCCACGATCACCGCGCCGGCCTGCACCGCAGCGTTCACGGCCTCCTGCTCGGCCTGCGAGGGCGTGCCGCCGCCCAGGCTCAGGTTGATCACCGCCGCAGGGTTGCGGTTCACCGGCTCGCCGGGGATCTCGTACCCCGCCGCCCAGTAGATGCCCGCCACGATGTCCACCGAGGTGCCCGACCCACCTTGGGGCAGCTCGCGGCCCAGCACCCGCACGGGCAGCACCTTGCAGGCCCAGTCCACGCCCACCACGCCCGCGCCGTCGGCCTTGGCGGCGATGGTCCCGGCCACGTGCAGCCCGTGCCACACGCTCTGGCCGCCGCAGCAGCGCGCCACCTGGCTGGGATCGCCGTCGCGCAGATCCCCATCACCCGCGATGTCGGGCTCGCTCACCATGTCGCGGCCCGGCAGCAGCCGCCCCGCCAGCTCGGGGTGGGCGTTCACGCCGTCGTCCACCACCGCGCACACGACCCCCTCGCTGCCCGTGGTCAGGTCCCAGGCGGCCTCCATGCCCATCTGGGCGTAGTGCCACTGCAGCCGGTACTCGGGATCGGTGGGGCGGGCGAAGGCCTGCCGGTAGAAGTCCAGCTCCACCCGCGGCGCCGCCCCGGCCGCCGTCAGCGCGTCGGCCAGGGCCACGGTGCCGGCGTGGTCCGGCGCCTCGCCGTCGTCCTCGCCCGTGGCGCGCAGCGCCACGATGCGTGGGCCCGCCCACACGTCCAGCGCGAAGGCGTGGCCAGGCGCGTGGGCGCTCAGGCCCTCGGCCCAGTCAGCCGCGTCGTCCACGGTCACGGACTCGGGCAGGCGCACCACCAGCCGCCCCGGCACGAAGTCCCAGCGCGCCTCGGGCCGCGCCACCGGCTCCGGGGCCCCTCCCGGGCGCACGCCGTCGGCCACCGCCTGCAAACCGGGGCTGCCCACCCGCAGGGCTCGCCGCGCCACGGGCTGCCGGAAGAGCTGCTCGGCCAGGCGCACCAGCTCGGGATCGGGGGCCGCGCGGCCCGGGCCGCTCGCCCGACCGGGCGCGAACGGCCGCAGCCGACCGCTCACCTGCCCTTGGGCGAGCTGCACCGGCGGATTGCCTCCGTCGCCCCCGCCCGAGTCACACGCCGCCAGCGCCGCTGTAGCGGCCACCACCCAAGCGCCCCACGATGCCCGCATGGCCCCGCCCTCCCAGGAAATCAGGGGGGCAGCATACCGCCCTGCCCGCCGCCGATCCCCATGCCCGTCATCGCAGGCATGCACAGCCGGTCCAGCTCCGTCTCGCCCAGCACCACGGTCAGCCGCTCGGCGGCCAGGCACACGCCCCGCCAGTGATCGCAGCGGTAGCCCTCGCCCACCCGGCAGTCTCCGTCGGCGGCGCAGGCCTTCAGGAAGTAGGGCGTGGGGCCCATCTGGCCCTCCACCACCGCGATGCGCCCGCCGGCCGGGTTGCAGGGGCCCGCGGAGACGGCCAGGGCGCAGTACCCTCCCTGCCCCGCGCCCAGGCACACCCCCGGGCCGCAGCCCACGTCCGCCGCCGGCTCGCCCGGGCCGGGCATCTGCATCCGGCAGGCCTGCCCCAGCGGCACCCCGCAGTCCTGGGGATCGGGCGGCCCGGGGGGCAGCGGCTGCGGCGCACAGGGCACGGGCGCGCTGACCACGTGGAAGCCCGCCGGCAGCGGGTTGCCCGCGGGCCCCACCGTGGGCTCGGGGGCGTAGATCAGCGCCGAGCGCCCGTTGATGCCGATGATGGGCTCGTCCGCGCTGCGCAGCCCGTCGCCGTCGTCGTCGCGGTAGGCCAGCGCCCGCGCCAGGCCATAGCCCGTGGCCCCCACGAGAAGGTCCGCGGGTGGCACCTCGAACACGAGCAGGTCAAAGCGGTCCAGCGGCTGCGCGGCCCGGCTCGTCTGCGGCTGCTCCACCCAGGTGTCTTGGGCGCTGTCGGGCCCGCCCGGGCTCCAGAACAGCGCGACCCGAACCGGCAACCCATCGTAATTGCTCGGATCACCCGCGCTGGACACCTCCAGCGGCAGGGCGCCCACAGGCTCGCCCCGGTAGGTCTCGTCCACCAACGGATCGCCGCAGGCCACCAGCGACGCCACGGCCGCCAGCCACCCCCACGCTCGATTCACAGCCGCCACACGACCCCCAGCGCGCCCCACCAGGTCAAGGGCGAGCCCAGCACCTCACCCACCGGCGCCCCCGCCTGCAGCTCGGCCTGCTGCATCACCATCGTCAGCGGGCCGCCCTCCAGCCGCAGGGCCAGCCCGCCGCCCAGGTGCCGCTCGGCGCTGAACAGCGCGCCGATGCCCACCGCGTAGCTGTCGCGATCCACCGTCTGCCGGTCCGCGGCCTCGAAACGCTGGCCCACGTAGGCGCCCTCCATCAGCAGCCCGAAGGACACCGAGAAGTGCTCCAGATCCACGAACCGCTGCAGGGTCAGGCCCAGGCCCAGCTCCCGCTGGGTGCGCGGGCTGTCGCCGTCGGCGCCCGCCGTGGCCCACTGCGTCCCGCGCAGCCGCACGCCCACCGATCCCCAGTGCAGATCCGCCGAATAGCCCACCACCAGATGCGGCGTGGCGCCGCTGCCCTCCAGCACCTCGCCGCGACCCCCGCCCAGCAGGCTCAGCCCGTGGATGGACCGCGCCGTGCCCCCGCGCCGGCGCACCAGCCGGTCGTAGCGCACCGCCTTGTGGGGCGCCTCGGCCAGGTCCAGCGTCTGCCCGGCCGCCAGCGCCACCTGATACTCGCGGTACTCCTGGGGCAGCCGCTGCTGCACGAAGTAGGTCTTGGCCGGCAGCGCCACCGTGGCCCCCGCCTTGGGCGGGCTGACCTCGGCCACGATGGGCCCGCCCGCGTGCCCCTCGCTGATGAAGTAGGTGCTCTCGTCCGCCAGCTTCAGCACCCCCGAGCGCCGGTCAGCCCGCCGCGGCTCGCTCAGGATCACCTCGCCGCGGCCCTTCACGTCGTAGGCGTAGGTGGGGTGCTGCACCTCCAGCGTGCGCCCCGTGCTGCGCAGGGTCTGCTCGTAGGTGTAGGCGTAGGCCTCGGTCAGGGTGACGCGCCCGTCCTCGTTGCGATCGGCCGCGCCGCGCAGAGCGTTGATCAGGTGGTGGCTGAAGAAGGACCCCCGCAGGCGATCGCTCTCCTGGCTCGACTCCCCCGCCGCGCTCGAGGTCATGATGGCCACGCCCTCGGCGGCGGTGTTGTCCTTCAGGTCGATGTTGAAGGCCTTGGCCTTCTTGACGCCCTTCACCCGGCTCACGCCGCCCGAGCGGCAGGCGTCCACCACCAGCAGCCGCAGGTTGGCCGGCGAGCCCTCCACCAGGCCCCGCAGCTCGTCGAAGTCCAGCCGGGTGCCCCCCAGGTGCAGCGCGTCGGCGTCGGCGTGCCCGGAGTAGAACACCACCAGCGCGCCCTTGCGCTCGGGGTGGCGGGCGTTGTGGGCCCGGATGGCCGCGTTCAGCTCCACCAGGGTCTGCCGCACGGTGGCGGCGTCCTCGTCCACCAGCACGGTGGCCCGCCGGGTGCTCACCCCACCCAGCCGCCGCAGCACGTCCACCACCTCGCGGGCGTCCCGCTCGGCGTACAGCAGGGGCTCCTCGTCGGCGTCGCCGTGGTTGTTGCCCACCGCCAGCACCCAGGTGCTCTCGGGCAGGGCCAGGGCCGCCCCGGCCCACAGCCACACCAGGGCAACCAGCAGGGCCCGCGCGGTCCGGGCCGCGCTCACGGCTCGCTCTGCGCGGCCCGCTCAGCCGCCGTGCGCGCCTGCGCCTCGGCCCACGCCTGGAACCGCTCCAGCAGGTTGCCCACCGTGCGCTTGCTGGTGCCCAGCAGCTCGGCCGCCTCGCGGTAGCTCAGGCCGTCCAGGTAGCAGTACACCGCCGCCTCGGCCAGCTTGGGCTCGGCGTGGGCCAGCAGCCAGCGCAGCATCACCAGATCCGCCGCCGAGGTGGGCCCCGACTGCGCCGCCTTCTGGTGGCCCACGTGCAGCTCGAACAGCTCCCGGCGCCGCTTCCGATCGCGAATGCGGTTCAGGCAGTGGTTGGTGGTCATGCGGTACAGCCAGCCCACCAGGGCGCCGCGGCCGTCGTAGGTGTGGCTCGAGCGCATCACCCGCACGAACACGTCCTGGGCGGCCTCCTCGGCGTCCGCCGGGTTGCCCAGCAGGCGCAGGGCGCGGCGATACACCATCGGGCCGTGCTCCCGGAAGAGCTCGGCCACCTCACGCTGGCTCAGGGAAGTCGTCGACACGGGGCGAACATATCGTGGGCAGGCCAGGGCGTCACTCGCCGTCACGGCATGGGGTTGGGCGAACATGGGGCGACCTCTGCGAAGCGTCTCACCTTGCTCGACCCGTCGCCGGCGCGGCCGTGCAACCCCCCTTGGCCTTTTCTCGGGGCGGTCTTTTCTCGGGGCGGCGCACAACGTACCGTGGCCGCCGAGATCCACGCCCCGGGGAGCGCGCGCCACACATGCGAGAGTCCAGCCCCATCGATCTGCCGCAGCTGGCCGAGGCCCGCCTGCAGCTCCACTACGCCACCCAGCTCGTCTCCGCCGTCAGCCACGCCTGGCTGCCGCCCCGGCCCGACGGCTGCCACCTCGCCCTGCTTTGGGACGAGTCCGGCGAGATCCAGGGGCAGACCGTGCCCGGCGACGAGCCGTGGCACGCCGCGTTGCACCTCGAGAGCCTGTCCTTCGTCTGTGAGGGCCAGCACAAGCGGCGCAGCATCTCGCTCGAGGGCAAGACCCTCGCCGAGGCGCTGGCCGCCGCCCAGACCCTCATCGACGACACCCTGGGCAGCGACAGCCGCCCGCTGGCCCTGCCCGACCACAGCCTGCCGCCGCACCCCCTGGCCGATGGCGCCCGCTTCCGCCCGGTGGACGCCGACGCGATGGCCATCTGGACCGACTGGTTCGACCACGCCGCCGAGTACCTGCACGAGCTGCGGGAGCTACGGGCCGACGCCAGCCCGGTACGCCTGTGGGCCGAGCCCTTCGCCATGGGCGTCCGGCTCCAGCTCGGCGACGGCAAGACCGTGGCCGTGGGCCTGGCCGCCGGCGACAGCCACTACGCCGAGCCCTACTGGTACGTCGCCCCCCGGCCGCTCTCGATCGCCCCGGACGACCTGCCCGACTGCGACGGCGGCGGCCACTGGCACACCGATGACTTCACGGCGGCCGTCCTGCCCGCCCACGACGTGCTGGGCTACCCCGAAGGCCAGGTCCGCGCCTTCCTCATCGAGGCCATCGCCCACGCCGAGGCCCTGCTCAGCGCTTGAGCGGGCAAGCACAGAGCCGCGCCCTGCTGCCCTTCCCGGTGGCCTATCCGCTAGCGGCCGGCATGGACGTCGAAGCGCCGCCCGCCCGAGCGACCGACAACCTCATCTTTGCGACTTACCAGGCGGTGCGCTTCACCGCGTTGGTGTTGTTGGCCGACGCCCTGCAGCGCGGGCCGCTGTCGCCTCGGGCGAGCGCCGCCCTGCGAGGCCTGAGGCAGCCGTACTGGCGTGATTGGGTGGCCCTGGCCGACGGTCTGTCGGCCCCGCCGGTGGTCCCCACCGAGGGTGCGCTGGTCGGGCTGGCCCTGGGCTGGAAGGCCGTCGCCACGACCGATCAAGCGGACGCGAGCCTCGCTCCGCTCTATGAGGACCTTCCAGGACATGGTGGCCGCAAGGCACACTCGCCCATCGAAGCGGTGTGGGCACTGCGCAACACCCGCGCCCACCGACGGGCGACGCGGATCGACGACCTGCAGGACGAGGCGGACCGACAGACGCTGCTTCGGTTGGTCCCGGCGCTCATTCGCCGCCTGCTGCGTGACGCGGAAGGCGTGCTCTGGCGCCGGAGGCCCGACGGGGTCCACCGGCTCGTTGGCGACACCCGCTCGCCTGAGCCAGACCCGTCGCCCGCGCTCGCCGCGGCCCTCGATGCAAGCACGACGGTCTTCGAGATTGGGCAACGCTACCTGCCCGTCGCCCCCTTCATCGTTGACGAAACGGAGCTGGTGGCAGCCCCGGTCGACGAGGCATACATGGTTGATGGGCTGGGCCCGAACTGGGCGCACATGCTCGGGGTTCGCCGGGCCCACGCCGAGCGCCCCCATGCCAGCCGCCTCATGGACGCCATCAACGAGGCATGGCGTGCAGGATCAGCGAAGCGCACCCGGCGGGCATGGCAGGATCTCTGTGAAGCGGCCGGTCTGACGGTCAGACGAGCGCTCGCTCGGCACCTCGCCGCGGGCTCCCTGCCGCCTTGGTACTTCGAGCGCCCCCGAGTCCAGGCGGCCCTCTACAGTCTGCTCGAAGCACCGCAATCAGGTCTGCTCCTGGTCGGAGGCGGCGGCGCCGGGAAGACGTTCGCATTGCTGCGTTTCGCCGAGCGCCTGCTGGACGGTGCCGATCGACCGGGAGCGGAGCAGCCCCTCGTGGTCTGGCTCGACGGCGCGCATGACCTGGGTCCGGGCGCAGCCACCGGGGCCCTTGTCGCCGCCATCGCACGGTCATTGGAGCTGGAGCTGCCCACGTTCGAGCTCCAGGCGCTCCTGGATGCCATCGGTCGCGCCCGAAGCCGAGAGATGGGCGCACCGCACGCCGTCCTCATCATCGACGCAGTGAACGAATCCCCGCGCTTCTTCGAACTGCTCGACACACTCGATGCGCTGCTGCCGCGGCTTGCCGCCCATCCGCTCTTCAAGGTCGTGTTCAGCTGCCGCCTCGGCGCATACGAGGCGGCGCAGCTACGCCGAGGAGAGCTCGTCGCACAACAGCCGGTCTTGCAGGCCCGGAGCCACCTGCTGGGCTTCGGTGATGAGAGCGGCGATCCACGGCTGATTCTGCGGCCGCTCGATCATGACGACCGGCGTCGGGCCTACCGACTGCGACAGACCGTCGCCCCTGCGACCTCAGCGGCGTTCGGGTACGACGACCTGCCCCGCGAGGTTGGCGAACTGCTCTCGAGCCCTTTGCTCTTGCAGCTATTCCATGACACTTGGGCAGGCGCCGCTCACCCGCCGCACGAGCTGCACGAAGCACAGCTCTTCGGCGCCTGGCTCACGCGGACCGTCAACGACGATGAGCTTCGCGCGGCGCTGGCGCAGGCAACCACGTGCTGCCTCGCCCGTCGGCGGGCCTGGATCTCTCGCGACGAGGCTGAGGCGCTGAACTCAGACATGGCCGACACGCGGGAGGCCTCCACCCGGCGAGCGGGCCTCGATCCCATTGAGCGCCTGCTTGACCTTGGCGTGCTCCGGCGCACCCACGACGCCCTGGGCTGGCCGGATGGCTATACGTTTGCCCATCAACGCCTGACCGAACAGATCCTCTACGATCACTTGCGCACCCAACCAACCCCGCCCGAGCAGTTCGTCGAGTGGGCCGACTGGTGTGCCAGCTTCGACGAGCTTCGATCGGCCTACGTCCGTTTGAGCGACGAGGGTGGTTCCCAGCGCCTCGCGTCCGCTTGGCACGCAGCGGCCGTCACGCCGGCGACGGACGCAGCGACGGATCTCTTGGGCCGGCTCATCGCGCAGGCGGTCCGCACCGGCCGCGCGCCGTCCGAAGAGCAGACTCGAGCTTGGCCTCCGACGGCACGAGCTCGCTTGGGGCTGGCTGCCTCGGCCGCGAGCGTCCATCTCATCAGCCGCGGCGAGGCCCACCGGGCGCTCCAGGCGCTCCTCTTGGCGCGGGCGCACCTTCACGCGGCCGGCGAGGGGGACGCGAGCCCCATTCACGCGGTGTCTGCCCGGATCGAGATCGATCTTGCTGCCGCGTGGGCGCTGCGCTTCGACAACGTGAGCGAGAACGAGCGTGCCATTGCCGCTGCAAAGGCCGCTGCGATCAGGACGCACGATCCGCTGTTGCTGGCTGAGGTCCACATGGTTGCAGCGCGCCTCGCTCGACAGACGAGCCGGCGCGCGCAGGCGCGGAGCGCGTGCCAAGCCGCACGAGAAGCGCTGGGGCGGGCCCACCCTTCACGCGAACGCGACACACTTGAGGCCTTCGTGCTGAACGAGAGCGGTCGGGCCTGCACGGTGTTCGACGACGTTCAGGCCGAGCGATACTACCAGCGAGCAGCTCAGGCCATGCGCCGGGCCATCTCGGCCCGGCCGGACCAGTCGGAGTTGGAGTTCTGGTACTCGGCAGTCTGCCACTCCTTGGGCAATATCCGTGCGCGCCGAGCGGGACGCCATCTTCCCAACCCCGAGTGGGAGCGGGCCTTTGCGGTGCGCAACCAACTGGTCAAGCGGAGCCCGTGGCGCCTCGACTACCGCGCTTCGTTGTCGATCTCACTGATCGGCCTGGCCAATGGGAGGCGAGCGCGGGGAGACATCGGGGGCGCCCATGACATGTATCGCGAGGCCCTGCGCCTCAGGCAAGAGCTCGTCGAGCGAGAGCCTCTGCGCAACGACCGACGGTTCAGGGTGCTGAGCACCTACATTACCATGGCGCGCGCTGGCTGGGAGTCGGAGCGGGTCGATCTCCTCAGGCACGCCCGCGAGGCCATGGAGGGCCTGCGCCACCATCACGAACTCGGACAGCTCCGCCCGGCACGGCTTCACCATCTGTTCGCTGCCAGGGCCTACACGGCCGAGTACGAACGTCAGATGGGCCATCCGCTCGCGGCGCTCATGCTGGCCACGAGCGGCCAACGGGCGCTGTTGAGCAACCTCAAGTTCGAAATCGCCCGCCACGGGCTGCTGCTCGCTCGGCTCATCGCGATCGAACTCTTCGCGCGCGCCGATCTGGGTGAGTCCCCCTCCCGGCTCGTCCGCGAGCTCAGGCGCCTGCATCGCCGCCCGGACGCCCCCGCTCCGTCGCGCGCACTGGCCTGGCGCTTCGAACTGCATGGACTCACCCTGAAGCTCGCGCAGCGGATGGGTGCCCACCGAACCCTCGTAGCAGCCGCCCGCTGCCTTGTGCGCCTCGCCCCCGCCGACCTGGATCTGCTGGAGGTCCCGCAGCGCCTGATCCTCGCTGAGGCTGCGGTGGCGTGCCCGAGGCTCCTCGACCACCTGCGCCCCAAGATCTTCGCCAGCCTTGTCGCTGCGGCCGGCTTGCGGGCAGAAAACCCGCGTTTGCACCGCGCGCTGGCGGCACTCGAAGACACCTGAGCCCGGGAAGACGGCCTGCCGCCCGCTGGCCCTGCCTGACCACAACCTGCCGCCGAACCCCCTGGCCGAGGGCGCCCGCTTCCGCCCGGTGGACGCCGACGCGATGGCCATCTGGACCGACTGGTTCGACCACGCCGCCGAGTACCTGCACGAGCTGCGGGAGCTACGGGCCGACGCCAGCCCGGTTCGGCTGTGGGCCGAGCCCTTCGCCATGGGCGTCCGGCTCCAGCTTGGCGACGGCAAGACCGTGGCCGTGGGCCTGGCCGCCGGCGACAGCCACTACGCCGAGCCCTACTGGTACGTCGCCCCCCGGCCGCTCTCGATCGCCCCGGACGACCTGCCCGACTGCGACGGCGGCGGCCACTGGCACACCGATGACTTCACGGCGGCCGTCCTGCCCGCCCACGACGTGCTCGGCTACCCCGAAGGCCAGGTGCGCGCCTTCCTCATCGAGGCCATCGCCCACGCCGAGGCCCTGCTCAGCGCCTGAGGCTTCGTCGCCGCGGGCACGGACCCCGGCGGCGACCCGCTACTTCTTCTTGCGCGCCGGCCGCACCTTGAACTTCTCGGTGATGCCCAGCCGGTACCAGCCCTTGTCGGCCCGGCCGTCCACCCCGCGCACGAGGTAGTAGATCAGGTCGCCCGACCACTGCTTGCCCTGCTTGCGCAGGTTCGCCATCACCGGCTGCGCCGCGCAGGTGGCCTTCTCGGCCACGCTGCCCGCACACTCCGTGCCCACCTGCTCGTCGGGGCACGTGGGGCACAGCTCGCCGGGGTTCTGCAGCTCGCCGCGCAGGATGAGCTGGTTCTTCTCGTCGGTGGGCAGTAGCTGCCCCATGAACTGCAGCCGCCCGCCCTCCTTCACCTCGATGAAGTACTGCTCGTCCTGCACGAACACCCGGCACGGCTTGAACTTGTAGATCCCCTGGCTGCACTCGTAGTCCCCGGGCGGCATCCGGTCTCCGGGCGTGTGCTTCGTGCCGTTCTCGTAGGGCGCGGCGTGCGCGGCGGCGGCCAGGGCCAGCAGGCCCATCAGCGTGATCAGCGGCTTCATGGTCGTCCCCTCTGCGGAATCGTGGTCACCGTGTCGCACGGCCTGCGGCCGCGCCTCAATGGCCACATGCACGGCGTCCGCCGCTGCCCTTTTCCGTCACGCCCGCCGCAGCCCCTCGCGGGCCGCCACCGCCAGCGCGTCCGCCCGCTCGTTCTCGGGGTGCCCGGCGTGCCCCTTCACCCACTTCCACGTCACCGCATGCGTCGCGCACTCGGCGTCCAGCGCCTGCCACAGATCCACGTTCTTCACCGGCTGCTTCGCCTTCGTCAGCCAGCCCCGCGCCTTCCACGCCGCCACCCAGCCCTGGCTGAAGCCATTGCGCAGGTAGGTGCTGTCGGTGGTCAGCGTCACCCGACACGGCCGCTTCAGCGCCCGTAGCCCCTCCAGCGCCGCCTGCATCTCCATGCGGTTGTTCGTGCTGTCCCGCTCGGCCCCGCTGAGCTCACGCCGCGCGCCGTGCGCCGCCGAGATCAGCACCGCGCCCCACCCGCCCAGCCCCGGGTTCGGTGAGCACGCGCCGTCGGTGTAGATCTGCACGTGGGGCAGGGCGGCGGGCTCGGTCATGGCGGCTCCGAATCAAGAGGGCCCCGAGGGTGGGCGACGGCCCCGTGCCGTGCAACCCCGTCCCCGTCTCCACGGCGCGAGGCGACCCGCACCCAGCCCGCGGCGCCCAGCCCCAGCAGGAGCAACCAGCCTGCCGTCCACCCAACCCGGCTCGGCGGCCATCCCGTTGCAGACCGGTCCGTCTCCAACGCAAACGGCACGGCGCAGCGCATCGCCCCGTGGGCGGGCCCACCGCCCGCCAGCGCCCGCCGCACCGGCCCCGCCGCCACCGCCGCTTCCCGTCGGGCCAGGTCGAGCAACGCGCTCGCCGTCGGCAGGCTCAGCGCCAGCCAGACCACGGCCGCCCTCGCCCAGTGCCACCCGATCCTGCGCCCACCCCAGAGCAAGACTGCAGCGAGCACCAGCGCCACGACCGGGAGCGCGTAGACGGGCGGCGGGCTCGCGTCCAGGAGCACCAGGCGGTAGCGCTCGCCCCAGGTGCTGAAGCCCGCCGCCCGCAGATCCACCCCCTTTGGGGTCTCCTCGGGACACTCGATCCACCGCCCCTGGGAGAGCGGCGCTCGGCGAGCCTCTGCCGACGGTGGCGTGCCGTGGCTGAGCTCGATTTGCCTGAACCGAGCCAGGTGCCACTCGAAGGTCAGCAGCGCGCGCCAATCGTCTCCAAAGGTGTCCACGGCATCAAACCACGCGGTGGCGGGGCCCTCGGTCTCATCGCCCTTCCGAGCCGCGGCGGCTTGGAACCGCAGGGCCATCTGCTCGGCATCCTGCAGGTGATGCGCCCGCTCGGTCTGAGCCACCACCAGGGACGGGCCCGCCGCAGCGGCGAGCAGCGCCCCAACGGCCAGAAGCCCTGGCCACACCCCTCGCCCGCGCCACGTCACGAGGGCGGCCGCCGCAGCCCCCAGCAGGGCCAGCAGCGCGCACATCCCCAGCACGTCCAACACAACCTGCCCGGTGGGGATCTCCAGCACCCCGAGCTGCCACGGCCACGGCTCCCCCTCGACGCGGTCCAGCCGCATCAGGTGGAGCCCAACCGGCGACGGCAGCGAGCCCCCGGCCGCGTGCGCCCGCGCCGCCGCACCGATCACCCAGCCCCGCAGGCTCGATGCCCAGTGGAGCGCCCAAGGCACCCACGCCGCGAAGGGCGCCAGGAAGACCAGCCCACCGCCCAACCAACGCCACCCCCGGTTCGAGCCCACCCGGAGCGCCAGCAGCGCGCCCACCGCAGCCAGGATCCCCCCGATCGCCGCGGGCAGCCACAGGTCCAGGTGGTAGTGCGCGGTGTACCACCCCGCCTCACTCCACGGCGCGTAGCCATGGGACCGCTCAGGCCCCTCCCACGTCCGCAGGCCGGGGGTCCCCGCCCGCCAGGCGTAGGTGCTCCAGACCGCCTGTGACCCGGCCAAGAGCAAGTGCACCAGCGTGCGGCTCTCCAAGTCCCACAGCCACACGGCGCCCGCGCTCGCCAGCGCCGCCCACACCACCACCCCGACCGTCCGGGCGAGCCACCCCATCGGCCCAGCAGCCGCTGTCATCGGTGTTCCTCGCAGCCCGCAGACTTCGGATCGGCGCCGTGGAAACAGACCTCGCGCGCCCCCGGACCGGTACACAGCGGCTTCTTTCCCTCCACAAAACAGACGGCCCCCTGCATGGACCCGAAGCCCGCCTCGGCGTCGATGCGCGCCACCCGCGCTTCAATCAGCCCGACCACTTGATCCACCACCTGCGGGATCCCAGAGAACAGAGGCTCCACCACCGTGTTCAGCGGGGGAGGCAGCTTGCCCGCGATGACACTCGCCTGCCCGAAGGCGGCGGCCGTGGCCCGCGCGTGGCGCGCCGCCGCCTGGAAGTCCTGGGGGTTGGCCGCCAGCTCGGTGGCCGCCTCGCTGGCCGTGTCGACCGCGCTCACCATCGCCAGTACCCACTGCACCTGCGCGGCGCTCGCCTGCATCCCGCGCAGCGGCTTGCCGGCGTCCTTCGCCGCATGCTCCAGCGCGCGGGTGGTCTTGGCGAAAGTGGCCAGATGCCCGCTGAGTTCGTCGGCCATCGGGACCTTCCGGCCCTGGAGCACCGCGCTGGACACCTGGAAGAGCATGCCCGCCACCTTCGCCCGGCGCTCCAGGCGGGCCACCGCGTCGGCCGTGCCCTTGGCGCCCCCGTGCAGGTCCTCGGCGAAGCCGGTGATCTCGGCGCTCTGCAGGGCGGCGCACAGCCCGTTGGGGCCCTGCCTTCCCTGCCCCTTGGCCTCGGGGTCGTGGGTGGGGTCAAAGAGGTTCAGCGCATCGCACGCAAAGCCCATGGGGTCCGCTCCTGGTGGTGGAGGCCGTGCCGTCGGCCCTCCCCCTCTCCATCGGCGGCTCGCGGCGCGTGTAGCGCCAAAATTTGATCAACAAGTATTTTCAACCACTTGGGACCCACCAACAGGAACCGGCCTGGCGACCGCCGCCTGGCTCTGGGCGTTCGCGCCCGCTTCCCGTAGGCTGGCCCGAACGGCAAACGCGGGGGGCACCATGCGCGGCTACGTGGGCAACACCGACTTCGAGTGGTACCAGCACTTGCGCACCCTGCCCGACCTCGACGAGGTGAACTTCTGGAAGCCCTCGGGCGCGGTCTTCAAGGCCCTGAAGCCGGGCGAGCCCTTCTTCTTCCGCCTGAAGAAGGGCCGCAACGCCGTCTGTGGGTACGGGATCTTCGCCCGCTTCGCCCAGCTGCCCATCTGGCTCGCCTGGGACGCCTTTGGCCCGAAGAACGGCGTGGCGAACATGCAGGCGCTCATCCGACGCGCCGCCCACTACCGGCGCGGGCAAGACACCAGCCCGTCCACGCTCATCGGCTGCATCATCATCACCCAGCCCGTGTTCTTCCCCGAAGACGCGTGGATCCCCGAGCCCGGCGGCTGGCAGCCCAACATCGTCTCGGGCAAGGGCTACCCCCTGACCGAAGGCGCTGGCCTGGCCCTGTGGCACCGCGCCCTGGCCCGTGACGTCGAGCTGAACCCCGTGGCCACCCCGGCCCACCCCAGTCAGCCCACCCTGCCGGGCATGGGCCAGCCAGCCGTGGGCACGGCGACCCCAGACCAGCCAGCCCGCTTCGGCGCGCCCCAGCTCGTCCGCCCACGGCTGGGCCAGGGCGCCTTTCGCCTGGCCGTCACCGAGGCCTACGACAAGGCCTGCGCCGTCACCCGCGAACACAGCCTGCCGGTCATCGAGGCCGCCCACATCAAGCCCTACAGCGACGGCGGCGAACACATCGTCACCAACGGCCTGGCCCTGCGCTCCGACATCCACCGTCTGTTCGACAAGGGCTACGTCACCGTCGACGAGCAGCACCGCTTCGTGGTAAGCAACCGCCTGCGCGAAGACTTCGACAACGGGAAGATCTATTACGAGCGCCAGGGCCAGGCGTTGTACCTGCCCGGCCGCCCCGACGAGCGCCCCGACGCAGGGTTCCTGGCCTGGCACCGCGAGCAGGTGTTCCGGGGGTAGGGCGTTCGACAGCAAACGTGCTTCTGCGCGTGAGCTGGATCGACCTCCGCAAGATTGACCGCCGATGGAGCTGACAGATGCCCGACCCTTTCGACCTGCTCGACCGCCTGGACCGCTGGCGGCACCTGCCCGACTACCAGCTCGAGCGGCGCGCCGATGTGTTCTTCAGCCTGTACCTGCCCGAGGTGCTGGGCGCGCACTTCGGCGCGGCCTTCGACCCGACGCTGGTGCCCGAGTTTCCCGTGCGGCTGGGTCTGATCCACGGCACGCCCAGCAACCAGTCGTTCAAGGTGGACTACCTGGCCCTGAGTGCCGATCGCTCGGCGCTGTGGCTGGTGGAGCTGAAGACGGATCCGGGCAGCCGCAACACAACGCAGGACGAGAACATGCAGGGGGCGGTGGCGGCAGGGGCCGCGGCGTTGCTGCAGGGGGTGGTTCACATCGCCCGGGCCTCGAAGCACAAGCAGAAGTATGGGCACCTGCTGGCCGCTCTGGCGGGGCTGGGGCTGCTGCGGGTGCCCGGTGACCTCTGGGACATCCTGTATCCCGACGTCCGCCGCGGCCTGACGGCGCGCCTGGGCGACATCCGCGTGGCGCCCGGCGTCGCGCAGATGACGGTGCGTCTGGCCTATGTGCAGCCGGAGGCCCACCACCCCGGAGAGATCGGGTTCGACACCGTAGCCGCGGTCGTCGAGCGCCACCTTGATCCGTTGAGCCAGCGGTTCGCGGCGTCACTGCGCCGCTGGTCCCGCGTGGCGGGCTCAACGGATCCACGCTCCCTTGGGTGACGGGCTGTCACGGGGTCAGGCTGCGGCCCGGGGGCGGGGCCCGACCGAGCGCGGTTGCGAGCACCGCGACCAGCACCGCCCATGCGGCGAACCCAAACATCGCAGGGCGCCCGCTCAGCACCAGCGCCGTGTCGGAGCGACACGCCACCCACTGAAAGGCGCCCGGTTCTGGAGCCGGTCGCACCAGCAGAGTCGAGTGCGTCCAGCCCGAGTCACCGGCGCGGATGGGGCCCAGGGCATGGCCCGCGCGTGCGTTCAGCTCCGCCAGCAAGCCCCAAGCACCCGGGATGTGTTGCTCCGCGCGCCGGCGCTCCAGGTCCTGCCAGGCGGCCACGGTGGGGGCCACGAGCGCCAGCACCAGCCAGACTGTAGCCCAGTACGCCCGGTCCCTCAGGGTCAGCAGCATCCACCCCGCCAGACCCAGGCCTGCGATCCCCAGCACCCAGCCGGGCACGTGCACCCGGAGCGGGGCGTCGCGCTGGGCCACCACGAGCGGCTGGCCAAGCCGATCACGGCCGCGATGGACGATGAGCCCCGCCTCGAACGCGGTCCCGCTCGCCGCCGTGCGAGCGACCTCGTCGAGCAGCCCAGCGGCGGCGGGCGCGGTCCGGTCATCCGGTCGGACATAGACCCTCGAGGGGGTGTGAATGGCCAGCGAGGTCCCATAGCGGGCCCAGGTCAATCGCGCCTCGGCGGCCGCCTGGACGCCCTGCCTCTGCGCCGTCGCCAGGATGCCCTCGGCGGTCCACCCGTAGAACAGCCGCATGCGGTCTTGGTCCGCCAACGCGGTCCACAAGGCCGGCACACCCACCGCCGCAGCGGCCAAGAGCACCGCGAAGCCCAGCCTGCCCGGGCCCATCACGGCTGGCCCTCCGGCCGATGGTCGGCCGCGGCCTTGTGTTGAGGTCGACGGCGCGCCAGCCACCACAGCGCCGCCGCACACAGCAGCCCGTGGAGCAGCAGCGCCCACCGCAGGGCGGTGCGCTCAGCCACGACCCGCGTCGCGCCATCCCAGCCCAGCACCGGATCTGTCGGCGCTTCGCCGCCTGAGTTGGGCTCGAGCCGCACGTTGACCAGGCCCAGGACGGCCGGTCGGACCACCGGCGGCGTTCTGGCGCGGGCGTGGATCATGATCTGACGCGGGCCCGCCATCACCGGGCGCGACGCCAGCTCGCTCGACGATCGGCCAGAGCCGAAGCCCAGCAGACCCAGGCCGAGGACGGCGACGACCAGGATCGCGACGGGGCGCGCACGCGGGACCGCCAGAGCCATCGCAGCCAGGCCAGCAGCGCCGCAGCCCAGGAGCGCGAAGGGGGTGTCGGGCCGCAGCCACGCGACGAGCCCCGCGTTCGCAGCCCGAAGGCAGAGCGCGGCGTCGCAGACGCCGAGGGACCACGGCGCGTCCAGCGGCGCCTCGCCCAGCAGATCGAGCATCGCCGCGCCGGTTTCCAGCTGGGCGACGGCGACCAGCGCCAGCGGGCCGCCGATGGCGACAGCCAGCCAAGTCAGGTGGAGGCCGTGCGACCGCATGTCACTGCCCCTCCCGACAACCCGGCGTGTTGCGATCAGCGCCCTCGAAACACACCGCCCGCGCGTCCGCGCCGCGACAGAGGATCTGGCCGTCCTCGGTACACGTGGCCCCCGCCATGGATCCGAAGCCCGCCTCGGCGTCGATGCGCGCCACCCGCGCTTCAATCAGCCCGACCACTTGATCCATCATTTGCGGGATCCCGGAGAACAGAGGCTCCACCACCG
This sequence comes from Myxococcales bacterium, assembly GCA_020633555.1. Lineage (GTDB taxonomy): Bacteria > Myxococcota_A > Bradymonadia > UBA7976 > UBA1532 > JACKDL01. The sequence goes on along the minus strand of JACKDL010000004.1, from coordinate 44,409 downwards.
TGTTCAGCGGGGGAGGCAGCTTGCCCGCGATGACACTCGCCTGCCCGAACGCGGCGGCCGTGGCCCGCGCGTGGCGCGCCGCCGCCTGGAAGTCCTGGGGGTTGGCCGCCAGCTCGGTGGCCGCCTCGCTGGCCGCGTCGATGGCGCTCACCATCGCGAGCACCCACTCCACCTGCGCCGCGCTCGCCTGCATCCCGCGCAGCGGCTTGCCGGCGTCCTTCGCCGCCTGCTCCAGCGCGCGGGTGGTCTTGGCGAAGGTGGCCCGATGCCCGCTGAGTTCGTCGGCCATCGGGACCTTCCGGCCCTGGAGCACCGCGCTGGAGACCTGGAAGAGCATGCCCGCCGCCTTCGCCCGGCGCTCCAGGCGGGCCACCGCGTCGGCCGCCCCCGTGGCGCCCCCGTGCAGGTCCTCGGCGAAGCCGGCGACCTCGGCGCTCTGCAGGGCCGCGCACAGCCCGTTGGGCCCATGCTGCCCGGGCCCCTTGGCCTCGGGGTCGTGGGTGGGATCAAAGAGGTTCAGCGCATCGCACGCAAAGCCCATGGGGTCCGCTCCTGGTGGTGGAGGCCGTGCCGTCGGCCCTCACCCCTTCTTCATCGGCGGATCGCGGCGCGTGTAGCGCGTTTCTTTGTTTTCACCACCATTTCAGACACTTACCAACAACCGGCGACCGACAACCGGAAGCCACCCGTGAGTCGTCCACGGCCGCCGCCACACGCCCGACCTCACGCCCACCACCCGGCCTCGCCCCGACCCGCAGCCGCCGAGAGCCAGGGGGGTTCCGGGGGGCTTTCCCCCCGGCCAGGGAGAGCCCACCCACCGCCCTGGCCCTGGACCCGCGCCAACGCCACCCGGCCCGCGCGGGGGACCGGGGCGCTCCCCGGCTGGCGAGAGCCCGCCCACCAACGCCCGGCGCCACCTACGGCACGGCGGGGCTTCCCGAGCCAACCCGGGTCCAGGGCAGCGCCCTGGCGGGAGAGAGCGCGAGAGAGGGCCGCGCCCTCTCTCGCATCGCCGCCGAGCAGGATGCTCGAACAGGCAGCCACAGTGGCCCACCGCAAAGGCCCAGCCAGACGACACCATGAAGACCGCGCAGCGCGCCCCACCCGGAACTTTCCGCCCACCCCGCGGTCGAAGCCCTGCCCACCGGGTTGGGGGCAACGAGCGATGGAGGCCAACGTGACGGTCAGGTGGCTGGCAGCAGGGGTGGTGTGTCTGGCGCTGGGGTGTGCGCCGAAGGGCCAGGGCGAGCAGGCCGACGGGGCGCCGCAGGGGCAGCACGTTGATCGGTTCCGCGGCGAGCCCCCGCAGGACGAGGACGTGGGGAAGCGCGCACCCGCTGTGCCACGAACTGCGGGCCCAGCGGGCGAGGCAGCGACGGCTCAGGAGGGCTCGAGGGCACGCGCCGAGGGCCAGATCGCCAAGAAGATCGAGAAGATGCCGTCGGTGGGCGTCCACAAGGCCCTGGGCTCCGACCTGGAGGCTGAGCCGCTGATGGCGCGGGACGTGGCCATGCAGGACGCCTTCGGTGCCGGCGAGGGCCCCATGCACAACGTCCTGGGCGCGCCGAACGCGAAGCTGGGCGCGGCCATGAGCGGCGTGGGCGATGAGCTTGCGGTGGGCCAGGGCGCGGGTGGCCTGGGGCTGGCCGGGGGCACGGGCACCGGCGGCGGCGGCCAGGGCTTCGGGCGCATCCACGGGATGGGGCGCATCGACACCGGCGGCGGGCGCGGCCTGGGCGCGCTGGGCACCGGCGGGCGCATGGCGCAGGCGTTCCTGCCGGTCCCGCCGCCGGCGCGCGAGCGGTGGGCGGCCCGCGAGGTGAAGGGCTTCACGCCGGTGGCGGCGCAGCCGCTGTCCACGCTGTCCATCGATGCCGACACGGCCAGCTACAGCCTGGCGCGGTCGAGCCTGAGCCAAGGGCGGCGGCCGGCGCCCGCGTCGGTGTTCGTCGAGGACTTCATCAACCGCTTCGACTACGGCGATCTGCCGCCTACGGACGGGCGGCCGCTGCGCATCGTGGCCGACGTGGGGGCCGCCCCGTGGGCGCCGGCGCACCGGCTGGTGCGGGTGGGCGTGAAGGCCGCCGAGGTGTCCGAGGCGGACCGGGCGGCGGCGAACCTGGTGTTCCTGCTGGACACCTCGGGGTCCATGCGCGGGCCCGACCGGCTGGCCCTGGTGCAGCAGGGCTTGTTGGCCATGATCGAGCACCTGCGGGCCGACGACCGGGTGGCCATCGTGACCTACGCGGGCTCGGCGGGGCTGGCGCTGCCGTCCACCCCGGCGGGCGACACGGCGACCATCCAGGCGGCCCTGGAGCGGCTGCGCTCCGGGGGGTCCACCGCCGGCGGCGCGGGCATCGAGCTGGCGTACCGGGTGGCGCAGGATCACTTCGTGAAGGGCGGAAACAACCGCGTGGTGCTGGCCACCGACGGCGACTTCAACGTGGGCGTGCAGGACCAGGCGGGGCTCGTGAAGCTCATCGAAGCCAAGCGCAAGTCGGGGGTGCTGCTGACCGTGCTGGGCGTGGGGCGCGGCAACCTGCGGGCGCAACAGATGGAGGCCATCGCCCAGCACGGCGACGGGGGCTTTCACTTCCTGGACGGCCCACAGGAGGCCCGGCGGGTGCTGGTGGACGAGCTGACCCAGACGCTGGTGACGGTGGCGCGCGACGTGAAGGTGCAGGTGGAGTTCAACCCCGCCCAGGTGAAGGCGTGGCGGGTGCTGGGCTACGAGAACCGCACCCTGGCGGCGCAGGACTTCAACGACGACCAGAAGGACGCGGGCGAGCTGCAGGCGGGGCACACGGTGACGGTGCTCTACGAGCTGATCCCGGCGGACTCGGGCGAGGCGGTGCCGGGGGTGGATCCGCTGAAGTACCAGCCCGCGGCGACCCCGTCGACGGCGGCGGAGGCGGGCGAGCTGCTGACGGTGAAGGTGCGGGCCAAGCGCCCCACCGAGGCCGCGTCGACGAAGTGGTCGGTGGCGGTGCAAGACACCGACGCGGCGCCCAGCGAGGCGCTGCGCTGGGCCTCGGCCGTGGCAGAGCTGGCCCTGCTGCTGCGGGAGGATCCGCACCGCGGCGAGGCGAGCTTCCCCGCGCTCATCGCCCGCGCGCAGGGCGCGCTGGGCGACGACGTGTTCGGGACGCGGGCCGAGTTTGTGGCGCTGGCGCAGCGGGCCCAGGCTCTGCCGCCCTACGCCGAGCCCCGGCTGGCCCAGCAGGCGGCGCAGCGCGCGCCCAAGCCGCAGGGGCACCTGCGGCGGGGCCGGACCAGGGTCCAGGGCAGCTGCCGCGCACAGGACGTCGAGAAGGTGCTCCGCCGCCGCCAGCGCAGCCTGCAGTACTGCTACGAGAAGGAGCTGGCCCGCACGCCGAGCCTGCGCGGCAAGGTGACGCTGGCCTGGACCATCAACGCCAGCGGGCGCGTAGAGCAGCCCCGGGTGCAGCCGGGCTCGCTGGGCAGCGAGGTCGTCACCGGCTGCATGGCCCGGCAGGTGGCGCGCTGGCGCTTCCCCCGGTCGGCGGACGGCGGGGCCTGCCAGGTGCAGCAGCCCGTGCTGCTGACGGCGGGCTGAGGTCCGGCCAGCGCGGCGCAGGCTCGCGGCCCGCCGCCCCGCCGAAGGGCTTGCGGCGCGGCCCGAGCACCGGGCGCAATGGGGCCATCACGGAGACGAACCGAAGGCTGGAGGGCAAGGGATGGTGAGGACCTTCTTGCTGCTGGTCGTGGGCGCGATCCTGCCGGGCGCGGCGCTGGGCCAGGCCTTCACCCTGGACGCCGAGCCCGCGATCAGCGTGGCCTACGCCCATGAGGTGACGCTGCGCTGCCGGGTGGCGGGGCGGCAGCCCGATGAGGTGGTGGCCCACCTGGCGGGCTTCGCGGTGACGCTGCGCCCCGAGGGCGAAGGGGTGTGGCAGGGCACGCTGGCCCTGGCGCCCGTGCCGCTGCCGCCGGCCACCTACTCGGTGGTGTACCAGGCCGGCGAGGCCAGCCGCTTCATCCAGCACCTGACGCTGGAGCCGCCGTCCGATGGGACGACGCCCTGGCTGCCCGGGGGGCGCGCGACGGGCGGCCCCCTGCCCATCACCGGCCTGGGGGCCGACACGGTGGAGTACCTGGAGGCGGTGCCGATCACGGTGCGCATCGAGGGCGGCCGGCCGGCGCGGTTCGAGGCGTGGATCGGCGGGTTCTCCACCGGGCTGGTGCACCAGGGCGATGGGATCTACCGCGGCGAGGTGGCCCTGGCGCCCCCGCTGCCGCCCGCCACCTACACCGTGCGGGTGGAGGCCGAGGCTCAGGATGGATCCCTGACCACCTTCGAGCGGGCGCTGAGCCTGGCGCCGCCGGCGGACGGGGGCACCCCCTGGCTGCTGCCGCAGGCGCCGACGGTGTGGGAGGTGGGGCCGCTGGATGACGCGGCGGTGCCCGGTGAGCCGGCCGAGGGCTGCGCCGCGGCGGGCACCCACCCGCCGGGGGGTCTGGGCTGGCTGCTGCTGGCGCTCGTGGGGCTGGGGCGGTGGCGTCGGCGCTGGGCGCTGGCGGCGCTGCTGGGGGCGGCGAGCGCGGGCTGCGACGGCGACGGGGGCCCCGAGGCGCGCCGGGTGGGCTCGGGCGAGGCGCTGGTGGAGGTCCTGGACGAGGGGTCGGGCTTCGCCAACGAGGCGCCGCTGTGGCCCCTGACCCTGGGGGCCACCCTCACCAAGACGGGCACCAACGCGGCGGCGGCGCAGGTGACCGACGCCTGGCCGCTGCCCGGCGGCGGTCAGGGGTTCACGCTGCGGTGGCGCCTGACCGCGGTGAACTTCCCCATGGACTGGCACGCGCTCGCCCAGACCCCCGACGGGCTGTACGTGCTGGCCTCGGCGGCGGGCGGTCAGCTGCACCGGCCGCTCTTCGTCCTGCCGAGCACGGTGCGCCTGGGCATGCGCTGGCGCAGCTGGGCGCGCCCCCACGACGCCGCGCGGCTGGATCTGGGGGAGCTGGGCACGCTGGATCGCACCGGCGGCTACGAGTTCAAGGTGGTGCGGGTGGTGCGCGAGAACGGCGCGGGCTCGCCGCGGGTCACCCGGCGCCGCTGGGAGATCGAGTGGAAGGGGCCGCGCAATCCCACCGGCACGGGCCAGGGCGACTACCCGCGGGAGCCCGCGCGGGGCACCCTGGTGTTCCTGGAGGGCATCGGCCCCATCGGGGACGTGGCCTTCCCGGCCCTGGGCTTCGGGCAGTACGGGCTGCGCCTGCCCGACAGCCGCCTGAGCGACGGGATCCGGCTGCTGCCGGCCCCTGCGCCTGCCGAGGCCGCCGCCGCGCCGGCGGTGCGCCTGCGCCCGATCCCGACCCCGGAGGCGCTGAGCTCGGTGTGGATCCGGCAGCTGGGCGTGCTGGATCTCGACGACGGCCACGGGCCGTGGATCCGGGTGGACGGCAACGAGGCGGGCCTGTCCTACCCGTCGGTCTTCCCCGGGCAGGCCGGCGGGGTGGGCGGCAACGCGAACCTGTGGGTGCCCAGCCCCACCTCGCACTGCTTCGCCTTCGAGGGCGGGCGCCTGATCAGCGGGCAGGCGCTGGGGGTCCTGGCCGAGGGGGAGACCTGCGTGGCCGCAGCGGGGGCGGTGGTGGCCGAGGCCGGGGACGCGGTGTTCGACACCCCCTTCCTGGACTACTTCGGGCGGCCGCTGCCCCAGGCGGAGTTCGGCCCCCGGGACGCCCGGGTGAGCACGCAGGCCCGCGGCGTGCTGCCCGGGCGGGGGGGCGCCGCGCCGACCTTGCTGGCGCGCCGCAATGACGGCTGGCACCTGCTGCCGTGGCAGGCGTTCGAGTGGTCCAACCGCTACGACCTGGACGCGCTGGCGCCCGTGGCGGCGGTGGACGGCGCCGCCCTGGACGCCCTGGACGCCCTGGGCGAGCCGGGGCAGCTCCTGAGTCAGCCGGTGGGCGACGGCGCCGTCGGCCTGCTCGTGCGCAACACGAGCCGCGTGGGCGACGCCACCGCGTGGGGCTACGCCCGGCTGGATCCCGACGGGGTGATCCGCGACGCCGTGAGGTACGGCGAGGTGGGCTTCGAGGCGGCCTTCCGCGCGGACGCGGCGGGCCGCGAGGTCTGGCAGGTGGATCGGGCGGGCCGGGTCTGGGAGTGGCGGCTCACCGCGACGGGGCTGGAGCGGCGGGTGCGGGCGCTGCTGCGGCTGCCCGGCGGGCAGGCGCCGCTGGCGGCGGTCCGCCTGGACGCCGAGCGGCTGCTGGTGGTGACCGCCGGGCCCGAGCCCGAGGGCGTGCCCGGGGCCACGGCGCGCCTGGAGTGCGAGAACCGGCTGGGCTACTGCTTCGAGCGCCCCGCCCCGGCCCCGCCCCGGCTCTGGACCGCCGCGCTGCCGGCGCCGGCGGGCGCCGGGCCGTGGGCGCCGCCCGCCCCGCTGCTGGGGGTTACGGTCAGCGCCGACGCCAGCGGCCTGCGGATCTGTGGGGCGCACGCCGGGGCGCCGGCACGGTTGAGCGTGGTGGCCGCGCAGGGGGTGGTGGAGGGCGACGCGGAGGGCGAGGGCCGCTGCGTCGCTCTGAGCGCGGCGCAGCTCGCGGGCGTCGGCCCCGTGTGGTCGGCCGAAGGGGCGCTGCCGGGCACGGGTCCCTTCACGCTCGTCCGCCTGACGACGCCCCTCTGGCCCGCGGCCTCGCCGTAGCTTGGTCCGGGCCGCGCTCAGGGGCAGGCGTAGTCCCGGCGCACGCACTGCTTGGGGATGTAGAACAGGTCGGGATCGTCGTACAGGCGGGCGCAGCGGTAGCCGGCGGGGCAGGCGGTGTCGGTGGTGCAGGCCACGCCGCAGCCGGCGCCGGTGCCGTAGCCCAGGCACAGGTTGCCGCCCGCGCCGCAGTCGGCGTCGCTCTGGCAGGCCTGGCAGGCCACGTCGCTGGCGTGGGGGTTGAGCTGGGGGTCCTGATCCACGCCGTGCACGCCGTAGTGCACGTCCTTGAAATCACGGGTGTTCAGGCCGCGCAGCAGGTCGCCCCAGCTCACGGGGAAGTGGCGGCCGGCGGCGTCGGTGAGCGTCAGCCAGTACACGAACTGGTGCAGGGTCTGGTAGCCGACGCTGAAGGGCGTGGTGTTCACCGTGGTGACGATGTCCACGTTCTCGAAGGTCTTGTTGGGGTTCTTCATCAGGTCGTCGACGTAGGTGCGGTAGGTCTGGCAGCCGTCGAAGACGTAGATCTGGTACTTGCTGGCCAGCTCCAGGGTGGCGAAGTCGCTGGCGCGCAGCTCGTCGCGGGGCTGGTAGTCGAGCACGAAGCCGGCGCCGGGGCCGGCGTGGCCCGAGTAGATCACCACGTCGGCGCTGGCCAGGCTGGCCTTCATCACCTCGGCCAGGCGCGCCTGCGGGGGCTGGCCCTCGCCGCCCACCATGTCGCTGTGGAAGATGCGCACGCGGGCCTCGACGGTCTGGCCCTCGATGAGCAGGGCGCGGGTGAAGGCGGGCGAGTCGACGGTCAGGCTGGCGAAGTCGGTGACGGCCTCGTTCTTCCAGCCGCCCTCGAGCAGGGCCGACACCAGCCACTTCGCGGTCTCGAGGTCGAAGCGGCCCTCGTTGTAGTCGCCGCCGAAGTGCACGGCGATGTCGTACACGCCGTCCGCGAACAGCTCGTCGTACTTGGGGAAGGCGTCGCGGCTGGGCGAGCCCTCGATGGCCACGGTGGTGGCCGTGGGCTCGCCGGCCAGGGTGAGCTGGAAGGTGCGCTGGGCGGCGCCCGTGTCGGGGGCCAGCTTGCTCATCAGGTAGTAGCTGCCCACCAGCTCCACCTTGAAGGTGAACCGGGCCTTCAGCGCGCCGTCCACCTCGACCACCTCGGCGCCCTCGGCCTCGTCGGGGTCGCGCTTGAAGAAGCTGAACCAGGTGTCCTTGCCGTGCAGATCGGTGGCCTCGCGGACCACGCCCTCCACGTGGCGGCGCAGGGCCCAGGTCAGCGTGCTGAGGCGGCGGTCCACCGCGGCGTTCACGGCGCTGGCCTGCGCCTCGACGTCGCGCTGGGCGTAGTCGCTGGGCAGATCGGCGTGGGCCTGCCCGCTCAGGGTGAACTCACGGGCGTTGGTGCTGACGTAGTTGTCGGCCTTGCTGTCTTCGTAGTTGGGCACGCGGTGCGGCGTGTCGGCCGCCGGCGCGGGCGCGCTGGCCGTCTCGTCCCCGCAGGCGACGAGGGAGGCAGCCAACAGGGCTGCGGCCAACAGGGCGGTGGTGCTGAGAGCGAGGTGGCGCATCGATCTTCCCCCGGGGGCGCGTTGCGGGGGCGCAATGCGAGGGGTGTGCCAGCGGGGGGCGTGGGTTTTGGAGGCCGGGCATGGCCTCAGGCGGCGACTCCAGTAGCCACCCGACCGCCCTGCGACCCGCGTCAGGGGGCCTTGGGCGCCACGGGCGTGATGCTGCCGGGGGGCCGCGGGGCAACCGGGGCCAGCCCCGAGGCGGGGGCCTTCGGCGCCTTCGAGCCCGGGGCCTTGCCCGGCTCGCCCGTCTCGGGATCGGCGATCTCCTCGCCGTCATCCTCGCCCTTCGGCTCGTCCTTCTTGATGGGGGCCTTGTAGCCGAACAGGGTGTACGCCTTGCTGCGCGACGTCAGCTCGACCATCAACACCTCGTCGTCGCCGGTGTAGATGCGGGTGTTGACGGTGAAGAAGCCGCTCTTGCGCACGGCCAGATCGATGGGCCCGCTGTCGCGCTTCCACTCGACGCTGAAGGGCGTCGTGCCCAGCAGGCGCTTGCCGTAGTAGACGCTGGCGCCGCCCGGCCGGCTGCTGATGCTGAGCTTCACCTTCGGGCTCTTCTTCTTGGAAGGCTTCTTCAGCGCCTTGGCGGCGCCGCCAGCCCCCGCGCTGGCGGGGGCCGCCGCGCTCGCGGGCTGGCTGGTGGGCGCCTGCGCCCCGGCGGGGGCGGCCCAGAGCAGGAGGCCGAGCAGGCCCAGCAGGCCAATGTGGCCGATCAGGTGGCGCATCAGTTCCCCTCCCCGTCCGCGCCCACGTCGCCGTCGGCGCCCTCGGGCCCGGTGGGCCGCTCGTCGGGGGCCGAGTCCGGGTACTCGTGGTCGGGCATCTTCACGAAGTCCTCGATGGGCTTGCGCCGATCACCGCGGATGCGGCCCTCGAGCACCTCGACGGGCAGGGGCGGCGTGAGGTCGTAGCGGAAGCCGCGCGACGGCAGCCGGATCTCGAAGACCTCGTCGTTGTAGAGAAACTGCCGGCTGTGGTTGATGGGCTGATCGCCGATCACCTGCATCTTCCGGTGGTTGAGCAGGAAGCCGTACATGCGGATGGCGTGGTGGTTCATCAGCCGGTGGCAGCCGTGGCTGAAACGGCGCGAGCTGAGGATGGACATGTAGTCCGACGAGCCGTGGGCCCGGATGCCCTTGTCGTTGTCCCGCGAGCCGTCCTCTTCGGAGCCGGGGATGACGAAGTAGCCCGCCACCAGCCCGTAGGCCGACAGGTAGCCGGGGCCCATCTCGCTGTAGTTCACCACGCCCTGCTTCTTGCCGTTGATGTACTTCACCTTGGCCAGCGACTTCAGCGGCGTGGTGGTGGGCGGCACCCAGGTGGGCCCGGCGATGATCTTGCGGATCACCCGCTTGCCCACGTCGCTGCCCTTGTACTTCATGTACAGGTAGCCGTTGGGGGCCAGATCCTCGCGCCAGCCGCCGATGGTGGTGGGCCAGCGCATGAGGCGGAACTGCTGGTCGCGGTAGTTCAGCACCAGGTAGGCCTTGGGCATGCGCGCCCGGGCCTGATGGATCGGCTTGCCGGCCGAGTTGTAGGGGGGCTCGTACCACACGTCGCCGCGGTCGACGATGAGCTGCAGGTCCATGTGGCGGCTGTAGTACTCGGGATACGGCGGGAACTTCACGCCCATGCGCAGCCACTTGAAGTCCTCGCGGGGGTGGCGCTTGAAGAAGGCCAACAGCTTCTCGGGGGTGTCCACGCCGAGCTGGCTGGTGGTGGCGGCCACGAACTCCTTCACCAGGTTGCGCACGGGGTGCGTCGCGCCGTCGGCGCCCACGTAGGTGGCCGGCTCGCCGCCCACGGTGGCGGTGCCGTCTTCGAGGATGTGGGCGGCGTCCACCACGCGCTCGGTGAGCACCCGCAGGAAGTCCCGGTGGTTGGTGACGAGGGGCGGCTGCCCCATCATCTTCATGGTCTTCTTCCGCAGGTTGGTGTGCTCGTAGATCTTGTGCTTGCGCTGGAACCGGCGCAGGGCGAGCCGCAGCCCATGGTCGAGCTGGCCCTTCTTGTGGCGGTACTTCTTGTGGTCGTGGCCGTCGCACTCCAGGCGCTTCTCGATCTCGGCCAGCACGTGGCGCTCGAGCTCGGCGCGGGCCACGTACTCGTGGGCCTCGCGCAGCTTCTCGGCCTCCTCGGGCGCCTTGGCCTCGAGCTCGGCGAAGTCCTTCACCTTTGCCTTGCGGTAGGCGTTCTTCAGGCTGCTGCTGTCGGCGCGCACCTTGGCCTGGTGGCGGCGCTCCTTGCGCTTGTTGCGGTAGGTGATCTCGTCGAGCGAGGCGATGGCCTCGTAGTCGATCTTCGTGTGGCACTCGGCCTCGCTGTCGGCCACGGCGCGGTCGCGCACCAGGCCCATGGCGGGCGGAATCCCAAACACTTCCAGATAGTTGCTCTCGTCGTCATCCAGGGGCCGGCCGTCCTCATCGGTGAGGTCGTTGGCCAGGCCCAGGAAGATCTGCCGGTAGCGGTTCTGCAGCTCCTCGCCGTCGGGCCCGGCCATGGGCTCGAAGATGAAGGGCGTCCAGTCATCGCGGAAGCTGACCACGCTGTAGCCGGCGGCCACGGCGGCGGCCTCGGGCACGATGCGTTCCTCACCGTCCACCACGATCACCACCCGCTCGTCGGCGGGCGTGTCCGGCTGGTGGTGCAGGGGATCAGGCGGGGGCGGGGCCGAGACCACGACCTTGGCCGGGGCCTGTGCGGCCCCCGCCTCGCTCGCGGCGCCCGAGGCGGGCGTGCCGCCCCCGGGCTGGGCCACCACGGTGGAGGTGGCGTTCACGGTGCCGCCGCCCTCGCTCTCGGAGCCGCCACAGGCGGTGAGGGCGAAGGCCAGCAGCACGAGGCCGACGGCTGATGTAGGCATATGTCGCATATCCACCCCACGGTACCCGGTCCGCCCCGGGGCCGCAAACCCTGCACGATGGTCGCGGCAGCCTAGCGGCGCGGCCGGCGAACCTCCAGCGTCCTTCGATGCCGCCGTCACGGTGCGGGTGGCGGCGCCGGGGCCGGATCCGCGTCCTTGGCGGCGGGCCAGCGCACGGGCGCGGCCTCGCCCCGATCGTAGGCGGCGATGAGGGCGCTGAGCTCGGCCATCACCGGCAGGTCCCGGCCCGACAGGTCGCGGGTCTGGTGCGGATCGGCCTGCATGTCCCACAGGCGGCGGATGGGCGCGCCGTCGGTGGTGGGGATCTCCACCAGCTTCCAGCGGCGGGTGCGCACCATGCGGTCCTTGGTGGCGATGGCCAGGTCGTGGAGCTCGGCCTTGACCACGATGTTGTCGTCGAAGCGCTCGTCCACCTCGAGGGTGTCGCGGGCGCCGCTGGCGTCCAGCAGCCGGGCCCGCTCGGCCTCGGTGAGCACGCTCATGCCCTCGCGCTTGGGGAAGAACAGGTAGCAGGTCTCGCCGAAGACGGGCAGGTCGAGGTCGGTGGCCTGCCCGGTGAGCAGGGGCGTGAGATCGGCGCCGGTCCAGCCGGGGGGCGGGGTCAGGCCGAGCAGCCGCGCCAGGGTGGGCGCCAGGTCGATGTTGCGGGCCAGCGCGTCCACGGTGCTGCCGGGCCGGGTGACCCCCGGGGCCCGGATGAAGAACGGGATGCGGGTGCTCTGATCGCCGCCGAAGAAGTTGGTGCCGTGGCCCAGGGTGCTGCCCGGGTCGTACAGGTCCTCGCCGTGGTCGCTGGTGATGATCACCACCGTGTTGTCGGCCAGGCCGCGGCGGTCGAGCTCGGCGAGCACCTCGCCCACGTGGCTGTCGAACTCGTGCACGGCGCCGTCGTACAGGGCGCGGATGTGGTCGACGGTCTCGGGGGCCGGGGCCTGCTCGAAGCCCTTGCTGATCAGCTCGTGGACCTTCACGTCGATCTCGTACTTGTGGGGCCCGCGGTAGTCGGGATCGGTGTAGCGCACGTTGTGCGGGTAGCGGGCGGTGTACGGCAGGTGGGTGGTGCTGAAGAACAGCAGCCCGAAGAAGGGCTTGCCCGCCCGCGTGGCGTCGTCGATGCGATCCAGGGTGCGCTGGGTCAGCGCGCGGGGGCGCAGGTATTTGGTGGTGCGGGCCACCTCGGGGATGAGCAACTCACCGAAACTGTTGGAGAAATACAGCGGAAACACGAAGTGCCCCCAGATGGTGCTCTCCATGATGAAGCTGGTGAAGTTCTGGGTGTCGCTCGCATCGTTGCGGGCGAAGCCCACGTCCACCAGCTTGAAGCAGTTGCCCGCCCAGTCGCTCACCACGAAGGTCTCGTAGCCCTGGGTGTTCAGCCAGCGAGGCAGCATGTCGGCCAGCTCCGAGGCGGCCTGCGCCTGCTCGCGGCGCAGGTACATGTAGCGCACGCCGTGATCGGGCGGCAGCCGGCTCGACAGGAACGAGATCCACGACTCCAGGGTGCTGGCGGTGGCCACGTGGAGCTGGCGCAGATCGGCGGCGGTCTTCGCGAAGGCGTCGATGTTCGGGCTGACGTCGCGGTCGTGGCCGTGGGCGCCCAGCCGGTCGTAGCGCAGGCTGTCGCTGGCGATGATGAGCACGTTGGGCGGGGTATCGGCCGCCTTGGGCGGCGCGGGCGGGGGCGCGGCCGCCAGGCCGACGGCGGCCAGCACGGCAACGGCGGGCAGGGTCCACAGGGCACGCGCGGCCCCCTGGCTGGCGCGCAGCCGGGCCCACCAGACGCGGGCGTAGGTCCACGCGGCGAAGGCCACCCACGCGAAGAACAGCGCGGCCACCCCATCGAGCAGGTGCCAGCGGTGCAGGGCGTACCAGTCGAAGCCGGGCAGATAGGGCGAGCCCTTGCGGGCCAGGCCGTCGAGGAAGCCGGGGTTGAGCTGGTAGACCCAGCCCAGGCTCAGCAGACCCAGCAGGCCATCCAGGGCCGCCAGGGTGGCCAGCCGCCGCAGGCGCCCCCACTTGCGCTCTGCCGTGAGCACCGGGCGGTGCCGCAGCACGGGCCACGTCAGAGCGCTGGCCACGGCCCAGAGCACGGCGTACGCGGGCAGCACGCGGAGCTGATACCAGACGATGGTGCCCAGGTAGCGGGCCACCGCCAGATCGGCGAACAGGTCGCCCTGGCGGCCGGTGAAGCGCAGGAACCCATACAGGCTCCACAGGTACAGCAGCCCGGCCAGGGTGACCTGGGCGGCCAGCAGGCGGCGGGCCGGGGTCGGGGTGCGGGCCAAGTGGATCCTTCCGGCGGGCGGTGCGTTCGAGCCGGGGCGGGGCGCGGGCCCCACCGACGAAAGGGTGCGTATATGCCGATCCGACTGGCCGTTGTCACCTGTGCGACGCTGCTGGCCCTGCCGGCCCTGGCCCAGCCCGAGGCCACGCCGGGCGCCGAGGTCACCTACAAGAAGGTCACCGAGTACCACTTCACGCCCGAGGAGATCGGGGGGCGCACCCAGCGGCCCGACGGGGTGACCGAGGCGGTGCGGCTGGCGCAGCCGGCGGACTCGCTCATCCGGGTGCGGGCCGACTTCCGTGACCGGCTGGCCCAGAGCGCCGAGGACATCTGACCCGCTGGCGGTGTGCCGAGGGGCCACGCCGGGTGTGAACCGCCGGCCACGCGCAGGTCGCGATCCACGGGCGCTGGCAGCTCCGGGCCGTTGGTACGGCCGGTGCAGTGGGGCGCCCCATGCACCGCCTGCTGCCCATCCTGGCCCTGCTGGCCTTCGCACGCCCCGCCCGCGCCGACGTGGACGTGGTGCCGCACCTGCTGGTGGGCTACGCCGATCAGGCGGGCATGCCCACCGTGCCGCTGCGCTACGGGCTGGATCTCATGGTGCGCAAGTCGCAGTACGTGGGGCTGTTCATCGGCGTGGCCCACGCGGTGGAGCTGGCCCGCGAGACCGAGCATGTGCCCATGCTGCGGCTGGGGGTGGCGGTGCCCACGTCCGAAGACTACGTGGGCGCGCTGTTCCCCATCTTCGAGTTCTACGGGTTTGCCGGGCGGCGGTTCAGCGACGGCCGGGGGGGCGCCAACCGCTTCGGCGTGGGCATCAGCTCGCCCATCGGGCTGATGGTGTCGGCGGTGGCGCTGCGCTACGGGCTGCCGGTGCCGAACACCTTCGAGATGGCGCTGGACCGCGAGCGGGACGGGCTCACGACGCTGAGCTGGTCACTGGCCTGGAGCCTGTGAGGGCCTGGAGAGGCCACGGTCGTCGTGGATGAGCTTGATCCCTTCTCCCGCCGGGAGGTTCACGATCGCCTTGTCCCGCTCCACTCTGACCTCGTACTGGCCGGGTGCCAGGGCCAGCTCAGACACGGGCGTCTTGCCTGCAAGGGTACCGTTCAGCCAAACCTTCCTACCGGGCTTCGAGCTGCCCACGCTGAGCCTCGCCCAGCGCCCCTCGTGGGGCTTGTCACTCGGCGTGAAGGTGTGTGTCACGGCGACGGCAGCGCTGGGGCGGGGGTAGAACTGTCGCGAAGCGGCTGAAGCCAGGCAGTTCAAGACCGAGTTCGGGACTTTCCTTGCCACGCGCGTGGACACGGTGAGGACTCGCCCACTGGGGCTCACGATCACCTCGAGCGCGACCTGCGCTCCCGGGTGGATGGGCGCCGTCCGAAAGCAGTCCTTCACCCAGCGCGGGTTGCGCTGAAGGGCCATCGCGATCGACTGGATGTCCTCGGGCGTCGGCTTCGGCCTGGGCCTCGGCCCGGGCGCTGGCCTCGGTGGCGGCTCCGACCCCCGGTCGACCGCCGGCGCGATGGGCAGCATGAACTGGCCGTCGCCCAGGTGAGCCACCTGGGGCACCTGCTGGGCGCCGTAGCGGGCGCGCACCTCGGCTTGCACCGCCTCGCTCAGGTAGCCGCCCAGGGCCGCGTGCGAGATCCAGCCGTCGCCGTTGGGATCGGCGGCAGTCTGGCCGTTCAGCACGGCGAGCAGGCGCTGGGTGAAGACCCCGCCGGCGCCGCTCTCGTGGGCCTTGTCGCCCTTGCGCCCCGCCACGATGGCGGCCGTGACGGGCAGCGCGGTGGAAGGACAGGCGGCGATCTCGGGCTCGGCCCGCTGGATGCTCCGCACGCCGGGCAGGGCCAGGCCGGAGTAGCAAGCGTCGGCGATGAACAGGCGCTGGCGAGCCGGCCAGGCCTCCATCCAGCCCACCAGCTCGCCCATGGACAGCCCGGTGACGGCGATCTTGTCGGCCTGGGCGTCCGCCGGCAGCAGGTAGCCCATGGGGCGGCCTTCGCCCACCGTCTCGCCGTGGCCCGCGAAGTAGACCAGCACCTGGTCCTCGGGCCGAGTGGCCATGAGCTTCAGGCCCAGCACCTCGCGCAGGGCGTCGCGGGTGGCGGCGCCGTCGAGCAGCGCCGTGACCCGGAAGCCGCGGGCCTCCAGCGCCTGGGCCATGGCCTGGGCGTCCTGGCGGGCGCCCTGCAGCGCGGGCACCCCGTGGCCGTAGCCGTTGATGCCGATGACCACCGCGTGGCGGGTGCCGGGGCACGGCGCGGCGGCCGCCCCCAGCGGGATCAACGCGAGCAGCAGCAAGGTCAGCAGGCGGATCATCGGGCCCTGCACTCCCCCTGGTAGTCGACGCTGACCGTGGCGCGGGCCGCCTCGCAGTCGTTGCCATAGGTCACGCCGTCGCAGCCGCACACCGGGGCCAGGATCCGCGGGCAGGCGGCCGGGATCGGCGTACAGGCCCCCGGCAGGCCGCAGCCGCCCGTGGGCTGCAGGCAGTACTCGTCGCCGTCACAGTCGTTGCGGTGCATGCAGCCGGGGCACTCGCCCTGAGCGGCCACGGCCACGCCCTGGCTGTGGGCCACGCAATCGTTGCTGTAGGTGTTGCCGTCGCATCCGCAGACGGGGCGGAAGATGCGCGGGCAGGCCCCGGGGCGGGGCTCGCACCGGCCCACCGCACCACACTGCTCATCGGGGCGGGCGCACCAGGCGTCCGCCGCGCAGTCGGCGTTGGCGCTGCACTCCGGGGGCAGGCACGCGCCGTTGCCGCGCACGTTGCGGCCCGCCGAGGCGGCCTCGCAGGCGTTGTTGTAGGTGACGTCGTCGCAGCCACACACCGGGGCAAGCACCGCGTCGCAGGCCGGCGGTCGGGGCGCGCACTCCCCGGCGGCGTCGTCGCAGGCGACCTTGTGGCAGTAGTGATCGGGCGCGCAGTCCCGCGGGCCCGCACAGGCGGGCGCGGGGCAGGCGCCCATGGCCGCCAGGCTGATCGCGGCCGCGGCGGCCTCGCAGGCGTTCGACCAGGTCTGGCCGTCGCAGCCGCAGACGGGGTCGTAGACGTCATCGCAGCCCTCGGGACGGGCCTGGCAGCGCCCTTCCCCGCCGCAGGCCCCCGTCAGCGCGGCGCAGAAGGCGCCGAGCCCGCAGTCGGCGTCGCCGTCGCACCGCTCGGGCGCGACGCAGGCGCCCGGCTGGTCCACCGAGACCCCCGCCTGGGCCGCCGCGCAGGCCGAGGCGTAGCTGCGGCCGTCGCAGCCGCACACGGCGTCGGCCGGCGTGGGCTCGGGGCAGCCCCGTCCCAACGACGCGCAGGCGCCCAGGCCCCCGCACTGGCCGGCGGGGAAGTCACAGAAGGCCTCGGCGGGGCAGTCGGTCGGTTGGGCGCACGGGGCGCCCGCGTCGGGCGCCGGGCCCTGGTCGGGCGCCGGGCCCTGGTCCGGCGCCGGGCCCTGGTCGGGCGCCGGGCCCCGATCGGTGACGGCCTGGTCGGTGACGGCCTGGTCGGGGGCGGCCTGGTCGGGGGCGGCCTGGTCCAGGATGGCACCGTCCTGGCCCGCGGCGTCCAGGTCGGCAGGCCCACCCGGGCCCGACTCGGCATCGGTGGCACAGCCCGTCGCGAGGATCAGGGCCGGCAGGATCAGGGCGAGCCCGGCTGCTCGGGTGGACATGGCGCCCTCCTTGTGGGCGCACCATAGCCGACGGGGGCCGCCGCAGTCAGGGGGTCAAGCCCTCAGGGCGCCTCGCAGATGGCCCCGTGCTCGGCGTCGCAGGGGATGTCGTTCCAGGCCGGCTCGTCGGCCCAGAAGTGGGCGCAGTCCTCGCGGCGGCCGCCGTCGTTGGGCTCGCCGCGGGTCCAGGCCGCGAAGCCCAGCCGGCTGCCGTCCACCCAGCGCCAGCGCCACTCGGCGTCCTGGTCGCTCAGGCCGATCCACCAGCGCTGCCCCTGCACCGCCACGGCCTGGTCGTAGGCCCAGCGGTTCTCGGCGGCGTCGTCGATGACGATCAGATCGGCGCCCAGGGCCTGGCAGGTCTGCCGGGCGGCATCAAAGGGCACCGGCTGAGGGCAGAACCAGTAGCGGTGACCGCCCAGGGCGCGCTCGAAGCAGTCGGTGCACCCCTCGTCCACGCCGCCGTCGCAGTCGTTGTCCACGTCGTCGCCGCAGATCTCCTCCGCGCCGGGGTGCCGCGCGGGATCACCGTCGTCGCAGTCACCGCCACAGGTGGCGGCCCCGTCGCCGTCGACATCCACGGCCTCGGCGCATGGGGCCTCGCACAGGTAGGGGTAGCGGGTGTCGCACGGGATATCGTTCCAGCGGCCGTCGCCGCGGAAGTGGCCGCAGTCCTCGCCCGCCCCGTAGTCGTTGGGCTCGCCGCCCCCCCAGTTGGTGTACTCGCCCGGGCTGCTCTCGCCGGGGCCCGTCGACCACACGAAGCTGCCCTCGGTCTCGCGGTCGTTGATCCCGATCCACCAGCTATCGCCGCCCACCTTGCGGGCCTCGCGGTAGAGCCAGTCGTTCTCGCTCTGGGAGTCGATGCGGGCCAGCGCGCCGCCCAGCCGGGCGCAGTTGGCCTCGGCCTGGGCATAGGTGCGGGCGTCGGTGCAGCGCCAGTAGCCGTGGCCGTCGCGCTCGGTGGGCTGGCAGTTGGGGCAGGCGCCGTCGTCGGCCACGCCCGTGCAGCTCTGATCCACCCCGTCGGCGCAGATCTCGGCGGCGCCGGGGTACACGGTGGGATCCCCGTCGTCGCAGTCGAAGCCGCAGACCCAGCCGTCGCCGTCGGCGTCGGTGCCGGCCTCGACGCAGCCCGCCGCCCGCTGGCCCAGATCGGCGGCGGCGCGCACGGCCGTGCTCAGCTCGATGACGCCGGTATCCAGCATGGGCAGGCCCCACAGCCGGGTGTCGTCCTCGGCCACGGCGTCCCGGATGCGGGCGGCCTGCGCCTCCAGGCCCCGCACCAGCGCCTCGGCATCGATGCGGGCGCTCACCACGATGAAGGCGGCCTCGTACTCGGCGCGGCAGGCCGGCTCGGCGAAGCACAGGGCCGCCACCCGGCCGGCGCGCGGGTACGGGTTCACGGGGCCCTGGAAGCTGCCGTCCAGCGCGCCGGGCAGCAGATCCACCCGGTCGGCAGGATCGATGTGCAGGTTGAACCGGCGCTGGGCGGTGCCGTAGCCCTCGGCGTTGCGCACCCAGGCCTCGGCGGCCAGGGCCGGCAGCCAGCGGCGCCAGATCAAGAAGTCCTGCGTGGCCGCGTAGAAGCCCCCCTCGGGCGGGGTCTGGGCCGTCTCGGCCAGCCAGCGCAGCACGGGCCGGGTGCTGGCCTCGCCGGCCTCGAGGTCGAAGCGATTCACGTGGTTGGGCTGCAGGTCGCGCCGGTCGGCGGTGTACAGGGCCCAGGTGTCGGGGAAGCGCTCCCGCGCGTACACGCCGTCGATGCCTTCGGTGACCGCGTAGACGCCCCAGGGCATGCCGTTGATGACCACCCGGGCGAAGCTCACCCGAGGCGCGGGCACCCCGGCCATGCGCAGGGCGGCGCCGCCCAGCCAGGCCCGCAGCCCGCTGGGATCGAGCGCCGTGTTGTCCAGCCGAAGCCGGGCCAGGCCGTCGTGGCGCGCGGTGGCGTCGGGCCAGTCGAAGCGCAGCTCCACGCTGGGGCGCAGATCCACCCGCCGGTAGCGGCCGTCGCGGCCCACCACACGCACGCCGATGGGCACCGCCTGGCCGCCGTCGAGCGCCACCGTGCCGGCCACGGCGTGGCCCGGATCCCGCTCCAGCACCACCTGCCCGTCGTCGCCCCAGGTCACCGCGATGGTGTGCAGCGCCTGGTCGTCGAGCCAGGCGCCGCCTGGCGGCTCGGCCGCGCGGTTGGGGGCGTCCGGGGTGGGCCGGTTGGCCGCCCACGGGCCGTCCGCGTCGGGCAGGCGCCCCCAGGTGTGTGCCGCTGCCCCCAGCGCCGGGCGCACGCTGTCGGCCGCTTCGCCGTCCGGATCGGCCAGGGTGACGGTGGTGGCGCCGCAGTAGATGGGGAAGCGGGGGATCACGGTGGCCACCCCGGCGGCGTCGGCGCGGACAGCGTCCAGGGGCTGGCTGCGCCCTTGGTCGTCCCGCAGCGCCCAGCCCCGCAGGTGCCCCGAAGGCGGGCTGACCCACAGCTCCACGCGGTCGTCGTCGCGGCAGTCCACCTCGTTCAGGGCCACCCGTGCCGCGGGCCCGGCGTCGGCGGGCGGCGCGGCGTCTTCAGGCGCCCCATCGGCGGGCACGCCCGCGTCAACGGGCGCCTGATCGGGCTGGCCGTCACGGGGATCGGCGGTGGGCGTCGCCCCGTCATCGCAGCCGGCGCCCAGCGCCACCCCCAGGGCCAGCACCCAGCGCAGTGGGGCTCCCAGTGCGGCCCTCATCGGACCCGACTCTTGATGCAGCGCACGTGGTGCATGCCGTTGGCGGCGCTGTCCAGGCGCACCTCGCCGCGGGTGAAGTCCACCACCCGCACCACCCCGCTGAAGTCCTCGCGGGTCCAGAAGGTGCGGGCGTCGGGCTGCCCGGTGATGCGGTCCAAAGGCGGGTTCTGGCTGAAGTCCATCAAGCTCCCCAGCTCGGCGACGGTGGGCAGCCCCGCCCCGTCGGCGCACAGCGCCTGGGCCTGGGCAAACGGCAGCGTGCCTACATAGTCGGCCCACTCCCGGCCGGTCCACTCATCTCGCCCGCCCAGCCCCACCGGCACCGACCAGGCGTCCTTGGGCCGGGGCTCCTTCCGCCGGGCCACGCACAGGGCGTACAGCGGCACGGTGTCGTCCTCGTCCACCAGCCCCAACAGGTTCCGGCGGCCATCGTAGGCGAAGCGCTTGTCGCCCTGCCGGGTGCGGCTGACGAACTGCCCCAGGGCGTCGCCCAGCGGATCGATGAGCGGGTCCAGCCACGCAGCGGGGGCGCCGCCGGTGCGCGCGAGCTGCAGGGTGGCCAGCTCGTGCCAGTCGGGCAGCCGCCAGCGCCCCACCTCGGGGGCCCAGGGCAGCGCGTCGCACCAGGCCTGCCCGGCGGCCGCCGAGCCCACCCGGGTGACGGCGATGTGCCAGCGCAGCCCCGTGCGGTGCTCCACGGCGTCAGCGTCACCCACCACCGCCGCGTAGGCGTCGTCGCCGTAATCCTCGGGGAAGGGCAGCGGGTGCCCCACGGCGCGGGCGTTGCAACCGGTCTCCATGACGTCGGGGGGGCAGCAGCGCGCGGCGACGCACCACGCCAGGCGGCCCTCGTCATCGCCGCAGGGGCCGTTCTCGGGCTGCTCGGCGCACAGGCCGGGGGGTACGTCGGCGTCCTCGGCGGGGCCCCCGTCGGGCGAGGCGAAGTCGGGTGGGTCGAGATCGCCGCCCGCGACGTCGGGGCCCGCATCCCGCACGCCCTGGTCCAAAGCGCTGCCGTCCAGCCCGGCGTCGGGCCGCCAGCCCCCGTCGGGCGGGGGCGGCTGCCCCACCACGCAGACGCGCGCCGCCCGGTCACAGAAGTGGCCCTCGGCGCACTGCCGATCGCCGTCGCAGGCGAAGAGCTCCTCCGTGGCGTAGTCGGGCACGCTGCAGCCCACCAGCAAGCCCACCAGCGCGGCCACCGTCCGGGGGCTCACTCCTGGCCTCCGGCCACCGGCGGCGCCACGCAGCGGATCAGGTGGGCTCGCCCGAGGGGTGCCGCCTCGATCTGGC
This sequence comes from Myxococcales bacterium, assembly GCA_020633555.1. Classification (GTDB taxonomy): domain Bacteria; phylum Myxococcota_A; class Bradymonadia; order UBA7976; family UBA1532; genus JACKDL01. The sequence continues at coordinate 23,306 of JACKDL010000004.1, read as the reverse complement.
CCGACTCCAGGTTCACCACCCGGTCACCGGCCAGCCCGTCCAGGCGCAGCTCGTCCAGCCAGGCCCGGCTGTCGACCTCGGGCTCGCCCGTCACCGTGTGCGCGGGCCGCTGGTAGTAGCGCACCAGCAGGCCCAGGTGGGCGGCCGTGGGGAGCTGCCACACCTCGCCCAACAGCCCCCGGGCCGAGCACCCCACCGCGGCCAAGGCCCGGGTCTCAGCGAAGCCCGCCGTGCGCACCCGCCAGCCCGTCCAGGGATCCTCGAAGCTGCCGTTGCCGTTGGGCAACTCGGCGAACGCCCGCGGCCGCGGCCAGGTGTTCGCCGGCGGCGCCACCGCCACGCACAGTGCCCCCGCCGAGGCCGCGTTGGGGGTGATGGTGCGGCTGCGCATCTCGGCCAGGTCCAGCGCGAAGAAGCCGTTGCCCAACATGGTGCGGGTGGCATACAGCCGCGGCGCCGAGAGCAGCGCCGGCAGCGCCACCAGGTTGCTCGGGCGCAGGCTGGCCAGCTCCACCAGGGTGGGCAGGCGCCAGGTGTCGGGGGCGCCGTCGCCGTCGGCGTCGCGGCGCAGGTTGGCGCACAGCCGGTGCAGGGCCTCGACGGTGCGTCCGTCGGCGCCCGTGTCGTGCCAGACCAGGCCGGTCTCGCTGTCGGCGAACACGCCGGCCCCCTGAGGCCGCAGCCGCTCGGCCACCAGCCCGCGGGGCGGGCGGAAGCTGGGGCCCAGCTCGTTGCACAGCGCGTCGGCGCGGTCGAAGGCGCAGCAGTCGCCCATCACGCACCGGGCCGGCCCGTCGGGCGCGGCGGGATCCACGCACGGGGTGTGCTCTTCGGCCACCTGGCAGTCCACCGCCTGACAGAAGCCGCCGGCGCACACCTGGCCACGGCCGCAGTCGGCGTTGGCCTCGCAGGGCACCTGCACACAGCGCAGCTCGGCCACGGGCAACAGCTCGGCGGTGAACAGCTCGCCCGAGCCCAGATCCACCTGGCCCAGGCCCACCCCCCGCAGGCCCACCCACAGGCGGGAGCCCACGTCGTGGTGGCGCCCGGTCAGCACATCCACGGGGGGCGCCGCCCCTTGCCGCGGGTGGAAGTCCAGCAGGCTGTAGGCCTCGGCCGCCGTGGGCAGCCGCGCCCCCTGCTCGCCGCACAGGGTACCCGCCCGGCCCACGGGCTCGGCGCCCCCCACCGAGCGCCAGCGGGCGCCCGTCCAGGGATCCACGCCCGTGGGCAGCCCGCCGCCCGGCCCCTCGCGGTCCAGCGCGGGCAGATCGGCCTCCACCACCGGGAAAGCCGGCCGCACACAGACGGGCCAGTAGCCCTCGGCGGGCGGGGCGTCGTGGGGGAACTGGCGCACCCGCGCGCGGCCGTCCGGGGGCTCGGTCAGGTACACCGCCAGCAACCCGTCGCCCACCGCAGTGCGGGCCAGCGCCGGCCGGGGCGGCGCCACGGCGTCGGCGTCCCGCTGCGACAGCGTCAGCAGCTCGTGCACCGTGGGCAGCCGCCAGTCCTGCGCGGCGCCGGGCGTTGCCTCGCCCAGAGTGCTGCAGTGCACGTGCCCCTCCCACTGGCTGCCCTTGCGCACGTCCGGTGGCGGGAAGGCCCACTCCACGTCCATGAAGCGCTCGCCGCGCACGGTGTGCCCCGCCACATCCGCCAGCACCTCGAAGGGCTCCAGGCGCTCGGCGAAGGGGAACGGGAACCAGGGCCCGCGGCTGTTGCAGTCGGGCTGATCGCACTGCCAGCCCCGGCAGGCCTGCAGGACACAGCGCCCCTCGTCGAACAGGCAGCGGGCGTGGTCGCGCCGGCCCGTGCAGTCGCACTCGCCGCGGGGGGCGCAGGCCGCCTCGCCCGCCGCCCCCTCGACGCAGTGCTGGCCCGCCGGGCAGTCGGTCAGGGCCTCGATCTGGCGGGGCGGACCCGAGGTGTCGGCCACGCACTGCAGGTCGTCGCCCTCGCCCATCTCTTCACAGAGCCCGCCCCAGGTCAGCCGCTGGCGGCCGGCGTCGCACACCAGCGCGGGGGTGTGGACGCAGCGGATCCCGCCGACCTCGCAGGCCCCTGCAAGCTGGCACCCGCCCCGGACGCAGGTGCCATCGACACAGCCCCAGCTCACGCCGTCGGGGCAGTCCGAGACATCCTCGCAGGCCAAGGGCACGCAGGCGCCCTCGCGGCAGGCCAGGTCGCCGGGGCAGTCCCCGTCGTCGCTGCAAGCCTCGCCGGGCTTGCACCGGCCCAGCTCGCAGCGCTCCCCGGGGGCGCAGTCGTCGGCCCCCTGGCAGCCGTCCTGGCACGCGCCGCCTTCACAGATCCGCCCCTGGGCGCAGTCGCTGTCCATGCGGCACCCGTCCTGGCAGCGGTTCGCCTCGCAGATCTGCTCGGCGCGGCAGTCGCGGTCACCCCGGCAGCCGTCGCCGCAGGCCTCGGCGATGCAGCGCTGGCCCGGCGGGCAGTGATCGTCCACCACGCAGCCCACGCACACCTGGGCCGGGCCGCACACCGAGCCCACCGCGCAGTCGCTGTCGTCGCGGCAGACCCCGTCGGCCACGCACCGCTGATCCACGCACGAGAAGCCCGCCGCGCAGACGCCCGCCTCGGGCCGGCACCGGCCACCGCGGGGGGGCTCGCAGCGCCCCGACTCACAGATCCAGGGGGTGGGGCAGTCGCCATCCGCCCCACAGGCCAGCTCGGCCTCGGGCACGCAGCGATCCACCAGGCAGGCGAAGCCGGCCGCGCAGTCGCCGGGCGCGCTGCAGGCGAAGGGATCGGCCTGCACGGCGTCGCGGGCCTCGCACCCCACCAGCGTCAGGAGCAGCGGGAGCTGCAGGCACAACAGCGGCCAGCCGGTGCGGATCATGGGTGCGGCCCTCCTCCCAGGCACCGTAACCAGCGCGGTCAGGGGCGTGCCAGATCCCCGATCAAGCAGGCCAGCCGACATTGGCCAGCGTCGCCGTCGGCCGCCCACTCCACCGTGCCCCGCGCGGGCCAGACTCGCCAGCGGCCGCCGGCGGTCTGGCTGCCCCAGACGCAGGTGGCGTCACCCGGGGTGAGCAGATCGCGGGGGGTGCCCACCAGGTTGATCAGGCTCGCGGCCTCGGCGGTGTTCGCCGGCCGGGCGCTCTGGATGAGGCGGTTGTTGCAGGCGTTCTCGACCATGCCCACCTGCGCCGCGGGCAGCAGCCACGTGATCCCCGTCAATCGGTCCTGCTTGCTCGATCCCCCGCTGTTCACGCGGCCGTCCCCCTGCCCGCTCCGCGAGGGCCGCGGCCCATGTACGCAGTGCACCTGCCCGGGCGCCCGCGCCGGATCCAGGCCGACGAAGCGCGCCTGCAGATCCAGCACCAGGGGCACCGCGGTGCCGTTCGGCTCGACGAAGCTGGCCGACCACCACGGCCGCGAGCCCTCGCCCTCGCCGAACACGTCCAGCAGCGCATCCTCGTCGGCCGTGGGCAGCAGCGTGGTCAGCTCGAAGAAGTCGGGCAGGCGCCAGGGCTCGGCCCCGTTGCGCAGCGGCCGCAGGCCTGCGCAGGCCGCCTTCGCCGCCTCCAGCGTGTTGGCCGCGATGCCCACCGTGTGCCAGGCCAGGCCCGTGCGGTGATCCACCAGCCGCGGCGGCGCGTCATCCACCACCGTGAAGTCGCCGGGCGTGGGATCAACCTCGGGCACTCGGGTCAGGGGCCCTTCGAAGGTCGACGCCACGCGCAGATCGTCGCGGGCGTAGCAGGTGGCCGCGTGGCACAGCCCCACCGGCGGATCGGCCCCCACGGGACCCGCACCCGCCACGTTGCAGGGCATGCCCTCGCCCAGGCCGTTGCACCAGTCGACGTTGGCGTAGGGGCAGATCTGGTTGCCGGGGAGCGCGGCGCAGCCGTCGCCCGCCTGGGCATCCACCACGCACATGGCGCGGGCCGGGCACCACTCCAGGTAGCGGCTGCGCACCCGCTCGGGCACCGCGGCCACACAGGCACCCGCCGGGTCGCAGGTGCCCTCCACCGTGTACACCCACTTCCGCGGCATGCAGTCGGCGCCGTAGATGCCGCCGCGGGCCTCGCACTCGATGCGGGTGGCCTTGCACCCGCTGCCCTGCGGGGCCACCTGGCCATCCTCGCAGCACTCGGGATCCACCCCCACCGGGCACAGCTCGGGCTCGGCGTCGGGCGCGGCGTCCTCGGGCGGCTCGGCGTCCTCGGGCGGCTCGGCGTCCTCGGGCGGCTCGGCGTCCTCGGGCGGCGCAGCGTCGGGGCGCCCGCGATCCGAACCGCCGCCGTCGGGCGGCACCACCACCGCGTCGGGCATGGGCCCGCGATCGGGCGCCCGCTGGTCCGGCGTCGGGTCCGCGTCCGAAGCCGGCAGGCTGCCGTCCAGCGGCCGCGCGCCCTCCACGCAGCGATCCACCTCGCAGTAGAACCCCGGCGCACACTGGGCGTGGCTGGTGCAGGCGAAGACCTCCACCTCCACGTACTCCGTCTCGGTGCACGCCAGCAGCCCCAGCGCCGCCATCCCCGCGATCCAAGCTCGCCCCGCCATCTTCCCCCCCTTGCCGATCACCGCGGCCGCACGCAGAGCGCGCGGGCCGCCCCCGGCGCCGCCCCCGCCCACACCACCGTCAGGCTGCTGAGCTGAACCCGCGCGAACACGTCCCCGTCGGCGCGCACCACGGCAAACCAGGTCACGTCGCTCAGCGCCGGATCCACCGCGTCCACGAGCTCGCCCGTCGTCCCGGGCCGGGCGTCCAGCCGGGCGATGATCTCCTCCAGCCGCGCCAGGCGCGCGCCGCCCCCCAGGCCGTCGCAGGCCCGGATCGCCGCCCCCACCGAGGCGTGCTGCGCCGGCAGCGGCAGCCACTCCAGATCCGCCCAGGTGTCCACGCCGTTCATGTCCACCCGGTCCGCGGGCAGCCGCGGTCGCTCCAGGTAGGGGTGCACGCAGCGGAACTCCACCGGCGCCTCCAGATTCTGGCGCTCCAGGATGGGGCGGCCCTGGCCCGCGAACAGGTTCACCACCACCGCCTCGCCGTCCATCAGCGTGCGGGTCACCAACCGCTGCGGCTGCTCGCCCCCCGACGACACGCCCACCAGCGCCAGCGCCTCGTGCACGGTAGGCAGCCGCCAGCCGTCGCCACCCAGGGGCTCGCCCAGCCCGAAGGCCTGGCACTGGGCCTGGGCGTCCACCCAGCTCTCGGCCCCCGCGGCCGACGAGGCCTCGGCAGCGATGTGCCACAACAGGTTGGTGCCGTGGTCGTGATTGACGGATCCCGACCAGGTCCAGCGCCCCACGCCCTCCTGTTCGGGCAGGGGCACCCGGAAGTCGCCGCCCCGGCTGTTGTTCACCGGCAGCGGGTTGCCCCAGCCCCGGCACACGCCCTCGACACAGCGTGCGCGCACGCCGTCGCCACAGGGCCAGCCGTCGCCGCGGCCTGCGCACACCGCCGGCGCGCAGGCGGCCAACGGCGTGCAGCCTCCCGCCTGGCAGGCCCCCCCCGCGGCGTTGCAGTCCACCTCGTCGTAAGCCACTACCTGGTCGCCCTCGCACTCATGGGCCGCCAGGCACACCCCCGCCTTGAACACCTGCTTGCGCAGCGGCGGGCACGGATCCAGCCGGGCCACCCCCGGGCAGTACGCGTCGCGCTCGAAGCAGGGGTCGTCGGCGGCCTCGCAGCAGCCCGCCGGCTGCTCCACCGCGTCGGACTCGCACAGGCCCCCACAGGCCCCCGCCACACAGGCCTGCAAGCCCGGGCACTCGGCGTCGCCCTCGCAGGCCGGCGGCTCGCAGGCGCCTTCGTCCACCGCCCCGTCGCAGTCGTTGTCCAGGCCGTCGCAGGCCTCGGCCGCCGGCGCCGCAGGCTGGGCGTCGCACACGGCGCCGTCGCCCCCGGCGTTGCAGACCTTCACCCCCATGCGCCGGCACTCGCCCAGGCCACCGCTCAGGCACGGCGCGCCGATGTCGAAGCCGTCGTCCACCGTGCCGTTGCAGTCGTCGTCCAGCCCGTTGCAGATCTCGGCCGCAGGCGCCCCGGGCTCGACCTCGGGGCAGCCCACCGCGCCGTCGATGCACGCCGCCTGCACCGCCCGCTCGCACGGGCCCTGGCCCACCGGGGGGCAGGCCACGGGCTCGAACAGGGCCCCCTCGTCCACCGCGCCGTCGCCGTCGTCATCCAGCCCGTTGCACAGCTCGGGGCCCGCGGGCGGCGGCGCCTGGCACCGGCCGTCCTGGCAGGTTGCGCCTTCGCCCGCGCAGTCGCTGGCGTCGCGGCACCGCCCCGCCCCGGGGGCCTCGCACTGCCGCGCCTCGCACACCTGCCCGGCCGGGCAGTCGAGATCCGCCACACACTCGGGCTCGCCGCGGGCGCAGATCCCTGCCTGGCAGGTGAAGCCCGCCACGCACTCCCGGTCGGCCACGCAGGCAAAGGGGGTCTCGGTCACGGCGTCCTCGGCGGTGCAGCCGCCCAGCGCCGCCGCCAGCCACAGGCCCGCCCACCACCGGCCCAATCCGCGCCCCCTCACGGGGCCTCGCAGCGGCCGGCCCGGCAGATCCCGCCCGGGCCCACGCAGTCGGCGTCCGCGCTGCAGGGGGTGATGGCCAGCGAGCGCACGCACCGGGCCCGCGCCTGACCGTCCTGCCGGCGGATCCGCCCCGTGGTCGGGGTGACGATGGCCGACTCGCCGTTGCCCACCCAAGCGAACAGGTCAGTCCCCAGCGGCTGCCCGGTGAGGCTGTCGACGAAGTTGCCGCCCACCGGCCGCAGATCGATGCGCGCGAAGATCTCCTCCACCCGCGCCAGGGTGGCCCCCTGGGCCCGACAGGCCGTCTCGGCGTCGGCGATGCTGGCGTGCAGCTCGGGCAGGTCCACCCACTCGAAGCCCACCCACAGGTCGCGCCCCTGCTGGTCCAGGCGGATGGGCGGCTGCACCACGCCCATCTCGTGCTGCACGCACAGGAAGGTGAACGGCCGCCCCCCCGGCCCCGCCACGTGGCTCTCGCCCACGGCCTCGTCCACGAAGGGCAGGTTCAGCTCCTTGACCTGCTCGAAGCGCGTGGTGCGGCTGGCCAGCGGCCCGCCGCCCATCACGTTGGGCGCCCCCAGCAGGGTCACCAGATCGTGCAGCCCCGGCAGCCGCCAGCCTGGCCCGAAGTCGAAGCAGCGCTGGTGGGCCGCCACCAGGTTCAGCGCCGTGAACGGCTGGGGTCCGGCGTCCGGGCGCCAGGCCAGCCGGCTGGCGTTGTCGAACCACACGTCGCCCTGGCCGTCGTTGCGCACCTCGAAGCGGTCGGCGCGGTTCGGGCGCTGCAGCGGCACCTGGTACACCGGTCCGCGGCCGTTGGCCTGATCCAGGAACGACGCCCAGCCCAGGCAGTCGCCCGCCACACAGCGCGCGCGGTCGGGCGTCGGGCTGCAGGCGAAGAACTCGGCCTGGCCCCCACAGGCGGCCGGCCCGCAGCCCGCGTCGTTGACGCAGGCCCCCTCGATGCACACGTCGAAGCCGGCGGCGCGGCAGTCCTGCGAGCCGTTGGCCAGGATCTGCGGGGCCTGGCAGTCCACCCCCAGGCAGGTGCCCACGTCGGTCCGCCAGTAGCGCGCGCGGGGGCAGGGATCCAGATCGGGGCCCGGGGCACCGCACCACTCGGACTCGATCACACATCGATCCCCGTCGGCGTCGCAGCAGATGTCCCCGGCGCCCAGGCACACCAGCGCGCAGGCGCCCTGGTAGCAGACGCCCTCGCGGCAGTCGGCGTCCTGCACGCAGCCCGGGCCACCGCCGCAGACCTCCTCGTCCACCGTGCCGTCGCAGTCGTCATCCAGGCCGTTGCAGCCCTCGGGCGCGGGCATGCCCGGCTGCGCGTCGCAGGCCAACTCCGGCCCGTCGCCACAGACCAGCCGCCCCTGGGCCGCGCAGGCGCCCTCCCCCACCCCGCAGACCCCGCCCTGCCCCGGCACGTTGTCCACGATGCCGTCGCAGTCGTCGTCCAGGTTGTTGCAAATCTCGGGCGCCGGCGCGGGCGGCACGGCGTCGCAGACAGGCTGGGGGCCCTGGGCGCACACCAGCGCGCCCTCGGCGCGGCAGGGGCCGTCGCCCACGGCGCAGGGGTTGCCCAGGCCCGGCACGTCATCCACGGTGCCGTCGCAGTCGTCGTCCACCCCGTTGCAGGTCTCGGCCACGGGCGCGCCCGGCTGCCCGTCGCAGCGCAAGGCCCCGTTCACACACACCTTCTGCCCCTGCACCTGGCAGGCGCCCTCGCCCACGGGGCAGGCGCCCTGCTCGGGGAACGTCTCGTCCGTGGCGCCATCGCAGTCGTCGTCCGCGCCGTTGCAGATCTCGTCCCCCGCGGGCCCGGCCTCGACGCTGCAGCGGTTGCGCCCGTCGTCGGCGCAGACGTACTCGCCCAGGCGCTGGCAGGCCCCCAGCCCCTGCCGGCAGGGCTCACCCAGGCCGAAGCCTTCGTCCACCGAGCCGTCGCAGTCGTTGTCCTCGCCGTCGCAGCGCTCGCCGTCCGGGGCGTCGCAAGCGCCACAGGCGTTGGTCACGCCCTCGTCCGTGCGCCCGTCGCAGTCGTCGTCCACCCGGTTGCAGGTCTCGGCCGCCGGCTCGCCGGGCGCGGTGTCGGGGCAGCGCACGGCGCCGTCCAGGCAAGCCGCGGTGCGCGGCCGCTCGCAGGCCCCCAGGCCCACCGGCGGGCACGCCAGCGCGCCCACCGGGGCGCCCTCGTCCACCACGCCGTCGCCGTCATCGTCCTGGCCGTTGCAGACCTCGGCCCACACCGCCACGCACTGCCCGTCGCGGCACGCCTGGCCCGCGCCGCAGTCGTCGTCCACGCCGCAGGGCGGCGGCACCTGGGGCGCGCACTGGCCGTCCACGCACAGCTTGTCGCCGGGGCAGTCCGTGTCCTGGCGGCAGCGCCCGTCGCCGATCTCGCTGCACACCTGCCGGACACACACGCGGTCGTCGGGGCAGTCCAGGTCGCCGGCACACTCGAACTGACCGGGCTTGCAGCGCCCCCCCGAGCACCAGAAGCCCTGCGCGCAGTCCTCGTTGGCGGTGCAGGCGAACACCTCGCCGGTGACCGCATCGCCCCCATCACAGCCCAGCAGCCCCAGCGCCACCAGCGCCAAGACCCGCCCTCGCACCGCCATGCTCGACCCCGCGGGATGCCGTCCACCGACTCCTACCATACTTCAAATAGTGGTCTGTGCGTCGAGGCTGTTATGCTCCGCGCATCCGGAGGGTGAACCGCTGGCAAGCTGGAGCGACAACGACTCGACCGACGGGCTCGCCAGCGCGCCGACGCTGGACGGCACGGGCGTACCCCTGCGTCAGACCCTGCGCGAGTCGGACCCCCTCATCGGCCGGCGCCTGGCCAACAAGTACGACGTGCTCGAGGTCATCGGCCGCGGCGGCCTGGGCACGGTCTACAAGGGCGTGCAGCACCCCATCGGCCGCGAGGTGGCCATCAAGGTCATCGCCCAGCACCGCGCCGACGACGAGGTCCTGCGCAAGCGCTTCCAGCGCGAGGCCCACGCCGCCGCCCGCCTGAAGCACCCCGCCATCGTCGCCCTGTACGACTTCGGCGAGGACCAGGGCGAGCTGTTCATGGTCATGGAGTACGTCGAGGGCGGCGAGCTGCGCGACCACCTGCGCAAGGGCCGCGGCATGGAGCCCGGCCGGGTGGTGCGCATCGCCCGGCAGGTGCTGTCGGGGCTGGCCCACGCGCACCAGGCGGGGCTCGTCCACCGCGATCTGAAGCCCGAGAACATCATGCTCAGCGAGGGGCCCTTCGGCGGCGAGCGGGCCCAGATCCTCGACTTCGGCATCGTGAAGGCGATCCACGAGGACGCCATGCCGGTGCCCGACAGCCACGAGACGCGGGCGGGCGTCATCATGGGCACCCCCGCCTACCTGGCCCCCGAGCAGGCCTACGCCCGCGGGGTGGGCCCGCACACCGACCAGTACAGCATGGGCGTGGTGCTGTACGAGGCGCTCACCGGCAAGCTGCCCTACGACCGCGGCACCGAGTTCGAGATCATGACCGCCCACTGCGTGGCCCCCTACCCCCCCATGCCCAAGGCGGCGGGGGTGTCGCGGGCGCTCGAGGCGGTCGTCAAGCGGGCCATGGCGAAGGATCCCGCCGACCGCTTCGAGTCGGTGAAGGCCATGGCCGATGCGCTGGAGCACGCGCTGACGGCCCCGCCCGACGCCGTGCCCCCGGTGGACCTCACCGAGGACGATCGGGTGGATTCGCCGGGCGCGCTGACCGGCCCCGCGCCCACGCCGATGGAGATCCCGTCGCTCTCCACCAACGAGCACGCGGCCCTGCTGGCCGAGCCGGCCGATGAGCCCCTGCCCCTGGGCAAGGTGGCCAAGATGGCCGCCGCCGTGCTGGTGGTGGGCGCCGGGGTGGTGTGGGCCCTGTTGCCCGGATCGCCCGCGCCGGGGCCCGCCGCCGACGCCGCCGCCGTGGTGGCGCAGCCCTCGCCCACCGACGCCACACCCATCACCGCGCCCGACGCCGGCCCCGGCCCGGGGCGCCTGCCCACGGAAGTCGTGGGCCTGGGCGGCCGCGCGCTGGATCCGCTGGCCGGCGAGCCCGACGCCGCCCGCCCCGACGCCAGCCCGCCCGACGCTGGCCCGCCCGACGCTGGCGGCAAGCCCCCGAAGGTGGGCAAGGCCCCGCCCAAGCCCCGGCCCAAGCGGCCCAAGGTGCGCGCGGTGAAGCTCGATCCCCAGACCTGTGGCGCCGAGTGGCAGGCCCTGCGGGCGGCCGCCGCCGGCAAGAGCCTCTCGCGGGGCTCGGGCCTGTGCCGCCGCATCGCCGAGCTGGAGCGGCGCGTGGCCGGGGGCCGCTGCAAGGAGCCGATCGATGGCATCGACACGTTGATGAGCCTGTGCGAGTGACCGTGATCCGAACCCCGTCCCCGGTGCTGCTGGCGGGCCTGCTCATGCTGGGCCTGCTCGCGTGGGGGGCCGCCGCCCGGGCGGCCGTCCCCAACCGCAGCCTGTCCTTCGTGGCCGTCGCCACCAGCGACGACCCCGTGGCCGCCGAGACCGCCCGGCGCGTGGCGCGCCACGCCGAGAAGCGGCTGGGTCTGAACCCCCGCAAGATCCACGTCATCGACCAGGCCCCCACCCGCAAGGGCTTCGAGGACCTGTTCCGGCGCGGCGCCCCCTTCCAGTACGTCAGCCAGGGCGACGTGGTGGTGGTCTACCTGGCCGGCGCCAAAGCCGCGGGCCAGGAGCTGGCCCTGGCCGACGGCCCCCTGGCCTGGGGCGAGGTGGCCCAGATCGGCAAGTGGCTGCGCGACGGCCCCGGCCAGGGCATGGGCTTCTTCAACGGCAGCGTGCTGGTGGTGGCGGACCGCCCCAGCAGCCAGCGGTTGCCCCTGAAGCTACCCCCCGACACCGCCTGGCTCGATCTGGCGGCCCCGCGGGCGCCGGCGCTGGACCCCAACCTGCCGGCCCCCGACGTGCGCGATCCGCTGGCCATCGCGGGGCGGGGCGCCCTGGCTGCCATCACGGGCACCCCGAACGGCCAGACCACGCCCGGCGCGGTGGCCTGGGTGGGCGGCCTGGAGCGCATGCTGGCCGCCCCCGACACCGACGGCACGGCCGAGACCCTGCGGGAGCTCGCCGCCGCCGCCCGCGACGGCACCGGCGTCACCGCCACCCTGCTCACCGGCCCCGGCTACGAGCGCAAGCGGTTCCGGCTGCTGGTGCAGCGGCTGCGCGTCGCCCTGTTCCCCAAGCTCATCGCCAACGTCGAGACGGTGCAGCTCCTCGAGGCCCTGCGCCGCGAGCTGGACCGCGCCACCCCGCCCGACCTGCGCCGCTTCGTGCAGGTCACCCGGGTGGACGGGCCCGATCCCACCGCCGAGGTGGCCTGCTCGGCGGTGGCCAACCGCACCAACGCCCACGTGGAGTGTGTCGAGGGGCGCGCGCCCATCTTCGCCGACCGCCTGGACGTGACGAACCCCGAAGAGGCCCTGGCCCCCGTGGTCCGGCAGGTGCTGCGCGACTACAAGGCGCTGTCCGCCACCGACTGGTCGGCCCGCCGCCGCGACCTGAAGCCCCTGGACGTGGTGTTGCTGCTCGACGCCAGCCTGTCCATGGCCTACCACGACCCCACGGCGGCCACCGATCCGCGGCTGCCCGACGCGCCCAGCAAGCGCGAGATCGTGCTGGTGCGCATGGCCGCCACCCTGGCGGCCCACGCCGAGAGCACCGGGCGGCCCGCGCGGCTCACGGCCCTGCTCTTTGGCGACAAGGTCGAGCCCGTGCCCCTGCCCGGCGGCCCCTCGGTGAACCTGACCCGCCGCCTGGACGCGGGCGAGCTGGCGGCCTACGGCGCGGTGTTCCGCAGCGCCGCAAAGCCCCAGCCCTACACCGGCATCCGCGACGCCCTCACCGAGGCTGCACGGCGGCTGGCCGAGGGCGATCGCGACGCCGCCCGCCACGTCATCCTGCTCACCGACGGCCGCGAGAGCGTGGTGCAGAGCGACGCCGAGGCCGAGGTGCGCAAGGCCGCCGGCGCCCTGAACGCCCTGGGCGCCACCCTGCACGCCGTGGGGCTGAGCGAGTCGGGCGACCGGCTCCCCGGCTACCTGAAGCGCATGCGGGCCGGCGACGAGGTGCTCAAGCGCTACGTGGGCCTGCTGGACATGCGCTTCGCCCCGGCGAAGTGCCGCAGCGCCCGCGGCTGGGACGGCGACACCGCCCGGGAATGTGGCGGCTACTACGCGGGCTTGATCGAGCAGGGCGGGGCCTACGATCCCAGCCTGCTCGACCGCATCCGCCGCTCGGAGCGGCCCGGCGTGCCCACGGGGGTGTTCTTGCAGCCCGACTCCAGCGCCACCTTCCAGAACGAGCTGCAGAGCCTGCTGGGCGCGCTGACCGGCGGCGGCATCTACCTGGCCGCCGACGGCGACCGGGCCGACGCGAAGCCCGGCGCGCCGGTGACCGACACCTGGCGCTTCGACCTGGACCTGCCCGGCACCGCCCGGGTGGTCCTGTACAACCGCGCGGGCCTGCGCGACCTGAAGTGGCGCTTCACCCAGAACGGCCAGGCCATGGGGACGGCCGAGGGGGTCAAGGTGGTGCAGGAGAGCGACGCGGTGACCGTGGTCACCCTGCCCGCGCCCGCCCGGGGCCAGTGGGTGCTGGAGCGGACGGGGGTGCAGCCGTGAAGACCATCGTGATCACCCTCGCCGTCGCGCTGGGGGCGCCCGCCGCCTGGGCCCAGGCCCCCGCGGCCCCGGCCTCTGCGCCCACCAGCGCGCCGGCCTCCACGCCCGCCTCGGCCGCCAGCGGCGACAAGGCCATCGTGCTCACCGACAGCGGCCTGAGCGTCACCGGCCTGAAGCAGCGCTACGCCGCCGACGAGAGCATCGAGCTCGCCGTGCGCGTGCCCCGCCAGAACGTGCTGCGCGCCCGCACCGAGGTGGTGCTCATGCGCGACGACACCAGCGGGCGCCCCATCTACCAGGACCTGCGCGACTACGACCGCTTCACCCACGTGGAGTCGCTGAACTTCAGCATCCGGCTGCCCAAGGCCGAGCGCTTCGGCCAGCTCGCGCTGCTCGTGCGCGTGCGCGGCCTGCGCAACCAGGGCGAGGGCACCAACGCCGAGACCTTCGAGGACGCCCTCACCTACCGCCTGGGCTTCGCCGCCGGGGCCCAGGACGGCCCCGTGGTGGACGCAGGCACCCGCCTGGAGGGCAAGGTGTACTTCGGCTTCAACGACGCCGCCCTCACCGACAAGACCACGAAGCAGGTGGACGCCTGGGCCGCGGCCCTGAAGGCCGAGGCTGCCCTCAGCGAGATCCGGGTGGAGGGCCACGCCGACAAGGTGGGCGGCAGCAACTACAACCTGGAGCTCAGCCGCCGCCGCGCCGAGGCCGTGCGCGCCCGCCTCATCGAGCAGGGCATCAAGGGCAGCATGATCCGGGTGGTGGGCTTCGGCTTCGACCGCCCCTTCGTGAAGGGCGACGCTCCCAAGGACGAGGGCGCCGACAAGGGCGTCTGGCAGAACCGCCGCGCCGAGGTCGTGTGGTTCCGCGACCGCCCGAAGGGGCCTTGACGCGCCCGGGGGGATCCGCAATCCTTACCGTTGGTAAGGAGGTGCCCCATGGCGTCTACCACGCTCACCAGCAAGGGCCAGGTGACGCTGCCGAAGGCCGTCCGCGATCAGTTGAACCTGACCGCGGGTGATCGGTTCGATGTCGAAGTCACCAGCGACGGCGTCATCCAGTTCCGCCCGGTCCGGCGTTCGCTCCTGAGCCTGGTCGGCCTCATCAAGCCCGACATCCAGGGAGTGACCCTGGAAGACATGGAAGACGCCATCGCCGCGGGTGCGCTCGGCGAATGATCGGCCTGGACACCAACGTCCTGGTCCGCCTGGTCGTGCAGGACGATCCGGAACAGACCCTTGCGGCGAAGCAGCTCATCGAGCGCGCCGAACGGCGCGGCGAGGCGCTCTATGTCAGCCTCATCGTCATGTGCGAGTTCAGCTGGGTGCTCAAGCGGGCCTACGGGCTCTCCCGCGATGCGCTCTGCTTTGTCATCCAGCAGCTGCTCGCCACCGACTCGGTGTTCGAAGACCGGGATCTGCTGAAGCGAGCCCTCGCACGATTCGCCCATGGGCGGGCCGATCTGGCCGACTATCTCATCCAGGGAAGTGCTGCGAGTGCCGGCGCGCGGACGGTCGCCACGTTCGACCGACGCGCCGCGTCCGAGCCCGGGTTCCAGCCGGTGCTGACCGCGCTCGTCGACTGAACCCGACCGGAAGCCGCCGTCAGACCACCAGGAAGGGTGCCATGGGGCCCCACTTCCGCTTCCACATCTTGGGGATCAGCATGCCCGTGAGGATCCAGGGCAGGCGCCCCTCGAAGTCCTCGCGATCGGCGCCGGTGAGGTTGAACAGGATGAACGGCAGCATCACCGCGCCCGAGCCGGCGTGGGCGCGTCCGTGCTTGTCGATGCGCTTCGCCATCGCCTGATCGTCTTCGGCGGGCAGCCCGGTCAGGTGGGCCTCGAACACCGCCTCTTCGGCCTTCACGTGGGCCTCCCAGCCCTCGCGCAGCGCCACGACGGCGGCCCGCCAGGCCTCGCGGGCCTTCGGGCTCATGGTGCCCGCGGCGAGCTGCCCCAGCTTCGCCCGCAGGGCCGCCACCGCGCCCTCCACGGCCGCGTGCTGCTCCGTCAGCTCGGCCACCCCCGGCACCGCGCCGTTGCGCTGCACGAAGGGGAAGACGATCTCGTCCTCGGAGCGGTGGTGGGCGTCCAGCAGGTCCAGCGTGCTCTTGGCGTAGAGGACGTAGCCGTCCAGCCGCCGCAGCTCGGCCCAGGTGGCGGCGTCTTCGCGGCCCTCGACGCGCAGGACGTCCAGGGCGCGGCTGATGACACGGTGCAGGCGGTTCATGCCGTCGCGGGTGCGGGTGCTCATGGGCGGCAAGATGGAGGGGGGGCGGGTCCGGTTGCAACGGGGGAGTGGATTGGGGGGGGTGGGGGATCCGACTTCGGCCCGTGGCGTTGTTGGCCAAGCTCCCGTCAGGACTCGGACCGGGGCTGCCTGAGCTTCAGCTCGTGGCGGCTGTTGGCCAGGTGCACGGTCGTGGTGGGTGTCGGGGTGAACCGGCTGGCGCCGGTTCACCCCTTGGGCTGCGGGCGGCCACTCGCCGCGACCGCCGAGGTCGGCAGCGCCGCGACTATCCTCGGCTCGGTCCGCGGCTGCGCCGCGTCCCTCCCCTGTGGACGTCGCGTCGCCGCCGACCCCGGCGGCCGCTCGGCCGTGGCCGATCAGGGGTGGGAGAGTTTGAGTTGTGACGTTGTTGCCCGTTCGGCGCGGGCCGGCGGCCGCAGGCTGCGATGCCGGGGCGTCAGCAATACGAACGCCGACGGGGCCCGCCTTGACGAGCCCCGCCGGCGCCTCTCCGAGCCGATGCTCAGCGCTTCTTGGCGCTGTACGCCTTCGCCTTGAACTTCTTGGTGTAGCTCTTGCGGGCGCTCGCGCTGGCCTTGGCGTCGTCCATCTCGGCGGCGGCCTCCTCGAACTCGTCGAGCTGGGCGCGCAGCTTCTGGTTCTGGGGGGCCTTCTGCAGCTCGCGGCGCAGGCCCTCGACGGCCAGGTTCAGGTGCTGGCTGGCGCCGTCGAAGTCGCCCTGCGACGTGGCGATGGCCACCTGCTCCAGCTTCTCGGCGGCCTCCACCTCGTGCACGCGGACCGCCACCTCGGTGTCCTCACTGGACTTCGCCAGCTCAGCGTCGTGGGTGGTGCCAACGGCCAGGGCCACGGCGGCGCGGCCGGGGGCGCCGGCGGCGGTGGCGTCGCGGAAGTTCACGGCCAGCTCGCCCAGGGCCACCGACGGGGCGACGCCCGCCGGCACCTTCACCCGCAGCACCACCTCGCGCACCTGGCCCGCGCCCAAGGCGCCCACGCGCACCTTGGTCACGCCGTCGACCACGTCGCTGGGGTAGCCGAAGGCCTTGATGACCTGGACGCCCTTCAGCTCCAGCTCCACGCCGCGGGCCACGGTGGCCACCAGGCCGTTCATCTCGTCGTTGAGCACGGCCGCCACGGCCTCGCTGTCCTTGATGAAGTGGTAGCGGCCGCCGCCCTGATCGGCCACGCGGGTCATCAGATCCTCGTTGTAGTCCAGGCCCACGCCCAGGGTGCTCACGCTCACGCCCACCCGGAAGCCGCCGGCGGCGCGGGCCCCGATGACCTCGGGGCGCTGCTCGCCCTGGTTGGCCAGGCCGTCGCTCAGCAGCATGACGTGGGCCATGCGGGCTTCGCCGCGGTCGCCGCGCTCGAGCTGCTCGATGGCCTTGAACAGGGCGGGGCCCAGGGCGGTGCTGCCGCCGGCGCTCACCCGCATGAGCGCGTCGCGCAGGGCGCGCCCGCTGGGGCCGGTGGGCCCGCCCAGCGCGTCCACCGTCACGTCGTCGCTGTAGCTGATCAGGGTGACCCGGTCGTCCTTGCCCAGCCGGTCCAGCAGCTTCAGGGCCGCCGACTTCACGGCCACCAGCTTGTCGCCGCGCATGCTGCCCGAGCGGTCCAGCACGATGACCAGATCCATGGGCGCCCGCTCGGCGGGCACCGCGCCGTCGCCCTTCAGGCGCACCAGCACGTCCAGTTCGGCGCCGTCGGGGCCGACGTGCACGGTCTTGAAGCGGGTGAGGGCCTGGATCGACACGGGGCCCTTCGTCTGCGGGGCCAGGGGCCCGGTGGCCAGCGCCAGCGGCGCCGAGGCGGGCGCGGCCTCGGCCCCCGAGGCGGGCGTGGCGGGGGTGCCGTTCGCGGCGGGCTCGGGGGCGGCGGGGTTGGGGGCGGCGGTGGCGCAGCCGGCGGCCAGGGCGACGGTCAACAGGGTGAGCAGGGCGCGCATGGGGCAGACCTTTCGAGGAGCGGTGGTTTCTGGCATTGCCCCCTTCAACGGCGGGATCCCTGGATGGATCTGCGCCCCCTGAAGAAAGTTGGAGCGGACCCATGGAGACCTTCGCGGGCGGCTGCCACTGCGGCCGAGTGCGGTTCGAGGTGGACGTCGCCGAGCGCACGGCGTTGGAGTGCAACTGTTCGATCTGCTTCAAGAAAGGCTTCCTGCACCTCATCGTCACCCGCGACCGCTTCCGGCTGCAGCAGGGGGCCGGCGTGCTCAGCACCTACCGCTTCAACACGGGCGTGGCGCGGCACACGTTCTGCCGCCACTGCGGGGTGCAGGCCTTCTACACGCCCCGCTCGCACCCCGACGGCGTGAGCGTGAACCTGCGCTGCCTGGACGATCGCGCGGCCATCGCCGCCTTCGCGATCGAGCCCTTCGACGGGCAGGCGTGGGAAGCCAGCGTGGACGCCATCCGCTGACGGGCCCCGTGGGCGCCCCACCCCCGCCCATGGGGCGCCCCGTGCTGGCGGTCGCGCAGCAGTGGCTTTGCCTTGCTGGCACGTCCGCTGCAAAATCCCCCCGGGCACTTGAGCGCCCACTCTGGAGGAGGGACCCCATGATGATTCGCCGCATGACCCGTATCGCCGCCTTCGGCCTCGCCGCCGCCAGCCTCGTCGCCTGTGACGACGGCGGCGAGTCCGGTGGCAAGACGGTCGAGGATCCGCAGACCCAGATGCAGAGCGTGCAGACCGCCCGCACCTCGGCCCAGCTCGGCACCATCCCCGTGGGCGCTGATCAGGCCGGCGCCCAGGGCGCCATCAGCCAGGTGGGCAGCTCGATCCAGGGTCTCGTGGGTCAGTATCAGGCCGCCCAGGCGCAGGCCCAGGCCGGCCTCACCGCCGCCCTGCAGCAGGGCCAGGCGGCCCAGGGCACCGTGAACGTCACCGAAGGCGCCATCTCGGCCGATGTGACCTACCAGACGCCGCAGGCGTCGGTGCACTACGTGCTCGAGCTGACCCTGGCCGACAACGACGCCGGCGGGAAGACCTACGACGGCAGCTTCGACATGGACTTCGCCACCAGCAGCGCGGGCTACAACATCGAGTACACCTACGACGCCCGCTACAACGAGATGGCGCTGGACGGCACGGGCTGCCCGGTGAGCGGCGGCATCAGCGTGGCCTGGGACATCAAGCTCAGCGGCGCCAACCTGCCCCCGCAGGCCGCGGCGGCCGCCGGCGCCAGCAACGGCAGCCTGAGCGCCACCTTCGGCCCCAACTGCGGCGACGTGGCCGTCACCGCCAACTGATCAGGGCCCCTCGGGGAGCGGGTGGCGCTCCTCGACCGCGGCCGGCGCCTTGCACGTGGCCTTCAAGGCCGTGAAGCTGGGCGTCTGGCTGTTCTCTTCCTCGCTGGGCGGCTGCCAATCGGCGTCGCCCACCCGCCGCACCACCAGCGTGCCGCCGTCAACGCGCAGCTCGGCGCGCACCTCGAGGGTGCAGGCGTCCAGCTCGGTCGTGGCGCGCTCCACCTCCCCCACCCACAGCGGCTGCAACGACGTCGGCGGATCGGGCAGCAGCGCGGCGCGGACCACCTCGACGCGCAGATCGTCGTCGCCGCCCTCGGCCCGCAGGCTCACCCGCAGCAGCGCCCTGCCGCCCAGGGTGAGGGGCTGGATCGCCCCTTCCCAGCGCGGGGCCGACGGCCACTCGCCCCCCAAGAGGGTCAGGATTGGCATCGCTGCTTCGCCCAGCCGCAGGGTGCCTGTCTGCACGCCGGTGTCGGCCCAGTGCAAGGCCAGGCCACCCGCCTGCGTCACCTTGAGTGGCCCCGCCGGCGCCGGCTTCGGTGCGACGGCCGGGGGCGGCTCAGGGACCGCTGGCGCAGGCGGCTCAGGCCGCCGGCAGCCGCCGCAGAGCCCCACGAGGGCCACGCCGGCAAGCCACCGGAGGCCACCCCGCCGGGCCTGCCCGGTGGGTGTTTCTACAGACCGCCCCCGGCCCCCAGGGAGGGCCGCATGGACAGGGGAAGTCAGGGCGGGGGTTGGCTTTCCGGCGGGATCACGCATGCCCGACACCATGCCTGAGCGCCGCCACCGCCGCACCCTCCGCTGGTGAGGCTCCCGCGGTTCTGCGAGGCTGCCGCCGTGCACGACGCTCCCCCCTGGCGACCGATCATCCGGTTGGCCCTGGCCGCGCTGACGGTCTTCATCGGCTTCGGCTGCCTGCTGCCGCTGTTCCCCGTGTGGGCGCAGGGCTTCGCCCGCAACAGCACGGACGTGGGGCTGGCCACCACCCTGGCCGCCGGCGTCGGGCTCATCGCGGCGCGCCCCCTGGCCGCCCGGCTCATGGAGGGGCGCCACCGGATGCCCACCATGGCCGCCGGCGTGGTGGTGTGCACCGCCGCCACCGCCAGCTTCCCCTGGGCGGCCAACCTGCTCACGGTGATGGGCCTGCGGGCCATCCAGGGTCTGGGCTTCGGGCTCATGACCACCGCCAGCATCTCGGCCATCACCGACCTGTCGCCGCCGGCAAAGCGGGGCCAGATCATGGGCTACTACGGCGCCATGAACGCGCTCAGCTTCATCATCGGACCGCTGCTGGGCGCCTGGATCGCGCGGGTTTGGTCCATCGACGTGGCCTTCTACACTGCCGCGGCCATCTCGGGCCTGGCCCTGCTGCTGGTGGCCGGCGTGCGCGAGCCCGCCAAGCCGCCGGTGACCCTGAAGCGCCTGGGGCTGCACGAGGTGTTCGACGTGCCCGCCATGCGCCGGGTGGTGCCGGGGCACTTCCTGGCCATCCTGCTGCACGGGGCCATCCTTACCTTCCTGCCCCTGCGCCTGGCCGCCCACGACGGCTGGATGACCGCCGAGGCCTTCTTCGCCATCGACGCGGCCGTGCTCATCGCCCTGCGCATCGGCGTGGGCAAGCGCTTCGACACCCTGGGCCGCACCCCCTTCGTGCGCACCGGCCTGGCCGCCCTGGGCACCGCCGGCCTCCTGCTGGGGCTGGGCGACCATGACGTGGCCTTCGCCGCGGCCGCCGTGGCCTACGGCGTCGGCTTCGGCGCCTACGTGCCCGCCGTCAGCGCCCTGGTGGGCGACGTGATGCCCGAGTCCCACCGGGCCCGTGGCTTCGCCGTGTTCCTGCTGGCCTTCGACCTGGCCCTGGCGCTGGGCGGCGTGGCGGTGGCGCCGCTCGCCGACTCGGCGGGTCTGGGTGCCGCCCTGTTCGTGGCGGGCCTGGGGCCCCTGCTGGCGCTGGCGCTGTATCTGGTGCCGGCGCCCCGCCCCCGCACGGCCTGACCGCTTGACGCCGCCCCGGGCGCGGGCGTTCCCTGGCCCATGCGCCGCACACTCCCTCTGCTGCTGCTCGCCCTGGCCGCCTGCGACGACGGCTCGCCCGAGCCC
Source organism: Myxococcales bacterium (assembly GCA_020633555.1). Lineage (GTDB taxonomy): Bacteria > Myxococcota_A > Bradymonadia > UBA7976 > UBA1532 > JACKDL01. The sequence goes on along the minus strand of JACKDL010000004.1, from coordinate 2,529 downwards.
ACCGCCCAGGCCGCCGACATGCTCCGGGACATGGGGGCCGCCGACATGGCGCCCGTCGACGCCGCGGACCCGGATCAGCAGGTGCCCGACGCCGCGCTCCCCGACGCCGCGCGCCCCGACGCCGCGCCCGACCAGGGCCCCCCGCCTCGCTGCAGCGCCCCGCCCCCCGCGCCGCTCCAGCCCGATGGGCCAGCGCCCGCGCCGGCCAGCCCCCACCGCGGGGTGGACGCCTGGGAGCAGGCGAGCTGGGCCACCCTGCGCGACCACCTGCTCACCGAGGCCGACGTGCAGTGGGTGGCCACGTGGGACCACGCCACCGCGCGGCTGGTGATCCACGGTGGCCCGCTGGGCGGCCGGGTGCAGGTGCTGGTGGCCCGCGGCGAAGACGGCCTGCCCACCGACGTGCAGGGCGATCTGGCGGCGATCTTCCCCGCCACCGATGCCGGCGTGTTGGGCGACTGGGCCAGCCTCAACGCCGCGTACATGCCCATCGAGGGCGAGCGCGGCGGCTGGCTGCCCGCCGCCCACCAGACCTGGCCCCTGCCCCTGCTGCGCCTGCTGTCCCTGTTCGACGCCCCCGACGCCCCCGACGCCGCCTACGGGCTTTGGCCCTGGGCGCAGGCCACCATCGGCACCCATGGCGGTCTGGATCTGCTGCAGAGTCGCGCCACCTTCATCCTCAGCGGCGCCGGCGCGCGCCAGGGCGTGGTGCTGGACGCCGTGCCCACCCTGCCCGACGTGATCCCCACGGTGCTCGCCGCGCTGGCCGCCCCCACCACCGCCGGGGTCGGCCCCGACGGCACCTACGCCGACGGCCTGCACCTGCGCCGGCAGGACGGCTGGCCCCGCTGGGAGGCCCTGGATCTCGATCCATGCGTGCGGGCGAAGCACGCGGTGGTGATCCTGTTCGATGGCCTGATGGCCAATGAGATCAACCACCTGGCGCTGGACGACGACGCCGGGGGCGACCTGCCCACCTTCCGGGCCCTGGCGCAGGGCGGCGTGGTGTACCGCCACGGCGCGGTGGTGGGCTTCCCCAGCATGTCAGCCCCCGGGCACACCACCGCGGGCACTGGCCTGTGGCCCGGTCACCACGGCGTGGTGGGCAACAGCTTCTGGGGCCGCGCCGAGCGGGCCGAGGTGAACCCCTTCTCGATCCTGGCCGATCCCACCACCGCCCTGACGAACCCCGAGGCCCTGTGGGCGCTGTACGAGCGGATGATCGCGGGCGAGGGCGTGGAGACGTTGTCCGACGCCGTGCACCGGGCCTTCGGGCCGTACGATCCCGAGACGGGTGCGGGCGCCTACACCGCGGTCTTCAACGAGGTCACCCTGGGCGGCGCCGACTGGACCACGCTGGACCACTTCGGGGCCGGGGACGAAAAGCTCGGGGCCCAGAAGGCCAGCCTGAGCGAGTACCAACTGGCTGACCGGCTGGCGCTGGTGCAGCTCCAGAGCCTGCTTCGGCAGGCCGACAAGCCCGTGCCCACCACGGTGCAGCTCAGCTTCGTGGCCACCGATGGCGCCGGCGAGAGCACCGGCCCGCACAGCGACACCGTGCGCGAGGTGCTCGCCGATCTGGACGGTCACCTGGGCCGCATCCGCGAGGCGTACGCCGCCCGCGGCGCCCTGGACGACACCTTGTTCGTGCTGGTGAGCGATCACGGCATGGCCCGGCAGCAACCCGGTGCGACGGGCAGCGCGCGGGCGGTGCTCCGCGCCGGGGTGCCCGTCCGACACGTGGGCTCGGGACAGATCTGGTTCGCCACCGCCGAGCTGCGCGCCGAACGCGTGGACGCGACGGTGACGGTGCAGGCCGTGGCCCACGACGACGGCCGGCCCCTGGTGGGCGCCACCCTCACCTGTGCAGGCTGCGAGCCCGCCGAGGCCATCACCGACGCCGAGGGCCGCGCCACCCTCGCGGCGCCGGGCGAGGCCACGCTCACCCTCACGGCGCCGGGCTACCCGCCGGCCACGCTCACGGTGCCCTGAGCTACCTTGCAGCCCCTGTGTCTTTGGGCATCTGAAGTGCGTGCCATTTTTTCTGTTGACTTCCCCGACTGTGACGGTAGGCTCGCCGCCATGAACTCGATGTACCCAACCTGCTTTTCGCTCGTGAGCGCCCTGGGGCGCAGCGCGCAACCCGCCCGGTAGTCCGCAGCCCGGAGCCCAACGGCTCCAAGGGTTTGCGAAGGCCGCCGCGGGTTGACCCTCGGCGGCCTTCGTCGTTTCTGGCCCGCCGTTTCGCGTCCGCCCCTGGCCGTCGAGCCTGCGTTCCGCAGGGTGAATCGACCGAAGGAGTGTTCCGTTCCCGCCTTGCGCGGGAGCCACCGCCGACGTGTACGTTCGGCACACATATCAACACAGACTCTGGGTGGTATCCGACCATCCAGCGGGCCGCGGGTAATGCGGCCCGACGGGGCTGCCGCCACCAGCGGCTCGCCACCGCGCCCCGGGCACCGGCCTTGTACGCCGGCGTGCGCCCGGTGCGTTCGGTCCGCGAGTTCCGGGCGCTGGCCCCGACCCCCA
>JACKDL010000039.1 GCA_020633555.1 Myxococcales bacterium | reverse complement strand
GTCGGCGGCCCGCCTCGGCCACATCCCGCCGCTGCTCGGCCTCGGCCAGGGCGCTGTTCAGCAAGCCGTGCATGCGCTCGTGGGCCGCCAGCATGCCCTGCAGGTCGGCGGCGCGGGCGGTGCGCAGGGCCAGCTCCTGCTCCAGCCGGCGACCGGCCTCTTCGAGCGCAGCGCGGCCCAGCTCAGCCCGCGCGGCCTGGCGCCGGGCCTCGCCCAGCCGCGCCCGCAGGGTGTCGCGGTCGCCCAGGGCGGCCTCGGCGGCGACCCGCTGATCGTCCCAGGCGGCGCGGGCGGCCGCGTGGGCCTTGCGCTCGGCGACCAGGACCTGTTGCAGCGCCTCCACCTGGAGCTGCAGCGCTTCGTCGCTCGGTGCGCTGGCGGCCGCCGCGGGCGGCGGCGTGGCCTCGGCAGCCTCGGCGCGCAGCACCTGCACCGCCGCGCCCAGCTCCCGGGCTCGCCGACCCAGGTTCTCGTGGGCCACCCGCAGCGCGGCCAGCGCCTGCGCCTCGGCCGCGTGTGCGGCGCCCGCCCGGTTGGCCGCCTCGCGGGCCGTGTCGAGCCAGGCCTCCACGGCCGCCGCGTCGCTCACCGGGGGGGGCGCCCCGGTGGGGTGCGCCGGCGCCGCCCGGCCCAGCACCTCGCCAAAGGCCGCCAGCACGTCGCCCAGCAGGCCGCGCACCGCGTCCCGCTCGGTGGCCAGCGCCTCGACATCGGCCGCCGGCTCGTCCACCGCGCGCAGGCGGTCCTTCAGGCTGGCCACCTCAGCGGCCATGGCGGCCCGAGCCTGCTCGAAGCGCGCCCGCACGGCGTCGGCCCGCTTGTCCGCCACCCGCCGCTCGGCCAGCTCCTGGCGGACCGCCTCGTAGTCCCGCTCGAGCTCGGCGTGCTCGGCGGCCTTCGCGGCCACGGCCGCCAGCTCGCCCTGCGCCTTCGCGAGAGCAGCTTCGGCGGCCCGGCGACCCTGCTCGGCCGCCTGTTGGGCCCGCTCGGCCTCCTCCAGCGCTGCCTCGGCGGCCTGGGCGCGGTCCCGCATCTGGCCGGCCGCGGCCAGCGCGGCGTCACGGTGGCCCTCGGCCTCGGCCGCTTGCTGCTCCAGGGCGTCGAAACGGGCCATGGCCTCGAGCAGGTGTGCCTGCGCCTCGGCTGCCTGTGCGTGGGCGTCGGCCAGCGCGGCGCTGTCTTCGGCGCTGGGCGCGCCTGCAGGGTGCGGCACCGTGCACACCACCGCGGGCGCGGCGATCGGGGCGTGCATGGCGCCCAGGAAGATCTCCACCTCGGCGGTGGTGCCGCCATCGAGCACCACGGCGCGGGGCTGGCCCCCATGGCCCGCCACCAAGGCCGCCGCCTGCCGCGCCCCCACGGCCGTGACGTGGGTCATGGCCTCCAGCGCAGGGCCGCGGGCGGCCGTCAGGTAGACCCCCTGCTTCTTCAACAGGCGGGCGACCTCGTCCGCGGGCGCCTCGCCGGTGGGATCCACAACCAGGTCCTTGCTGTTGGCCCGCTCCCGGAAGTCGGGGCGCAGCTTCAGCGGGGCCCCCGCCGCCGTCTGCCCCGCCGGCGCGTCGGGATCGGCCTCGGGGAACACGGCCACCAGCTCCTTCACCTCGGCCTCGGCCAGGAGCTGAAGGGTCTCGAAGTCGGCCCCGCACAGCACCACCCGGCGCCCATCGGCGAATGCCCGCGCCACGGCGCGCACCAGCAGGACAGCGGAATCAGACACGGCGGCCTCCGGGGGTTCGGCGGTCCGGGGGTGATAGCCCCCGCCCGTGGCGGTGTCAACGCGCCCGAAGCCCGTGTTGACGGGCTTCGCCGGCGGCGGGCACGCTGGGCCCATGCGCGACCTGCGGCCACTCCTGCTTCCCTTGGCGTTGGCGTTGGGCTGCGCCGAGGCCCCCGCCCCGGGCCTGGTGGATCTGGAGGGGCCGCGGCGCCAGGCGGTGGCGCCCGGGCCATGGCGCGTGGCCATCGTCGCCGAGGCCGGCACGCCCAGGCTCTTCGCTGCGGTGGGGGATGAGCCCCCGGTGGAGCGCCCGCTGAGCTTCGAGGGCGGGGTCTGGCTCGGCAGCCTCCCGGCGGCGGAGCCCGGGACCACCTTGGCCTACCATGCCCGCCTGGGGGCCGCACAGCTCCCGGCCGACGGGCCGCGGACGGTCCCTGTGGTTGCGCCGGCGCGCCCCGCGGAGCCGGCCCCGACGCCCACCTGTGCGATCCGGGTGTTGACGCCCCTGGATGGCGCCCGGATCACCGCGCGGGAGGACGAGGCGCCCCAGGCGGGGATCCAGATCGGGGTGACAGCGGTCGTCGAAGGGTTGGCGGACGGTGAGCCCATCCGGCTGCGGTGGGGATCCCGAGGGCAGGTGGCGCAGGTGGTGGCGGGGGAGGTGGCCTTCTCGGCCGTCACCGTGCTGCCCGGGCGTCAGGCGCTCGTGCTCGACGGGCAGCCCGTGGGCGGCGCGCTCTGCCGCGCCGAGATCACGGTTTCGGGGCCAACGCTGCCTTGATGCGCGCCTTGAAGGCGTCCAGCTCCGGCCCCTTCTGCGGCCCCGCCTTCGGGTGCTGCAAGCCCGTGACCCCGCCCTTGTCCAGATCAGCCAGCGCCAGCCCCGCCAGGTCGCGGGCCACCACGGCCGGCCCTTCACGCCGGTCCACCGCGAACTTCCCCTGGGCCATGCCCACCACATAGTGCAGGCCCTTCTCGGTGTCGTAGTCGAGGAAGAGCACCACCTCTTCGTCGGCCCGCAGCCGGGCGTTGCCGACGATGCTCTGCGTGATGCCGTCCACGGTGCCGCCGAGCTGCCGGATGCGGATGGTGGCGCCGGCTGCGTGCGGCCCCTTCACCGGATCGATGACCTGCACCTCGGTCACCGTGTAGATGCGCGTCTTCTCCGCGTTCCACGCCGAGCTGCGGTGGGTGACCTTGCCGTGCACCACCACGTCGGCCTCGCGGGCCATCTGCTCCACGGCAAGCTGCTGGACGATGGTGGCGTGGGCCATGGGGGCCGCCACGCCGAGGATGAGCGCCAGGATCGCCAGGAATCGCATCACAATCACCTCCGGGGCCCGCCGACGGCGGCCTCGGCGTCGGATTCACGGCGTCGACGAGGACGCCCAAGGGCGGCGACCGCCACCCACAGCAGCCACTGTAGATCGAGCGGGGCGTCGGTTGCAGCTTCGCATCCGCCGCCGCCACCGCCCCCGTTGCGGACCACAACCACGCCAGGGCCGCCAGCCCCCCCGTCGCGATCGTCGGCGGGCCCGCCGCCCAGGCCGGGGAAGCCGCCCGACCCCCCTTGGCCCCCGGCGCCCCCCTGGCCGCCGGCCCCGCCGACGCCCAGGTCCTCGGCCGGCAGGCCGCCGCCGGCGCCGCCAGGGCCTGCGCCACCCACGCCGCCCGCACCACCCGCGCCTGCTCCACCGGCGCCGGATCCGCCGGCGCCCCCTGCGCCGCCGGCACCGCCTTCATCCCGGGGGAAGCAAGCGCCACCGCTGCAGAACCAGCCGTCCCGGCAGTCGGCGCTGCGGGCGCAGGCCTCGCTGCAGAGCCCTCCGTCGTCCACGGCCACACAGACGAAGGAGGCGCACTCCAAGGGGGTATCGCAGGGCGTCTCGAAGACGCCGGCGCCGGGCGAGCAGAGCCCCAGCCCGTCCCCGAAGTCTCGGCAGGTACGCCCACCCGCACAGCGCGCCCGCTGACCACCGGGATCGCACACCTGCGCGCAGATCCCGGGGCCCCCGTCCACCGGCAGGCACAGGTTGCCGCCGGCGCAAAGACCGTTGGCGGCACAGGGCTGCCCGGCCGCAGGGCCATCGGTGGGCAGGCAGAGCCACGAGTCGTCGCCCAGGGGCGTGCAGCCCCGCCCGGCGGGGCACACGCCGAAGGGATCGCAGGTGCGGCGGCAGCGGCCCTCGTCAGCCGACTCCAGCAGGCAGATGAGGTCGGCCCCACAGCGGGCGTCGGCCCCAGCGCAAAGGCCCCCCTCGGGCACGTCGCCCGGGGGCACGCAGACGCCCGGGATCTCGGCGTCACCCGTCTCCACGCAGGGCGCCTGACCCGGGCAGCGGGGCCGGGCCGGGTCGCACTCCGCGGCGCACACGGCCACCTGGTCATCGAGCGGCAGGCAGAACCCGTTGGCGCACTCGAAGTCGCCCACGCACGGATCACCGAACGCGGCCGCGCCCTCGGCGGCGCAGCGGGCCGAGTCCGGGGTGGGCACGCACTGGGCGCCCCCAGCACACTGCTCGGCGCCGAAGCAGTAGTCGCCGACCTCCAACTCAACCGGGGCGTCGTCGGAGCACACCCGGGCGAGGGGCGCGCAAGAGGTGCCGCCGTTGCGCAGGTCGAAGCAGGCCGAGTTGGCCGGGCAGCCCCCCGCGCAGGGCTGCCCGCAGAAGGCCCGGTCGGCCTCCAGGCCCAGGCAGATGGCCGCCCCGGCGCAGTCGTCGTTGCTCTCGCACTGGTCGCAGAGCACGCCCTCGCCCCCTGCGCCGTACAGGTAGCGCAGCCCCCGCTCGTCGTCGGCCGACAGGTCGCGGAGCTCCACGTCGCCGCCGGTCCAGTACATGGTGGCGTCGCGGCGGAAGCTGTGGCCCAGGCCGATGGCGTGCCCCACCTCGTGGGTGGTCACGCCCTGAATGTCGGTCAGGCGCGGATCCGGTCCCCCGGTCGTCCACTGAAAATTCTGCTGATTCAACTCGATGGTGGCGCGGCTGATGCGCCCGCCTGCGCGGCTCGTCAGCGTCACCCCGGCCGCAAAGCGGCCATACTCAGCGGGCCACGGATCGCTGAAGTCCACGGTGATGTCGCCGCCCTGGTTCACCTCGCGGAAGGCCAGGGTGGAGCCCTGCACGGCGTTCCAGGCGTTGAACGAGGCGCGGATGGCCGCCCGCGCGGCGTCGGCGGGCACGTCCCGCGAGAGCCGGCCGATGCGGAACGTGGGGTTGGCCAGCCAGCGGGAACGGTCCCCGTCCAGCGTGCCAAAGGCGTGCGCAAGGCCCGGCAGGGCCAGCACGAGGCAGATCAGGGCTCGCATCATCGTGGGGCTCCGGCGCAGGCGGCGAGGCTGTTTGCCAAATCCGGGGAAGGCAGGTCAACGCTCCCGCAGTTGTGGTGGCCGATGGCTTCTGCTACCCACCCGCCCATGCTGCGCACGCTCTTCATGTTGGTCCCCCTCGTCGCGTCCCTCGTGGCCTGTGGGGGCAGCCCGCCGCCGCCCTCCTACGCCGGCACCGCCCGCCACCGCTACGAGCAAGGCAAAGAGGCGCTGGACGACGAGGACTACCTCCAGGCGGTCAAGCACTTCACCTTCGTGAAGAACAAGTTCGCCTACAGCAAGTACGCGGCGCTGGCCGAGGTGGGCATGGCCGACGCCTACTTCCAGCAGTCGAAGTACATCGAGGCCATCGACGCCTACCGCACCTTCGTGCAGTCCCGGCCCAACCACCGCCTGGTGCCCTACGCGATGTGGCGCATCGGCGTGGCCTACCACGAGCAGGTCCCCAGCGACTTCGTGCTGTTCCCGCCCTCCCACGAGAAGGATCTGGGGTCCACCAAGGACGCTCTGCGGGCGCTCCAGCGCTATGTGGAGCGCTTCCCGCAGGACGAGCACATCAAGGACGCTCGCGGTCGCATCGTGGCCTGCCGCACCGAGCTGGCCGATCACGAGATGTACGTGGCGGGCTTCTACCTCACCCAGGACCGGCCACGCTCCGCGAAGGGGCGCCTGGAGAAGGTCGTGGCCGAGTTCGAGGACGTGCCCTCGCGCTGGCGCCGGGGGGCGTGGCTCCTGGTGAAGACCCACCTGGAGCTCGCGAAGCTGGAGCCCGACGAGGCCCGCGCGCACCAGCAGGCGGCGGTGCGGATCGCCCGCCAGCTCATCGAGAAGGCGCCCCGCTCGGACGAGGCGGCCGAGGCCCGAAACCTCATCGGGGCGGCGGGCTGACGCTCCCGGGCTCGGCCAGGAGCTGAGCCCGGGTGAGGGCCCGCAGCGCCTCGCCGTCCACCCACATGGGCTGGCCCTCCAGCACCTGACTCAGCCAGCGGTCCACCACCGTGCCCCGCTTGGCTTCGCGCCAGCGAGCGCTGTAGTCCGCCCGGGCGGCCACCCACGCGGCCGGATCGGCGGCCTTCGCCACCAGCACCCGGAACACCACGTAGTGCTGCCGGACCTGGAACGGCCCGGCCACCGCGCCGGCCGCGGCCGCGAACGCCGCCTGGAACGCCTCGGGCGCCAGCCCGACCCCCGGGATGGCCTCGGGGCCGTCCTTGTCGAAGGGCTGCGTGACATGCCGGCGTACCGCGCGGGAGGCAACCAGCGCTGCCAGCTCCGGATCCTCGGGGTTGCGGGACAGCCGTGCCCGCACCTGGGCCGCCAGGGCCTTGGCTCCGGGCAGCGCGTCGGCCTCGCGCAGCAGCGTCGCGGCGATCTCCCGCCGCACCGACGGCTGCGACACGGGCCGGTGGGTGGCTGGCAGGCGCCCATCCAGACGGTAGACCGCCAGCCCCCCCCGCTCCTCGATGATGGGCGACAGGGCCCCCTCCGCCAGCCCCTCGGCCCAGGGCACCCGCTTCTCGGCCAGGCTGCCCACCGCGCCCCCGCGGCGCGCCTGCGGACCCTGGCTCTCGCTGCGGGCCAGCGCCTCGAAGTCTTCGCCCGCCGCCAGGCGGGCCCGCAGCGCCTCCAGCTTCGCCCGGGTCCCGGCGTCGGTGCCCTGCAGGAAGAGCCGATGCAGGCTCACCCGCGCCGGGGTGCTGAACCGGCTCATGTGCGCCGCGTACCAGGCCTCGATCTCAGCACCCCGGGTCCGCTCCGCCTCATCGATCTCCTGGGCGGTGGGGACCCGAGGCACCTGCCAGACCTCCAGATCACGTGCCGTCTGGGCGGCGACCCAGTCGGCCTTGATGCGGGCCTCGGGCACCTCGTCCAGCAGCGCCTGGGCCAGGGCCTCGCTGCCCAGCAGATCGGCCGCCACCCGCCGCACCCGGGCCACAGGCGCCTCGAACCGCGCCGCGATCTGCGCTTCGAGCGTGTCGGCGTCGGGCACGGCGTCCACCGCGTGGCTTGGGCCGCGCCCTGCGAGCGCGTTCACCAGGGCTCGCTCGATGGCGGCGGGGCCCGCCGTGAGCCCGCGCCGCGCCACCTCGTCGCGGATCAGGCGATTCTCCAGCGCCCGGGTGAGGATCCGGCGGCGCACCAGCGGGTCATCCAGTGCCTCGACGGGCGCCGGCCTGCCCCGCCAGCGACCCAGGACCTGGACCTCGCGGACCGCCTCCTGGAGCCCCGCAAGGTCCAGCATCGCGGGACCCGCCCGGCCCAGCGTGCCCGGGGGCACCGCACCCGAAGTGGGGGTGGCCGCGGCGCTGGACGGGGCACTGGACGGCGCCGCGGAAGGGACCTGGGGGCCCTCGGGCGCGCGGTTGCAGCCCGCGCCCAGCAGGGCGCAGCCGACAAGGAAAACCAATGGGTTCAGGGACATGGACATGGAGAGCAACAAACGCTTGTCTGGTTTGGGACCCTGTGCTAATCAGCGGCCCGTTTTTTCCAGACCCAGGATCGTGAGGGCAGTTATGTCCAGCCCCCTTCAGACCGTCAAGAGCGTGCACGGCGACAAGGCTCAGCTCGTCGAGAAGCTGCTGCCGCTGATGGACCGCCTGCCCGAGGAGACCGAGGACGCCTTCAAGGAGCGTGTCCAGCGGATCAGCAACGCCAAGCTGCTGCGTCTGTGGACCCGGTTCGAGGCCGTCAAGCGCGACTTCGGCACCCGTGAGGCCCTCGTCGACAAGATCGTCGAGCTCGAGAAGGCCGACGGCGACCGCCGCCGCAAGCTCCTCGACCTGCCCACCGGGCGGCTCCTGGATCTGCACGGCAGCCTGGCTCGCCGCGCCTGATCCTTCGGCCCGCGCTTGCGGGCCCAATCCCCCTCAACGTCGTTGCACGCCTTGCCTCTGGCACGGTGGCGGCGGATTGCTGTACCGTCTCCAATGCTGCTCAACCGCCCGCGCCCTGCGGGCGGTGGCGTTGATGACGAGGTACCCGTGCCGCAGACGTTCAACGTAGGGGACATGGCGGTCTACCCTGCACAGGGGGTCGCCGAGATCCTCGGCATCGAGACCCTCGAGATCTCGGGCTTCACCAACAAGTTCTACGTGCTGCGCTGCCTGGACTCCGAGAAGAAGATCCGGGTGCCGGTGGCCAACGTCGAGCAGGTGGGCCTGCGGGCACTGGTGGCCGGCGACGCCATCGACGGGGTGCTGACGGTCCTGCAAGCCGATGAGGTCGCCATCAGCGAGCCCAACTGGAACCGGCGCTACCGGCGATACGTCGAGAAGATCCAGACGGGCAGCCTGGTGGACGTGGCCCAGGTGCTGCGCGACCTGCACCTCACCCGAGCCGACAAGCAGCTCTCCTACGGCGAACGCCGGGTCTACGAGATGGCCATGCAGCTCCTGGTGCAGGAGCTGGCCGTCGCGCAGGAGCGCAGCGAAGAAGAGGTTACCGCCCAGGTCGAGGCGCTGCTGGCCTGAGCACGGGCCCGGCCGGGGCCCGCTGCCGGCCGGCCGTTATCCGGCGCCCCCCTTTCTTGACTCGATTTGACGGGCAAGTGTAGATCGAGTCGCCGTTCTGCCCGAGGGAGACCGTCCTCATGCCGCCGACCGGAGGCCGCCTGCGCCTGACGTTGAGCATGGCCCTGGCGGCGGTGGCGCTGGTCGGCTGCGGGCCGATCTCGGCCACCTCGGCCATCCACGACGCCAGCGTCGCCATCGACGCCGCCCGCGGCGCCAAGGCCCCACAGTTTGCCGTCTTCGAGTTCGTGAGCGCTGAGCTCTACTTGCGCAAAGCGCGTGAGGAAGAGGGCTACAGCGACTTCCAGGCCGCCGTGAACTTCGCCCGGAAGGCCGAGGCGATGGCGGCCCACGCCAAGACCCGCGCCACGGCGCGGACCCGGAAGGGCATGGCGCCGGCGCCGGCCCCGGGCGGAGGCCTGGGGGTCGAGCCGCCGGTCGACGAGCTTGAGCCGCCTCAGGATGGCATGCCCACGGGGAGCAGCTTGTGAACCTCCGCCTGATCATGCTCGGCGTGGCGCCGCTGCTGGCCCTGGGCTGTGCCGCCGGGATGGGCCTGCGCGCCCAGACCGAGAGCATCGCCGAGCGCCTCGACACGGTGCAGAAGCCCGCCTACAAGTGCGCCGAGCGCGCGCTGGCCATTGCGCGTAGCCACGTGGACTTCGCGCGCCAGGAGCTCGACGAGGGCGACTACTTCCGCGCGAAGGAGCACGTGGATCTGGCCGCTGACGCTGCGGTGCAGGCCGAGGCCGTGGCCCGGCGCCCCGAGTGCCAGGAAGACACGGACGGCGACGGCATCCCGGATCCGAGCGACCGCTGCCCGGATCAGGCCGAGGACATGGACGGCTTCGAGGACCAGGACGGCTGCCCCGAAGACCAGGACACCGACGGCGACGGCATCCCCGACAGCCGCGACCAGTGTCCCCGTGACCCCGAGGACCTCGACGGCGAGCAGGACGACGACGGCTGCCCCGACGTGGCGCTGGATCGCGACGGCGACGGCATCCCCGACAAGGATGACAAGTGCCCGGCGCAGCCCGAGGACAAGGACGGCTTCGAGGACCTCGACGGCTGTCCCGATCCCGACAACGACCAGGACGGCGTGCTCGATGGGCAGGACGGCTGCCCGCTCCAGGCCGAGGACAAGGACGGCTTCGAGGACGAGAACGGCTGCCCCGATCCGGACAACGATCAGGACCGCATCGCGGACGCGGTGGATCAGTGCCCGAACGATCCCGAGGACTACGACGGCGACGCGGACGAGGACGGCTGCCCCGACATCTACAAGGCCATCGTCATCAAGGACGACCGCATCGAGCTGAAGCAGAAGGTCTTCTTCGCCACAGGCAAAGACCGGATCCTCGAGCGCTCCTTCGATCTCCTCAATGAGGTGGCGGCTGCCCTCCGCGAGCGTAAGACCCTCCGGGTGCGCATCGAGGGCCACACCGACAGCCAGGGTTCGGCGAGCTACAACCAGCAGCTCTCCGATCGGCGCGCGGCCTCGGTGCGGCGCTACCTGATGGGTCAGGGCATCGATCCCGACCGCATGGTGTCGGTGGGGGTGGGCGAGGACCAGCCCATCGAGGACAACCGCACGTCGGAGGGCCGCGCGGCCAACCGGCGGGTCGAATTCCACATCATCAAGTGAGGCCAACCGCCCTCGTGCGCGCTCTGATCCCCTGTCTCCTCCTGTCTCTGCTGGTGGCCCCCGCGGCTGCGCAGCGCAATGCCTTCCAGGCCGAGGGCGAGGTCGGGCGCCTGCTCCAGGACGCCCGCTCCTACTACGACAACCTCGAGCTCGAGCAGACCGAGGAGGCCCTCGCCCGTGCCATCGGGCTGATCCAGCAGTACCGGCTGAGCGGCCGGGTTGCGGCCGATGTCTACATGCAGCGCGGCATCCTGTACCACGTGCGCGACCAGGATGAGCGGGCCACCCTGGCCGACTTCACCGAGGCGCTGAGCCACGATCCGAACGCCCAGCTCGATCCGCTCGTCAGCACCCCGAGCTTGCAGCGGTTGTTCGACGACGCCCGTGGGCGGGCTCGCCCGCGCCAGGAACCCACGCCTCGCCGCGATCCCGAGCCCTACCGCGCCCCCGATCCAGAGCCCGATCCCGGCTATGGGCGGGACCCCGGCTACGGCGCGGCCATCAACCACCAGCCGCCTCGCGCCGCCCGCGGGGGAGAGCCGGTGGACCTGGCGGTCGACATCTCGGATCCGCAGGTCAATCGCAACGTGTTCCGGGTCTGGGCCTACTTCCGCTCAGCCCGGGCCGCGACGGTCCAGAAGCGCGAGATGCGGCCCCAGGGCCCCAGCCTCTTCACCACCCGGATCCCGGGTCGCTTCGTGGCCGGACGGCAGCTCACGTACTACATCGCCATGGAGGACCGCACGGGACGGGTGATCGCCAGCGTTCGCTCGGCCAAGGACCCCATCATGGTGCCTGTCAACGGGGGCGCCCTGGCGGGCCTTGACGAGATCCCGTCGGGCGACAGCCTCACGGGCGACGCCGGGGGCGGCTGGGGCGGTGATGACGAGGGCGGCTACAGCCGGGTGACGATGAGCCTGAGCCTGGGCACCGGCGGCGGGTTCATCACCGAGCGCGCGCGGCCGGTGACCCTGGAGGACAAGCGCATCAGCCCCGGGTTTGCCCTGGCACCCTTCCACACGCTGGTGGAGTTGGACTTCTGGCCCCACGAGCGGTTCGCCATCAGCGCCTTCGCCCGGGTGCAGATCATCGAGTTCGCCCACCTGGAGGGCGGCCGGCTGAAGTTCCGCGCCGTGGACACCGAGTCGCACGACCTGATCCTGCGGGGTGGCGGCGGCTTCGGGCGTACCCGCCACCTGGTGGACCTGGGAGTGGGCCTCGACACGACCCTGGAGGGCCCCTACATGTACACCCTGGGCCTCACCTACGAGTTCAAGATCAGCCGACGCTTCCAGTTCCTGGTCACGCCCGACTTCCTGCACATGATCGGCGACTCGCCCTCGACCCACTTCGACCTGAACCTGGGTATCCAGGTCGGGTTCTGAGGCCCGGTCCGCTCGACGCGGTCAGGTCCGCCAGATCCGTTCCAGCTCGAGCCCATGGGGTGGTGCCGTCGGGCCCGCCGCCGATCGGTCGCAGGCCGCCAGGATCAGCCCCATGTCGGCCGGCGACCAGCGCCCGCGGCCGATCTCCATCAGGGTGCCCACCAGGTTGCGGACCATGTACTTCATGAAGGCGGTGCCGCTGATCCGCAGCGCCCAGACGCCGTGATCCTCGGCGGTCAGTGAGAGGCGCCACAGCGTGCGCACGGTGGACTGGTGGCTGCCGTCGGCCGCCGCGAAGCTCGCGAAGTCATGGGTCCCCAGCAGGTGCTCGCTCGCGGCCGTGATGCGGTGGACGTCCACGTCCCAGGGCAAGCGCCAGGCGTAGCGGTCCAGGAGCGGGCTGCGACCCACGGCCCGCCGGAAGCGGTAGCAGTAGGTCTTGCCGGCGTTGCCAAAGCGGGGCTCGAAGTCGTCGGGCACGGGGTAGGGGCAGCCGATGGCCACATCATCCGGCAGCCTGCGGTTCAACCCCTTCTGGAGGCCCTCGGCACGGATCGGGTGGCTCAAGGTGATGGCCGCGAGCTGGTCCCGCGCATGTACGCCGGCGTCGGTCCGGCTGGCGCCGTCGACGCGGATGGGCTGCTTGAGGAAGGCGCCCAGCGTGTCCTCCAGGGTGCCCTGGACGGTGCGCTGCCCGGGCTGGCGGGCCCAGCCGTGAAAGGCCGTGCCGTCGTACTCCACCCGGAAGGCGAGGCGACGGGGCGGGGCCTCGCTCACAGGTCCAGAGCGAGGCCGATGAAGAAGGTGTCGTCGCCGAGGCGGAAGGAGTCGCCCCCGCCGAAGTCGTCGATGGTGGCCATCTGGTACTCCAGCACCAGGTAGCTGCCGTTGACCCCGGCGTCGCGGTCGAAGTCCGCCGCCATGCTCGGATCCAGGTAGTCGAGCAGGAAGTGGAGCCCGACGGTCACGTGCCAGCCCCAGGTGCCGCCCGACGCCTCGGCCCCGGTCGGGAAAGTGGTGACCTCGTCGCCCCCGTCCTTGATGGACCAGTAGACGTAGTCGAGCCCGCCGCGCAGCACGGGCACCAGCGGCACGATCTCCTCCCACAGATCCAGGCGGTAGGTGGCCTGGAACTGCATGGGGATCATCTGCAGGGTCGTGGTGTCCGAGCCCTCGCCTCCGGCCGATACGCCCTTGCCCTCGACGGACCACCAGCCCGCCGCGAAGCCCAAGGAAAGCGTGCCCAGCTCACGCACGATGTGCTGATCGACGCCCAGCATCATCATGAAGGGGTCATCGTTCTTGAAGATGCGCTTGTAAGGCAGGCCGCCCTCGACGCCGGCGGAGCTCGCCTGGAACTGGCTGTCGATGCGCGGCATGTAGGCGCCGATCTTGAACTCGACGGCGTTGCTCCGCGACGACTCGCGGACCTCACGGCCGTGGGCAGCGGTGGCGCTGAGGGCGAGCGCGAGGGTGGCCGCGGCGGGCAGCACCAGGCGGTTCATGCGTTCCTCCGGCGGCGGGCGAGCAGGCCGATGAGGGCGAACAGGAGCAGGGCCAGGGCGCCGGGCTGGGCGCCGGCGGCGCGGCAGCCACCATCCTCGCACGGGCGACCGGCCCACGCGTCGCGCCCCTCTTCGGGCTCGGGACCGCGGCAGATCTGGCTGTAATACTCGGCGAAGTCCTGGACCTGGACCGGCGTGCCGGCGGCCGACGGGCTGTTGCCGCCCCGGTTGCCGGCCTCGTCGAAGGCCGCGTAGACCACGAAGTAGGTCACGTCGTTCTGCAGGCCATCCAGGCGACCCGAGGTGCCGCTGAAGGTCTGGCAAACGCCGTCCCGGTAGGCGCCGCGCAGGTCATCATTGCTGACGCCCTCGGCGGCCGCCGGGTTGTTGGCCTGATCGGCGTCGGGGGTGGGGGACTCCAGGATGGGCCGCGCGCAGACCTCATAACGATCCGCGCCGCTGATGCCGCTGAAGCTGACCTCGAAGGCGTTGTCAGCCGCCGTCAGGGTCGGGGCCTCGCTGCTGTGGCCGGGCCGCTCGTTGTCGAACAGCACGGTGAAGGCATCGCTGTTGTAGGACACCTCCTGCGTCACGCCCTGGGCCGCCTGGTAGTACTCCGCGAAGAAGTAGAGGGTGGTGGCCGTGCCGTATGCGCACAGGGTGTCGGCGTCGTAATACTGCGAGATCCGCTGGCTGTCGGCGCTGACGCTGCTGTTCCCCTCGACCATGTCGAGGCACTGGCAGTCGCTGCCGGCCTCGTTGTCGCAGGAGTCCATCGAGTCGTTGCAGACGTCGTTGCTGGTGTTGATGGTGAGCCACATCTCGTACGTGGTGCCCACCGGGGTGCCGTTGTAGGTCCCGCTGGCGGTGAAGCTGCGCTCCACCTCGGTGGCGCACTCGTCGATGCTGACGAGTTGGTCGGGCAGGTTGACCGACAAGGTGACGGTCTGGGCCCACGCCGCCGGGGCGAGGGCGAGCCACACCGCCGCAGTGCGGGTCAGGGTCGCGAAGCGGGCTGCCATCAACGTCGGCTCCTTGCGGACGGCCCGGGCGCGGCCGGGCGTGGGTCGAGCGCGACCGACGCGCTGCGTCGGGCGTGCGGCCCTTCTTAACAAGATTCGTTCCAAGTTGCTTCCCCCTTGCGCACCGCGGCTTGCAGGGCGCCCGGGTGCCAAATGGTCACGGTCGGGCGCGCGGCGGCGACAATCTGGCAGCGCTCAGCGCGCCCCGTACCAGGCCAGGAGGAGTTGCACGACGCGCGCCGCCGTCAGCCGCAGGTTGTCCACCGTCAGCCACAGGGTGACCGCGCACGGATCAGCCGTGGCGACGCAGGGGCCACACGGCGCCTGCCACGCGTCGCCCGCCGCGCCCAGATCCGGCGCCGCGTGAGCCACCAGCCCGGGCTGCGTGGCCACCACCGCGTCCACCGCTGCGCGGTCGACCGGCGCCCCGAACTGCAGCCGCAGCGCAACACCGGTGCCGATGAAGGCGCCGATCTGCACCGCCTGCGCCGTGACCCGCGGGCCCGGCACCAGCGCCTGGACCTCCGCCGCCAGCGCCAGGCCGTGAGCATCTGCAGGCTGGGCGTCGAAGGCGAGCCGGCGCCCCAGCGCGCGGGTGGGGGGATCCCTGAAGGAGAGCAGGGCCACGGCCTGATCGCGCAGCTCGTCCAGGGCGTCGCGCCCGTCGGTCGATGCGGGCAGCAGGGTCGTCAGATGTGCGTGGGTCAGGCCCAGCGGGCCAAGCGCCCGAAGGAGCGGCGCGACCGCTGCGGCGACCGGCCCCGCGAGCCGCACGTGGGTGGGGCTCGGCGCCTGGTCGGCGTCCAGGATGATCGGGGCGTCGAGCGTCCCCGACAGATCCACGATGACGCCGTCCTCCACCCGCGCGGCGAGCGTCCCCGTGAGGGCCGCCGGCGTAGCCAGGATCACCACGTCGGCGTCCAGGCTCTCGTCCGCGCCAAGGGGATACACAGGGTCTTCGTCGTCGTCACTGGCGTGGGTCGGGCCGCCGTAGCCGTCCACCTGGAACGGCATGGGGTGGGCCCGGAGCGCGCGGAGAACCTCGGCGCCGACGGCGCCGGTCGCACCGAGCAACGCCACCACGGTGGAGGGGGGCATCGGGACCTCCGGTGAAGAAAATTGCCCTCGCACGGAAATGGGGCCGTTGGGAAGGCTCCGGACGCCTGCAGAATTCGCAGGAGAGGGGCCAAGAGGATAGGGCCGGCCGGGTGGTCGGTCAACCGTCTGGCACCTTGTTCGACATTGACACTGCGGTGACGCGTTCCCTAGGGTGCGTGGATTCTTGAACAGGCGCAGCGGCACAGGATGCCGAGCGCTGGCCAAACCAGCGGCGCGGGGGGACGCGCCCACCGGGAGGAGCAATCGATGGCGGATCGGATGAACGGCCTGCTCATGACGAGCCTTAGCGCGGCCCTCGCCTTCGGCATGGTCGCCTGCACCAGCGGCGGCGGTGGCGGTGATGGCGCCGGCGGCGCCGGTGGCGCCGGTGGCGCTGGCGGCGGTCAGCTCAACGACATGGGCGCCGGTGGCGCTGGTGGCGCCGGCGGCGGCGCGGGCGGTGCCGGTGGCGCGGGCGGTGCCGGCGGCGCGGGTGGCGCGGGTGGCGCCGGTGGCGCCGGGGGCGCCGGGGGCATGGGCGGTGCCGGCGGCATGGTGGGCCCCGACTGGACCTGCGAGGATCTGTGCGGCTGGTTCGTGGCCGGCTGCGGCTTCGAGGCCGGCGTGGCCTTCAACGATCCGGCCGTGGACTGCCCCGAGACGTGCGGCGCCCTCGAGCTCGGCCTGGCCGGCGCCGAGAACCTGAGCAACTACCAGAACGCCTGGACCCTGTGTGGGGCCGCCCTGGATGCAGAGTCGTGCTCGGCCGGCTACGGTTGCGTGACGGACAATGACGGGTACGTGGCGGCGGCCTTCGAGGGCGCCAGCGTGAGCATCTCGGGCATGCTGGGCGGGCAGGCGGTGAACATCAACGCCGGCGCCGTGGCGGTCATCGGCGCCAAGGCCGACGGCAGCCCGGGCGACCTGGAGTTTGCCTTCGACGTGGACGGCGATCCCTGGGTCATCAAGTTCGACGATCTGGCCGCGGCGGTGGCGGCGAACCCCGACAACCTGTTCATCGACGTCAGCGACAACCGCATCGATGTGTACAACGGGCGCGTCGAGGGCCGGGCGCGCTTCGATCAGGTGGGCGCCGTGCAGGTGAACATCTGGGACCTGCAGGGCGGCATCGACGTGAGCGCGCTGGTGGAGATCGACGAGGCCAACAGCCTGGACATCTCGGCCATCGCCATGTTCGGGATGCCCGAGGAGTAAGGCGCCGGGCGCGCCCCCGGGGCTCAGCCCCCCGTGTTCTGGGCGGCGGGGGTGGCCCGCGCCATCGGGCGGAAGTGGCCGATCCCGTCGGGGATCCGGGCCAGGCTGCCCCCCGCCGGGCTGTCGCCGTCGCTCCAGTCCACCGCGTCGGCCACCTGGCCGTCGGCGTCGAAGAGGATCAGCTCTTCGTCGCCGGCGAGCTTGAAGCCGCTGGCCTCGTCCGACACCTCCACCTGCAGGAACTGGCCGGGCTGAATCACGGTCCCCTGGGGGAAGGTGCCGGCGCCGGGGGGCTCGGCGGTCACGTCGTCCACGAAGGTCCAGCCGCTCAGGTCGACGGGGTGGGTGTCCACGTTGAAGAGCTCGATCCAGTCCACCGGATCGCCCTTGGCCGCCACCTCGTTGATCACCACCTGCCCGCGGGTGGGCAAGGCTGCCTGGGGCGCCGGGGCGGGTGAGCCCTTGGGCTCCTCGGGCGCGGCGGGGGCCGGCGTGGGGGCCTCACCAAAGACGCCGTTGCCGAACCGCGCGGTGCGGTCGGCGCGGTCGTCGGCGTCGGCGCAGGCGGCCAGGCTCAGGGCGGCGACCAGGCAGATGACGGGGCGGATTGTGGCCATGAGACAACTCCTCAGAAGTCGAAGCGGGCCGCGCCGCTGGCCTCGAGCTTGAGCACAACCCGCTGGGCGTTGGCCGCCTCGGGGATGCCGGGGAAGGGCGCGGCGGCGGCGTCCACGGTGTCTCGCTCGTACAGGGCGTAGAGCCGCAGGCGCCCCAACCCCGGCACCGGCCGGGCCAGATCGGCGAAGAGGCCCGTCGACAGGCGGGTGGTGGTGGCGGCGGTGTCGTCGGGATCCACCGTGAGCTGGGTGAGGTGCGCCATGGCGCCCAGCCAGTCGGGATACAGCCGCGCGTCGGCCCACAGGTCCAGGCCGCGGGCCTTCTGCTCGCTGCGGCCGTCGTAGCCGTCGGCCAGGTACAGCGCGGCGCCCAGGCCGTAGTGGGTGTGGCCCACGGTGAGCGCCGCGGCCACCCGGTCGTTGCGGGCCTTGCCCACCCCCTGCGAGCCCTGCCGGTACAGGCCGTGGGCCCGCACGTCCAGCGGGGCGCCGTGCACCGGCAGCCGCAACGGGGTGACCGACAGGCGCAGGCTCAGATCCTTGCCCGTGTTCTGTTCGCGCTCGCTGCGGCCCTCGCCGTTGGTGACCCACAGGGCCAGCTCCAGCCGGTCGTCCCAGGTGTTCAGCAGGGCCAGGGCGCCCAGATCGCTGTGGTTGAAGAACTGGCCGCGCTCGGTGAGCAGGGGGGCCGCGCCGCGTTGGTGGAAGTGCTGCTCCAGGGCGTTGATCCACAGGTCGGGGATCAGGCCGGCCCCAAACAGCAGGGCCACGGGGCCGGCGTCGGTGCGCAGGTGGCCCCAGGCGCGGCGGGCGCGGAACACCAGCGAGTCGCCGTCCACCCCGGTGAGGCTGCGCGGGCTCAGGGCGCGCACGGCCTCCAGCCTCAGCTCGACGCCGGTGCCGGTGTCGGCGCCGAACCGGGCCCCCAGCTCCATGCGGTCGCTATAGAACTCGCTGAAGGCGTCGTCGGCCTCGTACGCCGTGTGCCGGTAGCCGGCGAAGACCTGGCCCTCAACGATGAACCGCTGGGCCTGGTGGCCGCGGCCGTTCACCAGCCAGAACGGGCGGTTGCCGGGATCGGCGGGGGGCGCGGCGGCCTCGTCGGGAAACGGCTGCGGCTCGGTCGGTTGCGCGTGGGGTGCGCTGAACGGGGCGCAGAGGGCCAGCAGGGCCAGGGCAGGCCGGATCATCGGGCGGGCTCCGGGGCGCGGGGCGTCAGGCCCACCAGGTCGCGGGCCCGCCGGTAGCCCAGCAGCGGCCCGTGCTCGGCCAGGAGCGCCTGGAACAGGCGGTAGTCGGCGTCGAAGCGCGGGTCGTAATGGGCCAGCCAGGTCCGGGTCTCGGCGATGAAGCCCTGGCCGTCGCCCAGGAGCGCCGCGAGGGCGGGTGCCGCCGGGCCGCCCCGCAGGGTGGGGGACTGGCCGTGGCCGCGGGCCAACAGGCGGCCGGCCACGCCGGCGAACTCGGCCACGTCGGCGGGGGCCCAGTCGCCCTCGGCGAGCTTCTCGGCGATGCGGGCCAGATCCACGCCCTTCTGGTGCTTGGTACGGTGGCGCACCCGGAAGGCCATGGGGGCGATGGTCACATGGCCCAGCAGCGGATCGGCCTGGGCCGAGCCCTGCCAGGTGCGCTGGGCCAGCACCGCGCGCTCGCCGTTGTCGCGGAAGGGCCGCTGGGGCCACGGCGCCAGGTCGCCGTAGGCGGCGGGCTCGGGGAGCTCCTTGATCTCCAGCAGCCAGTCGTCGGCGGGATCGGCGCTGGGGCCCTCGAGGATCGCGTAGAAGCGCAGCACCGGGTAGCTGCTGATGCCGGCGCCCAGCCGCCGCGAGGCGCCCTTGAAGGCGAAGGCGTTGGCCGGGAAGCGCCTGGGGTCGGCCAGGCTGCGGGGCCATGCGGCCAGGATCTCGGCCAGCAGGGCCTGCTCGGCGGCGGTCAGGGGCACCAGCTCGTCGCGGGTGTACCCGCCCACGGGATCCTCGAGCACGCCGTACCAGGGCACCCGCGTGCCGTCGACGACGCGGGTGTACTCGTCCAGCTCTTCGCGGGCCTCGCCGTCGCGGGCGGCCCGGCGCAGCAGGTCATCGACGACGGCGCCGAAGCCGGCCTGGGGGGTGACGGCCACGGGGGGGGCACCGGCGGATTCTGATTGCAGTTCGGCCACATAGCCATCGAGGGCGGCCTGGACGGCGGCGTCGCGGTCCGCGGCGCTCAGGCCGATCTGGTCGGCCCCGACGTGCACACCCAGGGCCAGGCGGCGCACGTCCAGGTGGTAGGGGCCGAAGGTGGCGCCGTCGAAGTCGTTGATCTCGAGGGTGTGCACGCCCAGGCCGTTCTCGAAGCTGCCGAAGTTCTCCAGGTGAGGGTCGCCCAGGGCCAGTACCCGCGTGGCGGGGCCGCTGCCGAAGGCCGTGGGCCAGAAGCCGGGGCCGGGGCGGCGGGCGTCGCCCAGGAACACGCTGAGCGTGGCCCGGAAGAAGGCGTAGGGGCTACTGGCCATCTTCCGGTACTTCTCGGCGGTCTGCGCCGGATCGCGCTCGGCCAGGGGGCGGTTGTCGGCCACCAGCACCTGCTGCAGCCACGGGCCGCGGGCGACGTCGTCGGCGTCGGCGCAGGCCAGCAGCAGGGCGGCCGCGAGCAGGCCGGTTGCGCCGGCTGCCATGGATCCGAGGCGAGGGTGCATGGGCACTGAGTATTGGAGCGCCGTGATCCAGGCGTGCCGCTTGTGTGGCGTTTGCGTGGCGACCGCCGGGGGTGTCGCAGCCGGCGCGCTGGGGTAAGGTGCCGCCATGCGACGCACCGAGCAGAAGCAGGCGATCAAGGCGGTCCTGGACGACGCGGGGCGGCCCCTGAGCGCTCAGGAGGTGCTGGACGCCGCCACCACCGAGGTGCCCACCCTGGGGCTGGCCACGGTGTACCGCAACCTGAAGGCCCTGACCGAGTCGGGCTGGCTGCACCCCGTGGAGCTGCCCGGCCAGCCCGTGCGCTATGAGCGGGCGCACCTGCAGCACCACCACCACTTCATGTGCGAGGCGTGCGGCCGCGTCTTCGACGTGGTGGGCTGCTCGGTGCACACGGCCGCCCACGGCGTGCCCAAGGGCTTCGAGGTGGTGCGCCACGAGGTGAACTTCTACGGCCGCTGCGCGGAGTGCGCGGGCCAGGGCTGATCCGGGGGACCGGTCGGTCGGCGCCCGTCAGTGGGTGTGCACCGCCGCCGTGATCTGACGGATGACGCCCCGGGGGCCCTGCCGCATCAACGACGCCAGGAACAACGCGGCCAAAGCCGCCAGGCTGATCACCTGCAAGGGATCGGCCGCGGCGTCGGCCACGTCGTGCAGGGGCATGGGGGCGTGATCGCCAATGGCCGCGTTGGTCAGGTAGCCCAGGCCGGTGGCGGCCAGGGTCACAGTGACGGCGAAGGCCACCGCGGCCTTGCGCCCGTGGAGGCGGCCCAGCACCCCGAAGGTGGTGGCGTTGGTGGCCGGCCCCGTCAGCAGAAAGGCGATGGCTGCCCCCGGCGAGATGCCCTTGTGCAGCAGCACCGCCACGAAGGGGGTGGCGCCCGAGGCGCAGACGTAGACCGGGGCGCCCGCCAAGGCGAAGAGCGGCACCTGCACCCAGCCGCTCAGGCTGCCCAACCAGCGACCGTCCAGGGTGGGCTCCACCAGGGCCGCCACCGCCAGCCCCACGAGCACCCAGGGCAGCGTGTGATCCACCAGCTCGCCCAGGCCGAAGGCCAGCCCCTGGCGCAGGCGCTCGCTCACCGGCGGGCGGGCCGCTGAGGTGGCGGCCGCCGCCGGCGGCAGCGGCGCGACGAAGTGGCGGACCACCAACGCCGCGGCCAAGGCGGTGATGGCGGCGGCCACCAGGCGGGCCACGGTCATCTCCTGGCCCAGCAGCGGCAGCGAGATGAGGATGGCGTCCAGCCCCAGCTCGGGCGTGGCCACCAGGAACGCCAGCGCGGCGGCGGCGGGCATGCCCGAGCGGCTGAGGCTCTCGTACAGGGGCAGCACGCCGCAGGAGCACACGGGCAGCGGGAGCCCGAAGGCGATGCCCTTGCCGGCCTGACCCAGGGGGCCGCCGCGCTGCAGCCAGCCCATGCCGGCGGGATCCAGGAAGGCCTGCAGCAGGCCGGCCCCCACGAAGGCCAGGATCAGCGCCGGCGCGCTCTCCAGGGCCAGGGTGACGAAGGTGCTGGCGGCGTCCAGCTCGCCCACCTCGGGGTTGAGCTGGTGCACATGTGAAAGCGCCCAGAGCAACCCCACGCCCGCCAAGGCGCCCACCGCGCCGCCCCAATAGGCCAGCCGCCCGGTGGGAGCCTCGTGGCCGTGGTGGTCGTGGTGGTCGTGGTGGTCGTGGTGGTCGGGGCCGTGGTGGTCGTGGCCGTGGTGGTCGTGCCCGTGGTGGTCGTGCCCGTGGTGGTCGTGCCCGTGGTGGTCGTGCCCGTGGTGGTCGTGCCCGTGGTGATGATGCCCGTGGTCGTGGTCACCGGCCTCGGGGGCGCCGTGGTGCAGGACCACATGCAGCAGCGAGCCCGCCACCAGGGCCTCGAAGAGCGCCAACGCATGCTCGCTCGCCTCGGCCAGCACCGCGTGGCCCACCCCCTGGCCGGCGGCCGTGGCGGCCGCGATCAGGGCCACAATGCCCAGGGCCCCGCCGACACCCCGGGTGGGGCGCACGGCGAACCACAGGAACATGCCAAGGGGCAGCCGGTGCAGGATCACGCCGACGATCAGCCGGGTGTGGCCGTGCCCGTGGTCGTCGAGGGCCAAGGCGGCGCCGTCGGTGAACGCGTGGACCGCCAGGCCGGCCAGGGCCAGGGCCAGCACGGCCCCGTGCGGGTTCGCCAGCCGACCCTCCAGGGCATAGGGCGCGAACAGGCCGGCCGCGGCCAGGCCCACCGCCCACCAGCCGCCGTGCACGATGGCGTGGGGCAGGATGTGCAGCAGCACCAGCCCGATCAGGGCGGCCAGCACGAAGCCGTCCAGGGCCTGCACCACCGGGCGCACCCGCCCGGCCAGGGCCACCAGAGCCGGCCCCGCGAACAGGGCCAGCACGCTGATCAGGAGAAGCTCCACGGCGCTCCCGCAGAAAAGGGGCGGGAACATCGCACACCCGGCCGGGCCGGGTCGAGGGGCGCGGCCCGTGCGGCGGGCTACAGCACCTTGCGCGGCGGTACGGCCGCGTTGGCCAGCACCAGGCCCAGGGCGAGCGCGGCGGCGATGAGCAGGGTCTGCATGGCGCTCACCAGGCCCGCGCTGGGGTCGCCGTAGAGCATGCGGTCGATGCTGGCGAAGCCCAGCGCGCCGGGCACCAGTAGCACGATGGCGGGCACCAGCACCACCTGGGCGGGGCGGTCGCGCCAGCGGGCGAACAGGTTGGCGTACAGGCCGCAGATCAGGGCGCCGACGAAGGCGGCGGCGGGGCCGGTGAGGCCCAGGCGCTCGGCCGTGATGGCGGCGCCCCAGGCCAACAGCCCACCGAGCACCGCAGGCGCGGCGTCGGGCCGGTGCACGGCGAACAGGGGCAGGAAGGCCAGTCCGGCCGCCGCCGAGGCCACGGCCGACACCCAGAGCGCGGGCGGGGCCCCGCCTGCCAGGGGGGGGACCGCGCCGGTGACCGCCTTCTCCAGCGCCCAGACGGCGCCGACCCCGAACAGGAGCGACAGGAACACCATGGTGGCGTCGAGCAGGCGGGCGGCGCCCGACACCAGGTTCTTGTGGGCCAGCTCGGCCAGTCCGGCGGTGAGGGTCAGCCCGGGCACGTTGACGATCAGGCCGCCGAGCACCAGCGGCTTGCGGGCCAGGCTGGGGTCGTGGGCAGCGGCGGCCCAGGCGGCCAGGCCCACCACCACGCCGGCGGCGAAGTCCACCAGCAGCCGGGTGCGGCCGCGGCGCCCGAGCTGCAGGCCCAGGGTCACCGAGATGAGGCCCACGGCCGTGGCCAGCGCCACGCCCAGCGGGGTGGCGCCGAAGGCGGTGGCCGCCGAGCCCGAGGCCAGCGCGCCGGCCAGCACGACGGCCCACGGGGGGAAGCGGGGGGGCGCCGCCTCGATGGCGTCCATGCGGGCGTGGGCCGCGGCCACGTCCAGCGAGCCGTCCGCCAGGCCGTTGAACACGGCGTCCAGATCCGCCAGCCGATCCAGGGCGATGCCCCAGCGCTGCACCCGCACCAGCCGGATGGTGGGCGGGGCGCGCTGGTCGTCCAGGCTCATCCACAGGCCGGTGGGCACCGCGAAGACGTCGGCGTGAAAGCGGTGCGCGGCGGCGGCCCACTGCAGGGCGGTCTCGAGCCGGTGGGTGGCGCAGCCGTAGCCCAGCAGCAGGCGCCCCAGGCGGGCCAGAGCGTCCGCCAGGGGCTCGCGGCGGGCGCAGCGGTCGACGGGCAGCGTGGTGGGCTCCACAGGGGCCTCCCGGAGAAAAGCGGCGGACCCTGCCAGGGGCCCGCCCACGGATCAACCGGGCGTCACCAGGGATCGGCCAGGATCACCTCGCTGCCGGCGTCCATCCAGAAGGCCAGCAGGGTCTCGTGGGTGTCGCCCGGGGCCAGATCCACCGTGGCCCGCACCCGCCCGTCGGCGTCAGCGGGGGGCAGCCCCTCGGTGCACAGCTCGGGCGAGCGCTTGATTTGCAAGGCCTCGAGCTCGCTCACCGGCTCGCGCAGCTCCACCTCGACGCTGGCCCGGGCCGCGCCCACGGCGCGCAGGGTGACCGCCTGCACGAAGTGCGTGCGGTCGCTGCCGATCAGCTTCTTCTCGCGGTGGCGGTGGCGCTCGTAGGTGACGGTGAACCGATCGTCGCTGCCGAAGCTCTGCTCGAAGCGCTCGCCGGGGCCCACGTAGGCCACCTCGCCCTCGCCCACGTAGGCGCCGTCCGCCAGCAGGCGTACGGGCCCCGCCAGCAGGGGCTCGGGGCCCTCGTTGCGCAGCTCGGCCACCAGGAAGACCAGGGGCGCGAGCTCGGGCCGGCAGCGCAGCGCGAAGCGGGCCGCTGCGGTGAACCCGCCGGCGGCCACCCGGTGCGGGCGGCCGTCGCTGGGGATGGACACGGGCCCGTCCACCCGCAGCACCCGGGCCTCGCCGCCGTCGTACACCCCGGGCACGGCGGCGCCGTCGTCCTGGGCGATGGCCTCGTCGCGGTGGCTGAGCATGACCTTCTTCTTCTGGGCCTTGCTCTGCAGGCTCAAGCGGTCGCGCGCCAGGGGGGCCAGCTCGGCCCGTGCCGAGGGGCGGTCGGTGCTGAGCACCAGCGCCACGTCGGTCCAGGGCTCACCCGTGCGCTGCCAGACCGTGGCGCCGGTGGTCCAGCGCAGCCGCCCGTCGGGCAGGCGCTCGGCCTCGTGGCTGGGGCGCCACAGGGCGCAGGGGGTCACGCCGTCCACGTGCAGGGTGGCCTGGCCGGCCGCCGCCGCCCGGTAGCGCACCACCACGTCGGCCACCAGCCGCCGCTCGGGATCGCGGTCCAGGGCGGCGATGCCCGCCATCTGGTCCGCCAGGGCCTGCTGGGCCCGCCGGTGGGCGGCGCGGGCACCTTGCAGGGCGGCGTCTGCGGCGTCGGCCCGGGCCTCCAGGCCCGCCAGCCCGGCGCGCCAGTCATCCCCGGCCGCGGCCCAGACCGCGCGCCCGAGCTGCGCCGTGAAGCGCGCCAGGGTGCGGGTGGCCGCCTCGGCGCGCTCGGCCGCGCGGGTGACCTTGCGCTCGGCCTGGGCCACGGCCTCCTGCGCAGCCTGGCGCTCGGCCTCCAGGGCGGCCAGGCGGGCGCCGTCCACGGTGGCTTCGCCGATCCAGCGCCGGGTGATCTGCACCGCCTCGACGGCGGCGTCCCCGCCGTCGGCGAAGCGGGCCGTCAGGCGGGCGTCGTCCAGCAGCGGGCTCAGCCCCGCCAGGCGCAGCTCGCCGCGGCCGGCCTGCAAGGGCACGGGGCCCGACCGGCGGACCTCGCCGCGGTCCTCGAACAGGGTGACGCGGGTGATGGGCAGGGTGACAGCCACGGGCTCACTCACGGCGGTTGCCTCCCGCCAGCTCGAACTTGGCCGGCAGCTCGACGCGGTAGCGCCAGTCGATGGGGGCCGCGGCGCCCGCGGGCACGGTCAGCGTCCAGCGCAGGCCGCCGTCCAGCGGCTGGTCGGCGGGGTCGCGGTCGGTCTGCTCGGGCTCGGGCTCGCAGGCCAGCAGGCTGATCTCGATGTCCTTGGTGTCCTCGTCCACGGTGGGCAGGCGGTCGTAGATCTGCACCACCGCGGGCTGGCTCAGCCCATTGCGCACCGCCAGATGCACGTGGTGATCCACCCGCGTGGTCTGGTTCATCAGGCCCCGATCCGCCTGCTGCACCCGGGCGGTCCGCTCCACCACCCGCACGGCCGGCTCCAGGCCCAGCGCCAGGGTGAGCTCGCCCTGGCCCGCCTGGCCCACGAGCGGGGCGGTCACGCGGTAGCGGCCGTCGATGTAGACCTGCAGCGGGCCCGAGGGGTAGGGCACGCCCGCCGGCGTCGCCAGCGTGCAGAAGCGGTGGACGTCGGTGCTGTGGCGGGGCACCGCGCGGAACACCACCCGCGCCTCGGCGGCGTCGGTGCGCACGGCCACCCGGTGGAACTGGCCGTCGCCCGGCACGGCGTGGCGCCCCGTGGCCGGGTACTGGAAGTGCCAGTCCTCGCCGTCCACCGTGCGCGTCCCGGGGGGCACGGGGCCGCGCTGCAACCGGGCGCTGGCGTCCTCCAGCGCGTCCAGGGCGCGGCGCAGGCTGTCGAAGCCCACCACGCCCGCGTCCTCCACCAGCGACCACAGGTGATCGGCCAGCACCACCGATCGCAGGGTGCCGCGCCCGGGCTCGTCGGGGCCTACCAGGCGCAGCCAGCCGTGGCGCAGCCGCTCCGACAGGGCCGTGGGCGGCAGCACCCCCGCCTGTTCGGCGGGCGGACCGGCCATGCCGCCGGGCCCCCCGCCGCCTACCATGGCTTTGCGGCGCTTCATCTCGGGCGCGAAGCCGGCGGCGGGGCCCGGCGCGGCGGCCCGCGAGGCCAGGGGCATGGGCATGGCGGGCGGGGGCGGGGGCGCGCCGCCATAGGCCATGTCCGCCGAGGGGGCGAAGCCGTCGTCGTCCTCGTCGAAGAGCGCCGCCTCGAGCTCGGCGGGCGCCTCGTCTCTGACCATGGGCTTGCGGGCCGGGGGCGGCGGCGGGGCCGGCGGGCGGGGGGTGCCCGCCTGGGCCTCGTACCCCCGGAACAGCTCGTCCAGGCCCGCCGGGGCCGGGCGCCACTTCGGCTGGGGGGCCTGCGCCGTCCCGATGCGCCAGCTCATCAGCTCGGGCAGGGTGGTGTCGCGCCCCAGGGCCGCGGTGGCCAGGGCGATCTCGGCGTCGGCCCAGTCCTCGCCGCTGGCCTGGGCCACCAGCGCGTCCATCTGCAGGCGGGCCTGGCCGTCGGCCACGTCCACCCGGTAGGCCGGCACCCAGCGGGCGGCGTCCACGAAGTACTCGATCTCCACCGACGTGGGGCCATCGGCTTCGACCGTGAAGGCCACCCCCCGGTGGAACCGGGGCGGCTCGGGATCGGGGCGCGGGGCCGCGGCACGGGCCCGGGCCTGCCGCAGCTCGCGTTGCCGGCCAAGCAGGGCGTCCCGGCGGCTCTCCAGGTCATCCAGGCGCTCGGCGGCGGCGTCGTCGAGCGCGGCCAGGGCCTCGGCCGGGGGGAGGGCCACCACCCGCTCGGGGGCGGCGCCGGCGCCCAGCCCGGCGAAGACCGCCAGCCGGCGTTCGAGGGCCTCCAGCTCGCCCTGGAGGTCGGCCAGCGCGTGCTCCAGGTCGCGCAGCTCGGCCTGCTGGGGGCTGGGGCCCGCCTGGGTGGGGCCGCGCACGGCGCAGCGCTCCCGCACGTCGCGGATGGCGCCCGAGGCGGCGCGCACCCGCAGGCTGTCGGCGGCGAACCGCAGGGGCAGGTCTTCCACCTGGACGGGCCCCGGCGGCGCCGTGGCCACCCGCACCACCAGGGCGCCGTTGGGGTGGACACAGACCCGCGCCACGCGGGTGGTGAGGGCGGTCACGGTCATGGCGCCTCCCATGGATCGGCCCCTGTGGACCAGGGGGGTGGATTGCCCGGAGGTGATGATCCACGATTGCGCCCTCAATGACAGCCCCCATGCCCCAGGGCGGGGGTCGAAAGGCAGGGCACCGTGCCCCACGGATTCGACATCATCGAGGCGGACGGCGTCACCGAGCTGGTGCTGGGCCGCGTGCCGGGCAACCGGGTGGATCTGGCCACGCTCGACGCCCTGGCGCAGGCCATCGCTGATCTGGCGCAGAGCGACGCCCGCGCGGTGCTGCTGCGGGCCAAGGGGCCCGACTTCAGCCAGGGCGCCGATCTCACCGACCCGGATCTGGCGGCGCTGACCCGGCAGGACGGCGGCCGTGAGCTCGCCCGGCGTGGCCAGGCGCTCATCGACGCCTGGGCCGATCTGCCGATGCCCACGGTGGCGTGCGTGCGCGGCTGGGCGGTGGGTGCGGGCGCCTGCCTGGTGATGACGGCCGACTTCCGCTTCGCCACCCCCGCGGCCCGCATCCGCTTCCCCGAGGTGGATCGCGGCATGTACCTGAGCTGGGGCATGCTGCCCCGCCTGGTGGCGCTGGTGGGGCCGGCGCAGGCCAGGTGGCTGGCCCTGGGCGGCGACGCCCTGACCGCTGACATGCTCCCGGGTGTCTTTCGGCTGACCGGCGATCCCGAGCACGCGGCGAAGGAGTTCGCCCTTCAGCTCGCGCAGACGCCCCCGCTGGCGCTGCGGCGCATCAAGCAGACCCTCAACGCGGCCGCGGCGGTGGCCCAGGGCGTGGCCGCGGGCGACGCCGAGGCCTTCGCCGCGACCGTCGAGAGCGATGACTTCGCCGAGGCCATCAGCGCCTTCTTCGAGCGCCGCGCGCCCCGATTCAAGGGCGAGTAGGAGATCCCCAGATGAGCGAGATTCAGAAGTACAAGGTGGGTGGGATGTCGTGCGAGGGCTGCGCGCGGTCGGTGCGCGAGGCGCTTCAGGGCGTGTTCCCGGAGTGCGAGATCACCGTCGATCTGGCGGCGGGGCAGGTGGCCGTGAAGGGCAGCCACGACGAAGAGGCCCTGGCCGTCGTGGTGGAGGGCACGGGCTACGACTTCAACGGGAAGGTCCGGGGCTGACGCGGGGCCCGGGCCTCACAGGAGTTTCCGGTCAAGTTGAGCGCAGCTCGCTCGATGCCGGCCGCCGCCGCGGCGTTGGACCTCCTCGATGGGCCACCAGCACACCTGCGTCGGCCCGCCTGGCTGCGGTGGCCGGCCCCTTCGCGATCTGCACTCAACCCGACTGGAATCCCCTGTCAGATCCCGGCCCGCCAGGGCCACGGGATGAGCAGCCGGATCGAGGCGGTGGAGGCCGGCCGGCGCTGCTTGGCGCGGCCTCGGGGCGCCCGGGCCGGCCGCGCGCTGATCTGGTCGGCCAGGCCACGCAGGGGCCGCGACGCCGCAGCCGGCGTGCACGGGCAGCGGCCGCCAGGCCGCCGGTGGGCCAGGGGGCGTCCGCGGGCACGGTGGGTGGCCAGCCGAAGCAACAAGCGGCCGTCGGTGATCCCACGGGGTGTGGGCGTGGGCTCTGCCCGCCGCTCGGGGAAGGCCACGGTGTGGGTGCGCAGAACACCCGGGTGCCCATGCATGCTGCGCCCAACGCGCCGGCGCCACCGCCCGCGGGCGGTGGGGGCGGTGGAGGGCGAAGTGCGCGGCCTCATCGAAGACTCCGGCAGCGGTCGAGGCTCACCGGCGCGGCGCGGCATGCGCCTGCTGCCCTTGTGAGCGGTGGCCTGCGATTCGCGCAGGTGGTTGAAATCTCAGCACCCTGCAGGTGCCCATATCGAGCCGACCCCCCGGCCGGCTGAGCCGGGGAGTCGCCTTGAACCCCCCAAGCGCCATCGCGGCTCACGGCGGCACCGCCTGCGCGCTGAGGACCCCCGGGGCGCCGCGCAGCGCGCGCAGCAGCGCCTGGCCCCCCGGGCCCGCACAGATCACCCAGCGCACGCGGGGGTCGCGGGGCGGCTCGGCGTGGCAGACGTGATCGCCCACCACCGTGGGCACCTGGGCGCCCTGGGCTACCTGCAGGCGCACGCGGTGCTGGCCGGCTGAAGCCGCCGGCGGGGCCCCGGCGCAGCCGGCCAGGCCGCAGATCGACAGGGTGAGCAGCCATCGCATGGGCACAAGACGCGCGAGCGGCGCCGGGGTCGCGTCGGGCGGTCGCGCGGGGGCGGTGTCTGCGCGGTGGCTGTGGTAGCGTCTGCGGCCGCTCAACCCCCCCGGAGGCCCCCATGGCCGATCGCGACGCGCTGCCCGCCCGCGCCGACGTCTCGGCGCAGCCGCCCAGTGAGTTCACCGGGCTGCGCACCCACCCCGTGCCCGAGGCTGCCGCCGGCCCCGGCGGGGTGTGGTGGGCCACGAAGCACGCCGTGGGCGAGATGGGGCCCGTGCGGGCGCTGAAGGCCCTGCGGGTGGTCAACCAGTTCCAGGGCTTCGACTGCCCGGGCTGCGCCTGGCCCGATCCCGACACCCACCGCTCGGGCCTGGGGGAGTTCTGCGAGAACGGCGCGAAGGCGGTGTCCGAGGAGGCCACCCGCAAGCGCGTGGGCCCCGACTTCTTCGCCCGGCACACGGTGGCCGAGCTGAGCGAGCGCAGCGACTACTGGCTGGGCAAGCAGGGCCGGCTGACGCACCCGCTGATCCTGGCGCCCGGGGCCGAGCGCTACCGCGAGGCCACCTGGGACGAGGCGCTGGACCTGGTGGCCGAGCACCTGAAGGCCCTGGACACCCCCGACGACGCCTACTTCTACACCTCGGGGCGCACGAGCAACGAGGCGGCCTTCCTGTACCAGCTCATGGTGCGGCGCTTCGGCACGAACAACCTGCCGGACTGCTCGAACATGTGCCACGAGTCCAGCGGCACGGGGCTGAGCGAGACCATCGGCATCGGCAAGGGCACGGTGACCCTGGACTGCTTCGAGCAGGCGAAGGTCATCTTCGTGGTGGGCCAGAACCCGGGCACCAACCACCCGCGGATGCTGCAGGCGCTGGAGCGGTCCAAGCGCGCGGGGGCGCGGATCATCCACGTCAACCCGCTGCCCGAGGTGGGGCTGGTGCGGTTCAAGAACCCGCAGCAGGTGGGCGGCTGGCTGGGCAAGGGCACCGCCCTGGCCGACCAGTTCCTGCAGGTGCGGGTGGGGGGCGATCTGGCGCTGCTGAAGGGCGTGCAGAAGGCGCTGCTCGAGATCGACGACCGCCGCCCCGGCGAGGGCGTGGCCCGCGACTGGATCGCCGCGAACACGGCGGGCTTCGCCGCCCACGAGGCGGATCTGCGGGCCGCGGACTGGGCCACCCTGGAGGCCGAGAGCGGCGTCACCCGGGCCGAGCTGGAGCTGGCCGCCGAGGCCTGCGCCGGCACCGACCGGATCATCGTCTGCTGGGCCATGGGCATCACCCAGCACACCAACGGCGTGGCCAACGTGCAGGCGTGCAGCAACCTGCTGTTGATGCGTGGGGCCATGGGCAAGCCGGGGGCGGGCGCCTGCCCGGTGCGCGGGCACAGCAACGTGCAGGGCGACCGCACCATGGGCATCTGGGAGCGCCCCTCGCAGGCCTTCCTGGATCGGTTGGAGGCGACCTTCGACTTCACCCCGCCGCAGGCCCACGGGGCCGACGTGGTGGCGGCCATCCAGCGCATGCTCGATCGACCGGGCGCGGTGTTCTTCGCCCTGGGCGGCAACTTCCTGAGCGCCACCCCCGACACCGAGGCCACCGCGCGGGCCCTGCGCCAGTGCCGCCTGACGGTGCAGGTGAGCACCAAGCTGAACCGAGCGCATCTGGTCACCGGGCAGGCGGCGGTGATCCTGCCGTGCCTGGGGCGCACCGAGCGCGACGTCCAGGCCGGCGGGCTGCAGTTCGTCACCGTCGAGAACTCCATGGGCGTGGTGCACCAGAGCCAGGGCGGGCTGACACCCGCGAGCGAGCACCTGCGCGCCGAGCCGTGGATCGTGGCCGAGCTGGCGGCCCGGCTGGTGGGCCCCCAGGAACCCATCGACTGGCGCGAGGCGGTGGGGGACTACGACCGCGTTCGGGCGTACATCGAGAAGGCCATCCCCGGCTTCGACGACTACAACGCGCGGGTGCGGCGGGCCGGCGGCTTCTACCTGCCCAACCCGGCCCGCGAGGGGCGCTTCAACACCCCCGATGGCAAGGCGCAGTTCAAGGTGCACGCCCTGCCCCAGCGCACGCTGGCGCCCGACGAGCTGGTGATGATGACCGTGCGCAGCCACGACCAGTACAACACCACCATCTACGGCCTGGACGACCGCTACCGGGGCGTGCGGGGCGAGCGGCGGGTGGTGTTCGTGCACCCCGACGATCTGGCGGCCCGGGGGCTGAAAGGGGGCGACGTGGTGGATCTGGTGGGCAGCCACGACGGCGGCGCGCGGGTGGCCGAGCGCTTCGTCACCGTGCCCTTCGACGTGCCCCGCGGCGCCTGCGCCACGTACTTCCCCGAGGCCAACGTGCTGGTGCCGCTGCACCACAAGGCGAAGCGCAGCCACACCCCGGCCAGCAAGTGGGTGCCCATCCGCCTGCGCCCCTCGGCCGACGGCCGCCGGGCCGATCCGGAGCGCGTCGCGTGAGCCACCACAAGCCCACGCTGGGCAAGCTGAAGAAGAGCCTGCGCAAGGGGAAGGAGGACGACCCCACCATGGACGCGGGGGTCAACGCGGCCCTGCTGTTCGGGCTGATGTGGGG
Organism: Myxococcales bacterium; assembly: GCA_020633555.1. Taxonomy (GTDB): domain Bacteria; phylum Myxococcota_A; class Bradymonadia; order UBA7976; family UBA1532; genus JACKDL01. The sequence continues at coordinate 17,791 of JACKDL010000039.1, read as the reverse complement.
CGTGGGGCACGCGGTGCTGCCCGACACCACCTGGTACGGCGCGGTGTGCGCCGCCATCGCCGCCATGTTCGGCCCGGTGGTGGTGGGGGCGATGATCGCGGGCGCCGCCGAGGACGGCCTGGGCACCGTGAAGGCCGGCGTCATCGGGTTCACGGTGGGGCTCGTGGGCGCGGCGCTGACGGCCCTGCGCTGGTACCCCGCCTGGATGGTGCCGCTGACCTTGCTGCCGGCCCTGGGGGTGTTCTTCCCGCTGGTGATCAAGGCCGTGAAGGCCCAGCGCACCGCCTTCGGCTTCGACGCGGGCACCACCGCGGCCCTGGCGGCGCTGCCCGACGACCTGCCTCAGGCGCTGCGGTCCCGGGTGGACGCCGCCATGCGCCGCCACAGCGAGATCGCCGAGCTGGCTCAGGGGGCGCTGCTCGAGGGGGTGCCCCGGCTACCCCACGCCTCGGCCGCCGCCGTGCGCGCGCTGGCCCGGCAGGTGGACGTGGTCCACCGCCTGGGGCGGGTGGGCGAGAGCGAGACCCTGCGCGCGGCCCACCAGGAGGCCCTGGCCAGCCTGGACGAGGTGGAGGCCGAGCAGATGGCCCTGCTGGAGGCCGCGGGGTTGTACCTGACCGCCCAGCGCGACGATCGGCTGGCGCGGGTGCACGAGCAGGCCGAACACCTGCGGTTGACCGCCGCGGCCCTCACCGAGATCGAGGCCGACGTCGAGCGCTGATCCGCTCGCGCTGATCCGCCCTTGCTGCGGCCCCGCCGCCCACCGTATCCCGTCCGTACACCCTCCCTCTGCCCGCTGGAGTGCCCGTGCGCCGCTACGCGACCGCTGCCGCCCTGTCCCTCGCCGTGCTCGCCTGCGACGACGGGGATCCGTTGCCCGGCGGCCCCACCGACCGGGGGATCACCCTGACGGACGCCGCACCCCGCGAGGACGCGCTGCCCGCCCCCGATCGCGGTACGGCGGACGCCGGCACCGATCGCGGGGCCCCGGACCAGGCGCCCGCCGACATGGCCCCGGCCGAGGACGCGGCGCGGGTGTGCACCGCCACCGGCGACGAGATCTGCGACGGCCAGGACAACGACTGCGACGGGCGGACCGACGAGGGGATCACCCGCCGGTGTTGGCAGGGGCCGGGCGGCACCCTGGGCTTCGGCGTGTGCCAGGCGGGCCAGGAGACCTGCGTGGACGGCGCCTGGGGCGCCTGCGAGGGGCAGGTGCTGCCGGGGCCCGAGGCCTGCAACAACCTGGACGACGACTGCGACGGCGACGTGGACGAGCTCACCCGGCCCTGCTGGGAGGGCGACCCGGCGGTGGAGGGCGTGGGCGTCTGCGCGGCGGGCTACCAGCGCTGCGCGCAGGGGGTCTGGCAGGCCACCTGCCGCGAGCAGGTGATCCCGCGGGACGAGGCCTGCAACGGCGCCGATGACGACTGCGACGGCACGCTGGACGAGGGCTTCCCCGACGCCGACGGCGACCTGGTGGCCGACTGCGTGGATCCCGACTACGACGGCGACGGGGTGGACGACGACCAGGACAACTGCCCCAACGACAGCAACCCCGCGCAGGTGGACACCGACGGCGACGGCCGCGGCGACGCCTGCGATCCCGACGACGACGGCGACGGCGTGCCCGACGGCAACGACTGCGGCCCGCAAGATCCCACGCGCCTGCCCGGCGCGCCCGAGGACTGCGACGGGCTGGACGACGACTGCGACGGGGTGGTGGACGAGGACCTGGAGCAGGTGTGCTTCGACGGCCCCGAGGCCACGCTGAACGTGGGCGCGTGCCTGGCGGGCCTGCAGCGCTGCGTCGAAGGGGACTGGGGCGCGTGCGACGGCCAGATGCTGCCCGAGGCCGAGCTGTGCGACGGGGTGGACACCGACTGCGACGGCGCCGTCGACGAGGGGCTGGATCCCTCGTGGCCCGACGGCGACGGGGACGGCTTCGGCGATCCCGAGCAGGCCCCCATCTGCCCGGCGCGGCCCGACTGGGTCACCAACGCCGACGACTGCGACGACGGCCGCGCCGACGTGAACCCCCAGGCGGCGGATCGGCCCGATCCCGCCCGGGTGGACGCCGACTGCGACGGGGTGGACGGGGCCTTCGGGCGGCTGCTGTTCGTGGCCCACGGCGGCGACGGCGACGGCACGGCCGAGGCGCCCCTGGGGGACCTGCAGGCGGCCATCGATCTGGCGGCCGCCACCGACGGGGTGGACGGCGTGGCGGTGGCGGCGGGCGTCTGGCAGGGGCCCTTCCGGCTCGCCGACGGGGTGGGCGTCTACGGGGGCTACGTGCCCGCCGAGGGCTGGGCCCGCGTGGGGCAGACGACGCTGCGCGGCGGCCTGGTGGGCGGCGACGCGGTGGCCGTGCAGGCCGAGGGCCTGGCCAGCGAGACCGTGCTGGGCGGCCTGATCGTCGAGGCCGGCGCCGCCCCGGCAGGGGGGTCCACCTACGGCGTGTGGGCCGTGGACGCTGCGGGCCTGGTGGTCGAGGACGTGGTGATCCGCACGGGCTCCGGGGGCCAGGGCGCCGCGGGTTCGCCAGGCGCCGCCGCCGGGGCGGCCGGGGGGGCGCGGTGGCGACGGCGGCGCCTGTGGCGGGGCCCGCGGCAGGGCAGGCGCCAGCGCGTGCGGCCCCGACGGCGGCACGGGCGGCCTGGGCGGTGACCGTGGGCAGCGCGGCGAGGACGGCACGCCGGCCGGCTGCGGCGGGCGTGGCGGCGACCGCAGGAGCTGGGCGGCGGGCGACGACGGCCAGGCGGGCTGCGCCGGATCGGCGGGCGGGGGGGGCGCCGCGGGGCCGCAGGCCCGGCCGGCGGGGTGATGGAGGCGCTGTGGACGGCCGGCGCGGGCCGGCCAGGCGCGGTCGGGGCCGCAGGCACCCCGGGCGGCGGCGGCGGCGGCGGCGGCGGCGCGGCGGTCATCGGCGGCCGGGCCGGCGCAGGCGGCGGTGGGGGTGGCGCAGGCTGCGGCGGCCAGGGCGGCACCGGCAGTCGGGCGGGCGGCGGCGCCTTCGGCGTGTTCGTGGTCAACAGCCCTGGCCTTCAAATCCGCGTGAGCCACATCGAGGCGGGCTCCAGGGGCGCCGGCGGCCCAGGGGCGCGGTGTGGCCCGGCGGCGCGGGCGGCAACGGCGGCGCCCGCGGCGCGGGCCGCGAGGCGTTTGCCTGTGGTGGCCTGGCCGGCCCCGGCTGGGGCGGCGACGGCGGCCCAGGTGGGGCGGGCGGCGTGGGCGGCGCCGGCGCGGGCGGCGACGGCGGCCCGTCGGTGGCGGTCTACGGTGTGGGCGGCCCCATCGCGCTGGACGCCGAGCTGGTGCCGGGGGCGCCCGGCGCGGGCGGCGGCGGCCCGGGCACGCCGGGGCGCGCCGGCCTGAGCGCGCCGCAGGTGGACTGCGTGGCGGCCCCCTGAGCGCCGCGGTTGCTCAGTCGTTGTCCACCGAGATGGGCGCCAGGGGCACCTGCACCTCGATGCCCGGGCGGGTGAGGGGCGCGTTGCCCGCCAGGTCGGGGTTGTTGCTCACCGCCAACCACGCGGTCTCGCCCGCCACGAGCTGAGCCTGGGTGCCCAGGTTGCGGGTGTTGTTCCCGCCGATGGTGGCCTGCCGCACGTTGCCCCAGCTCATGGCGGCCACCATGACCCCGGCGAAGCCGCTGCGCTGGATGGTGGCGTTGGCCAGGTTCACCACGCTGCCGCGCTCGGCCAGCACGCCGAACTCGGTGTTGCTGTCCACCACGGCGTCGGACAGATCGCCGACGGCGCCGTCGCTCATGATCACGCCGGCGGCGCTGTTGCCCTCGATGCGCGCACCGTTGAGGGCCAGGTAGCACCGCCGGACGCAGGCGACGCCGTCCTCGCCGTTGTGGCTGATCTCGGCGCCGGCCAGATCGATGAAGGCGCCATCGCTGAGGGTCACGCCCGCGTTCTCGTTGGCCACGAAGCGCCCGCCCCAGGTGCCGCGGATGGTGCCGCCGGTGTCGAGCTGGGCCCCGAAGTTGAAGCGGGTGAAGGTCACGCCCTGCTCCAGCACCAGGACCCCGTGATCGGCCACCACGGCCCCGCGGCGGCCGCGGGCCTCGCCCGCCTCCACCGGCTCGCCGTCGAAGGTGATGCCTTCGACCTGGAAGGTGTGGCCCCCCGCAACGGTCAGCCCGTCGGAGCCGTTGAACACTAGGCGCACCTGAGTGGGATCGCCGCCCTGACCCCGCAACAGGATGCGCTCGCTGTCGGGGTGGTCGATGGTCAGCGGCTGGCGGCTGACGTACACGCCGGGCTGCACCCGCACCTGCACCAGGCGGCCGGGTCGGATGCGGTAGTCGGCCAGGTAGTCGAAGGCAGCCTGCACGCTCGGGAACGTGTCGGCCCCGCCCACGGTGCTGACGTTCAGCACGTTCACCGGCAGGTCCTGCCGGCCGATGAGATCAGCGAGGGCGCCAGCGACCTCGTCCACGCCGTCCTGCAGGCCGCGCTGGCCGTCGCCCAGGGTCCGCACGCTGGCCTCGGCCACCCCCAGGCGCTGGTCCAGCCCGTCGGCGCGGGCGGTCAACGCTTCGCGCGCCACGTCGGCGGCGGCGTCCGCGCCCTCCAAGGTCGCCACCCGCAAGGTCAGGGCATCCAAGCTGGCCGACAGCACGTCGTCCACCCCGTCAAGGCGGTCTGTGGCGGCGTCCACCGCCACCCGTGCCGCCTGGGCCTGGGCCTGGGCGGCCTGTACGTCCTGGGTGAGCTGCTGGATCTGCGCGTCGCGATCCGCCAGGGCGGCCTCCAGCGCGCCCACCCGGGCCTCTGCGGCCTCCAGCCGGGCGGTGAGATCCGCGGGCAGCCCGCCGCGGACGGCCTGGAGCGCGGCCTCGAGCCGCTGCGCCTCGGCCACCAGGGTCGCGAAGTTGGCGTTCACCTCGGCGGCGCGGGCCGGGGTCTCGGCCTCGAAGGTGTGGGGGACGGCCTCGATGGGCTGCCCGTGGGCCGCGGCGACGCTCGCCAGGATCAGGCCCGTGATCAACCAATGACGACGCATGGACGTGGACTCCCTCGCTGTGCTGCCCACGGCACTATCGCCCACCCACGCCGTGCCGCGCGAGCCCCGCTTTCTGCTAGGCTCCGCCGCCATGCCCGCCGCCCCCCCCGATCCCCTGGCCCCCGTGGACCGCGCCCTGTTCGCCGCCGACACCCTGGCGGTGGCGCGGCGGCTGGTGGGGCGCTACCTGCGCCACGGGCCGGTGACGCTGCGCATCACCGAGGTCGAGGCCTACCGCTGGCCCGATGACAGCGCCAACCACTGCTACAAGGGGCGCACGGCCCGCAACGCGCCCATGTTCGGGCCCCCGGGCACGGCCTACGTCTACGTGTGCTACGGCGTGCACCGGATGCTCAACCTGGTCACCCGGCGCGAGGGCGAGGGCGCGGCCGTCCTGGTGCGCGCAGCCGAGCCGGTGGCGGGCCACGCCCTGGTGGCCGAGCGGCGGGGTGGGCGCGCCGCGCCCGACAGCCTGGCGGGGCCCGGCAAGGTGGCCGCCGGCCTGGCCCTGGACCTGAGCTTCAATGGGCACGACCTGTGCGCGCCGGGGGGCCTGGAGGTCCTGCACGGCCGGCCCGCCACGCGCCTGGCCCTGGGCCCCCGGGTGGGCATCGACTACGCCCTGCCGGAGCACCGCGACGCGCCGTGGCGGGTGGCCGAGGCGGGCAACCGCTGGGTGTCGCAGCGGCGGCGGCTGACCCACGAGGAGGAGGCCTGATGGGCCGGATGGCGGGGAGCGCGCAGGGGCGCGCCGAGCTGGTGGCCGAGGCGGTGCTGCCGGTGGTCGAGGCGGCGGGCGCGGGCCCGTGGCTGGTGGCCGAGGACGACAGCGGCCGCGTGGCGGCAGCGCTGAAGGCGGCGAAGTGGTCGCGCTGGTCCCAGGGCGATGACGCCGGCGCCGTGGCGCCCCCGGCGGACCCGGTGGCGCAGGCGGCCCTGCGGGCGCCGCCCGATGCGCAGGCGCTGACCTACGCGGCGGCCCGCCTCGCGGCGGCGGTGCCCGCGGGCGCGCCGCTGTGGGTCTACGGCCACAACGACGAGGGCATCAAGTCGGCGGGCAAACGCCTGACGGGCGAGCTCTGGGCCGACGCCCAGACCGTGGCCACCCGGCGCCACTGCCGCATCTGGCGCCTCACCCGCACGGCCGCCGCGGCGCCGCAGGGGCTGGACCCCTGGTGGCAGGCCGGCGCCATCGACCTGGGGGCGGGCCCGCGCCCGTGGTGGTCGCTGCCGGGCCTGTTCGCCAAGGGCAAGCTGGACGCCGCCACCGCGCTGCTGCTGGCGGCGTTGGCCAAGGCGCCCCCGGTGGCCACCACCCTGGACTTCGCCTGCGGGACGGGCGTGATCGCCCACGCGGTGCGCGCCGCGAACCCGGCGGGCACGGTCCACGCCCTGGACGCCGACGCGCTGGCGGTGGCGGCCACCCGGCGCAACGTGCCCGACGCCCAGGTGGCGCTGGGCGACGGCTGGCGGGCGGTGGGTGATCTGAGGGTGGACCGGGTGGTCAGCAACCCGCCCATCCACGCGGGCAAGCTCGAAGACTTCGCGGTGCTCCGGGCACTGGTCCACGAGGCGCCGGCCCACCTGAACCCCAAGGGCGAGCTGTGGCTGGTGGTGCAGCGGCAGGTGCCGGTGGAGAGCCTGCTGGCGCAGGTGTTCGGCCGGGTGGACCTGGCCGACGAGGACACCCGCTTCCGGGTGTGGCGGGCCGACGGGCCGAAGGAGCGCTGAGGATGACGACCCGACTCGACAAGCTGCTGGTGGCCCGCGGCGTATGCTCCCGCAAGGACGCGCGCCGCCTGGTGAAGCGGGCCCAGATCACCGTGGACGGGGTGGTGGTGAAGGACTTCGGGGCCAAGGTGGACGAGGGCGCCGATGTGCGCCTGGACGGCCAGCCCGTGCTGCCCCTGCCCCTGCTGTACAAGTGGCACAAGCCCGACGGCGTGCTGAGCTCGGTGGGCGATCCCCTGGGGCGCCTGAGCCTGGCCGAGGCCGGCCCCGAGCTGCCCGACCTGTACCACCCGGTGGGGCGGCTGGACGCCGAGACCACGGGCCTGCTGCTGTTCAGCCGCGACGGCACGCTCACCCAGCGCCTGCTTCACCCGCGGCGGGCGGTGCCGCGCACCTACCGCGCCACGGTGGTGGGCCGCCCCGACGAGGGGCTGGTGGCGGCGCTCACCGCCGGGGTCGAGACGGCCGCCGGCACCTTCACCGCGGTGGTGGAGCGGCTCGAGGGCGACACCGTCGAGCTGACGGTCACCGAGGGCAAGCACCGCATGGTGCGACGCATGCTGAACAACGCGGGGTTTCCGGTGAAGACGCTCCAGCGGCTGCGCTATGGCGCCGTCGAGCTGGGCGATCTGGCGGAGGGGGAGGTGGCCGCCGTCGAGGACGAGGCGGCCGAGTGGGCGCTCAGCCTGCTGGGCTGAGGCGGCCGTCCGACCTTACGGGACGTTGGGGGTGGGCTGGGGCGCGCCGCCGCCACCCTGCATGCTGGCCACGAGGCCGACGATCACGCCGTCGAACTCCTCCTGGCTCTTCGCGGCGCCCAGCTTGTCGATGGCGGCCTCGGCCTGGGTCAGCATGCCCATGGCCATGGGCTTCATCTGCTTCATCTGCTCGGGCAGGCCGCCCAGGTTCTTCTTGGCCTCGGCCATGGCGTTGGTCCAGTCCTTCGCCATGTCCTCGGGGATCCACTTGCCGTCGACCTTCACGAAGGTCTCGTCCTTGGCCTCGCCGCCGCCGGGGGCGGTCAGCTTGACGGTGGCCTTGTCACCCTCGACGGTGCCGGCCTCGGCCTTGAAGCCCTCGAGGGCCTTCATGGGATCCTGGCCCATGGCGGCCGCCAGGGCGAAGCCGTCGGCCATCAGCTTGCCGCCGGTGCCGGCGAGGAAGGCGCGCACGTCCAGGCCCTTCAGGCCGGCGGCGGTCTTGATCTCGCTGCTGGCCAGGGTGTCCAGCATGCCCACCACGGCGTCCCAGTTCTTGCTGATGACCTCCTTGGGCACCGGCGCGCCGGCGATGGCCTGCTCCGCCAGCTTGCTGTTCAGGATGAAGTCCTTCTTCTCCTTCAGCACCTTGGTGGCCTTGCCCACGACGACCATGGTCTTGTCGTAGAGCTCGGCGTCGAGCTGGCCGCCGATCTCCTGCACCAGGCCGGTCACGTCCTTCTGGTAGCTGGCGGGCATGAAGTCCCACGCCGCCTCGGGCTTCTTGGCCTTGATGCCGTCCATCAGGGCGGTCATGGCCGCGTCGGCCGTGGCGGCCGGCGCCGGCGCGGCGGCGGGCTGGGCAGCCGCGGCGGCCTTCGAGCCAGCGGCGGCGGCCGTGGAGGCGCCGGCCTTGGCGGCGCCGCCGGCCTTCTCGGCCTCGTCCTTGTTGCAGCCGGTGATGGCGAACGCGGCCGAAAGGCCGACGATGGCGACGGTGCGGGTGAGCCGGATCATGTCCCTCTCCTGAGTGTCCTGTGCCCCCTCTCGGGCGCGCGGACCCTAGCAGAAGTCAAACGGATTGGCAGCCCTTTGATACGGTTTGTCGATATGTCGTTTGCGGCATATCAGCGGGGCAGCACCCGCCAGGCCACCGCACCGCCCGCCCGGAAGGGTACGATCCGGGTGTCGTCGAAGGGCAGGGCGGTGGGCACGGGGTCTGCCTCGCGCACGAGCGTCACCGTGCCCGCGTTCGCCGGCAGCCCATAGAACGCGGGTCCGTTCAGGCTGGCGAAGGACTCCAGCCGGTCCAGCGCCCCGGCGGCCTCGAAGACCTCGGCGTACAGGCCGAGGGCGAAGGGCGCGCTGTAGACCCCGGCGCAGCCGCAGGCCGACTCCTTGGCGCCCTGCGCGTGGGGCGCCGAGTCGGTGCCCAGGAAGAAGCGCGGATCACCGCCGGTGACCGCTGCCGCCAGCGCCTGCCGGTGGCGCTCGCGCTTCAGCACGGGCAGGCAGTAGTGGTGCGGCCGCAGCCCACCCTCGAACAGCGCGTTGCGGTTCAGCAGCAGGTGCTGGGGCGTCACCGTGCCCCCCACGTTCGCGGCGTGGGCCTGCACGAAGGCCACCCCCTCGGCGGTGGTGATGTGCTCCAGCACCACCTTCAGCCCGGGGTGGCGGGCCACCAGCGGCGCCAGCACCTCGTCGAGGAACCGCGCCTCGCGGTCGAAGACGTCCACGTCGCTCTGGGTGACCTCGCCGTGCACACACAGCGTCAGGCCGTGTTCGGCCATGGCGTCCAGCACGGGGGCCAGCGCGGCGATGTCGGTGACCCCGGCGTCCGAGTTGGTGGTGGCGCCGGCGGGGTAGAGCTTGGCGGCCACCACGTGGGGGTGGGCCGCGGCCTCGGCGATGTCCCCGGGCGTGGTGTGATCGGTCAGGTAAAGCGTCATCAGCGGGTCGAGCCGGGGCGCCACCGCCTTGATGCGCGCCCGGTACGCCAGCGCATCGGCCACGGTGCGCACGGGGGGCTTCAGGTTGGGCATCACCAGCGCGCGGGCGAACACGGCCTCGGTGGCGGGGGCCACGGCGGCCAGGGCCGCGCCGTCGCGCAGGTGCAGGTGCCAGTCGTCGGGCTGTCGCAAGGTGAGCGTACGCATGCCGTGCGTGTACCGCCTGCGGGGTGATCCCACAAGCGGTGGCCGATGCCGTAGGCTGGCCCCCATGACCCAACACGTCACCGTGGCGATCATCGGCACCGGCTTCGGCGGGCAGGCGGCGGCCATCCGTCTGAAGCGGCTGGGCATCACCGACTTCGTGATGTTGGAGCGGCGGCCCTTCATGGGCGGCACGTGGCTGCAGAACACGTACCCCGGCGCGGCGGTGGACGTGCCGTCGCCGCTCTACAGCCTGGCGGGCGAGCCGTGGGACTGGTCGCAGATGTACGCGGATCAGGCCGAGCTGGCGGCCTACACCGAGGCGGTCATCGAGCGGCACGGCCTGCGCGCCCACGCGCGCTTGGAGACCACCGTCACCGGCCTCGTCTGGCACGCGGACGCGGGCCACTGGCGGGTCGAGACCGACCGCGGCGCCTGGGCGGCGCAGTTCGTCATCAACGCCTCGGGCCCCTTGAGCAAGCCGGTGATCCCCGAGTTTCCGGGGCGCGACACCTTCGCAGGGCCGGCCTTCCACACGAACCACTGGGACCACGGGGTCGACCTGCGCGGCAAGCGCGTGGCGGTCATCGGCAGCGGGGCCAGCGCCGCGCAGGTCATCCCGGCGCTGGTGGATCAGGTGGCCGAGCTGCACGTCTTCCAGCGCACGCCCCACTGGGTCATGCCCCGCGCCGATCGGGTGTTCACCCCCCGCGAGCGGGCGGCCCTGCGCCGCGCGCCCGCTCGGGCGGCCCTGCGGGCGGGCATCTACTGGAAGCTCGAGAGCCGGGTGCTGGGCCTGAAGTACTCGAAGACACTGCTGAAAGTGTTCGCTGAGCGCGAGGCGCTGGCCCACCTGGCGGCCCAGGTGCCCGACGAGGCGCTGCGGGCGAAGCTCACCCCGGACTACGCCATCGGCTGCAAGCGGGTGATCCTGTCGAACACCCTGCTGCCTGCCCTGGCGCACCCCAACACCACCCTGCACGACCGCCTGGATGGGGTGGCCCGGATCCACCCGGGCGGGATCCTCACGGCGGGCGGCCGGGACGTGGCGCTGGACGTCCTGGCTTACGCCACGGGCTTCGATGCCACCGACGACGCCATCTCGTATGGGGTCACCGGTGAGGGCGGCCGCACGTTGGCGGCGTCGTGGGCCGAGTTCCCGCGGGCCTACCTGGGTACGGCCGTGCCCGGCTTCCCCAACCTGTTCATCGTCACCGGCCCCAACACCGGCATCGGCCACACCTCGGCGCTCTTCATCATCGAGAGCCAGATGAACTACATCATGGCGTGCCTCCAGGCGGTGCGCGCGGCCGGCGCTCGGAGCGTGGCGGTGAAGGCCGAGGCCGAGGCCGCCTACACCGCCAGGATCCACCGCGAGATGCGGCGGACCGTGTGGCAGGCGGGCGGCTGCCGGAGCTGGTACCAGAACAAGCAGGGAATCGTGATCGCCATGTTCCCCGGCTTCAGCTTCACCTTCCGGCGCCTCACCCGGCACATGAAGGCGGCCGACCACGTGCTGGACGGCGCCGCGTGATCCACCCCTGCCCACGCTGCGATCGGCCGACCTCGCTGGGGGCCGCGACCTGCCAGCACTGCGGCATCGCGCTGTCCGCGGGCCACGCGGCCACCATCGCCGCCCTGCGACGGGCGCGCCGGGCGCTGGCGGATCCGGCGCTGCCCCCCGACCTGGCGCAAGCCCTGGACCAGAAGCTGGCGGCCCGGGCCCAGACCCTGCTGGAGCGCGGCCCGCCCCCGGCCCGGCCGGTGCCGGCGGCGGTGGCGGTTCCCGTCGCCGTTCCGGTGGCGCGCCCCGTGGGCCCCGTGCTGCCGGCGGTGCCCGCCGAGCCCCCGGCGCCCCGCCCGCCCACCCTGTGGCAGCGCCTGGGGCCGGCCTTCGCCGAGAACCTGCTGTTCGTGCTGGGCGCCTTCCTGCTGCTCGCGGGCGCCGTGTACTTCACCAGCACCGCCTGGACCACCATGGGCGGCGGCACCCGCCTGGGGGTGGTGCAGGGCGGGCTGACCGTCCTGGCGGGCCTGCTGGCAGGCCTGGGCTGGCTGTTGAACCGGGACGGGCGGCTGGACGACCTGGAGGCGGTGCTGCGGCCGGCGGCGGCGGCCGTGGCGGCGGTGGCGGTGGTGGCCGCCGGCCGCCTGGCCCTGCTGACGCCGCTCGGGGGCGGCGTGGCCGGCCTCGCCGGAATCGCGGCCGCCGCGTGGGTGGGCCGCTGGGCGGGCGGCCCCGCGGCCGTGGGGCCCGTGATCGGGCTCGGGGCCGCCGCCTGGGGGGCTCCCTGGGTTGCGGCCTGGAGCGCCCCGGCGCTCCTGGTTCTTGCGCTGGCGCTGTTCCTGGGCGTGCGTGGCCAGGGGGTGCGTACGGTCGCGCCCATCGCGCTGGCCTGGGCCGTGGCGAGCGCCCACCTGGTCGTGGCGGCGGGGCCGGCGTGGGCGGGGCTGGGGGTGGCCCTGGCCGGGGCCGGCGCGGCCCTGCTGGTCCGCCCCAGCCGCTGGGCGCAGGGGGTGGGCCTGGCCCTGACCCTGGGGGCCGTGCCCGTCGCGTTGGCAGAACCCGCCACGGCGCTCGCCGCCGCCGTCTTGGCGGCCGCCGGGGCGCTGTGGGGGGGCTGGCGGCACGCCCGGCGCGCGGCGTGGGTGGCGGGCCTGGTGCTGTCGCTGGCGACCTACCTGCTGGCCCCCGCGCCCCTGCGCGCCGTGCTGGCGAACCTGCAGGGCCAGGTGGCCCGCGACCTGGGCTACGGTGGGGCCCGCCTGCCCCTGGCCTGGTACGCGCTGACTTGCCTGCCCTACCTGGTGGCGTTCGCGGCCCTGTTGGCCCCCGTGACCGCCCGGCGCCCGCGGCTGGCGACGCCCACGGTCTGGTGGCTGCGGCTGGTGGCCCTGGCGCTGCTGGGCCTGGCGGTCAGCGCCGGCGAGCTGCGCCCGGTGGCCCTGGGCTGGGCGGCCGTGGGCGCGGCCGGGCTGGCCCTCGACCCGCGCGTGAAGGATCGCCCGTTCGCCTTGGGCGCCGCGGTGGCCAGCCTGGCCGCGGTGGGGGCGTGGGCCGCCTGGCAGGGGCTGGACACGGCAGGCGCTGCGGTGGGCTGGACCCTGCTGGGGATCGTCGGCGTGGCGCTGCGGCGCCGGCGAGGCGGCGAGGCGGCCCAGTGGCTGACCCTGGGCGGGGGCGCCCTGGGGGCGCTGGCCACCGCCCTCGCCACGCTGCTCACCCTGACCGAAGGCCCCCCGTCGCCCACCGCCGGGCTGGCGCTGGCCGGGGCTACAGCCGGCCTGCTGGCGCTGGGGCTCGGGCCGTGGGTCATGGTGGGGCTGGCGGGCCCACTGCTGGCCACCCACAGCGCCCTGCCCGCGGCGGCGCTGGCCGCGCTGGTGGTGGCCTGGCTGGGCGACCGGCGTCAGCAGCCCGAGCTCCTGGTGGCCCTGGCGGTGTTGGCTGGCTGGCCCCATGGGCCCTGGGCCTGGGGGCAGGTGGCGCTGGCCGCGGCCTTGGCCGTCGCCCTCTGGCGGGCGGCGACCCCCTGGGCCAACGGTGTGCTCGGGATCCTCGCGCCCGCCGCCTTCGGCTTGACCGCGCGCCTGGCCCTCGGCGACTGGGCCGGCGCCGCGGCGGTGGCCGTGGTGGCGGCGGCCCTGACGCAAGCGCTGGCGCGGCGGCGGCCGCGCGTGGCCGACGGCGCCACGCTGGCTGCGCTGGCCGGGTTGGCGGCCCTGGTGGCGCTGGACCCCCCGCCGTCGATCCACGGGCCCGCCATCCTCGGCGTGGCGCTGCTGCTCGGCGCCGCGCTCACCGGGCGCGGGGCGCGCGGGTGGATCTGGGCCGTAGCCGGCGCGGTGGGCGCGGGGCTGCTGGCGTTGGCCGCCCACCGGGCGTGGCACCCGGCCCCGGCGCTGCTCGGGGCGGCCCTGGCGGCCCTTGGTGCCGGGGCGGTCGCCCTGGGCCCCCGGTGGGCCGCGGGCCGAGCCGGCAGCCGCCTCACCGCCGGGCTGTTGGGCGTGGCCGCGTTGCTGTCGGCCATCGACCCGTCCCCGCTGGCCCCGCTGGCCCTGGGGGCGGCGCTGGCGCTGGGTGCCCTGGCCCAAGGTCTCGTGGCGGATCTGCTGGTCACCCCGGCCGTGGTGGGGCTGGCTCTGTGGGGGCTGGCGCGGGCCCACGCCCCGACGGTGCTCTTCCAGGCGGCGGTGGTGGCCACGCTGGCGGCGCTCCTGGCGCTCAGCCGCTGGCCGCTGCGGGGGCTCAGCCGGCGCGGCCCGCTGCTGTGGAGCGCCCCGGTGGCGCTGGTGGCAGGCAACCTCATCATCGAGGCCGCCGGGCGGGCCTGCGACGGGGCCCCCGCCGGGCCCTGGTGGCTGGGCCTGGGCTCGCTGGCCGCGGCCGCCTTCGTGTGGCAGGTCGGTGACCGCGCCCCGGCCTGGGCGCGCCCGTGGGCGCGGCTGGTGGCGGCGCTCCTGCTGGCAGGGGCCTGGGCGCCGGTGACTCGGGGCCTCAGCCCCGCGTGGCAGCGGGCCGCCCCGCCGGCCCTCGAGGCGTTGCTGCTGGCTGCCGCCCTGGCCTGGCGGGCCGTCGACCCCCGCCTGTATCGGGTGGTCCTGGCCCTCGGTCTGCTGCTGCTGCCCCTGCCCTGGGCCCACCCGGTGGCGGCCGGCGCGACCTTGTGGGCCGCCGGCGCCGCGGCCCTGCGGACCTGGCGCCGGCCCACGGGGGTGGACGCGGGGCTGGCGCTGTGGCTCGGCACGGGCGGCGCCTTCTTGGCCGCCGCCGCCTTCACCGGGCGCGAGGCCACCGATCCAGCGCTGTGGCCCGCGCTGGGGTTGGTGCTCACGGCCACCAGCGTGGCTGCCCGCCAGGCGCCGCTGCGGACCTGGCTGCCGGCCCAGGGCGACCTGTCGGCGGGGGCGGCGGTGCTGGCGGTGCTGGCGGTGGCGCTCGACGGCGAGCCGCTGGGCGCGCTGGCAGCGCTGGCGGTGCTGGGGGCCGGCCTGAATGGCGCCTGGCGGGCCTGGGTGGCCGCCGCCGAGCGGGCCAGCGCCCTGTGGGCGGCGGTGGCCGCCCTCGTGGCCGTACAGGCTGCGTGGGCCAGGGGCACCCACTGGCTGGACCTGCTGGACGGCCACCACCTGGAGCTGTGGTCGGCGGTGGCCCTGGCGTCGGTCGCCCTGGCCCCCGACGGTGACCACCGTGGGCGCGCGCTGCGTCGGCAAGCCCTGCTGATGGTGTTGCCGGCCATTCTCGGCGCCGACGACGCCCTGGGCGTGGCCCGCGGGGCGGCGCTGGCGGCCCTGGTCTATGGCGTCGCGGGCGGCCAGGGCCAGGCGCCGTGGCTCCGCCGCCTGGCTCTGGCCTTCGGCAACGTGGCGGTGCTGGCCACCTGGGTGGCCGTGGACGTGGTGGACCCCGCCTTCTACGGCCTGCCGCCAGGCCTGACGCTGGTGGCGGTAGCCGAGCTGGATCGCCCGCGCTTGGACACCCGGGCTCACCTGGGGCTATTGGCGGCGGGCTTGACGCTCAGCTACGGCTCGGTGGCCATCCAGGCCCTCCGGGTGGCCAGCCCCGCCCACGCGGCCGGCTTGCTCGCGCTCGGCCTGGCCACGGTGGCGCTGGGCTGGTGGCGGCGCCGCCCGGCGCTGCTGTTGGGGGGCGCCGCGGGCGTGGTGCTGGCCCCGGCCGGGCACCTGCTGCGGGCCGGCTTCCAGCGCGGCTTCAGCGGGGCCGTCCTGCTGGTGGGGGCGGGGGTGGTGGTGCTGGCGGTGGCCGCGGTGGCGGCCCGCCGGCGGCGGAGCTGAGGCGCCCGAGCGCGCTCAGCCGCCCGTGATGAGCTGCTCCCGGCAGGCGGCGGGCAGGCTGTTGCTCAGGGCGCTGCAGCTCGCCGACTCGATCCAGGGGAGGCACTCCGCCCGCAGGGCCCGCTCGTCGCGGATGGCGCTCACCCGGTCGCACGAGCCACCCACGCCGTTGGTCAGGATCTCCTGGCGCACCGCGTCGGCGTCCAGGCCGCACACCGCCGCGTACCGCTCGGCCAGCGCCTCGATCAGGGCCTCGCAGGCAGCTGGCGGATCGGCGCTGGGGGCGGGGACCGGGGGCTCGGGCTCGGGCTCCGGCTGGGGCTCCCCGCCACCGCCACCCTGGGACTCCACGGGGGCGCACACGGTGGCGCTGCCCACCCGCGCGCCGCTGTTGCCCACGAAGCGGGCGGCGCTCACAGGGGTGAACCCTGCCGGGCTCGTGCACTGGCCGTTCTCGGCCCCCGCGCGGCTCACGCACACCCCGCCGGCGCCCTGGCCGCCCATGGCCTCACGCTCGGCGCAGAAGGTCTGGGCCTCGCCGGCGCGATCGGGGCAGTAGCCGGCGCAGTCCACGGTGCAGAAGCCCACGCCCGTGCGCGGCCCGTGCTCCAGGAAGCAGCGCGCCTGGCGGCCGTCGGCGGCGAAGCCACACTCGCTGTTGTCGCGGCACAGGTGGCCGATCCACGGGGCCGGCCGGTCGGGATCCTCCACGGGCGGGGGATCGTTGCTCACCTGCTCGGGCACGCAGACGGTGCGGGTGGCGCCCCGCGCCCCCGAGCGACCCACGTAGCGCTCCACGTCCATGGCGACCATGCCGTCCAGGGCCGCGCAGTTGCGGTTGTTGGCCGTGGCCTGCACGGTGCACAGGCCCGCTCGCTCGTTGCGGCCCATCACCTCGGCCGCCACGCAGAAGGTGGTGTCCTCGCCGGCCCGGTCGGGGCAGAAGCCCTCGCAGCGCAGGGTGCAGAAGCCGTCGGAGCCGTTCACGGCGCTGTGATCGGCCTGGCAGAAGGCCTGCCCGCTGCCCGCGCTGAAGTCGCAGGCGTCATCGCCCTCGCACGCGTCGCCCACCCAGGCCCGCTGGTACGGGGCGGGCAGCGGGTTGGCGCTCCCACCGCCGGCGTCCGCGGACCCGCCGCCCACCGCCCCGGCGCCGCCACCCGCGCCAAAGTCGAGCCCGCAGTTGCCCACCACGGGGAAGCCGTCCAGCGGCGCCTGATCCAGGGCTCGCCGGGTGGCCGGGCCCCAGTCGCCGTCCACCGTCAACCGCTCCGCCGCCGGCTTGTTGCGGTTCCACAGCGCCTGGAACGCCCGCACCGCCAGGGGCCGCAGGTCGTTGCCGCCGTAGAAGGTGAAGTGCACCGGATCGGCGCAGCCGCTGATCCGGCCGCCGTTGCGCTGGTCGCAGTACCAGGTGAACCCTGCGCTCTTCAGGGCGTTGCGCACGGTGGCGTCGGCATAGGCGGTGGTGTCCACGGCCAGGCCGGACTGGTGCATGGACCGACCCGGCGTGGCGGCCACGCCGATGCCGCAGGACCCCTCCCAGCTCTTCAGGATGTGCTGCTGGGCCACGCTGCGCCACGTGCTGGTCACCGAGATGGGCCGGCCCGTGGCCGCGGCCCGCTCGAAGGCCGCCGCCGCGTCGTCGCTGAGGAAGGGATACGCGGCCGGCCCGAAGCTCACGTTGGGGAGCCGGTCGATCCGGGCCCACTGGGCGGGCGCCAGGCAGGCCATCTCCTGAGCGATCTGCATGCTCAGCCGGTTGGCCGGCGCCGTGCTGCACGCCCGCGCTCGGATCAGATCCCCCACGGTGCGCAGGCTGCCGTTGTTCTTGAACTCCAGCTCGTTCTCGAAGAACGCCGGATCGATGTCATCTTCGGCCGCCGGATCGCCCTCGGGCGTCTCGATGTCCGAGCAGCCGAGCGGGGCCAGCAGCCCCAGAATCAGCAGCCAACGCCAGGTCCCCATGGGCGCCCCCCGTCACGTCGTCGCGTCGTCCCTGGGCCTCACAGCAAATGCCATGCCGCGCGCAAACCCCCACAGCCCGCGGAGGCGGGGTGTGGCGTCCCGGTCCCGGTGGGGTGTGCGGACCCCGCGGGCGCAGTTTTCGAACGCCACAGCCCACCCAGCCCGTACCGGCCGCCAGCGGCCGACCTCACCGCGGGGGCGGGGGACTTGTCGCGGCTTGGCGCGGTCGTTTACGGTCGCGCAATTTTTCGCGCACACGGCGCGAACCTGCACGATCTGGGGAGATCGATGAAGC
Source organism: Myxococcales bacterium (assembly GCA_020633555.1). Classification (GTDB taxonomy): domain Bacteria; phylum Myxococcota_A; class Bradymonadia; order UBA7976; family UBA1532; genus JACKDL01. Next base: position 134 of record JACKDL010000039.1, on the reverse strand, counting down.
ACCTCGACAAGGGTCTGATCAAGCAGTGGGGCCTGGGCCTCATGGTGGCCGGTTTGGCTGCGTTCCCGATGACCGGCTGTGACGACGGCGGCGGCGGCGGCAGCACCACCGACGACATGGGCGGCGGCGCCGGC
>JACKDL010000038.1 GCA_020633555.1 Myxococcales bacterium | reverse complement strand
CTGGCCTACGACCTGGGCGACCAGTGCCTGCTGGCCGCCCACGCCAGCCGCGAGCCCCTGGACGGCTCGGGCGCCATCATGCACGACAAGTTCTTCGTGGTGGACGGGCGCTTCGTGTGGACGGGCTCCACCAACGCCAGCGACTCGGGCACGGGCGGCTACAACGCGAACCTGGTGACGGTGATCGACGCGCCCAAGGTGGCCGATCTGTTCACCTTGGAGTTCGAGCAGATGTGGGCCCGCGGGCTGTACCACAACTACAAGGAGCCCTTTGACGGGCCCTGGTCGGTGCAGCTCGACGATCAGACCCGGGTGGAGGTGCTGTTCAGCCCGCAGCACAAGCCCATCACCCGCTCGGTGCGCAAGCTCATCCAGCGGGCGGGGTGGAAGATCGACATCGCGGTGTTCTTCCTGACCCACAAGGGCATCACCGAAGACCTGATCAAGGCCCATCGCCGCGGGGTCGAGGTGCGGGTCATCCTGGACGCCACGGCCGCCAAGAACGGCTACAGCAAGCACGAGCTGCTGCGCGCGGCGGGCATCCCGCTGAAGATCGAGCACTGGGGCGGGAAGATGCACATGAAGTCGGCGGTCATCGACGAGGAGGTGGTGATCACCGGCTCGATGAACTGGACCAGCGCCGGCGAGGGCGGCAACGACGAGAACACCGTGATCATCCACAGCGTGGCCCACGGCGAGCAGTACGCCCGCTTCTTCGACCAGCTCTGGGCGCGCATCCCCGACAAGTGGCTGGAGGGGCGCCCGGATCCCGAGTCGAAGGACTCCACCACCGCCTGCACCGACGGCGTGGACAACGACTACGACCACCGGGCCGACGGGCAGGACCCCGGCTGTGGCGCCAACCCGCCGCCGCTGCCGGCGCTGCCGCCCTGGCGCATCGTGGCCAAGACCACCGAGCGCTGCATGGACATGCACAGCCCCGACGGCGAGGAGGAGTAGTGGGCGCTCGGGGGGACAACAGCCCGGGGCGCCTGGCCGCGGTGGCCGTGGGCGGGGCGCTGGCCTGCGCGGCCCTGGCCCGGGTGACCCTGGACGTGCCCGGCAGCCCGGTGCCCGTGTCGCTGCAGACGCTGGCGGTGATCGGCTCGGCCTACGTGGCCGGGGGGCTGGGTGGCCTGCTGGCCATGGGGCTGTACCTGGGCGCGGCGGCGGCCGGCGCGCCCGTGCTGGCCGACGGGGCCGGCGGCATGGCGGCCCTCACGGGGCCTTCGGCGGGCTACCTGGCGGGGTTCCTGGCGGCGCCCCTGGTGGCCCACGGGCTGTCCGAGAGCGCGCGAGACTGGCCCCGGCCGCTGGGCGTGGCCCTGGGCGCGGGCCTGGCGCACGTGGCCATCCTGGCCCTGGGGGCCGCGTGGCTGGTGGGGGGCTTCGGCGCCGGCAGCCAGCAGGCCATCGATCAGGGCGTGGTGCCGTTTCTCGCCGGCGGGGCCATGAAGACCGGAGTCATCGCGCTGGGGGTGTGGGCGCTCGAGGCGGCCCTCCACAAGGGCTGAGCGGCCGGCCCCGGAGGGCCCTGGCTCAGGGCGGGCCGTCGCGCACGATGCGCATCTGCACCCACGCCCGGCCCCGGCGCAGCATGTCCAGGCGGGCGGCGGCGGGGTAGTTCAGCACGGCCACCCGGCCGTGGTAGCCGCCCGGGGGATCGCCCCGGTAGACGTTCACCCGCACCTTGCGCCGGTTGGCGCTGACCTCCACCAGGCTGCCTGGCGTGATGCTGCGGTGGTACATCCAGAACGACTGCTTGTCGCTGAACAGGCCGGCCACGTTGTCGAAGGTGGAGCCGTTGGTGTCGGGCGCTGTGTGGGCCGCCCACCCGGTGAGCTTGTGCTCACCCGTGTGGGTGTGGGGGTGGTCGTCCTCGTAGGCGTCGTCATCGTGACGCCGTGGGGCCTGGTGGCGGCCGTCGGCCTTCGGATCCTTCTTGGCGCTGGCCAGCACCGCCCGGTGGCTGCCGATGCGGCGGCAGCGGCCCACCACCGGCACGTTGCCGTACCAGTCGTTCTTGCAGCCGTTGACCCCGGCGGTGCTCGTCTGCACGGGCCCGGCCTGGGTCGGGTCGCGATCAGCGACCGTGTCGTCGCCGTCGTCCTCGAGGTCGGCGACGCCCTGGGCGCCGCCGCCGGCTTGCGGATCGGGCATCAGGATGCCGCCGTGGCCGTCACCGGCTTGACCGACCGTCACCTCGGGCGGCACCGACTTGCAGGCCGCGAGCGGCGCGAGGATCAGGCACGCGAAGATGAGGTGTGCGCGCTTCATGTGGGATTTGTCGCACACGAGAGCACAGTACGCAAAAAAACGTCGGCGCTCGGGCCGTGGCTTGGCGTCCTGCGGGTCGATGTGAGAAAAGTGTGATCCCGGGGGACGACGGCGGGGCCACGGGGGGCGCCGCCCAAGACGGAGGCCGAGAGTCCATGCACCACCACCTGCGCCCGGCCCGGTCCGGCGTCACTCTGGCCCGCGCGGTCGCCGTCGGGGCCGCGCTCCTGGCGCCCACCGTGGGCCTCGCCCAGCCCGTCGCCGCGCCCGGCGTCAGCGCGCAGGCGGCGCCCGAGGATCCGCGCCTGCCCTACCGGGCCGTGGCCTGGGGCCTGCTGGGCACCGGCGCCGCCTTGGCGGTGGCCAGCGGCCTGGTCTACGGCATGGGCGTGGACGACGAGGCCACCATCACCGACGCGGCGAAGACCGACGGGGTGATCACCGGCATCACCCAGGTGGAGGCCCAGCGGCTGCAGGACTCGGCCGGCCGGCTGAAGACCTTCGGCGCGGTGGGCTTCGGGGTGGCCGGCGGGCTCATGCTGGGCGCCCTGGTGACCTGGCTGCTGGAGCCCGAGGCCCCCGCCCCCTGCGGCCCGGCGGCGCCCGCCGAGCCCGAGATCCGGCCCTTCAGCCTGGCGCCCAGCCTGGGCCCCGCGCACGCGGGCCTTCAGCTCGGCTTCAGCTTCTGATCCGAGGCTGAGGCGGCCCCATCAGGGGCGCAAGTCTCCGAAACTCCGCAGGAAGTTCTCGCCCAGCGCGCCGCGGATGCGCGCCAGGGGCCAGCCGCGATCCAGCAGGGCCTGCACCAGCCGCAGGTAGCCGGCGTCGCCCGAGGTCATGCCCTTGGGGGGGAGGATGGCGCCGTCGTAGTCGGTGCCCAGGGCCACCGCGCCCTCGCCGCCCACCTGCACCACGTGCTCCAGGTGGCGCACGACCTGGTTCAGGTCCGCCGGGGGCCCGATGAAGCCCTTGTGCACCATGATCCCCACCACCCCGCCGCGGTCGGCGATGGCCTTGATCTGGGCGTCGTCCAGGTTGCGCCAGTGGGGGTGCACCCCGTCCACGCCGGTGTGGGTGACGATGGGCGGGCGGTCGGGGGCGTGCACCTCCAGCGCCCGCCAGAAGCCGTCGGGGTGGATGTGGGCCAGATCCACGAAGACCCGCTGGGCGTTGAGCTGCTCCACCAGGGCCTCGCCCGCGGGGGTCAGCCCGGTGCCGCGGCCCCGCCGCAGCCACTTCGGCCAGCGCAGGGGGCTGCTGGTGGCGCCCAGCGCCGAGTCGGTGAGGTGCACCACGGTCACCCGCGTGAGCAGGCCGCCGGGGCTGTCGGCCACGGCGCCGCCGTCCAGGGCGTTGCCCCCCTGCACCGCCAGCAGCACGGCGTGCTGCCCCTTGGCCCGCACGGCGCGGTACTGGGCCAGCGTGCGAGCAAAGGCGAGCTGGCCCTCGCTGGCAGCCACCAGGCCCTGCATGGCCTGCACGTTGGCCAGGTACTGCCGCCAGCGGCCGGCGCGGGTGCGGGCGGGGTTGGTGGTGATCGACCACATGCCGCCCGACAGGCCGGCGCGGGCCATGCGGGGCACGTCCAGGTGGCCGAAGTTGGGGATGCCCAGCGGGGCGCCCTTGTGCTCCTTGAACACGTCGTAGCCCCACAGCCGCGGGGGGATGAAGGTGTCGAGGTGCAGGTCGATGAGCTCGGCGTCCCAGGCGAGCTGCACCGCGGCCTCGCTGATCTGGAAGCGCTGGGCCACCTGGGCGGCGGTCTCGGCGGGGCGCATGGCGGGCTCCTTGTGTGGCCGGGCGGGCGGGGCCAGAGTAAGCCATCCGCGCCACCTCGAGGTCGCCCATGTCGCTCGCCCCGGCCACCCACATGGATCTGTATCAGCTCACCAGCCTGGTGCCCCACTGGGACGCCGGACTGGGGCAGGCCCCCGTGACCATGGCGTTCTTCAGCCGGCGGCTGCCGCAGACGCCCGACGGTGAGCCTGCCCGCGGCTACCTGCTGTGGGCCGGGCTGCGCCGCGCCCTGGCGTGGCTGCGCGACGCCCGGTTCGACGAGGCGCGGCTGGAGACGCTGGCCGCGCACCCCATGCTGGGCCCGGCCCTGAAGGCGCGCCCCGATCTGCGCGAGGCCCTGGCGCGGTGGCGCTTCGAGGGGGTGGTCGAGGCCCCCAGGGAGGGCACGCCCCTGTTCGCCGGCCCGGCGGTGGACGCCAAGGGGCAGCGGGTGCAGATCCAGGACGTGGCGCCCACGGCCTACACGCCCTACCTGCAGATCCGCACGTCGCTGCTGTCGGCGAAGCTCATCGAGACGCCGCTGCTGTCGATCATCAACCACATGACCATGGTGGCCTCGAAGGCGGCCCGGGTGGCCGAGGCCGCCGGCGGGCGGGCGGTGCTGGAGTTCGGCAGCCGCCGCACCCACCCCGAGGCGGCCGTGGACGCGGCCTACGCGGCCTGGCTGGCGGGGGCGGCGGGCACCAGCAACGTCGAGGCCCACCACCGCTACGGCGTGCCCGTGCTGGGCACCATGGACCACTTCGCGGTGCAGGCCTGGGAGCGGCCGGGGGTGCCGCGGCACGTCACCGAGCGGGCCTTCTTCGAGGCCTTCCACCGGGCCTACCCCAATGGCTCGGTGCTGCTGGTGGACACCTACGACAGCTACGGCAGCCACACCGGCATCCGCAACGCGGTGGCGGCCACGGGCGGCAAGCTCAAGGGCATCCGGCTCGACAGCCGCATCAGCCGCGAGAACATCATCAAGGCCCGGGAATTGTTGGATTCTCTGGGCGCAAAGGCCGCCACCATCGTGGTCAGCGGTGGCATGGACGAGCACGCCATCGCTGAGCTGGGCGACGCCCCGGTGGACGCCTTCGGCATCGGCGAGCGCATCGTCACCAGCCCCGACGCGCCGGTGGGCGTGGGGGCGGTGGGCAAGCTGGCCGAGATCCAGGGGCGGATGACCATGAAGCTGGCCCGCGGATCGGGCAAGGCCACCCTGCCGGGCCGGGTGCAGGTGTACCGCCACGAGGGCGTGGACACCGTGGCCTGCCACGACGAGGTGCTGCCCGGCGAGCCCCTGCTGGAGGTGGTGTGGGACGGGCAGGGGATGAAGCCGCTGCCCGCCCCCGCCGAGAGCCGCGCCCACGCCCAGGCCAGCCTGGCGGCCCTGCCCGCCGAGGCCAAGGCCGTGCGGCAGGCCTCGGTGCGCTTGACCCCGGCGCTCATCGAGCGTGTGCGCCGCTGCGTGGAGGAGGATCACCCGTGAGCGATGCCCGCCTGACCGACCTGCTGCCGTACACCGCCCAGCCCCTGGCCCTGGGCGAGGGGCCCGTGGGCCTGGTGATCGTGGACGCCGGGGTGGCCTTCACCCGCGAGGGCAACCTGGCCGACCCCACCCACATGATCCCCATGGTGCGCGCCATCGATCGCGAGTACCGCGCCCTGCGCGACGCCCTGGGGGATCGGCTGCACACCCTGGCGTTCCTGGACACCCACGAGGCCGACATCCCCGAGCCGCCCTACCCGCCCCACGGCATCAAGGGCACCGGCGAGGAAGAGATGGACCCCGAGCTGGCGTGGCTGCTGGACGAGCCGCGGGTGACGGTGGTGCGCAAGGACTGCATCAACGGGTTCATCGGCGCCATCGACCGCGAGACGGGCCGCAACGCCTTCACCGACTGGGTGATCGCCCACGGCCTGCGCACCCTGCTGGTGACCGGCGACTGCACCGACATCTGCGTGAGCGACTTCGTGCTGAGCACCCTGTCGGCCCGCAACCACGGCCTGCTGACGGCGGCTGACCCCCACGCCGATCGGGCCGCCTACGTGGCCCAGGTCACCGGCCTGCGGGTGGCCGTGCTGGCCGACGCCTGCGAGACCTATGAGGCCCCCGGCCACGACCGGGCGGCCGCCCACCACGCCGGCCTGTGGATGATGGCCAGCCGCGGCGCGCTGATCGCGGAGGGCTGGACCGCGTGACCGACCGGCCCCTGGCGATCCTGCATGTGTACAACCAGCTCAACCCCCTGAACGGGGGCCCGCCGCGGGTCATCCGCGGGCTGGCGGCGGGGCAGCGCGCCCAGGGGCACACGGTGCGCTTCGCCAGCGCCGACGCCGAGGGCGACCCCGGCGTGGCCGAGTTCTACGGCGAGCAGCTCGACCCGTTGCCCGAGCGGGTGGTGGTGGGCCCCCGCGCGGGCAGCCTGTGGCGCCTAGGCCGCTGGATCGCCCGCAGCGATGTGGTGCATCTGCACGGCATCTGGCCCGTGCCCGACGTCGTGGCCGCCGATCTCTGCCGGCTGCTGCGGGTGCCCTACGTCCTGTCGCCCCATGGCTCGCTGCACCCCGGCGCGCTGGACGAGAAGTCGCTGAAGAAGCAGGTGGGCCGCCACCTGCTGGGGTTCGGGCGCATGGTGAAGCACGCCGCCGCCCTGCACTGCCTGAACCCTGACGAGCAGGCGGGCGTGTCGTGGCCCCACCGGGGTCGGCCGGTGGTGATCCCCAACGGCGTCTTCCCCGGCGAGTTCGAGAACCTGCCGGATCCCAAGGTGTTTCGCGACACCGTGCCCGCCCTGGGCGACGCCCCGTACGTGCTGTTCCTGTCGCGGCTGCACCCCGGCAAGGGCTGCGCCGAGCTGGGCCAGGCCTTCGCCCTGCTGGCCGCGGCGCGCCCCGACCTGCACCTGGTGGCCGCGGGCCCCGACCAGGGCGGCGTGGCCCTGCTGAAGGCCGGCGCGGGCGCCTTCGCCGACCGCGTCCACACGGTGGGCGTGCTGTCGGGGGCCCCCAAGCTGGCGGCGCTGGCCGGCGCGGCCGTGTACTGCCTGCCCAGTCACCACGAGGGCTTCAGCATGGCCATCACCGAGGCCCTGGCCTGCGGCCGCCCGGTGGTGATCACCCGCCAGTGCCACTTCCCCCAGGTGAGCGAGGTGGGCGCCGGGCTGGAGGTGGCGCTGGACCCTGCCGCCATCGCCGCCGGCCTGGCCCAGGTGCTCGACGCCCCCGACCGCGAGGCCATGGGCCAGCGCGGCCGCGCCCTGGTGCTCGAGCGGTATACCTGGCCGAAGATCGCCGCCGAGATGGTGGCGTTGTACCGTGAGGTCTGCGCGCGTTAGGAAGGCGGTATGCCCCAGCCCGACCCCAACAGCTTCGAGAGCGTCTTCCCCAATGCACTGCAGGGGCTGGCGCTGCGGGGCATCAAGAGCGTCCGGGACGAAGTCTCGCTGCAGGTCAAGCCGCTCACCATCCTTTGCGGGGCCAACAGCTCTGGAAAGAGCTCCACACTTCAGGCCTTGCTGCTGCTCAAGCAGACGGCCGATGCCTCGTTCGACGCCGGCCAGCTCTACCTGGGCGGTGACTGTGTCCGCTTCACATCCACCGAACAGCTGTTGTGGTTCAACGGCGTGTCCGCCCAAGGCTTCGAGATTGGCCTCAAGCTGGGGGCTGAGTGGACGCGTCTCGTCTACGAGACCGACGGGGAGGCGTTTCGGCTGGACGCTGTGGCCCGCGGTCCTCACCGCTGGCGCGCCGGCGGCACCGGTCGCTTCATGTTGGACCGGCTCGACCTGACCCTGGACGAGCTCGGCGAGCCCGTTGAGCTGTTGAGGACCAGCGTCTTCGCCGACTGGCTGCACGTGCCCGGCCTTCGCGGCCTGCCCGAGCGCGCTTACCCTCGCACAAGTGCTGGCCCTCGCTTTCCCGGTCGCTTCTCGCCGTACACGGCGAGCGTGATCGCGCACTGGCAGGTGAACAAGCCCGCCTTCATCGCGCAGCTCGCGGCGTGGCTGAAGCAGCTCGGGCTGACGGACCAGATCGCCGCGACCTCCGCAGGCTCCTCGGCCATCGAACTCCACGTTGCGCAGAGGATGGGGCACGGGGCCCGAGTGAGCGTCGCCGACGTCGGGATCGGGGTGTCTCAGGTCTTGCCCGTGTTGGTGGCGATCCTGGCCGCCCGCTTTGAGCAGCTGGTGCTCATCGAGCAGCCCGAACTCCACCTGCATCCCCGCGCACAGGCGGCGCTCGCCGACATCCTCGCCGAGGCGGCTCACCGCTACGGCCGTCGAATGATCGTCGAGACCCACTCGGCCATCCTCCTGCGCCGCCTGCAGACCTTGGTGGCTCGAGACGAGCTCCCGGCGGACAAGCTGGCCCTGCATTGGTTCAGCCGCGATGCGGAGGGGGTCACCCGAGTGGACACGGTGCAGCTGGACGAGCGCGGCGCCTACGGTGACTGGCCCGAGGACTTCAGCGAGGTCGAGTCCGAGGTGGACGGCGCCTACATCGACGCGGCGACCGCCAAGCTGTGAGCCGCGCCTTCGTCGTCGACGCCAGCGTGTTGCGGGCCGCGAGCCCGCTGAAGGCCCAGGGCGCAGGCTGCCACGCCGCCTTGCAGGCCATGACCGACATGGGAGCGGCCGTTGTGCTTGGCCATGCGCTGAAGCCCGAGGCCGACAAGCACGCCAACCGAATCAGCGCCCGGTGGCTGCGCACACAGATCAGCAAGAAGCTCTTCGTGAAGGCGCAGCCCGCGCCCGAGCTGGTGGAGGCGGTGCTGCAGGCCTGCGATGCACACCTCCCGCCCGCCCGGCACCCTGCCGTTCGGAAGGACGTGCAGATGGTGGAAGCCGCGCACACCACCGATCAGCGCGTGCTGTCCCTGGACGACCGGATGGCAGCCGATCTCCGTCCGCTCGTGGCCCACGTGCCCGCGTTGGCGCCGATCCACTGGGTGAACCCCGCGCGGCATGCCGCCGCCGACTGGATCGGCCACGGCGCCCCCGACCACCCCCCATGGACCCTCGCCCATGCCCCTGACTGAAGCCCGCATCCTGTACTTCGGCGACCCCCAGGGCGCCCTGGCGCTGCTCGACCGCGGCGTGCCCCTGGTGGGCGTCGTCCACGGCCGCCCCGGCGGCCCGGGCTGGCAGGCGCTGGTGCCGCGGGTGCGCCACCTGCCGCGCTGGTTCAAGCCCGACCTGGAGGCCCCCGAGGTGGTGGCGGCGCTGGCCGCCCTGAAGCCCACCCTGCTGGTAAGCGGCTTCTACCCGCGGCGCATCCCGCCGCCCGTGCTGGCGCTGGCGCCGGGCGTGAACGTGCACCCCAGCGATCTGCCCCGCTGGCGGGGGCCTGATCCGGCGTGGTGGGCCATCCGCGAGGGGGACGCCCACACGGCGGTGTGCGTGCACGACCTGGCCCAGGGGCTGGACGAGGGCGCGGTGCTGTACCGTGAGGCGGTGGCCATCGGCCCCCGCGAGTCGGGGGGGCACCTGGCGGTGCGCATGGAGCGCAAGGCCGCCGAGGTGTTGGGCGCGGTGGTGGCCCGGATGGTGGCCGGCGAGCGGTTCACCCCGCAGCCCCAGGAGGGCGAGGTCACCTGGGCGCCGCTGGTGGACCCCGACGACGTGGAGGTGGCGTGGACCCAGCCCGCCGAGATCGTGGACCGGCTGGTGCGGGCGGCGGCGCCCGATCCCGGCGCGTTCACGGGCATCGGCGACGAGCTGCTGGTGATCTACTCGGGCACGCCCGTGGCCGCCGGGCGGTTCGCGGGGCTGGCGCCGGGCACCCCCTTCGTGCGTGGCGGGGTGGCCCACATCAAGTGCGGCGAGGGGGCCTTCCGGCTGGGCTGGCTGCGGCTGGGCAAGCGCCGGCTGACCGGCCGCGAACTGGCGGGCCTGCTCCTCTGAAAGACGTTGAAATGACTGAACAAGAGCAGTTGTTTTGCTGGTCTTTTGTTCAGTGTTCCGGTAGGATCGGGAAGTTTGGTCCCCCGCCTGGGGATTGCACTTCAGGAGGCCCGATCGCCGGATGAAATCCACCCTCCCGATGGCCGTGCTGGCGGCCCTGTGCACCCTGTCGTTGAGCGCCCGGGCCCAGCCCGGCCCGCTGATGGATCGCGGCCGCCCCCCGGCGGCGGATCCGGCCCCGCAGCAGCTCGTCGGTCCGCCGCTGTTCGCCGAGCACCCGCAGGTGCTGGACGCCGTGCGGCGCTTCGAGCGGCTGGACCCCGCCCGCGCCCGCAAGCAGCTCCTGGCCGCCCGCGAGCAGGTGCCCGCGGCGCTGTGGCCGGCGCTGGACTACCTGGTGGCCCGCTGCGACCTGCAGTTGGGCTGGGATCAGGAGGCCGACGCGGCCTTGGCGCGGGCGGCCCAGGCCCTGCCGGCGCTCAGCCGGCACATCGCGGTGCTGCGGGCCAAGGCCGCGCTGGATCGCGGCGACGCGGCCCGCGCCGAGGCCCTGGCCGCGCCCATCCCGCCCCACACGGCGGGCGTCTTCGACCTGCACCTGGCGCTGGCCGAGAAGGCCCAGGCCGAGGGGCGGCACTTCACGGCGCGGGCCTTCGCCGAGCGGGCGAGCCGGGCGGTGCACTGGGGCCGCGATCAGGCCCGGCTGGCGAGCCTGCACCAGGCCATCGAGGCGGCGGTGGCGGGCGATCCCGATCCCGCCCGCCGGGTGCCCGGCTGGATCGCCCTGTGGCGGGCCCACCCCCGCAGCGACGCGGGGCGCGCGGCGCTGGACGCCCTGGCCGAGCAGGGCTGGCCGGCGCCGCTGACGGCGGCGGATCTGCTGGACGCGGTGGACGCCCACGCCCGCCGCAAGGGCGGCCGCTGGCGGCGGCTGGTGGACGCCGGGCAGGCCCGCTTCGGCGACGGGCTGAAGGGGCTGTACGCCTACGCCCTGCTGGTGCGCGCGCCCAAGCGCTGGGCCCGGCGGATCCTGAAGGACGTCCAGGCCCTGCGGGATCGGGCGCCCGCGCCGGCGGTGGCGGAGCGGCTGCCGCGCCTGGAGGCGCAGGCGTTGCGCACGTTGGGCCAGGTGGACGAGGCGCTGGCGGCGTACGCCCGGGGCGCCGAGGCCGCCGGCTCGCCCGCGGTGAAGGGGCGGTTGGCCTACGAGGGGGCGCGCCTGGCCCGGAAGCTGAACCGCGTGGACGCCGCCACCGTGGGGCTGCTCGAGGTCGCCGTGGCCCACCTGCACCCCACCGGTGAGGCGAAGGCGCGGGCCTGGGCGCTGTGGTCGCTGGGGTTCGTGGCCTGGCGCAACGGGCAGCTCCCCACGGCCGAGCGGGTGTGGGCGCAGCTCATCGAGCAGCACCCCATGGCCCAGGACAGCTCGCGGCGCACCTACTACGAGCGGGCCCTGTACTGGCAGGCGCGGGCGTGGGCCCAGATGGGGCGCGTCGAGGCGGCCCGGCGCCAGTGGCGGTTCGTGCGCGACCGCTTCCCGTACAGCTACTACGCCGTGCTCGCCCACCACCGGCTGCCCGACGGCGACGTCTGGGCGTCGCCCGCCGCGTCCGTGGAGGCCGAGCCGCCGGCGAGCGTGCCCCTGGCCCACGCCGACGCCGTGTGGCTGTGGCGCCTGGGGCTGGTGCGCGACGCCCGCGACACCCTGCGCCACCGCGAGAACCTGGGCGCGCTGGATCACTCGGCGCGGCAGCTCCTGTCGGCGGCGTACCGGGCCCGCAACGACTGGTACCGCAGCCACTGGATCCTGCAGCACCACGACCCGCTGGACGCGCCCGCGGTGGGCGCCGACCGGGCCCGCTGGCTGGCGGCCTACCCGCGGCCCTTCGAGAAGGCGGTGCGCCACCAGGCCCAGGCCCACGGGGTGGATCCGCTGCTGATCTGGGCGGTGATGCGCCAGGAGAGCGGCTTCCGGCCCCGGGTGGGCAGCCCCGCCGGCGCGCTGGGGCTGATGCAGGTGCTGCCGGCCACCGCCGCCGGCATGGCCCGCCGCCTGAAGGAGCGCCGGGTGCCGGGGCCCACGGCGCTGCGGCGGGTGTGGCCCAATGTGCACTACGGGGCGGCCTTCCTGGCGCGGCTGCAGCGGCGCTACCGTGGGCACCTGGCACTGACGCTGGCGGCCTACAACGCCGGGCCCGGGCACGTGGACGACTGGCTCGAGCGCATCGGCCACCTGGAAGCCGACGCCTTCGTCGAGGCCATCCCCTTCGACGAGGCCCGCGGCTACGTGCGCAAGGTGCTGCGCAGCCACGCCGCCTACCGGGCCCTGTACCAGCCCGAGGCGGGCCCCTGGGACCTGCCGCCGCCCCACGGGCACATCCCCGGCCCCGCCGAGGTGGCCGAGCGCTGACGGCGGGGGCAGGCAACCTGCTAGGCTGCGCGCCATGCGACACCTGACCATCGCCCTCGTCCCGCTGGTGGCGGCCCTGGCCCTGTTGGGCTGCGGCGGCGCCCCCGCCCCCGTGCCCGGGGCCGAGCCCGCCTGGACCCCCGTGGCCGATCCCGGCTTCCTGGACCAGCTCGCGGCCACCTACCGCTTCCGCCTGGGCCGCCCCAGCGCCCTCGAGGTGCTGCCCGACGGCTCTGGCGTGCTCTTCCTGCGCAGCGGCCCGCGCAGCTTCGAGCGGGCGCTGTACCGCTTCGATCCCGCCACCGGGCAGGCCCACGAGCTGCTGACGGCGGCCACCCTGCTGGGGGGCGGCGCCGAGACGCTGACCGCCGAAGAGAAGGCCCGCCGCGAGCGCCTGCGCCTGGCGGCCAAGGGCATCGCCCGCTACCGGCTGAGCGCCGACGGCAAGCGCCTGCTGGTGCTGCTGTCGGGCCGGCCCTTCGTCTACGACCTGGCCACGAAGCAGGCCACCGACGTGCTGGGCGCCGACGCCGAGCCCGTGCAGGACGCCCACCTGAGCCCCGACGGCGCCCGGCTGGCCTTCGTGCGCGGCGGCGAGCTGTTCTGGACGCCCGTGGCCGACGCGAAGCCCGTGCAGCTCACCACGGGCGCCAGCGACACGGTGAGCTTCGGGCTGGCCGAGTTCGTGGCCCAGGAGGAGATGGGCCGCCTGGAGGGCCTGTGGTGGGCCCCGGACGGCTCGGCCATCGCCTACCAGCGCACCGACACGGCGGCCATGGAGCGCTTCCACCTGGCCACGCTGACCGATCCGGCGGTGCCCCCGCAGGCCTCGCCCTACCCGCGCCCCGGCAAGGCCAACGCCGAGGTGCGCCTGTTCGTGCGCGCCCTGGAGGCGCCGGCGCCCGTGGAGATCACCTGGGATCGCGCCGCCCACCCCTACCTGGCCCGCGTGGTGTGGCCCGAGGACGGCCCCCTGAGCCTGGTGACCCAGAACCGCCGCCAGACCGAGTTGACGCTGCGCGCCGCCGACGTGGCTACGGGCGCGGTCACCGATCTGATCACCGAGACGGACCCCGCCTGGGTCGAGCTGGACGCCCAGATGCCCCGCTGGCTGCCCAAGGGCTGCCAGTTCCTGTGGACCACCGAGCGCAACGGCGCCTGGCAGCTCGAGCTGCGCAACGCCGACGGCAGCCTGGACCACGCGCTGACCTCGCCCGACGCGGGCTACGCCGGGCTGGCCCACCTGGACACCGAGCGGGGCTTCGCGCTGTTCCAGGGCGGCCCCGATCCCACCCAGCAGCACCTGTACCGCGTGCACCTGAGCGGCAAGCCGCCCGAGGCCCTGACCACCGCGCCGGGCCTGCACGGCCTGGCCGTGGCCAAGAAGGCGGCGCTGGCCCTGCACACCCACACGCCCGAGCGGGGCCCCACCGCCTGGACCGTGCGCCCGTTGACCGAGGACGGCGCCCTGGGCGAGCCGCTGGGCACCCTGCCGAGTGTGGCCGAGGCGCCGGGCTTCGAGGCCAACGCCCAGTGGCGGCAGGTCGAGCTGGCCGGCCGGCAGCACCACGCCTTGATCATCCGCCCGCGCAACTTCGATCCGGCCTGGCGCTACCCGGTGATCATGCACGTCTACGGGGGGCCCACCCACGCCATGGTGCGCCGGGCGGCCGAGGGCCTGGAGCGCGACCAGTACATCGCCGATCACGGCTTCATCGTGGTGCGCGCCGACGGGCGGGCCACGCCGGGCCGCGGCCGCGACTGGGCCCGCGCCCTGGGCGCGGACTTCGCCGCCACCGCGCTGGAGGACAGCGTGGGGCTCGTGCAGGCCCTGGGCGGCGCCCTGCCCGAGCTGGACCTGGCCCGCGTGGGCGTCTACGGCTGGTCCTTCGGCGGCTACCTGGCGGCCATGGCCACCCTGCGGGCCCCCGACACCTTCAAGGCCGGCGTGGCCGGGGCGCCCGTCACCGACTGGCGCGACTACGACACCCACTACACCGAGCGCTACATCGGCCTGCCCGACACCGAGAAGGCCACCTACGACGCCAGCGACGTGCTGACCTACGCGCCCGCCCTGCGGCGTCCGCTGCTGCTCATCCACGGCACCGGCGACGACAACGTGTACTTCGCCCACGCCCTGCGCCTGAGCGACGCCTTGCTGCGCGCCGGCAAGGACCACGACTTCCTGGCGTTGGCCGGCCACAGCCACATGGTGAGCGACGCCGCCGTGGTGCGCGGCGAGTACGGGCGCGTGCTGCGCTTCTTCCAGCAGCACCTGGGCCACCCCCAGCGCCGCTGACTGGGGATCCGCGTAGCCGCCTGCTACGTTGTGGGCGAGGTGACCGTGATGACGAACTGGATTGTGTCGGATCCTGAGGTGCTGGGCGGGAAGCCGCGCATCCGTGGGACCCGGATCGGCGTGGACCTCGTGCTCGATCTGGTCGCGGACGGAGCCACCGTGGCGGATCTCCTGAGCGCCTACCCTCACCTGACCCCCGAAAGCATCGAGGCGGCGCTGCGGTACGCGGCCTCCAGCGTGCGCAACGAGCAGGTCTGGATCCTGAAGCGCTCGGCATGACCCCATTCGACCTGCCGCTGCTGGCGGACGAGAACATCGCGCTGGCGGTGGTGGAGCGGCTGCGCGCGGGTGGACTGGACCTGGCCACGGTCGTCGAGCTGGGTCTGACCGGCGCCAGCGATCGGGTGGTGCTGGCCACCGCGCAGGCGCAGGGGCGAGTGGTCCTGACCCACGACAGTGATCTCGGGATGTTGGCCATTCGGCACGGTGTCAGGGTCCCCGGGATCATCTACCTCCGGCCGGGGCACACTCCGCCCGACCGCGTGTGGCAGGTGGTCGTCGCCGTGCGGGCGTCCCGCGCCGACGTGCCCTTCGAGTTCGTAGCGGTCATCGATGATCGAGGCGAGTCGATCCAGGTCCGGGTGCGGCCGCTCAGCCCGAGCTGAGCCGCCCCGATTGCGGCGACCCGCGCCTTCGTGGCATCGATGCCCCCGCAGATCCCGGGGGGAACCCAATGCGCAGCGTCGGATGGATGGCGGCCGCTCTGGCCCTGGTGGCCTGGGGGTGCAACCCCGGGGCGAACGGCGGCGATGATCCCGACGGCGGGGCCGGCGGCGGGGCCACCGTGGATGGGGGCGCTGGAGGGGCCGGCGGCCAGGGCGGAGGCGCAGGCGGTCAGGGCGGCGGCGCGGGCGGTCAAGGCGGCGGCGCGGGCGGCCAAGGCGGCGCCGGCGGCGTCCAGCCCGACATGTACGTGGGGCCCCCCGGCGACCGGGATGACGACGGCGTGCTCGACGCCGACGACAACTGCCCCGATCTGGCGAACAACGGCCAGGCGGACGGCGACGACGACGGGGTGGGCGACGCCTGCGACAACTGCCCGCAGATCGCCAACGCCGGCCAGGAGGACGCCGACGGCGACGGCTTCGGCGATCCCTGCGACCTGGATGACGATGACGGCGACGGGGTGAGCGCGGCCGAGGACAACTGCCCCGCCGTGGCCAACGCCAACCAGGCGGACGGCGACGACGACGGCATCGGCGATGCCTGCGACAACTGCCCCGGCGCCCCCAACTTCAGCCAGCGCGACAGCGACGGCGACGGCACCGGAGACGCCTGCGAGGTGCCCGACGACAGCGACGAGGACGGCGTCATCGACGAGGCCGACAACTGCGTCTTTGCCGCCAACGCGGACCAGGCGGACGCCGACGACGACGGCGTGGGGGACGCCTGCGACAACTGCCCCGCCGAGCCCAACAACAGCCAGCGCGACAGCGACGGCGACGGGCGCGGCGACGCCTGCGACGTGGACGACCGCGACAACGACGGCGTGGCGGACGCCGCCGACAACTGCCCCGACGTGCCCAACAACCCCCAGCGGGACGTGGACAACGACGGGGTGGGGGACGCCTGCGACAACTGCCCCGCCGCCGCCAACGCCGATCAGGCGGACGCCGATCGCGACGGCCGCGGCGACGTCTGCGACGAGCCCCCGGCTCCCGACGACCGCGACCGCGACGGCGTGCCCGACGCCCGCGACAACTGCCCCGACGTGCCCAACGCCAACCAGCTCGACCGCGACGGCGACGGCCTGGGCGACGCCTGCGACGCCCCCCCGGGCGAGGCCACGGCCCTGCGCGTCACCGCCCGCTGGCGGGGCGCCAACACCAACGTGGATCTGCACCTGATCCACCCCAACGGGCAGTGGTTCGACGGCCGCTGGGACCTGTTCTCGGGCAACGACCGCCCCGCCTGGGGCCTGCCGGGCCTGGTGAACGACAGCCGCGGCCCGGCGGGCGACGAGGTGATCCAGGTGGATGCCCTGGCTCCCGGTGAGTACATCGTGGGGGTCCTGTTCACGCCCGCCAACGCGGGGGCGTTCGACCCCGCCCGGGTCGACCTGACCCTGGAGTGCGGCGGCCGCCGCTGGGCCTTCGGGCCGCAGGAGCTGGCCAACCCCGTGGGCGATCTGAACGCGGGCGACCTGTGGCAGGTGGCCCGCGTGCGCGTGCCCGACTGCGAGGTGGTGGAGTTTGGCGCCAACCGGGTGGTGCAGGCGAGCTGCTTCCTGGGCTTCTGCCCGCTGTGCCTGGGCTGCGCCCGGGGCATCTGCCAGGGCGTCGAGTGCGAGTTCAGCGAGTGCGATCCCCTGGTGGGCCAGTGCATCGACCCCTGCGCCGACGTGAACTGCCCCCGGGGCGACGTGTGCAACCCGGCAGATCGCCAGTGCTACGAGGGCGGTCAGGGTCTGTGCGATCCCTGCGTGCTCGACGGCCAGTGCAGCGCCGAGTCCACCGACCGCTGCCTGACCTACCAGGACACGGGCGAGCGCTTCTGCAGCCGCCCCTGCCAGCGCGACAACGACTGCCCGGTGGGCTACGGCTGCTTCGCCCTGAACAACCAGCCCGACCTGCGCTACTGCGGGCCGCAGATCGCCACCTGCTTCGACCGCTGCGGCGACGTGCAGTGCCAGGTGGGCCTGGAGTGCAACCCGCGCACCGGCGAGTGCGGCCGCCCGCTCTGCCGGGTGAACGCCGACTGCGAGGCCAACGAGTACTGCGACCAGAACACCCGCGGCTGCCGGCCCACCGGCAACGGCCAGGTGCCCCCGGGCGCGGCGTGCCTGGGTGACGCTGAGTGCCGCCCCGGCAGCGTCTGCTCGTTCTTCGCCTGCCGCTCGGTGTGCGACGGCATCGACGACTGCGCCGGCAACGAGCTGTGCCTCCCCGACCTGGGCGACCAGGGTCGCACCGTCTGCGCCAACCTCGGCGGCTGAGCTTCTGCCCGCCTGAGCTTTTGCTATGGTGAACCCTCGCTCACCGGGGGGTCCCATGCGCCGCACCGCGCCGCTCGCGCCGCTCTCTGTTGCCCTGCTGGCCCTGGCGGGCTGCCAGCCCGACGCGCCCGACGACGATCCGCCGCCCACGGGCACGCTGGTCCAGGCCCAGGCCCGGGCCGGCCGCTGGGCCATCCCCGCCGACGTCCTTCGGGTGGCCAACCAGGCGAACGTCACCATCACCGACGCCGGCGCCTGGCGGGGCGAGGTGAGCTGCTCGGGCACCTTCACCCGCGGCGCCCAGCGGGTGAAGGAGTGGACGCTGGCCCACTGGCCCCAGGTCACGGGCGTGGGCGGCTACTCCTGCCGGCCCATCAACGGCAACAACGCCGTCACCAGCATCCACGCGGTGGGCCGCGCGCTGGACATCTTCATCCCCCTCGACGGCGGCCAGGCCGACAACGACCTGGGCGACGAGCTGGCCAACTACCTGCTGGTGCACGCCGACGAGATGGGCATCCAGCGGGTGATCTGGGATCGCACCTACTGGCGGGCCGGCAACACCCCCCGCGAGGGCGAGTACACCGGCGCCCACCCCCACCACGACCACCTGCACGTGGAGCTGTCCGTCGACGCCGCCAACGAGCGCACGCCCTTCTTCCAGGCCGGCCTGCTCGCCCCCGACCGCGGCCCCTGCGGCGATCCGCTGCCCGCCGCCGGCGGCCAGATCGATGACGGCGACGCCTGCTTCGGCGCCTACGGCCCCGCCCAGTTCTGGCGCAGTGAGGGCGGCGCGGGCGTGGGCGGCGACTTCCTGTGGACCAACGCCTTCGGCGGCGCCAACCCCAGCAACTGGGCCATGTGGCGCTTCCAGGTGCGGCAGGCCGGCGACTACACCGTGCAGGTGCACACCGTGGGGGCCTTCTCGCGGTTCAACGCCGTGCGCTACGAGGTGGCCCACGCCGGCGGCGTCGCGCGCCCCGTGGTGGATCTGCAAGGTCGGGACGGCTGGACCGACCTGGGCGCGTGGCGCTTCGTGCCCGGCGCCGAGTACAGCGTGAAGCTGTTCGACAACTACAACCCCGATCCGGGCGACGACGTGCACCTCACCGCCGACGCGGTGCGGCTGCGGCCCGTGGCGCCCCCGCCGGCGCCCGACATGGCGCCCCCGCCGCCCCCGCGGGACATGGCGCCCCCACCCGAAGACATGGCGCCGCCGGTCGATCAGGCCCTGCCCCCCGATCAGGGCCCGCCCCCGCCCGCCCGGGACGCGGCCCCCATGCCCGAGCCGGCCTTCGACGCCTTCCTGGCTCCGGGCGCCGATCACGGCCCCGTGCCGGGCATGCCGGGCGTGGACGCCGGCCTGGGCGCCGATCTCGGGCCGGAGCACGAGGCCACCAAGGGCTTCAGCAAGATCACGGGGGGGTGCCAGGGCGTGCCGGGCGCGCCCGCGGGCCTGGGGTGGGCGGCGGCGCTCGCCCTGCTGGGCCTGCGCCGCCGCCGTCGCCGCGGCTGAGAGCGCGCGGTTGAGCGCTCCGGGCCTGCCGATCAGCTCACGCTGATGCCGAGCCCCGCCAGGTAGTTGTCCAGCTCGGTCTGCTCGGCCCAGTCCACCAGGCCGCTGAGCAGGTCGTAGCCGCGTTGCACGGTCCGCGCCCGGGTCCGGTCCGCGGCGGACGCGTTCTCGTCGCGGCCCTTCGGGTCGATGGACTTGAGGATCTTCTCGGCCTCGCGCTTGTTGCGGGCGCTCTTGAGCACCTTCAGCGACGCCGTCTCGCTCGTCTCGTCCCACATCCACGAGGCCTGGGTCAGCCGGTAGATGGCCATGCCCTTCGCTTCGGGCGTGCCCTTGTTCAGCAGGTACGGGGCCTTGTTGTTCAGGATGTTGTTCGCCAGATCGGTGATCTTGTCCTGGTCATCCCACCACGACCAGAAGCTGCGCAGCAGGTAGATCCCGATGCCCGCCGGGCCCATCACGCCGGCCATGGCCGTGCCCAGGATCAGCTCGCTGGCCTTGATGAAGGCCTCGAAGCTCATCTCCAGGATCCGGCCCCAGTCCACCATCTTCAGCAGGGTCCAGACGAAGTCGATCACCTCCATGATGACGATCTTCGCCTCGACGCCGGTGCCGAAGCCCACCTTGACCACCAGCTCGGCCTTGAAGAACACCCGGAAGGTGCCCTGCGCGTCGATGGTCAGGTAGAACTTCAGCGTGGCGCCGATGCCCGCCGCGGCCGTGCCGCTCATGGCGATCTCGGCCAGGGTCTTCCAGCCGCGATCCTCGGAGTTGTACCACTCGAGCTTCGCGCCGAGCTTGCCCTCCACCTTCACGCCGGCGAAGGCCTCGAGGCCGGCCTCCATGTTGACGCCCACCACCCCGTCGTCGGGCTGGGGCTTCCAGGCGAAGGCGCCCTTGCCCACGATCTCGGCGGTGGCGCCGACGAAGCCGCCGGCCTCGCCGAAGATGTTGAGCCGGACGTAGATGTCCTGGCCTTGCGAGGGCTGGATCTTGAAGCCGTCGCGGTTGGGCAGGAAGAAGGCCGTGGCGACCTTGCCCTCGAGCAGGCTCACCGAGCCGCCGGCCGAGAGCTTCACCTCGGCCAGCCCGCCCGACAGGTCGTACTTCGCGGTGCCCTTGGCCTGGGCGGCGAAGCGCAGGAACTTCCCGTCCGCGGACAGATCGGCGTTGTTCCAGTGCCTGGCCCAGTTCCCGCCGGCCACCTCGTTGCTGTACTCGCCGAAGGTCTTGTCCCAGAGCTCGACGCCCACATCGACCTTGGCGCTCTCCCAGTTGCGGCCGGGCACCTTCTTCTTCGCCGCGTTGACGATGCGGGCGGCGGTCTGGCTGTTGCCCGAGTACAGGGTGCGGAAGCTGCGGCCGGTGCCCCCGTTCACGCCGTGCGGCACGAACAGGTACTCCTTGAGCTGCGGCGGCGACTGGGGCGCGTCCACCGAGTTGGTGAGCTGGCGGAGCTGCTGCAGCGTGGGGTTGACCGCCTTGGCCCACTCGTCGCGCGGGTGGTTCCACTTGGCGTCACTGGCCGCCTTGATCTGGTCGGCCATCTTCGCGAGCTGGGCGTCCTCGGCCACCAGCCGCTTCAGCTCGCGGGCCGGGATCACATAGAACGTCTTGGTCTGCGTGTCGTAGAGGAGCACGTCCTCGTCATCGGGCTGGGTGACCGTGACGTCGTCGCGCTCGCCCCCGCCCTGCTCGTCGTCGTCATCGGCCTTGGGCGGCGGCGGCGGCGGCGGCGGCAGCTCCCGCCGGTGCTCCATGTCACGCAGCATCTGCAGGAAGCGGATGGCGTTGTAGTGGTAGTGCAGCGGCTCGGGCAGGTCGGCGTCCGCCTGGATCTCGCCGTACCACATGTAGGGCTCGAGCTCGGCGCGCAGCCCGTCGGTCCAGAAGCGCTTGGCCAGCGCCGCCATCATGGCGTCCAGATCCGCGGCCCACTCGCTGCGGAACTTCACCACGTACTCCCGCAGCTTCTTGGCGTCGGGGTGGCTGGCGTAGAAGTCGGCCACCTGCTGGCCGGTGATGTCGTTGCCGGGCAGCCAGGCGTCGGCCTTCAGCGTGCTGCGGATGAGCGTGGGATCGGCGGTGTAGTTGCCCTCGTCGGCCACGGCGGTGAAGTCGTCGAAGAGGTTCTCTTCGCTGAAGACCTCCCACTGAATCATCCAGGTGGACTTCGCCGGGGTGTCGTTGCCCAGCACCCAGAGCTGCTGCCCGCCCGCGATGGGCTTGTTGGGGTTGAGGGCGGCGCCGCCGGCCAGCTTGCCCAGCAGCTCCTCGTCCATCCCGTCGCGGCTGGGGGTGCCCAGGCCCGCGAACTGCAGCGCCTTCCACGACGAGCCGCCCACGTCGATGCGGCCGTCGGGGTTGCTGTACAGGAAGGTGTCCTGGAAGGTCTTGATGGCGTTGATGGTCTTCGAGCCGCAGCCCCCGTCGATGGGCCCGCACTCGATGCCCGCGTGGGTGAGCAGGGTCTGCACCAGCTCCACGTCGGCCTTCTGGTTGCGGCCGCCGGCGCCCACCGAGCCCGACAGCTCGTGGCCGGCGGGCTTCGTCAGCCAGCCGATCTCGGCCAGGGCGGCGTTGCCGGCCGCCAGGTCCAGGCTGCCCAGGTGCATGTACAGCGAGTAGAAGGTGTAGTAGCGGCTGCTCTTGTACTTCCGGTTCTTGGCCACCGAGTTCAGGGCCGAGCCCCGCACCTCGTGCTTCACCACCAGGAAGTTGACGCTGCCGAAGCCCTTCACCGCCTCGTCGGCGGGGGTGGCCACCTTCGCGGCCACCACCGTGCCGTCGAACATGGCGTACACCGGGGTGTTCTCGCCCCCGTAGACGTGCACCCCGCCGTGCCACACGGTGTTGTGCCCCAGGGGGAAGAACCCGCGGGCCACGTCCTTCTCGACGTGCTGGAAGTACTGCTCGGCCACCTCGTCGGTGACCTCGCGGCCCTTGCCCAGATCCACTGGGAAGCTGATGCGGATGTCGGCCACGTGCCGTCCCCCCAAGCCAGAATCTTCAGACGCGAGCCCGGGCCCAAGCCCGGATCAGCGGCGCCCCTCGCGTCCAGGGGGCCCGCCGGAGCGCTGACCCTCAGCCGGGCGTCAGCTCGGGCAGCCGCCGCAGGCGCTCGACCACGGCGATGGGGTTGTGGTGCCAGTGCACCGCGTCGGGCAGCCCCGCCTGTTCGGCGGCGGCCTCGTACCACTGATAGGGCTCGACGGCGGCGTCCAGCCCCTCGGTCCAGAACCGGCGCTGCAGCGCGTCGAGCATGGCCGGGATGTCGGTGGCCCACTCGCTGCGGAACTTGCAGATCCGCTCGCGCAGCACCTGGCTGCGCGGGTCGTCGCCGTAGAAGGCCGACACCATCTCGGGGGCCACGTAGCCGCGCCCGGGGATCCAGTCCTTGCCGTCCAGGATCTGCAGGATGGCCCGCGCGTCGCCCTGGAAGGGGCTGTCGTCCTCGGCGGGCTGGAAGGCCCCGATGAGCGGCTTCTCGCTGATGAGCTCCCAGTGGGTCAGGTGGACGTCGCCCGCCTCGCTCTCGGGGCCCACGAACCACAGGGGCTGCCCGCCGCAGATGCGCTTGCCGGGGTAGACGATCTCGCCCTCGCCCAGCGCCGCGATCAGGTCATCGTCGAAGCCGTCCTCGGCGGGATCGGGCGTCACCCGATACAGCAGCTCGCCCCAGGTCTGGCCGCCCACGTCGATGCGGCCGTCCTGCATGTGCTGGAAGGCCGTGCGCTGGAAGGCCCGGATGCCGTTGATGGTCTTCTGCCCGATGAGCCCGTCGATGGGGCCGGGATCGAAGCCCGCGCGCACCAGCAGGGTCTGCACCAGCTCCACGTCGGCCTTCTTGTTCGCGCCGCCCGCGCCCACCGAGCCGCCGAGGGCCCAGCCGGGGTCCTTCGCCAGCCAGCCGAAGCCGTGGAAGTCGGCGCCACTGCTGGCCTTCTTCGGCGCCAGGTGCATGAACACCGAGAAGAACTCGACCTTGTCGTGCTTGCCGAAGGGGCCGCTGGCCTGCACCGCGTTCAAATCGGCGCCGCTCAGCCGGTGCTTCACCACGATGAAGTTGTGGCTGCCGAAGGGCCCCACCGCGTCGCCGGCCGAAGACTGGATGCGGGCGGCCACCACCACGCCGTCGAGCGGGCTGTGGATGGGCGTGTCGGCGTCGGCGTACAGGTGCACGCCGCCGTGCCAGCTCACGTTGCGGCCGAGGGGGAAGAAGCCGCGCACCGCCTCGACTTCGGTCTTCTTGTAGTGCAACGCGACGTTGCCGTCGGTGGGCGCAAGGCCACCGCCCAAGTCGACCGGGAACGAGACCGGGCTGCTCGACATCGAAAACGTCCCTCGGCCATCGGCAAAGGGCCGATGGACCGCGCTGGCAAACCTTGTCGCTCAACCACGCCGCAGAGCCCCGAAAGCGGGCCTCTCACCGGCCATAAGCGACACGCCGCGGAGAATAGCACCACCCGCGGTGGTTTGCAGGCCCGCGCGCAGAATCTGCGCCAGGGCAGGGGTCGCCATCGGCCCGGCGCGGACCGGCCTGTGCCCGCGAGCGCCTGGGGGGCGCGCCGTGGACCCTGACGGGCTAGGATGCGCGCGACGCGGGAGGACGCATGCGCTGGATCGGGACATGGGGGCTGGGGCTGCTGTTGGCCCTGAGCGGCTGCGCCACCAGCATCAAGGGCACCAACGCCCGGGTGACCTTCGACAGCAAGCCGGCCGGCGCCACGGTCGCCATCGACGGCAAGCCCTACGGGATCACGCCCTTCTCAATCCGGCTGGATCATGGGCCCGACTACGAGGTGGAGTTCACCCTCGCGGGCCACCACCCCTACCGTTACCGGCTCACCTCGTCCTTCTCGGGCCACAGCCTGTGGTTCCCGCCGTACAGCATGCTCATCGATATCATCTCGGGGGCCATGTTCACCCTCGACGAAGACCGCGTGTTCGCGGCGCTGGTCCCGCTGCCCGGCGGCGCGCCGGCCCCTGAGGCGTCGGCCCCCCAGGTGGCGCAAGCGCCAGCGCCCCAGGCCCCGGCGCCCCAGCCCGAGGCCCCCGTCCCGGCGGGCCCGGAGCTGAAGGTGGTGGTGCTGGAGTTCGCCAACAACGCCCAGCTCACGCCCTTCGAGCTCGAGAGCCTGAGCGACCTGGTGCGGGTGGCCGCGCTGTCGCTGCCCGGCAGCCGCCTGTTCGTCTACACCCGCGAGAACCTGCTGGAGCTGCTGCCCCCCGACACCGATCTGAGCAAGTGCGAGGGCGCCTGCGAGGTTGAGACGGGCCGCAACGTGGGCGCCGATCTGGTGATCACCGGCGCGGTGGGCCACTTCGGCGGCCGCCTGCAGGTGAAGCTGAGCCTGCACACCACCCGCACCGGCCGCCTGGTGGGCGCCGAGGTGGTGTCGGCCGCCGACATCGCGGGCCTGGAGCCCGTGCTCACCGAGGCCGGCAAGCGCCTGGCCCGCCGCGCCCTGCTGCGCGCCGCGGCCGAGCAGGACAAGCCGCAGGGCTGACGGGCCCTCTCAGCGCGTGCCTTGACGCGCGCGCCGCACGGCGAGCTCATCGGAGGGTGCCTCGCTGGCCGGCGCCGTGGGGCTCGCCGGGCCGCCGGTCGCCGACAGCGGCGGGGGGTGCGCGCCCGGCATGGGGTGCACCCGCAGCCGGCCGCTGGCCTCGAGCTCCAGCCGGATCACATCGGGGAAGGCCTTCAGCAGGGCCGTCACGCTGTCGAACCCCGTGGGGATCCGCGCCAGGTGCGCCGGGATCGCCCCCTGGAGCCGCCGCACGAAGTCGCGCTGGGTCACTGGCCCGGGGAGGGCCGCCGCCGCGGCCCGCACCGCGTCGCACACCGTCGGGCGCACGGGCTGACCCGCCTGATCGGCGCGGATGACCTGCCAGTGGGTGCCCTGCCGCACCACCGTCAGGGCCGGCACCGCCCCCTTCAGGAACCGGATCCACCGCCCCGCGCGAACCCCGCCCGCCGTCTGGGCCACCAGCGCGTCCAGCGCCTCACCCCAGTGAACCCGGGCCTGGCTGTTCAGGCCCGAGGCGTCCGTGACGCCGGCGTCCACCAGCGCCCCCAGCAGCCCCCGCAGGGCGTCCAGGCTCGCCGTGGGCGCCGGGGCCGCTGCGACCGCCTTGACCGGACCCTTCGCCGCCTTGGCCGGGGCCGCCTCGGCCACCTGGGCCGGGGCCGCCTGCACCCGGAACACCCGCTCGCCCTCCAGCCGCCAGCCCGGCACCCCCCGGGCGAACAGCGCGCGCCACATGCCCGCCTTGCGCCCCACCACCTCGGCCACCAGGGTGTCGGCGCGGGCCTTGCCCAGCGCCGTCCGCAGCGCGTGCGCGGCCTGGGGCAGGGCCAGGGGGTTGCCCTCGGTGGCGTCCAGCGCCGCGCGGATCACCGCCAGCGGCTCGAGGACGGGCTCGGGCTCGGGCGCCGGCTCGGGGGCGGGTGCGGGCACGGGTAGCGGCAGCCGGTCGGGGGTCGAGGCGTCGGCCGTTGGGTAGACGAGCAGGTAGCCGTCCAGCGCGGGCTGACCCAGGACCTCCGCCACCCGCAGCGTGGGAATCCCCACGCGCAGCGGGCCGTGATCGCGGAACTGGTCGTTGCTGACCACCACGGCATCGAGCGCGGGCGCCGTCTGCAAGATGAAGGCGTCGGCCTGGGTGTCGGCGGGGCACACCGTCACGCGGCCCGCGCGCCGGTCCGCGTTCAGACGGGCGCGGGCCTCGGCGCTGGCGACCCGGTACAGCCAGCCGAACACGCTGGCGTCGAACACCAGGCTCCATTGCGCCGGGGCCAGCCGGGCGAGCACGGCGTCCACCACCTGGAACAGCCAGGCAGGATCGGGCGACTGCTTCGGGCCGTGGCGGCGGAAGGACAGATTGGCGGCGTCGAACAGGACGGGCGGCTGCGGGCTCATGGGCGACTCCGGGTGGCGGTTGCCCCTGCTGGACGGGGCGCCGTCCGCCGACCGGACAGCCTGCCGTCGTACTGTCATCGCGCCGGGTGGACCCACCGAGACAGCTGGCCGCCGCCCCGTCCGATGCGTGGTGCGGGCCCCGTTGAAGGCGAGAACGCCAGGCCCCGGGAGGTTGACATGGCGTGGGACATCCTCGGCTGGACCCTGCTCACCCTGACCTTCGTCGCCCTCGCCCGCCCGTCGTGGCTGGCTGCGCGCCTGCGCCCCCTGCGGGACCTCATCCGGGGCGAGCCGCCCGCGCCCCTACCGCCGCCGGCGCACCCGCCCGCGCCCTACTCGGCGCCGCCCCCCGCGCCCGCCCCGCGGCCCGATCAGCCCGACCGCTTCCGGCTGCTCATCGCCTTCCTCGTGGCCGGCGCCGCCGACACCGTGCTCGCCCCTGTCGGCGAGGCCATGCCCGTGGTCTTCGACCTGGGCGTCGCCGCCGTGCTCGCCGGCATCCTGGGCCTGAAGCCTCCTATCATGCTCGCCCTGGTGGCCGAGGCCATCCCCGGCGTCGGCCTGTTCCCCAGCTGGCTCGCCGCCGTCGCCGCCGTCGCCGCCAGCGAGCGCAAGCAGCTGACCTGAAGGGGCCTCGCGCCCGTCAGCCCTGGCGCCCGTTGCGCACCCGGCTCGCCCACGCATGCGCCCCATCGAGCGCCTCCCAAGACACGCTGCCGCCGTTGGCCGCCCCCTCGGCGTATGCCGCGACCAGCGCCTCTGCAGCCCACAGCGCCGCGCCCAGATCCACACCGCACTGGCCGCGCACCTGCTCGACGTGGCGCTCGATCACCTGCTCGCGGAGCGCCCGCAGCGCCGGCCGCGGATCGGCCGTGGCCTCCACCTGCGCGGTCACCCCATCGAGGCGGACGGTGAACCCATCACGCCCCTCGGCCTCGACGTGCACGGCGCCCAGTCCCAGCGCCGCGGCGGCCTCCTGAATCGCGGCGAGCCGTGCGTGCATGTGCTCGTCTTTGCTCGAGTTTCGCTGCTTGTCAACCGCGCTCGACGACAACTCGGGTGGGGTCGTCCTTGACCGCAATGGCCCAGTCCACCCGCGCGAGGTAATGCGCCTGATCCTGGACGCCCTTCGAGAAGTCGTAGCCCTGAGATCCGCGGGTTCGGAACGCGCCCAAGCCGTGGTCGGGCCAGAGGGTCACCTTCGCTCCGTTTGCGAAGTGCAGGGCCAGCCTGCGGGCATGGGGAAGCTTGCGAGGATGGCCGACAAGGTCCACCTGTGCAGGACCGATCCGGTCCAGCAGCGCCTGCAGTACGCCGCGCTGATCCTCTGCCGAACGCCAGTCGTGGTGGCAGTGCGACTGGCCGCCCGGGTGCCATCCGGCGGCCACGGTGTTGACCACGAGGCTGGGCTGGCCCGCGCCTGCGATGTGACGCAACACTTGGTAGAGCAGCGCCGGTGTGTCGCTCCTGGTCCATTGACATCCGCAAGGAGATTCCGCAGACCTACGCGCATGCAACGAACTCAGCTCCAATGCCTGTCCCTGCTCTCAATTGTGTTGAGCTTGGTGCCCGTCGCGGCGGCCGCAGAGCGCCGGCTGGCGGTGCTGGCCCTGCAAGATCAGGCCGAACTGGGGGACGAGTCTGCGACCTACTTGACGGATCTGGTGCGTCAGAGAGCGCTGCAGTGGCAGGTGCCTGATCTGGCGGTGATAACCCGCGAGAACCTGGTCGCGCTGCTGCCGCCTGGCAGCGAGCTGGCAGAGTGCCTCGGCGACTGCGAAGTGGAGACCGCGCGCCGGATCGGGGCGGAGCTCGTGGTGACCGGCGAGGTGGTGCGCTTCCATGGCGGCCTGCGCGCCACCCTTCGGCTGCATGCGTCGTCTTCGGCCAGGCTGCTGGCGGCCGAGACGGCCCAGGCCGCTGATCCGGGCGCAATGGAGCAGGCTCTGCAGCGAGCAACTGACGCCCTCGGCAGCGCGCTGGTAGACACCGAGCCTGGCCCGGCAGTGGTCTACGAGCCCGCGAAGCTGCCGCCGGTGCCCCCCGTTGAGGGGGCACCGGACCCAGCGGCCGCGAACCAGAGTATCGGGCTGAGCCTGCGCGATGTTGACGTCGAAGCACTGGAACTCTATGAGCGAGCGCTTCAGGTTGAGGAGCAAGCGGACGCCACGAGTGAGGCCAGGGCAGAGGCTTGGAGGGATCTGGCTGCGCGCCCGTCGGCTTATCGCGCGGTGGCCGAGCAGCGGGCAGCGGCATGGACCAGGCGAGCAGAGAGTGAGCGGGCAGCACAGTCGGCTCGAGCCGAGCGGCGCCGGCTGGTCGAGGCGGACTGGGCCCGCATCGAGCGGCTCTGCCGCCTCCGGGTCGTTTCGACCGCTGACAAGCAGCGGTGGCTGGGCGAATTCATCCAGGCGTTCGGCGGCGATCCCGAGGTGCGAGAGCTGGTGCTGAAGGCTCAGACCTTGCGGTCGAAGCTGGCAGAGCCCAGGAACCAGCATGCGTGGCTCCTCCTGCCCGATCGGGTGGGACAGGTGGTCAAGCTGACCATGATAGGGGGGGCGGTCCGACGGGGGCGCTTGCTGGGCTTCGACGGGGTCTACGCGTACCTGAAGAGAAATGCGGAGGTCATCAAGATCTCGGCGGCGCTCATTCAGCGCTGCGAGTGATCCGGGTCCACGGCCCCCGATCTCGCAGGCCGCTCAGCGCAGCCGGAGCCGGCGGGGCTCGCCCGGCGTGCCGGCGGCGCCGATGGGGCGCAGGGTGGCGGTGTAGTCGCCCTTGGGGTCCAGCTTGAAGGGGCCTGAGCACATGCCGGCGCCGATCTCGAGGGTGCCGTCGGCGGCGGGTGAGATCAGCGCGGTGTGGCCGGCCACCTCGACCACGAAGGCGGTTGGATCGCCGGGTTGGTCGCCCAGGCCCGTGGCCACGAAGGCCTGGCGGGCCGGGGCGCAGCCGAGGTCGACGTGGGCCAGGGCCCGCGCGAGGGTGGGGGGCGCGGGCCAGGTGGGGGCCAGGGGCGCCTCGCCCACGGTCCAGCGGGCGATGACCGTGCGCTGGCCGGCGACGGGCAGCGACAGGCGCAGCTCGGCGCCCTTGGGCTGCAGGGCGGCCGGGCGCAGCGCGATCTGGAGCATGCGGTCTCCCACGGTGCGCCAGGCTTCGGTGAAGGCCACTGGGCGGCCGCCCACGGTCAAGCGCAGGGCGCCCGGTGCCGCGGCGCGGTCCTTGTGGGTGCCGTGCAGGTCGACCACCAACAGGGGCTGCGGGCCGACAGCGGCGCTCGCCGGGGGCCAGGTGGCGGTGGCGCCCGACGCACAGCGGGCGTGGGCGGACGAGACCGTGAGGAGGAGGCTCACGGCGAGCGCGCCCAGGGTTGGCAGGACCAGGGTGCGCGGGGCAGGGGCGGGGCGTGGTCTCATGGAGGCACCTTCGACGATGCGGCGGCGGCTGGCCAGGGCGAACTCGGCGGCGGCGCCAGCTCCACCGTGGAGCCCTCGACGCCGGTGGGGTCCACCAGGGTCAGGCGCAGGGGGTGGATCAGGGCGGACGGGGGGAAGGGGCCACCGCACATGCCGTGGCCGATGTGCAGGACGCCGGCGCGGGGCTGCAGCAGGGCGGTGTGGTGGCCGACGCGGGCGATCACGGCGGGGCCGTCGTCGGGCAGGCCGGTGGTGACGGGGGCATAGACGGCGGGGCCGCAGCCGTAGCGGTGGGTCTCGACGGGGCCGGCCACGGGGGGCGTCTTCCAGCGGGGGGTGGGGCCGGGCTCGTTCACGCGCCAACGGGCGAGGACCTTGCGCTGGCCGTCGACGGGCAAGGACAGGCGCAGGCGGGCGCCTTCGCGCAGGGGCTTCGCGGGGCGCCAGGCGGCCTGGAGCTGGTCGTGGCCCGCGCTGCGCCACAGGGCCGTCAGGGGCACGGGCTTGCCGTCGGCGGTGAGGCGCACGGCGTTGTCGGTCAGGCGGGCCTGGTGGGTGCCGCCCAGGGTCAGCACCAGCAGTGGCATGGGGCCCACGTCGATGCCGTCGGGGGGCCAGACGGCGGTGTGGCCGGCGCTGCAGTCGGCGGCGGCGGGGGCCGTGAGGGCCAGGCTCAGCAGCACCAGCGACAGGCCTGTGCGCAGGGCGCTCACGGCGCGGCCTCGGCCGCGATGCGGCGGCGGCTGGCCAGGTGCAGGGCGTCGGCCAGGCGGTCCTGGGCGTGGCGGTCGAAGGCGTGCTGGAAGCGGGCGAGCACCAGGCGGTCCTGGGCGGTGACGGGCCGGGCCTGCGCCAGGGTGCGGCGGGCGTCGTCCAGCAGGCCGCGTCGGGCCTCGGCGGCGGCGGCGGCCAGGTGCTGGGCGAACTCGAAGCCGCGCACGTTGGCGCGCACGGCGCGGTGGGCGGCGGTGAGCGGCGCGGGCAGCGCGGCCAGCGCCGCGTTGGCCCGGGCGGTGGCGTTGCTGAGCTGCACCATGTCTTTGTATTTCAAGGTGATCTCGGCCACGGCGCCGGGGCGCTCCACCCACAGCTCGATGAGCACCACGTGGGCGTCGCCGCCGTAGAAGTAGGGCATCACCACCTGCAGGCCGTCGTCGTCGTCGCCGCGATCGGCCTTCACGCCCAGGGTCTTGCTGATCTGGCGGTCGGTGGCCTCCTCGCGGGCCTTCACCTGCTGCTTCTCGACCTCGCTGAGCATGCGGCTGCCCAGGATGCGCACGGCGTGGACGTCGGGGGCGAGGCGCACGTTGATGCGCAGCAGGCGGGCGATGACCTTGGCCAGGCTGGCCAGCTCGGCGTCCAGGGCCTCGCCCAGGGCCCGGCCGCGGTGGTCGTGGCCGTGGCCGGCCTGGGCCACCTGCCACCACAGGTCGCCGGTGTCGGCCAGGTCGATGACCGAGGTCACCGCGCCCTGCAGGGTGAGCTGGTGGGCCACGCGAGCGGCGGCCTGCACGCGGGCACCGTCGCCGCCCCGGGTGAGCAGCAGCACGGTCTGGCTGCCGGGCACCCGGGCCTGGCCCTGGGCGGCGTCTTGCAGCAGCCGACCGGCGCGGTCGAGGGCGGCCGCGAGGGGGGCGGCCCGGTCGGTGGCGCGCAGGCTCACGCCGTCCACCAGGGTGCGGGTGAGCGCCCGGCGGGCCTCGCGCAGCTCGGCGACGTCGCTGAGGACCTGCGGGCCGTCGGGCTGGGCCACCACCACGCCCAGGCGGTCGCGGGGGTCCAGGCGCCGCATCAGGCCGGTGACGGCCTTGGTCAGGGTCTCGGGCTCGGCGGCGGCCAGCGCGGCGTCCACCACCAGCACCAGATCCAGGGGCGGGCGCCGCCAGCCGAAGCGCTCGCTGCCCTTCAGCGCCACCTGCAGGAACACCCGGTGGGGCTGCTCCAGGCTGGGGCGATCGAGGGTGGCGCTGAGGGCCAGGCCGGCGCCCTCGGGGGCGTCCAGGGCCTGCGGCGGCAGGGTGGCGGGGCCATAGGGGGTGGGCCCGTCGAAGGCCGCGTCCAGGCGACGGAGCTGGCGCAGGTACTCGGGGCTGCGGCCCAGGTAGGTGTTCTCGAAGTAGCCCATGCGCGGCAGGAAGCGGGCCGGCTTGGGATCGGCCGCCCAGGCGTCGTCGGCGGCGTCGTCGGTGCCCGCGCTGCCGTCGGGGTACAGGACGACGCGGCGCCCATCGCGCTCCACCTCGAGCACCGGGGGGGCGCCGCGGCCTCGCAGCGCCTCGCCGCGGTGGGGCGGCTCGCCGTCGATGGTCAGCAGCTTGTCGCCGGGGCGCAGGCCCAGGGCGGCCCAGCGCGCGCCGCCGAGGTCCAGGTGGACCTGATCGGTCAGCAGGCCGCGGTCGAGATCGCCCGCGTCGCCTCCCAAGGGACCGCGGGTGTTGCCGTCGAGCCCAACCAGGAGGTCCCGCCGGTTGGCGGCGTCCTGGGCCGGCAGGGCCACGGTCTCGCTGCGCGAGAGTTCACTGCGCGGGGGCGCGCGGCGTGCATCGGCAAAGTCGTCCTCGCTGACCTCGGCCCACTTGAGGCCTTCGCGGTCCTCAGGCTCAGCGGGCGCCGCGCGCTTCTCGTCCTCCATGTCCCGCGCCTGGAACCGGAACTCACCCCCGTCGGGCTCGCCCTCGGCGCCCGGCTTCGCCTCGCTCTTGGAGAGCTCGAACCGGCGCTTGGAGGCCTTGGGCTCAGGGGCCTCCAGGTTGCGCTCCTTGGCGTTGAGCGCCAGGGCGTCTACCGGCCTGGGCGAGGCTGGCCGCTTCAGCGGCGCCGGGGGCGGCGGTGGGGGCTCGGGCTCCGGGGCCGCAGCCGGCTCGGGATCGGCCAAGACGGGCGCGAACTGCGCCACCTGCTTCCCGCGGTCCTTCCCGTCGGCCTTACCGCCGGCGGGCCCGGACAGGGGCTGCTCCAGGTGGGCCATCTCCTGCATCGCAGGCTCTTCGGGCGTGGCCGCGGGCGGCGGCTCGGCGTCCTTGGCGCAGGCCAGCAGGCTGGCGGCCACCAGGATCACGAGGGCGGCGCGCATGGGGATCACCTCCGAGCCACGGCGGGGGCGGGGCTGATGCGCCGCCGGGCGGCCAGGGCCAGGGCGCGGCCCAGGGTGGGGGCGGGGCCGCCGGCCTCGAGCAGATCACCGAAGGCGTCCACCAGGGCCACGTCGGCGTCGCGGTGCCGGGGGGCGGCCGCCAGGGCCGCGCGGGCGCCGCCCAGATCGCCCCGCCGGGCCCGCTCGCCGGCCTGTTGCAGGGCCTGCGCCAGCTCGAAGCCCTGCAGGTTCTGCAGCACCAGCCGCTCGGCGGGGCCGGGCTCACGGGGCACGGCGCCCAGCCGCACGCTGGCGCGGGCCGTGGCGTTCTGCAGGCTCACCATGTCCTTGTATTTCAAGGTGATGTCGGCCACTGCCCCGGGCTTCTCGACCCACAGCTCCACCAGCACGACGTGGGCGTCGCCGCCGTAGAAGAAGGGGATCACCGTCTGGAGGCCGTCGTCGTCGGCGCCCCGATCGGCCGTCACGCCCAGGCTCTTGCTGATCTGGCGGTCGGTGGCCTCTTCGCGGGCCTTCACGCGCTTCTTCTCGGCCTGGGTCAGCAGGCGGCTGCCCAGGATGCGCACGCCCTGCGCGTTGGGGCCCAGGCGGATGTTCAGCCGCAGCAGCCGCGCGATGACCTTCGACAGGCTGGCCAGCTCGGCCTCGAGGGCGTCGGCCACCCGGCGCCCGCGGTGGTCGTTGCCGTGGCCGGCCTTGGCCACCTGCCACCACGGGGCGTGGTCGTCGGTGCTGATGACGCTGGTGACGGCGCCGGCCAGGGTCAGGCCGTGAGCCGCCGCGGCCGTGCGGGCCACCAGGGCGTCGTCGCCCCCCCGGGTGAGCACCACCACCGTGCCCGTGCCCGGGACCCGCGCCCCCTGCTCGCCGCCTTGAAGGGCCTGCGCCGCCTGCGCCAGGGCCGCGGGCAGGTCGCCGTTGCGGGCGACGCCGTGGGCCGGGGCCAGCAGGGCGCCGCGGGCCAGGCGCGCCTCGCGCACGTCGCCCAGGGGCAGGGCGGCGGTGGGGGTGGGGCCGGCGTGGATCACCGCCAGCCGGTCCACCGGGCTCAGCTTCGCCAGCAGGGTGTCCACGGCCTCGGCGTAGGCCCGCGGCTGGCCCAGGCGCAGGGCGTCGTCCACCACCAGCACCACGTCCAGCGGCGGGCGCCGCCAGCCAAAGCGCTCGCTGCCCTTCAGGCCCACCTGCAGGTACACCCGCTGGGCCTGCTCGATGCCCACCGCGCTGAGCTGGGCGGTCAGGGCCAGCCCGGCGTCGCCGGGGGCGTCGAAGGGCTGCTCGGGCAGCCGCGCGCGGGTCCAGGGCTGGGCGCCGGGCAGGGCCGCGTCGAGCTGGCGCAGCTCCTCCAGGTAGCCGGCGTCGCGCCCCAGGTAGGTGTTCTCGAAGTAGGCCATGCGGGGCAGGAAGGTGGCCGGCGCCGCGAAGCGATCGGCCCAGCCGTCCAGGGCGTTCCAGGCCTCGTGGGTGTGGCTCACGCGGGCCTTGTTCTTGAAGCGGGCGTCCGCCGGGGGCTCGGGCTTGCGGGCCGCCAGGTCGCCCTTCGCGTCGCGCGCCAGGAAGCCGTTCGCGGGCGGCGCCACCGCCTGGCGGGCCGGCTGGGGCGGCTCGGGCGCAGGGGTGGCCGTCGCGGTGGCCTCGGGCAGATCCATGGCGTCGCCCGCCGGGTCGCGCAGCGCCCGGCGACCCTTCTTCGGCTTCCTCTTCTTGCCGCCCTCACCGCCGCGCTGGCCGGCGAACGCGCCGCCGCCCTTGCCCCCGCCGGTGTCGATCCGGGCCAGCCCGCCGATGCGGCCTTCGCCGGTGCCGCCGCCGCCTCGGCCGGCCCCGCGCAGCCCCAGGCCGCCATAGCCGCTGGCCGTGCCCCGCCCGTCGCCGTCGTCGGCCAGCGCCAGGTTCAGCTTGCCGCTGACCTTGGCCACGGCCTCTTCTTCGTTGGGTGCCTCTTCCTCAAGGTCCTCTTCGTCGAGCGCCGCCACCTCGCGGGCCGTGGTGGCGTCGGCGGCGGCGGCCTGCGCCCGCCGGGCGGCCTCGCGAGCCCGCGCCTCCGCCGGGCGCCGGACGTCCAGGCCGCTGGCGTCGTCGTCGAAGCGGCCGTAGGCCTGCTCGCCCGAGTCGTCGGGGCGGTCCTTGTCTTCGTCCTCGTTGGCGGCCACGGAGGCGCCGTCGGCGCCGAACTGGCCCTCCTCGCCCGCGGCCTTGGTGGTGCCGCTCGTCGGCTCCACCTCGGACTTGTCCTCGGCCACCACCAGCCGCGCGAAGCGGTCCGGCGCCTGCATCTGTGCGGCGTCGCCGCCTGCCTCGGGCGCGCGGCCGCCCAGGCTGGCCAGGGTCAGCAGGCCGATGAAGGCCAGCGCCACCGCGGCCAGGGTCCAGAGGACGCGGCGCATCTCAGGCGTCCTCGTCCGAGGCGCCCTGCTCGGCGGCCTTGCGAGCCGCGCGCCGCTTGCGCCAGGCCACCACGCCCACGGCGACCACGGCGACGATGGCCAGCGAGGCCTCGCCCTCGGTCAGCCGCCAGATGGACGCCTTCAGGGCCAGCAGCCCCACCGCCGCGCCCAGCATGATCCACAAGCTGCCGGTCATGCCGCCCGGCGTGCCGCCGCGGCGCCAGGTCACCAGGGCCAACAGCAGCAGGGCCAGGCCGAACACCAGCGGCTCGAAGGCCGTGCCGCCGCTCGTGTACCAGACGCCCACGCTCAGGGCCTTGCCGTCCTTCGCGGTGGGCTCCTGCACCGAGTAGGTGAACAGCGCGCTGCGCATGTCGGCCTGCACGGGCAGCTCGATGGCGGCGTCCGCCTCGGCATCGGGCGCGCGCCACTCGAAGGCCTCGCCGGGCCGCAGATCGGTGTCGGTCTTCAGCAGGGCCAGCCGCGCCGGGTAGCGCACCAGCCACTGGATGTCGCTGGCCCGCACGTCGGCCTTGGGCGCCTGCAGGTCCAGGGCGCCCACGCCGCCCAGCTTGTCGCGCACCACCTCGTAGGTCACCTGGATGGGCGCGGTGCGGTTCTTGGGGATGGGCACCGCCAGGGCGCCCGTCTGCTCGTCGCTGACCGCCTTCACCTTGCTGCCGTCCACGGCCACCGACAGCACCTCGGCGCCCTCGGGCAGCACCAGCCGCACGTCCTGCCGGCCATCGTTCTGCACCTGGTAGGTGGCGCGGGTGACGACGTGGCCGTTGTCGAGCACGTTGGTCTCGAGCCACACGTGGGTGGCCACCGCGGCCAGGGTCTCGATGGTGCGGTTGCGCTTCAGGGTGATGGCCAGCGACCACGGGGCGCGGGCGTAGCCGTAGCCGAAGCTCAGATCGGTGTCGCTGCGCAGGCGCACGGCCTTGGGCAGCTCCTCCACCTCCACCGGGCGCAGGTCCTTGGCCTCGCCCACCACGGCCTCCATGCCCGTCTCGGCGGCCAGGCCGAAGTGCCCGCTCTCCACCTCGGCCCCGTGCACCCGCAGGTCCGGCAGCGTCAGGGCGTTCTCGTCCTTCTTCAGGAGCTGCTCGAACTCCACGTCGAGCTGGATGGCGCCCTCCAGCGCCTGGGTGAAGCGCACGATGTAGGCGGTGCGGCCCTCGCCCGCGGCGAAGTCCGGGGCGGGCTCGGTCTTGCTCAGGCTGGGCCCCGAGATGCGCGGCTCGGCCACCCCGCTGGGCAGGCTGACGTGCAGGGTGTCGCGGCGGCCGCTCTTGATCTCGATGAGCACGGTGGCGTTGCCGGTCAGCGAGCCCTCGCGCAGGTTGTACAGCGTGTCCACCCGGGCATCGAAGCGCACCTCGCGGGCCTGGGCGGTGGCCACGGCGCTGGTGAGGGGCCCGTCCTCGTTGATGAACTTCCAGGCCTGGTTGACCTTGTTGCGCAGGGTCTGCCGGATGGCCACGGGCAGGGCGTCCTCGCCCACCTTGCGGAAGCGGCCCTGCGGATCCTGGGCGGGGGCGAAGCCGGTCTTGTCGCCGTCGAACAGGGCCACCACGCCCTCCTGCCGGCTGGCCTTGATGGCGCTCAGCACCGGCAGCTCCAGGGCGGTGCCTTCCTTCTCGGTCTCGACGGTGCGCTCCAGCTCCACCTTGAGATCCACCTTGCCCTCGGTGGCCTCGCCCAGCACCACCCGCACCTGGCGCGGCGCGTCGTCGGTGGCCGGCAGCACCTGCCAGTCCTCCACGCCCGGGCCGGTGACCCGGTACACGTCCACCCCGGCGGGCAGCTTGATGGGCAGCTCCTTCAGCTCGCCGTTGCTGATCTCGTAGTCCAGGTGGACGGTGCCCTTCAGGAAGCCCTCCTTCAGGGTCAAGAGCTGGTAGCTCTGCACGATGACGCGCACCTGGCTCTCGGGGGTGGCCCGGGCCTCGGTCCAGCGCAGGGTCAGCTCGTCGGTGGGCGGCAGGTGGGCCACGGCGCTGGTGGTGGCGCGCTCGCCCTCGCCCTTCACGGTGGTCTGGCGGGGCACGGCGGGCTCGAACACCACCTCGCGCTTGCCCGGCACGGTGATCTCGACGCGCGCCATGGGCACCCGGTCGGGGTGCAGCACCACCTGGGGCTGCCCCCGGGTGCGATCGATGGCCAGCCGGAAGCGGGCGGTCAGGCGCTTCACGCCCTCACCCTTCACCGTGGCGGTGTGCCAGCCCTCCACCACGCGGGTGGGCACGGCCTCGTTGCCGGCGCGCACGTCGATGAGCGCCGCCTGGGCCTGCGCCAGCCGCACGGTGGTGGTCTTGCCCTTGCCGAACACCTCCAGCTCGGCGGTCACGTCCACCCCGTCGCCGCCGGCGTCGGGCTCGAGCCGGTAGTCCACCCGGCGCACCGCGTCGCGGGGGGCGTCGGCGCCCCAGCGCACGAACACGGCCGCCGTGGCGGGGGCCCGCGTGGTGCTGCCCTCCCGCTGGCCGGGCCACACGCTGGCCTCGGCCACCCCGTCCACCCGCACGTCGCTGCCGGGGGCCGGCGGCAGGGGCGCCACCAGATACGGCGTGTCGGCGGCGTCTCGGCTGACGGCCGCGCGGGACTGCAGGCGCACCCGGTAGCGGCTGCCGCCCTCCAGGAGCACAGCGTGGGTGCCCGCAAGGGGCAGCAGCGTGGCCTCGCTGCCGTCGACGGTGGCCTGGGTGAGCACCACCTCGGCGGGCAGCAGGCTCACGGCCACCTTGCCCTCGCCGATGGGCTCGACGGTGGCCTCGACGGTCACCAGCGCCGTGTCGCCGCTCACCGCGATCTGCACGTCGGCGCGGGTCCAGGTGGCCGGCGCCCCGGCCCGCTGGCCGGCCTGGGCCATGAGCTTCGCGTAGCGCTCCAGGCTCAGGCGCACCTGCTCGGTGGGCTCATCGGCGAAGGCGGCGCCGGGCAGCGCGAGCCCCAGCCCCATCAACAACATCAGCAAGCGGCGAAGCATCGTCTCTGGCCCTCCCAGGCAGGCTCGGGGGGATGTCACGCACCGGCGTGGATTCCGATCCATGCCGGCTTGGAAAGCACCCGCGGCGGAAGGTTCGCACCTGGGCGCGGCGGCCGAAAGGGGCGCGGTGGGGGCGCCCGTCCGGGCGCCATGTGACGGGACGGTAACTGGCGCGGCCGCAACACAAGGGGATACCGGCCGGCACGGGGGTTGCTGCGCAAGCAGGGGCTGCCCCTGCCGGAGGGATCCCCATGCGTCGCCTGCCCCTCACCCCCATCCCGCTCCTCGCCCTCAGCCTCATGCTCGCCCTGCCGGCCCTGGCGGCCCCCATCGAGACCTGGGTCCGCCCCGCCGGCGACCCCCTCGTCGTCGAGCACCAGCGCGCCCAGGCGGGCGCCTTCGACGTGCAGGCCGCGCCCATGCAGGCCCACGAGCTGATGGACCTGCAGTACGGCGGGAAGCGGCAATTCAAGGCCCTGTCCCTGTGGGCGGTGATCGACCAGGTGGCCCCGAAGGACCCCAAGGTGGACGGGGTGCTGCTGCGCTTCGCCAACGGCATGGCCGTGCCGCTGCCCCTGGAGCCGACGGGCCGCGAGAAGCTGAAGCTGTGGATCGCGCGGGCGGTGTGGGTGGACGGCCAGTGGCGGGCCGAGCTGCCCCCCATCAGCCAGGGCGACCGGGATCCCCGGCCCTTGAAGTTCAAGGGACACAAGCTGGTGGCCGAGACGCCGTTCCACCCCTTCGCGAACCCCGACGCCGACTTCAGCCCCTGGCGGCACGTGGACACCCTGGTGGGCCTGGAGTTCGTGAACCTGAAGGCCTGGTACGGCCAGTTCCAGGTGGATGAGAAGGCGAGCCCCCAGGGCACCCCGGTCTACAAGACCTGGTGCACCCACTGCCACGGCGTGCGCCGCGTGGGCGCGCGCTTCGGCTGGGACTTCGTGGATCCCCTGCCCGCGGTGGATCAGCGCCCCACGGTCAGCGACCTGCTGTTCCATGTGCGCTACCGGGCGACGGACGCCACCCAGCTCGGTCTCATGATGCCTGCCATGAAACGCTTCACCCGGGGCGAGGGTGAGCGCCTGCACGCCTGGCTGCGGGTGCTCATCGACAAGCCCCTGAAGGCCTACGAACCTTGAGTTCTCGGCCCGGATTGCTGAACCCCGGGTCAACAAATCAAGAATACGGAAAAATTGCACAAGGGCTTGCCAAGCACCCAAGGCCTTGGCAAGGGTGACCCTTGTGGTGGGGCCGCCCGCCGCTGCGCCAAACCCCCAGAACAACCTGGCCGCTGTCAGGTTTTCTCGGTGCAGCGACACGGTCTCCCGCGCCCGCCCGGCGGCGTCGGTTCTGGAGGGGGTCGACCTTGCCGCACCCCCAACGGGTGGGCCATCGGCCGGAGCACCTCGACGAGGGAGGGGGAGGTGCTCCGGTCGGTTTTTCTCCGGCTGTGCGATCGGCGTTCGCGGAAATGGCGCGGGACTGAGCACCTGTGTGGGTTCCGCCCGGGGTCGGGGCCAGCTCGGGCGGCTGGGCTGCCGGGCACGACAGCCGACAGCCGCTGAAGACGGCGCGACCTACGGCCTCTGCGGTGCCCTCGAGAAGAGCCCTGGGCAGGGCGGGCACGCTGTGCTTGGATGCAGCGGAGAAGTCGGCGTGGGCCGCTGCTCGGGTCTGGCAGCGAGGCACGGGAGGAGGCCGCCATGGCAGGGGGCAGGGTGTTGACGGCTCTGGCCGCTCTTTCGACCCTACTGGCGGTGACCACCGGGGCCTCGGCTGAACCGGCGCGGCTGGCGGTGGTCACCGAGCCGCCCGGTGCCCACGTCTTCATCGACGATCGGGCCTTGGGCAGCCACGGGATGTCGCCGCTTGAGGTTGAGGCCGAGCCTGGCCCCCGGGTGGTCATCGTGCAGTTCGGCGATGCGGTCCGGACGGCCCAGGTGGACGCTGTGGCTGGTCAACAGGTCGAGGTGTTCATCGCGCGTGATGGGCCGCCGGCAGACGTCGCACCCGCCAGCGCACCCGGCCCGCCGCCCCTCGATGAGGATGTGCTCGCCATCCCCTTCGAAGCCCCGGAGCCGCCCGAGCCCGGGATTCCGTGGATTCGTGGCGTCGCGGTGGACGGCGCCTACGCCCACTGGTTCTTCAGCCCGCTGGATGTGAAGTCCGACGAGGGTGAGAAGAGCGATTGGTCCCGGGTCAGCACCGAGGAGGCCTACGATCTCACGCCGGTCTCCATGTACCGGGCCAGCCTGACCCTCAAGACTCGCTACGCGGATCTCACGGCCGGCTACCAGACGAACCGCGGCTTCAGCGTGGGTGAAGGGATCTCAACATCGGATGTACTTGATCTGGCAGCGGATTTCGCAGGGCTTCCGATCTTGAAGCGGTTCAGCCTGAAGGCGGAGGTCATCGACTTCTACGGGGGGCGAGCGCGGCTGAAGGACCGCCGAACCGGGGAGGCCATCGATGACGCCAGCTTCAACCTGAAGTATGCGTTTGGGGAGCTTCGCTATGAGGCGGGCCAGCTCTTCAAGAAGACCCATGGCTACGTCTTCGCGCGCTATGCCTCGTACTCGATCCCCCGGAACGTGTATGTCCGGCAATCGGTGGGCGAGGGCGACGCCGAACGATCGATCTACTACCAAATCTCCGATGAGCTCATGCGCGTCGACAGCGACCTGTATCAGGTCGGGGCCGGGATGCGCGGGACGCCGGGGTTTGGCGGCGGTCACGCGACCTTTCTGTTGCGCATGGCGGTCGGGGGTGGCCCCTATGGCCTGTACTCCCTGAGCACGGGCGACGAGCTGGCCGATCAGGCCTACTTGGTGGGCCTGTTGGTCGGGCTGGAGGTGGATGTCCGGCTGCCGCTGGGTCGCTACTTCCACGTGGGCTTGCACGACACCCTGGATCTGCAGTTCCTGGCACCCATCGGCTTGCCCGATGACGTGGAGGCCGATGCCAAAGAGGCTGGCGCACCCGTGGACGACCTGTCGTTCAGCTTCGGCACCGTCGATCTGCTGAACACGCTGTATGTGTACGCCGGGCTCGATTGGTAGGTCCGGCAGCGATGGAGCGGCCCGCCCCGGATCAGGTGGGCAGCTCGAGCCCCTCGGCCATCTGCAGCAGCATCTCGCTGGCGGGGCCGCGCAGGTGGTGCTGATACATCGATGACATGGGGGTGGGCTCGGGGTTGATCTCCACCAGCACGGCGCCGTTCGCGGCGGCGATGCGGGGGAGCTGGGCGGCGGGGTAGACCACCGCCGAGGTGCCGATGGCCACCAGCAGCTCACACTGGCCGATCTGTTGGATGGCGCTCTGTACGGCGGCCTCGTTGAGCATGTCGCCGAACCAGGTGATGGCGGGCCGCCACCAGGCGCCGCAGCCGCAGTGCAGCTCGGCCAGGGGGCTGTCGTAGCCGTGGCGGGTGGCGCCGCAGGCTTCACAGCGCAGCTTCCACAGGCTGCCGTGCAGCTCGGTCACCCCGGTGCTGCCGGCGAGCTGG
Organism: Myxococcales bacterium; assembly: GCA_020633555.1. Taxonomy (GTDB): domain Bacteria; phylum Myxococcota_A; class Bradymonadia; order UBA7976; family UBA1532; genus JACKDL01. The sequence goes on along the minus strand of JACKDL010000038.1, from coordinate 8,335 downwards.
TGCATCTCGTCGATGTTCTGGGTGACGACGGTGGCCCTGGGGCGCTGCTGCTCGGCGGCAACGATGACGTCGTGGCCGCGGTGGGGCCGGCAGGCGCCCACCAGGCCGCGGCGGTAGTTGTGGAACTCCCAGACGCCCTCGGGGTCGCGGTCGAAGGCCGTCTGGCAGGCGTAGCGCTCGTAGTCGTACTGCTTCCAGATGCCGCCGTGGCCGCGGTAGGTGGGCACCCCGCTCTCGGCGGACATGCCCGCCCCCGTAAAGAAGACGATCCGGTCGAAGTCGGCGAGCTGCGGGATGGACATTTGGGCCTCCGGCGTGGACCGGGCGATCCTGCGCCAGCCCGCCGGGGCGGGCAAGGCCGGCCGGAGGCGGCTCGCGATCAGGACCGGCTGGGGTAGATGCCTTCGGCGCAGATGACGTACTGCAGGGCCTGGAAGGGCGCCGAGCCATGGGTGCCCTCGGCGGCCTGGGTCAGGTAGCCCGTGGCGCCCTCGGGGTGGGCGGTGTCGCCCGGGCGCTGCCCGGCACCCAGGGGCACCCGGCCGCGCAGATCGGGCAGGCCAAAGGTGTTCATGCCGTCCCCGCCGTAGGTCGTGCCCAGCAGCGAGTACAGCGCCTGGTAATCGACGATGCGCAGCAGCCGCCCGTCGCAGGGCAGCCAGCTCTTGGGGGCGAAGTTGGGGGCAAACAGCATCACCTGGCCGATGAAAGCGTCCAAGGGTCCCTCCTGGGTCGGTGTGAGGTGCCACACGGGCACGGCGCTACCGTGGCCCGATTCGCAGCCCCCCGTCAGCGCAAATCGACACGGCCCCGGCCTCGGGCGGGGTCAGAGGGGGCGGCTGCGGGCCGTGCCCAGCTCGTGGCTCTGGGTGGCGTACTGGGAGTATGTCTCCAGGCATGGGCCCCCGCGGGCCTCGCAGTGCCAGGTGTCCTCCATGTAGGTGCCGTAGCTGGTCTTGCGGACCCGGCGCTGGAACACCACCGCGCCGTCTCGGCGCACGGTGAAGCGGCTCTCGTCCGCGGCCACGTCGGCGTCCACCTCGAAGCCCTCGCGGGCCGGGGGGGTGAAGCTGCGCATGCTGTCGGCGGACGTGGGCCAGTTGGGACGGTAGGCGGCGTCCTTCGGCAGGTTCAGCGCGGCCTCCAGGGCCTCCATGCCGGGCGGCGTGAACTGGCTGAAGGTGATCTGATCGCAGTAGCCGTCCGACTTCGACAGATCGCTGGTCACCGGCGGCTTCTGGCGGTCCCACTTCAGCTCCTTGACCGCGCACGGGTAGGGGTTCTCGGCGTCGCAGTAGTAGGTGTCGGTGACCGACGCGAAGTCCCCGTCGTCCAGCTTGCGCCGGAAGATGGTGCGGCCGTTGCGCCGCAGGTTGTACGTGGCGTTGCCCACCACGTTCTTGTACTGCCACAGGTCCAGCCGGAGGCTGTCGCCCTCGGGCACGTCGGGGGCGAACCGCGCCAGCGACTGGGCGATGCCCGCCTGGCTGCCGTTGCGCCAGCCCGGCCGGGTGGACCACTTCGTGGTGGCCGGGCGGTAGATGGCCTCCTCCACCGAGCGCATGGGCCGCACCACGGCGCTGCGGGCCTGCGGCTCGTCGGCGGGATCGCGGAACCGGGGCAGCGCCTCGGGCAGGATCTTCGCCCGCTGGGCCTTGCCGCCGCCCTTCTTCACCGACACCTCGGTCACGCTGCCCTTCTTGTAGCTGTAGGTGGCCTCGACGCAGGGCTCGGTGCCGGTGGCGGTGGCGCAGAACTGGGTGTCGACGATGGCGCTCAGCACCCCGCCCTTGCCGGCGTACTCCAGGCGCCGCTCGAACATCTTGTGCTCGGTGCCGTACAGCTTCCGGCCGCGCACCAGGGTGCGGAGCTGGCCCTTCTCCAGCGTCGGCTGCTGGTAGCCCTGCTGCGAGGGCTTCGGCAGCAGCTTCACCGCCTGCGCCAGGTTTGTCTGGGCCTGCCACACCGCCTCGGGGATGGTCCCGGGGGGGTTGCCCACGCTGGCGGCGTCCTCCACCGGCACCCCGAAGGCGTCCACCCAGCGGGTCACGTACTCGCGCTCCACGCCGTTCAGGTTCCGGCAGGCGGCCAGCCAGGCCCGCCCCTTCGTGCCGGCGTCCGCCGCGGCCCACGCCTTCTGATCCGCGGCGGAGAGCCCGTCGGGCACGTAGGCGGCGGCCTTCGCCACCGCCTGAAGCTGCTGGAACCACGTGCGCGAGAAGCGCTCGTACCAGGTCTTGCGCAGCGCATCGCAGGCCTTCTCGGCCACCGACTTCGGGGCCTGCGTGGCGGGCGCGGCCGCCGGTTGCGCGGCAGCCGCCGGCGGCGCCGCCTGGCCCCCCACGCTCGCCAGCCGCTGCTGCCAGCGCGCCTGCGCTGCCTGCCGCTGCGCCACGCCCTGCTGCCGGGCCTCCTCGGCGTACACCGCCGCCCAGTCCTTGCGCTCGCGGATCACCAGCCGCTGCGCGCCCACCGGCGCCGCCGTGGCGCAGAGCAGCGCCGTCGCGAGCGCCCCCACCGTGCGCGTCATCGTGCCCCTCCCAGCTCCGAGTTGGTCTGCCTCTCCCCATAGCGGGCTTGCGTCGGCTTGGCGAGCCACTGCTGCACGGTGGCGGCGCGGTGGTGGCGTGTCGAGGTATGTGGATGTCACTTCGCGCCATTCACGCCAAGGCGCCCTGACCCTAGAGTGGCCCTCGTTCGCACAACCCACTCACGGTTCAGCCACGGAGGCTCCCATGTTCGCTCAGCGCTTCACCCTGCGACTCACCCGCTTCCCCCGCTTCGCCCGCCTGGCCCTGCTCGCCGGCCTGGCCCTGTCCACCGCCGCCTGCGGCGACATGGAGGCCGACGGCCTGGAGGGCGAGGCCGCCCCGGCCTGGGCCGGGCTCACCCCGCCCGCCGCCGTGGGCAAGGCCGACGACGCCCGCGGCCTGCCCGACCGCGCGATCGAGGTGGGCGTGTTCCAGCGCCAGGTGCCCACGGGCTGCACCCCCACCTACGGCAGCCCCTGCACGGAGCCCGCCGTGAAGGTGCGGGTGCGCGTGGACGACGCCCTGGTGCAGCAGGCCCACCCCGGCTTCGACGGCCTGGAGCAGGCCTTCGTGCTACTGCCCTGGCGCGACGACGACGGCGCCCTGCAGTGGAGCGGCCACGCCGTGCCCTGGTCGCACATCAGCCGCCACGGCTACTACGCCGAGCTCACCGCCGACGTGCACCAGACCGAGTGGCTGCGCGGGGTTGACCTGGCCACCATCGAGGCCGAGGGCGTGGCCGTGGGGCTCGACACCAACGTGGGCCTGATCTGGGCCCAGGCGCCCGGCGAGAACCACCCCCTGGCGCCCGCCGGCGTGACGCCCGGCTACCTCTGATCCGCGGGCGCCTCACCCCGGCCCAGCGCGTAGGCCCGGGGCGACTCGCCCACAAAGGCCTTGAACCCCCGCGAAAACGCCCCCGGGCTCTCGTAACCCAGGGCGTACGCCACCTCGCTCACCTGCACCCCCGGCCGCCGCAGCGCCTCCAGCGCGTGTAGCATGCGCCGCTGCATCACGAGCTGCCGCCAGCCCAGCCCCAGCTCGGCGTTCAGCCGGCGCTGCAGGGTCCGCGGGCTCAGCCCCGCCCGCCGCGCGGCCTGAGCCAGCGACGGCGGCGTCGCCAGCCGGTCGTCCACCGCGTCCAGCACCCGCTGCACCTCGGGGGTCTGCGCCGTACGCCCACCGGTGGGTGCCGGGTGGGCGCTCCAGCGGGCCACCAGCCCCGCCAGCAGGGTGAAGTATGGCTGCGCCAGCGGATCCGCGGCGGCCGCCTGCGGCCCCCACCGCCCCGCGTACAGCAGCATCTCGCGGGCCAGCGGCTCGACCTCGAACACACAACACTCGGCCGTGGCCGGCAGCAGCGCCTCACCCAGATACACCGTGCGCAGCGCGATGGCCTCGGCGGCCCGCACCCGGTGCCGCACCCCCGCCCGGATCAGCGCCGCCTTGCGCGGCGGCAGCCACCACCGCGCGGCCGCCGTCTCCAGCCGCACCAGCCCCCGCGCCGCGAAGAACACCTGGTGCTTGCGGTGGGTGTGCCAGTGCCCGTCGAAGGGCGGCAGATCCTCAGCGAGGCCGAACCCATCCAGGGGCACGGCGTCCACGTCCAGGGGGTGTGATGGGGGCTGGGGTTCGGCGGACGACACCGCGCCAGCCTATCAGCCGGGTGATGCCGCGGGCACCGTGGCCAGCCAGGTGCGCTCCACCCAGCCCGCGCCGGCGTCCTCTGCCGCGTGCAGCAGCGTCGCGTCGGGGTAGGCGGCCAACACCTCGCTCGGCGGGATGCTGTGCGGCGGCCCCTCGCGTGCGCCCTCGGGGTACGTCAGCACGTTCAGCAGGATCTGCGCGCCGGGCGCCAGGTACCGCAGGTGGGCCAGGTAGCGGGCCCGCCGCTCGGGATCCAGCGCCACCATGGCCGCCCGATCCCACACCCGCGTGAACGGCCCCGCCGCCGGCCGCTGCAGGTGGAAGCAGTCGCCCACCAGGTAGTCCAGGTTCTGCGACCGCCAGAGCTCATGATCCCCCGCCGCCTGCGGCACTGCGTCGATGCCCTGCTCGCGGTGAAACGCCTGCGCCGCCAGCGGCGACAGCTCCACCGCGGTGACCTGGTGCCCCCGGCTGGCCAGCCACGCCAGATCCACCGTCTTGCCCGCCAGCGGCACCAGCACCCGGTGCGGCCCGCCGCCCAGGAACTCGGCCTCGTGGCGGATCAGATCGGGGTGGACCTCGTCGCGGTGAAAGCCAATGCGGCCCTCCTGCCACGACTTCAGCCAGCGCTCGGGGGCGACCATGGGGAGCTCCTTCAAGGGTTGGGCGGGTGGACGCCGCCCGGGGGGGTGGGGTTGCAGCCCCGCTGGCCTCGATCCGGTAAGCTCTGCCCTCGGTCCCGTCCGGTGGGCGGTCAGGAGGACCCCATGCGAGCCATGAAACAGACGATTGCGCTCTTCGCCCTGCTCGGGCTCGCCGCGTGCGTCAGCGAAGAGCCCGCGGCGGCCCCAGACCGCCCCGCCGCGGGTGACGCGGCCACCGACGGGACCACCGACGGCACCCCAGGCGCGACCCCCGACGCGACCCCTGACACGGGCGCCGATCCAAGCGGGCGGCGGCCCGACGCCCCCGAGGGCTGCTACAGCCGCCACCGGGGCTGGGCCGACTGCCACGACGACGGCTCATACTTCGTCTCGTGCTTGGAGCAGCGCTTCCACGAGCTGCCCTACTGCCGCAGCCAGAACGACGGACACGATGGCTGCCGCACTGACACCTGCGACGTGGACTGCGGCGGCTTTTCCTGCGTGGGGCTGGCCACCTGCGCCGGCTGCGACGGCGCCCTGTGCGGGATCTACGACAACGTCTTCGCCTGCCGCGACGGGCGCTGGGTCGAGGTGGCCGACTTCGGCTCCCACGAAGACGGCTTTCCCCCGCCGGGCTGGCCCGAAGACGCCAGCGTGCCCTGAGGGCCGTGCGCGGTCAGACGAGCGCCTGCCACAGATCGCCGGACTGCTTCAGCAGCCCTTCGCGGCGCTCCAGCAGCTCCGCGAGGGCCTGATCCACCTGTTCCACGCTCCAGTCCACGCGCTGGGCGATCTCGGCCACCCGGGAGCCTTCGCGTGGGCCTTCCTTGATGGCCCGCAGCACCAGGGCGTGGATGGGGTCCAGCCCCACGAAGCCCGAGCGGGCGAGGCACATCAGGGTGGATGGAAGAAGTCCCGCAGCGTCCGAGGTGCTCCTCCGCAAAGGGGATTGACGCGCAGCGTGGGCTGGCTGCAAAACGGCCTTGCACCGGTTGTCGTCGGGATCCGACAGCCGGTTCAGAATGCTGGAGTTGCTCGCCCTCAGGAAGTCTGCACCCCCTTCGTCGGGTTTTTGAGCGGAAGCCTGGGAGCATCGCCCAGCAGGTGCTGCAAATGCTCGTACAGGTGCTCGCCGACAGCGGGGCGACGGCCCCTGCCAGCGCAGCGACCAAACCGATGATGAGGAGCGCCCATGGCCAGCAGCGTTGCGACCAGGCTGGAAGCCGCACGACTTCGCCTTGAAGAACTCGGCCGACTGACCAGCAACCTGGCCATGTCGCACGCCGATGTCTTCGACGAGCCTGAGCTTCGCATGTACCTCGATGATTTCAGGCACGCTTACAAGGAGGCTCGGACGCGACTTGCCGAGCCCACGCTGAGCATCGCTACGATCGGCACGACGTCCTCCGGGAAGTCGACCATCATCAACGCGCTCGTGGGGCGGCAGATCGCTCCAATGGATTCCGATGAAATGAGTGGCGGAGTCCTTACCCTCCGCAGCGGCAGCGAGCGGCGGTTGACGGTTGAGGCGGCCGATGGTGCTCCTTGGGAGGCAGGCACGTGGACCGGAGTTTCCGACGCGGACGCGTACGGCCGAATCAGGAACGGCGTCATGCGGCCATATCACGAGATCCGGAAATCCCGCACATGCCTCGCTCCGCAGGTGCTCTTGGAAGGCCCGCTGCTCCCATCGATCGACTCGAGCCTGTTGGGGCTCCCTTCCGATCTCAGCGTGGAGTTCATCGACCTGCCGGGGCTGAAGTCGGTCAACGACCGCGCGAACCTCGCTGTCATTCAGACCCGCGTACACAAGGCTTTCAGCCTGGTGGCGCTCGACTACATGCAGACGGACGAGGATCAGCGGAAGAAGCTGCTGCAGGAACTGACCCGTGTGGTGAAGTATCTGCAAGGTCGCCCCGACTCGATGATCTTCGTGCTGAACCGCGTGGACAACCGGGGCCGGGACGACGAGCCCGTTGAGACTCGCCTTGCCGCGCTCCGGCGGGAGATCAGGGGCGTCCTCGGGCTCAACAGTGAGCCCGATGTCCTCCCGTTTGAGGCACGCCTGCTCTACCAAGCACAATGCGCTTGGGGTGCCGCTGATGCGACGCACCCCGACACTACGCCTGAACAGCGTCTTGAGTACCTCCGCGCGTTGTTCGAGGACTCGGCCTCGACCCTCAAGAGGCGCGGTCGCGAAGATCCGGCGCTGAAGCCGTGGCTTCGCGAGATGGAAGATCAGGTCGAGGAGGGTCACGTCCCCACCGATGACGACCTTCGTACATTGCTGGAGCGCGCGCGGGAGTGGAGCGGCGGCAAGGAGTTGTGGCAGCGCCTGCGCACACGCATCGAGGAGTCCTTCGCGGAGTTGGTCATTCTTCCGGCGCTTGTCGAAGTCTTCGACACACACGGCAGCCTTACGAGCGCCTTGCAGACCGTGTCGAAGATTCGGAGGATCAAATCAAAGGAGCAATTGGAGCGGGAGCGCGAGCGATTGGAGCGGTCGCGGGCTCGACTCTATGTGGAGGTAAGCACGACGGGGGAGCGATTTTGCAGCGGGCTGACCGCCGTGGCGGAGCAAATGAAGGTCAGGACCCAGCAAGCCCGCTATTCGCAGACCTTTCGGCTTGAGGAGTTCGGGTACGGCTTCGCGAGCCTTCTTGACGCTATCCGAGAAGTTACCAGCGACCTCATGGCGTCGATCATCATCCCTGTGCGCGACGCGCTCAAGGTGAACCGCGGGGTCTACGACCTTGAGGAGGAGTTGTGTAGAGTCCTCGAACCCGCAAGGGCGAAGGACCTCGCGCACGCCTACGACCTGTTCAGCCGACGCATTCCGACGCTGTCTCGTAGCAGTGGGACGCTCTCGCTTCGTGTTCGGGAGGAGGCCGTCAAGCGACTCCACGATACGGAGCGAGATGCTCGAAGGCTCTACCAGAGAATGCGTGAGTGCCTTGCTGCTCGCGCCGAGTTTACGCTGCAGGGTCAAGCGGAGTCGATTCGAGGAGCCCTCGCAGGGCTTTTGGAGCAGCAGGTGGACGAAATCGCGGCCATGTGCCTGACGGAACTCCCTGACCTGTCGCTGGACCAGGCTATCGAGTCGGCACGCAAAGCACGGAGCCGGTGCGAGTTGCTCGACCTTCCTGAGCAGTTCTTCACGTTGCCGACCGCGATCGAACGGCGGCCGCACGAGCAACGCGAGAAGGTAGACGAGGAACGAGGCACCGAGACCTACAAGACCGGCTCGTGCTTCGGGGAAACGAAGACCCGCCCTGTCGTCCGCGCCGTGTATGGCACAGTCTCCTACCAAGACCTCGCCCTCCCCGACGAGGATGGCATGGCAAAGCAGTGGTCCGCTGGCGTGAAGGGCGGTGAGGACTCTCTGTGGGAGATCCTGCGCGACTGGATGGTCGAAGCGCTGCGCGAGTCATCGATCAACTTCTCGGCGGCGATCGAGTCCGTCATCCGCATGGCGGACCGAGCTCTTGAGCAGCAGCAACGGTTCGCAGCGGA